>CAVXPW010000019.1:0-53954 GCA_963763785.1 uncultured Solirubrobacterales bacterium | reverse complement strand
CGACGTAGCTCAGCTGGTAGAGCACTTCACTCGTAATGAAGGGGTCCGGGGTTCGAGTCCCCGCGTCGGCTTCGAATTACCCGCGAATCGGCATGAGCGCGGTACCCTCCAGGCTGCGATCCGCCGCCAGGCTGGTCGAGCGCGCTGCCTCTAGGGTCACTTCAAGGGACCAAACCCAGTCCGCGTAGCACGGCCCGCCCGCCGCGGCGCCGGCGTCCGCCGCACCCTCGGGGCTTCTAAGCTTGCGCGGTGCCCACCACCGGCGTCCAGATCGGAACCGTCATCGCCGACCGGCGGATCGACGCCGTCGTCGGCGTCGGCGGCATGGGCGTCGTCTACCGCGCCTGGAACACCCGCCTCAAGCGCGTCGAGGCGGTCAAGGTCATCGCCGACACCCTCGTCTCAGACCGCGGCTTCCGCGACCGCTTCGAGCGCGAGACGGTGATCGCCGCCTCGATCGAGCACCCCCACGTCGTCACCCTCTACGCCTCCGGTGAGGGCCCCGATGGCCAGCTCTTCATCGCCATGCGCTACATCGAGGGGACCAACCTCGCCGATCTCATAGCCCGCCGCGGCCGCCTCGAGCCCAAGCTCGCCGCCCAGCTGATCTCCCAGGTCGCCTCGGCGCTCGACGCCGCCCACGCCCAAGGCCTCGTCCACCGCGACGTCAAGCCGGCGAACATCCTGATCGCCGGGCGCGACGGCGACCACCACGCCTACCTGACCGACTTCGGCCTCGCCAAGCACGTCTCCTCACAGTCGATGGCGACCGGCGTCGGGACGCTGCTCGGCACCGTCGACTACATGGCCCCCGAGCAGGCCCGCGGCGAGCCCGTCGACGCCCTGGCTGACATCTATGCCCTCGGCGTGACCCTGTTCAAGGCCCTCACCGGACAGGTCCCGTTCCCCGCCGAGCACGACCTCGCCCGGATCGTCGCCAAGCTCGAGGGCCCGCCGCCTCCCGTGACCCAGGTCGTCCCCGGGATCCCCCCGGCCTTCGACGGGGTGATCGCCCGCGCGCTCGCCATGGACCCCGCCGAACGCTACGCCTCGGCCGGCGAGCTCGGCCGCGCCGCCCGCGCCGCCGCCGGGCAGCCGTCGAAGACCCACTCGGTGATGCCCGAGATCGGCGTCGGCTCCGTGCTCGGCGACTGCCTGCTCGAGGAGATCGCCGGCGAGGGCGGCATGGCCATGGTCTACCGCGCCACCCAGCTCAAGCTCGACCGGACCGTCGCCCTCAAGGTGATGTCCCGCGATCTCGTCGACGACCCCGCCTTCCGCGCCCGCTTCGAGCGCGAGTGGAAGCTCGCCTCGGCAATCGACCACGCCAACGTCATCCCGATCTACGCCGCCGGCGAGTCGGCCGGCGTCCTCTACATCGTCATGCGCTTCGTCGGCGGCGGCAGCCTCAAGGAGGCCCTCCTCGCACGCGGCCGCCTCGAGCCCGAGCGGGCGGTCGAGGTCATCGAGCAGGTCGCCTCCGCCCTCGACGCCGCCCACGAGCGCGGGCTCGTCCACCGCGACATCAAGCCCGGCAACGTCCTCATCGACGCCGCCAGCGGTCGCGTCTTCCTCACCGACTTCGGCCTCGCCAAGGGACCCGACGACGACGACCTCACCGAGCGCGGCCAGATCCTCGGGACCGCCCGCTACATGCCCCCCGAGCGCAACCGCGGGGCCGAGGATGCCGTCACCGGCGACGTCTACTCGCTCGGCTGCGTCCTCTGGGACCTCCTCGGCGGCACCGAGCGCCTCCGGCTGACCAGCATCGACGGCGTCTCCGCCGCCCTGGCCTCCGTCGTCGCCCGCGCCACCGCGCTCGAGCCGACAGACCGGTTCGCCTCGGCCGGCGAGCTCGCCCGCGGGGCTCGCGCGGCGCTCACCCCCGGCGCCGGCGGCCTGCCCGCCGACTCGGCACCCGGCGCGGCGCCGGCCTTCGCCAAGCGGCGCAAGCCCTTCGAGCCGAAGCCCCTCTCGAGCGGCCTCTCCCACCGGGTCCTCAAGCTCTGCGACACCGTCGCCGGCCTGATCGCCGACGGCGCCGCCCGGGCGGCGCTCGACGAGGTCCGCGCCGAGCTGACCGCTCCCCTGCGCCTGGCCATCGTCGGACTCGAGGACAGCGGCCGGCGCGCGCTGGTCAACGCGCTGATCGGCCGGCGCCTGGCCCGGGCCGACGACGCGCCGCTCGCGGCCACGCTCACGCTCGCCTACGGAGCGCCCGAGCGGGTCGAGGCCACCCTCGAAGACGGCTCCCGCCGCGAGCGGGCCCTCCGCCCCGACGGCTCGCTCCCCGACGCCGTCGCCGACCTGGCCGGCCAGGTCGCCCGGCTCGAGGTCTGGCTCCCGGTCGACACCCTCCAGACCCTGTCGCTGATCATCCCGCCGACCCGCGCCCGCTCGTCGGCCCCCGACTCCCCGCAGACCGCCGACGCCTACCTGGTGGCGGTGGCCGCCGACGAGGCCGACGATCCCGCCGCCGCCGCCCTCGCCCGGCTGCTCGACGAAGCCCTCCCCGGGGTCCGCACCTCGGCCCTGAACGCCGCCGTCGTCCTCACCAAGGTCGATCTCCTCGACCGGTCCGGCCAGGCCGCCGCCGACGACGCGAGCGCCGCCCTCGGGTCCCGGGTCGCCGCCGTCGCCGCGTTCATCGGGCCCCTGGCCGAGGCCGCGAACACCGGGCGGCTCGACGACCGGCACGTCGGCGCCCTCAAGCAGCTGGCCGAACTCGACCTCCCCGCGCGCGAAGCTCTCCTCGCCTCGCCGGCGGCGCTGCGCGACGCCGACGCGCCGCTCGACGCCCGAGATCGCGCCGCCCTGCTCGACGTCCTCGGCCTGCCCGGCGTCCAGGTTGCCCTCGAGCTGGCCGACGCCGAGCCGCTGACGGTGATCGGCCTGACCCGGCGCCTGCGCGAGCTCTCGGGCATCGACCAGGTCGACCGCCTGATCGACGGCTTCCATCAGCGCGCCGACGCCCTCAAGGCCGGCCGGGCGCTCACGCGCCTCGACGAGCTCTCGTTCGCCTCCTCCCAGCTCGCCTTCCTCCGCGACCACGTCGAAGCCGTGCGCTTCGAGCCCGAGATGCACCTCCTCGGGCTGACCCGGGCCTTCGAGCGCTGCGTGGTCGACGAGCTCGACGTACCCGACGAGCTCCTCGCCACGATCGACCGGCTGATCACCGGGCGCACCCAGACCGGGCGGCTCGGGCTCGGCGACGACGAGACCGACCCCGCCGATCTGCGCCGGGCCGCGCTCGACGCCTTCCAGGCCTGGAAGATGTACGAGAACGGAAGCCGCGCCTCACCGGCCGCGCGCCGCGTCGCCCGCGCCGCCGCCCGATCGTTCGAGCTGCTCGCCAAGGACGCCGAGCGGTTACAGGTCTGAGAACCCGCTCCGGGCGGTCGGGTCCGGCGGTAGACTCGGAGCCCGGCGTTCGACGAGGAGCACCAGTGGCGGGCTGGATTCTGGCAATCGATTTTGGGACCACGTCCACCGCCGCCGCGATGCGGGTGGGCGACTCGGTCCAGCGCCTCGAGATCGACGGCGCCTCGCGGATGCCATCGCTCGTGTTCTGGCGCGAGGGCACCGGATCCGATCGGTCCGGCCGGCTGGTGCTCGGCGAGGAGGCCGACGACCTCTCGAGCCTCGCCCCCTGGTGCCTCGAGCGGACCCCCAAGCGCCGCATGGGCGACGAGTTCATGCGCCTCGGCGAGAAGGAGCTCCGCGTCACCGACGTGATCGGATCGATTCTCCGCAAGGTCCACGAGGAGGCGCTTCGGACACGCGGCGGCGAGCCTCCGGCCGAGGTCCGCCTGACCTTCCCCGCCCGCTGGAGCCGCCCCCGCCTCGACAAGCTCCGCGAGGCCGCCCGGATCGCCGGGTTCGAATCCCCGGTCTTCATCCCCGAGCCGGTCGCCGCGGCGATGCACTTCGCCAGCGAGCGCCTCGCCGTCGGCGAGCACGTCGCCGTCTACGACCTCGGCGGCGGCACCTTCGACACCGCCGTGCTCCGCCGGACCGAGAACTCCTTCGAGGTCGTCGGCGCCCCCGGCGGCGACGAGGAGCTCGGCGGCGAGGACTTCGACGACCGCCTTTACCGCTACCTCGGCCGCCAGCTCGCCGAGGACAAGTGGCAGGCCCTGCGCTCCTCCAAGGAGCGTTCCTGGACCCAGGCCAACCGCGAGCTCCTGCGCCAGGCCCGCCGCACCAAGGAGTTCCTCTCGCGCAGCCCCCACTCCGAGTTCTATGCCCCGCCTCCCGTCGACCAGGAGCTCCACGCCAGCGCCGAGACCTTCCGCGAGCTGATCATCGCCGACCTCGAGGTCACCGTCTCGGAGCTCGAGCGCACGATCCAGAGCGCCGGCCTCAAGCCCGACGACCTCGCCTCGATCTATCTCGCCGGCGGCTCCAGCCGGATACCGCTGATCGCCCGGCTGATCCAGCGCCGACTCGGCCAGCTTCCCGAGTATCTCGACGACCCGAAGTCGGTCGTCGCCCTCGGCGCCGCCTCGGCCCCGGCGACCGACCGCTCAGACGCCGCCGCCGCCTCGGCGAGGGCCACCACCGCGGCCGCGGCCAGCCCCCCCGCCGATGACGAGCCTTCCCAGCGGACGGTCAGGCGCCGGGCGGTGGGCGACGTGGGGACGCCGCCGCTCGCCCGGCCCGATTCCGCGCCGACGGTGAAGAGTTCCGAGCCGCCCCCGGCCGATCCGCCGGCCCCACACCCGCCCGCCGCCGCGCCCCCTACGCCCCCGCCGCCCCCGCCGCCGCCGCCCCCCGCGCCGCGCGACCCAGCCCGACCGTCTCCCGCCGCCCGGCCACCCACCGCCGCAGACCGGCGCAAGCGCGTCCGGGTGGCCGTCCTCGCCGCCGGGCTCCTCCTCGTCGGCGTCGTCGCGATCATCGCGATCGGCTCCTCGGGCGGCGGCTCCGAGGGCACGAACGCAAAGCCCGCCCTGGCCGCGCTGAGCCCGGTGCCGACCAACCACGTCAACGGACAGGGCCGCGCCACGATCTCCCTGAAGGGGAACGTCGCGACCGTCACCATCGCCACGACCGGCCTCCTGAACGGCTCCCCGCACGCCCTGCACATCCATGCCGGCAAGCAGGGCGTCTGCCCGCCGCCTTCGGCTGCCCGGCTCCACAACGGCCACCTGGCGATCAGCACCACCGACGGCATCCCCTACTACGGCCCGCCGATCACCGCCTTGACGACCTCCGGTGACACGTCGTCGGCGAGCATTCTCGCCTTCCCCCGCTTCCCGTCGACCGGGACCATCCACTACGTTCGCACCTTCACCGTCCCGGCGCCCGTCGTCGCCTATATCAAGCAGAACAACGCGGTGATCGTCGCCCACGGCATCGACTACGACGGCAGCGGCATCTACGACGGCGTGCTCGACCGCAGCGAGCTCAACAAGGCGCTCCCCGGGACGGCGACCGCTCCGGCCCTGTGTGGACCGCTCCGCGCCACCCAGACGACGGCCGGCGGGACCACCTCGAAGGTCTACACGGCCTCGCTCCGACTGGAGGGCAGCGCTCCCGCCGGCGTGAGCCTGTCGCCCGCCCACGCATTGCTCTGCCACCTCTACGGCGAGCCGGCGATCCTCGCGCCCGGAACCCGAGCGGCGTAGGCGCAGAGGCTTGCCCGGCCGAGACTCCGCGACATTGGGTCGCATCGCAGCCGTTCTCGCCGGTCTCGCCGCGCTCACACTGGCGGCCTGCTCCTCGTCCTCACCGAGCCGCGCCTCGGTGAGCGTCGGCCGTTCGCGCCTCGGCGCCATGCTCGTCAACAGCTCCGGCCGGGCGCTCTACCTGTTCGGCAGCGACAAGGCCGGCGCGAGCAACTGCACCGGCGCGTGCACCCGGGTCTGGCCGCCGGCGACGGTTACGGGCAGCCCGGTCGCCGGAACGGCGGTGTCGCCGGCGAAGCTCGGCGCCATCACCAGGCCGGACCGCAGCCGACAGCTCACCTATGCCGGCCACCCTCTCTACACCTTCTCCGGCGACACCGGCAGCGGCCAGATCAACGGCGAGGGATTCCTCGGGACCTGGTTCATCGTCTCCCCGCTCGGCACCAAGATCACCGTGCCCGGCGCCCCGGCGACGCCGGCCGGGTATTAGTCGCACTACCGGCAAATCGTAGCCGCACCCCTCCCGGCGGGGTAAGTCCGAGCCTGTGTTCATGTGAGACACAGGTCCCCGCCGCGCGGCGATCAGCACAGGCGACGCTGCGCCAGTGCGGCTTGCCCAAACTCGCCCCGCGGCATCCCGCCGCGCGCCCACCCGCCGCACCGTCACCCACCCGAGCCCCGCACACACCAGGCAGGCCACCGCGCCGACGAGCAACCCGACCCGCGGCGAGAACTGCTCCGACAGCGCCCCGATGATCGGACCGCCGATCGGCGTCGACCCCATGAAGGCCACCGACCAGAGCGCCATGACCCGGCCGCGGAACTGAGCATCCGCGCGGAGCTGCAGGGTGCTCGCGCTCGTCGACATGAACGCCGTCGACGCCGCCCCCACCAAGAGCAGCAAGGCGAGCTCGACCGGCAGCGACGGCGCCACGGCCGCCCCGGCGATCGTCGCCCCGAAGGCCAGGCAGAGCACCGACAGGGTGCGCAGGCCGACCCGGAGGTGGCTGTTGACCAGCAATCCGCCGACCACCGCCCCGCCGCCCATCGCCGCGGTCATGAAGCCATAGGCGCTGGCCCCGCCGTGGAGCGGGCCGGTCGCCATCAGGGGCAGGGAGACCTGGAACTCGTAGGCCAGCGTCCCGACCAGCGCCATCATCAGGAGCGGGGCGAGGAGGCCCGGGTTCGCCCGCACGTAGCGAACGCCCTCGCGGACCTGACCCTTGGCACGGACCACGGGCTCTGAGACCTGCAGCGCCCGCGCGTCCATCCGCGTCAGGGCGACGAGCACGGCGATGAAGCTCGCCGCGTTGACCAGGAAGCACACGCCGACCCCGACCGAGGCGATCATCACCCCGGCGAGCGCCGGCCCGACCGCCCGCGCCGCGTTGAGCATCACGTTGTTGAGGCTCACGGCGTTCTGCAGCAGGTCGAGGCCGACGAGCTCGGAGACGAAGGACTGCTGGACCGGCGCGGTGAACGCCCGCGCCAGCCCGAGACCGGCGGCCAGCACGAAGACGATCCACAGCGTGACCGCCCCGGTCACCGTGAGCAGACCCAACGCGACGGCGAGCAGGCCGGAGACGACGTTGTTGGCCACCAGCAGGCGCCGCTTGTCGATCCGGTCGGCGATCACCCCGGCGTACGGGCTGAACACGAGGACCGGCAGGAGCTGCACCGCGATCAGCAGCCCGAGGACGGCGCCCGAGTGCGAGAGCTCGAGGACGAGCCAGGCCTGGGCCACGGTCTGCATCCAAGTGCCGACCAGGCTGATCGCCTGGCCGGTGAAGTACAGGCGGTAGTTGGGCACCGACAGCGATGCGAAGGAGCCGGCGGTCAGGCGCCTCACGGGCGTCCTCCGCCGCCGGCCAGGGCGCGCAGGGCGGGCAGGGCGGCCAGAAGGCTTTCGCGCTGCCCGCGATCGAGGCACCGGAGGCGCTCCTCGAGCCACCGGGTCCGCCGCTCCCTGACCTGCACCGCCAGCGCCCGCCCGCTCGGGCTCACGTCGATTCGCGCCGCGCGGGCGTCCTCGGCGTCGGGGCGGCGGACGATATGTCCGGCGCTCTCGAGACCGCCGAGGACCCGCGAGACGAGCGTCGGGTTCAGTCCCTCCCGGCCGGCGATCTCCGACGCCCGCATCGGGCCCATGCGCTCGAGCAGACCGAGCACGCTCGTCTGCGTCGGGGTCAGCCCCTGCTCGGCGGCGAGGTTTCGCAGCTGGCGCCCGAGGCCGAGCACCGCCGCACGCAGCTCGGCGGCCAGATCCGGCGGTCCCTGCGTCTGCTCCATCGAACCCCTCGCGTAAGTATTTGCCTATCGGCAAGTATACACCAAGGGCGGCCCCAGCCAACGACGAGGGCGCCGCTTCTGCGCGGCGCCCTCGCGCTCGGTCGGGCCGATGTGAGGATCAGTGGATGCTGATCCAGTTCACCGTGAACGGGTTGGACGTCGCCTGGACGTTCGGCGGCGGGTTACCCGTCCCCCACGAGGAGATGTAGGCGACGAAGGTCTGCGGCGAGTAGCCGGTGACCGACGCCGAGCAGCTCGAGCCCGCTCCGCACGCGGCCACCCGCACACCGGTCGACTGGTTGAAGATCTCGATGTAGTAGGGGGTGGGACCGACGTCATAGGCCGCGTAGGCGGGGATCGTCACCGCGTTGCCGCCGTAGACGTAGCCGCTCGGGCCGTTGAGCGCGAGCGTCGCCCGCCAGGTGACGCTCACCGGACTCGAGGTGTCCTCGATGTTCGGCGGCGGGTTGTAGCTCCCCAGTCCGGCGATGTAGGCGACGTAGTTGTGGGTCGTGCTGTAGCTGTAGGACACGTTGGCGGTACAGACCGTCCCGGAGCCACACGCGACCACCCGCGCCCCGGTGCTCTGATCGAAGATCTGGAGGTAGTAGGGGGTGGGGCCGACATCGGAGCTTGCGGTCGCGGTCAGCGTGACCGCTCGGCCGAGCACTGCGTACGACGTGCTCGCCGACAGGTGCGCGAGGTTCCTGAAGGTCTCCGCCGAGGCGGGAGCGGCCGGGAGCGCCGCGAACATGAGTCCGGCCACGACGGCGAGGATCGCGCCGAGGCGGGCGCCGACGCGCCCGCGGGAGCGGGCGGTACTGCTGGAAATCAGGGTGCTGCTCATCAGTTCTGTTCCTTTCGATGCCAGGCCGAGCGTGAGCCCGGCAGCCGTCCGGCCGACTGGCTGGAGTTGATGGTTTCGTGTCGTAGGTGAGGCACGGGCGAGTATTAACTGAAACCAGGGCCCAGCGGTGTGATTGGCGTCACACCCGGGCCCCGTCGTGTGCCCCTCCTCACACAGCGCGCCGCCCCCGAGCCGGACGAAATTGCGCGGGCGGACCGCCTCTGCGACTATCGGGAGCCGACGCCACGAACGATCCGAGAGGACGCGCATTTGTCCCTGCACCACCAGGCCCCCCGGCAGGCACACGACCGGGTCGCCGTGCGGCCGCAGCTATCGCACGGCGGGGAGACCACGTCGGTCCCGCGCAACCGGCTCCCCGACGGGGAGATGCCGCCCGACAGCGCCTACCAGGTCGTCCACGACGAGCTGATGCTCGACGGCAACGCCCGGCTCAACCTCGCCACCTTCGTGACCACGTGGATGGAGCCGCAGGCCCGCGTCCTGATGGACGAGTGCCTCGACAAGAACATGATCGACAAGGACGAGTACCCGCAGACCGCCGAGCTCGAGCGGCGCTGCGTGAACATGCTCGCCGCCCTCTGGGGCGCCGAGGACCACGGTGACGCCACCGGCTGCTCGACCACCGGCTCGAGCGAGGCGTGCATGCTCGGCGGGATGGCCCTCAAGTGGCGCTGGCGCGAGCGCCGGCGCCAGGCCGGCCTGTCAAGCGACAAGCCGAACCTGGTCATGGGCGCCAACGTCCAGGTCTGCTGGGAGAAGTTCTGCCGCTACTGGGAGGTCGAGCCGCGCTGCGTCCCGGTCTCCGCCGACGCCTTTCATCTCACCGCCGAGGGCGCGGCCGCCCACTGCGACGAGAACACGATCGGCGTGGTCGCCATCCTCGGCTCGACCTTCGACGGCAGCTACGAGCCGGTGGCCGAGATCGCCGAGGCCCTCGACCGCCTCCAGGCCGAGCAGGGGATCGACGTCCCGATCCACGTCGACGGCGCCTCAGGCGCCTTCGTCGCCCCCTTCCTCGACCCCGACCTCGCCTGGGACTTCGCGCTCGAGCGGGTCCAGTCGATCAACGCCTCGGGCCACAAGTACGGCCTCGTCTACCCGGGCGTCGGCTGGGTCGTCTGGCGCGAAAAGGACGCCCTGCCCGAGGAGCTCGTCTTCAAGGTCGACTACCTCGGCGGGCAGATGCCGACCTTCGCGCTGAACTTCTCGCGCCCCGGGGCCCAGGTCGTCGCCCAGTACTACTCGCTGATCCGCCTCGGCCACGACGGCTACATTCGCGTTCAGCAGGCCTCACGAACCACGGCGAAGTGGCTCGCCGAGCAGATCGCCGACCTCGGCCACTACGAGCTGCTCTCGGACGGCAGCGAGCTCCCGGTCTTCGCCTTCCGGCTCACCGACGCGACGACCGGCTTCAGCGTCTACGACGTCTCGGAGATGCTCCGCACCCGCGGCTGGATCGTCCCCGCCTACAAGATGCCGCCGGCGGTCGAGGACATGGCGGTGCTCCGCGTCTGCGTGCGCAACGGCTTCTCACTCGACCTGGCCGAGATGCTGGTCGAGGACCTCGACCGGGCGACCGATCGGCTCGCGGCGCGCGGGCCGCTGGCGCCGGCCGACGAGCGCCGCTCCTCCTTCCACCACTGATCGTCAGTCGGCGTCGGCGATGACCGAGCCGATCCGCTCGCCGAGCGTCCGGTCGCGGGCGTTCAGCACCGCGGCGTAGATCGCCGCTACGACGACCACCCCCAGGGCGACGTACGGGTAGCGGTCGAAGGGGTGCGGCTGCCCCGGCTTGATCAGGTCATAGAGCGGATAGCCGATCGCCAGCGCGCCCAGGACGGGGAGCAGCAGGTGCTTGAGGACCGACACCTCGCCGGGGTGGTGGCGACGGTAGTAGAAGGGCAGGGCGATGTTCGCCGTGAGGTAGATCAGGGCGATCAGGATCGTCCCGAGCGTGGCGATCTCGCCGAAGAAGACGACCGGATCGGTGTTCCAGCCGAAGCTGTAGGTCAGCCCGAGGGCGAGCACCACGTAGACGACGAGGCTCGCCCACGGCGTGCGCGAGCGCGCGGTCACCGAGCCCACCCACCGGGGGAGGAGCCCCTCGCGGGCGGAGCTGAAGATGATCCGCGACTGCGAGTTGGTCGCGGCCAGGAGCGAGCCGACGATCGAGGTGAACCCGGCGATGTAGGCGAGGAACCCGAGCACGCCGGCCACGCCCTTGGCCGCCGCCACGTAGGGCACGCTGGCGTTGCCGATCGCGCCGGCGTCGGCGTGGAAGGCGACCACCGTCACGTAGGAGAGCACGATGTAGGTCGCCCCCATCAGGGCGATGCTCGAGAACACCGCCCGGCCGACGTTGCTCCGCGGGTCGGTGCTCTCCTCGGCCAGCGGCGCCGAGTTCTCCCAGCCGACGAACAGGTAGACGGCGAGCGGGAAGCCGAGCGACAGACCCGAGAGCCCGTTGTGGAGGCGGCCGGGATCGAAGGGGTGGAGGTTGAGGGCGCCGGAGTGCTGGATCAGGATGGCGACGGCGACGACGACGATCAGCACCATCTCGAAGACGAAGAACACCCCGGCGACGGTGGTGGTCGGCTTGACCCCGCTGATCACCAGGTACAGCGCGCCGGCGGCGAACACCAGCGCCAGGAGCTGCCAGGGGGCGCTGACGCCGAGGTAGGTGTCGAGGACCGTGTGGGCCCAGCCGCCGGAGATCGCCACGACGGCGGCCACGGCGATGATGTAGCCGCTGATCAGGACGATGGCCGACGCGATCGCCGCCCAGGGCCCAAACGTCCGACCGATGAAGGTCACGAACGACCCGGCCGAGGGCCGCGAGCGCGAGAACTCGGTCAGGGTATTGCCGAGCAGGGCGATCGCGATCGCCGCCACGACCACGGTCAGCGGGGCGGCGACCCCGGCGGCGGCGACGATCGTCCCGAAGGCGAAGAAGAAGCTCATCGCCGGGCCGATGTTGGCCATCGTGCTGACCGCGACGTCGAGGCTGGTCAGCGCCCCCCGCGCCAAACGCTGCGGGCCGGCGGCGGGCGCCGGCGCCGCGGCGGGGACGGCGGGTTCGGGTCCGGGCACGACCGTCATCGCGCCTTTCCTACCCGCCCGGCGATGAGTTTTCACCGCCGCCGCGGTCCATGAGGCGCCTACCCCACCCCGGCGCTGTCGGAAGCGGACATGAACGACGGAACGTCAAGCGGCCCCGACCCCCTCGTATGCGACGTCGCGGGGCTCCCGGCCGACATCCTGGCCGTCGACGCCCTGGTCCGGCTCGAGCTCGCCGCGCGCCGCCTCGGGCGCCGGATCCGCCTGGCCGGCGTCCCGCCCGAGCTCGACGCGCTGATCGAGCTGTGCGGTCTGCGGGCGGTGCTAGCCGGGACTGCCGGCGAGCCCGAAGAGCGGGAAGAGCCGGGCGGTGTCGAGGAAGGAGTTGATCGCGGTGATCCGCCCGCCTGAGCTCTCGATGACCTGGAGCGCCCAGGGCTCGAAGCTCCCGCCGGGCCCGCTCGGCCGGTACTGGCCGAAGGCGGGCGACCCGTTGGCGGCGACCGCGACCAGCCGCGAGCCGCGGCATTCCACGCCGGTTCCGAGAAACCAGTCGCGCAGCGCGGCCGTTCCCCGGAGCCAGAGCTCGTACGGGGGCATCGAGAGCGTGGCGTCCTCGTGGAGCAGCGCGACGAGCGCGTCCATGTCGTAGCTCTCGAAGGCCGCGACGTAGCGGTCGAGCAGCTCGCGGTCGGCCTCGGCCAGAGGCGGCGACCCGGCCTCGACGTCGCGGGCCGACAGGGTGGCCCGCGCCCGCTGGAGCGCGCTGTTGACCGAGGCGACGCTCGTGTCGAGCAGCTCGGCGACCTCGGTGGCCTGCCAGCGCAGGACCTCGCGAAGGATCAGCACCGCCCGCTGGCGGGCCGGGAGGTGCTGGAGGGCGGCGACGAAGGCGAGCCGGACCGTCTCGCGCGAGATCGCGAGATCGGCCGGGTCGCCGCCGGCTGGCAGCACGCGGTCGTCGGGCATCGGCTCGAGCCAGGTGGATTCGGGCCGGGTGGTCAGCGGCCCGTCGACCGTCCCTGCCGGCCCGAAGTCCATCGGCCGCGCCCGGCGCCCGCGGGCGTCGATCATCGTCAGGCAGACGTTGGTGGCGATCCGGTAGAGCCACGACTTGAACGCCGAGCGGCCCTCGAAGCGGTCAAAGCTCCGCCAGGCGCGGAGCATCGTCTCCTGGACGGCGTCCTCCGCCTCGAAGGCCGAGCCGAGCATCCGGTAGCAGTAGCCGGTCAGCGGGCGGCGGTACTCCTCGAGCCGCCACTCGAGCTCGTGGGCGGTGGGCCGGTCGCTGACGGTCGTCTCGAGATCAGCCATTCGGGTCACTCCTCGGCCTCGGCAACGGTGGACTCAACGGCATGGTACCGGCGTCCTCCACGCCGCCCCGGGGCTTGTCGGGCAGCTCGCCGAGGACGGCGGCCCCCGACGGCGTCAGCTGGGCGCGCCGATCGCCTTCGGCCGCTCGACGCGGCGGGCCCGGCCATCCTCGCGGAAGCGACGGGCGCGCTATGCCGGGGCTGATCTGGGGCGGCGGCCGGTTCGCGTCGGGCTCGGGCGAGATCGTCGGACTCGTGTGCTCGGCCATGCCTCGACGGGAGGCTGGTCATGCGCGAGCGCGTCGCGGCCTTCCCGATCGTGCCGCTCGAGCTGCTCGGCACCCCGGCGGTGGCGAGCGCGAGCGCGGCGCTCTCTCCGGCCGGGGCGACCGTCTTTGCGATCACCGTGGGCTGACCGGTACGGCTACCCGTACCGCAATTGGACAGATAGCCGTATGGCGCTCGCCCGCGACACGGGCCATGATGCAGGGGCACATGGGTCCCGTCGCGGATAACCCGGCTGTCATCGAAGGCGCCCCCGGCCGTACGCGCGTTGCGGCCCCGGGCGCCCAGCCGGGCCCGGGCGGCGCGCGGCGGCTGGCCCCGGGCGACGTGTGCGCCGGCTGCCGGGTCGAGGCGCTGGCCGGCCGCGGGGAGATGGGCCTCGTCTACCGGGCGCGGGATCTGCGCACCGAGGAGATCGTCGCGCTCAAGGTGATCAAGCCCGAGCTCGCCGGCGACGGCGGCCTGCGGGCGCGCTTCGCGCGGGAGTCGCTGCTGGCCACCCAGATCAGCCACACCCACATCATTCCCGTCGAGCGGGCCGGCGAGGATGACGGCGTCCAGTTCATGGTCATGCCCTTCGTCGAGGGCATCGGCCTCGACGAGCTCCGCCGCCTCTACGGCCGCTTCGAGCCGAGCCACGCCGTCCGCCTGGTCAGCCAGGTCGCCGCCGCGCTCGACGCCGTCCACGCCCAGGGCTTCGTCCACCGCGACGTCAAGCCGGGCAACGTCCTCGTCACCGGGACCGCGCCCCGCGAGCACCTCTACCTGACCGACTTCGGCCTGGCCAAGCGGGTCGAGGAGGGCAGCGACCTCACGGGGATCGGCGGCTACGTCGGGACCCCGGACTACATACCGCCCGAGCAGGTCTCGGGCGGCGAGGTCGACGCCCGCAGCGACGTCTACGCGCTCGGTTGCCTGCTCTTCGAGCTCCTCTCCGGGAGCGTGCCCTTCCCCCGCGAGAACCACGTCCTGACCATCTTCGCCCACCTGAGCTTCCCCGTTCCGGTCCCGAGCGCCGAGGTGCCCGACATCCCGGTCGGCTTCGACCGAGTGATCGCCGGGGCGATGAGCAAGGACCCGGCCGCGCGCTACCGCTCGGCCAGCGACCTCGCCCGCGCGGCCGCGCTGGCCGTCGCCGCCTGAGGTACGGATAACCGAACCGCGAGAGGCCGGGTGGCACCCTGTGATCGACGGCGCGGGCGTGGCACCCTCGGCGTGTGCTCATACCCACCACAGGCAGGCTCTCGTTCCATCCGGCCGCTGCCACCGGCCTCCTCAACGAGATCGCGCCCTCCGGTCGGCTCGCGACCGGAGGGCTGGGTAGGCACGCCCGCGCCCTGAGCATCGCCGCCGCCTGCCTCTTTGCGGCCCTGCTCGTGTGGCGCGGGCAGGACTTCCTGGTCGCCATCGAGCGCGCCCTGCACGCCGACTGGGGCCTCGTGGCCGCGGGCGCGGCGTTCGAGGCCGCCTCGATCGCCGGCTACGTGTTCCTCCTCCACCGCGTGGTGTCGGGCGCGAGCCCGCGCCTGGGGCTGCGCGACTCCTACGACATCAGCCTCGCCGGCACCGCCGCAACCCGGCTGCTGCCAACGGCCGGGCTCGGCGGGGCGGCGGTCACCGTCTGGGCCCTGCGCGCCCACGGCGTCCGCACCAAGGAGCTCGCCGAGCGGCTGCTCGCCTTCCTCCTCCTCCTCTACAGCGTCTTCGTCGGGGCCCTGGGGCTCGCCGGGCTCGCCGTCGCCACCGGCCTCGTCCACGTACCCGGGGGCCGCGCGCTCGGGATCGTCGGCGTCCTCCTGGCCATCGCCGTCGCCGCGGCGGTGCTCCTCGTCGTCTCGGTGCCCGCCCCGCTCGAGCGCCTCCTCACCCGCCTGGCCGGGCGGGGCGAGGGCCGCGTGGCCGTGGTCGCCGGGCGCGCCGTCGAGAATTTCCCCGTCCTGCGGGCGGCCCTGCGGCGCAGCGCCGGCGAGCTGCGCCGGCCCCACCCGGCGCTCCTGGGCGCCGTGGCCTGGTGGGCGTTCGACATCTCCGTGCTCTTCGTCCTGCTCCACGCCTTCGGCGCCCACCCGCCGCTCGTCGTGCTCGTGCTCGGCTACTTCCTGGGCACGGCGTTCAACGTCCTGCCGCTCCCGGGAAGCCTGAGCGGCGGGTTGATCGGCGTCCTGATCGCCCTGGGTACCCCGGCGGCCCCGGTGATCGCCGCCGTCCTCGCCTACCGCGCGACGGCGACCTGGCTGCCGGCGGCGACCGGCATCCTCTCGCTCGGGCGCCTGCGCACGACGGTCGCCGGCTGGCGCGCCGAGGCCGCCGCGGCGGCCTGAGCGCCGGCCGGCTGACCGAGCCGGCCCCGGACCCGTCAGCATGCGCCGATGAGCACCACCGTCCTCATCGTCGACGACCACCCGTGCTTTCGGGCCAGCGCGCGCAAGCTGCTCGAGGCCGAGGGGTTCGAGGTGGTGGGCGAGGCCGGCGACGGCGGCTCCGCCCTGGCCCAGTCGGCTGCCCTCGCGCCGGACCTTATCCTGCTCGATGTGCAGCTCCCCGACATCGACGGGTTCGAGGTGGCGACGCGGGTCACCCGCGGCGCCGACCCGCCGGCGGTCATCCTCACCTCGAGCCGGGAGGCGGGCGACTTCGGCCCTCTGGTGGCGAGCAGCGGCGCCCGGGGGTTCGTCGCCAAGGGCGAGCTCAGCGGCGCCAGCCTGCGCGCGCTGCTCGGGCTCGGGGCGCCGCCGCCGCGATGAGCGACCGGCTGCGAGTGGTCGTGGCCGACGACTCGGTGCTCCTGCGCGAAGGCCTCGTCCGCCTCCTCGTCGAGGGCGGCTGCGAGGTCGTCGGCCAGTGCGGCGACGCCGAGGACCTGCTGCGCAAGACCCGCGCCCACAAGCCCGACGTGGCGGTGATCGACGTGCGGATGCCGCCCGACAACACCGATGACGGCCTGCGCGCCGCGCTGCGGATCCGCAGCGAGCTCCCGGGGATCGGCGTGCTCGTCCTGTCGGAGCACATCGAGGAGCACTACGCCCTCGAGCTGATCGGCGACGGCGCCGCCGGCGTCGGCTACCTGCTCAAGGAGCGGGTCACCGACATCGACGCCTTCCTGGACGCCGTCCGCCGGGTCGCCCGCCTCGAGTCGGTGATCGACCCCCACGTGGTCGGCCGGCTCCTGCGCCGCCACCGCGAGGCGGACCCGATCGAGCGGATGAGCGCCCGCGAGCTCGAGGTCCTCGGGCTGATGGCCGAGGGGCGCTCCAACCACGCGATCGCCGAGCGGATGGTGATCAGCGAGCGCGCGGTCGAGAAGCACGTGACCAGCATCTTCGCCAAGCTCGAGCTCCCGCCGACGGGGGAGGACCATCGCCGGGTCCTGGCGGTGCTCCGCTTCCTGCGCGCCTAGAACATGGCGCGATGAAGCTGCTCGGGTCAACCAACCTGCGCCTCCGCGCCTCGGCGGCGATCCTCGTCACCGTCGGCCTGGCGCTCGCCGTCGGCTGGACGGCGACGGCGCGGACGCGGACCGTCCTCTACACCCCGCCGACCCCGGTCACCCGCCTCGAGCTCGACCTCGGCTCGGGGAACGCCGACATCGTCGGCGGCCGGACCTCGGCGGTCCGCGTCCAGCGGATCGACCGCTTCGCCTTCGGCCACGCGGCGCTCGAGCAGCGCTCGCTGGCCGGCGGCGTGCTGCGGCTCGCCTCGGGCTGCCCGCGCATCATCCTCGGCAGCTGCTCCTCGTCCTACCGGGTGACCGTGCCCGACGACATCTCGGTCTCGGTGCGGACCGGCGCCGGGCACGTCCACTTCGACGGCTTCCGCGGCAGCGCCCAGATCCGGTCGGGCTCGGGCGACGTCTCGGTCGACGCCTTCTGCGGCTTCGGCCTGTCGGCGATCACCGGGTCGGGGAGCGTCACGGTGGTCAGCGCCTGCGCCCCGGAGGCGCTCGACGTGCGCACCGACGGCGGCGACGCCACCGTGATCGTGCCCCCCGGCCGCTACCGGGTGGCCGCCGCCACGCTCACCGGCCGGCGGCGCGTCCGGGGCGTGCTGGCCGGCGACCAGGCGCCGTTCTCGATCGTTGTGCAGAGCCGCAGCGGCGACGTCACCGTGGCGGGCGGGCTGTGAGCGCCGCGCCGGCGGCACCGGCCCCCGCCGCCGCGGCTCCGGTCTCGCTGGCCGCGAGCGAGCTCCGCGCCGAACGGGCCCTGCGCCAGCTCGCCTACGTGGTGATCGGCCTCCCCCTCGGCGTCGCCTACCTGGCGCTGATCGCCGCGGCGCTCGTCTTCGCCGTCGTGCTCGGCCCGATCTGGGTCGGACTCCCCCTCGTCCTCGCCGCGGCCGGGCTCGCCTGGCGCTGTGCCGCGCTCGAGCGGACGCTGGCCAACCGGCTGCTCCACGCGCGGATTCCCCCGCTCGCCCCGGTGCGGACAGCGACCGGGAGCACCTGGCCGCGGGTACGGGCGCGCCTCCACGGCGGGCCGTTCTGGCGGGCGGTCGCCCTACTGGCGCTGAAGCTCCCGGCCCACGCGGTGGTGGCGGCGATCAGCGGGGCCGGGCTGCTCCTGATGGGCGCCCTGGTCGTCCTCGGGGTCGAGGGGGTGACGGGCGCTGAGCGCGGCTACATCGGCCCCTTCTCACTCGGCCCGGCGACCGGCGTCGCCCTCGGCCTGCTCGCGGCGCCGGTCGGCGTGGTCACGCTGGCGGTGACCGACGTCCTCAGCGGCGGCCTGCGGGCCCTGGCCCGGGCGCTGCTGGCGGCCCGGATCGCCCCGGGCGACCCGGTCCGCCAGACCCTCGCCGAGAGCCTCGGCGACCGCACCCTGTCGATCGCCTACTGGCTGGCCGACC
Organism: uncultured Solirubrobacterales bacterium; assembly: GCA_963763785.1. GTDB lineage: Bacteria > Actinomycetota > Thermoleophilia > Solirubrobacterales > Solirubrobacteraceae > Palsa-513. Next base: position 35,667 of record CAVXPW010000019.1, on the reverse strand, counting down.
GGGTCACCTACGTCGACGAGCACGGCCACCCGGTCTCGCTCCCCGAGCCCGGCTCCGACCGCGCGTGGACCGCGGTCGACTACCATGGGCAGCGGGTGGCGGCGATCATCCACGACGCCGACCTCGACGCCAGCCCCGAGCTGATCGCGGCCGCCGCGGCCGGAGCGTCGCTGGCCATCGACAACGACCGCCTGCAGGCCGACCTGCGCGCCCGGGTCGAGGAACTCCGGGCCTCGCGGGTGCGGATCGTCGAGGCCGGGGATGCGGCGCGGCGCCGGCTCGAGCGCGACCTCCACGACGGGGCCCAGCAGCAGCTCGTCGCCCTGGCCATCGACCTGCGGATCCTCCGCTCGCGGCTCGGCCCTGACGCCGCGGTGGCCGAGCTGATCGACGGCATCGACGGGAAGCTCGCGACCGCGCTGGCCGAGCTGCGCGAGCTCGCCCGGGGGATCCACCCGGCGATCCTCACCGACCGCGGCCTCGAGCCGGCGCTCGACGCCCTGGCCGCCCGGGCGCCCGGGCGGGTGAGCTGCCAGGTCGACCTCGCCGGCCGCCCGCCGCCGGCCGTCGAGGCGGCCGCCTACTTCGTGGTCGCCGAGGCGCTGACCAACGTCGCCAAGTACGCGCGGGCCGACCGGACGATCGTCCGCGCCTTCCACGAGGGCGACGAGGTCGTCGTCGAGGTCGAGGACGACGGGGTGGGCGGGGCCGCCGCCGAGCGGGGCTCCGGCCTGCGCGGCTTGGGCGACCGGGTCGGCGCCCTCGACGGGACGCTCGCCGTCGAGAGCCCGCCCGGTGCCGGGACCCTGGTGCGGGCCCGGATCCCCGCGGGAGCGGCGAGCCTCGGCGCCAAGGCGACCGCCCGCCCCGAAGCGTGAGCCCGCGGCCTGCTCCCGGGGACGACGGCGCCCGCCTTGCGCACCGGCCTCGGCGAGGTTGAGAGCGCCGCCGGGCGGGTAGGCCCCGGCGCGAGGGCAGAGAGGTGCAGCACCGTCGCGCCGCCGGATCCGCGCGACGCCGCCGCACCCGAACCGGCCGCGCCCCGCGGCCCCGGCCACAAAGGAGCCCTACCCAAGATGAGTCAGTCCACCGGAAAGCTCGCCCAGTACCTCCGCAAGATCCCCGGCGCGGCCCAGCTCGAGGGCGCGGTCGAGGGGGCGCTCGCCGAGGAGTCCGACCTGCCGATCGCCGACTACGACAAGGCCACCGCCACCGAGATCACCGACCGGCTCGGCGGCCTCTCGCAGCTCGAGCTCGCCAAGATCGACGCCTACGAGCGCCGCACCAAGAACCGGGCGACCGTGCTCGCCAAGGTCACCGCGCTCCGCGGCACCGAGCCCTGGTCGGGCTACGACGAGCTGACCGTCGGGGAGATCCAGAAGGTGCTCGCCGCGGCCGGCGACGACCAGCTCAAGGCCGTGCGCAAGTACGAGCGCGCCCACAAGAACCGCAGCACCGTGGTCCGCGCCGCCGGCGACTGAACGCTCAGGCCAGCCCGTTGGCCCGCAGGAACTGGCGGGCCACGGCGGCCGGGGTCTGCTCGCCGAGGGCCACGGCCGAGTTCATCACCCGCAGGGTCTGCGTGCTCAGCTTGGCGCTCACCGCGTTGATCGTCCGGGCGAAGCCCGGCCCCTCGACGTCGAGGACCTTCTTACGCACGACGAAGGTGACGTTCTGGAAGCCGAAGGTGTTCTTCGGGTCGGCGAGCAGCGTGTAGCCCGCCTGGCGCAGCTGGCCGTCGGTGGTGAACACCGCGGCCAGCTCGACCTGCCCCGCGTCGAGCGCCGGGTAGAGCCTGCCGATCGGCAGGGGCACCACCCGGAGCCGATCGACGCCGTAGAGGCGCCGCAGGCCGAGCAGGCCGTTGAAGCGCGTGCGGAACTCGGGCGCCGCCCCCAGCCGGGCCCGCGAGCCCAGGCGCCGCAGGTCGGCCAGCGACCGCAGCCGGTGGGCGCGCGCGTAGGCCGGCTTGGCCACGAGCACGTCGCTGTCCTGCGCCGGGGTCGTGTCGAGCAGCGTCATCCCCCGCCGCTCCTCGAAGGCCCGGGCCCAGGCGTAGGCCTCGCCTGCGCTCGCCGGCCGCCGCGGGTCGCGGGCCAGCGAGGAGAGGATCGTCCCCGTGTACTCGGGGTAGCCGTCGATCCGCCCGCTCGTCAGCTCCCGGTCGACGATCTCGGTGGCCCCGATGTCGCTGACCAGCTTGACCCTGTAGCCGGCGGCCGCCAGCGCCTGGCTGTAGAGCTGGCCGAGAATGAATTCCTCGGTGAAGTTCTTGGCCCCCAGGACGACCGCAGGCCGCCCCCCACCCGGACCATTCTGCGCCGGCTTGACCCCCGTATCCGAAGTCTGGCCGATGTCCGAGCCCGCCGGCCTGCCCGACCCGCACGCGACGAGCACGGCGGCGAGCGCCACCAAGACGCCCCACCGCAGTTGTGGGCTGATCGTCCGCACCTCGCGCCGACGCTACCACCCGCCCTTGCTCACCGGGGATTCGAGCGGTGCTGCCATGATCGGGCCCATGCCCGACCACGCGGCCTTCCTCCGCGGCATGAACGTCGGCGGCCGGCGGATCACCAACGCCGACCTCCGCGCCCACTTCGAGGCGCTCGGGCTCGCCGAGGTCGGCGTCTTTCGCGCCAGCGGCAACGTCGTCTTCACCGCCCCCGACGACGCCGCCCTCACCGCCCGGATCGAGGCCGGGCTCCAGGCCGCGCTCGGCTACGCCGTGCCCGTCTTCCTGCGGGCCGCCGCGGAGATTCGGGCGATCGCCGCCCTCGAGCCCTTCCCCCCCGCCGAGATCGAGGCCGCGAAGGGCAAGCTCCAGGTCATGCTCCTGCTCACCGCGCCCGGCCCCGCCGCCCGCCGCCGGGTGCTCGACCTCGCCCCCGACGAGGACCGGCTGGCCTTCGGCGAGCGCGAGCTCTACTGGCTCCCGAGCGGCGGCGTCCTCGAGTCGGCGCTCGACCTCAAGGCGATCTCCCGCCTGGTCGGCCTGCAGACCCAGCGCACGATGGGGACGATGCAGGAGCTCGCGCGCAAGTACTTCTAGAGCCCGCGCACGACGCGCAGGGGGATGACCCCGGTCCACGGCGCCGGGCCCGCGACCTCCATCGGGCCGCCGCTGCGCGCCTTGACCGACGCCTCGGCCAGGGGCACTGCGACGACGAGCGTCGCCGCGAGCTCCTTGCGCGTGCTCGGTCGCAGCTCGGCGCTGCGCCCCGGGACGACGAAGTCGACGAAGCGCTCGAGCGCCCGCGCCTTCTCGGCCGGGTCTGAGACCTCGCGGCCCCGGCCGTGGACGACGGCGCTGCGGTAGTTCATCGAGTGGGTGAACGCCGTCGCCGCCAGCACGAGGCCGTCGAGGAGGGTCACCGTCACGCAGACCTCGGCCCCCGCGGCCGCCGCCCGGAGCATCCGGTTGCGGCTCGAGCCGTGCAGGAGCAGTCGGTCGCCGTCGCGCGCGTAGCCCATCGGCAGGACGACCGGAGCGCCGTCGACGACGAAGGCGACGTGGGCGACCAGGCCCTCGTCGAGCACCGCGTAGAGCGCGGCGCGGCCGGTCAGCGCCCGGTCGGAGTGGCGGCGCACCCGGGTACGCGCCGTCGAGCCCAGCGCCGCCGCCGGCCCCGGCTCGGCCGGGCCGGCGATCCGCGCCCTCTGGGTGACGAGGACGCAGGCGATCACGATCACCGCGACGACCAGCGCCCCCGGCCCGACGTGCTCGCCGAGCAGCACCGCCGACCACGCCACGGTCAGGAGCGGCTGGGCGAGCTGGAGCTGGCTCGCCCGGGCCACCCCGACCCGGCCGAGGCCGCGGTACCAGGCCGCGAAGCCGAGGAACATCGACACCGCCGACGCGTAGGCCAGGCCGCCGAGCGCCGCCGCCGACAGACGGACGGGCCCGCCGCCGGCCGCCGCGACCACGGTCACCGGCAGCGAGATCGGGAGCGCGATCAGCACCCCCCAGGCGATGACCTGCCACCCGGGCATCGCCCGCGCCAGCCGCCCGCCCTCGGCATAGCCGACCGCGGCGACCACGAGCGCCGCCAGGAGGAGGACGTCGGCCCCGGCGAGGCGGCCGCCGCCGAGCGACAGGGCGTAGGCGACGATCGTCGCCGTCGCCGCCGCGCTCGCCGCCCAGAAGGCCCTGCCGGGCCGCTCGCCGGCGCGGAGCACGGCAACCACCGCGGTGGCCGCCGGGAGCAGCCCGACGACGATCGCCGCGTGGGTCGAGGTCGTGTGGTGGAGGGCGAGCGCCGAGAGCAGGCCGAAGCCGATCCCGCAGCCGGCGGCGACGGCGACGAGGCCCGGCCACGCCTCCCGGGCCGGCCACGGCGCCCGCGCGGCGAGCAGGCACGCCCCGGCGATGACCGCGGCGGCCACCGACCGGCCGGCGCCGACCACGTAGGCGTCGAAGGAGCGCAGGGCGAGCGTCGTCGCCGGGAAGGTCAGCGAGAAGGCCAGTACGCCGAGCCCGGCCCAGGCGAGGCCTGCGGCCTCGGGGCGCAGCCGCCGGCCCCGCGAGAGCGGTACCCGTCGCGGCGCAGTAGCGATACTGTGTATCTCCATGACAGAGGATACCAGTACGGACCGCCTGACCGCCGGCCTCCGGGCGCGGGCGCGCGACCTGCGCCCGGGAGAGCGGCTCCCCTCGACGCGCGAGCTCAGCGCCCGCCACCGCGTCTCTCCGGTCACCGTCTCCCGCGCCCTGGCCGGCCTGCGCGCCGAGGGCGTCCTCGTCACCCGGCCGGGCAGCGGCACCTACGTCGCCGCGCGCCCTCCGGCCGGCCCGCTCGAGGGACGCGACACCTCCTGGCAGGCGGTGGCCCTCGGCGACCGAACCGTCGACGCGGCGAGCGTCGCCTTCCTGCTCGCCCCTCACCAGGCCGGGGCGATCTCCCTCGCCGGCGGCTACCCCCACCCGTCGCTGCTGCCCACCCGCGCGCTGGCCGCCGCGCTCGGCCGCGCCGCGCGGCGCCCCGACGCCGGCGAGCGCCCGCCGCTCGAGGGGCTGTCGGGCCTGCGCGCGTGGTTTGCCCGCTCGGTCGACCGGGCGCTCGGCGTCGACGATGTGCTCGTCACCGCCGGCGCCCAGTCGGCTCTCTCGGCCGCCTTCCGGGCTATCGCCCCGGCCGGCGCCCCCGTCCTCGTCGAGTCGCCGACCTACATCGGCGCGCTCGCCGCCGCCCGGGCGGCCCGGCTCTCGCCGGTCCCCGTGCCGACCGATGCCGGCGGCCTGCGCATCGACCTCCTGGCCGACGCCTTCGCCGCCACCGGCGCCCGTCTCCTCTACTGCCAGCCGACCTACCAGAACCCGACCGGCTCGGTGCTCGCCCCCGAGCGCCGCCGCGCGGTCCTCGAGGTCGCCCGCCGGGCCGGGGCGTTCGTCATCGAGGACGACTATGCCCGCTGGCTGAACCACGAGCGGTCGGCCCCGCCGCCGCTGATCGCCGACGACGAGGACGGGCGCGTCGTCCACATCGCCTCGCTCACCAAGGTCACCTCGCCCAACCTCCGGGTCGGCGCCCTGATCGCCCGCGGGCCGGTGGCCGAGCGCCTGCGCTCGCTGCGCATCGTCGACGACTTCTTCGTCCCCCGCCCGCTCCAGGAGGCCGCGCTCGAGCTCGTCGGCGCCCCGTCCTGGCGCCGCCACCGCGCCGGCCTCTCGGCCGTGCTCGCCGACCGGCGGAATGTCCTCCTGGCCGCGCTGGCCGAGCACCTGCCCGGCGCGCGGCTCGGCCGCGGGGTCCCGGCCGGCGGCCTGAACCTCTGGGTCTCGCTCCCCGACCACGTCGACGACGTCCTCCTGGCGGCGGCCTGCCGCGAGGCCGGCGTCCTGATCAGCCCGGGGCGCCCGTTCCACGCCGCCGAGCCGCCGCGCCCCTACGCCCGGCTCTCCTTCGGCGCCGCCCCCCACGCCGCCGCGCTCGAGGAAGGCGTCCGCCGGCTGGCCCGGGCGCTCGACGGTCTCGGCGCTTGACTTACTACGTGGCGCGTTATAACGTGCGCCGTAATGACGGGTGACTGCGACGACCTGGGGCGCTTCGCGGAGCCGGCGCTGCTGATCATGGCGAGCCTCGCCGACGAGGCGCGTCATGGCTACGCCCTGATCAAGGACATCGAGGAGTTCGCCGGCGTCACGCTCGGCCCGGGCACGCTCTACGGCGCCCTCGGCCGCCTGGAGAAGCGCGGGCTGATCCGGGCGCTCGACGCCGAGGATCGCCGCCGGCCCTACGAGCTGACCGACGCCGGCGCGGCGCGACTGCGCCGCCAGCTCGCCTCGATGCGCGCGGTGGCCGAGGTCGGGCTCGGCCGCCTGGCACCGGCGAGGACGACATGAGCGGCCCGGTCGAGCTCGAGGAGACACGGCTCGTGGAGGTCCTCCTGCGCCTCTACCCGCCCGGCTGGCGCGAGCGCTACGGCGAGGAGTTCGCCGACGTCCTCGTCGCCTCGCTGGCCCGCGGCGAGCGGACCTGGCAGATCGTCCTCGACGTCTGCGCCGGCGCCCTCGACGCCCGCCTGCACCCCTCGATCCCCGGAGGAGCCCCCATGCCCGACCGCGTCCGCAGTTGCGCCCAGGTCGCCTTCTGCGCCTTCGTCGCCTTCTGCCTGGCCGGCTCGGGCTTCCAGAAGATGAGCGAGGACCCGGCGTTCACGGCCGCCGCCCGCGGCCACCCGACCGTCGGCTTCGCCTACGGGGTCATCGTCTTCGGGGCGATCGCCGCCGCGCTGGCCGTGGTCGCCGGGAGCCTCCCGGTGCTCGTGCCGGTGCTGCGCCAGGCCGTCGCCGGCCGCCGCGACCTGCGCCGCCTGCTGCTCGTCCCGCCGCTGGCGCTCGCCGCCTGGGCCGCGGTCCTCATCGCCGTCACGCGGCTCCACCGGCCGGCCGGAATCCACTCGCCGAGGAACGTCGCCCTGTTCCTCGTCTTCGTCGCCGCCTCGGTCGTCGTCAGCGCGGCCGGCGCGGGCGCGCTGGTCGCCGCCGCCCGGCGGGCCGATCTCCCCGACCGCGTCAAGCGCGCCCAGTGGCTGCCGATGACCGGGCTCAGCCTGGCGATGACGGCGGTCACCGGCGCCGACCTGGCCTGGGGCCTCGGCCTCCAGGCGCAGGCGCCGGGCCTCTTCCACAGCCACAACGGCATCCTCGCCACCGACCTTCCCATCTCCTGGCTGGCGACGGTCCTCGTCATGGGGCTGGCCACCGCCATCGCAGTTGCCGCCACGGTGCGGGCGATCCGCCTGGTCGGCGGCGCCGGCGGCCCGCCTCAGTCGGCCGGGCTGATCAAGCCGGTCTCGTAGGCGTAGATCACCGCCTGCACCCGGTCGCGCAGGCCGAGCTTCCCCAGCAGGTGGGAGACGTGGGTCTTGACCGTGGCCTCCGACACGACGAGCGCCCCGGCGATCTCGGCGTTCGAGAGGCCGGCGGCCAGGAGACGCAGCACCTCCTGCTCGCGCTCGGTCAGGGCGGCGAGGTCAACCGGATCGGCGCGGATCAGTCTCAGGTCGAACATCATTTTCGGTCCCCCAGGGAGGTGGTCTCGGTCAGGAAGCGCGCTTCGAGCGAATGGACGACGGGGACGACCCGGCCGACGGCGATGCCGTCGTTCAGGAGGCTCCGCAGGAGCTCGGTGACGATCTCGTCGATCGACCGGAGCCTCCGGGGTCAGCGTGACCCGGAGCAGGTCCTCGTTAGGTCTTCACCTTGTCGTCGGCCCGGGCGCTCAGGCCGACCCGCGCGAGCGACGCCGGAATGCGGGCGGTGGCCGCCCGGTCCCGGGCCGCCGCGTGGATCGCGAGGTTCTCGCGGCCGGTCAGGTGGCCGTGGAACCTCGGCTCCTCGATGATCGCTCCGACGCGAGCCAGCGCCTCGGCGCTGCCGGCGGGCAGATCGCGGCCGAGCAGGTGCATCGACCCCGAGGTCGGCTCGGCCAGGCCGAGGAGCAGCCGGATCAGCGTCGTCTTCCCGGCGCCGTTGGGCCCGAGGAATCCGAAGGCGGTACCCCGCGGGACCTCGAGATCGATGCTCTGGAGAGCGGCCCGATCGCCGAAGCGCTTCCCCAGACCCTGCGTATGAATCGCGAGTGAGTCCGCGCTGTTGTCTGTGGTGGAGTTCATGCCGACCAACCTATGACCGCCCGGCCCGGCGCACATCGGGCGCCGGGAGGAAGCTCGGCTCGGGCGCAGGGGTGAACCGCGCCCGGCGCCTCATCCGCTCGGATGAGGGGGGCGGCCGGTTGCGCGGGGGGTGCCCGCCGCCTATAACCGGGCGGTGCGGTGCGTGCCCTCGCCGATCCCGCCCGGCCGTTGAGCCCGCTGCTGCCGGGCGAGCTGATCGCCGGCTACACGATCGAGTCGGTCATCGCCCGCGGCGGCATGGGCGTCGTCTACCGGGCCCACCAGGCCGAGCTCGGCCGCTCGGTCGCGCTCAAGGTGATCGCCGCCGAGCACGCCGGCCACGCCGTCTTCCGGGCGCGCTTCGTCCAGGAGGCGCGCCTGGCCGCGTCGCTCGACCACCCGAACGTGATCCCGATCTTCGAGGCCGGCGACGACGGCGGACGGCTCTTCATCGCCATGCGCCTCGTCGAGGGCTCCGATCTCGAGCGGCTGATCGCCGCGCGCGGCCCGCTCGCCCCCGAGCTCGCGGTCCGGCTGATCGAGCAGGCGGCCGCCGGGCTCGACGCCGCCCACGCCCGCGGCCTCGTCCACCGGGACGTCAAGCCGGCCAACATCCTCCTCGCCGGGCCGGCCGACGACCCGCACGTCTACGTCAGCGACTTCGGGGTGGCCAAGTCGCTGGCCCCCGGACGGCCGCTGACCTCCGCCTCGGAATGGATCGGGACCGCCGGCTACGCGGCACCCGAGCAGGCCGAGGCCGGGCCGCTCGACGCCCGGGCCGACGTCTACGCGCTCGGCTGCGTGCTGTTCGCCGCACTCCGCGGCCACCCGCCCTTCCACGACGGGCCGGTCCCGGGCGGCGCCGGCATCCCGGCGGCTCTCGACGAGGTACTCGCGCGGGCGCTGGCCCGGCGCCCGGACGATCGCTTCCCGTCGGCCGGAGCGCTGGCCGCCGCCGCCCGCCGGGCGCTCGACGGCGGCCCGGTCGCACCGCGCCGGGCGCTCGCCGCGCCTGCTGCCGGGGCGCCCACCCTGGCCGCGCCGACCCGCGTCACCCTCGCGCCCGGCCGGCGGCCGGGCCGGGCGGCCGTCGCGACGGCCGCCGCGGTCCTCGTCGCCGCCGCGGTGGTCGCCGTCCTGGCGATCGGCGGCAACGGGAGCGGCCGGCGGGCGGCGACGCACGCGGGAGCGGGCGCGGCGGGCGCCGCGGCGGGCGCCGCCGCGGGCGACGGCGACACCGTCGTCTGCCACCCGGCGTCGTGCACCCAGGGCGGGCGGACGGTGGCCACGCCGATCGAGGGCGGCGCCTGCTCCCGGAGAGGGTCGGCGGCGACGTGGACGCGGATCGACCGCCACGCGCCCGAGCCGATGCTGATCTGCCTGCCGGCGCGCGGCTCGCCCGGCGCCGCCGCGCCGGCGGTCCCCACCCTGACCGGCGCCCAGCTCGACCGGGCGGAGCTCGCGCTCGACCGCCTGGGCGTCGGCCACGAGACCTCGGGCGGCGGACTGTTGGGCATCATCGATCGCGGCAACTGGACGGTGTGCGCCGTCAACCCGCCGGCGGGCACCGTGCCGGCGGCGGGGTCGAAGGTCAGGCTTTTCGTCGACCACTCGTGTTGACGCGCTGTGCGTAGAGGGGGTCGAAGCTGGGTAAGCGCCCTCCAGCAAGGATCTGTGAAAGCGAGAGGAGGGGGGTCCGTATGAGCGACGGGCTCGATCTCGGACACCGCCTGCTCACGGCGGCCGAGGAGAAGGCGCTGGCCAGACGGGTCGAGCGGGGCGACCTCGAGGCGAAGGAGGAGATGGTCCAGGCCAACCTGCGACTCGTCGTGTCGATCGCCCGCCGCTACCGGGGCGCCGGCGACCTCGAGCTCGACGAGCTCGTCCAGGAGGGCGTCTTCGGCCTGATCCGCGCGGTCGAGAAGTTCGACTGGCGCAAGGGCTTCCGCTTCTCGACCTACGCCACCCTGTGGATCCGCCAGTCGATCCAACGCGGGCTCACCGCCCGTGGCCACGCGATCCGCCTGCCGGCCGTCGAGGCCCAGCGCGAGCGCAAGCTGGCCGCCGTCGAACGTGCCCTGACCACGCGGCTGGGGCGCGATCCGTCGGTCGACGAGCTCGCCGAGGCGGCCGAGATGCCGGCCTGCGACGTCGCCCGCCTGAGCGGCGCGGCCCGCGCGGTGACGAGCCTCGACCGGATCGTCGACGACCAGGGGGGGACCCAGCTCGGCGACCTGCTGCCGAGCGGCGAGCCGTCTCCGGCCGAACTCGCCGAGGAGCGCGACCGGGCCGAGACGGTCCGCCGCACCGTGCAGTCGCTGGCCCCGCCGGCGCGGGCCGTGCTCGGCCTGCGCTTCGGCTTCGCCTCCGACGGAGAGGGCCTCCCGCTGACGCTGACCGCCAAGCGCCTGGGTCTCTCACTCGCCGCAGCCCGCAAGATCGAGCGTGAGGCGCTCGCCGCGCTGGCCGCCGACTCGCGCCTGGCCGCCTTCAGCGACGCCGCCTAGGAGGAGGCCGTCGGCGCGATCGCGTCAATAAACGTCGACGCTTCGGTTAGCGAGCGAACCGGCCGGGTACCAAATCGACATCCAACAAGGAGGTTCAAGACGATGGTCGCCCTGGTCGTACTGCTGCTCCTGATCGTTGCCCTCGGGGGTGCCGGTTTCGCGATTCACTTCCTCTGGTTCGTGCTGATCGCCGCCCTGATCCTCTGGGCGATCGGGTTCCTCATCGGCGGGGCCGAGTCGGGCATGGCGGCCGGTGGCCGCCGTCGCTGGTATGGGCGCTGGTAGCGCCCACCCGTACGTCCACTGCGCCTGACGGCGGCCCGTGAGCATCCCGGGCCGCCGAAGTGTTATCTAGGCCGAGTGGCCCGGGTCGATCGCGTCGGCCGCCCGCTGCAGGCCGAGCGCGACGTGGCCGGGGCGATGGGCCGCGGCGACCACGTCGAGCACGAAGCCGACGTGGTCGCCGAGCTCGAGCCGATCGCGGATGCGCCCGACGAACCAGTTCGGGCAGTCGTCGAGGATCGGGGCACCGCCCGGCCCGGTCCGCCAGGAGCAGCGCTCGAACTTGTCGATCTCGTCGCCCGTCTCGCCGCCGAACAGCGCGGCGAGGGCCATGGCCGCGCGCGGGACGAGGTGGACCCCGAGCACCGACGCGCGGGCGGCGGCGGCGTAGGTGCGGTTGGCCACCGAGATGCAGGCCAGGAACCGCTCCGGATCGATCGAGCACTGCGTGGCGAAGCCGACCAGGCAGCCGGCCGGGGCGGCGCCGGGCGGGCGGCAGGTGACGAGGAACATGGGCGAGTCGAGCTCGCCCATCACCGCCTCGAATCCGGCCGGCACTCAGATCAGGTCGCTTAGATCGGCCGGGGGTTGGGGTCCGGCGGAATCGGCGACGGCGACGGCCGCGGGGTGGGCGGCTGGGGATCGGGGGCCGGGGGCGGGCCGCCGGGGATGCCGGGGCCACCGGGGATGCCGGGGCCGCCGGGGAGCTCGGCGCGCGGGGAGTTTGCCTCTTGGATGATGTCCATGCGGGGGCCCTACCCGCGGGCTCGCGCGTAAAAACTGCTCGTGACCGGGTTTACGCCGGTCTCAAATAGGGTAAAAGTCCTTCTGCAACCCATGAGTCGGCGTCGTGCTCCCGCGACTGGACCCCGCTGTTGGAGCCCCCTTTACGCCGATTCAACAGTCAGCATGAAGCTGACCGGCTGGGGACCGGGTCGGTAAGGCCCGGTCCCCAGCCTTCCCCTTCCTTCACATGATCTCCGGTCCGCCCGGGGTCGGTGTGTCGATCTCGGCGGGTCCGGGGGCGGGGACGGAGTCCGGCGGCATCGGCGCGCCGCCCGGGTCGTCGATCGGATTCTCAATCGGGTTGTCGATCGCCGGCCCGCCCGGATCCTCGACCGGGGGGTCGATCGGCACCTCGGGTCCGGGCGGCTCGGACGGCACTTCGAGCACGGTTGCCTGGGTCATCTGCGGCTCCTTTGACTCGCTTGTCGCACCCCGCCTACCCGCCGCCCGGCGACCGACAAACGGGCGACGGCGGGTATGCATGGATCGCCCATTTTGGGGGTAAGCCCCGCCACGGATGGGAGACCGGAGCCTAGGAGGAGACGTCCGATGACTGCACCTACCACCGTACCCCGCCGCACGCACGCCGCCGGTACCCGCGAGACGGATCTGCGCGAACTCTTCCGGCGTTGGCAGACCGACCGCGACGAGGCTTCGCGGGACCTCCTCGTCGCCCGCTTCATGCCCCTGGCTCGCAGCCTGGCCCGCCGCTACGACCGCTCCTCGGAGCCGTTCGAGGATCTGCTCCAGGTCGCCTCGCTCGGCCTGGTCAAGGCGCTCGATCGCTTCGACATCGACCGCGGCCACGCGTTCGCGTCCTTCGCCGTGCCGACGATCCTCGGCGAGCTGAAGCGCTACTTCCGCGACTCCGGGTGGGCCGTCCATGTGCCGCGAGGGCCGCAGGAGCGCGCGCTCAAGGTCGAACAGGCCCGCCAGCAGCTGACCAGCACGACCGGGCGGCCGCCGACCGTCTTCGAGCTGGCCGAGTACCTCGAGCTGAGCACGGAGGACGTGCTCGCCGCGCTGGCCGCCGCGCAGGCCTACGACGCCCTCTCGCTGGACGCGCCGCGTCCGTCGGAGAGCGGGGAGGCCGCGAGCTACGGCGAGCACTTCGGCGAGGAGGAGGAGGGCTACGCCCTGGTGGAGGCAAACGTGACGATCGCCGGGGCGCTGCGCCACCTGCCGGCGCGCGAGCGCCTCGTCCTACATCTGCGCTTCGTCGACGACCTGACCCAGACCGAGATCGCCGCCCGCATCGGGGTCTCGCAGATGCAGGTCTCGCGCCTGCTGCGCCGCTCGCTCGAGCAGCTGCGCATCCTCTCCCGCGTCGAGTAGGGCTCCGGACGGCCCGGCGGAGGGGGCGGGGGCCGCGGCGCCCCCGCCCGGCCCGGCAACTAGCTGACCGCGGCCGCCCCTGAGGAGGCCGATTGGTGGCGACCCTCGGCGAGCTCCTCGACCACCTTGGCGCAGAAGGCCGGGAGGTCGTCGGGCATGCGGCTGGTGACGAGGCCGTTGTCGACGACGACCTCCTCGTCGACCCACTCGCCGCCGGCGTTGCGGATGTCGGTCTTCAGGCTCGGCCAGGAGGTGAGCCGCCGGCCGTCGACCACGCCGGCCTCGATCAGCGTCCACGGCGCGTGGCAGATCGCGGCGACGGGCTTGCCGGCCGCGAAGAAGTCGGCGATGAAGCGGACAGCCTCCTCGTGGGTGCGCAGGTTGTCGGGGTTGGCCACCCCGCCGGGGAGGATCAGCCCGTCGTAGTCCTCGGCGGAGACGTCGGCGACGGCGCGGTCGGCCGGGAAGATGTCGGCCTTCTCCAGATGGTTGAAGGTCTGGATGTCCTCCTGCTCGGGCGCGACGAGCTCGACCTCGGCCCCGGCGGCCTTGAGCGCCTTCATGGGCTCGGTGAGCTCGACCATCTCGACTCCCTCGTTGGCCGTCAGGAAGGCGATCTTGCGTCCCGAAAGCTGGCTTGCCATGTTCCTACCTCCAGATCGTTTTCGGTCCTCTTCGGGTACCCAGCGAGGCGGCCCGGAAACCGTGGCGGGCGCACCGCCGACGGCGGCGGGGGACAATGCGTCGAGTGATCCTCGCCTCGATCCCCAGCCCGCCGGCCAACGGCTTCTCGATCGGCCCGCTGTTCATCCACGCCTACGGGCTGGCCTACGTCGCCGCGGTGACGGCGGCGGTGTGGATCTGCTCGCGCCGCTGGGAGGCGGTCGGCGGCTCGCGCGAGCTCGTCCAGGAGTGCGCCCTGTGGGGCTTCCCGGCCGGCATCGTCGGGGGACGCCTCTACCACGTGGCGACGAGCTGGAACGAGGTCCCGCACACGTGGTGGGGGCCGTTCGCGATCTGGAAGGGCGGCCTCGGCATCTGGGGCGGCATCGTCGGCGGCGTCCTCGTCGGGCTCTGGCGGGTCCGGCGCCGGGGCGGCGATCTCCCCCTCATCCTCGACGCGGCGGCCCCGGCGATCCTCGTCGCCCAGGCGATCGGCCGGATCGGCAACTACTTCAACCAGGAGCTGTTCGGCGGCCCGAGCAACCTGCCCTGGGCGATCGAGATCGACCCGGCCAACCGGCCGGCCGGCTACCTGGCCAACGCCACCTTCCACCCGACCTTCCTCTACGAGCTGATCTGGAACCTCGTCCTCGCCGGGGCGCTGGTCTACCTCGGTCGGCGGCGGACGATCCGGCCGCCCGGTCTGTTCGCGCTGTACGTCGCGGGCTACTCGGCCTTCCGCGTCTTCGAGGAGACGCTCCGCGTCGATCCGGCCCACCACATCCTCGGCCTGCGCCTGAACCTCTACGTCGCCGTCCTGCTCACACTCGCCGGCCTGGCCTGGTTCGTGCGCACCCAGCGCCCGCCGCCCGCCGCCGCCTCGGCCGCGGCCGCGAGCGAAGCGACCTGAGCGGCTAGGCTTCGAGGATGCCCCGCCGCCCACTCGCCCTGGTCATCGCCGCCCTGATCGCCGCCGTCCCGGCGACGCTCGCCCTGGCCAACGCCAGCCACAAGGGCTGGCCGCCGATCCAGCACCACCAGATCAACCGGACGGACGCGAACCTGACGATCAACGCGGTCCCCGGCCTCCACAACGAGCTGCTCGGCGGGCACGGCAACGACACGATCAACGGCGGCGACGCCGGCGACGTCATCTGGGGCGACTACAAGCCGTGCTGTCAGCCGACCACCCAGATCGACAGGCTCAACGGCGGCGCGGGCAACGACTTCATCTACGCGAGCCACGGCACCAACTACATCTTCACGGGCGCCGGCCGCGACGTCGTCCACGCTCACTTCGGTCGGGGCGAGATCCACTGCGGCACTGCGCAGGACCTCCTCTACCTGAGCCATCAGAGCCGGCGCGTCTACAAGCTCTTCGGGTGCAAGCGGATCACCTACAAGTCGTCGCTCTGACGCGGTAGGGCTCGGGTGGCGTACTCCTGGGAGCCGACCGAGGAGTACGTCGAGCGGGCCAACGTCACGCGCCTGATGCGAGCCCACGGCATCGCGACCCTGGCCGAGCTGCGCCGGCGCTCGGTGGAGGACCTCGAGTGGTTCTGGAACGCCGTCGTGGAAGACCTGGCGATCCCCTTCGCGCGCCCCTACACGCGGGTGCTCGACGCCTCGGGCGGAATCCAGTGGACGCGGTGGTTCTCAGGCGGTGAGGTCAACATCGCGAGCGCCTGTGTCGACCGCTGGGCCGGCGACCCGTCGCAGATGGACCGCACGGCGCTGATCGGCGAGTCGGAGGACGGGACGGTGCGCCGCCTGAGCTACGCCGAGCTTCAGCGCGAGGTCGACCGTCTGGCCGGTGCCCTGCGCGGCGCGGGGGTCGGCCGAGGCGACGTCGTCGCCGTCTTCATGCCGATGGTGCCCGAGGCCGTGATCGCGGCCTACGCGATCGCCAAGGTGGGCGCGATCTACCTGCCGATCTTCTCGGGCTTCGCGGCGGGGGCGGTCGCCTCGCGGCTGCGCGACGCGCGGGCGCGGGTCGTGCTCACCGCCGACGGCACGGTGCGGCGGGGCCGGGCGGTGGCGATGAAGCCGGCGTGCGACGAGGCGGTCGCGGCGTGCCCGACGGTCGAGCGCGTCGTCGTGCTCGAGCGGCTGGGCACCGGGCCGCCGATGCGAGCCGGACGCGACGTCGCCTGGGCCGAGTTCGTGGCCGGCCACGACGGACCGGCCGCGGCGGCGGCGACCGGGTCGGAGGACGTCTTCATGCTCGCCTACACCTCGGGCACGACGGGCCGGCCCAAGGGCGCCGTCCACGTCCACGGAGGCTTCCTGGTGAAGATCGCCTCCGAGGTCGCCTACTCGCTCGACCTCGCGGGCGACGGCGTCTTCTACTGGGTCACCGACATGGGCTGGATCATGGGCCCGCTGTCGATGGTCGGCGCGCACGCGCTGGGGGCGACGATGGTCATGTACGAGGGCGCCCTCGACCATCCCGAGCCCGACCGCCTGTGGGCGTCGGTCGAGCGCCACGGGGTGACGATGCTGGGTGTCTCGCCGTCGCTGATCCGCTCGCTGAAGCCCCGCGGCGACCACTGGGTGGAGCGCCACTCGCGCGCCAGCCTGCAGGTGATCGGCTCGACCGGCGAGCCTTGGAATCCCGAGCCCTACGAGTGGCTGGCGCGGACGGCGGGCGGGGGCCGCCTGCCGATCATCAACATCTCGGGCGGGACCGAGGTCGGGGCGTGCTTCCTGACGCCGTACCCGATCGAGCCGATCCGCTCGTGCTCGCTGGGGGGGCCCTGCCTGGGCATGGACGTCGACGTCTTCGACGCGTCCGGGAGGCCGGTGCGGGGCGAGGTCGGCGAGCTGGTCTGCAAGTCCCCGTGGCCGGCGATGACCCGGGGCGTGTGGGGCGACCGCGAGCGCTACCTGGCCTCGTACTGGTCGACCTACCCGGACGTCTGGCGCCACGGCGACTGGGCCAAGATCGAGGCCGACGGCCAGTGGTTCCTCTACGGCCGCTCCGACGAGGCGATCAACGTCGCCGGCAAGCGCCTCGGGCCGGCCGAGGTCGAGTCGATCCTGGTCGATCACCCAGCGGTCGCCGAGGCGGCGGCGATTGGCGTCCCCGACCCGGTCAAGGGCGAGGTCCTGTGGGCTTTTTGGGTCGCTGTTTCGGAGCAGGAGACCGACTGCTCGGCGGATCTGGCCCGACTGGTCGCCGAGGGACTCGGCCGCCCGTTCAAGCCGGCGCGGGTGATCCGCGTCCCCGCCCTGCCGAAGACCCGCTCAGCCAAGATCCTCCGCCGGGCGCTGCGCGCGGTGGCCACCGGGGCCGACCCGGGCGACCTTTCGAGCGCCGAGAACCCGGAGTCGCTCGTCGCCGTCCGTGCCGCCGTCGTCGGCGGCGGCGGCTCAAGGGATCCGTCCGCCGGTGCGGCGGACGCCGAGCGCGAGCAGCCGCCGGGCGGTGAGGTTGCCGCCGCGCCGCAGGAGCTCTGAGACGGTGACCACGCTGTAGCCGCGCCGGGCGAGCGCGTCGAGCAGCAGGGGAAGCGCGACGACGGTTCGGCTGCGGTCGAGCAGGCCGTCGTGGGCGAGGATGATCGTGCCCGGCCGGACCCGGCGCATCAGCCAGGCGACCGCAGCGGGCACGGTGCGGCCGTCGAGCGCCCGCTCGACGGTCAAAGACCAGCCGACCATCAGCTCGCCGTTGCCGGCGGCCGCCCCGACGACGTTGGGCGTGAACTCGCCGTAGGGGGCGCGGAAGAGCAGCGGCGCGGGGGCTCCGGCAACCATCAGGGCCCGCCGCCCGAGGTCGATCTCGCGGCGCGTGGCCGCGGCGCCGAGCCGCCGGAGGCGCGGGTGGTCGAGGGTGTGGTTGGCCACCTCCTCGCCGCTGCGCACCTCGGCGGCGACGAGGCCCGGGTGGGCCAGGGCGGCGGCGCCGACGACGAAGAACGTGGCGTGGGCGCGGTGGCTGCGCAGGGTGGCGAGGACCGCCGGGGTGAAGCGCGGGTCGGGTCCGTCGTCGATGCTGAGGGCGAGGACCTTGCGCGCGATGATCATCCGCGTGATCGAGCCGTGACTCGACTCGCCGACCCGCGTCAGTACGACGTTGCCGGCCAGGAGCGTCGGCCCCGCGTCGGCCGTCAACCGGTAGGCGAGCACGCTGAAGCACCCCCCGAGGCACACCAGGATGACGCTTAGGCGGGCCGCTTTGGACAGGCGCGACACCGTGAGCGAAGCTAGACCACGACGTGTGAAGAGACTGTTAGGGGTCGACGTTGGCGAGGTGCTCATATGGCAGCGTTACCGCTGTGCCGTTAGCGGCACGTTGTCACCACCACTGGAGAGGTGGAAGTCGCCATATAGTCAGCCCACTTCGATGCGACCCCGTGGCCTAGCCGTCTCCTCGGCCATCCGGCCGCTCGCCGCGCTGTCCTCGAGCGCCGTGGCCCTCGAGTCGCTGATCTCGGCGGCGACGCCCAACGATCCAGGCCGCCGGACCCTGATCGCGACGCTGACCCCCGGGGCCGTGCCGGCGGTCGCGCACCTGCTCGTGCTCGTCGCGAGCCTGGCCCTGCTCGGGCTCGCTCCGGGACTCGGGAGGGGGACCCGCCGGGCGTGGACGTTGTCGCTCACGCTGCTCGTCTCGATCGCCGTCCTCAACCTGTTCAAGGGCCTCGACGTCGACGAGACCGCGCTCGACCTCGCGCTGGTGACGCTGCTCTGGCTCGGGCGCCCGGCGTTCGCGCTCGGCTGCATCGCCCGGCCGCGGCTGATCTTCGGCATCGTCGCGGTGACCGTGTGGGCGTCGGTGTACTTCGTCCTGCTGATCGACAACCTGCTGGCCGACCGGGCGAGGACCGTCTCGGCCAGCGTGTCCCGGTCGGTGGGGACCCACACGGGAACGGCGGTGGCGATCGTCGAGGCGCTGCTCGGGCTGGCCGTGCTCGCTTCGGTGTGGGCGATCCGCAGCGTGCTGCGCCCGGCGACCTCGAGCGACGGACACTCCGTGGCCGAGCACGAGCGCGCGCGCGAGCTCGTGCGCCGCGCCGGGCATGACTCCCTGAGCCCGTTCATCCTGCGCGAGGACAAGGCGCTCCACTTCCACGCCGGCGCCGTCCTCGCCTACCGGGTCGTCGGCGACACCGCGGTCGTCTCCGGGGGGCCGGTCGGGCCGCCGGAGTCGGCGGCGGCGATCCTCGGGGACTTCATCGAGTTCGCCCGCGGCCACGGCTGGCCGGTGGTTGTGGCCGGCGCGGGCGAGCGCGATCTGCCGGCTTACGCGGCGCTCGGGCTGCGCCAGCTCCACATCGGCAACGAAGCCTACCTCGATCCCCGCGCCCTCTCGCTCGAGGGGCGCCAGATGCGCAAGGTCCGCCAGTCGGTCCACCGGGTGGCGCGGCGCGGCTGGACGATCGAGATCGCCGCCGGGGGCGAGATCGGCACCGGCCTGGCCGGGGAGATCGCCGAGCTCGACCGGGTCTGGCGCGCCGAGCAGCGCCGGATCATCGGCTTCGCGATGGGCATGGGGCCGTGGCAGGCCGAATGGGCGCCCGATGACCTGTTCGTGCTCGGGCGGGCGCCGGACGGCGAGCTGCGCGGCCTGCTGCGCTTCGCCGCCCACGCCGGGGGCCTCTCCCTCGACGCGATGCGCCGGATCGGCGACTGCCCCAACGGGCTCAACGAGGCGCTCGTCGTGCGGGCGGTCGAGGTCGCGCGCGAGCGCGGCGTGGCCGAGGTCAGCCTGAACTTCGCCGGCTTCGCCCACCTGATGACGGCGGCGGCGGCCGAGCTCGAGACGCGGTACCGGATCGCGCGCTTCCTGCTCAGCCTGCTCGGCGACCGCTTCCAGATGGAGCGGCTCGTGCGCTTCAACGAGAAGTTCCTGCCCGCCTGGCGCCCACGCTTCCTCGTCTACGACTCGCGGACGCGCCTGCCTCGGGCGGCGCTGCGCGTCCTCCAGGCCGAGGCCTACCTCCCGGCGCCGCGCAACGCCCCGCTCGCCCAGCGCTGGGCGCCGGCTCCGCCGGCGCTGTCCGGCCAGGGCTGAGCGTGCCGGCCCCGTCGCCGCTGGCCCCCCCGGCGCGCCGGGGCCGCACCACGTCGCTCCGCGCCCTCGGTGGCGCCCTGGCCGTAGTCTGGCTGGCGGCCGGGCTGGTCGGCGCCGTGCGTTACGCCGACTCCTACTACCAGTACCGAGGCTTCGCGCCGCCCCAGGACCCGGGCGGCGTACCCCCGGGCCGCGTCGTCCACGAGACGTTCTTCTCGCGGTCGCTCGGCCGCCCGGCCGCCTACGTCGTCTACCTCCCACCCGGCTACGACGCGGCCGCGGCGCGCAAGCGGCGCTACCCGACCCTCTACCTCCTCCACGGCTCGCCCGGGCGCCCGGAGACCTTCTTGAAGATCGCCGGCGTCGGGGTCCAGCTCGACGTGCTCGTGCGCCGGCACCGGATCGCGCCGATGATCATCGTCATGCCCGACGGGCGGGTCGCCGGCGACACCTTCTCGGACACCGAGTGGGCCAACGGGCTGCGCGGCCGCTACGCCGACTTCGTGCTCGACGTCGTCGGCGACGTCGACGGCCGCCTGCGCACCGTGCCGGTCCGCGGCGGCCGCGTCGTCGCCGGCTATTCCGAGGGGGCGATCGGCGCCGTGAACCTCGCCTTCCACAACCTGTCGAAGTTCGCCGGCGTCGAGGGGTGGTCGGGCTACTACTTCGAGGGCCGCTCGGGCACCTTCGCCAAGGCGTCTGGGGCCGACATCAGCGCCAACAGCCCGCTCGACTACGCCGCGTCGCTCGGCCCGCTGATCGCCGCTCATCCGGTGCGCGTCTACCTCTACACCGGCCGCAGCGACCCGCAGTCCACCCAGCTGGCGCCGCTCGCCGCCGAGCTCCGGGCGGCCGGGGCCGAGGCCACGGCGGCCGTCTTTCCGGGCTCGCACGACTGGTCGCTGTGGCGCGCCCAGGCGGGCCACATGCTGGAGATCGCCAACCGCGACTTCGCGCTCGCCCCGCGGCGCGCCGCGCCGCTGTCGCGCGCCGCCGCGGCCCAGGCCCGGCAGCAGGGGCTCCTGGCCGCGGCCCAGGGCCGGCTGCTCGACCGGCGCAACGCGATCATCCACGAGCGGGCGCTGGCCGGCTGCCGGGGGAGCGTGGCGCAGGTCACCGCGAGCGTGCCCGACGAGCTCGCCCGCCTCTCGCGCCACGCCCGGACGGTGGTGCACTATCACCTCGTGCGCAACTGCCTGATCTCGCCGCCCGGGCCACCGGTCGATGTCGTCCTCTGCCAGAAGCTGCCCTTCGCGATCGCCATCGAGCGACGCTCGGCGCTGCGGCGGCGCGAGGCGATCACCACCCGTTGCCTGCGCGCGGTGGCCGCGGGGCCGCCGGGTGCCTGACACGGGGAGCAGCCTCGCCGTCGGACTGACCACGGCGATCTGCTCGGCGGCTGCGATCAACCTCGGCTTCCTCCTCCAGCACCGCGGCCTGGCCAGGCTCGCGCCGTCCACGGCGGGCCCCGTAGCCCAGCTCCGCGGCTCGCTGGCCCAGCCGGCGTGGCTGGCCGGCCAGGCGCTCGGGATCGGCGGCTTCGCGGCGCAGATCGCGGCGGTGGCGATCGCGCCGCTCGCGCTGGTCCAGGCCTTCGCGGCGGGCGGCCTCGCCCTGTCGCTGCCCCTCGCCGTGCTCCTCTTCCGGGCGCGCGTGGGGCGCGGCCGGGCGCTCGCCGTGCTGGCCATCGCCGCCGCGCTCGCCTCGCTTCCGCTCGGGCTCCCGCCCACCCACGAGTCGCTCTCGGCGCCGACCCTGGCGGCGATCGTCGCCGGGGTGCTCGCCGTCGCGCTCGTCGCGGTAGGCACGGCGCGGCCGCCGGGGCTGGCGATCGCCGCCGGACTCTGCTACGGGGCCGCCGACGCGGCGATCAAGGCGATCGCGGTGCTGTTCGGCGCCGACGGCGGCGGGGCGCTCTTGACCGTCTGGCTCCCGGTGGCGCTGGTCGCCACGCTTGCCGGCTTCCTGAGCTTCCAGGCCGCGCTCCGCGGGGGCGACGCGGTGAGCGCGGTGACCCTGATGAGCGCCGTGGCCGCCCTCGTCGCCCTGGTCTGCGGAACGCTCGCGCTCGACGAGCCCTTCGGCGACGGGCCGTTGGTGACCGCCGGCCACCTGCTGGCGGTCGCCGTCGTCCTCGGCTGCGTGCGGCCGCTGGCGGCGGCGCAGGCCGAGCTCGCCGAGCGCGTGAGCTGAGCGGTCAGCGCGGGCGCGCCCGGCGGCGGCCGGGGATCGCGCCGGCGGCGGCGAACAGCGCGGCCTCGACCAGGACGCCGCTGCCGGGGTGGCGCTTGCCGAGCGTGGCGCCGAGGCTCTCGGTCTCCGCGACGGCGTAGGCGGCCTCGGAGGCGAGCGCGAGCAGCCCGAGCGACCCGATCAGGAGGAGGACGAAGCGGCCGGCTCGCGGCCGGCGGGCGAGGCCGAAGCCGGCGAGCAGGCCGACCGAGCCAAAGGCGAGGAGCACGCGGGCCAGCGGCTGGTCGGAGGCGCCGGCCAGGCGGCGCAGCGGGAGGGCGTCGGCGATCCGGGGGCCGAAGCCGAGGGCGCCGGCGTCGCGCAGCAGGTCGAGCCAGCCGAAGCCGGCGACGACGGCGGCGACGAGCAGGAGGAGCGCCCCGGCGCACGACGCGGCCAGCACCGCCGCGCTGCCGCGCCGGCGCGCGAGGAGGCTGGTGTCAGGCACCGGCGGCGAAGCCCCGCCCGAGGAAGCGGGCGACCGTCGGCAGCTGCGCGAGGACGAAGGCCAGGTCATGGGCGCCGGGCGGCCGCAGCCAGGTGACCTGGGCGCCGGCGCGCTGGAGCGGTCCCTTGAAGGCGAGCCCCTGGCCGCGGATCAGCGGGAGCATCTCGCCGCTGGCCTCGAGCAGGAGGATCCGCTTGGCGGCCGCGGCCGCGACGTTGGCGGCGGGGGTGTTGCCGAGCCGGGCGTCGGCGGTGGCGAACATCTGGCTGGGGTCGTCGAGGCTGAAGTAGCCGGCGATCGAGACGATCTGACCGAAGAGCTCGGGATGACGCAGGCCGATGTTCATCGCACCGTAGCCGCCCATCGAGAAGCCGGCGATCGCCCGGTGCGCCGCCGTCCGCGGATGACCGGCCTCGACGGCGGGGATCACGGTGTGGAGGAGGAAGCTCTCGACCTCGTCGCTGCCGTCGCTCGAGTCGGCCCATTCGGTGTCGGCGTGGAGCGAGCTGTTGCCGTCGGGGGCGGCGAGCATGAACGGCCGGCCCCGGTGGGCGATGTAGCGGTCGAGGAGCTCGCGGAGCCCGGCGTGGAAGACGTCGCCGGGCAGGCCGGGGTTGCCGTGGAGGAAGTAGACCACGGGAAGGTCGGCGCTCTCGGGGACGTCGGGCCGGTAGATCCACACTTCGCTCGCGCGGGCGAGACCGGGGCGGTGGAGGTGCAGGACGGGCACGCGGCTGCGCGCGGCCAGCGCCAGGCGGGGGGCCAGGCCGCGGGCGAGCGCCTCGGCCAGGCCGCTGGTCGCGACGACGGTCAGGGCGAGGACGACGAGGGCGACGGCGCGGCGGCGAGCATGGGGAGGGCGGGCGGCCATACCGTCACAGTCTGGCGGGACGGGGCCGCGGCCGGCGCCGGGGCGTCATGCTGTCGGCATGACCGGGTCGTCGCCGCGGCGCCTCGGCGCCATTCGCACCGACGGGTTCGCCGCCGTCGCGGGCCTGGTTGCCCTGATGTGGCTGGTCGAGGCGATCGACGCCATCGACGCTCATCGCCTGGACACCGAGGGCATCCGGCCGCGCCGGCTGTCGGGCCTGATCGGCGTGGTGACCGGGCCGTTCCTGCACGCGAGCCTCGACCACCTGCTCTCGAACACCGTGCCCTTCCTCATCCTCGGGCTGACGATCGCCTTCGAGGGCGCGATCCGCGTGCTCGCGGTGACCGCGATCGTGGCGCTGGTCGCCGGCCTCGGCACGTGGCTGATCGCGCCCGCCGGGACGGTCACGGTGGGCGCGAGCGGCCTCGTCTTCGGGTTCGCCGCCTACCTGATCGCCCGCGGCGTGTTCAGCCGCCGCCCGGCCCAGCTGGCGGTCGGCGTCGCTGTCGGGCTGCTCTTCGGCGGCGCGCTGCTGGGGAGCCTCGTCCCGCAGGCGGGCATCTCCTGGCAGGACCATCTGTGCGGGGCGATCGGCGGCCTGCTCGCCGCCCGGGTCCTGGCCGCCGCGGCGTCCGCGCCGCGATGGGCGACGGCCGGCTGATCCTCTTCGAGGGCGGCGTGACGAGCGGGATCGCGGTCCGGCCGGCGCTGTCTGCGGGTGGCCGCAGACGTTGAGCGGTGCGATCGCCGCCGACCGCCACCGGTCGAGACAGCCCGCCGTCAGCCGACGCGGAGGCGGTAGGACCCGATCGCGTCGAGGATGGTGGCCGTGAACCTGACGCTCTTGCCCTTGCCGTCGCTCGCCGTGCACGAGAAGGTCGCGTTGACGGCGATCAGCACGTGCCGGGGGCAGACGACCGTCGCCTTGACGCTCCGCTGAGCCAACCCGTCGCCGATCGTCTTCTCGACGGCGCCGGCGATGACGTCCATGGGCCGGATGTTGACGTTCCCCTTGTTGTCCCTCTGGGTCACCGTGAAGGGCTCGACCTCGCCGGTGGCCATCGTCACCTGACAGGTGCTGACCAGCCCGGTCTTGAGCTTGACGTTCTGCGGGCAGGCCACGCTCTTGACGGGCACACCGAGCTTCGAGGTGACCAGCGTGCGGATCGTCTTCTCGACCGAGGCGCTGTCGATCTGCGTGCTCCCGCACCCAGCGAGCAGAGCGCCCCCGGCGACTGCGGCGGTGGCGGCGAGCGAGCGTGGTGTCAGCGTCCGGTCGGCCACGGCCGGCCCCAACCTACTGCACCCGCCGGTCCGCCGCCTGGCTGGCGGCGGACCGGTCCGGTCGCGGGCGCAAGTCATCACACACGGACCTATCGGCCGCCGGACCGGGGGACCTGAGGGCGGGACCGCGAGCCGTCCCGAGTTCCTCGCCGAAGCGTTCGGCGGGGCAGACGCGCCGAGCGCGCGTACGAGGTCGCGGCGCTGAGCATGCTGCCGCGGCTGATCGAGGCGATGC
Source organism: uncultured Solirubrobacterales bacterium (assembly GCA_963763785.1). Lineage (GTDB taxonomy): Bacteria > Actinomycetota > Thermoleophilia > Solirubrobacterales > Solirubrobacteraceae > Palsa-513. Next base: position 10,893 of record CAVXPW010000019.1, on the reverse strand, counting down.
TCCACATCGGCGGCATCGTCCGCGCGCGCACGAAGCCTGGGCAGGGGCCGGGCCCGTCGGGTCCGGCTCGCGGCGGACGGGGTAGTCGGTCGAGGCGGCCGCGCTTACGACGTATCGTCCTGTTGATGCTTGGCGCCGACGCGGATCCGGCCTCCGCCCGGGTATTTGCCCCCTACGTCCCGCGCACCCTGATGCGGCGGCTGGCCGGCGACCGGCTGGCGGCGGTCGAGACGATCGACGGGACGCTGATGTTCGCCGACATCTCGGGCTTCACCCGCCTGTCGGAGCGCCTGGCCCGGCTCGGCCGCGTCGGGGCCGAGCATCTGGTCGAGGCGATCGGCTCGTGCTTCCAGGAGCTCCTGGTCGTGGCCTACGCGAACGGCGGGAGCCTGCTGAAGTTCGCCGGCGACGCGCTGTTGCTCCTCTTCGACGGCGAGGACCACGCCGCCCGGGCGTGCCGGGCGGCGACCGGCATGCGCCAGACATTGCGCGAGGTCGGGCAGATCGAGGCCGGCGGAGCGCGGGCCGTCCTGCGCATGTCGGTCGGGGTCCACAGCGACGCCTTCCACCTCTTCGTGGTCGGCGACTCGCACCGCGAGCTGATCATCGCCGGCCCGCCGGCGACGACCACCGTCGAGCTCGAGCACGAGGCCGGCGCCGGCCAGATCCTGCTCAGCCGGGCGACGGCCGCGCTGCTCCCGGCGCGCTGCGTCGGCGAGCCCTGCCGCGGCGGGGTGCTGCTCCGGCGCTCGCCGCTCGACCGCGACATCGCCCCGGCCGAGTGGCGCTGGGAGCCGGCGGCGGCGCAGCTCGCGAGCTGCGTCCCGACCGCCCTGCGCGCCCATGTCCGCGGCGGCCTCCAGCCGCCCGAGCACCGCACGGTCACCGTGGCCTTCGTCCGCTACACCGGCGTCGACGCGCTGATCGCCCGGGAGGGGCCGCAGGCCGCCGCGGCCGCCCTCCACGAGCTGATCGCCGACGTCCAGTGCGCGGCGGACGAGCTCGAGGTCGCCCTGCTGGGCTCAGACCTCGAGGCCGACGGGGGCAAGCTGATGCTGACCGCCGGCGCGCCGCGGTCGGTCGGCGACGACGAGGAGCGCATGCTCCTGGCCATGCGGCGGGTGGTCGAGGGCCGGCGGCGGCTCCCGGTGCGGGTCGGCGTCAACCGGGGGGCGGTATTCACCGGCGACGTCGGGCCCGGCCACCGGCGGACCTACACGACGATGGGCGACGCGACGAATTTGGCCGCCCGGCTGATGGCCCGGGCGCCCGACGGCGAGCTGTTGGCCACCGCCGGCGTGCTCGGTCGATCGGCGACGAGCTTCGAGCTGACCGAGCTCCCGCCCTTCACCGTGAAGGGGAAGAAGCGGCCGGTCACGGCCTGGTCGGTCGGGCCGGCCCAGCGCAGCGAGCGCGCGGCCCAGGTCGAGCTTCCGCTCGTCGGCCGGGCGCCCGAGGTCGCCGCGATCGAGGCGGCGGTCGCCCGGGCGCGGGCCGGGGAGGGGCGGCTGCTCGAGGTCAGCGGGGAGATGGGCGTGGGCAAGACGCGCCTGGCCGTCGAAGCCCGCGCCCGGGCCGACGGTATGCGGGTACTCGGCGGAATCTGCGACGCCTACGGCGCGGCGACGCCCTACGCGCTCTGGCGGGACCTGTTGCGCCAGTCGGTCTCGCTCGGGTGGGACGATCCCGACGAGGTCGTGCTCGGCCGAATCCGATCCGAGATCGCTGCCTGCGAACCGGGGCTGCTGCCGTGGCTGCCGCTCCTGGCCACCGTCTTCGACGTGCGGACACCCTCGACGGAGGAGGTCGACGCGCTGGCCGCCGAGTTCCGCCAGATCCGCACCCACGAGGTCGTGCTGCGGTTCCTCGCCCGCCAGCTCGCCGTGCCGACGCTCGTCGAGATCGAGCAGGCCCACCTGATGGACGAGGCCTCGGCCGCGCTGCTCGGGGCACTGACCGAATCGCTGGCCGGGTCGGCGTGGCTCGTCCTCGTCACCAGCCGGGCGACCGGGGCGGGCTTCACGGCCCCGCCCCTGCCCCAGGTCGAGGTGCTGGCGCTGCGGCCGCTATCGGCGCAGGACACCCGCCGCCTGGCCGAGGCGGCGACCGAGGCGCGACCGGTGCCCCCGTACGTGGTCTCGGCCGCCGTCGAGCGCGCCGGCGGCAACCCCCAGTTCCTGCTCGACCTGCTCGCGCTGGGGGCGGCGAGCGGGCAGCTCCCCGACAGCGCCGAGGCCGCCGCGATGGCGCGGATCGACGCGCTCGAGCCCAACGACCGCGCGCTCGTGCGACGCCTGGCCGTGCTCGGGATGGGCTTCGCCGAGCGCGACGTGTCCGTCGTCCTCGACCCCGGCGCGGCGCCGCCCGACGCGGCGTGCTGGCGGCGGCTGGCGGCTCTGGTCGGGAGCGACACCGACGGCCAGTACCGCTTTGCCCGGGCCAACCTGCGCGAGGCGGCCTACGCCGCGCTCCCCTTCCGCACCCGCCGCGGCCTCCACGCGGCGGTCGCCGAGCACAGCGAGCAGCGCCTGGCGCGGACCGGCGAGGGCGACCGGGCCGCGCTCTCCTGGCACCACAAGGAAGCCGGCCAGCCCGACCGGGCGCTCCCGCACGCGCTGGCCGCCGCCGAGCTCGCGGCCAGCCGCTCGGCCCACGCCGACGCGGCTCGGCTCTACCGGCGGGCGATCGACGCGGCGCGAGCGTGCGGGGAGCCGCCGGCCACGCTCGTCGGCGTCTGGGAGTCGCTCGGCGAGGCACTCCGCCGGACCGGCGAGATGGCCGCCGCCCACCAGGCCTTCACCGCCGCCCGCGGCCTCGTCGAGGATCCCGTCCGCGAGGCCGAGCTGCTCTACCTCCATTCGATGGTCGCCCAGCGGACCGGGAGGATCACCGCCGCCGTGCGCTGGGTCGGGCGCGCCCTGCGGGCGGTGGAGGGCCTCGAGACCGCGGAGGCGGTCGGCCTCCAGGCCCGCCTCTGGTCGGCGTTGGCCGGCGTCCGCGCTCGTCAGGGGCGCTACGAGCTCGCCGAGGAGACGGCCGAGCGCGCGATCGCCTTCGCCGAGCAGGCCGGCGAGGACCGGGCGCTGGCCCACGCCTGCTGGCTGCACGACGTGCTGCTGACCCGGCTCGGGCGCCCGGTGGATGGGAGCCGCTCGCAGCGGGCGATCGAGATCTACAAGCGGCTCGGAGACACCGAGAACCTGGCCAAGGTGCTCAGCAACCTCGGGGTGATCGAGGCGGCCGCCGGGCGCTGGGACCGGGCGATGGAGCTCTACGCCGAGGGGGCCGAGCACTCGGCCCGGGCCGGCGACGTCATCTCCGCCGCCTACGGCGACTGCAACATCGGCGAGATGCTCTCCGACCAGGGTCGCTACGAGGAGGCCGAGCCGCGGCTGCGGCGGGCGCTCCAGGTCTGGGACGGAAGCGGCGACGAGCAGGGCACCGGCTACGCGCGGCTCCTGCTCGGGCGGCTGGCCGTGCGGCGGGGCGAGCCCGACCGTGGTCGCACTCGGCTGGAGGGCGCGCTGGCCGACCTCGTGCGCCTGCGCTGCGAGTTCGAGGAGGCCTTCGGGCGGATGCTCCTGGCCGAGGCGACCGTGGCCGCCGGCGAGCCCGAGGAGGCGCTGCGGATCGTCGCCGCGCTGAGCGGCCAGGACGCCGACCAGTCGCCGATCGCCCCGCGGATCCGCGGGCTTGCCCTGGCCGGGCGGGGCGAGCCCGAGCGGGCGCGCGAGGCGTTTGCCGAGTCGCTCGCCCGAGCGCGCGCGGACGGCTCCGACTTCGACGCAGCCGCCGCGCTCGACGGCCTCGCCGCGCTGGCCGCTGCGGGCGGCGAGCCCGGGGCGGCCGCGGCCTGGGCGGCGGAGCGCGACGACCTGCTCGCGCGGCTCGGGGTCCGGCGGATGCCCGGGCCGCGGCTGACCCTCGAGCCGGCTACCTCGGGCCCGGGCCGTGCCCCGCAGTGAGAGGGACGCACGCCGTCGCGGCGGCGGCGCCCCTCAGCACCGTCGCGGCGGCGGCGCCCCTCAGCACCGTCGCGGCGGCGGCGCCCCTCAGCACCGTCGCGGCGGCGGCGCCCCTCAGCGCCGCCGTCGTCGGCGGCGGCGCCCCTCAGCGCGGATCAGCAGTGAATGCGCGGGTCGTACCCGGGCGGGACGGTGACGAAGATGTTCACGACGCCGGTCGAACCGCCGCTCGGCGTCGGCAGCAGGCTGGCGGTCCGGCGCGAGATGCACGGGCCGACCCCGCGGGGCGGACCGCCGCAGTCGGGGAGGAGCCCGACGTACTGGACGCCGATCCCGGGATCGTCGGTCCGGACCAGGGACGAGCCCGGCTTGACGGTGAACGGCTTGGGCGAGCCGAAGCAGGCCTGGGCCTGACCGCGGTCGATGATCAGCTGAGCGCCTTGGAGACCGCCGGCCACGGCGGTGCTCACCTGCATGTGCAGCGTCGGCTGGCCGACGGGGTCGCCGCCGTTGACGATCACGTTGTACTGATCGCCGCTGAGGCCCTGGTAGACGCGGCGCTGGTAGGTGCAGGTGATCGGCGGGTCGAGGTTGACCCGGAGGTCGAGGAAGGCCGGTGGATCGCTGGTCACCAAGAGCTCTGACGCGTCGCCCGAGCGGATGTCGTTGAGGGTGGCCGACTGGAAGCCGCACGTCTCGTTCGGCGGTGAGGTGGTCGGCGGGGCGGCGGCGGACCTCGGGGCCGCGCCGCCGCTGCCGCAGTTGCTCTGGGCGGCGGCGCTCGCCGTGGGGATCAGGCCGGCGCCGGCTACGCCCAGGAGGACGGCGGCGAGCGGCAGGAGGCGACGCGAACGACGCGTTAGGGCTCTTCTCATCACTTGCGATTCCTCTCTCAAGGCTCTGGACCCAGTAGCAGAGGTTTGACCCCTTGCTGGTGAGGGGAGCTTATCCCGTGGTGTCAAGCTCCGGCGGCAGCACCTTGGGGCCGTCGGGGTAGATGTCGGCCAGGACCTCGGGGGTCATCTCGAGGCTGCTGGCCGGCTCGGGCGGGGCGCCGACGACCAGCCAGAGCTGATCGGAGTCGGTGTCGTTGAACGGCTGGCGGATCGTCCGGGGCTGCACGAGGACGGCACTGAGCGGCTCGACGGTCAGGAGGTCGTCGCCGACGCGGATGCGGCCGGTGCCTTCGAGCAGCACGTATAGCTCGGTCTCCCCGCGGTGTCGGTGGCGGGTCGAGGCCTGTCCGGGGCGCAGGCGCCAGAGCCGTGCGCCGAGCGTCCGGCTGCCGAGCTGGAGGGCGAGGTCGGTGTTCAGAACGCCCATCAGGTTCGACGGGCGCCAGTGGGCGTCGGCGGCGGCGAGCAGGCGGTAGCCGGGGTCATCGGTCGGCGGTTCAGTTGTCATGCGGACTTCAGTATGCCCCGGAGGGCGTCAGCCCGCGATCGGCAGCGCCGCCCGAGCGCTCGGGTCGTCCTCGGCGCGGCGCTCGGGAAGGGGACGGATCAGGAGATAGCCGACGGCGGCCGCGGCGGCGAGGACGACCAGGGCGACCCGGGCGCCGCGGGCCGGGTCGAGGATGTGGAAGTGGTCGAGGACGAAGATCGTGCCGCCCCAGAGGACGAGCGGGCCGATGCCGCTGGAGACCCGTCCGACGAGCGAGAAGAAGCCGAAGACCTCGCCGCGTTGGTCCTCGGGGACGGCGCGGATCATGTAGACGCGGTCGGCCGTATGGATCGACCCGAAGCTGATGCCGACGAGCGGGCCGGCGAGCCAGAGCAGCGCCGGGATCCCGGTGGCCCCGGTGACCAGCAGCGTGGCCACGACGAGGAGGATGGTGGCGTTCAGCACCCGTTTGGGCCCGTGGACCCGGGTGAGCCGCGCGGCGGCGAGGGCGCCGATCACCGAGAAGACGATCGACAGGTCGAGGACGAGGGTGACCTGCGTGTCGTCGAAGTGGGCGGTGCGCTTAGCGAAGACGGTGAGGAAGACGGCGATCGTGCCGATCGCGTCGACGTAGAAGAAGCGGGCGAGGATGAAGCGGCCGTAGGGCTCGGTGCGGACCCGATGAAGGCCGTCGCGCACGCCGTCGAGCGCGGCGGCGACCGCGCTGGCGACCGCGAGGCGCCGGCGCGGCTCGGGCTCGTTGACCCAGAGGAAGCACGGCAGGGCGAAGACGAGGAACATGATCGCCGTCGGGATGAAGGCGGACTGGTCGTCGGCGGTGACGACGGCGGCGAACACGAAGCTGGCGAGCGCGACGCCGATGTAGCCGAAGGCCACGCCGAGCCCCGAGACCCTCGGCTGCTGCTGGGGCGGGGCGATCCGCGAGAGCATCGGGTCGTACTGGGCGACCGCCGCCTGGTAGCCGAAGATCGCGATCCCGGCGATCGCCAGGCGGACGGCGAGGCCGGCGTCGACGACGCCGAGGAGCGCGGTCATGGCGATGCTCAGGACGGTGAACCCCATCAGGAAGGGCTTGCGCCGGCCGGCCTGATCGGCGAGCGCGCCGAAGACGGGCAGGGCGACCAGCAGGCCGAGCGACACGCCGAGTCCCATCAACCCGATGACGTAGTCGGGATGGTGCTGCTGGCTGATGATCCAGTCGTTGAAGTAGCGGGTTACGACCGCGTAGGAGAAGATCGTGTGGGCGAAGTCGAAGGTGATCCAGCTGACCACCGGCAGCGAGAGCAGGCGCCAGGCGGGGGGGCCGGCGCGGGCAGCCGGTCGATCCTCGGTCAGCGCCACGGGTGGGCGATGTCGGTGCGGCGCCGGCCGCGGAGGAGGAGCTGGGCGCCCAGGACGATCAGCCAGACGTCCTGCGGGTAGGCGGCGACCCGCTCCATGCCGCCGAGGCCGATGCCGAGGTAGGCGTGGACGAGAAAGAGCGCCAGGCCGACGAGGCCGATCGCGCCGGCGGCGAGCGTCAAGGCCCGGACCCCGGTCGGGAGATGCTCGAGGAAGACCCCGAGCAGCAGGACCCCGAGGTTGCCGAGGACGAAGGGTAGGGCCGCCCCGGCCTGATGGAGGGCGCCGATCGTGTTCTCCGGGAAGAGGCCGACGAGCACCGTGCCGAGGCCGGCGAGCCCGAGGCCGGCGAATCCGGCCCGGACCGAGGCCCGGTCGGCGAGACGACGGCCGATCAGGACGGCGCCGGCGAACATCGACAGGCCGAGCAGGACGAAAGAGGCGTTCATCAGGAGGTGGAGCGGCGAGCAGACCGGGCGGCCGCTGTAGCGTGCGCAGCCCGTGTTGCCGAGGTCGCTGATCGCGTTGCCCGCCCAGTCGTAGGGGTGCTTCCACGCCGCGGCGACGACCACCTGGACGGCAAAGTACTGGGCGCTCAGGACCCAGAGCAGAGGCCCCGTGCGGGCGCCGCGGCGGGGCACCCGGCCAGGGTATCCGTTCGCCGGGATCGAACCGGCGAACTCGGCCTTCGGCTCTCGGCTCTGGCTCTGGCGGCGTGGAAGGCGACGGTCGCCTCGCGCCGGCCGTCGTCCCCGATGGCCTGGAGCGCGTCGAGGGTGGCTGCCCGAGTTTTCCGACGGAGCGCACGCCGAGCCGCGTCGTCCGGTCTGATCCCCCAGAGGTCTTGGTCGGCCGCTCCGACCGGCGCCTTAGCGTCGGTAACCGGCGGCCGAGCGGGACGCGCTTCCGCGCCGCGCCTATCGTTTGAGAACGTGGCTCGGTCAGACTCCCCGCTCCTCACGGTGCCCCAGGTCGCCGACGAATCCAGGTGACCCCCCAGACGATCCGCAACTGGATCGACCACGGGACTTTGCCGGCGGTTCGGGTCGGCCGGGCCTTCCGCGTCGGCCGACAGGACGTCGACGCGCTGCTCGAGCGCGCGAGCGCCGACAGCTCGTCCCAGGCCACCCGGCGCGACCTCTGGAACCCGTCGACCACGACCCTTCCGCGGCGCCGTGACCCCCAGCCCCACTCCGTCTGGGACGACGCCGCCGAGCTTCCGGATCGTACGGCAGGCGTACGCGACGCTTCGGGCCGGCGCCTTGGCGCTGTTGCGAGACGGCGGAGGCACATTCGTGGAGATCGTGGGCGCGCCGGCCCGCCGGGCAGCTCCGGGTCGCGGGCTCATCGCGGCCGCCAGCGCCGCGGTGCGCGCGATGACTCACGTCGCCGCCGCGGAGCTCCGCGGCGAGGGCGTCCACGTCGCGCTGCTGGTCGTGGACGGGATCATCGACTCGCCCAAGACGGCCAAGATGACCCATGGGATGGCGGCCGAGGCGCTCGTTCAGCAGCGCGACGTCAGCCGCGCGGTGCGCTTCCTCAGCTCCCAATCGATCTATGGAATGACCCACGAGCTCGTGATAACGCCAGCCGGGTCCCTGTGGTTGCCGTCGTGAGGGAGACCGGTGGTGGCTGAGGCGATCGCAGAACGCGTCGCGCGCTACATGCTCGACGGTAGCGACGACGACCTCCGACGCCTTCTGCGAATCTCCAGGCTGCTGGCCGATCCGGCCCGGAACGCCCTGCGCCGGGTCGGGATCGGCGAGGGCTGGAGCGCTATCGAGTGCGGCTGCGGACCGATCGGCGCGCTGGCCGAACTCGCGGACCTGGTCGGGCCGACAGGGCGGGTAGTCGGCGTGGACCTCAACCGCAACGCGGTCGCCCGCGCGAGATCCCGCGGCCGCGGAGCTCGGGCTTGAGACTGTCGAGGTCCTGGTCGCATATGTGGACGAGCTCGACGATGCCGGCACCGGTGGGCCGTTCGATCTCGCCTACACGCGCTGCTTTCTGATGCACCAGGCCGATCCCGTGCGCACACTCGCGCGGATCGCGAGTCGGGTGAAACCGGGGGGCTGGATCGTCGCCCAGGAACGGCTGCGCATGCCACCACCCCCATGCCCAAGCACCGCTCGAGTGCCTGGCCGCCTACTGGCGGATCCTGCACGAACTGCTCGAGCAGGCCGGCGTGCCACCCCTCACCACCGCCAGACTGCCAGCGCTCGGGCTCAAGGCCGGGCTTGAAGTCACCCACGTCGGCGGCGTCTTCAACCTCATGCCACCCAAGCTGGGACTCGAGCTGCACACAGGCACCTTCGCAGCCATACGCGACCGCACGCTAGCCACGGAGATCGTCTCGCCCGAGCGCTTCGACGAGCTGCTCGGAGAGCTCAGCACCGCGCCGGCGCACCACTACCCTTTGTGACCTCGCCCTTCTTCATCGATCTCGCCCCACGCAAGCCAGCCGCAGCTTGAGCCTGCCCACGGCCGAACGCGTCGACCACCGGCCGGCGGCGCACCGCGGCCGGCAACCCGCCGCCTCAGTCGCCGAACCAGTCCGCCGCGTCATCCTGCAGGTCGACCCAGACCGACTTGGTCTGCGTGTAGTGCTCCATGACGTAGATGCCGTTCTCGCGGCCGTAGCCGGAATCCTTGTAGCCGCCGAAGGGCATCAGCCAGTTCCATACGCGGTAGTTGTTGATCCAGATGGTCCCGGCGCGGATCTGGTGAGCGACGCGGTGCGCCTTCTTGATGTCCTGCGTCCAGACGGCGCCGGCGAGGCCGTATGCCGTGTCGTTGGCGATGCGCACGGCGTCGGACTCGTCCTCGAAGGCGATGACGCCGGTCACCGGGCCGAAGATCTCCTCGCGGGCCACCCGCATCTCGTTGCGGACGCCGTCGAAGATCGTGGGGGCGAAGAAGTAGCCCTGTGCATCGGTCGGCGGTTGGCCGCCGGCCACCAGGTGCGCTCCCTCCTCGGACGCGATGTCGACGTAGCTGATGATCTTCTCGAGCTGCCGACGCGAGGTTTGCGCGCCCATCTGCGTCGTATCCTTGAGGGGGTCGCCGACGCGGATGGAGTTGGCCTTGGCCGCGAAGCGCTCGACGAACTCGTCGTGGATGGAGGAGTGCACGAGTGTCCTCGAAGCCGCCATGCAGCTCTGTCCCGCCGCCGAGAAGATGCCGTAGGCCGACCGGCGGACGGCCTCCTCGAGGTTCGCATCGGGAAAGATGATGTTCGGCGACTTGCCGCCGAGCTCGAACGTCGCGAGCTTGAGCGTCTTGGAAGCTTCTGCTGCGATCCGCTTGCCGGTGGCGGTCGACCCCGTGAAGGCGATCTTGTCCACGTCATGGTGCTCGACAAGGGCGGCGCCCGCGCGACCACCGAAGCCGGGCAGGATGCTGATGGCGCCCTGAGGCAGGTCGAGATCCTGGATCAGCGACGCGAAGGCCAGCGCGGACACGGGCGTGTCCTCGGCGGGCTTGAGCACGATCGCATTGCCCCCGGCCAGGGCCGGGCACGCCTTCCACGCGAGCATGACGAGCGGCGAGTTCCACGGGATGATCGCCCCTACGACGCCGACCGGCTCGCGCCGCGTGTAGGTGAAGAACGGCCCCGTCTCGGGCATCGTATGCCCGAAGACGTTCTGGCACATACCGGCGAAGTACTCGAAATAGCGGATCACGTTGGCGATCTCCGCCCGGGTCTCGCGGATGGCCTTGCCGGAGTCGCGCGACTCGATCCGGGCGAGGTCCTCCTGGTTGGCGTCGAGCAGCTCGGCCATGCGCCAGAGCAGCCGAGCGCGGTCTGGGGCGAGCGTGCGCCCCCACGCGCCGTCCATCGCGCCGCGCGCGGCTCGTACGGCTCGGTCGACGTCCTGTGGTCCCGCCTCGGCGATCTTCGCCCAGGTGCGGCCGGTCGCGGGCTCATAAGAGTCGAACGTGCGCCCGTCGGCCGCCTCGGCCCACTCCCCGGCCAGGTACAGCGGGAGCGTGTGGACCGTGTGCGGATCGCTGAGCGTCGCGATCAGCGACGACGTCTGTTCTGTCGGCACGGGTACCTCCTGCGGGGGATCGCTCGCTCTGACATCCAGCGTAGTCGCAGGTGCGGGCCTGGGTACAACCCCGCTCGGTCGAGAATTGCCCGCATCGAGAAGGCCCCGGCCATGCAGGCACTTTCTCGATG
>CAVXPW010000018.1:0-27136 GCA_963763785.1 uncultured Solirubrobacterales bacterium | reverse complement strand
AGCCGGTCGCACGCCGCCCGGTGGGTCGGTCGCCGGAACATGCGGCGCATCACGTCGATCCTCCCGCCGAGTTCGCCGGGATTCGTCAACGAGACAGGTCGATCACCGCCGCCCCGGTGAAGCGCCCGCTCCGCAGGTCCTCGAGCGCCCGGCCCGCGTCCGCGAGCGCATAAGGATGGATCGCGGTCCGGACGGGCACGCGCGGCGCCAGGGCGAGGAAGTCGACGGCGTCGGCCCGGGTCAGGTTGGCCACCGAGCGCACCGACCGCTCGCCCCAGAGGAGGTCGTAGTCGAAGGCCGGGATCCTCGTCATGTGGATGCCGGCGCAGACGACCGTCCCGCCCTTGGCCAGCGCCCCGAGCGCCGCCGGGACGAGCTCGCCGGCGGCGGCGAAGATGATCGCCCCGTCGAGCTCCTCCGGCGGGTGCTCGAGCGATCCGCCCGCCCAGTGGGCTCCGAGCCCGCGGGCGAAGGCCTGGCCGCGCTCGTCGCCCGGCCGCGTGAAGGCGAAGACCCGCCGCCCCTCGAAGCGGGCGACTTGCGCCACGATGTGCGCCGCAGCCCCGAAGCCGTAGACCCCGATCCGGTCGGCGTCGCCGGCCAGGCGCAGCGCCCGGTATCCGATCAGCCCGGCGCAGAGCAGTGGGGCCGCCTCGAGGTCGCCGTAGCCGGCCGGGAGCGGGAAGCAGTAGCGGCGGTCGACGACGGCGAGCTCGGCGTAGCCGCCGTCGATGTCCCGCCCGGTGAACCGGGCCCGGTCGCAGAGGTTCTCCCGGCCGCTGCGGCAGTAGCCGCAGCGGCCGCACGTCCATCCGAGCCACGGAATCCCCACCCGGGTGCCCACCTCGAGCCTGCCGCCGGCGCCCGGCGACTCGATGACCGTCGCGACGATCTGGTGGCCGGGGACGATCGGCGGCCGCGGAATCTCGACCTCACCGTCGAGGATGTGGAGGTCGGTCCGGCAGACCCCGCACGCCCGCACCCCGACGAGGACCTCGTCGGGCCCGGGCACCGGCGCCGGTCGGTCCACTGCCTCGATCACACCCGGTCGGGGGACCTGCATCGCCCGCACCCGCCGATCATCTCACGGCCGGCACCACCGGCTGACTAGAGTGCGGACCTCATCCGGTGTGACAGAGGCGAGGCGCGATGACGGTCGATGAGCGGTTGATGCCCGAGGACGAGGCCGGTCGGATCGCCGCGATCCGCCGCTACGACGTGCTCGACACACCGCCTGACGGCGCCTTCGAGCGGATCACCGCCCTCGCCGCCAAGCACTTCGACGTCCCGATCGCCATCGTCAGCATCGTCGACACCGACCGGATCTGGTTCAAGTCCCACCGCGGGGTCGACGTCCCCGAGATCGGACGCGATCCCGGCCTCTGCGCCTCGGCGATCCTCCACGACACCCCCTGGGTGGTCGAGAACGCCGCCACCGACCCCCGGACGATCGCCAACCCGCTGGTCGCCGGCGAGCTCGGCCTGCGCTTCTATGCCGGCGCGCCCCTGTCGACCCGCGACGGCCACAACCTCGGCACCCTCTGCGTGATCGACCGTGAGCCGCGCGAGTTCACCGCCGAGCAGGCCGCCACCCTGGCCGACATGGCCGCCGTGGTGATGGACGAGCTCGAGCTGCGGCTGGCCAGCCGGCAAGTGGTCGACCACGAGCTCGCCCTCCGCCGCCAGGCCGAGTGGGTGGCCAGCGCCCTCCAGGCCAGCCTCCTCCCGCCCGAGCTCCCGGCGATCGCCGGCGGCGAGCTCGCCGCCCTCCACCGCCCGCTCGACGGCGGCCCGGTCGGCGGCGACTTCTATGACGCCTTCGCCTCGGGCGAGGTCTGCGTCCTGGCCATCGGCGACGTCAGCGGCAAGGGCGCCGGCGCCGCCGCGGTGACCGCCCTGGCCCGCCACGCGATCCGGACCGCATCGCTCTCGGCGACCACGGTCGCCGGCCTGCTCGACACGCTCAACCGGGCGATGTTCATCGGCCGCACCGAAGCCGAAGCCGAGGTCGAGTACTTCTGCACCGCGATGGTCGTCTTCGCCCGCCCCGACGACCAGGGCCTCCTGCTCACCGTGGCCGCCGCCGGCCATCCGCCCGGCCTGATCCTCCGCGCCGACGGATCGACTTCCGAGCTCGGCGCCGACGGCCCGCCGGTCGGCTGGTACCCGGATCCCGTCTTCCACGAGACCTCGGCTCGCCTCGCCCCCGGCGACACCCTCCTCCTCTTGACCGACGGCGTCGTCGAGGCCCGCACACCCGCCGGACTGCTCGGCTCCGACGGGCTGGCCCGCCTGCTCGCCCCGCCCGACTCCGCCCCCGGCGCCGCAGCCGCCCCCGCCGCGGCGGCCGCGGCGAGCGCCCAGGCCGTGATCGACGCCCTGACCGGGCTCCTGGCCGGCGCCGACATCGTGGTCCGAGACGACGTCGCCGCCCTCGCCATCCGCGCGGCCTGACCGGTGAGCTCCCCGGCCCCAGCCGCCGACGAGCCGCGGCCGGTCTTCTCGGTCGCACGGACCGAGCGGGCCGGCGACGTCGTGCTCGCCCTCCGCGGCGAGCTCGACCTCCACAGCGCCGATCGGCTGCTCGCGGCCGCCTCCGGCCTCACCCCCGGCGGCCGGCTGATCCTCGACCTCTCCGAGCTGACCTTCATCGACTCGGCCGGCCTGCGCGCCCTGATGAACCTCGACCTCCGCGCCCGCGCCGCCGGCTGGGGCTTCGCGCTCGCCGCCGCGGCTCCGGTCGTCCTGCGCCTGTTGAAGCTCACCGGCTTCGACAAGCGGCTCGCGATCCTCGACACCGCCCCGTAGCGCGCGCTCCCGTCCCGCCCGGCCCACTCGGCTACCCTGCCTGGTCAAGCCGTCCCGTCCCCGACCACGCGAGAGGAGCGCCCGATGCCGCTCTACGACTACAACTGCGAGCGCTGCGGCTCGTTCGAGGCCCAGCGCCACCACACCGAGGCCGGCACGCCCGCCGACTGCCCCGAATGCGGCGCGCCGGCCGAGCGCCTCTGGTCGGTTCCCGTCGTCGCCTCCAACGGCCAGCCGACCAGCTTCAACGGGCGCAAGGCCCGGATGACCCCGCCGCCGCTCCCCTCCGGGTCGACCACCTTCCGGTCGCCCAGGAAGGAGCCCGACGCGACCGAGGCGACCGCCGCGCCCGCCGCGCCCGCCGCCGACGCGTAGGCTGACCCGCCCGCCTCAGGGCAGCTGGGCGGCGATGCCGCCCGGCAGCGGCGTGAACGTCTCGCCCGCCGGCACCGCGCTCGTGCCGGCGCCCTGCCCGCCGCCCGGACCGAACGTCTTGTAGGTCGAGCCGAGCGGGTAGCCGAACTGGTTGGGCCCGACCGCGTCGACGGCGATCTTGAAGCGCGGCGACCCGTACTTGTACTGGCGGGCGACCACGCCGGTCTGCCCGGCGCTGCAGTCGGCCCGACCGGCGGCGTTGACCGCGTGGACGTAGGGCTGGTTGTGGAGGTAGACCGGCGGCCCGCCGATTACCCCCTCGCCGTTGGCCGGGGCCACCGCCCCGGCGATGTTGTAGGAGTTGTTCTGGACGGTCGAGAGGTCGAGCAGCGTCCGCTGGGCGGTGCCCTGGGGCGTCGGCGCCGAGAGATGCTCGCTGAGGAAGGTCCACCAGATGTTCCAGTAGTTGCAGACGGTCACGAACGGCCCGAGGAAGCGCAGCTGGGGCTGGAGCGTGGTCACCGTCGCGCTCAGCCCGCGCAGGGCGGCGTTGGTCGTCGGCGTCGTCACCAGATCGAGCAGCGCGGCCATCGTCTCCTGCAGGTTGCGGTAGAGCCCAGACGAGCGGCGGGTGACGGGGATGGCCACCCGGAGCGCGCCGTTGAGGTCCGGCAGCGCTCGGCGCAGCTCGATCGTCGCCACGGTGAAGTCCTTGCTGAAGGCGGCCGTCTCGCGCAGGAACGGCAGCTGGGCGGTCAACGACTCCGTCCCCACCGCCAGCGTCCCCGGCAGCTTGTCGATCGTCGCGCGGAGCGCCGGCGGGTCGTGGGAGAGCGCGCCGAAGGTGTCGGCCATCGAGCTGAACGTACGGGCGAACTCCGCCGAGAGCGGAGCCATCACCGCGAGCGTGCGCTCCACCGCCGGGATCAGCGCCCCCAGCCCGGTGCGGGCGTCGGCGAGGTTGGCGGCCACCGGCGCGAGGAGCCCGAGCGTCCGCGGAAGCGCGCGGATCGTCGTGTTGAGATCGGAGCCCCGGCCGGCGAAGGCGTCGCCGAGCTCCTTGAGGTTGCCCTGGAGGGCCATCCGGGTGCGGGCGTCGAAGATCCCGTAGATCTGGTCGAGCTCGACCTGCTGCGTAGTCTGCCCGAGCGCGATCGTGCCCCCGTCGGGGATCAGCCGGGTCGAGCGCCCCCGCGTGATTTCGAGGTACTCGAGGCCGAGCGCCGACCGGGTACGGATCGTCGCCGTGCTGTCGACGGGCAGGGCGCCGACGCTGCGGTCGAGCTTGAGCGTGGCCAGCGCCCCCACCGTCCCGCCCGGGAGCGTCGCGGGCAGGAGCTGGTCGACGATCCCGATCCGCGTGCCGCCCTCGCGCACCTCGTTGCCCCGGAGGAGCTCGCGCCCGTCCTGCATCTGGACGTGGAGGACCCGGGTCGCCACGAAGGGGAGGCCCTGGTTGGCGTTGTAGGCGAGGAAGACGGCGACGACGACGACGAGCGTCGTGACGGAGCCGACGAGCACATTGCCCGTGAGCCTCGATCCGCTGCCCCGTCTCCCACGCACCTCCCGGGCAGCCTAGCCGCCGGCGCGGGCGCGATCCACCGCCTCAGTGGTGGAAGTGCCGGCGGGCGGTGAAGACCATGGCCACGCCGCTCGCGTCGGCCGCGGCGATCGTGTCGCCGTCGCGGATCGACCCGCCCGGCTGGATGATCGCGCGGACCCCGGCCCCGATCGCCAGCTCCGGCCCGTCGGCGAAGGGGAAGTAGGCGTCGGAGGCGAGCGAGCCCCCGGCCGGCGTCTCGGCCGGCGACTTCTCGATCGCCAGGCGGACCGAGTCGACCCGGCTCATCTGCCCGGCCCCGATCCCGACCGTGGCCCCGTCGAGGGCGATGACGATCGCGTTGGAGCGCACGTGCTTGCAGACGCGCCAGGAGAAGAGCAGGTCGCGCCACTCGTTTTCGGTCGGCTCGCGCTCGCTGACCACCGTCATCTGCGAGCGCTCCTCGAGCACGATGTCGCGGTCCTGGACGAGGAGGCCGCCCATCACCTGGCGGATCTCCGGGACGGCGACGTCGCGGCGGCGCTCGGTCAGTTCGAGCACGCGGACGTTCGGCTTGGCGGCGAGCACCTCGAGCGCCTCGGCGTCGAAGCTCGGCGCGACCAGGAGCTCGAGGAACTGCTTGCCGACCGCGCGGGCGAGCCCGCCGTCGACGGCGGTGTTGAAGGCGATCACCCCGCCGAAGGCGCTCATCGGGTCGCAGGCGAAGGCCCGGGCGTAGGCCTCGGCCCCGGTCGGGGCGAGCGCGCAGCCGCAGGGGTTGTTGTGCTTGACGATCACGCAGGCCGTCGACTCGAACTCGCCGATCAGCTCGCGGACGGCCTCGAGGTCGAGGAGGTTGTTGAACGAGAGCTCCTTGCCCTGGTGCTGGCGGACCATCGACAGGAGGTGGGCGCGCGCGCCGATCTGGCGGTAGTAGGCGGCCCGTTGGTGGGGGTTCTCGCCGTAGGAGAGGTCGACGACCTTCTCGTAGGCGCGGACGTGGAGCGACGGGAAGTCCTCGCCCTTCTCGGCGAACCAGCGGGCGATCGCCGTCTCGTAGCGGGCGGTGGAGGCGAACGCCTCGGCGGCCAGGCTCTCTCGCGTGGCCATCGACAGGAGCCCGTCGGTCTCGCGGAGCTCGTCGAGCACGGCGTCGTAGCTCTCGGGCCGCACGACCGCCGCCGCGTAGGCGTGGTTCTTGGCCGCCGCGCGGATCATCGTCGGGCCGCCGATGTCGATGTTCTCGATCACCTCGTCGTCGGGGGTTCCCCGCCGCGCGGCGGTGCGCTCGAACGGGTAGAGGTTCACGCAGACGAGGTCGACGAACTCGATCTCCTGCTCGGCGGCCGCCCGCATGTGGTCGGGGTTCTCGCGGACGGCCAGGAGGCCGGCGTAGAGCCGGGGATGGAGCGTCTTGACCCGCCCGTCCATGATCTCCGGAAAGCCCGTGAAGTCGTCGATCGCCCGGACCGGGACGCCGGCCGTCTCGAGCTCGCCGGCGGTTCCGCCGGTCGAGACGATCTCGACCCCGAGGTCGACCAGGCCGCGGGCGAAATCGACGATCCCGCGCTTGTCGGACACCGAGAGGAGCGCCCGGCGGACGCGCACCTCCCCGGGTCGGGTGTCGGCAGAGGCCACGGACGCCACGATATAGGAGCCGGGTCAGCCGCCCGCGGGCGCGATGACGACCCGCCGCGGGTTCGCCGGAT
Organism: uncultured Solirubrobacterales bacterium; assembly: GCA_963763785.1. Classification (GTDB taxonomy): domain Bacteria; phylum Actinomycetota; class Thermoleophilia; order Solirubrobacterales; family Solirubrobacteraceae; genus Palsa-513. The sequence goes on along the minus strand of CAVXPW010000018.1, from coordinate 20,704 downwards.
CGCGGCCGAGTGCGCCGCGGGCAAAGAGCCGGACCGCCTCGGGCAGGAGGGCGTGCTCGAGCGGGCGCAGCGCGGCCAGCACCTCCTCGGCGTCGCGCGCGTCGGGCAGGGCGACCGCCTGCTGGAGGATCAGCGGGCCGGTGTCGATGCCGGCGTCGACGAAGTGAACGCTCACGCCGAACACCCGCGCCCCGTAGGCCAGGGCCTGCTCGATCGCCCCGAGGCCGGGGAAGGCGGGCAGCAGCGACGGGTGGACGTTGATCACCGCATCGGGGAAGTTGTCGAGAAAGGCGGGGCCGAGCAGCTGCATGTAGCCGGCGAGCACCACGAGCCGGGCGCCGCGCTCGGCCAGCCAGGCGGCCATCCGGGCGTCGCGGCCGGCCCGGCCCTCCTCGGGCCGCAGGGGGAAGGCCGCCGTGGCGATCCCTGCCGCCGCGGCGCGCCCGAGCGCCGGGGCGGCCCGCCGGTTGGAGGCCACGCCGACGATCCGCGCCTCGCGGCCGTGCACCGCCTCGATGAGCGCCTGGAGGTTCGTGCCCTCGCCGGAAGCCAGCACCCCGATGGGCATCGGCTCGGTCACATGGCCGCACGATAGTCACCTCCCCGCTCTGGGGCCCGGCTCACCGGGTGAAACCCCTCCCAAAATACCCGTGCTCGGTATGACTCGGCCGTGCACCGGCCCGGGACCGACCGGAGCGGCCGCCCTCACCCCGACGGTCTCGTCGCCGACGGCGGCCGGCCCCGGTGTCAGAGCGCGGCCAGCACGGTCAGCAGGTCGGCTCCGTGCTTCTCGACGAAGGCCGGGCCGATGCCGCGGATGCCCAGGAGCTCGTCGGCCGACCCCGGCCGGCGGCGGAGCACCTCCTCGAGGGTCGCGTTCGCCGCGACCGTGTAGGCCGGCTTGCCGTCGGCCCGGGCGAAGCGCCAGCGCTTGAGCACCTCGAACTCGCCCTCGTCGACCGGCGGGCCGGCGGGCGCCGCCGGAGCCCCGGCTCCGGCCCGGGCCCCGGCCGAGCGGCCGCGGGGCGCCCGGCGGATCGCGGCGAGGTCGATCCACTCGATCGGGTCGCAGACGTCGCAGCAGCGGCCGTCGGGCGCGGTCGGCGAGTCGTCGCCGAAGTGGTCGAGGAGCTGCCGGCGGCGGCAGACGTCGTCGCTGTCGGCGAAGCGCTTGAGCGCCTGGTAGGCGGTCCAGCGGCGGTTGGTCGCCTCCCGGCAGACCGCTCGCGCCGCGTACTCGTCGAGGCGCCCGGTGATCGTCGCCGCCAGGCGCCCGCCCGGCGCCGGGGCCAGGGTGACGGTGCCGGCGCGCTCGGCGACGGCCAGGGCGACCCGCTCGCGGTCGTCCTGGGTCCGCGGGTCGACGATGGCCACGCCGTCCTGCATCCCCCGGCGCAGGCGGTCGATCACCGCCTTGACGTCGGCCACGGTCATCTCCGAGTTCTTGATGAACTGGATGAGCCGGCCGAGGTCGCCCCGCATGGCCAGGAGGACGGCCCGGGCCGGCGCCCCGTCGCGCCCGGCCCGGCCCGCCTCCTGGTAGTAGCCCTCGACGCTCGAGGGGAGCGCCCAGTGCCAGACGCTGCGGATGTCCTCCTTGTCGATGCCCTGGCCGAAGGCGTTGGTCGCGACGACGACGTCGACCTCGCCGTCCATGAACGCCTGCTGGCTGCGGTCGCGGGCCGGGCCGTCCATCCCGGCGTGGTAGGCGGCGGCGGTGATCGCCTCGGCGCACAGCAGGTCGGCGACCTGCTCTGTGTCCTTGCGCGTCCCGCAGTAGACGATCGCCGGGCGGTTGGCCGGATCGCCCAAGCCGGCGAGGAGGATCCCCCGCTTGCGGGCGACGGCGCCGTCGCCGGACAGGGCGATCACGTCGAAGCTGATGTTCGGCCGGTCGAAGCCGCGGCGGACGATCAGCGGGTCGCGCAGCCCGAGGCGGCTCGAGATCTCCTCGGCCACCCGCGGGGTCGCCGTCGCCGTGCAGGCCATCACCGGCGGCCGGCCGAGCACGTCGATGACCGGGCGCAGGCGGAGGTAGTCGGGGCGGAAGTCGTGGCCCCACTCGCTCACGCAGTGGGCCTCGTCGACGACGAAGAGGGCGATGTCCCGCGTCAGGAGGGCTTCGCGGAGCGCGCGGCTGGCGAAGCGCTCGGGGGCGCAGAAGACGATCTGGGCTCGTCCCGATGCGACGTCGCCGAGCGCCGCGCGGTTGAGCTCCTGCCCCTGGTTGGAGGCGAGCATGACCGAGCGATGACCGGCTTCGAGCAGCCGGCGATGCTGGTCTGAGATCAGGGCGATCAGCGGGCTGACGACGACGGTGAGCGCCGCCGAGGCCAGGGCCGGCAGCTGGTAGCAGAGGCTCTTGCCGCCGCCCGTCGGCATCACGACCAGGCTGTCGCGGCCGTCGAGGGCCGACTGGACCGCCTCGCGCTGGCTCGGGCGGAAGGCGGGCAGCCCCATCAGGGCGAGCAGATCCTCCGGCGACTTCTCCGAGCGGATGCCGGTCTGGCGCGGGCCCTTCCGCCGGCCGGCCCGGGCCGCCTCGCGGGCTACCTCGCCGGCGAAGTCGTAGCCCTCGTACGGGTCCTCCTCGCCGGCCAGGCCCTCCTGGGCGGCCAGCCAGGCCGCCTCCTCCGCGTCGGGTGGCGGCGGGACGGCCGCCGACGACCGGGAGGTGGCCACCGCCCCCGCCGCCTTCTCCTCGGCGGGCGGCGTGACGGCCGGGGCCGGGGGCCTCCCGGCGGCGGCGAGCTGGCGGCCGATCGGCGCGACCAGGGCGCACTCGACGGTTGAGAGGGCGCCGGTGACGCTCCGCGCCCGGTCGAGGTCGCCGGCGGCGAGCGCCGCGAGGACCTCGCTCAGGGCGAGCGACGGGGTCGTGGTGTCGGCGAGGTGGCGGCCGAGGTCGGCGACCAGGGCGCGCTCCTGCGCCGACAGGCCGCCCCAGCCCGCCCGCGCGTCGGGCAGGCCGGTCGGGTCGCCGCCGGCGGCGCGGGCGAAAGCCGAGAGGACGGACTGCACGCCCTCACCGTAGCGAGGAGACCGGTCGACGCGGCGGTCGCCGCCTACCCCGTCGAGACGGTCCTGATCGTCGGTGGGAGCTGAGCCTCAGACCTTGGCCAGCGGGAGCTCGAGCGAGAGCTTCCCGCCCGCGTCGTGGTGCCCCTCCAGCGGGTACTCGCCGGTGAAGCAGGCGTCGCAATGGGTCTTGCGCGTCCCGTTGATCGCCTCGTAGACGCCCTCGAGCGACAGGTACGCCAGCGAGTCGCACTCGAGCTCGACGGCGATCTCCTCCACCGTGCGGTCGTGGGCGATCATCTCCTCGCGGGTCGACATGTCGATCCCGTAGTGGCACGGGTTCTCGATCGGCGGGGCGCAGATCCGCAGGTGGATCTCCGCGGCCCCGGCGTCGCGGAGCATCTTGACGATCTGCTTGGTCGTGTTGCCGCGGACGATCGAGTCGTCGACCACGACCAGGCGCTTGCCGGCGACCACCTCGGGAAGCGGGTTGAACTTCATCCGCAGGCCGTGCTTGCGGAGCTCCTGGCCCGGCTGGATGAAGGTTCGCGCGACGTAGCGGTTCTTGACGAAGCCGTCGTCCTGTGGCAGCCGGCTCGCCCGGGCGAAGCCGCGCGCCGCCGGGTTGCCCGAGTCGGGCACCGGGATGACCAGGTCGGCCTCGACCGGCGCCTCGCGGGCGAGGATCTCGCCCATCCGCCCCCGCGCCACCTGAAGTACGTTGCCGCCCATCCGCGAGTCGGGCCGGGCGAAGTAGATGTACTCGAAGACGCAGAAGGCCTCCCGCTCGCCCTGGGTCACCTGGACCGAGCGCAGCCCGTCGGGACCGAGCGAGATGACCTCGCCCGGGCGAACGTCGCGCAGTAGGCGGGCGCCGATGATGTCGAACGCGCACGACTCGCTGGCCACGCAGTAGCGCGGCGGGTCGCCCGGCTCGAGCCCCGGCAGCTCGCCGAGGACCAGCGGCCGCAGGCCGTGGGGGTCGCGAAAGGCGATCACCCGCTCCGGGGTCATGACCACCGTCGAGAAGGCGCCCTTCAGCCGGGGCAGCACGTCGGCCACCGCGTCCTCGATCCGCGGGGCCTCGTGGGTGGCGATCAGCGCGGCGATGATCTCCGAGTCCGACGTCGAGCGGAAGCTGACCCCCCGGCCGGTCAGCTCGGCGTGGAGCTCGACCGCGTTGATCAGGTTGCCGTTGTGGCCGAGCGCGACCTCCCGGCGGTTGGCGTCCGAGCCCGCCGAGCGCTGGACCGGCTGGGAGTTCTCCCAGTGGTTGGCCCCGGTCGTCGAGTAGCGGACGTGCCCGATCGCCAGCTCTCCGGCCAGCGTGGCCAGGTCGTTCTCGTTGAACACCTGGGAGACGAGCCCGAGCTCCCGGCGGGTGACGATCTGCCCGCCGTGATCGGCCGCGGCGATGCCCGCCGACTCCTGGCCGCGGTGCTGGAGGGCGAAAAGCGCGAAATAGGCGAGACGGGAGACGTCGTGATCGGGAGCGTAGATCCCGAAAACGCCACACTCATCACGCGGTCCGTCGCGCGGATCGAGGTCGATAGATGACGGTTTCATCGAGGACCGGGCGTCCGGCGGGCAGGAGCCCTCCGTCCACCCCTCAAAGGGTAGCAGCGGCTCCGGCACCCTCCACCAGCGAGCGGTACATGACCAGGGCGTCGGCGTAGCGCTCCCGCCGCCAGTGGAAGGCCCCCGGCAGGCGCCCGACGACCGCGAAGCCGAGGCTCCGCCAGAGCGCTATGGCCCCGTCGTTCTCGGCCACGACGAGGTTGAACTGCATCGCCCGAAACCCCTCGTCGACCGCCCGGGCCAGGGCGTGCTCGCCCAGCAGCCGACCGATCCCCCGGCCCCGCGCGGCCGGGTCGACCATGAACGAGGCGTTGGCCACGTGGGCCCCGAGCCCCGGCTGGTTGGCCCGCAGCAGGTAGCTCCCGAGGACCCGGCCCTCGGCGCAGGCCACCGAGCAGGAGCCCGAGAGCCAGGCCGCGAGCGCCTCCTCGCGCGGCATCTCCGGCGCGAAGGCGAACGTGTCGCCGCCGGCGATGACCGCCTCGAGGATCCCCCAGACCGCGCCGGCGTCGCCCGCGGCGTAGGGGCGCACGACCACGCGGCCGATCGCCTCAGGCAAGCAATTCCGCCAGGGACGCGTGTGCCCGGTGGAGCTGCTCCAGAGAGAGCACGATCCGCGCGTCGCCGGCCTCGATCGTCAGCGTGTCGGTGCCGACGGTGCCGATCGGCGTCGCCCCGAGCGCCCGCAGCGAGGACTCGGGTCCCGAGACGACGAAGCCGCCCGGTCCCTCGCCGAACAGCGCCCGCAGCGGCTTGGCCGTGTCGAGCCCCACCGCCGCGCCCACCCCGCCGGCCAGGCAGCACTCGGCCAGCGCCACGGCGAGGCCGCCCTCGGCGATGTCGTGGGCGCTCGAGAGCGCGCCCGCGCGCACCGCCTCGCGCACCGCCCGCTGCGCCGCGACGGCGGCCTCGACGTCCGCCGCCGGAAGGCCGAAGGGGAGCTCGGCGCCGCCGAGCCGGGCGAGCTCCGAGCCGGGCAGCGCCGGGGCGAACGGCCCGAGCACGGCGATCCGGTCGGGCGCCGCGACGAAGCCGAGCCGCCCGGCCCGGCTGGCGTCGGGCAGCTCGCCGATCATCCCGACGACCGGCGTCGGGTAGATCGGGCCGTCGCCGGCCTCGTTGTAGAGCGAGACGTTGCCCCCGACCACCGGCACCCCGAGCGCCCGGCAGGCATCGCCCAGGCCCCGCACCGACTCGGTCAGCTGCCAGGCGACGTGCGGCTTCTCGGGGTTGCCGAAGTTCAGGCAGTTGGTCAGGCCGAGCGGCTCGGCTCCGACGCAGGCCAGGTTGGCCGCGCACTCGAGCACCGCCTCGATCGTCCCCCGGTAGGGGTCGCAGGCCACCCGGCGGCCGTTGCCGTCGATCGCCGCCGCGATTCCCGGGACGGTTCCCTCGCGGGCGGGGAGCATGAGGACGGCGGCGTCGGCTTCGTTCGGGCGCCGAACGGTTCGGGACTGAACGATGCAGTCGTACTGCTCGAACAGCGGCCGCCGGTCGGCGATGTTCGGGCAGCCGAGCAGGGCCAGGAGGACCTCGGCCGGGTCCTCGCCGAGCAGCGTCTTCGTCGGGCGGGGGTAGATCTGGCCGTCGGGCGCCGCCGGCTCGAGCACGTAGACCGGGCAGTCGTCGACCAGCGCCCGGACCGGCATCTCCCCGACCACGCGCTCGCCGTCGAGGATCCGCACGAGCCCGGACTCGGTCACGCAGCCGATCGCCGTCGCCGCGGTCTCCCAGCGCGCGCAGACGGCGATCACCTCGGCCACGCGGTCGGGCTCAGCCACGCAGAGCATCCGCTCCTGGGACTCCGAGACCATGATCTCGAACGGCTCCATCCCGGCTTCGCGGAGGGGGATCCGGGCGATGTCGATGTCGACACCGAGCTCGCCCTTGCTCGCCATCTCCGCCGCCGCCGAGGTCAGCCCGGCCGCCCCGAGGTCCTGCAGCGCGACGAGCAGGCCGCGGTCGAGCAGCTCGAGCGAGCACTCCATCAGCTTCTTCTCGGCGAACGGATCCCCGACCTGGACGCTCGGCCGCTTGGCCGCGTCGTCCGCGCCGAGCTCGGCGCTGGCCAGCACCGACGCCCCGCCGATCCCGTCGCGGCCGGTCGAGGCCCCGAACAGGACGAGCGCGTTGCCCGGGCCCTCGGCCGCCGAGCGGATCAGGCGGTCGCCCTCGAGCAGGCCGACGGCCATCGCGTTGATCAGGCAGTTCTGCTCGTAGGGCGCCTCGAAGTAGACCTCGCCGCCGATCGTCGGCACCCCGATCGAGTTGCCGTAGTGGCCGATCCCGGCCACCGCCCGCTCGAGCAGGTAATGCGTCCGCGGGTGGGGGTCGGGGCCCAGGTCCCCGAAGCGCAGCGAGTCGAGGATGGCGATCGGCCGGGCCCCGATCGCGAAGATGTCGCGGAGGATCCCCCCGACCCCGGTCGCCGCCCCCTGGAACGGCTCGACCGCGCTCGGGTGGTTGTGGGACTCGACCTTGAAGGCGCAGACCAGCCCGCCGCCGACGTCGACCGCCCCGGCGTTCTCCCCCGGGCCCATGACCAGGCGCGGGCCCTCGGTGGGCAGCGTGCGCAGGAGCGGCTTCGAGTGCTTGTAGGAGCAGTGCTCGGACCACATCAGGCTGAACATCGCGAGCTCGACCTCGTTGGGCTCGCGGCCCAGGCGCTCGACGATCAACTCGTACTCGGCCTCGGTCAGCCCGAGCCTGACCGCCCGCGCCCGGCCCGGCGGCGCCGCCGTGGCGCTCATAGGGCAACCATCGACGCGAACAGCTTGAGACCGTCGGTCGATCCGGTCAGCCCGTCGACCGCGTGCTCGGGGTGGGGCATCAGGCCGAAGACGTTGCCCGCCGTGTTGGTCACGCCGGCGATGTCGCTCACCGAGCCGTTCGGGTTCTCTCCGCGGGCGTAGCGCAGGACGACCTGGCCGTTGGACTCCATCTCGGCGAGCCGGTCGACCGGTGCGTAGTAGCGGCCCGTCGTGTGCTTGACCGGAACCGAGAGCCGCTCGCCCGGGGTGCAGGCCGCGGTGAACGGGGTGGCGGCGTTGACCACGTCGAGCTCGACCTGGCGGCAGAGGAAGCGCAGGCCGCTGTTGGGGAGCAGGGCGCCGGGGAGGAGGCCCGCCTCGCAGAGGATCTGGAAGCCGTTGCAGATCCCCATCACCAGGCCGCCTTCGGCGGCGAAGGCGATGACCTCCTCCATGATCGGTGCGAAGCGGGCGATCGCCCCGGCCCGGAGATAGTCGCCGTAGGAGAAGCCGCCGGGCACTACCACGGCGTCGGCGCCCTCGAGGTCGCGGTCGGCGTGCCAGAGCAGCACGGCCTCGCCCACCCGCTCGCAGGCCTGACGGGCGTCTGCGTCGTCACAGCTGCCGGGGAAGACCACGACGCCGAACTTCAATCTACGAGCACCTCGTAGTCCTCGATCAGCGGGTTCGACAGCAGCTGCTCGCACATCTCGGGCAGGCGGGCCGGATCGTCGACGTCGAGCTCGATCAGGCGGCCGACGTGGACGTTGCGCACCCCGGCGAAGCCGAGCGCCGGCAGCGCCCGTTCGACGGCCTGCCCCTGCGGGTCGAGGATGCCGGCCTTGGGCCGGACGAGGACCCGCGCCCTCACGCCGGGTTGTCGGCCGTGGCCGGGATGCCGGTGCTGCGCTCGATCCACGCGCTGAACGGCTCGCCGACGATCCGTTCGTAGGCCTCGACGTAGCGGGCCCGCGCCCCCTCGACGACATCCTGGGGAATCGCCGGCGCCGGGGCGGTCCGGTCCCAGCCGGTCCTCGTCGCCCAGTCGCGGACGTACTGCTTGTCGAAGCTCGGCTGCGGCCGGCCCGGCTCGTAGCCGTCGGCCGGCCAGTAGCGCGACGAGTCGGGGGTGAGGACCTCGTCGCCGAGCGTCAGCCGCCCGCCGTGGTCGAGGCCGAACTCGAACTTCGTGTCGGCGAGGATGATCCCCCGCTCGAGCGCGTGGGCCGTCGCGCGCTCATACAGGGCGAGCGAGATATCGCGGAGCCGCTCGGCCATCGCCCGGTCGCCGACCGCGGCCACCGCCGCCTCGAAGGAGATGTTCTCGTCGTGCTCGCCCAATACCGCCTTGGTCGCCGGGGTGAAGATCGGCTCGGGCAGGCGCTCGGACTCCCGCAGGCCGGGCGGGAGCTCGATCCCGCACACGGCGCCGGTCTTCTGGTAGTCCTTCCAGCCCGACCCGGTCAGGTAGCCGCGCACGACGCACTCGACCGGCAGCATCTCGAGCGACTTGACGATCAGCCCCCGGCCGCGCAGCTCGGTCGGGACCGGGACCGCGGCGGCCAGGAGGTGGTTGGGGACGATCTGGTCGGTCAGCCGGAACCAGTGGACGGAAAGTCCCGTGAGGACCTTGCCCTTGTCGGGGATCAGCGTCGGGTGGACCACGTCGTAGGTCGAGATCCGGTCGGAGGCGACCATCAGGATGTTGTCGCCGAACGCGTACATGTCGCGCACCTTGCCGGAGCTCAGCAGCGGGAGGTCGGGAGCGCTCACCGCCCTGACGATAGCGGCCCCGGCGGCGCCGACGCCCGGCGCGGCTCGAGCCGGATGACGCAGGGGAGTATCCTCGGTGCAGAGATGGCAATTGCCAAGGGACAACAACAGCTTCGCGCCGAGGAGCGCCGGGCCGAGAAGCTCGCCCATATCCGCGAGCAGATCGCCGACGGCAAGCTCAAGGTCCGGCAGATGACCCCGGCCGAGCGCGAGCTCCAGCCCCGGCGGCCGCAGGCGCCGGGCAAGCCGAAGCGCAGCGATGCCGCGCGCCCGCGCGGTCGCGGCTGATGCCGTGCTCGAGGGCGACTTGCTCTTGACGCCCTTCTTCATCCCCGGCTACGAGGCCGACCGGCCCGCCGCGGAGCGCTTCTACGACGACCTCCGCGAGGGGGCCGAGGCGGCCAAGGGGATGGTCGCCCACAAGCGCCGCATCCACCGCCTGATGTGCCGGCGAAACGGCGCCGACACCACGATCGAGGTCGGCTCCGATCAGCTGCTCGACGGCCAGCGCGTGATCGCCATCCTCCAGGTCGGACGTGAGCTCTACACCGTCCACTGCGACGACCCCGACGAGCCGGGGCGGCGCACGACGTTCGAGCTCACCAAGAAGACGGTCTACGCCGTCACCGACTTCGACTGACTCGGCGCCGGTCAGCCGGCCTCGAGCCGGGGCACGTCGTACTCGGACATCCGGGCGTCGCTGGTGACGAGGACGAGCTGCTCGTCCTGAGCCTGCACGATCAGGACGCGGTCGAACAGGTCGTCGTGGTGGCGGGGGAGGGCGCCGGCCCGGCGCGCGTGCGTCCAGCGGATCGGCAGCTCCTCGAAGCCCTCGGCGGCGAGCACCTCGTCGAGGTCCGCCGGCGCGTCGACCCGGCCCAGCGTCCGCTTGATCGCGATCTCCCAGATGCTCGCCGCGCTGACCAGCACCCCGTTGGCCGGGTCGGCGATCGCCTCCCGGGCGGTCGGGCCGAGCCGCGGCGAGTCGGCGAGCCACCAGAGCAGCGCATGGGTGTCGAGCAGGAGCCTCAGCGCGGCTCGCCGCCCATCGCCGCGGCCGGGGGCGCCGGGAGCGGGGCGCCGAAGTCGTCGCTGATCCTGATCTTCCCGCGCAGCGCCCCGGGCGTCCGCGGCGGTGCGTCGTCGCCCAGGGGGACCAGGCGGGCCACCGGCGTCCCGGCGCGGGCGATGACGATCTCCTCCCCGCCGCAGACGCGCTCGAGCAGACGCGAGAGGTGTGTCTTGGCCTCGTGAACGTTGACCTGGGCTCCCACGGGTCCCGATTCTAGAGACTGGACTTAGTCTAGTCAAACCAGTACGGCGGGGAGGACCTCGGCAACCTCCGGGGCCGGCGTCTTCCCCGAGGAAGGGACACCGCGCCCGAGGTCGAGGGCAACGGGCCGCAGCCCGGCGGCGCGTCAGTCCGCGCGATCGAGCGCGCCGAGCCGGCCGACGATCTCCGGGGCGTGGCGAGTGAACTGGGCGTAGTCGAAGATCGCGTCGAGGTCGAGGGCGGCAGCCGCCGGCTCGACGGCGAGCAGCTCGCGCAGGGGCCGGCGCTCGCGCCAGGCCCGCTGGGCGGCCTCCTGGACCAGGCGGTAGGCGTCGTCGCGGCTCATGCCGCCGGCCACCAGGGCCAGGAGCAGGGGCTGGGAGAAGAGCGCGCCGTGCGTCAGCTCGAGGTTCTCGCGCATCCGGTCGGGGTCGATGACCAGTCCGCGCGCGACCCGGAGGGCGAGGTGCTGCATGTAGTCGAGGAGGATCGTCGAGTCGGGGAGGATCACTCGCTCGACACCCGAGTGGGAGATGTCGCGCTCGTGCCAGAGGGCGACGTTCTCGAGCGCGGCCTGGGCGTTGCCGCGGAGCACGCGGGCGAGGCCGGTGATCCGCTCGCTGACAATCGGGTTGCGCTTGTGGGGCATCGCCGAGGAGCCCTTCTGGGCCCCGGTGCGGAAGGGCTCGCTCGCCTCGAGCAGCTCGGTGCGCTGGAGGTGGCGGATCTCGGTGGCCAGGCGCTCGAGGCCGGCTCCGGCCAGCGCGATCGCCCCGAGCAGCTCGGCGTGTCGGTCGCGGGCGACGACCTGGGTCGACACCGTCTCCCGACCGATGCCGAGGCGGTCGAGGACCCGCCGCTCGTAGTCGGGGCTGTTGGCCGCGTAGGTCCCCACCGCACCCGAGATCGCCCCGACCGAAGCCTGCTCGAACGCGCGCTCGAGGCGCCGGGCGTTGCGGTCGGCCTCGAAGGCGAAGCCGGCGAGCTTGACCCCGAACGTCGTCGGCTCGGCATGGATCCCGTGGGTGCGCCCGACGCACAGGGTCATCGTGTGGGCGTGGGCCTGCTCGGCCAGCGCGGCCACCAGTTCGCGCGCCCCGGCCACGAGGATCTCGCCGGCCGCCCGGAGCTGGAGGCCGAGCGCGGTGTCGAGCACGTCGGAGGAGGTCAGTCCGTAGTGGATCCACCGGCCGGGGGGGCCGACCGAGGCGGCGAGGACGTCGACGAAGGCGGCCACGTCGTGGTCGGTCACCCGCTCGCGGTCGTTGACCGCCTCGACGGTGAAGCGCGCCTCGCGGATCGCCTCGCGCTCGGCCTCGCTCGGGCCGTCGAGCTCCTCGGCGGCGGCCAGCTCGACCCGCCGCCAGGCGTCCATCCGGGCCTGGTCGGTCCACAGGGCGCCCATCTCCGGGCGGGTGTAGCGGGCGATCACGCCAGGATTATCGCCGGACCCGGCGGGCGGGTCGGTCGGCCGCCGCTCCCCTCGGCCCATGGGTGGCGCCCGTCGGCGCGCCGGGCGCTCTACCCGACGGCGGTCGGGCGACCGCCGGCCGGCGGCGGGGCGCCGTCCACGCCGAGGATCCGCGCGGCGAGGATCGCGGCGTTGCGGGGGTTGTCGAGCCCGACGCAGGCGACGGGGACGCCCGGGGGCATCTGGGTGATCGAGAGGATCGCGTCGAGGCCGCCGCCGGCCGAGAGGCTGCTCGACAGGGGTACGCCGATCACCGGCAGGTCGGTGTGGGCGGCCACCGCCCCGGGCAGCGCCGCCGAGAGGCCCGCTCCGGCGATGAGGACCCGCAGGCCGCGCAGGCGCGCCGTCCGCGAGTAGTCGGCCACGGTGTCGGGCTCGCGGTGGGCGGACATCACGCGGACCTCGTAGCTGATGCCGCGGCCGTCGAGCTCGCGGGCGGCGCCGTGCATCGTCTCCATATCGCTGCGCGAGCCCATCACGATCCCGACCAGCGGCGAGTCCACGGGGATCTCCTCGAGCTCGGCGAGGGTCTCGGCGACCTCCGGCTCGCCCTCGCCCTCGCCCTCGGCCTCGGGTGCGGGGGCGGCCACCGCGACCGGCTCGGGCGCCGGCGGCGGCTCGGTCGTCTCCGCCACGGGCCCGGGCACCTCGTCCGACGCCGCACTCATGCGCCGACCGCGCCCTCGGCTCGCGCGGCGATGTCGCGCCGCAGTTGCTTTCCGTCGAAATCGATCACGTCGGCGGCAGCATACGCGGCGGCCCGCGCGGCGGCGGGCTCGTCGGCCAGGGCGGTCAGGTTGAGGACACGGCCGCCGGCGGTCAGCACCCGGTCGCCGTCGCGCACCGTCCCGGCATGGGTGACCTCGACGGTCGCGTCGACCCCGTCGAGCCCGCGGATCTCGTCGCCGCTCGAGGCCGACGCCGGGTAGCCGGCGCTGGCGAGCACCACGGTGACCGCGCACTTGGGAGTCCAGTCGAGGCTCGCTCCGGACAGGCCGCCAGATCGGGTCGCCCGGCTCAGCAGGTCGAGCAGGTCGCCGCGCAGGCGCGGGAGCACGGCCTGGGTCTCCGGGTCGCCGAAACGGGCGTTCAACTCGAGCACCTTCGGCCCGTCGGCGGTCAGCATCAGACCGGCGTAGAGGACGCCGTGAAACGGGGTGCCGCGCCGGCGCATCAGCTCGACGATCGGCTGGTGGATCTCGGCGACCAGCGTCTGGGCCCGGGCGTCGTCGATCCAGGCCACCGGCGAATAGGAGCCCATGCCGCCGGTGTTCGGCCCCAGGTCGTCGTCGTAGATCCGCTTGTAGTCCTGGGCCGGGGCCATCGCCACCGCCCGCTCCCCGTCGCACAGGGCGAGCAGCGAGACCTCGACGCCCTCGAGGCACTCCTCGACGACGACGAGCTCGGTGCCGAAGCGGTGGGCCTCGAGCAGGTCCTCGAGCGCCGCCCGGGCCGCCGAGGCGTCGGCGGCGATCACGACGCCCTTCCCGGCGGCGAGGCCGTCGGCCTTGACCACCACGGGATAGCGCTCGATCGCCGCCATCCCCGCGGCCACCGTCCGGACCGGCGACCAGGCGGCGGTCGGGACGCCGGCCTCGACCAGCGCCTCCTTGGCGAACTGCTTGGATCCCTCGAGGCGGGCGGCGGCCGCCGTCGGGCCGAAGGCAGGGATTCCCGCGGCCTCGAGGGCGTCGACCAGGCCGGCGACGAGGGGCGCCTCCGGACCGACGACTACGAGGTCGACCGCCTCCTCGCGGGCCAGCGCCACCAGCGCGTCCCGCTCGTCGATCCCGACCGCGTGCGTGCGGGCGTCCGCGGCGATCCCGGCGTTGCCCGGGGCGCAGACGATCTCCGGCCGCTGGGGCGAGCGGGCCAGCGCCCGGATGATCGCGTGCTCGCGCCCGCCGCCTCCGACGACGAGGACCCGCGGGCGGCGCGCGGCCGGATCCCCCGTCACAGGGAGGAGATGAACTCGTCGATCGGGATCGCCGCCAGCGTCTCGTAGCGCGCCGTCCCGCGCGAGCCGAGCTCGAGCGAGATGCGGGCCATCGCGGCGTCGCCCGACGCCTCGATGATGTTGATGAAGTCGAAGTGGCCGAGCGTGGCCCACTGGGCGACCACCTTGGCCCCGAGTTGCTCGACCTCGTTGTTGACCTCGCGGATCCGCTGGGGGTTGTTCTTGATCGTCTGCACTCCCTCCGGCGTCAGCGTGCACAGCAGAACGTATGTCGGCATCTGGCCCTCCCTCGAAACGGCGGTCGTCCCTCGTTTCTACCGGATCGGCGGGCCGGGGGAGCGGGCGGACACGCCCGGGCCGGCCGGAGGCGCAATAACCTGGGGGGGATGCGCTTCCGGCTCGCCCTGCTCGCCGGCGCCGCCGTCGCTGCGCCCCCCGTCGCGGCGGCCGACGCCCCGGAGATCCACACCGCCCTGCCCTGCTACCTGGCCCGCCAGGCCGTGCGCTTGAGCGGGGCCGGATTCCACGCCGCCGACCGCTACAGCGTCAGCCTCGACCGGACGCTGCTCGGCACGGGCACGGTGCGCCCGGACGGGACGCTCGGCGGAAGCCTCTCGAGCGGCACCCTCCCGACCGGCTCCCACCGGGTCCTTCACCGGATCCTCGTCGCCGACGGCGCGCTCGAGGCTCGGGTCGGCTTCCACACGAGCAGCTTCGGCGCATCCTTCAGCCCGGCATCGGGGGACCCGCGGACCCTCCGCGTGCGCTACGCAGTCGACGCGATCGGCCTCGGCCGGGCCGGCGGGACGCTGGTCTGGCTCCACTACGTCGACCCGTTCGGCCGGGTGCGCCGAAGCCTCGCCATCGGACGCACGCGCGGCGTGTGCGGCAGCCTCCAGAGCATCCGGCACCGACTCTTTCCGCTGCCGCCCCGCCGCGGCGTCTGGCGCCTCCAGTTCGACCTCAGCCAGGCCTACGCCCGGGCCGCCCGGCCGCGCATCGTCCGCCAGGTCGTCGTCGGCTGACCGGCCATCACCGCCACCCCCAATCCGCCCACATCTCGAGGGCGATCTGTGCTAGACCGTAGAGAGCCGGGCGGTTGCGTTCTCGAGCGGTGTGTCAGTGACCGGGGGCGCGGGCGGGAGTCGCTACGGCGAGCGATGTGCCCGAGCGAACGGAGCGTCGGCCCCGGTGCGAACCCAGCAGCGTCCACGGCGGAGGGTTCCCGGACCGCTGCTCCTCGTGCTGCGCCCGTTCCTTCGCTACAGCTTCTCGCGCGGGGCCTATGTGCTGCGCGGCGTCGGCCGGCGGATCGGGCCCGTGCTGGTCGACCGGCCGTCGCCGCACCCCGACCGGTCGCCGGCGCCGCCGGCCGATGACGGGCGGCCCGTCGGCGTCTAGGTCTGGGCCGAGGCGGCGGGCGAGGATGCGGTGCCGCCGAGCTCGCCCGCGAAGACGAGCTGACCGTCCTCGGCGTCGACGCTGACCCGCTCGCCCTCGCGCAGCCGGCCGTCGAGGAGGGCCAGCGCCAGGCGGTCGACCAGCTGCTTCTGGATCACCCGCTTGAGCGGTCGGGCGCCGTAGACGGGGTCGTAGCCGAGGTCGCCGATCAGGCCGCGGGCGGCGTCGGTCAGGATCAGCTCGATGCCCCGATCGGCGAGCCGGCGGCTCAGCCGCTCGGTCTGGAGACCGACGATCTCGCCGATCTCCGCCCGCGAGAGGGGGCTGAACTCGACGATCTCGTCGAGCCGGTTGATGAACTCGGGCTTGAAGTGCTCGCGCAGGACGTCGCGGAGCTCGCCGCCGGGGAGCGGGCGGATGTTGGAGGTCATCACGAGGACGACGTTCTTGAAGTCGACCGTGCGCCCCTGGCCGTCGGTCAGCCGGCCGTCGTCGAGCACGGCGAGGAGGGTGTTGAACACGTCGGAGTGGGCCTTCTCGATCTCGTCGAGCAGGACGACGCCGTAGGGACGCCGGCGCACCGCCTCGGTCAGCTGGCCGCCCTCCTCGAAGCCGACGTAGCCGGGAGGGGCGCCGATCAGCCGCGAGACCGAGTGCTTCTCCATGTACTCGGACATGTCGATCCGCACCATCGCGTCCTGGGTGTCGAACATGAACTCGGCCAGCGCTCGCGCCAGCTCGGTCTTGCCCACCCCGGTCGGGCCGAGGAAGAGGAACGAGCCGATCGGGCGATCGGGATCCGACAGGCCGGCCCGGCTGCGGCGGATCGCCGTGGCCACGGCCTCCACGGCCTCGTCCTGGCCGACGACGCGGCGGTGGAGGCGATCCTCCATGTGGACGAGCTTCATCGTCTCCGACTCGACCATCCGCTGGACGGGGATGCCGGTCCAGACGGCGACGACCTGGGCGACGTCCTCGGGGTCGACCTCCTCCTTGAGAAAGACGGCATCTCGGGCGGCGGCGGCGTCGGCTGCCTCATACTCGGCCAGCCGCTTCTCGAGCTCGGGGATCTCGCCGTAGCGGAGCTCGGCGGCGCGCTGGAGGTCGGCTTCGCGCTCGGCGCGGTCGGCTTCGCCGCGGGCCTGCTCGAGGCGCTCCTTGAGGTCGCTGGCGACCTTGATCGCGTCCTTCTCGCTCTGCCACTGGGCTTTCATCGCCGCCGAACGCTCGCGCAGCTCGGCGAGCTCACGGTCGATCGCGTCGCGCCGCTCGGCCGAGGCGGCGTCCTTCTCCTTGGACAGCGAGGTGAGCTCGATCTCGAGCTGCATCACCCGGCGGTCGACCTCGTCGATCTCGGTGGGCACCGAGTCGATCTCGATCCGCAGCCGCGAGGCCGCCTCGTCGATCAGGTCGATCGCCTTGTCGGGGAGGAAGCGGTCGGCGATGTAGCGGTTCGAGAGGGTGGCCGCGGCGATCAGGGCCGCATCCTGGATGCGGACGCTGTGGTGGACCTCGTAGCGCTCCTTGAGCCCGCGGAGGATGGCGATCGTGTCCTCGACGCTCGGTTCGCCGACCATCACCGGCTGGAAGCGGCGCTCGAGGGCCGGGTCCTTCTCGATGTGCTTGCGGTACTCGTCCAGCGTGGTCGCCCCGACGGCCCGCAGCTCGCCGCGGGCGAGCATCGGCTTAAGGAGGTTGGCGGCGTCGACCGCGCCCTCGGCGGCGCCCGCCCCGACGATCGTGTGGAGCTCGTCCATGAAGAGGATCACCTGGCCCTTGGCCTCGGCGATCTCCTTGAGCACCGCCTTCAGGCGGTCCTCGAACTCGCCGCGGTACTTCGAGCCGGCGAGCAGGGCGCCGATGTCGAGGGCGACCACCTTGCGGTCGCGCAGCGACTCGGGGACGTCGCCGTCGACGATGCGCTGGGCGAGGCCCTCGACGATCGCCGTCTTGCCGACGCCGGGCTCGCCGATCAGCACCGGGTTGTTCTTGGTCCGCCGCGAGAGAACCTGCATCACCCGGCGGATCTCGTCGTCGCGGCCGATCACGGGGTCGAGCTTGCCGGCCTCGGCCTCGGCGGTCAGGTCGCGGCCGAACCGCTCGAGCGCCTGGTAGCGCTCCTCAGGATTCTGGTCGGTCACCCGGTGGGCGCCGCGGACGCCCTCGAGCGCACTCACCAGGCGCTCGCGGGTGGCGCCGGCGACGCGCAGGGCATCACCGGCACGGCCGGGGTGGGCGCTCAGCGCCAGGAGGAGGTGCTCGGTCGAGAGGTACTCGTCGCCGAGCGCGCGAACCTCGCCGTCGGCGGCGCGCAGCACGGCGATCAGCTCGCTGGCCGGCCCGGCGGCCTCGGCCTGCGTCCGCGCGACCGGGAGCCCGGCCAGGACGGCGGCGAGCGCTTCGCCGACCGCGTCGGGCTCGGCCCCGAGCTTGCGTAGGACGCGGACGGCGATCCCCTCGGGATCCTCGAGCAGGCCGGCGAGCAGATGCTCGGGGGTGATCTGCGGGTTGCGGGCGTCCTGGGCGAGACGCGCCGCGGCGGCGAGGGCTTCCTGAGCGCGGATTGTCGAGCGGTCGGGCTGCATAAGATCTAAGTGGAGTTATAGCAGATCTTTGACCGGTGTCAACTCGACGTAGCGCGCCGCGCGGATGCTCGGCGCGTTCCAGACGGCGAGACCGACGCCGAGTTCCTTGATGTCCGCTTTCAGAAGTCGGGCAGACGACCGGCTGGCGCCCTCGCGGCTCTGCGGATAAGGGCGAGCGGCTCCTCGAGCAGCCCGCGGACGCGGGCGAGGAAGGGGGGCGGCTTCGGCGCCGTATGCGGCCGCCGGCTCAGACCTGCGGCGGGCGGCGGACCTCCGGCTTGAACGGTGAGCGGGCGTCGGCGCTGCGGACGAGATCGGTCGAGCCGGCGTAGGGGACGACCTCGTAGCGGACGACCGATCGGCGGACGCGTTCGAGCTCCTCCTCCATCGCCACCTTGGCCACCAGGGCCTGACGCTCGAGGTCGTCGAGCCGCGCCCGGGCGAGGTCGAGCTCGTTCTCGAGCTCGAGCACCCGCTCGACGCCGGCGAGGTTGAGGCCGAGCTCGGCCGTCATCTGCTGGATGCGCCGGAGCCGCTCGACGTCCTCGTGGGAGTAGAGGCGGGTGCCCTTGGGCGAGCGCTTCGGCTCGATCAGGCCGCGCGACTCGTACATGCGCAGGGTCTGGGGGTGCATCTCGGCGAGCTCGGCGGCGACCGAGATCATGAACACGCCGCGATCGTCGGAGATCTCGATGCGGGTGGTCCGCCGGGTCATGCCGGACTCGCCGCCCAGAGTCGGGCCCGAGGATTGCCGTTGAGCACCTGCGAGAGGGCGTCGACCGCCTCCCGCTGGTCCTCGGTGAGGGTCTGGGGCAGGTCGATCACGAAACGGTAATGGATGTCACCACGCCCGTCGGAGCCAAGTCGAGGGGGACCTTCCCCGCGCAGCCGCTGGACGGTTCCGTGCCGCGTGCCCGGGGGAACCCGGAGGGTCTTGCGGCCGCGGAGCGTCGGGACCTCGATCTCGCCGCCGCGCAGCGCCTCGACCACGCTGAGGGGAACCTCGACCTCGACGTGCTCGCCCTTGCGGGTGAAGACGCGCGACGGGTCGACACGGGTGATGACGTACAGGTCGCCGGGCGGGCCGCCGCGCTGTCCGGGCTCGCCCTTGCCGGCCAGGCGGACGCGGCTGCCGTCGCGCACGCCGGCGGGGACGTTCACCCGGTAGCGCTTGACCGTCCGGGTCACGCCGGAGCCCTCGCAGGTCGGACAGGGATCGTCGATCACCGCGCCGCTCCCGCCGCAGCGCGAGCAGGGCTGGGAGATCGAGAACATCCCCTGGCCCTCGGACTCGATCCCGCGACCCTGGCACTGGGGACAGACCGACGCGCTCGTCCCCGGGCGGGCGCCGGTTCCCGAGCAGGTCGCGCAGCGCTGCGGGGTCGGGACGGTCAACGGAACCTGGGCTCCGGCGACGGCCTGGTCGAAGCTGATCTGAACCGAAGCCTCGAGGTCGCGTCCGCGCACCGGCGCGGTCCGCGCCCGGCTGGCCGGGCCGGTCCCGGCGCCGCCGGCGCCGCCGAACAGGTTGGAGAGGATGTCGCCGAGGCCGCCGACGTCGAAGTCGAAGCCGCCGAACGGGGAGCCGGGGGCGCCTCCGGCGGCGAACGGCCCCTCGCCGCGGTCGTAGGCCCGGCGCTTGGCCGGGTCGCCGAGCACGTCGTGGGCCTGGGAGACCTCCTTGAAGCGCTCCTCGGCCGACTTGTCGCCGGGGTTGCGATCGGGGTGGTACTTGCGCGCGAGCTTGCGGTAGGCCTTCTTGATCTCCTCGGGCGTCGCCTTCTTCTCGACGCCGAGCACCGCGTAGAGGTCCTTGCGCGCCATGGCTAGCTCCCCGCGGCGGCCGCCGGCTCGCCGGCGACGACGACGCGCGCCGGGCGCAGGAGCGTCCCGTTGAGGCGGTAGCCGATCTGGTAGACCTCGACCACGGTGCCCGGGGTCGCCCCGGCCACGACGTGCTGGGCGATCGCCTCGTGGAGCTCGGGATCGAAGCGCTCGCCCTCGGGCGAGTAGGCCTCGACGCCCGTGCGGGTGAGCGCCCCGAGCAGGTCGTCGCGGACGAGACGCAGCCCGTCGACGAGCTGATTGCCCTCAGGGTGCTCGACGGCGGCGGCCGCGAGCGCCCGCTCGAGGTTGTCGAGCGCCGGGAGGAGCTCGCGCACCAGCCGGCCGACCGCTCGCGCCTCGGCGGCCGCGGCGTCGCGGGCGACCCGCTTGCGGTAGTTCTCGAAGTCGGCCCGGGTGCGCTGGGCGAGTGCCAAGTACTCGTCACGCTCGGCGGCCCGGGCGCTCAGCTCGCCGAGGTCGAGGGCGGTCTGGCTCATCGCCGGCTCGGGCTCGATCCCGGCAAGGCCGGGCAGCTCGGGGCCGGAGGCCGCCTCGCCGCCGGGCGCGGGCTCGGGGGCGTCGACGGGCGCCGCCGCGGTCTGCGGCGGCGCCTGCGTCGGAGCGGCCGGCGCGCCCGCGGCCGCCGGCTCCTGCGTCTCGGCAGGGGACGGCGACGGGGCGCTGGTGCGCTCGTGCTCCATCACTTGCGACCCGGCTCGTCGACCACTTCGGCGTCGACCACGACATCCTCCTCGGCGGCATGCGAGGCGCCGTTCGGGCTCGCGGCGCCGCCGTCCTGCTGGGTCTGCTGCGCCTTCTCGTAGATCGCCTCGGAGACCTTGTGGAAGGCGGTCTGGAGCGCCTCGGTCCGGCGGTTGATCTCCTCCGGATCGGTGGCCTCGAGCGACTCGCGGATCTCCTTGATCCGCTCCTCGATCTCCTCCTTGGCGCTGGCGTCGACCGCGTCGCCGAGGTCCTTCAGCTGGCGCTCGGCCTGGTAGGCCGCGTTCTCGCCGTTGTTGCGCGCCTCGGCGAGCGCCCGGGCCGAGCGATCGTCCTCGGCGTGGGCCT
>CAVXPW010000017.1:0-107237 GCA_963763785.1 uncultured Solirubrobacterales bacterium | reverse complement strand
GCGACCGAGAGCGCGACGGCGGCCACGGCGCCGAGGCCTACGTAGAACACCGACGCCGAGAACGCCCGCTCGTGCTGATGCGACATCACCACAGCGCCGATCAGGACAACCGCCCCGACAAACACGAGCCCCAGCATGTACACGCCGCCCAGATTCCACCCGGGCGCCAGCGCGGTCGGCACGATCACCAAGCGTCATCCGGCGCTCAGGCGTGCCGGAGCGCGACCCCGCGCCGCGCCGAACAAAACGCGGTGCGCCGTGGATGGGAAGGTCATCGCGATACTCCTGGCAACCAGGGTCGACAAGACAGCGCCGACCAGTCTTCCCGGCTCACCTAGCGACCACTGTAGCGCCCGGACGCGGGCGATGAAACGTCGGCGACCCGACCAGACGTAGAGCCTCGCGACGTGACCGCGACGCGCCCCGGGAGCGCTGGTGCTCCCGGGCCACGCGCGGAGCGATCAGAAGACCGCGACGACCGGCGAGGAACGGTACCCCAGGACGTCATTGCCAAGGAAATGCGCCCATGCTCGGACCGAACGGGTACCCAGGCGCGCCGAGTTGATCGTCACGCTCGACGCGTAGGTGCAATCGGGTCGCACAACCGTGCGCCGAGATGACACCGTCGAGCGGCCCCGTTCGATCTGAAACGACACCAGGCCCGTGCAGCCGACGTCGGGCGTGACGCCCTTCGGCAGGACCACCCGCCCCGAGACCCGGATCGTCGTCGTCGAGGCGTTGACCTGCCGGGACGCAGCCAGCGTGACTCCCGCCGGTGCGACCCGTCGCGCGCTCCCGGTCTGGAAGCTACGGTCCGCGCCGACGGTCGTCCCCACGGCGTTCTCGACGACAAGGCGGTAGTGATAGGTGCTGTGGGCTTGGAGCGCCCTGACCGGAATGCTGAACGCCCGCGCCGGGCCGGCCGGGAGAACCGCCGCCATGGTCTGCGCTCCATACGCCGCGGTCGGCCCGTACTGGAAGTACGCAGTACCGGCAATCGCCGGCGAGACACCGCTACCGGTCAGGACGGCCGCGTGCGCGGTCACGCCCGCCGGCGCCCCGGTCACCGCCTGCGGCACGGCGGCGCCCGTCGGCGGCGGAGCTACGCCAGCTGTCGTGAAAACCTGATCGGCGCCCACGCTAGTGCCGGTCGCGTTGGTCGCAACCAGCCGGTAGTGGAACGCCGTGCCCGGCGCGAGGCCGCCGAGCGACGCCCCGACGCTCACCGAGGTCTTCCCCGACCCGGCCGATCGCGCGATCGTCTGGACCGCATACGTCGTCGTCGTTCCGTACTCAACCGAATACGTCGTCGGCCGGCCTTGCGGATTCACCGCCCCCTGAATGGTGGCACCCGTGTTCGTCACACCCACCGGCGGCCCCGTCGTCACCGAGGGCGCCGAGCTCGGCGGGGGTGTCGTGCTCGGCGGTGGTGTCGTGCTCGCGCCCTGCGCGCCCGAGACGCTGGCGAGCGCCACCACGGTTATCGCGAGACAGAGCAGCCAGGTGCGGCGGCTCCGCCGGATTTCGAATTTCATCGAGGCAGCTCCTGTCGATCGAAGAGGTTCCTACTCACGAACCCCCAGCAACCCACAATGGACTTCCGGCTGTCAGGATTCTGACCACCCACGAGCGGCGGCTCTGCCGATCGGACTCCAGCGAACGCGCGGCCGCCCGGGAGGTCGCGAAACGGGATTTCCGCGATCCGGCCGGGGCTGTCCCTCGCCAGCTGGAAGCAGGCTGGTACGGCGAACCAAGGACGCGGGGTGGCACGATAAGTCCGCGGGCGAGCGAAAGCCGGCTAGTCCGCCATATCTCAAGCCAGAGCGGCTCGATCGACCGTTGAGCGCAACACCCGAGGGTCTACGTTGTTGGAGACTGGCTAAGGACGGCCGTCGGCGATGTTCACGCGGGACCCTCGGGCTGCGTGCGCTGGGCTGACGGTCAACGATCGGAAGGGACATGCTCTTGCGTCTGCTCAAACCTGTGCTGGCCGTTCTCGTCGCGCTCGCCGTGGTCGCTGGTGCGCCTGCGCTCAGCCAGGCGTACACGACCGGGGTCGGCGACAACAACCCGAACATGTTTGCCAGCCCGCTCTACAAGGCGCTCCACAGCCATGTCACGCGCTACGTCGCGGCTTACGACATCGCCGACAGCCCGAGCGACCTCGCTCAGTTCAAGATCTGGGTGCGCGCCGCGGAGTCCGAGCACATCCAGCCGCTGATCGCGTTCTACCACGCCCGCGGCCGCGGCGGCACCCAGATGCCGAGCGTCGCCGCCTACATCCGCGAGATCAAGAAGTTCTTCCGCCTCTACCCCGAGATCAAGAACTACACGCCATGGAACGAAGCCAACCGCGGCAACGTCTTCGTCTCGGGTGGCGCGTCGTTTCACAGCCCGACGGCCAAGCAGGCGGCGCAGTACTACCTGGCGCTACACGCGGCCTGCAAAGGCTGCACGATCGTCGGCCTCGACGTCCTCGACGGGCAGAACATCCGCCCGACGATCGCCTACATCCGCACCTTCCAGCGCTACGCCCGGGGGCACCTGCCGACGATCTGGGGGCTGCACAACTACTCAGACACCAATCGCTACCGTAGCACCGGGACTCGGGCTGTCCTCGCCACCGTGAGGGGCCAGGTCTGGCTCACCGAGACCGGTGGTCTCGTGCAATTCGGCAGCGCGTTCCGCTACAGCCCAGCGCGGGCCAGGAAGGCGATCGAGTACATGTTCAAGCTCGCCGCGTCGAACCGTCGCATCACCCGCCTCTACATCTACAACTGGTACGGCGGCGACGCCAGCACCCGCTTCGACGCCGGCCTCGTGAGCGCCGGCGGCGCACCCCGCCCCGGGTACAGCGCGGTCCTGCAGAAGCTGCGCCCGGCCAAGAAGCCACGCAGCCCCAAACCATCCCGCGGGAAGCACTAACTGCAAGGGCCGCCCTGCGCGCAGAAAGAGACGTGATGGCCCCCTGTGGACCGGCCCCGGCTGGCAACCAGTCAGGTTTGGGCTGGGCGGTGGTCGGTGTGATCTCGCAGTGCGTCGGCCCCAGGCGGTCCACACGGTTGGTGTGACGAAGGTTGGCGCGGGTGCGCGGAGCTCGACAAGGGCCGTGCGCACCGCAACCTTGTGAGTGGTCTTCGACACCTCGATCGCCGAGAACATCGCCTTCGGCGACGACCACCCCGACCCCGACCGCGTCGTCTGGGCCGCCCGGGTGGCCAACGCCCACGAATTCGTTCAACGCCTGCCCCTCGGCTACGAAACCCGGGTCGGCGAAACGGGGCTGCGCGTCTCCGGCGGCCAGCGCCAGCGGATCGCCATCGCCCGCGCGATCTACCACCAACCCCCGGTCCTGATCCTCGACGAAGCGACCAGCGCCCTCGACGCCGAATCCGAGCGGGCCGTCAAAGAAGGCCTCGGCGAACTGCTCCAGGGCCGCACCTCGTTCGTCATCGCCCACCGCCTGAGCACCGTCCGCGACGCCGACGTCATCATCGTCCTCGAAAAGGGACGCCTCGTCGAGCAGGGCACCCACGACCAACTCCTTGCCCACCGCGGCCTCTACTACTACCTCTCAAGCCAACAACTCGAGCTGTGAAACCACCGAGTCCCCAACGCCGCCCAAAGGAGCGGTCTGCGAGCGTCCTGCCCACGTCGAGCCGAGGGGTCAGCCCAACGCAGCCCGCTCGCCGCACCGGACCCGAGCACCCAGGCCGCTGCTGCCCGGCGACCCGCAACACCGCCACCGACAACCGACACTGGTACAGGAGCGACACCATGAGCCCCCGAGACGACGACGAACCCCGCGACACCAACCAGACCACCACGGAGGCGCCGCCCCCGACGAAGTGAAGCTCGAAGACCTCGACGCGCGCGACGACCAAGCCGCCGAGATCAAGGGCGGCCCCACCGGCAACAACTGGTTCACGGCCTAGCTGTGCCGCCCTACCGTCGACGCGGGCCTGGATCCGATTCATCGGACCCCTCGTCGCGGCGGGCGGCCGCCCGATCGGCGTTTTCGAGCCCCGCCGACTCTCGGGAGGTCTAACGTCCACTGGAGGCCGATCGGGCCGCAGCCTTCGTGCATCTTGTCAGGATGGCTGCGCCGCGCAGGCTAGGTGTAGGATCGTGTCGAGGCCACCGACGTGGGGGGTGGGAAGCTGAGGGTACGCGAGACAGTAGGAACGAGCAGTCGCCGCCGGGGGGTCGTCGCGGTCGCGGTGACGGCGGTCCTGGGTGTGGTGACGCTGGCTCCCGGCGTCGGCGGGGCAGCGGCGGGCCGGGTGGCGCCCCCGGTCGTGGGCAAGACGGTCGATGTCGTCGCGGTCTCCGGCCGGGTGTTCCTCAGCTCCCCCGGTCGACCGCGCCAGCTCCTCCATGGTGCGCGTCAGACACCGGTCGGCTCCATCCTCGACGCCCAGCACGGAACGGTCCGCGTGACCAGCGCGACGACTCAGCCCGGCGTCACGCAGTCGGGCGAGTTCCGCGGCGGCGCGTTCCAAGTGCTCCAACCCCCGGCGGAGGGCGGGCTGACCGAGCTGCGCCTCACCGGCGGCAGCTTCAGCAGCTGCGCCCGCGCGCGCAGCGCGGCCAAGCGCCGCCTTCCCGCCAGCGTCGTTCGTCTCCTCCGGGCCAACGTTCAAGGCAGGTTCCGTACCCGCGGGCGCTTCAGCGCGGCCACCGTACGCGGCACCCAGTGGGACACCCTAGACCGCTGCGACGGCACCCAGACCCGCGTCCTGCGCGGCGTGGTCGTCGTCCACGACCTGCGCACCGGGCGCGATAGCGTCCTGGGCGCCGGCCAGAGCCAGCTCGTGCCCGCCTCGGGGTCGGCGCCGGCCATCCCCACCGGCGAGGCCCGCATGACGCAGTGCCCTCCCGGCGACGCGAACAACCCGTTCCCGAGCAACACTCCGTTCACGTTCACCGGCGTCCTCCCCGGTGCTCCCGCCGGCACGCCGCTCCGCATCGAGTACACCGATCCCAACACGGCGTCGGCGACCGTCGTGGTCCACCTCACCACCGACGCCCAAGGCAACTTCACCGACACCCACACCTTCCCGCCCAGTGGCGGTGGCTTCACCTACGGCGCCGATGCGACCCCCCGCTACCCCGACGACCCGCTCTCACCCGGCCAGGGCTGCTCATTCGCCATTCGCTGAGGCGCCAAGGAAGGCCGCCGAGGTGGTCGACCGCGCGGAGGGGGGTGCCTTGCCGGGGGTAGCCGGAGGTGGCAAAATGCTGACGTTGGTGTTGAAGCAAGCCGACGAGGAACGGAGGATCCGATGGGCGACGAAGCGGCCCGGGGACGCGAAGGCGGAGAGGACCCGGCGGGCACCGAAGGGGAAGCGGGAGCGTTCAGCAACGAGCCGAGAGAGGATCTGCCCGACCTAGATGTTGAGCCCGGTGACCTCCCGAACGCGGGCGAGGGGTGGCCGGTTGCCGAGTGCGCTGTGAGAGCGACGCTCGTTGTAGTGGGTCATCCAGTGTGGCAGCGAATCCCGACGTGCGTCGCTTGAGGCGTACTCCATCGCGTAGGCCCGCTCGCGCTGGAGGGTCTGCTGGTAGCGCTCGACCTTGCCGTTGGTCCTGGGCGTGTAGGGCCTCGTCTTGAGGTGCCCGATCGCACGAGCCCGCAGGAGACGCCGCAGCGACTGGTTTTTGGTGTACGCGAACGCGTTGTTGGTCATCACGCGCTCGGTTACGACGCCGTGCCCGAGCAGCCAGTCGAGGGCGCGCTCGGTGAACGCGGTGAGCGGGCTTCCCTGGTCTGCTTGGCCGAGCGTTCCAGCCGCCGTCAGCGAGGCAGAGACCCCGCTGACGCCGCCGCCCGCCGTGGACCGGGCATGGCATGCGTGCATTCTGCATACCGAGGATTACGCAAAGTTCTGCCAAGCGCGATTCGCGGGTTACATCCACCACATCCCCCAGGACCTGACGCGGTCCGCGGCGCGGCCTTCCCCGTTTCGGGCCGAGCAGAGCAATGCGTACCTCAACACTCGCGCTCTCATCGAGCACCGTTACGGGCCCCTCGATCCGGAAATCTGGCCGCTTCCCGCCGGGGCATCGGCATCTGGGTGAGGACGAGACGCCAAGCCGTCAGGCCAGACCCAAGATTCGTGGTTGATCCGATCCAGCGGAGCGAGGATGAGCGGCGGTGCAGAGACAACGAGTTCGACTCTACGAGAGCGAGCGGCTGCTCGATCAATTTCAGATCGCCGCCGGCGCTCATGCGCTCGACCTCGGCTGCGGCGGACCGATCGGAGTGCTCGACCTCCTCAGCCGGCGCGTCGGGCCGGACGGCCGCGTGCTCGGCGTCGATCACGACCCGCGGGCTCTCCAGACAGCGGCGAAGGCCATCCGCACGAGCGACATGGGCAACATCAGTCTCCGCACCGCCGACGCTCAGTCCCCCGGCCTGGCGCCAGAGAGCTTCGACGTCGCTCACGCGCGCCTGTTGTTCCTGCACGCCACGGAGCCGGGTCGAATCCTGACGGAGATGGTCGCGTCGGTCCTCCCGGGAGGACGCGTGGCGGTGCAGGACCTCGATTGGATTGCGTGGACGTGCGAACCACCACATCCGGCCTGGCGCGAGTTGCTCGACGCGGTGACCGCGGCCTGGCGCAGCGCCCGACTCGACCCGTACATCGGGCGTCGTCTGCCGAAAATGTTCAGCGACGCTGGGCTTGTCGAGACAAACGTCGCTGTCCGGGCGCACTTTTGGCACCCGGGACACCAGCACGAGCTCTCGCTGCTGAAATTCGTCCGCTCGACCCGCGAGCGCATCGTGAACGACCCCACCCTCACGAGCGACCGATTGGAGCAGCTCACGACTGAGCTTCGCGCCCATCTGCAACGGCCCGACACGTTCGTGGTCGCCCCCCTGCTGGTTCAAGTATGGGGTCGCAATCCGGACGCCTCGCCCATTCGGCCGCAACGCTGCGCAGACGCTGCGCGATCGCTCGGGCGACGCACCGGCGAGCCGAGGATCCACGCCGCGAGACCGAGATCGGAAGCCTCAACGCAGCAACCGAGGCAGTGCCGCACGCCGCGCTCGTCGCGGTGGCAGGCTGATCACGAGGCGGCCGATCTCGACAGCCGTGGCCAGTTCGTCGAGATGCGGCTCGGCGTGAATGAGGCGGGACAGCGCCGCGGCGAGGTCGAAGCATCCGAGGTCGAGCACCTGATCAGAGAGCTCGTCTCGAGAGAGCGGAAACTCGCCGTTTGCGAGCAGGAGCCAGCGGGCGACAGTCGTGAGCGCGGCCCGCGTCTGCTCTTGGGCGGCGTCGAGATCGCCTGTCGCGGCGACTCGTTCCGCGAACTCCAGGAGCGCGTTAGCGCGATTGTGCTTGCGCTGGGGATCGGGCCAGAGACCCGACTCGACGATCTCGGTCAACGCCGCGCGCAACACGCCGTCGTCGACGAGTATGCAGCCGAAGCGCAACGTCCACTGGACGAAGTCATCACCGTCGCGCAGCCGTTCCCGGAGCACGTCCGCCGAGGTCGCGTAGAGGTCAACGCCCTCGCCCAGATCCTCGAACCGCGGGCGCGGACCGACGATGTGCAGATCGAGATCACTAATTGCGGTTCTCCGCGCGCGCGCAGTTGAGCCGGTGAGTGCGACAGCCTGAGCCCCCTCGGCGAGCGCGCGCTCGAGCACGGTGGCGCTCACGAGACGCTGGGAGGGGGTCTGGTTGCGCTCGGCGCGGGCGCGGTCGGACGCGAGTCGTGCCGCCCAGACCTCGTCGTCGCGCCAATCGCGATCCATGACCACGCCGGAGCAACCCGCCGCGGTGGTCATCCGGCTCTCCCCTTCGCTCGGCCACCGACGATCTGGATTCACTCCAGATCTGCCATACTTCGGGGCGTGCCGGCGACCGCGGAACTCGAGCGCATGTTGCGCGGCGCTTCGGTGCGTGTCACGCGTCCTCGGGTAGCGGTGCTGGCCGCGGTGCACCTCCATCCGCACGCCGATACGACCGCGATCATCGGGCGCGTGCGCGAGGACCTCGGCGAGGTCTCCCAGCAGGCCGTCTACGACGTGCTCGGAGTGCTGACTGCCGCGGGCCTGGTCCGACGCATCCACCCTCCGGGTTCCGTGGCGCGCTACGAGTCGCGGGTCGGGGACAACCATCACCACCTCGTGTGCCGGTCGTGCGGCGTCATCGCCGACGTCGATTGCGCGGTCGGCACCGCCCCCTGCTTGACCCCATCCGACCACTACGGCTACGCCATCGACGAGGCCGAGGTCATCTATTGGGGCATGTGCGCCGGATGCTCGACCGCACGCCCTGTCTGAATACGCCCCCTGATCCCTGAAAGGGTTTCCGTGTCTGATAGTCCTGACGCCGTTGTTGGAGAGATGAGCGATTCGACCCGGGGCGGCTGCCCGGTCGCGCATGACCGCGCCCTGCACCCGACCCAGGGCGGGGGGAACCGCGGCTGGTGGCCGGACCGGCTCAACCTGAAGATCCTTGCCAAGAACCCCGCGGTGGCCAATCCCAACGGCTCGGATTTCGACTACGCCGAGGCGTTCAAGACGCTCGACCTCGCCGCGGTCAAGCAGGACATCGAGAGCGTGTTGACAACCTCGCAGGACTGGTGGCCCGCCGATTTCGGGCACTACGGACCGTTCATGATCCGGATGGCGTGGCACAGCGCCGGGACGTACCGCATCAGCGACGGCCGCGGTGGTGCCGGGACCGGCCAGCAGCGCTTCGCCCCGCTCAACAGCTGGCCCGACAACGCGAACCTTGATAAGGCGCGCCGCCTCATGTGGCCGGTCAAGCAGAAGTACGGGCAAAAGCTCTCGTGGGCGGACCTCATCGTCCTCACCGGCAACGTCGCCCTGGAGTCGATGGGCTTCGAGACGTTCGGATTCGCCGGCGGCCGCCCGGACGTCTGGGAGCCCGACGAGGACGTCTACTGGGGTCCGGAGACCGAGTGGCTGGGCGACGAGCGCTACACCGGCGACCACGAGCTCGAGCAGCCCCTCGGCGCCGTCCAGATGGGCCTCATCTACGTCAACCCGGAGGGGCCGAATGCCAACCCTGACCCGCTGGCCTCGGCCCGGGACATCCGCGAGACGTTCGGCCGCATGGCGATGAACGACGAGGAGACGGTCGCGTTGATCGCCGGTGGACACACGTTCGGAAAGACACACGGCGCGGCCGACCCGGACGAGTATGTCGGCCATGAGCCCGAGGGCGCACCGCTCGAGGAGCAGGGTCTCGGCTGGAGGAGCACGTATCGCTCCGGCCGGGGCGCAGACACGATCACCAGTGGCCTCGAGGTCACCTGGACGTCCACCCCGACGGCGTGGTCGGGCAGCTTCTTCGAGAACCTCTTCGGCTACGAGTGGGAGCTGACCAAGAGTCCCGCCGGGGCGCACCAGTGGCAGCCGAGGGACGGCGCCGGCGTGGGCACGATCCCCGGTCCCGACCAGACGTCGCCGAAGCGTGTCCCGACGATGCTCACGACCGACCTCGCACTCCGGTTGGACCCGGTGTACGGGAAGATCTCACGCCGCTTCCACGAGAACCCCGACGAGTTCGCCGACGCGTTCGCCCGGGCCTGGTTCAAGCTGACCCACCGCGACATGGGGCCGATCGCCCGATACCTCGGACCCGAGGTCCCGTCCGAGACGCTGCTGTGGCAGGACCCGATCCCCGAGCCCACCGGCGAGCCCATCACCGCGGCGGACGTCGCCGCCCTCAAGGCCGAGATCCTCGGCGCAGGGCTGTCGGTCGCCCAGCTCGTCTCCACCGCGTGGGCGTCCGCGTCGACGTTCCGCGGCAGCGACAAGCGCGGCGGCGCCAACGGTGCGCGCATCCGCCTCGAGCCGCAGAAGGGCTGGGAGGTCAACGACCCCGAACAGCTCGCGTCGGTCCTGGCCACCCTCGAGCGCATCCAGCAGGATTTCAACGGCCGCAGCGCCCGGCCGGTCTCGCTTGCCGACCTGATCGTGCTCGCGGGCTCCGCGGGCGTCGAGCAGGCGGCCAAAGCCGCCGGCCACGCCGTCGAGGTCCCCTTCACCCCCGGTCGCACCGACGCGTCGCAGGACCAGACCGACGCCGACTCGTTCGACGCGCTCGAGCCGGTCGCGGACGGGTTTCGCAACTATCTCTCAGGCCGGCAGCGGCTGACCGCCGACTACCTGCTGATCGACCGCGCGAACCTGCTGACCCTGAGCGCCCCGGAGATGACGGTCCTCGTCGGCGGCCTGCGCGTCCTGGGCGCCAACCATGCCCAATCACCGCGGGGTGTCCTCACCTCGACCCCCGGGTCCCTCACGAACGACTTCTTCGTGAACCTGCTCGACCTCGGTACGAGGTGGTCGGCGACGCCCGAGAACGCCGGTACGTTCGAGGGTCGCGACGCGGCGACCGGCGAGATCAAGTGGACCGGCAGCCGCGTCGATCTCGTCTTCGGCTCGAACTCCGAGCTGCGTGCGCTCGCCGAGGTCTACGCGAGCGATGACGCGAAGGAGAAGTTCGTGCATGACTTCGTCGCCGCCTGGGTCAAGGTGATGAATCTCGACCGATTCGACCTCAAATGAAATCGGTGTCAGGTCGGCCAGTCGTTCGCTCGACGCCCCGGCGAAGAAGCTCCGTGGAGCGCGCCGCCCGGCCGAGACCACCGGGACCACCGGGACCGCCGGCGAGCGCTGGGCGTGCACGCATCAGCCCTCCTCGACCAACCTGCGTCGCGGCTCAGCTCCCGGAGTCGGCCTTTGCCCAGAAGTCCTGAACCATCTCGCCGTCGCCTTCGCGGTGGGCCCCGACCACGAGCACCTCGAGGCCGTCTGCGCCCGCCTCGAACGCGCGCGTGACTCCGGGGCCGACGCGCACCGCATCGAGCGGCGCCAGGTCGACGAGCTCGTCGTCGAGCTTCACCCGCCCCGAACCGCCCAGCACCACGTAGATCTCCTCCGCCTCGTCGTGGCGGTGGGCGAACGCCTCGCGCCGGCCCGGCTTGACGATCAGGTAGGCGATGCCCGTCTGCTCGGCGCCCAGCTCGGTGCGCGGGAAGCGGGCCTCCTGATGGTCGGAGAAGCCGTGCTTGGCCGCCATGTCCTCGACGTCGGGGAGATGCACATGGGAGTAGCCCATCACCGGTGATCCTACGCCAGCACGCGTCCGCGCGGTGGCGGCCCCGGCGGCGACCGGATGCTCGAGGCGCGGCGATTGCTTTGCCCGACCGTGCAGGGTAGGGTCGATGCGAGCGGTCGTCGAAGAAGTCGAACAGTCGTAGCGACACAGCCTCGTGTCGGTGCCTGTCCGACGTTTTCCCCCTCCGCTCTCTGCGTTATCACACACGGCATTCGCGTCCGCCGGGTTCTCACGCCCGGCGGGATGGGCGGCCAGATAGGGGGCTTTCATGGGGTCCGTTTCCGAGCAGCCGAGCGGTCGCCGGTCGTCCCGCCCCCCGCTCGTCTCGCTCGCCGGCCTCAGCGCGTTCCTCGTCATCCTCGGCGCCGGGCTGATCGCCGCGGCCCCCCCGGCCGGCGGATCGACGTGGTGCCCTTCGCGTCGATCACCGCCGCGCACGCCGTCGGCCGATTCAACCGTCCCCTGATCTCGAACGGGACCCTGGCGCTACGGCGCGTGGCCTACACCGCCACCGTGCCGCAGCCGGCGTTCAGGAGCGGGCTGCCCTACCGGGAGGCCCCGGTCCTGCGGAGCGCTCACGGCGTGCCGTCCGGGTCACCGGGATCTAACCGCGTGCTCCGCTACCGGCCCCCGGCGGCCGCGGTCCACGTGGCCGCCGCGCAACCGGGACTGGTCGAGCGTTGATCGGCGAGGGTTGAATGCGCGCCTGCGGCCTCGCCGCGGTCGATGCCGCCCAGGCGGATGGTCGGTAGCCCGGTTCCCAGCGCGCCGGGTCAGACCCTCCCGGCCGCCTGCCGCTGCCGCCGAGCCAGGGCGTCGACGATCACCGCGACGAGCAGGACGCCGCCGGTCACCATGTACTTGACCGACGAGTCGAGCGCGAGCAGGTCCATGCCGTTGGAGATCGAGCCGATCACCAGAGCGCCGAGCAGGGCGGTCCAGACCGAGCCGCGACCGCCGAACAGACTCGTCCCGGCGATCACCGGCCCGGCGATGGCCAGCAGCAGAAGGTCGCTGCCGCCCGAGTTCTGGTTGACCGCGAACAGGCGTGAGGCGGCGAGGATGCCGCCGGTCGCGGCCATCGCGCCGGCGATCGAGAAGACGGCTACGCGGACGGCGTTGATGCGGATCCCGGCCCGGCGCGCCGCCTCGGCGTTGCCGCCGGCGGCGAACACGTGGCGGCCGAAGCGCGTCCGCGTGGCCGTGTACTCCATTCCGGCGACGAAGGCGAGCAGGATCAGCACGGCGAGAGGCAGGCCGCGATCGGAGGTGAACACGAGGATCACCCCGACCGTCGCCGCGGCGGCGATCACCACCCGGACCAGCGGCCCGCGGAGGTCCTGATCGGCCAGCCCGGCCGACACCCGCCGGCGCCAGGCGATCAACGTGGCGGCGGCGTAGACGACGATCGCGAGGATCCCGACGATCCAGCTGACCGTGTTGGAGTAGAACGTGTTGGCGAGCCCGGTGATCTTCGGGTCGGTCAGGTTCACCGTCCCGGTGCTCCCGAGGACCTTGAGCAGCGCCCCCTGCCAGGTCAGGAGCCCGGCGAGCGTGACCACGAACGAGGGGATGCCGAACCGGGTGAAGAGGAACCCCTGGGCGGCGCCGATCACCGCGCCGGCGACGACACCGGCGGCGATCGCGGTGTACGGGCTCCAGTTGTGCTTGACGCTGAGGACGGCGACCACCGCGGCGGCGAGTCCGCTGACCGCGCCGACCGAGAGGTCGATCTCGCCGAGCAGCAGCACGAAGACCACACCGACCGAGATCAGGCCGACGGCGGTGATCTGCAGGAACAGGTTGGTGAGGTTCTGCGCGGTGAGGAAATGGCTGTTCTCGAACTGGAAGACGACCCAGATCAGGCCGAGCACGATGAACACGCGCAGCGAGGCGAGGTCGCCCTCGACGAAGCGGCGGACGACGCCGCCGCGCGGGGCCTTGAGGCCGCCCGACAGCTGCGGCGGCGGAGTTGCGGTCTCCGGTACCGCGGTCATCGCCGCCCACCCCCGATCGGCTCGGCCGCGGCGCGGTGCCTGACCCCGGTGATCGCCGCGACCACGTCCCCGCCCTTGGCCGTCGCCGTCACGAAGGTCGCCTCCGGGCGGCCGAGCCGCAGGACGAAGATCCGGTCGGTCACCTCGAAGACATCCGAGAGGTTGTGGCTGATCATCACCACGCCGAGGCCGCGCTCGCGCAGCCGCTTGACCAGCGCAAGCACCTGGGCGGTCTGGGCGACGCCCAAAGCCGCGGTCGGCTCGTCGAGCAGGACGACCTTGGGCTCGCCGAGCAGCGACCGCGCGACCGCGACCTGCTGGCGCTGACCACCCGACATCGTGCCCACCTCGGTGCGCAGGCTGGGAATGGTGACCGCGAGGTTGGAGAGCAGCTCGCCGGAGCGGCGCTCCATGTCGGCTTCGTCGAGTTGGCGGGTCGCGGCGCCGAGCCCGGGGGCGAGCTCCTCGCGACCGAGAAAGAGGTTGGC
Source organism: uncultured Solirubrobacterales bacterium (assembly GCA_963763785.1). GTDB lineage: Bacteria > Actinomycetota > Thermoleophilia > Solirubrobacterales > Solirubrobacteraceae > Palsa-513. The sequence continues at coordinate 93,641 of CAVXPW010000017.1, read as the reverse complement.
GACGACGTCGAGGTTGTCGCAGAGGGCGAGGTCCTGGTAGACGGTGGCGATCCCGAGGGCCGTGGCATCGGTGGGGCCAGAGATCGAGACCGGCTGCCCGTCGAAGTAGAACTCGCCGGCGTCGGGCTTGTAGATCCCGGAGATGATCTTCACCAGGGTGGACTTGCCGGCGCCGTTGTCGCCGACCAGGCCGACGACCTCGCCGGCCGCCACCTCGAAGTCGACGCCGTCGAGCGCCTGCACCGCTCCGAAGCGCTTGCTCACCCCCTTGAGGGCAAGGACCGGCGTGTTCGTGCTCATTTCGTGTGTCCTTTCACTCGCGAGTGACGGCGACGGGCCGCCGGCGCGACCCGTCCCGTCTCGTCTCCACTACTGGATGCCGGCCGCCTTGCACGCCGCCGTATAGGCGCCGGTGCAGATCTGCGAGACCGTCCAGAAGTTGTCCTTGATGACCGTGGCCTTGATGTTGCTCTTGGTGACCGCGACCGGGGTCAGGATCACCGAGGGCACCGCTTTGGGGCCGTTCGGGGTCTGGACGTTCGCCAGACCCGCCGGCGGCTGCTGGCCCTGGGCCAGGGCGGCGGCGAGCTCTGCCGTGGCCCTCGCCTCGGCGGTGACCGCCTTGTAGACCGTCATGTACTGGGTGCCGTCGAGGATCCGCTGCACCCCGGCCAGCGACGCGTCCTGCCCGGTCGTCGGGCGGGTCTTGGGGTCGATGCCGGCCGACTTCATCGCGGCGATGCCACCTTCGGCCATGTCGTCGTTGGCCCCGTAGATCCCGGCGAAGCCGGTGTTGCCGAGCGCCGTGATCGCCTGCTGGGCCTCGTTCTGCGCGTTGCTGCCCAGCCAGCCGGGCGTGTCGTACTGCTTGGCGATCTTGACGCCGTCCTTGGCGAACTGGGTCATCGCGCCCTGCTTGAACAGCTTGGCGTTGTTGTCGGCCGGGTCGCCGTTGATCATGATGATCGGGCCCATCGCCTTGCCGTTCGTCTTGAGCTTGGCCTCGAGCGCCGAGGCCTGGAGCATCCCGACTCGGGCGTTGTCGAACGAGACGTAATAGGAGATCGGCGAGTTGGAGATCAGACGGTCGTAGCTGATCACCGGTACGTTGCGTGCCTTGGCCTGGGTGACGATCGCCGCGGCCGAGCCGGCGTCGACCGGATCGAGCACGAGCACCTTGGCGCCCTGGGTGAGCGCCGCGTCGGCCTGGCTCTGCTGCTTGGTGGCGTCCTGCGTCGCGTTGCTGTAGAGCAACTTGCAGCTCGGGCACAGCTGCTTGAGCCGGGTCGCGAAGTCGGGGCGGTCGTGGGTCTCGTAGCGGGCGGTCTGGTTCTCGGGCAGGAGGAGCGCGACCGTCGGGCCGTTTCCGCTGCTGGCGGTGCTTGGGCTGCTCGAGCCGCTCGAGCCGCTCGAGCTGCTCGAGCTGCCGCAGGCGGCGACTGTGAGCGTGGCGGCCGCCATCGCCGTCACGGCGATCGCGGCGCGCATCCGTGGCCTGTTCATGGTCGTGGAATTCCTCTCCTTGGGTGTTGGCTCGCTCGGCTTCTGAGCCTGGCGCCGCGAGGCGGATGAGGGCGGCGCCGCTCGGCGGCGAACAGGTCCGAGACCGGGCCGCCGCGAGTCCCGCTCGGCGGAGGAGCCCAGATCAATTCCTTTTCGACGTGCGCGGGAATCCCAGCCCCTTGCTCATCTCTGTGGCGACAGGCGGTCCGCCCCCCGCTGGGGAGGACCGTTGCCAGCCTACCTTCCTCAGGTGGAGCAGTGGGTTAGATTTTGGCGCCCGCGGCCGAGTCGGATGGCGGCCGGCGCTCGGCCATGCACGGCAGCCTCGCCGCCGCCCGCAGCGGGCTAGGCTCGGAGGAGCCGCTGCGATCGCGGCGGGTGCGAAAAGGAGGCAGCCGTGGACGAGCTCGAGGGGAAGGTTGCGCTGGTCACCGGCGCCAGCGGGGGCATCGGCGCAGCCGTGGCGCGGAGCCTGCACGCGGCCGGGGCGGCGGTGGGGCTGCTGTCGCGGCGGGGGCATGATCTCGAGCTTGAGCGGGGCCTCGGCATCGCCTGCGACGTGCGCGATCGGGCCGCGGTGGAGCGCGCGACTTCGGCGGTGGTCGAGCGCTTCGGGAGGCTTGACATCGCGGTGGCCAACGCCGGCGTCGGCGCGTACGGGCCGTTCCTGGAGCTCGATCCGCAGGAGCTCGAGGCGATGATCGACATCAACCTCAAGGGCACCCTCTACACGGCGGCCGCCGCCCTGCCCCATCTGATCGCCTCGGGCGCGGGAGACTTCGTCGCGCTGGCCAGCGTGGCCGGGGTCCGGGCCTTCCCGGGCGAGGCGGTCTACAACGCGTCGAAGTTCGGCCAGGTCGGCTTCACGCGGGCCCTCGACCATGAGCTGCGCGAGCACGGGGTGCGGGCCACGTCGATCGCTCCCGGGGGCGTCCACACCGAGTTCGCCATCGGGTCGGGGAGGCAGGAGGACGACCCGGGGCTCGAGGCGATGCTGACCCCGGAGCAGGTCGCCGACGTCGTGCTGTTCGCCGTCACCCGGCCGCGGAGCATGCGGATCCTGACCACGACCTTCCGGCCGATGAGCGAGGGCTCGTGGGGCTGAGCCCAGGGCCCTCGGCGTCAGTCCGCTGCCGGCCGTCCGCCGCGCTCGGGATCGATCACCCGACGCACGGCCGCCTCGTCGACGCCGAGCCGGGCGAGCAGCCGGGCCCCGGCGCTGTCTCGGGCGAGCGCGATCAGCAGGTCCCCGAGCTCGGTCTTCGCCCGTCCCGTCTCGCGGGCGCACCTTCCGGCCGCCATCAGCACGCGGAGGACCTCGTCCGACGGCCGGCCGCTGAGCCGACCCGGCACGCGGAGGACCTCGTCCGACGGCCGGCCGCTGAGGCTACCCGCCGCCGCCAACCCGGCGCGGACGGCCAGCGACGGCTTCGACCCGCCGGGCTCCGGGAGCCGGCTGAGAACCTCGCCCCGGACCGTCTCGGCGTCGGCGCCCGCCTCCCGGAGGATGCGCGCGGCCACCCCTTCGGTCTGCCCGGCGAGGGCGAGGAGGATGTGCTCGGAGCCGATGGAGTTGTGGCCGAGGGCGAGCGCCTCGCGCAGCGACAGCTCGAGGACCTGCTTGGCCGGTCCGGTGAACGGGATCTGACCGGAGCCGTCGTCGGCGCCCGCGCCGGCGAGCTCGAGCACGCGCCGGCGGGCGGGCTCGGCGGTGAGACCGGCCGAGAGCAGCACCCGCGCCCCGAGCCCCTCCGCGTCGCCCAGCAGGCCGAGCAGCAGGTGCTCGGGCCCAGTCGAGTGATGCCCCAGGCCGCGCGCCTCCCCCTGCGCCGAGACGACGACCGACCTCGCCCGCTCTGTGAAGCGCTCGAACACGCCAGGGCCAATCCTACGCCCGGCCCGGCTAGGGATCAGGTGGCGGGTGCCGGGAGCCCGACCGGCGACGGGTCGGGCTTGGGGCGCGACGCCTTCAGGCGGAGCGCCGGCTTCTCCACCAAGCGCCATGACAGGGCGGCCAGGAGGAGGATCAGCGGGACGCCGGCCACGACGAGGAAGACGAAGGTGCGCCGGTAGAGGCCCGGGCTCGGCGCGTGCTTGGAGAGCTCGGTGAGGACGCCGAGCTGGTAGAGGTAGAACCCGTATGAGCGGGCGCCGAGCCAGCGCAGCGGGGCGTTGTCGAGCAGGCGCCAGCAGCCGGCGCCGGCGCGCTGGAGGAGGACCGGCGCCCCGACGATGGCCAGGGCGGCGAGCGTCGACACCAGCGAGGTCGACCGCTGGAAGTCCATCCCGGGGAGCGCGTCGAGTGGCGATCCGGCGTACTGCATCCAGATCAGGCTGCCGACCGCACCGGCGAACACGGCGGCCCCGAGCAGCCGCCCGGGGCGGGTGCGCAGCCAGCCCCAGGCCATCCCGAGCTCGGCGACGGCCAGGGCGACCCCGAGCAGGAGCAGGTGCGCCTGCGCCGGCGAGGTCCACGCCTCGACCGCGTTGTTGCGGGGAAAGACCAGGAAGCAGATCGTCGCCGCGACGAGCGCGCCCCCGCCGAGGAGCCCGAGCCGCACCCCGCGCCTGCGCAGCCAACCCGCCGAGCCCGAGCCCGGGCCGACCCGGGCGACCTTGGCCAGCCCGAAGAGCACGAGGGCGGCGACGGGAACGGCGAGGTAGTAGCGGATCTCGATGTCGAGGGTCCAGGCCTGGCCGAGATCGAAGCGGATCGGGCTGCTCGGCCAATCCTCGGAGAAGCCGATCAACCGCGGGGCGTCGGCCCAGGTGCGGCCCTGGGCGCCGGCGTAGAGAAGGACGACGGCGAGCGTGACCCAGTAGGCGGGCACGATGCGCAGGAACCGGTTGCGCAGGTAGTCGACCACGCTCGGGAGCCGGCGCGCCTCGGCCAGGGCGGCCAGGAACGGCCGCGAGATCAGGTAGCCGGAGAGCACGAAGAAGACCCCGACGGCGTTGGCGGCGGCGCCGATCGGTCCGCCGGCGATCGGCCCGAACGGGCCCGGCCAGCCGTGGACGAGGTCCCCGGAATGGCCGGCCGCGAAGAGCGAGACGGTGCCGGCGTGGTAGATCCCGATGCCGAAGGCGGCGAGGCCGCGCAGCGGGTCCCCGGCCAGGAACCGCCCGGCCGACCGGGCCTCGACGCCGGCGGCCGGCACTACTAGTCCTTCTTTTTCCGCGCCGCCGCCCGGCGCTCGGCCCGATTCATCGGCGGTGCCTCCTCTGATTCCCGGGGGGCGCCGACGTGGGCGAGGGCCTCGTCGATGCTCGGGACCGCGCGGGCGCAGACGGCGACCCGCAGGCACCGGTCGGTGACGTCGTAGGTGTCGGGCGGAGGGTCGACCGCCGCGTGCTTTTCGATCACCGTCGCCGGGGCCAGCCAGATCCCGGCGCCGGGAACCTGCATCTTGGCCAGGAGGGGCGCGACCGAGTGGACGGCGAAGAGGTAGCGTCGCTCGAGGGCGGCCGGCCGGCGGATCGTGACCCCCAGCCTGACCAGCGCCTGCTCGTCGGGCCCGAGCACCACCCGGACCATCGGCGCGTCGCCGGTCTCCCAGTCGGCGTGGTACGCGTCCTCGCCAGCCTCGGCGCGCCAGGCGAAAAGGTCGCGCAGCTTGGGGTCGCGCCGGTCGTCGACGACGATGGCCACGCCCGGGCTCGGCTCGCCGGTCGGGGGGCGCAGCTCGACTAGGCCGAAGGCGAAGTCGGTCGCCTCGAGCGTGTCGGCGATCTGCGTGGGGGTCAGGCCCCAGGCGGCGAGCGCCTCGGTCAGGCCGAGGTCGTCGTCGTCCTCGTCGTCGGTCACTGAGCCGGCCTCACGGCGGCGGATACTACGCGCGCCCGGCCGCGGCAGCCGGCGCTCAGACGCTGACGGGAACCGGCGCGGCGTCCTCTAGGCGGCCGCGAGCCCATTCCCGGGCGTCGTCGAGGCTCGAGAAGGCCGTGGTCGTGCAGCCGGGCAGGCCGACCGCCGCGCGGTCGGTCACGTAGACGATTCCGCGGCAGTTGCGGGCCAGCGGTCCGCGGCAGTGCCTCAGCCAGCGGGTGTCGATCGGCCCGAGCACCGGCATCGGCCGGGGCGGCGCGGTCGGCTCGCCGACGACGACGACCGCGAACTGTCCGCCACGGTGGAGCCCGGCGCGGAGAGCGTCCATGACGGCACGGGCGTAGCAGGTCGGGTGCGGGGCCTTGACGCGGACCTCGAGCACCGGCCAGGCTGACCAGTCGATCTGAGCCACTACCGCAACCACTCGGACGAGGGCATGGCCTTAGGTTACCCTAACTGCCGCCCGGCCGGAAACTTTTCTTCGGTCAGCCGGTCTCGCCGGCGCCGTGGCCGGCGCCCCCGGCCGGCGGACTGCCGGGGCGTCCGTCGGGTGTCAGGAGCCCGTCGTGGAGCTCGTCGCGAACCGGAGCAGCGAGCACCTCCGTCGGCTCGGGCCGGTCCGGGCGCGGGGCGCTGAGCTGGCCGAGACCCCACACCGCAATCAGGGTGCCCCCGCAGAACTCGCACTGGGCGCCGGTGCCGGCGGCCCGGCGCCGGCGGCGCCCGCACGATGCGCACCGATGGAGCTGGGACTCGCGGGTCATTCGCCGCCCCGCCGCTCGCGGCCGGCGCGGCCCGCCGGACCGGCCGCCTCCGTGACCCGGACCGGCTCGACGGCGCGCACGACGTCCTCGGGCGGTGCGAGATCGCGAAGGTCGAGGCGGTTGCTCCAGCTGGGCGGCATGGACGGACTCCGGGTCGCACGGCGACGAGGCGATGGTCCGTCGCAGCGCCTCCGCCCTGCCGAACGCCGTCTCATCGCTGTGCCGATCCGGGAGCTCTGAGTCCCCGCGAACCTCCGCACACAGTAGCGCGACGTGCCCCTAATGCAACCCTAACCGTCCGCGTTTGGCGGGCGCGGCGGCGGGGGAACCTGCGAGCCATGGTCACTCGCGTGCTCGCGCTGAGCATCTGGGCCTTCGCGGTGTGGGTGCTGTTGACCTGGATGTTCACCTTCGAGCAGATCGCCTTCGGCGCGGGCATCTCCGTGGCCGTGGCCGTCGCCCACCTCCGGCTGGGGCCGGTCGCCCGACCCTGGCTGGTGCTCGATCCGCGCCGACTGCTCGCGGCGATCCGCCTGGCCGCCACCGTCCTCTTCAAGATGGTGGGCGCCAACGTCGCGCTCGCGCGCCGCGTGTGGTCACCGAGCCGGCCGCTGCGCAGCGGCATGGTGATCGTCGCGACCGAGGCGCGCACCGACGGCGGCCTGACCGCGGTCGGCCTGCTCACCTCGCTGATCGTCGAGAACCAGATCGTCGACGTCGACCGCGAACGGCAGGCCCTCCAGTATCACGCGGTGGTCGTGCCCGCCGGCGGCCCGGCACAGGCGCGGGAGGCGATCAACGGGCCCATCGAGCGCCTGCTCGCGCCGATCGTCCGGGCCCGCGGCGAGGAGTCGTGATGCCCGACGTGTTCATCGCCGTGGCGCTGGCCGAGCTGCTCGTCGTTGCCCCGCTGCTCGTCCGCCTGGCCCGGGGCCCGTCGATCTCCGACCGGATCGTCGCCCTCAACACGATCTCGACCCAGGCGGCGCTGAGCGTGCTCTTCTTCTCGGCCTTCGCCGACCGGACGATCTACCTGGACGTCGCCCTCTGGCTCGCGTCGTTCAGCTACCTGGGGACGATCGTGTGGTCGCGCTATCTCGAGCGGGGCCTGCTGTGAGGGAGGCCGTGGTGATCGTCCTCGCCGCGATCGGAGTGGCCTTCAGTCTGAGCGGAGCGGTTGGGATCCTGCGCATGCCGGACGTCTACTGCCGGATCCAGTGCTCGTCGAAGACGATCACCATGGGGGCGCTGCCGGCGCTGCTGGCCCTGGTCGTCGCCGAGGGACCGTTCAGCGCGTGGGGCGGCCGGGCGCTGCTGGTCGCCATCCTGCTGCTGATCGTCAACCCGGCGGCGTCGCACGCGCTGGCACGGGCGGCCTACAAGGCGGGGCTGCCGATGTGGCCGGGCGCGGTGGCCGATCAACCGAGGGAGCAGCGGGCGGAGCAGGGGTGACCGCCTTCTGGGCGCTCGACTACCTGTGCCTGGCGGCGATCCTCGTCGCCGCGGTGCTCGTCGTGCGCCTGCCGAACCTCAACGCGGCGGTGATGGCCATCTCGGCGCTGGGGACCGTCCTCTCGCTCCTCTTCGTCGTGTTGGGCGCCCCCGACGTCGCCCACTCCGAGGTCGTGGTCGGCGCGATCGCTCTGCCCGTCCTCTACCTGATCGCGATCGGCAAGTCGCGCACCGACGTGCCCGACCGCGGCGAACTCGGCGAACTCGGCGAGGAGGACGAGGCGGGCGATGAGCAGGGCTAGCGGGCCTGAGCTTGAAGCCACTGGGCCGGCAGGGCAGAGCGGCTCCGAGGCGCCCGAGCCGATTCATCGGGCGACGCTGGCCGCCGTGTTGGCAGCGGGCGTGGCCGCCGCGCTGGCCGCAGCGTTGATCGGACTGCCGCGCGAGGGGGCGAAGCTCCCGACAGTGGCGCGCTACGCGCTGGAGATCGCGATCCCCAAGTGGCACACAACCGAGCCGGTCAACGAGATCGTCTACGGGACGCGGGGGTTCGACACCTTCGGCGAGACCTTTTTGCTCCTCGCCGCCGTGGTCTCGGTGACCACGCTGACGCGCCGGCGGGAGCCGCGCCGGAGCGTCGGCGGCGAGGAGCGCGCGGGCGAGCGCGAGCAGGCCGAGGTCGACCCGGCGGAGTCCTCCGATCGGGGTGAGACGCTGGCGCGCAGCGCCGAGCGCGAGGAGCAGCCGGGCGGCGAGGACGGCGAGCCGGCGACGCCGGACGCGGCCGGTCTCGGGGCTCCGGCGCCCGAGCGGGCGGAGGCGATGTCTGTGATCGTGCGCACCGCCGCGCGGACGGCGGCCCCGGCGCTCGCCGTGGCCGGGCTCTACCTGGTCGCCTGGGGCTACTCGCCGGGCGGGGGCTTTCCGGGCGGGGCGGTGATCGTCGGGGTGATCCTGCTGCTCTACGCCGGGTTCGGCCACCAGCGCGTCGCCGGGGCGCTGCGCCCATCGCTGCTCGAGGCGGTCGAGTTGGCCGGGGCGCTGGCCATCATCGTGCTCGGCGTGCTCGGCCTCGTGCTCGAGGGGTCCTTCACGGCCAACTTCCTGCCGCTGGCCCGGACGCCCGACACGATCCTCAGCGGCGGGGTGCTCCAAGCGTTCTCGGGGAGCGAGCTGTTCGAGGTCGCCACCGGGCTGACCCTGGCCATCTTCGCGTTGCTGGCCATGGAGCACGACTGGTCGCCCGACGAGGCGCAGGAGTGATCCTCGCCAACTACCTGACGTCGGGCGCGGTCTTCGCGATCGGCCTCTACGTCGTGCTCAGCCGGCGCAACCTGATCAAGATCGTCATGGGCCTCTCGCTGATGGAGGCCTCGACCTACCTCCTGCTCGTCTCGCTGGCCTACCGCCGGGGGTCGACCGCCCCGGTGCTCGAGAGCCCGCCGGGGAGCACGACGATGAGCCAGCTGGCACGGGGCAACGTCGCCGACCCGGTGCTCCAGAACTTCTGCCTGACGGCGATCGTGATCGGCGTGGCGGTGACCGGGGTCTTCCTGAGCGTGGCCGTACGGATCGCCCAGCACTACCGCACGCTCGACGCCGACCAGGTCCGGGCGCTGCGCGGATGAGCGCGGCGAGCCTCGCCTCGCTGCTCCCGCTGCCGGTGGCGATCCCGATCGTCGGCGCGGTGTGCGCGCCGCTGGCGGCGCGGATCGACCGGCGGGCTCCGCTGGTCATCGCCGTGCTCGGCCTGGTAGGCGCCACCTGCGTCCTCGGCCTCCTCGCCCCGCGCGTATTCGGCGGGGAAATCCTCTCCCACTACATGGGCGGGTGGGCGCCGGTCGGCGGCCGGGCGCTCGGGATCGCCTTCGCCGCCGATCCCTTCGGCCTGGCCTACGCGCTGGGCGTCTCGACGATCGGCGCCGTACTGCTGATCTCGACGCTGTCGGAGCTCGGCGACCTCGGGGTGCGCGAGCTCGGCGGCTACGCCTGCCTCTTCCAGCTGCTCCTGGCCGCGCTGATCGGCTCGGCGCTGACGGCGGACCTGTTCAACCTGTTCGTGTGGTTCGAGGTCGCGGCGCTCTCGAGCTACGGCCTGACCGGCTTCTTCCTCGAGCGGCCGATCGCCCTCGAGGCGGCCTTCAAGGTGCTCACCCTGACCACGCTGGCGAGCTTTGCCATCTTCGTCGGGGCCACCGTGCTCTACGCCAACCACGGCGCGCTCAACTTCGCCCAGCTCCACGACGCGGTCGCGCGCCACCCGCACACCGCGGACATGGTCGCGCTCGCCCTGCTGATCTGCGGCTTTGCCACCAAGGCCGGCCTCGTCCCGTTTCACGGGTGGCTGCCCGACGCCCACACCGCGGCCCCGGGGCCGGTCTCGGCGCTGTTCTCCGGGCTGATGGTCAGCCTGGGCATCGTGGCCATCGCCCGGATCGCGCTGCAGATCTTCGGGCCGGTCGGCGGGCGCCCGGTGCTCGGGCTGCTGATGGGCGTGGGCGTCGTCTCGGCCCTGGTCGGCGCGCTCCTCGCCCTGGCCCAGGACGACCTCAAGCGCCTGCTCGCCTACGACACGATCTCGCAGATGGGGGTCCTCGTCGTCGGCCTGGCCACGGCGGTGCCGGCGGGGGTGGCCGGGGCGACCTACCACCTGGTCGACCACGCGCTCTACAAGTCGCTGCTCTTCCTCTCGGCCGGGGCGATCGTCCACGCGACCGGTCAGACCAGGCTGTCGGAGATGGGGGGCCTCGCCCGCCACCGGCCGGCGCGGGCGATCGCCTTCGTCGCCGGCGTGGTCGCGATCGCCGGGATCCCCCCGCTGAACGGCTACCCGTCACTCGGCCTGATCCACGAGGGGCTGACCGAGACCGGCCAGCAGGGGGTGAACGTGCTCATGCTGGGCGCCCAGGTGATCACCATCGCCGCCCTGGGCCGGGCTGCCTACCTGGCCTTCTTCCGCCGCCGTCCCGAGCCCTACGAGGACCTCGCGCCGCCGCGCCCGGGGATGCTCGTCGCCTTCTGGACGCTGTCGGCGGCGTGCCTGGCCGCCGGCGTCTTCCCCAACTGGATTCTCGACCACGCGGCGGCGCCGGCGGCGGCCAGCCTCCTCCACGGCGCGACCTACGCGAGCGGGGTGCTCGCGGGCGGTGTCCACCTCCCCCACCTGCGCGTCGCCTTCGACTACTTCAAGCCGAGCGAGCTGCTCACCGTCGCCGCCACCGTCCTCTTCGGCGGGCTGCTCGCCGCCGGCTACCTCCGCGTGGCCGAGCCGAAGCCGATCCGCCTGCTGCGGGCGCTCCACACGGGGTCGGTCAACGACTACGCGGCGTTCGCGGCGACCGGCATCCTCTGCGCGGTGCTCGTGCTGACGGTCTAGGCGGCCGCGCCCGCGGCGAGCATCGCCCGCAGCGTGGCCGCCGCGCCGCCGTCGGCCACCGCGGCCTCGGCGAGCTCGAGCCCGTCGCGGGTGTCGGAGACGAGCCCGGCGGCGTAGAGGCGCAGGCCGGCGTTCAGGGCCACCGTGTAGGCGAGCGGGCCGCCGCACTCGCCGCCGACGATCTCGGTGGTCAGCGCCGCCGAGCGCGCGATCAGGTCCCCGGCCCCGGCGGCCGGCGCCGGGCGCTGGAGGCGCGAGTCGAGCCGCTCGGGCAGCTCGAGCGCCCTGCCGGCCTCGAACGCCTGCGGGCGCCCCGGCCGCATCACGTCCGAGCCCTCGATGCCCCGGACGGCCACCGAGCGCTCGGCGCCGAGCAGCTCGAGCGCCCCGAGCAGGCGCTCGCTGTAGGAGCTGTGGGTGTGGCCGACGACGAAGCGGCGAGCCCCGTAGTAGTCGACGAGCTTCTCCGCCGAGTGGATCGGCCCGCGCACGCCGACCTCGTCGCGCACGGCCGCGACCCGGCGCCAGCCGGGCAGCGTCTCACCGGCGTGGACGACGGTCACGCCGGCCGCCTCGAGCATCTGCGTCGACTGGCACGCCGACGGCGTCGACGGCCCGCCGAGGCCGCCGAGCACGTCGGCCACGGTGATCCCGTACTTCGGTCCCAGGGTGTCGCCGCAGTGAAGGACGATGCCGGCGCCGGCGGCGGCGGCCACCACCCCGGCGGCCAGGCTGAGGTGCGGCGCGTCGGCAACGCCGTCGTAGGCCCCGGCGCAGGCGACCAGCGTCCGTCCGGAGCTCGTCTCGCACGCCCGGCAGGCGTCGCGCAGGGCCTGGGCGAAGCCGGCGAGCTCGGCCGGCGACTCCCCCTTGATCCGCATCGCCACCAGGAAGGCGCCGGCCTGGGCGGGCGTCGCCTCCCCGGCCAGGAGCAGCTCCATCGCCGCCCGCGCCTCCGCGAAGCTCAGGTCGCGGCTCCCGCGCACGCCGGTCCCGACCGCCTTGATCGTCGAGCGGAAGCCGTCGTAGATCGCCCGGCTCTGGCCGTTGCGGCGGCCGCCGGCCTGCGCCGCGCGAGCGGCCGGTGAGAGCTCAGGCGTCAAAGCGGTACCCCACGCTCCGCACGGTCTGGATCCGCCCGCCGTAGTCCTGGCCGAGCTTGGCGCGCAGCCGCCGGATGTGGACGTCGACCGTCCGCTCGCCGCCGTAGTAGTCGTAGCCCCAGACCCGGCTGAGCAGCGCCTCCCGGGTGTGCACGCGCCCCGGGTGGGTGGCCAGGAACTTGAGCAGCTCGTACTCCATGTAGGTGAAGTTGATCGGCCGCCCGTCGATCGAGACCTGGTAGTTGGCCAGGTTGAGCTCGAGCGCGCCGACGCGCAGGACGTCGGAGTCGACGCCCGACATCTGCCGGCGGGCGCGGGCGATGCGGATCCCGAGCTCGACGCCGGAGTACGGCCGCACGATCAGCTCGTGCCCCTCGGCCACGCCGGCCCCCATGTGGAGGTCCTCGGTGTCGAGCGCCACCACCCGGGGCACCTCGCTGAGCTCGTCGTCCTGCTCGAGGCGCTGGCAGATCTCGCCGACGTCCGGGCCCTCGCCGCCGGCGAGCAGGAGCATCAGCGTCGGCCGGCGCTCGGCCCCGCCGTCCTCGGCGCTCGGGCGCAGCGAGCCGTTGACGCTGACCCGCCGTGCGCTGAACCCGAGCTCCGCGAGCAGCCGCGCGCTCTCGGCCGATTCGCCGGCGTCGGTCGCGTAGATCCAGGCCTCGGTCATAGGCGCAGGTACCGGCGCCGCTCGAACGGGCCGACGGTCGTCCGGTAGTCCGCCCATTCCCGCCGCTTGTTCAGTACGTACCAGTCGCACAGGCGGTCGCCGAGCGCCTCCCGCGCGAGGTCGGAGGCCTCGAAGAGGTCGGTCGCCTCGTTGAGGTCCTGGGGCAGCCGGCGCGTCCCCGCCACCGGGTCGTCGACCGTCTCGGCCTCGAGCTCGTAGCCGCGCTCGATGCCCCGCAGCCCGGCGGCGAGGACGAGCGCGAAGACGAGGTAGGGGTTGGCCGCCGGATCGGGGGAGCGGAGCTCGAAGCGCGCCGCGCTCGGACGGTCGCGGCGCAGCGAGGGGACGCGCACGAGCGCCGAGCGGCCGTGGCGCGTCCAGCTCACGTGCTGGGGCGCCTCGAAGCCGTTGGCCAGGCGCTTGTAGGAGTTGACCCACTGGTTGGTCACCGCGCACATCTCCGGGCCGTGGGCGAGGACCCCGGCGAGGAAGGCCCGGCCCACCGACGAGAGCGGGTGCGCGCGGTCGGGGCTGAAGAAGGCGTTCCCGTCGGCGCCCGACAGCGACAGGTGGAGGTGCATCCCCGAGCCCGGCTGCCCCTCGACCGGCTGGGGCATGAACGTCGCGTAGCAGCCGACGGTCCGGGCCGCCTCCTTGACCGCCAGGCGGAAGGTCATCAGGGCGTCGGCCATCGACAGCGCGTCGGTGTGCTGGAGGTCCATCTCGTGCTGGGAGGGCGCGACCTCGTGGTGGGCGCTCTTGACCGGGATCCCCATCTGCTCGAGATACTCGATCGTCCGGCGGCGGAAGTCGCTGCCGACGTCGAGCTCGGTGAGGTCGAAGTAGGCCCCCTGGTCGAGCGGCACCGGCATCGCGTCGTCGGCCTCGGGCCCCGGCGGATCGGTCGGGGAGTAGAGGAAGAACTCGATCTCGCTGCCCACCTCGAAGGTGAAGCCGAGCTCGGCCGCCTGGCGGACCACCCGCGCCAGGGCCAGGCGCGAGTCGGCGGCGAACGGGCGGCCGTCGGGCGAGCGCACCTCGCAGAACATCCGCGCCACCAGCGACCCGGGACGCCACGGGAGGATCTGGAAGGTCAGCGGATCGGGGTGGGCGATCACGTCGCGCTCGGCGAGGCGGACCGAGCCCTCGAGCGACGAGCCGTCGACGCCGACGCCGTCCTCGAGCGCGCTCTCGAGCTCGGAGACGGGGATCGCCATGCTCTTGAGGTTGCCGAGCACGTCCACGAACCAGAGGCGGACGAAGCGGACGCCGCGATCCTCGACGGTGCGCAGCACGAAGTCGCAGCGAGCCTCAACCGAGTCGACGTTCACCGGTTCAGTCTAGGTCCGGCCCTCCGGGCCAGACACCGACCGCCTGGCATAGCCCGCTGGACACCCTGTCCTACTCCCGGCACGGACCGTTGGAGACCGGGGACACGGCGAGGGCCAGCGCGCGGGCGACCGCCGCGTTGGCCACGCCGTAGCCGCCGAGGATGCCGCCGGAGAAGGTCTCGGCGACCACCGTGGCCACGACGCGGCCGCGGGCGTCGATCATCGGGCCGCCGGAGTTCCCCGGCCGCACGAACCCGCGCAGCGGCGTCAGCAGCCGCTGCACGGCGCCCTTGCCGAAGGCGTCGGGGGCCAGACGCGACTCGGTCGCGCCGATCCGCCCCGAGCGCACGTCGAACGGGCCGTCGCGGGGATAGCCGAGGATCGCCGCTGCGCGGCCGGCCGGCGGATCGCTGGCGAGCGGGAGCGGAGGAAGGTCGAGCCCGGCCACGCGGAGCACGGCGATGTCGTTGTGGGTGTCGAAGCCGATCACCTGGGCCGGCAGCTCGGGCGACTGGCCGTCGACCTGCACCACGGTGTCGCCCTCGCCGGCCACGACGTGGGCGTTGGTCACCACCTCGCCCGGCGCGGCCACCCAGCCCGACCCCTCGAGCCCGGTGCCGCAGGCGCTCCCGAGCACCCGCACCACGCTGGCCCCGGCGCGGCGCACCGCGTGCGAGCGCGTGATCTGCCGGGTCGGGCGGCCGATCAGCGCCTGGGGCCCCTCGAGCGCCGGGAGCGGATCGAAGGGCGCGAGCGCGCGCAGCACGCCCCCCGGTGGCGGCAGCAGCGCGTCGAGGCCGCGGAGCGCCGCCGAGCGTTCGACGTCGCGGCGCAGGCCGAGGCTGTCCTTGGGCACCTGGACGGCGACGGCGCCGAGCATCCAGGCCACGGCGAGGACGATGCAGCCCGACAGCGCGGCGCCGAGCGGTCCGTCGGCGCGGCCGGGGAAGCCGCCCGGGCGCCGCGCGCGCCGCCGGGTGGCGAGCGTGCCCATGGCCAGTGCGAGGAAGCTGCCGCCGAGCAGGGCGGAGAAGAGTCCGAACACCGGCGTGGCCAGCGACCGCTCCCGCGGCGGGAGAAGGGCGCCCGCGATCAGCGTGGCCAGCGTGGCGCCGACGAGGAAGCCGACGAGCGAGAACAGGCTGACGACGAAGCCGCGCTTGAGCCCGAGCAGGGCGAGGCCGATCGTCGCCGCCACGATCAGCAGGTCAAGCACGCGGGATACTCTCCATCCGGAGTTCCTTCGGCGGCGGCGCGCCGACTCCTCGGACGGCGCACGGGCCGCGTTGCGGTTGAATGATGGTCACGTTGTCGCCCAGGTCCAATTCGCGCTACACCTCTTAGCATGGCTCACGCCGAACATGCGCCCGTCGCGACCGCCTTCCCGGCGGTCGAGATCGTCGCGCGGCTGCGGGCGATCTGCGGCGACGAGCACGTGCTCACCCATCCCCACGACCTGCGGACCTACCAGTCCGACGGCCTGCTCCACTACCACGTCGTGCCGCCGGTGGCGGTGCTCCCGGCCAACGGGGACGAGGTCCGCGACGTCGTCCGCGCCTGCTACGAGCTCAAGGTGCCCTGGGTCGCGCGCGGGGCCGGGTCGGGCCTCTCGGGCGGCGCGCTGCCGATCGCCGACGGCGTCCTCCTCGTGCTCAGCCGCATGCGGCGGGTACTCGAGGTCGACCTCGCCAACCAGCGCGTCGTCGTCGAGCCCGGGGTGACCAACATCGCGATCTCCCACGCCGTCGCGCCCGACTACTTCTACCCGCCCGACCCCTCGAGCCAGATCGTCTGCTCGATCGGCGGCAACGTGGCCGAGAACTCCGGCGGGGCCCACTGCTTCAAGTACGGCTTCACGACCAACTACGTCACCGGCCTCGAGGTCGTGCTCCCCGACGGCGGCGTCGTCGAGCTCGGCGGCCGGCATCTGGACCCGCCGGGCTACGACCTGCTCGGCGCCTTCGTCGGCTCGGAGGGCACGCTCGGCGTGGCCACCCGGATCACGCTGCGCGTCGTCCCCTCGCCCGAGGCGGTCAAGACGCTGGTCGCCTTCTTCGCCGACGTCCGCGACGCCGGTCAGGCGGTCTCGGCGATCGTCTCGGCCGGGCTGGTGCCGGCGGCGATCGAGATGATGGACGCCCTGGCCATCCACGCCTCCGAGCAGATGGCCCACGCCGGCTGGCCGGCCGACGCCGGCGCGGCGCTGCTGGTCGAGCTCGACGGGCCGAAGGTCGAGTGCGAGGCGCGGTTCGCCGAGCTCGAGGAGCTCTGCCGCCAGAGCGATTCGACCGGCGTCCGCGTGGCGGCGACCCCCGCCGAGCGCGCCGTCTTCTGGAAGATGCGCAAGTCGGCCTTCCCGGCCGCCGGGCGGCTCTCCTCCCACTACTTCGTCCAGGACGGCGTGATCCCGCGCACCCGCCTGCCCGAGGTGCTCGGCCGCATCGAGGAGCTCGGCCGCGAGTACGGGCTGCGCGTGGCCAACGTCTTCCATGCCGGCGACGGCAACCTCCACCCGCTCGTCTGCTACGACGGCCACGTCCCCGGCGAGGCCGAGCGCGCCGAGGAGCTCTCGGGGCTGATCCTCCAGGCCTGCCTCGACGCCGGCGGGTCGATCACCGGCGAGCACGGGGTGGGCGTCGACAAGCGCGCCTACATGGGCAAGATGTTCAGCGAGGACGACCTGGCCGCCTTCCAGATGCTGCGCTGCGCCTTCGACCCCGACGGCCTGGCCAACCCGGGCAAG
The DNA here is from genome assembly GCA_963763785.1 of uncultured Solirubrobacterales bacterium. Taxonomy (GTDB): domain Bacteria; phylum Actinomycetota; class Thermoleophilia; order Solirubrobacterales; family Solirubrobacteraceae; genus Palsa-513. Next base: position 76,873 of record CAVXPW010000017.1, on the reverse strand, counting down.
GTGATGCCGACGCCGCGGCTGTGCGGCGAGGTCCCGGGGCCCTATCGCGTGCACCCGCTCGAGGCCGCCGGCCTGGCCGAGCGCTTCTGATGGCCTCGGCCGTCGCCGAGCTCGCCCGTCCCGCCGACGCCGGGGAGGTCGCCGCGCTCCTGGCCGCCGGACGCCCGGCAGCCCCGGTCGGCGGGGGTACCAAGCTGGCCTGGGGGGCCCCGGGGGAGGCCCCCGCCCTGCGCGTGTCGACCGAGCGCCTCGATGCGCTCGTCGAGCACAACGCCGGCGACCTGACCGTGATCCTCCAGGCCGGCGTGCCGCTGGCACGCGCCCAGGAGCACTTCGCCGCCGCCGGACAGCGCCTGGCGCTCGACCCGCCCGACGGCGACGGCCGGGCGACGATCGGCGGAATCCTCGCCACCGGCGACAGCGGGCCGCTGCGCCATCGCTACGGCGGCGTGCGCGACCTGATCCTCGGGGTCCGCGTCGCCCTCCCCGACGGCACGGTGGTCCGCGCCGGGTCGAACGTGATCAAGAACGTCGCCGGCTACGACCTCGCCAAGCTGATGTGCGGCGCACTGGGGACGCTCGGCGTGATCTGCGAGGCGACGCTGCGCCTGCATCCGCTGCCCGCGGAGGCGGTGACCGTCGCCGGGCGGTCCGGCGACCCCGGCGTGCTCGCGCGCGCCGCCCGCCTGCTCGCCGGCCGCCCGCTCGAGCTCGAGGCGCTCGACCTGCGCTGGGACGGCCGCCGCCGGAGGCAGCGTGCTGGCGCGCGCCGTCGGCCAGACCTGCCGGAGCACGGCCGGCTCGGCGTCGGCGCTGCTGCGCGAAGCCGGTACCGAGACCGTGCTGGTCGAGGACGACGAGGCGATCTGGGCCGAGCAGCGCGCCCGCCAGCGCGCGGCGGACGGCGGCGCCGTCGTCCGCGTGTCGGCGCTCCCGACCGACCTCGAGCGCCTGCTCGGGGCGTGCGAGAGCGCGGTCGTCCGGGCGGCGCTCGGTCTCGCTTGGGTCCGCCTGCCCGGCGAGGCGGCCGCCCTGGCGGGGCTCCGCGCCGCGCTGCGCCCGGCGCCCTGCGTCCTCCTCGACGCCCCCGCGGCGCTGCGCGGCGCTGTGGACCCGTGGGACATGCCCGAAGGCCCCGAGCTCGACCTGCTGCGCCGCGTCAAGGCGCGCTTCGACCCGGCCGACGTCTGCAACCGCGGCCGCTACTGCGGGGGCATCTGAATGTCGACCGAGCCGCCCCCCGTCCGGCGCCCCGACTCGGCCTGGGACGAGCACCACCCACCGGCCCCCGAGCTGATCGACGACTGCGTCCACTGCGGCTTCTGCCTGCCGACCTGCCCCACCTACAACCTCTGGGGCGAGGAGATGGACTCGCCGCGCGGGCGCATCGCGCTGATGGCGCTCGGCCACGAGCAGGCCGAGCTCTCCCCCGAGATGGTCACCCACTTCGACCGCTGCCTCGGCTGCATGGCCTGCGTGACGGCATGCCCGTCGGGCGTCCAGTACGACCTGCTGCTCGCCCAGACGCGGCCCCAGGTCGAGCGCCTCCACGAGCGCGACCCCGCCGACCGGGCCTTCCGGCGGCTGGTGTTCGCCCTCTTCCCCCACCCCGGGCGCCTGCGCGCGCTCGTCCCCGCGCTGATCCTCAACCGCGCCCTGCGCCTCGACCGCCTGCTCCCCGCGCGCCTCGGTCGCCTGCGGGCGATGGCGGCGATGGCGCCGGAGGTGTCGCTGGGCGCGGTCTGGCGCCGGCTCCCGGCGGTCACCCCGGCCGTGGGCGAGAAGCGCGGCACGGTGGCGCTGCTGCAGGGCTGCGTGCAGCGCGTCTTCTTCGACTCGGTCAACCGGGCGACGATCGACGTGCTGAGCGCCGAGGGCTACGAGGTCCACGTGCCGCGGGCTTCGCGCTGCTGCGGCTCGCTGGCCCTCCACACCGGCTACGAGGAGGACGCGCGGGCCCGGGCGCAGGAGACCATCGCCGCCTTCGCCGGCTACGACACCGTGATCGTCAACGCCGCCGGGTGCGGCTCGGGGATGAAGGAGTACGGCCACCTGACCGGCGACGAGGAGTTCCCCAAGCGCGTCTTCGACGTGCACGAGTTCCTCGCCGCCACCCCGCCCCGGGCCGAACGCCACCCGCTGGCCCTGAAGGTGGCCTACCACGACGCCTGCCACCTGGCCCACGCCCAGCAGATCCGCGAGCAGCCCCGCGCGCTGCTCGAGGCAATCCCCGGCCTCGAGCTCGTGACCCCGGCCGAATGGGAGATCTGCTGCGGCTCGGCGGGCGTCTACAACCTCCTCGAGCCCGAGCCCGCCGCCGAGCTCGGCCGGCGCAAGGCGGCCAACCTCGAGGCGCTCGGCGCCGAGGCGATCGCCGCCGCCAACCCCGGATGTGCGCTGCAGATCGCGCGCTACCTCGAGCGCCCGGTCGAGATCGTCCATCCGATCGAGCTGCTTGCCCGTTCGCTGATTGATCCGAAAACCCCCCTGGCGCGCTAGAGCAAGCAACACACCCGCCCGGAAGATCAGGGCTCGACGGGTGTCACCAGGGGATCGCGGGCCAGCAGGTTCGGCGCGCGGCACCGAAGTCTTCCAATCGGAGGTATCCGACATGTCGAATCCCGCGACCGAGGAAGTCGGCCCGCAGCCGGCCGGCGCAGTCGAGGTGCTCGCTCGCGATCCGAGCGAGCGCAAGAAGTTCCTGAAGATGGTCGGCAAGGGTGTCGGCGGCGCGGCCGCCGCGAGCTCGCTGGCCGCCTTCATCGCCGCCTGCGGATCGAGCAGCAGCAAGAGCAGCAGCAGCACCGCTGCCACATCCACCCCGGCGACCACCACCTCATCGTCCAACAGCGGTGACATCGCGATCGTCAACTACGCGCTGACGCTCGAGTACCTCGAGACCGAGTTCTACAAGAAGGTCATCAAGTCGGGGCTCTTCTCGGGCAAGGTGCAGGACCTCCTCAAGGTGATCGGCGCCCAGGAGCAGACACACGTCAACGCGCTCAAGGCGACGGTCAAGTCACTCGGCGGGACCCCGGCGACGAAGCCGGTCGGCAAGTTCCCGGTCACCAACGCGATGGCGGTGGCCAAGCTCGCCGCCACCGTCGAGAACCTCGGCGCCGCCGCCTACCTCGGTCAGGCCGGCAACATCATGAACCCGATGGTCCTCGCCGCGGCGCTGTCCATCCACACGGTCGAGGCCCGCCACGCGGCGATCCTCAACCAGCTGACCAACCAGTCGATCACACCGGATGGCTCGTTCGCCAAGCCGATGTCGATGGATCAGGTCCTGGCAGCGGTCAAGCCGTTCATCTCCTAACCAACCGCAAGCACAGAGAGGATCAAGTCAAATGGCAGATTCCCCGTTTGCGGTCCCGGAAGTGGCCGCAGTCGAAGTCAAGGGTGTGACGCGTGAGGCCTTCCTCATCCGCGGAACGCTCGCCGCCGTCGCCGTCGGCGGCATCGGTGCCGTGGGTCCGTTCCTGAGCAGCGCGTTCGCGCAGTCGGCGGCCGGCGACCTCGCCATCCTCAACTACGCGCTCACGCTCGAGTACCTAGAGTCGGATTTCTACAACGTCAAGGCCAAGGCGGTCGGCCTGACCGGCGCCGCCAAGACCCTGGCCGCGCTGCTCGGAAAGCACGAGGCCGACCACGTCAGCGGCCTGACCAAGGCGATCATGGCGGCCGGTGGAACCCCGGCCAAGAAGCCGACGTTCGCCTTCCCGGTCAGCAACCAGGCGCAGTTCCTCGCCCTCGCCTCGGTGCTGGAGAACACCGGCGTCTCGGCCTACAACGGCCAGGGCCCGAAGCTCCAGAACAAGGCGTACCTCGGGACCGCGGGCGCCATCGTCCAGGTCGAGGCGCGTCACGCGGCGGCGATCAACTACATGATCGGCAAGTCGCCGACGCCGGATGGCGGCTTCGACAAGCCGCTGGAGATGCCGGCCGTGCTCAAGGCCGTCAAGCCGCTGATCAAGTAGCAGCGCCCGACGACGCTCCCGGGACATCCGGGGGCGTCGTCAACTGGCGTCCGTAGGGCCCGCGGCCGGTGAGGCACATCGCGCCGCAGCGCGCCGCGAGCTCGAGGGCGCTCTCCACCGTCCCCGCGGCCAGCCCGTAGGTGAAGCCGGCGGCGAACGAATCGCCGCACCCGTAAGAGTCGACCACGGGCCCGGGGAGCGGCGCCGCCGCCCATGCTCCGTCGGTGCCGGCGGCCGTCGTCCAGCTGCCCCCGGCGCCGCCGCGGGTGACCACGACGAGCGCCGCGCATGAAGCGAGCTCCTCGGCCGCGGCGAGCTCGATCGGGTCCCCGGCGCTGTAGACCAGGGCGTCGAGCTCGACGAGCGCGCCGGTGCGGGCGCGCGGGGTGGCCACGAGCACCCGGGCCGCCCGGGCGGCGCGCAGGGCGTCGCCGTCGCCGGCGGTGAAGAACACCGCGTCAGCCGACTCCAGAAGCTCCCACGGGAGGTCGTCGGCGCCGCGCGGGGCGAGTCGCTCGCCGAGCGTGGTGATCGTCCGCTCGCCGGCGTCGTCGACGAAGGTCAGCGCCCGCCGGGTCGGCTCGGTGCGCGGCGCGGCGTGCACCACCACCCCGAGCTCGGCGAGCCGCGCCGCGGCGCGGCGGCCGAGCTCGTCGTCGCCGAGCGCGGTGTAGAGCGCGGCCTCGCCGGCCAGGCGCGCGAGCTGGACGGCGGCGACCGCCCCGCCGCCGGCGGCCTCCTCCCAAGTCGCCCCGGCGTGGACCACCTCGCCGGCGACCGGCACGTGGGCGACGCGGGCGAACTCGACCCACTCGACGTGTCCGACGACCGCCACGCGCATCCCGGCAGTCTCACATGCCCTCGCCGGTTAGGAGCTCTGCCTCTCGGGTAATGATGACCGCCCGCTACGAGCTGTGGTGCGCTGCCGGGCAACGCCTACGTTCACCACATCTAACGAGGAGTGACGATGGTTCGAGGTCTGATTGGTCTGCTGATCGTCATTGCGATTGCGCTGTTCCTGCTGAAGGTCGCCATCGCCGGCGGCATCATCGGGCTGATCGCGCTGATCCTGCTGGTGCTCCTCCTGCTCGGCCGCCTCTAGGTCAGGGCGCGGCGACGGCGTCCCGCTGGCCGGTGACGGTCAGCCGGGCGCCGAACGCCTGCTCGAACACCGCCGTCTCCCGCTGCGCGGCCCACCGCGGTACGGCGAGGTCGCCGACGGCGAGCATCCGCAGCTCGACCCCGTCGCCGCGCACGCGAATGTGCGCCTCGCGGACGCCCTGGTCGCGCGAGCGCTCGAGATCCTCGGCGAGGCGCAGCAGAGCCGCCAGGCGGTCCAGGCGCGCTACGTCGCCGCTCTCGAGCACCGGCGCCAGCCAGTCGGGGTCGGGCGTCCCCTTGCGGTGGTAGCGGACCGCCTGGGCGATGACCGCGACCTCGTTGGGTCGGTAGCCGGGCAGTCCCGCGTTCAGGATCAGGTAGCGCGAGTGCTTGTGGTGGTCGTCGTAGTCGACCGACATCCCGATGTCGTGGAGGACGCTGGCCGCCCAAAGCAGCTCGCGCTCGATCGGATCGCCCGGGTGCAGCCCGGCCTCCGCGAGCTCGTCGAAGAGCCCGAGCGCGAGCTGGGCCACGTGACGCGTGTGGGGGACGTCGACCTGGTACTGGGCCGCGAGGTTGACCACGCTGGCGTGCCGGACGTCCTCGAACAGCGGCACCTCCCCGGCGATGTGGTGCTCGAAGAAGATGCCCTCGCGCAGGCCGGCCTCGGTCGCCTCGAGGCTGTCGAAGCCGCCGACCTCGAGCACGGTGGCCACGACGACCGCCCCGGCGAGGATCAGGTCGCCGCGGGCCGACTTGATCCCCGGCACGTCGGCGCGCTCGCCCGGCGCCAGCGCGGCCAGCCGCTCGACGAGGTCCTCGAGCGCGTCGCGGGTGATCACCATGCCCTGCACGCCGATCGACGGCAGGCCGGCCGCCCGCTGGGCGGCGGTGGCCAGATTGCGCACCGTGCCGCCGAGGCCGACCAGCCGCCTGCCGGTGCCCGGCAGCCAGGGGACCTCGCCGACCTTGCGGCGCACGTGGGCGCGGAGCGCGTCGAGCTCGCGGCGCTTGGCCGGCCGGTCGTCGGGCAGGAAGCGCTCGGTCATCCGCACCGCGCCCAAGCGCAGCGACGCCGACTCCCGGGCGAGCCGGCCGTCGACGCGGACGAGTTGCATCGAGCCGCCGCCGAGGTCGAGCACGCAGCCGTCGGCCAGCGTCGTCGAGTTCACCGCCGCCAGGTAGCCGTAGCGGGCCTCCTCCTCCTGGCTGAGGACCCTGATCTTGAGCCGGGTCCGCTGCCCGGCCCGCACGAGGAAGTCGCGGGCGTTCCCGGCGTCGCGGATCGCGCTCGTGGCCACCGCCCGGATCTGGTCGCCGGCGAGCCCGTTGGCGGCGCAGAACTGGGCGAACACGTTGGCGGTGGCCAGCGCCCGGCTGATCGGCGCCTCCCCGAGCGAGCCGGTCGCCGCCAGCCCTTCGCCGATGCGCACCGCCTCGAAGATCTCGTCGGTCCGCTTCCACCAGCCGTCGCCGGCGGTGAAGACGACGAGGCGGAAGGAGTTCGAGCCGAGGTCGATGACGGCGAGGCGCCGCGGCTCCTCGATCATCTCCGGCCCACCGTTTCACCGGCGCCGCGGGCGGGCACCCAAAGCGGCAGGAGGATCCCCCGCCAGAGCGATTGACCGGTGAACAGCTTCGATACGCTTCCAGACTGCACGCCTGCATGCTAAACATGGCTGATGCTTCGAAAGGCCGACGCCTAGTGCCGCGGACTCCGCCGCCGGCGGCCGCCTCCTGCGGCGCGCCCGTGCGCCCGCCGACTCCACCTGCGAGGGCCCGCCGCTGATGCCGACGCGAGCCGTCTTCCGCTGCCAGTTCTGCGACGCGACACCCGATCACGGGACGCAGCGGAGCCTTCAGGGCCAGGTGACGGAGCGGATGTTCGGCGAGTATCTCGACGCCTTCCCCGGTCGCTGGCTGGTCTGGAACGGGGGCGGCACGCTCGGGCCGCGGCGCTACGCCTGCCGCAAGCACCGCGGCGACCTCGTCGCCTACCTGCGCTACCACTACGCCACCGTGGCCGCCCAGGTCTGGAAGATGCCCCCGTACACGCAGCGCTGGCCCGACGAGAAGCGCCCGCACATGGGCGGCTCGATGGGGATCGTCAAGTTCGGCCTGCGCGGCGGTCTGCTCCAGGACGCCCCGCCGCCGGCCAGGGACGACAAGCCGGCCCCGGCGCCCGCGCCGGCCGCGATGCCCCCGCCCGAGCTGGTCGCCGCCGAGCCGGCCCTCCCGGAGGATCCCTTCCCGTCCGACGATCTCCTCCCGCCCGAGGAGATGCTCCCCCCGTCGCAGATGTTCCCCCCCGGGGAGCTCTTCGTCCCCGAGGAGTTCCCGGCGAGCCTCGAGCATCACCCGCCGATCGAGGAGAGCGACGACGACGCCTGGCCGCCCGACGCCTGGCCGCCGGGGCCACCGCCCGGCGGGCCGCCGCCGCCGGGTCCCGACGCGCCGCCGGCCTAGGCGTCGCGCCTGTTGATGAGAACGGCGGCGATCAGCAGGGCGATCGCCGCGTAGAGACAGAAGACGCCGTAGCCGGCCCATGGCGAGAGCACGTTCGTGTCGTGGGCGACCGAGAAGATCTGGCGGCCGGCGTTGAGGGGCAGGTAGGGATCGATCGTGTCCTGCCACGACTGCGGCAGCAGGGCGGCGATGATCGGCAGGACGAAGAGGATGCCGAAGAGGGACGAGATCGCCCCGGCGCTCACCCGAATGATCGCCCCGAGCCCGAGCCCCAGCAGGCCGATCGCCGCCAGGTAGAGGCCGCCGCCGAAGACCGCCCGCAGCACCCCCGGGTCGCTGATCGACGAGTGGGGCGCCTGCCCGGTGAAGATCGCCTGGCCGAGGAAGTAGGCGATGAAGCTCGCGATCGTCCCGATGACCAGGGCGGTCACCGCGAAGGTGAGCGCCTTGGCCGCGAGGACGAGCCGCCGCTGGGGCACGGCGCTCAGGGTGGCGCGGATCATCCCGGTCCCGTACTCGCTCGTGATGACGAGGACGCCGAGCACGCCGATCGCGATCTGGGCCAGGTTGACGCCGCCGAGGCTGCGCTCGGTCGGATTGAAGTTGGCCATCTCCCGCGCGTTGAAGTGCGCGTAGTTGTTGGCCGTGAAGATGGCGCCGATCGCCGATATTCCGATCGTGAACACGACGGCGGCGAACAGCGTCCAGTAGGTCGAGCGGACGGTGCGGAGCTTCGTCACCTCCGATCGCAGCACGTTGCCGAAGTTGTAGAGCGGACCGTAGGAGACCGGCGGGGTGGAGATGGCTTCCATGATTGACCTCAGCTCTCCGCCGGGACGAGCGCGCTCGTGTCCGTGCGGAAGTCGACGGAGTCTCGGGTGAGCTCCATGAACGTCTCTTCGAGCGACGCCTTGTGCGCCGACAACTCGTGGAGGGTGAGACCGTTGGCCGCCGCGAGCTCGCCGATCGCCTCGCAGGTCCCCCCGGTCACATTGAGCGTCTCGTCGGGTTGGCGGATCGCGGTGATCCCCTTCGCCTTGAGCACGGCCACGAGCTCCGCGGCCTGGGGCGAGCGCACCCGCACGAAGTTCCCGGTGCCGCCCTGGAGGAAATCGTCGACCGTGGTCTCGGCGATCAGCCGCCCCCGCCCGATGATAATCAGACGGTCGGCGGTGATCGACATCTCGCTCATCAGGTGGCTCGAGACGAACACCGTCCGGCCCTCGGCGGCCAGCGACTTCAGGAGGTTGCGGATCCAGAGCACGCCCTCCGGGTCGAGGCCGTTGACCGGCTCGTCGAACATCAGGACCTTCGGGTCGCCGAGCAGCGCCGCGGCGATGCCCAGGCGCTGACCCATACCGAGCGAGAACCCGCCCGAGCGCTTCTTGGCCACCGCCCGCAGCCCGACCGCGTCGAGCACCTCGTCGACCCGCCGGCGGCCGATCCCGTTGCTCTGGGCCAGGCACAGGAGGTGGTTGTAGGCGCTGCGGCCGCCGTGGATCGCCTTCGCCTCGAGCAGGGCGCCGACCTCGAACAGCGGCAGCCGGTACTCGGCGTAGGGCCTCCCGTTGACCGTCACGGTCCCCTTGGTCGGCGCGTCGAGGCCGAGGACCATGCGCATCGTCGTCGACTTCCCGGCCCCGTTCGGGCCGAGGAACCCGGTCACCTGGCCCGCCGGGACGGTGAACGAGAGGTCATCGACGGCCAGAGTGTCGCCATAGCGCTTGGTCAGACCGCTTGCCTCGATCATCTGAGGACTCCAGTGCTCGTTTGCAGTGCCCGGCGCGCCCAGCCTAAGCGTCGACCTTGAGGGTTTCGTGAACAACCCGCGGTCCCCCGATCGCCGCCTAAGGTTTGCACAGCAGTGGCAACCCTTCCTGGAGCGCCGTTCAGAGCCCGCCGCGCCGCGCTGCTCGCGGCCGTGGCCGGGCTCGCCCTCGGCCTCGTCCTGCTCGTGGGCTCGGGTAACTCGCCGATGCGCATCGCCCCGGGCCCCGGCGCCCCCGCCGGGACGTTCGACGCGCTCGCCTACCACGCCGGGAGCGCGGCCGCGCTCGAGGCGGCGGCGACCGACGGCCTCAGCCACGTGCTCTACACCAAGAGCCCGGGCGGTGTGCTGGCGGCGGCGCGCCGGACGGCCGCCTTCCGCCCCCAGATCGAAGCGGCCGCCCGGTCGGGGCCGATCGACGCCGACACGATCGAGGCGATCGTCCTGCTCGAGAGCGCCGGCCGCCCCGACGTCGTCGCCGGCACCGATTTGAGCGCCGCGGCCGGGCTGACTCAGATCGTCGCCCAGACGGGGAGCGGCCTGCTCGGGATGCACGTCGACCTCGCGGCCAGCCGGCGCCTGGCCGCAGAGATCGCCGCCGCCCCGCCCGGGCGGGCGGCCGCGCTGCGGGCCCAGCGGGCGCGGGTCGACCAGCGCTTCGACCCGGCGGTCGCGCTGGCGGCCACCGAGCGCTACCTGGCCGACGCCAAGCGGGTCCTCGGCCGCGACGACCTCGCCGTCGAGTCCTACCACATGGGCATCGGCAACCTCCAGACCGCGCTGCGCCACTACGGCGGCTCGGGGGACGTGAGCTACACCCAGCTCTACTTCGACTCGACGCCGCTGGCCCATCCCGCCGCCCACGACTGGCTCGCCGCGCTCGGCGACGACTCGGCGACCTACCTCTGGCGGGTCGACGCTGCCCGCGCGGCGATGCGCCTCTACCGCAGCGACCCGGCGGCCCTCGCCGCCCGGGCCGCGCTCGACACCGCGGGTCCCTCGGCCGAGCTCGCGCTGCGCCCGCCCGCGAGCACGCCCTTCCTGGCCGACGCCGCGTCCGTGGCGGCGGCCCGCCGCAGCGGCGCGCTCGTCGCGCCCGGGTCCTCGAGCGGCCTGCGCGCCACCGGCCCGCTCTACCTGCGCCCCGAGGCCCTGGCGCTCGCGCGCTATATGGCCGCCGGGGTGCGGCGGATCGGCCGCTCGCCGGCCCCGCTCCTGCTCACCGCGGCGACCACCGGCGCCGCCGACCTGGCCTCGGCCGCCGGCGCCGCCCATGGCCTCGCCGACCGCGACCCGACCCACGCTACGGGGTATGCCTTCGACGTGGCCCGCTCCTACGCGACCCCGGCCCAGGCGCTGGCGCTCCAGTTCATGCTCGACCGCCTCCAGGTGCTCGACGTGATCGCCTGGCGGCGGCACGCCAGGATCATCCACGTCGTCGTCGGCCCTCGGGTGCGCCAACTCGTGAGCGGCTAGTGAACGCGGCCCGTCGGCGTCCGGCGCCCGGCGCCTTCTGCGGCTCGGCCCGGCGGCGCCTCGAACGCGTCGCCGGCGCCGCGCACACCTGAGTGCCCGTTGGCCCGAGGTCGGCGGCGTGAAGGCCCGAGGTCGTGGAAACGCGAGCCGTCAACGGCGGGTGACCCGAGGCGCGACTACGGCGGCGCTCAGGGGTTCCCCAGGTACCGGCCCACCCATGCAAGGAGCGCCATTTCCATGATCAGACGACGCCTTCGCCTGCGCCTCGCGATCTGTGCCTGCGCGGCACTCGTCCTGCCCGCCGCCGCCGCGGCGGCCCGCTCCGGGAGCCCGAGCTTCGCCGCCACCTTCCCGGTCGCCTCCGTGCTCTGCAACCGGGTCTCCCACGGCAACGTCCCGCCCGGCCTCAAGGGCTCCGTCGCGCAGGTCTCGGCCGCCTGCGAGGCGCTGCGGGTCAGCTTCAGCGCGGCGCAGAACGACTACAAGACCACCGTCGTGCCGCTGCGCGAGCAGGCGCGCGCCGCCGTCGCCTCCCTGCGCGCGACCTGCCGCGCGGCCCGCAAGGCCCACGACCCCGCCGCCTGCGTGACCGCGCGTACCCAGACCCGCGCCCTGCTCGTCTCGCTGCGGACCCGCATCCACACGGCGACGCTCGCCTATCGCGCCGCGATCAACTCCGCCCGCAACACGTTCTGGCAAACGATCCACTCCCTCCACGGAGGCGCCCCGCTGAAGCCCGACAGGCCGGTGGTCGTGTGGCCGCTGACCACGCTCCCGACCGACGCCGCGGTCAACAACGCGTAGCTACTGAAGCCGCACACGCACCAGCACCCTGCCGGCGAGCAGTCCGTTGCCGGCAGGGCTGGACACCGTGAGCACCGCGCCACTCAGGCGCCCCGGGCGCGGTAGCGCCACCACGGCCTGCCAGCGCCCGGCCGCCACGGCCGGGCGCAGGCGACGGTGGAACGCGCGGCCGCGGTAGGCCGCGGTCAGCTCGAGCCTCAGCCGGCCGCGGAAGGCCACGCTGATCGTCCCGCTGACCCGCAGCGCGCCGCCCCGCACCGCCCGGCTGACCACGCGCAAGCGCGCTCGGATCGCCGGCGGACACGCGTAATCGCCGTCGAGTCCGCCACTCGAGAACTGGGCGAGCTCGACCTCGCCGCCCGAGAACGAGTCGCCGCAGCGGGCCTGCGCGTCGCTGCGCGACCCGACGCCCGCGATCCAGTCGGGAGCGCTCGTCGGGAACTGCGCCGGGCTCGAGCCGGCGTCGAGCCCGGTGATCTCGAGCCACTGGAGCTTGGTCGAGTAGAAGCCGATCCTAGCGCGCGCGCCGGCGGCGCGCAGCCCGGCCACGAAGCCGCGGATCGTCGCGATGTTGAGCGCCGCCCAACCCGGCGAGTCGGCCGGCTTGGCCCACGTGCTCAGCGTCTCGATGTCGAGCCACCACGGCGCGCCCGCCGGGGAGACCCCGGCGTTGGCCACCGACACGAGCTGGTAGCTCGAGGCGGCGCGCACCGCGCCGTAGAGGTAGCCGCAGGCCGCGCTCCAGCTGCCGTCGCACCCGCCGTAGGGCGTCGCCCCGGCGGCGGCGCCGAAGGCCTGGGTCGGCCAGTCGGGCACCCCGTTGCCCGGGTCGGCGGTGTTCAGGTAGAGCGACGCCGGCGCCCGCCGCGGGCCCGCCAGCCCCGGGGTGGCGGCCGCCCAGGCGAGCTCGACGCCCAGGCACGGGTTCGCGGTGTTGGCCAGGCCGGCGTTGACGCCGACGATGCCGAAGGCCGCCCCCGCCGGCAGGGCGGCGCCGCACTGGGGATGGGAGACGTCGTAGCCCGTCGGCGCCCCGGCGGCCGTCGCCGCCACCGAGCAGGCGGCCAGCAGCGTCGTCAGGAGCACCCCGAGCCGGGCGCGCGGCGACCGTCGCATCGGGCTCATCCTACCGAGCGGTCCCCATCCAATAGATTGCGCCGATGACGGGGGAGCGCCGCGGGTCCGGCGGCTGGGACGAGCTGCTGCTGAGCGACGGCGAAGTCGCCCCCGGCGCCGAGTGGCACTCCGAGCTCTACGCGATCACCGCGCTGCAGTTCAACGCCGCCGCCGACGTGATCGGGCTCGAGCCCGACCTGCGCACCCGCCTGCTCGAGCCGCGCCGCGCCCTGGTCGTCAACTTCCCCGTGCGGATGGACGACGGCGAGGTCCGCTCGTTCACCGGCTACCGCGTCCAGCACACCCTGGCCATCGGGCCGACCAAGGGCGGGATCCGCTACGCCGCCGGCGTCTCACTCGGCGAGTGCGCCGCCCTGGCCATGCTGATGACCTTCAAGTGCGCGCTGCTCGGCCTGCCCTTCAGCGGCGCCAAGGGCGGCGTGCGCTGCGACCCCCACCGCCTGAGCGCCGGCGAGCTCGAGCGCATCACCCGCCGCTACGCCGCCGAGCTGATCCCGGTGATCGGCCCCGACCGCGACATCCCCGCCCCCGACATGGGCACCGGGGAGCGCGAGATGGCCTGGTTCATGGACACCTACTCCCAGCAGGTCGGCTACGCCGTGCCCGAGATCGTCACCGGCAAGCCGCTCGTCCTCGGCGGCACCGTCGGGCGCCGCGCGGCCACCGGATCCGGGGTGGTGATCTGCCTCGAGGCGGCGCTCGCCCGCCGCGGGCGCACGGTCGAGGGCTGCCGAATCGCCGTCCAGGGCTTCGGCAACGTCGGCGCGGTGATCGCCGGCGAGCTCCACGCCCGCGGGGCCCTGATCGTCGGTCTCAGTGACGTCAGCGGCGGCATCGTCGACCCTGCCGGCCTCGACGTCCCCGCCCTGCTCGCCTGGTCGCTCGAGGGCCCGCGCTTCCTGCGCGACTGGCCCGGCGCCCGCCACATCAGCCGCACCGACGTCCTCGTGGTGCCGTGCGACGTCCTCGTCCCGGCGGCGCTCGAGCGCCAGATCGACGCCGAGCGCGCCGCCCGCCTCCACTGCGAGCTCGTCGTCGAGGCGGCCAACGGCCCCACCACGCCCGAGGCCGATGCGATCCTTGCCGCCCGCGGCATCACCGTCGTCCCCGACATCCTGGCCAACGCCGGCGGCGTCTCCGTCAGCTACTTCGAGTGGGTCCAGGACCAGCAGAAGTTCTTCTGGGACTCCGACGAGGTGGCGACGCGGATGCGCCAGCTGATGCACGCCGCCTTCGACCGGGTCACCGAGGCCGCCGGCCGGCTCGACGTCACGATGCGCACGGCCGCGCTCGCGGTGGCCATCGAGCGCGTGGCCGAGGCCGCGCGCATGCGCTCGCTCTACCCCTGAGAGTCGCGGCGCCGGCGCGCCGGCAGCTGCTCCTGGATGTAGATGTCCGTCTCGGTGTCGCCGCTCGGCGCGATCGCCAGGAGTTGCTGCAGGCGCCCGGCCTGGAGGGCGATGACCAGGCGCTGGGAGCTCGTCAGCGCCTCGACGCTGACCGAGATGCCGTGCTCCTGGTGCTCGATGCGCAGCGCCGCGAGCTGGCGCGCCTGGGGTTCGCTGATCGGGGCCCGGAAGGGGCTGCTCTCGAACTGGGCCGCCACCTCGTCGGGATCGAGCTCGAACCACACGTGCGTCTTGCCGTTGTTGTGCACCCCCCACCGCGAGGCCGCCGTCTCGACCAGCTGGAGGCCGTAGCCGTCGTGGGTGCGCAGCCCCTCGATGACCTCCTGGGCATCGCTCTTGCCGCCGTGGGAGACGGCGATCCACAGCGTGCCCGCCGTCGCCGCCAGGCGCATGCGGATCGGGGCCTCGGGCGGCTGGCGGTCGTCGAGGAAGGCGTTGGTGACAAGCTCCGAGCCGAGCAGGCGGGCGACGTCGGTGCGCGCCTCATCGACGCTGTTGGCCCGGGCGAACTCGGCGATCGCGTCGCGGGCGAGGGCCGGTGCGTGGGCGGTGCTGGCGAACTCGACCGTCTCATCGACCTGCATCAGGTGCTCACTCTCCTCGTGGCTGACTGCCTGCAGCGGGGCTGCCCACGTCCAGGCCGCCCGAAACGGCGCCCAGGCTACCGCGTGGCCGGCCCGGCCGCGGGAAGATGGCCACTGTGGTCGACGTCGAGGTCGTGATCGGGCTGCTCGCCGCCGTGGCGCTGCTGGGGACGCTCGCCCAGCGCGTGGGCCTCCCCTACCCGGCGGTCCTCGTCGTCGGCGGCCTTCTGATCGGCGTCATCCCCGGCGCCCCCGCCGTCCGCCTCGACCCCCACCTCGTCCTCTTCGGGTTCCTGCCCCCGCTCGTCTACGCGTCGGCCTTTCGCGCCTCGCACCTCGACCTGCGCGCCAGCGTGCCCCACATCCTCACCCTCGCCGTCGGCCTCGTCGTCGTCACCGTCGCCGCCGTGGCGCTCGTCGGCCACTACGTCGTCGGCCTGCCCTGGGTCCCCGCCTTCGTACTCGGCGCCCTGGTCGCGCCGACCGACCCGGTTTCGGCGAGCGCCGTGGTCCGCCGGGTCGGCGCCCCCGAGCGGATCGTCGCCATCCTCGAGGGCGAGGCGCTCGTCAACGACGGCACCGGGCTCGCCGCCTTCCAGGTCGCCGTGGTCGCCGCCGCCGGCGGCTTCTCGATCGGCCGCGGGATCCTCGAGTTCGTCGTCATCTCGCTCGGCGGCCTGGCCATCGGGCTCGCCGTCGGCTGGATCGCCACGCATCTGCGCCGCCGCGTCGACGACGCCCCCATCGAGATCGTCGTCGGCCTGCTCGCCGCCTTCGGGTCCTACACCGCGGCTCAGGCCGCCGGCGCCTCCGGCGTGCTCGCCGCCGTCGCCGCCGGGCTCTACGTCGGCCACCGCATCGAGGACATCAGCTCGGCTGCGGTCCGCCGGGCGAGCGAGCCCTTCTGGGAGGCCCTCAGCTACCTGCTCGAGTCCGTCCTCTTCCTCCTCATCGGCCTCCAGTTCCTGATCATCGCCCGCGGGCTCCCCGGCCCCAACGCCTTGACCCCGCTCGGCCAGGCCGCCGCCGTGCTGGCCACCGCCGTCGTCCTGCGCTTCGCCTGGATGTTCACCTTCGCGCGCGCCCTCTCGCTGCTCGGCCACGTCATGCCCCACCGCGTCGAGCGCCTCCGCCGCGGCGAGCTCACCGTGCTCGGCTTCAGCGGGATGCGCGGCGCGCTCTCCCTGGCCGGCGCCCTCTCGATTCCCCTGCTCGCCGCCGCGCGCCCCTTCCCCGCCCGCGACCAGGTGATCTTCCTCGTCTACGCCGTCGTCCTCGGCACCCTGATCGTGCCCAGCCTCACCCTCGAGCGCCTCGTCCGCCGCCTCGGCCTCGCCAGAACCGAGGCCGACGCGCCCACCCGCGCCGCCCCGGACCGCTGAGCGGCGCTCCTCGCCACCGGGGCCACGGCCGCGCCGGCGATCACTGCTCCAAAAGAGCAAGGAGACGCCCGCCGCGACGCCCCACCGCTGCGCTCACCACTCCTCGCGCGCCGGCGGCCCGTGCACCGGCGGGCGCTCGCGGTCCCCCTCCGCGGCGGCCACCTCGAGCTCCTCGTAGTGGCCGTCGGGCGCCCGGCGCACCACGGTGCCCTCCCATTCGCGCAGCGGCCTGGCCTCCGCCGCCGCCAGCTCGCGGCACAGGCGCAGCGTGAAGGCGAACACCACCACCGGCGCGACCAGGGCCAGGACGCGGAAGAACCACACCTGCCCCGCGTAGGGGAAGCCGATGTTGACCAGCAGCCGGTCGGCCGCCCCCGCCATGAAGATGGTCAAGATCCAGCTGAAGAACGCCGCCCCGAGCGCCGTCCGCGCCGGCGCGTCGCGCGGCCGCTGCAGGAGGTCGTGGCGCGCGAAGTCCTTGGTGATCCGCCGCTCGGCCGCCGGCCACAGGTAGAGCACGCCGAACACCACGAGCGGGAAGATGACGCCCCCGAGCAGCGGGTTCGGCGCCAGCGTGTGGCCCCCGATCGTCACGTCGAAGCCCGGCATCAGCCGCAGCGCCCCGATCAGCCACCCCATGTACCAGTCGGGCTGGGCGCCGTTGGTCCCCAGGTAGACCTCGTACGGCCCGTACTGCCACACCGGGTTGATCTGGACGAGCCCCCCGAGCAGGAACAGCATGCCGAACACCGCCATCATCAGGCCCAGCGACCGCAGCGCGTAGGCCGGCCACAGCGGCGTGCCGACGACGTTCTCCTCCGTGCGCCCCGGGCCCGGGAACTGCGAGTGCTTCTGGCGCATGATGATCGCCAGGTGGACGGCGATCAGGGTGGCCAGGACCGCCGGCAGGATGAACACGTGGGCGATGAACAGGCGGTCGATGAACGCCCCCGACCCCGGGAAGTTGCCGTCCCACAGGATCAGCGCCAGCTGCCCGCCGACGAACGGGATCCCCATCAGCACGCCGTAGGCGATCGCCAGCCCCATCCCCGACAGCAGGTCGTCGGGCAGCGAGTAGCCTGCGAACCCCTCGACGATGGCCAGCGTGACCAGCGTCACCCCGATCAGCCAGTTGACGTCGCGCGGCTTGCGGAACGCCCCCGTGAAGAAGACCCGCATCAGGTGGATGACGATCGCCACCACGAAGACGAGCGCCGCCCAGTGGTGGGTCTGGCGGATCAGGAGCCCCGCCGGGACGTTGAACACGATGTCGAGCGTCGAGTTGTAGGCCTGGGTGATGTGGGCGCCCCGGAGCGGGCCGTAGCTGCCCCCGTAGGTGACCTGGGCCACGCTCGGGTCGAAGAACAGCGCCAGGTACACGCCGGTGACCACGAGCAGGACGAACGAGTAGAGCGCGATCTCCCCGAGCAGGAACGACCAGTGATCGGGGAAGACGTACTCCATCGCCTTCTTCATCAGCGGCGAGATGCCCAGCCGCTCGTCGACGAAGCGCACCGCGTCGGTCGCCGCGTCGGCCTGCGGGCGCAGCTCGCCCTTGCGGCGGATCGGGCTCACGTCCGCCGCACTCCCCACCACGCCGGGCCGACGTCGCCCGAGAGCCCGCCTGCCGCGCTCAGCACGTTGCCCGCGCCGATGCTCAGCGGCAATTGCGGCAGCGGGCGCCCGGCCGGGCCGAAGATGACCTCGGCCCCGTTGCGCACGTCGAAGGTCGAGTAGTGGCACGGGCAGACGAGCGACGGCGGGTCGGACGTCGGCCCGTAGGTCGGGTAGCGGAACAGCGCCACCGCGCACGCCGCATGCGTGCAGATCTTCGAGTAGGCCATGATCCCCTCCGGCGCCCACCCCGGGTTGCGGCGGACCTCCGACGGGGCGATCCGCACCACGACGACGCTCGCGCTCAGCTCGCGCGGATCGGCGCCCTCGGCCAGCGCGGTGACGAAGCTGCCGATCTCGAGCTGGTCGGCGGTGATCGGCGCCCCGTGCACGTCGAGGAGCCGCACACCCTTGCGCCACGGCGAGCTCCTCAGCTTGCGCGCCACGTCGCCCGGACCGAGCGAGGCGAGCGGCACGGCCGCGGCGGCCCCCAGCGTCACGCCCGCCGCCCCCGCCGCCCCGGCCAGGAGGCGCCGCCGCGACACGCCGTCGGCCCCGCTCAACGCGAGCTCGGCGACCTCCTTCTCGAGCTTCTCCTCGACCAGCCGCGGACGCTCCTCGGTCGCCTTGGACTGGTCGACCACCCGCGTGCCCGCCACCACCGCCGCCACCGACAGGCTGGACAGGCACACCCCGATGCTCAGCCCGAGCAGCTGGGTGTCGGCCCCGTCGAAGGCGTAGACGGCCACGAAGGCCAGCGCGGCGACCGACGCGGCGAGCAGCGCCGCAGCCACCACCAGCTCGCCCCGCGGGCTGCGGCTGGTCAGGCCGAGGTCGCCGCGCGGGTTGCGCGTCCCCTTTCCCAGATCCTGGCGCCGTCTCATGCCTCGCCCCGCTCCCCGATCAGGCGGGCGACCAGCACCAGTCCCGCAGCGGCCAGGAGCCAGGCGATCATGCCTTCGGGGATCGGGCCGACGTGGCCGATCCCCCAACCGCCGCTGTCTGACGGGCGCTGCGTCGAGATCACGTAGCGCGCGATGTCGTTGAGCTGCTGGTCTGAGATCTGCGCCCGGCTGAAGACCGGCATCACGTAGGGCCCGACCCGGACCGCCTCGCCGATCTCGGTCGGCGTGACGTCCTTGTTGTTGAGCGCCGGGGCGATCGACCCGGTGACGATGCCGCCCGCCCCGCCCACCTGGTGGCAGCCTGCGCAGTGCTCGGTGAACGCCTCCATCCCCGCGTTCACGTGGCCCGCGGCCGGGTCGACAGCCGGAATTGGCGGGCCCGGCCCCAGTGAGGAGACGTAGGCGACCAGGGCGGCGATCTCCGGCCGCGTGTACGCCGGGCGCGCGCGCGTCGGCTGGTCGCGGGGGTTGGCCAGCGGCATCCGCCCGGTCGAGAGGTAGAAGTCGGCCGCCGCCGCCCCCACGCCGTAGAGCGACGGGCCGAGGGGCTGGACGCCCCGCGCGTCGCTGCCGTGGCAGGACGAGCAGCCGTCGAGGAACAGCGCCCGCCCCGTCGCCGTCTGGGCGCTCGGCGCCGGCGGGGCCGCGGCGGTCGGGTTCGGCGTCGCCTTCTGGGCGCCCGCCTGCCCGGTGTAGAGGGCGCCGCCCGCGCAGACGACGGCCAGCCCGGCGCAGAGCCCGCGGTGCCTCACGGCGCCACTCCGAGCGCTTGCCCGCGCCGGTCGGCCTGCTCCTCGCGCGCCCGCGCCCGGCGTTCCTCGCGGACCATCCCCGCCCACGCCGCGGCCAGCGTCGCCCCGACGAGGACCAGCGTGCCCCCGAGCCACATGATCGTCCCCGCCGACCGCTGGTCGGCCAGCGCCGATATGCCCTCGCGGCCGGCCGCGGTCAGGTAGGGGGCGTAGGCCACCGTGTCGCTCGAGCTGAGCGCCGCCCCGACCACGCTCATCGGGATCATCGCCGCCAGCAGGTAGCCGATCACCCCGACCGGCGCGAGCCGGTGGGGCAGCGGGTCGACGCCGACCACCGGCGCCCAGAAGACGAGCGCCGACCACAGGTAGAGCGCGTGCTCGGCCCCGTGGAGCGCCGGGTCGCCGAGCGCCGCGTCGTAGACGGCCGGCAGGTGGGTGGCCAGCACGACGCCGGTAAAGAGCGACAGTGCCGTCGCCGGGTGGACGAGCACGCCCACCGCGCGCGTGCGCAGCAGCCGCAGGAGACCCTCGCGGCCGCCGCGCGGGAGCGTCCTCAGCGCGAGCGAGACCGGCGCCCCCGCCACCAGGAGGGGCGCGCCCACGGCGATGATCAGCAGGTGGGCGACCATGTGGACGGAGAGCAGTCGCTCCGACCAGCCGTCGATCCCGCTCTGGGAGGCGACCACGAGTACGCCGATCCCCGCCCCGAAGGCGGCGCTCCGCCGGCGCGGCCACCGGGGCGCCGCCCGGCGCACCCCGGCCCCGTAGGCGCCGGCCGCCACCAGGAGCCCGGCGAGCGCCGCCGGGTTGACGCTCCAGTCGCTGAAGATCTGGCTAGCGCGCACCGGCCTCCGCCTCCACCCCCGCCGCCGCCGCCGCCGCCCGCCGCAGGGCCCGGCGCTCGGCGCGCGCCTCGCGCACGAGCCCGCCGAGGCCGAGGACGAGCACCCCCGCGCCGACGAGGATCAGGTACAGGCCGAGGTAGGCGCCGACGAGCATCGTGCACAGCGCGAAGGCGACCGCCACCATCGAGAAGCTGTAGTCGGGGATCGGCTCCACCGCCGGGGGCGACGCCGGGCGCCGGGCCGCAAGCAGGGCGGCGCCGATCAGGCCCGTGAGGGCGGTGGCCCCGCCGATCAGCACCACCGGCAGCCAGCCGGGCCCCCACGCCCAGAGCACCGCCGTGTCGAGCGCCATGATCAGCGCGTAACCGAGCAGGGGGATGCCGCTCCTGCTCATCCCGGCTGCGCCTCCTCGGCCGCAGCGGCCGCGGCTTGCCGTGCGTCGAGCACGGGCGCGTAGCTTCGGATCGGCGGGAGTGCCCGGTCGAAGTTGTGGCGCGGCGGCGGCGACGACGTCGCCCACTCGAGCGTCTGGCCCTCCCATGGGTCATCCGCGGCCGGCTCGCGGCGGCGCAGCGAGACGACGACGTTGGCGATCCAGACCAGCGTCGCCACCGCGATCACGAAGGCGCCGACGGTGGCCACCCGGTTCAGATCGGTGAACCGCGCCTGGTAGTCGGCCACCCGCCGCGGCATGCCGTCGTAGCCCAGCAGCAGCATCGGGAAGAACGTGACGTTGGCGCCGATCGCCAGCAGGCCGAAGTGGACCCAGCCGAGTCGGGCCCGCAGATGGCAGCCGGTGACCTTGGGCCACCAGTAGTAGAAGCCGGCGTAGAAGGCGAACAGGCTGCCGGCGAACAGCGTGTAGTGGAAATGGCCCACGACGAAGTAGGAGTTGTGCACCTGGTAGTTGAGTGGCGGCGAGCCGAGGAAGATGCCGGTCAGGCCGCCGATCAGGAACTGAATGACGAAGGCGACCGCGAAGGCCATCGGCACCGCCATCCGGATCCGCCCGCCCCACATCGTGCCCACCAGGGCGAGATACTCCATGCCCGCGGGCACGGCCAGTGAGGTCGTGGTCAACGAGAAGTACTTCACCGTCACCTGACCGGTGGTGAACATGTGATGCGCCCAGACGCTGGAGGACAGCGCCGTGAACAGCAAGAGCGCGACCACGTGGGCCGGATAGCCGAAGAAGCGCCGACGCGCGAAGGTGGCGAGCACCTCCCCCACGGCGCCGACGAAGGGGAAGAACATCACGTAGACCACCGGATGGCCGTAGAACCAGAACAGGTGCTGGTAGGAGATCGGCCCCCCCGAGGTGTCGAACACCCCGCCCCACTGGCGCTCGACGAACAGCAGCGCCATGGCCACCAGCAGCGCCGGGAAGCCGATGATCACGAGGATGCAGGTCGCGAGCATCGACCACGTGAAGACCGGCATGCGCAGCATCGTCATCCCCGGCGCCCGGCGTCCGACGATCGTGGCGAGGATGCAGATGGCCAGGAGCAGCCCCGAAACGGTGGCCAGGATGACCCCGAAGATCCACAGGTACATGCCGTCGCCCGGGGTGTTCTGCGCGTTCGACAGCGGGTCGAACGCGGTCCACCCGGCGCTCCCCGGGCCGCTCTTGGTGAACCAGCCGAGGTACATCGTGATGCCGGCGCCGACCCCGAGCCACCAGGCCAGCAGCGCCAGCCGCGGCAGGGCGATCTCGGCGGCCCCGATCTGGAGCGGCACCAGGTAGAGCCCCATGGCCAGCGCCAGGGGGACCATGAACAGGTAGATCATGGTCGACCCGTGCATGGTGAAGATCTCGTTGTAGCTCTGCTGGCCGACGAGTTGGCTGCCCGGCGAGTAGAGCTCGGCCCGAATCAGCAGGGCGAGCAGCCCACCGGCGATGAAGAAGAAGAACGCGGTGACGACGATCCGCGAGGCCACCCGCTTGTGGTCGGTGCCGGCCACCGCGGTCAGCAGCCGGCTCTCCGGCCTGGCGGCGACCGTGCTCATCGGGCGGCCGCCGTCGCCGGGGAGGTCGGGGCGGCGACGCGCTGCTGGGCGACCCAGTGCTTGAACCCCGCCGGGTCCATGACCTCGACGTCGAAGACCATCTGGTCGTGCTTGAGCCCGCAGAACTCGGCGCACACGCCGGTGGTCTGGACACCGGGGTGCGAGAAGGACAGGTCGAACTCGGTGGCCCGGTAGGGGAACGCGTCGCGCTTGAAGCGCGCGTCGGGGATCCAGAACGAGTGGATCACGTCGAGCGAGGTCATCCGGAAGCGGATCTCGGTCGCGCTCGGGACGACGAGCCGGCTCGGCCGGCTGGCGCCGGCGACCTGGCTGATGCCGAACGCCGGATAGTCGAAGCGCCAGTTCCACTTCGCCGCCGTGACGTTCACCCGGAGGCCCGGCGCGAGGGTCCGCGCCGAGATCTTGTCCTGCGCGTCGAAGGTCAGCGTCACCAGGAAGGCGACGATGCCAGCCAGGGCGCCGGCGTAGACGAAGGGCAGCCACGGCGGTTCCCGGCTCTCCCTCGGCGGCCGGTCGCCGCGGGCCCGGAAGCGGACAACCGAGAACAGGCAGATGAGGGCGACGACGGCGAACACGACGCCCGCGATCGGCAGGTAGATCGACGCGAGGTCGTCGAACACCTTCCGGGTATCCACCAGGCCGAGGAGCATCCGCGCCCGCGACCTACCCCCAAACCGGCGGGGCCAAGCCCGCGGGGTGGGCCGGGTTCGTGTTCGCTATCAGGCCGGCGTGAGCTCGGCAGCACGACGGCGCCCGCGTGCCGGAATTGTACGCAGGCCTAGCTGAGCTTAGTTTGACTTAGCTTAGTCCGCCCAGGGCCCATGCCAGCGTCCGTGGCCGCGGATCAGCTCGGCGGCCGACGGCGGGCCCCAGGTGCCGGGAGCGTAGGGCTCGACCGGCCGCTGGCGCTCGAGCAGCGGCCCGACGATGCGCCAGGTCTCCTCGACGCTGTCCTGGCGCGTGAAACGCGCGGCGTCGCCGACCATCGCGGCGTGGAGGAGCGTCTCGTAGGGGGTCGGATCCTCGCCGCCCTCGGCGGCGAACTCCATCTCGAGCTCGATCGGCGCCGGAGCGATCGCGTCGGCGCGGTGGGCGTCGAGGATGAGCTGGATCCCGGTCTTCGGGCTGATCCTGACCACCAGCTGGTCGGGCTCGGGGCGGCGGTGGCCGCCGGGCATGAAGCCGAGCCGCGGCGGGTGCTTGAAGACGAGGCGCAGCTCGGTCTCGCTCACCGGGAGCTTCTTGCCGGCGCGGATGAAGAAGGGGACGCCGGCCCAGCGCCAGTTGTCGATCTCCAGGCGCAGCGCGGCGAAGGTCTCCGTATCGGAGCCGGGGGCGACGCCGGGGATCTCGCGGTAGCCCGCGTACTGCCCGCGCACGTAGCGCGCCGGGTCGGCGTCGGGCATCGAGCGGAAGACGGCGTGCTTGGCGTCCTTGATCGTCTCGGCGTCCGAGCCGGCCGGCGCCTCGAGCGCGGCGGCGGCGATCAGCTGCATCAGGTGGTTGACCACGACGTCGCGCAGCGCCCCCACCGGGTCGTAGAAGTGCCCGCGGTCCTCGACTCCGAACGCCTCGGCCATGGTGATCTGCACCGAGGCGAGGTAGTTGCGGTTCCAGACCGGCTCGAGGATCGTGTTGGCGAAGCGCAGGTAGAGGAACTCCTCGAGGCCCATCTTCCCGACGAAGTGATCGATCCGGTAGAGCTGCGACTCGTCTATGTAGCGGTGGAGCTCCCGGGCCAGGGCCCGGGCCGAGGCCAGGTCGTGGCCGAACGGCTTCTCGACCAGGATCCGCGCCGCCTTGGCCAGCCCGGCCTCCGAGAGCCCCTTGATCACGGTGGCAAAGAGCGACGGCGGAACCTCGAGGTAGAAGACCGGGGTCCGCGCCCCGGCCATCGCCGCGGCCACCCGCTTGAACGTCTCGGCGTCGGCGAAGTCGCCCGCGACGTAGGAGAGCCGCCGGGCGAGCCGGTCGAAGACCGCCTCGTCGAGCGTCTCGCCGGCGCCGGTGATCGACTCGCGCGCCCGCCGGCGCAGCTGGTCGACCGACCAGTCGTCGACGGCGACGCCGACGATCGGGACGTCCAGGAGCTTGCGGGCCTCGAGGCGGTATAGCGAACGAAACGTCATCTTGCGGGCGAGGTCGCCGGTGATCCCGAAGATCACCAGGACGTCGGCCTCCGGCGCCGCCTTCACAGGGGCAGCCCGTCCTCGAGCGAGGCGATCGCGTGGTCGGCGCCGGCCGCCGCGAGCTCGGCGACCGAGTAGCTCCCGGTGGCCACGCCGACCACGGCGATCCCCGCCCCGTGCCCGGCGGCCACGTCGAGCGGCGTGTCGCCGACCACCAGGCACGCGGCCGGGGACACCTTGCCGCCAGAGACGACCGCGGCCCGCTCGAGCGCCTTCCGGGTGAGCTCGACGCGGTCGGTGGAGTCCGAGCCGTAGCCGCCGAAGGAGAAGAACCGGTTCAGGCGCGCCCGCGAGAGCTTGATGTGGGCGGCGGCCTCGACGTTGCCGGTGGTCAGGCCGAGCAGGAGGCCGCGCTCGATCAAGTCGGTCAGGAGCCGCTCGGCGCCCGCCATCACCCGGTAGCCGTCGGACTGGGCGACCGCGTCGGTCAGGTAGAACAGCCGCTTGGCCATCACCCGGGCGAGCTCCGGAGCCGACGGCGGGCGGCCGACGACGCTCTCGAAGGTGACCCGCCCGACCTCGGGGTCGGTCATCCCGGCGTGGGTATGGGCGTTGATGTCGGCGTCGAGGCCGTAGAGCTCCTCGAACGCCCGCCGCCAGGCGACGGCGCTGGCCCCGCCGGTGGTGATCAGGGTCCCGTCGATGTCGAAGAGGACCACCTCGACCCGGGCCCCGTCGGCCCCGGTCGGCTCGGCCGCGGTCATCGAGGCGGCGACGGCGCGCGCTCGCGCGCCGCCCGGTAGCGGCGGATCAGCGCGTTGGTCGAGCTGTCGTGGCCCAGCGGCGGCTCCTGCGCGGCCTGCAGCTCGAGGATGATCTTCCGGGCCAGGACCTTGCCGAGCTCGACCCCCCACTGGTCGAAGGAGTTGATCTCCCAGATCACCCCCTGGGTGAACACGCTGTGCTCGTAGAGGGCGACCAGGGCGCCGAGGATCGCCGGGGTCAGCCGGTCGGCGAGGATCGTGTTCGACGGGCGGTTCCCCTCGAACACCTTGTGGGGGACGACCGCCTCCGGGGTGCTCGACGCCACCCGGACCTCCTCGGCCGTCTTGCCGAAGGCGAGCGCCTCGGGCTGGGCGAAGACGTTCGAGCAGAGGATGTCGTGGTGCTCGCCGAGCGGGTTGAGCGAGTGGAGGAAGCCGATGAAGTCGCAGGGGATGACCTTCGTCCCCTGGTGGATCAGTTGGTAGAACGAATGCTGGCCGTTGGTTCCCGGCTCACCCCAGAACACGGCGCCGGTCTGGTAGTCGACGCGCGTGCCGTCGAGGGTGACCTGCTTGCCGTTGGACTCCATCGTCAGCTGCTGGAGGTAGGCGGGGAAGCGGTGGAGGTACTGGTCGTAGGGGAGTACGGCGACCGTCTGGGCGTCGAAGAAGTCGCCGTACCAGACGGCCAGCAGCCCCATCAGGACCGGGAGGTTGCGCTCGAACGGCGCGGTCCGGAAGTGCTCGTCCATCGCGTGCGAGCCGGCGAGCATCCCGCGGAAGTGGTCGGGGCCGATCGCGATCATCGTCGAGAGGCCGATCGCCGACTCCATCGAATAGCGGCCGCCGACCCAGTCCCAGAAGCCGAACATGTTCTCGGTGTCGATGCCGAACTCGGCGACCGCTCGGGCGTTGGTCGAGACGGCGACGAAGTGCTTGGCGATCGCGCTTTCGTCGCCGCCGAGGCCGGCCAGCAGCCAGGCGCGGGCGGTGCCGGCGTTGGTCATCGTCTCGAGCGTGGTGAACGTCTTCGAGGCGACGATGAACAGCGTCCGCGCCGGGTCGAGGTCGCCGGTCGCCTCGGCGAAGTCGGTGCCGTCGACGTTCGAGACGAAGCGCAGAGTGAGGTCGCGGTCGGCGTAGTGGCGGAGCGCCTCGTAGGCCATAACCGGGCCGAGGTCGGAGCCGCCGATGCCGATGTTGACGACGTTGCGGATCGTCTCGCCGGTGTGTCCACGCCAGTCTCCCGAGCGCACCCGCCCGGCGAAGCTGCCCATCCGGTCGAGGACCTCGTGGACCTGCGCGACGACGTCTACCCCGTCGACGACGAGGGTGGCCTCGCGCGGCAGCCGCAGGGCGGTGTGGAGCACCGAGCGCTCCTCGGTCACGTTGATCGCCGCGCCGGCGAACATCGCCTCGCGGCGCGCGGCGAGGCCCGACTGGCCGGCGAGCTCGACGAGTAGGCGGAGCGTCTCGTCGGTCACCCGGTTCTTGGAGTAGTCGAGGAAGAGCCCGGCGCCCGAGGCGCTGAGCCGCTCGCCGCGGGCCGGGTCGGCGGCGAACAGCTCGCGGAGGTGGACGTCGCGCAGCTCGGCCTGGTGGGCCTCGAGCGCCCGCCAGGCCGGGCGCCGGCGCAGCGGCGCGACGTCTGCGCTCACGCGGCGGCCTGGGCCTCGCGGGCGACCGTGTCCATCAGCTGCGTCCACGAGTCGACGAACGACTTGGCCCCGTCCTGCTGGAGCTGCCTCGCGAGCTCGTCGACGTCGATCCCGAGCTCGGCGAAGCGCGCGAGGACCTCCGCGCAGTCGCCGCCGTCGGCCGGGAGCGGGTCGCCGACCGTGCCGTGCTCGGCGAAGGCCAGGAGCGTCGGCTCGGGCATCGTGTTGATCGTGAACGGCGCGACCAGGCCTTCGATGTAGAGGACGTCGGACGCGTCGGGATCCTTGGTCCCCGTGCTCGCCCAGAGCAAACGCTGGGGGCGGGCCCCGTCGTTCCACAGGCGCTGCCAGCGCTCGGAGTCGAGCATCTCGCGGTAGGCCCGGTAGGTGCGCTTGGCGATGGCGATCGCGAGCTTGCCGTGGAGCTCCGACGGCGTGCGGTCCATGACCGCCTTGTCCCAGCGGCTGATGAACACCGAGGCCACCGACCTGACCGCCGGGTTCAGCCCGGCCTGGATGCGGCGCTCGACGCCGCGCATGTAGGCCTCGCTGGCGGCGAGGTAGTGCTCGCGGGAGAACAGCAGGGTGACGTTCACCGGGATGCCGGCGAAGATCGTCTCCTCGATCGCGACCAGGCCGGCCTCGGTGCCGGGGATCTTGATCAGGATGTTCCTCGTGTCGGCCCGGGCGTGGAGCTCGGCGGCCTGGCGGATCGTCGCCTCGGCGTCGTCGGCCAGGAGCGGAGAGACCTCGAGCGAGACCCACCCGTCGAGGCGGTCGGTCCGCTCGTGGATCGGCTCGAACAGCTCGGCTGCGCGTCGCAGATCGTCGATGGCCAGCTCGAAGAAGGCGTCCTCGGCGGTGGCTCCGGCCGCCTTGAGCTCGGCGAGCTGGTCGTCGTAGGCGTGCCCCTCGGAGATCGCGTGCTCGAAGATCGTCGGGTTCGAGGTCAGCCCGGTGATCGAGAGCTCGTCGACATAGCGCTCGAGCGTCCCGTCGTCGAGCATCGTCCGGGTGATGTTGTCGAGCCAGAGGCTCTGGCCGTGCTCATGCAGTTGTTGGGTTGGCTTCACGCCAGCACCTCTTTCGCGGGTTCGGCGGCGCGCGCCCTGGGGCGCGCGGGGCCGAACGTGGTCGGTGGATCGTCGGGCGGGGCCGCGTCGGCCGGGGAGCGGGGCCGGCGTCCGAGCGAGGGGGCGGTCTGCCGCGGAGGACCCTGGTCCGTCTGCGTCCGCTCAACAACCGCCGGCATATGCGTCATGGTAGGTCATGCCGGACCGGTCAAGTCGTTCTTTTTCGGTCACCGCCGCCGGCCGGGGGGTCGGCGAGGATCAGGGCGTCGGCGACCTCGACCCGCCCGGCCGGGATTGCGGGATCGCCAGCGAGGAGCGCCCGCAGCGGCGCGGCCTTCTCGGCGCCGGTGACCAGCCAGAGGAGCCGGCGGGCGCGGGCGAGCTCGGGGTAGGTGAGGGTCATCCGCCGCGTCCCCTGGTACTCGCCGCCGGTCAGGGCGACGCGCCGATCGGCCACCTCGAGCACGGGGTCGCCGGGTACGAGGGAGGCGGTGTGGCCGTCGGGCCCGAGGCCGAGGTGGACGAGATCGAGCTCCGGCGGGAGCCCGGCGGCGTAGCGGGCGGCGGCGGCGTCGAGGTCCTCGGCGGTCACCGGCATCGGGTGCAGGCGGGGACGCGCCGGCGCGGGGAGGCTGCGGATCAGGTGGGTCTGGTTGCGCCCGTCGTCGCCGTCGGCCAGGACGCGCTCGTCGACCTGGTAGACGTCGACGGCCTCCCAGGGAACCTCCTCGTCCGCCAGGAGCGCGAACATCCGCCAAGGGGCGCGACCGCCGCTGAGCGCCAGGGTGAAGCTTCCCCGCCGGTCCACGCCGTCGCGCGCGGCGGCGGCGATGACTCGGGCCCCGCGCCGGGCGGCGGCCTCGGCGTCGGCCAGGACCTCGAGCCGCGGGCCGGCGGTCACTTCGGCTTTTCGTCGTGCCCGCCGAACTGCTTGCGCATGGCCGAGAGCACCTTGTCGGCGTAGTCGTCGAGCCCGCGCGAGCTGAAGCGCTCGTAGAGGGCGGTGGTGAGGACGCCGGCCGGCACGCCCTCCTCGATCGCCGCGATCGATGTCCAGCGGCCCTCGCCGGAGTCGGAGACGAGGCCGCTGAACTCCTCGAGCTCGGGCGACTCGCGCAGGGCGGCGGCGGTCAGGTCGAGCAGCCAGGAGCCGATCACGCTGCCCCGCCGCCAGAGCTCGGCGACCTCGGGGACGTCGATGTCGTACTGGTAGTACTCCGGGTGGTCCAGCGGCGCCGTCTCGGCGTCGGCCTGGCGCTCGGTCTTGCCGACGTTGGCGTTGCGGAGGATGTTCAGGCCTTCGGCGTAGGCGGCCATCGTCCCGTACTCGATCCCGTTGTGGACCATCTTCACGAAGTGGCCGGCGCCGGTCGGCCCGCAGTGGAGGTAGCCCTTCTCGGCCGGGGTGGGCTCCCCGACCCGTCCGGGCGTCCGGGCGGCGGCCTCGACCCCGGGGGCGAGCGTGGCGAAGATCGGCTCGAGACGCTCGAAGGCGCCATTGGGCCCGCCGATCATCAGGCAGTAGCCGCGGTCGGCGCCGAAGACCCCGCCGCTGGTGCCGACGTCGAGGTAGTCGATGCCCCGGGGCAGGAGCGCCTGGGCGCGGCGGAGGTCGTCGCGGTAGTAGGAGTTGCCGCCGTCGATGATCGCGTCGCCGGGCTCGAGGCCGGCGGCGACGGCGTCGACCGTCTGCTCGGTGATCGACCCGGCCGGGACCATGATCCAGACGGTGCGCGGGGGCGTGAGCTGCTCGGCAAGGTCGGCGAGCGACGTGGCGCCGCCGGCGCCCTCGGCGGCGAGCGCGGTGACGACGTCGGGGTTGACGTCATAGCCGACGACGCGGTGCCCGTCGCGCATCAGGCGACGGACGATGTTGGCCCCCATCCTGCCCAAGCCGACGACGCCTAACTCGCAGCGTTCCGCGCCCACGTACGCTCCTCTCGATCGCTCAGTGGCGAACCATCGTACGCGATCGGATGCGGCGCTCTCCCGGGGCCGAGGGCGGCCCGGCGGAGCCCGGAGGGTTCCCGCCCTTACCTCAGCGCACGCCGATCAGGTCGACTACGAAGACGAGCGTCTCGTCGGGGCCGATTACGCCGCCGGCGCCGCGCTTGCCGTAGCCGAGCGCCGGCGGGATGGTGATGCGCCGCCGGCCGCCGACCTTCATCCCGGCCACGCCGTCGTCCCAGCCCTTGATGACCTGGCCCTGGCCGAGGCCGAACTTGAACGTGCTCCCGCGGTCCCAGGAGGCGTCGAACTGCTTCCCGGTCGACCAGGAGACGCCGACGTAGTGGACCTCGACGGTCGATCCGGACGTCGCCTCTTCGCCGTCGCCGACGGTGATGTCGTCGAGCTCGAGCTGGTAGGACGGCGGCTGGTCGGAGGCGACGTCGACCTGGGGCTTCTCGTTGGTTGACATGGGCGCAGGTTATCGATCAGCCGCCGGCGAGGACGACGTCGTAGCCCCGGGCGCGGAGGAGCGTGACGACGGCGGTCCGGTGGTCGCCCTGGAGCTCGATGACCCCGCCCTTGACCGTCCCGCCGACGCCGCAGCGCTTCTTGAGCGCGCCGGCCAACTCGCGCAGGCCGGCGTCGTCGAGGGGCGCGCCCGCCACCGTGGTGACCGCCTTTCCGCGGCGCTTGGCGATCTCCCGGCGCACCTTGACTCGACCGGCGGCGGCGGCCGGCGGCGAGCCCGGAGGTGGCGCGGGGCGCCGCCGGCGCAGGTCGCCCTCGGTGGTCGACCAAACGAGGTCGGGGTCGCGCTCGGCCAAGCCGGTCACGCTGCTAGCGACTGGAGAGGCAGCGGGCGGCACCCTGGCGGGCCGTGAGGTCGCCCATCGCCACCTTGTAGCCGATCGTGTCGATGTAGCCGCCTTTGCCGTCGCGGGTGCGCTTGGAGGCCTGGCCGGGGGTGACGTCGAGCTCGGCGAGCGCGCGGGCGGCGGCGGCGTCGAAGCAGCGGGCCTCGAGCCAGCTGGCGGCGATCGGATCGTCGAAGCCGGCACTCGTCCAGGCCCGGGCGGCGAGCGCGGGGTCGTCCCCGCGATCGGCGAGCTCGCCGTAGCGCTTGATGGTCTCGGCTCTCGTCTCGGGGGCCGGCCCGTACACCTTCATGACGCTCACCTCGAGTTGGGTGCAGGCGTTTATACCACTCCTGATCGGGCTTTCCAGACGGCCGACGGGCTAGCCTGAGGGGACGCGACAGGAGAACGGAGGGCCGCAGGTGAGACGGGCAAGTCTGGTGGGGATCAACCACATCGCCCTCGAGGTCGGGGACGTCGACGAGGCGCTCGAATTCTACGGACGGGTGCTCGAGTTCACGCTGCGGGGACGGGTGGGGTCGCGGATGGCGTTCGTCGACGCCGGCGACCAGTTCATCGCGCTGGCCGCCGGGCGGACGCAGGGGGCCGACGAGTCGCGGCATTTCGGTCTCGTGGTCGACGACGCCGGGGCGGTGCGCGAGGCGCTCGAGGCGGCGGGGGTGGAGATCCTCGAGGGCGCCGGGCTCGACTTCCGCGACCCGTGGGGCAACCGGGTCCAGGTCGTCCAGTACGACGAGATCCAGTTCACCAAGACCGTGGGCGTGCTCGGCGCGATGGGGCTCGACGGCCTGGGCAAGACCGATGCGGCGCGGGCGGAGCTCCGCCGCAAGGGCATGGAGGATCCGCAGCGATGAGCCGGGTCGTCGACCTGATCAGCATCGTCGACGCCGACGCGGATCTGGCCGAGCTGCTCGATCCGGTCGACCGCGAGCGGGCCCGGCGCGAGGCGCTGACCCGGGTGCGCCGCCTGTCGCCGGGCGGCTGGGACGCGGCGGCCACGCTCGAGCCCGAGCGCCATCACCGCGGCTTTCTGATCATCGACGGCCTGCTCACGCGCGAGGTCGACGTGCTCGGACGCCGATGCGTCGAGCTGCTGGGGCCGGGGGACGTGATGCGTCCGTGGCGCTGGGACACCGAGGGCTCCCATGTCCAGGCCGAGGTCGGCTGGCAGGTGCTCGAGCCGTCGCGGCTGGCCGTGCTCGACAACGGGCTGGTGACGCGGATGACCCCGTGGCCGCAGCTCGGGGTCGAGCTCTTCAGCCGCGGGACGCGGCGGGCCCATTCGCTGGCGGTGGCGCTGGCCATCGCCCACCATCCGCGGGTCGACGACCGGCTCTTGCTCACGCTGTGGCACCTGGCCGAGCGCTGGGGGCGGGTTCGACCGGAGGGCATCGCAGTGCCGCTGCCGCTCTCCCACCAGCGCTTGGCCGACCTGGTGGGGGCCCACCGTCCGTCGGTCACCACGGCGATGGGCGAGCTGGTTCGCTCGGGTCGGCTGAGCCGCTCGCAGCACGGCACGTGGACCCTCCATGGTCCTCCGCCCGAGCAGCTGCGCCACCACCGGCTGGTGGCGGCGATCAGCTGACCGGCGGCCGGCCCGTCGCGGGGCCGACCGCCGCGGGCGTGCTCAGAGGCGCAGGCCGGAACCGGCTCCGCGCCGGCCTCCGCTGAAGAAGAGCACGATGGCGAGGATGGCGATCAGGAACAGCAGCGGGTGGACGATGACGCCACCGGCGATGGCGATGACCAACAGTACGAGTGCGAGTGCGAGCAGCATGATGGTCTCCTTTAAGTTGGCTTCCCCCTATGTATGCCCGGGATCGGCCGCCGCGTCATTTCCAATGGTCGCTACGCGGACGTCCGCGCGCAGACATCGGGATCTCTTGGACGGGTGGTCGCCGGCCGGTGCGCCCTTCATGAGTAGACACCGACGATCGCCTCGCGCGCCGGCGCGTTGGCGCAGAGCCATCCCGGAGATGTGGCCGCCTCCATGCCGCCGGCGTTGATCGTGCACTGGGGTCCGGTCGCCGGCCCGGTGATCACCGCGGGGTCGCGGGCTCGGCTGGACGGCCCCCCCGATCACCGCGGGGTCACGGCTCGGGTCGTGGCCGGCGCGCCGAGCTCGGCGAGGAGCTCGGCGGCGCGGGCGCGGTGGCCGCCGCGCTCGGGGCCGGCGGGGAGGTGGTCGCCGAGGGCGGCGTGGGCGAGGGCGAGCTCGTGGCGCATGTCGAGCCTGGTGGCGGCGGCGAGGGCTCGGCGCCAGGCGGCGATCGCCGCCTCGGGGCGGCCGAGGCGTCGGGCTCGCTCGCCTTCGTAGAGCCGGCGGGCGGGCTCGCCGATCGCGAACATGCGGGCGTAGGCGCGGAGGTTCCGCGACGCCTCCCGGGCGCGGCGGCGGGCCCGCAGGCGCGGCGCCGGCGAGCCGGCGGCGTCCCAGCGGGCGAGGGCGAGCTCGGCCAGGGCGCAGTAGCCGTCGAGGACGATGTGGGCGGCCGGGCGGCGGCCGAGGCGGCGCACGAGCGCCCAGGCGGCCTCCTCCTCCGCGTGCGAATCGGCGTCGCGACCGGTTCGCCAGAGGGCGAGCGCGCAGATCGCGCGGACGTTGACCGAGATGACGTCGACGGCCTCGCGGTCGCGCAGGCCGTCGGCCGTGCGCAGGCGCTCGAGCGTCTCCTCCGAGCGGCCGCGCCGCAGGGCCACGATGCCGAGCCAGAGGTACGCCCAGGCGGCGCCGAGGGTCGCCTCCTGGGGCTCGACGGCGGCGAGCAGCTCGTCCAGCCGTAGCTCGGCCTGGTGCGGACGGCCGAAGAGATGGTCGGCGATCCCGGCCATACCGGCGGTGTCGCGCAGGCGGGGGCGGTCGCCGAGCCGGCGGTACTCGTCGATCGCGGTGGCGTAGAGCTCGCTGAATGCGGCATAGGGGCCGACGCTCGAGCGGTACATGCACACCTGCTGGAGGGTGTGGGCGCTGCAGTCGGGGTCGCCGAGCTCGGCGGCGGTCCGGCGCGAGAGCTCGCCGTAGCGCTCGGCGAGGCGGTGGGCGCCGACGAGGCCGGCGATGACGCACATGGCCCCGTAGCAGCCGGCCAGCTCGCGGCTGGGCCCGAGGCGCTCGGCGAGGTTGAGCGCGCGGAGGGCGACGTAGCCGGAGCGCGCCTTGTCGGCCGCGACGTAGTAGACCTCGGCCATCATCACCAGAGCCTCGACGGCCAACAGCAGCCCGTCGCGCTCCGCCGGCGGCGCCGGACGGGGGACGCCGGGGAGCAGGCGGTGGAGCGCCTGCCGGGCGAGCTCGCCGACGGCAGCGACGCCGACGGCCGCGGGACCGCCGGCGGGCACCGGACGGTCGAGGGCGGCGATAGCCTCGGTGCCGAGCTCGCGGCTGCGCTCGATCTCGCCGAGGCGGTAGCACGCGTTGGCCGCCAGCCAGGTCCATTCGGCGCGCCGCCCGGTGGCCGGCTCTCCGGCGGTGAGCTTGAGCGCCCGCTCGTAGGCGTCGCGGCATTCCTGGAAGGCCCCGGCGTGGAGCGCGGCCTCGCCGGCGGCCACGAGGTGCTCGACGGCACGGCCGGGAACCTCCGCCTGCTCCCAGTGGTGGGCCAGGGCGGCGCGGGTCGAGCCGGCGGCGCCGGTCGCCTCGTAGTACTCGGCCGCGCGCCGGTGGAGGTCGCGGCGCTGGGCGTAGAGGAGCTGGGAGTAGACGACCTCGCGAATCAGGGCGTGCCGGAAGGACAGGGCGTCGGGGGCGGAGTCGAGGGCCGGAGCGAGGAGCTCGAGCGCCTCGAGGCGGCGGCGATGGTCGAGGGCGCCGGGGCCGGCGAGGGCGCGGAGGGCGTCGGCGGCGAAGGCCAGGCCGAGCACGCTGCCGACCTTGAGCAGGTTCTGCGCCCCGGCCGGCAGCCGGTCGACGCGGCTGGCGATCACCGTCTCGACGCGGTCGGGCGAGTCGGCCGGGGTGACGTCGGCGGGGGGGCCGCTGTGGCTCTCGCCGTCGCGCAGGACGTAGGCGAGCTCGCGGGTGAACAGCGGGTTGCCGCCCGCCCTGGCGCCGACCATCGCCGCCAGCCGGGCCGACGGCGGGTGCCCGATCGCGCGCGCGGCGAGCTCGACGGCGTCGGCGCTCGGTAGCGGCCCGATTCGCAGGTGGGCGCAGCCCGGGGTGGCGACGAGGCGATCGAGCTCGCCGCGGCCGGCCTCGGCGATCGGTCGCGTGCTCAGCACGAAGAGCAGCGGCCCGGGGGCGACGGCGAGCCGCAGCGCCAAGCCGAGCGAGGCGGAGTCGAGCCAGTGGGCGTCCTCGAGGACGACGAGCGTCGGGCGGCTTGCCGCGAGGGCGCCGAGCGTCTCGGCGAGCAGATCCCGCGTCGCCTGACCGCGCGCCTCCCCCGACAGCCCGGCGGTGGCCGGGTCGCCGGCCAGCTCGAGCGGGACGACGACCGAGAACAGCGCGCCGAGCCGGCCGTCGGCGCCCGGCCCGGTCGCCGGGTGGGCGGCGGCCAGCCGCTCGCCGGCCTCGCGCCGGCGGACGTCGGGATCGTCGGGCAGGGGATCGAGGCCGAGCGCGCCGGTGAACACGGGGCGCCAGCCGTGGTAGGGGTCTCCGCGCTCGATCGGATCGCCGGCTCCGGCGTGGACGACGAATCCCTCGGCGGCCGCCCGGTCGGTCAGGTGGCGCACGAGGCGGGATTTGCCGATCCCGGGCTCGCCCTCGAGCACGAGTACCCCGCCGATGCCGTCGCGCAGGCCGCGCAGGCAGGCTTCGATCGCCGCCCGCTCGTACGCGCGGTCGACCATGTCGGCCATGTCGGCCGCGTCGGGCGGGGCCGGAGCCTCGGGCGGGGCCGGTCGCGGCCCGAGCAGCTCGCGCACGGCCACCGGCCGCTCGCGGCCCTTGACGCGCCGCGGCGGGAGCGGGCGGAGGTGGTGGCGCGGTTCGAGCAGCAGGGCGAGCGACTCCTCGACGAGAATCTGCCCGGGAGCGGCGTTCTCCATGAGCCGGGCGGCGAGGTTCACCTCGCTGCCCTGAAGCCCGAAGGTCCGCCGGGTACGGCCGCCGTACATCCCGGCGTAGAGCCGCCCGCGGGTCAAACCGATGCCGCCGGCCTCGACGCCGCCGGCCGCGGCGGGCGGCGCGCGGAGCGCGACGGCGGTCGCGGCCGCGCGGAGGGGATCGTCGCCGTGGGTCAGGGGGGCGCCGAACCCGGCGCACAGGTAGCTGCCCTTGGCGTCGACGGCGATCGCGAACAGGGTTCCGCCGTAGTCCTCGAGCGTGTCCTGGGCGAAGCGGGCGTAGGCGTCGAGCCGTTCGCCGGCGTCGTCGCCGGCGTAGTCGATGCCCCCGAACCCGGCGAACAGGGCGACCACGGAGCGCAGCTCGCCGAGCAGGCTCTCGTCGCCGTGGCTGAGGCGCTCGTGGAGCGCGGCGGGGAGCCAGCGCCGGGCGTGTGCGGCGTCGATCTCGACGAAGGCCGCCGGCGCGGGGCCGGCCGGCTCGAGCATGGCGCGAACGAGCGCGGCCGGCCGCCCGGGCCCCAGCCGCCAGCCGTCGAGCTCGAGGCGAGCGCCGAGCCGCCGGGCGGTGGCCCCGTCGACGAGCACCTCGCCGGGGCCGGCGAGGGAGCCGATGGCGACGAGGCGGTCGACGGCCGGGCCGGCGAGCACCTCGAGCAGGCGGACGGCGGGGTCGCCGACCGAGAACCGCCGGAAGGCGCCGGTGGCGATGATCACCTTGAGGGCCGGGGAATCGACGGCATCGGTCCCGAGCTCGTCCATCCTCGCCTGCATGGCGAGGCCGCAGTGGACGGCCCGGGCGCCGTCGTCGGCGTGGAAGCAGCAGGAGACGGCGTCGCCGGTGAACTCGACGACGCTGCCGTCGAAGCGGTCGACCTCGGAGACGACGGCGCCGTAGACGCGGGTCAGGAGGGCGGCGACCTCCTCGGCGCCGCGGCGGGGGCCGTGGCGCTGGGCGAGCGTCTCGGCCAGGCGAGTGAAGCTCGAGACATCGGCCTCGAGCACCGATCCGTCGCCCCGGTCGGCGAGCGCCTCGCCCCGGGCGATCGCCCGACGTACGTCGGCCGGGACGAACGCACTGATGCCGCCCGGGCTGTCGGGCCCCCCCACGGGGCGATGATCGCATGCTTGGGGTTTCTGTGTGTGCTCAGCGCGGTGCGGCGAGGCATCTGCCATTAAAGGCCGTCGAGGACCGGCACGCCGTGGCGGGGGCTGTGGAGGGCGAGCGGGGGAGGACGCCGCGACCAGGGCGGCGGCGGCGGCGCGGCGAAGCGCACGACCCGAAAGGTCAGGTCACCGGGGGCGGCGTTCCGTCGACGGATGCGGGGAGGGCGGGCTCCCAGCCGCAGAGCTCGCAGGCAAAGTGGAAGGCCGAGCGGGCGAAGTCGAGGGCGGAGGCCCGGGGATCGGCGCTTCGCCGAGCGTCCTCCCAGTCGAGGACGTACTCGCCGAGGGCCGCCTCCCACCGGGCCGCGGGAGGCGAGAGCTCGGCGGCGTCGAAGCCGTCGGGCGCCGGATGGGCGTAGGCGTAGAAGGCCGCCTGGCCGTAGCGCTCGTCCCCCGGCCACCAGCCGACGGCGACCTCTTGGGCGTTCATCGCGTTGCGCATGATGAAATCCTCGGACGGTGGATCGGCGGGCTGCCCGGAGAACAGGCTGACGGCCAGGTCGAAGGAGCCCCACCAGGCGTTGACCGGGGTCGAGCGCCCGCGGTAGGGGGCGCGGAACTCGGCGAGGACGAGGGCGGCCTGCGTCGCGGCGGCGAAGTAGGTCTCGACCGCGGCGCGGTCATAGCGTTTGTGCTCGTCGTCCTCGTCGAGCGGCACACTCCACCCGACCTCCTGTGGGGTGGGGTTGATCTCGACCCGACCGCCGAGCGCGCCGACGGACCCGAGCACCTCGCGGGTGACCTCACCGACCGGACGATCCGGGGTCAGGGCGACGCGGACGCTGCGACCGTCGCTGTGCTCGGCGACCGCCTCGTGGCGGTGGAGGTCGAGGGCGACGACGATCGCGCCCGATCCGTCGGGTGCCGGTAGCGGCGCGGTCTCCCAACCCCGGGCGCTCAGGCGCAGCGCCGCGTGCTGGAGTTGAGGCTCGGGCGGTGCGAGGGCGACGGCGAGCTTGCCGAGCACCTGTGTGTGGGCGTGGAGGGTGTCACAGGTCGGGCGCCAGTCCGCGTAGCGCAGGGGCGGCCATTCGGAGGACATGGCTCCACGCTACCGGTTGGCCGAGGACCCCGGGTCGATGGCCGAGTCGCCGCCAGGTCGAGCAGTCTGCCGAGGGCCGGCGAACTAGGACCCGCCCAGAAATCTCGGCGGCGAGAACCCGGACGTGCTTGCGCGCGGGGGCGAGCGGGTATGTGCCGCCCGCGATGACCGCCCAGCCTCACGAAGTCGACGTCAAGCGCCGGGCCGGCTGGCTCCCGCCCGACCAGGACGGCTTGGAGTCGTGGCTGGCCGGTCACCGCGAGCGGGTCGAGGCGATCGGCGAACGGGTCGAGCTCCATCCGGTGATCAAGGAGTTCCAGCGGCTGCTCGACAGCGATCCGGTGGTGCGGATGTACGTCTCGCAGATGATCGAGCAGGTGCCGAGCACCAAGGCGTACCGCAAGCGCCACGTCGAGAGCGTCGAGCAGCTGCTGCGCCTGATCAACGAGGTGCTGCGGATGGCGCCCGCGTTCAGCGACGAGGCGATGGTGGCCACGCCGATCGGGGCGATCCTCGACTGGTCGATGGGGACGCCGGCCGGGTTCGCGGCCTTCCGCGACCCGCGGATCAACGCGATGCTGGGGAAGATCCTGACCGCCTGGTGCAAGTTCCTCAGCAGCGCCGACTCGCTCTACGTGCTCAACGACTCGCCGTCCGGCTGGAAGAGCGACGAGGCCCGCCGCGCGATCGGAATCGAGCAGTACCGGCACGACCCCGACGACGAGCACTGGGGGTTCGGCTCGTGGAACGACTTCTTCACCCGTCGCTTCAAGGACGGCGCCCGGCCGGTGGCGGCGCCCGACGACGACAAGGTGATCGTCAGCGCCTGCGAGTCGCTGCCCTACGGGATCAGCACCGACGTCAAGCTCGAGGACCGGTTCTGGATCAAGAGCCAGCCCTATTCCCTGCAGGACATGCTGGCCGGCGACGAGACGGCCGCCCAGTTCGTCGGCGGAACGGTGTACCAGGCCTTTCTGAGCGCCCGCAACTACCACCGGTGGCACAGCCCGGTGGCCGGCACGATCGTCAGGGCATTCGTCTGCGCGGGCACCTACTTCTCCGAAGCCGATTCCGAGGGCAAGGATGCGGTCGAGCCGACGAACTCGCAGTCCTATCTCGCCCACGTCGCGGCCCGGGCGATCGTCCTGATCGAGGCCGAGGATCCGGTCATCGGGCTGATGGCCTTCGTCGCGGTCGGAATGTCGGACGTCTCCTCCTGCGTGATCGGCGCCGACCTCGAGCCCGGCTACCACGTGGGCAAGGGCGAGGAGCTCGGCCATTTCCAATACGGCGGGTCGACCCACTGCCTGGTCTTCCGCCCCGGCGTGATCTCCGAGTTCAGCCTCGCGGCGATTCCCCAGCCCCACGACCCCAAGGCGCCGCTCGTGCTCGTCAACTCGAAGATCGCCACGGCGAACGCCGGGTCCTGAGCCTCAGGCTCGGCGGAAGCGCCGGACCGCCAGCGTAACGAAGACGACCAGGAGCCCGGCGAGCCAGGCGAGCGTCCCGAGCGCCGGCGAGAGCGCGTCGCCCTGACCGATGGTCAGGGCTCGGGCGGCGTCGACGACCAGCGTCACGGGGTTGAGCTCGGCGAAGGCACGGACGGCTCCGGGCATCGAAGAGGTCGGGACGAACGCCGAGGAGGCGAAGGTGAGCGGGAAGACCCAGATGAAGCCGGCCGACTGGGCGGTCTCGGGGTCGCGCACGGCCAGGCCGATGTAGGCGCTGATCCATGAGAAGACGTAGGAGAACGACAGGACGAGGGCGAAGGCGAGCGCGAGGTCGTAGATCGGTTGGCTCGGCCGGAAGCCGATCGCCAGGCCGACGAGCACCATCACGACCAGCGAAAGGACATTCATCACGACATCCGCCGCGGTGCGCCCGATCAGGACCGCCGACCGAGCCATCGGCAGCGAGCGGAACCGATCGACGACGCCGGCCTTGAGGTCCTCGGTCAGGCCGATTCCGGTGATCAGGGAGCCGAAGATCGCGGTCTGGACGATGATCCCCGGCATCAGGAAGTCGACGTAGCTGACGCTGCCCGTCCTGATCGCGCCTCCGAAGACGTAGCGGAAGAGCAGCACGAGGATCACCGGCTGGACGAGCGCGAAGATCACAAGCATCGGCCGGCGCAGCGTCTTGCGCAGCTGGCGGACGGCCAT
Source organism: uncultured Solirubrobacterales bacterium (assembly GCA_963763785.1). GTDB lineage: Bacteria > Actinomycetota > Thermoleophilia > Solirubrobacterales > Solirubrobacteraceae > Palsa-513. The sequence goes on along the minus strand of CAVXPW010000017.1, from coordinate 36,792 downwards.
CACCCGGCTGTCGGCCACGGTCTGAGACATCGTGAGGCGTCGCCGCCCGGCTGCGATCGGCTCGGGTCGGGTCGAGATCGTGGTGCTCATGCGGCCTCCTGCTCGTGCGCCGGATCGCTCGGCTGGCCCTCGGCGCGCCGTCCGGTCAGCGTGAGGAACACGTCGTCGAGGCTCGGCCGCGTCAGCTCGATGGCGGCGATCGGCAGGGCGCGCGCGTCGAGGCGGCGCACGGCCTCCGCCGACGCGCCCGGGTCGACGACGGAGAGCCGGATCTCACCGGCGGCGGCGTCGACCAGCGGCGCCTCGCCGGTGCTGAGGTCCCCGAGCGCCGCCGCCGCCTCGGTGACGCTCCGCAGGTCGGCGACCCGGACGACCAGAACCTCGCTCCCGATCGCGCCCTTGAGCTCGGCGACGGTACCCTCGGCCACGATGCGCCCGCGATCGACGACCGCGATCCGCTGGGCCAGGCGGTCGGCCTCCTCGAGGTACTGAGTGGTCAGGAGCACGGTCGTCCCGGCGCGGCGGAGCTCGTCGACGATGCTCCAGAGCTCTTGCCGTGAACGCGGGTCAAGGCCGGTCGTCGGCTCGTCGAGGAGCAGCACCGGCGGCCGGCCGGCGAGGCTCGCGCCGAGGTCGAGCCGCCGGCGCATTCCGCCCGAGTAGGTCGATACCCGGCGGTCGGCCGCGTCGGCGAGCCCGAAGCGGTCGAGCAGATCGCCGGCCCGCTGCCTCGCCTCGGCGGCCGAGAGTCGGTAGAGGCGCCCGACCATCTCGACGTTCTCGCGGCCGGTGAGCTCCTCGTCGACGGCCGCGAACTGGCCGGCCAGCCCGATCAGGCGGCGGACGGCGAGCGGGTCGGCGACGACGTCACGGCCGAGCACGCTCGCCCGGCCGGCGGTCGGTCGCCGGAGTGTCGCCAGGATGCGCACGAGCGTGGTCTTGCCGGCTCCGTTGGGCCCGAGCAGCCCGAACACGGTGCCGGCCGCGACCTCGAGGTCGAGGCCGTCGAGGGCGACGACGTCGCCGAAGCTCTGGCGGAGGCCCGCCGCGCGGATGGCGGGCGCGTCAGGCGCGGACAGGGGATTGCTGCGCCGCACGGGGCTCAGCTCCGGGCCGGCGTGCCGGTGGCGAGGGCGCGGCGGATGCTGATGTCGCCGTAGGAGGTGCGGGCCCGTATCTCGACCGTGGCCTCCCCCGGTTCGGGGGGCCCGGCGGCCTCGAGGCCGTTCTCGACCTTGCCGAACCCGGTGTGGAGCTCCAACCAGGCGGCAACGCCGTCGCGGACACCGAACTCGAGCCGGCCGAATCCGGTCTCGGCGAGGACCACCCCGCCGGAGATCTCGCCGAGACGGACATCGCCGTTGGCCGTCTTGGCCGCCACGGTGGCATGGGCCCGGTCGACCGTGATCGTGCCGTTGGCGGCGTTGACCCGGAGGTCTCCGGCACTCTCGCCGATCCACGTGTCTCCGTTGGAGTTCTTGACCACGCCGGTGCCGTCGATCCTGCCGACGTGCACGGCACCGGCGCCCGTGGTGAGCTGCGCCTGGTCGAGCGCCCGCTCGACGGCGATGTCCCCGACGCCGGTCTTGATCTGGGTCGGGCCGGCCTGCTCGAGTTGAATGTCGCCGACGCCGGTCAGGTAGCGGCACTCGCCGAGCCGACCGGTCGAGCGCAGACCGGCGATCCCGGCTTCGGCCCGCACGCTCGAGCCCGCCGGCAGCTCGATCTGGACGTCGATCGACTCGGCGCCGCCCCGGAAGGTCCACTGCCGCCACCCCTTGGGTGCGTGGATCAGCAGCCTGCCGCCGGCGTACTCGACGCGGGTCTGCTCGGCTGCCGCGACATCCACCCGCTTGGCGGGGTCTGACGGCCGCACGTCGACCACGGTGTCGGTGCGCTCGCTCGCCACGATCCGGATGTCGCCGACGCCGAGCTCGATGGTGACGGAGACGGGTTCGGGACTAGCGAAAACCGGCATGGCGGGTCCTTTCCGGGGGGTCAGCTTGTCGCTGGTTGGCAGTCGGGGCGGGAGACATCGGCGGGCTCGGTCAGCGCGCCCAGCCCGTGTAGCGCTGGGCGCTCTGCGGGGCCCGGGTCTGGCGCCGGCGGTCGCCTCGCTCGAGGGCGCCAGCGGCTGCTCGCGCCAGCCAGGTGTTGATCGAGACGCCCTCGCTCGCCGCCGCCTGCTCGACGCGGGCCTTGAGCTGGTCGGGCATCCGAAGGTTGATTCGCGCCATCCCGCCCTCGTCGCCCTCCCCGGGGGCGCGCCCCACCCCACCTGCCGGTGCCGCCGGTCCGCCGAGTGGCGCCAGGTCGACGTCATTCTCGGACGGACCCTCGACCGACCTGGCCGCCGGCGGGGCCGTGACGACGAACTCGGGGTTGCGTCCGCGGAGGCGAAGCTCGACCGAGCCCGGGGCGAGCTCAGTGGTGATCTCCTCCGCCGCCGCCTCCAGCACGTCCTGTAGAGCCAGGCGAAGGGCCGCGTCCAACGGTGCGGCGAGGCGCTCGGCGAGCGCCCGGGCGTCGTCGCCTCCGGCCTCGGCGGCCACCGCAAGCTGGCGGTTGATGTTCTCGACGTAAGGCCGCAGGTCCATGGTGCCATGGTGGCACATCGTTGGCACGCTGTCAAGCGTCCTTGTGCCAGTCAGCGCCAGGGCTGACGGCATGTCGGCGGGACTTCAGGCGCCCGGCGCGGGAAGATGGGCGGTGAAGGGGAAATTCGCCGGGGCGTCAGGCGACCGCCGTCCCCTCCGGTCGTTCCCGTTCGTCGTAGGGGCATACCAAATACACCGAGGAGGCCTCAATGCAGTACGCCCTGTTGATCTATGAAAGGCCCGGCTCCTACGACCCGCTGAGCGAGAGCGAGCGCGAGGCCGTGTCCGGCGAGTACTTCGCGATCAGCGAGGACGACCGCGTCGTCGGCGGCGCGCAGCTGAAGCCGGTCGAGACCGCCACGACGATCCGGGTGGAGGATGGCGAGATGCTGGTCACCGACGGCCCGTTCGCGAACACCAAGGAGGTGTTCGGCGGGTACTACATCCTCGAGGCCGACGACCTCGACGCGGCGCTCGCGGTCGGGGGGCGAATCCCGGCGGCTCGGCTCGGCGGCAGCGTCGAGGTTCGTCCTCTGGTGGAGCGCCAGCCCTGATCGACGCCGTCTTCCGCGAGGAGTGGGGCCGGGTCCTCGGTCACCTGATCGGCTTCTTCGGCGACTTCGACCTCGCCGAGGAGGCCGCTCAGGACGCGTTCGCGATCGCCGCCGAGCGCTGGCCGCGCGACGGTGCGCCGGCCAACCCGGGCGGCTGGCTGGTGACGACCGCGCGCAACCGCGCGATCGATCGGCTTCGGCGCGAGCGGACGCTGGCCGAGAAGACGCGGCTGCTCGTGGTCGCCCAGGCCGCGGCTGACGACGGCGACGACATGGGCGAGACGATGATTCCCGACGAGCGGCTCGAGCTGATCTTCACCTGCTGCCATCCGGCCTTGGCGACCGAGGGCCAGGTGGCCTTGACGTTGCGCGCGCTCGGCGGGCTTAGCACCGAGGAGATCGCGCGGGCGTTCCTCGTCTCGCCCGAGACGATGAAGCGCCGCCTGACGCGGGCGAAGGCGAAGATCAAGGCGGCGGGGATCCCGTTCACCGTCCCGCCGGATCACCTGCTGCCCGAGCGTCTCGCCGCCGTCCTCGCGGTCGTCTACCTGATCTTCAACGAGGGCTACGGCGGGCGCGTCGAGCTCGCCGCCGAGGCGATCCGGCTCGGCCGGCTGCTCGCGGCCCTGATGCCCGACGAGCACGAGGCGCACGGCCTTCGGGCGCTGATGCTGCTCCACGAAGCGCGCCGGGCGGCGCGGTTCTCAGCCGTCGGGCTCGTCCTCCTGGCCGACCAGGATCGCGCGCTGTGGGACGCGGCGCAGATCCGCGAGGGCCGCGCGGCACTCGACCGGGCGCTCGCCCTGCGCGGGCGGGGCAACTTCGTCATCCAGGCGGTGATCGCTTCCCGGCAACTGGAGCAGCCGATCGACTGGCCCGAGGTGGCCGCGCTCTACCGCGAGCTGACGCTGCTGACGGGCTCGCCGGTGGTGGAGCTCAACCGGGCCGTGGCGATCGCCGAGGCGGGGTCGCCCGAAGCGGCCCTGGTCATCGTCGACGGCCTCGCGCTCGACGACTATCAGTACCTGCACTCGACGCGCGGCGAGCTGCTGTGCCGGCTCGGCCGCATCGCGGAGGCGCGCGCCGCGTTCGGGCGGGCGCTCGAGCTGGCGGCCTCGGAACCCGAGCGGCGCTTCCTCAGCCGGCGCCTGACCGAGCTCTGAAGCTTGAGACCTGGCCGCCGTCCGGGACACGACGGGAACCCACCGCCGGACCAGCGGTACCATCCGGGGGTGACGGCGGCGACGGGCAGGGTGGCTGTTCTTGGCGCTGGCGGGCTGGTGACGGTCGTGTTCGGACTCTCCGCCGGCACGGTCTGGCCAATGCGGGACGCGTCGGTCGGGTCGCCTTGTCGCGTAGTTGCCCACGCGCCCGTGCAGGTCGGCGGGGCTCCGGCCAAGACGATCGCGACGGTCACGTTCACGTGCGCCGCGCGGCGATCCCAGGCGACAGCGACGGCGCAGAGCCAGCAGCAGATCCGCGGCCGCTGGATTCACCAGGCAACACGTACCGTGACCTTCTTCCAGGTCAAGGCAAAGCACCGCTACACGATCAAGACCCCGCCGATCACCTGCTCGGTCGGGCAGTCCCGGACGATCGCCTCGGTCAGGTCCGGCGGTCCGACCAGTACCGCCCAAAGCCCGGCCGTCGCTATCGGCTGCATTTGAGGGCCCCGCGCCGCGGGGTGGCGTCTGGCCGTCGAGCGGAGCGTTCAGCCGCCGCCCGCGGGAGGCTTGCGGTCGATGATGCGGCGTATGAGGAGCATGAGGAGGACGAGCGGGAGCACCAGCCGCTCGACCGGAGCCCGCTCCCCGGGTGCCGCGTCGACGACTTCGCCGGCCGGGTCGCGCACGGCGAGGTCGGGCTCGGGCGGCCGGGCGGCCTGGTCGGCGAGGGCCCGCGCTGCGTCTTGGGCAAGCTGGGCGTCCTGGCTCTGGCGCGCCTGTTCGGCCGCCTCGGCCAGCTGCGCCGCCAGGGCGACGTGGGCGGCCTCGGCCTCGGCCGCGAGCTCGGCCGCCTGGATGACCCGGGCTCGATCGGCGGCCTGGGCGAGCTCGGCGGCCTCGACGGCACGGGCCTCCTCGGTGGCGTGAGCGAGCTCGACGGCCTGCTCGGCCCGGGCCTCCTCGGCGGCCCGGGCAAGCTCCGCGGCCTGAGCGGCCCGCGACTCCTCGCCGGCCCGGGCGAGCTCGGCGGCCTGGGAGGCAGCGGCCTCCTCGGCGGCACGGGCAAGCTCCGCGGCCTGGACCGCCCGGATCTCCTCGCCGGCCCGAACGAGCTCCGCGGCCTGCGCGGCCCGCGCCTCGTCGGCAGCCCGGGCGAGCTCGGCGGCCTGGGCGAGACGGGCCCGGTCGGCGGCTTGGGCGAGCTCATGCGCCAACGCCCGCTTGGCCGCGTCCAGTGTCTCGGCGAGCTCGGCGGCCTGGGCGACTCGGGCCGCGTCGGCCGCGTCGGCGAGCTCGGCGGCGTGCAGGGCACGGGCCTCTTCGAGCGCGTGGGCCCGCTCGGCGCCCTCGGTCGCCCGGGCTCGGTCCGCCGCCTCGGCGAGCTCGGCCGCGTTCGCGGCCCGAGCATGTTCGGCCGCCTGGGCGAGCTCGGCGGCCAGCGCGGACCGCGCCTGTTCGGCCGCCTGGGCGAGCTCGGCGGCCAGCGCCCCTCGAGCCCGTTCAGCCGTCTGGGCAAATTCGGCCGTCTGCGCGACCCGAGCCTCTTCGGCCGCCCGGGCAAGCTCGGCCGCCTGCGCCGCCCCAGCCTCTTCAGCGGTTCGAGCGAGCGCGGCGGCCTGCGCCGCTTGAGCTTCTTCGGCGGCCTGGGCGAGCTCGGCCGTCAGGGCGCGCTTCGCGGCGTCGGCCGCCTGGGCGAGCTCGGCCGCCTGGGCGGCTCGGGCGGCGCTCGCGACCTCGGCAAGCTCGGCCGCCTGGGCGACCCGCGCGGCCTCGGCGGCCTCGGCAAGTTCCGCGGTCAAGGCGGCGCGCCGCCGCTCGGCTTCCTCGGCCAACTCTCGCGCGTGAACCGTCCGTTGATGCTCAGCCGCTTCTTCGGCCGCTTGGCCGAGCTCGGCGGCCAGCGCAAGGCCGCCGACTTGCCCGATGCCGACCTCCTCAGCCGCGCGACCGCGATCCGACTCGGCGCCGTCGACCAGCTCGGCGGCCGGGGCCCGCCCGCCCGGCTCCCCCTCCTCCGGCGGGCTCGCCCATTCCTGCGACCTGGACCGCTTGCGCCCGCCGAGCGACCTGCGCCGCCCGCGCGTGCTCGGTAGCGGCGGCCTCGGGTCGCCCGCCTCAGGGCCGCGGAGCTCCTCCGCCTCGGCCGCGGGGGGCGGGGATTCCGGCTGACCTGTCGCTTCGGCGGCCGTCACCGCCGGGAACCCCGTCCCCATTCCCACCGCCGACCATCCACCCCCGTTCTCGTGCCGGTCGGGCCGTCCGGTCTCTCCGGAGAAGGACTCATCGTCCTCGGCGGGCGGCTCGATCTCCCGGGCCGTGAAATAGGGCGGCGCGTCGGCTGGCGCCGCCGGAGCCTCCCAGGCGGGATCGGATTCCGCAACCGCGGCCATCCGGTCGCCCTGCGGCTCGGCGATCTCCGTCTCAGTTGGTTCGCCGGCGCCGTCCGGCATAACCGGCTCGGTGGCCTCCAGGGCCTCGGGTTCGGTGGGCGGGGTTGCCCCGACGGCTCCTCTTGCGCCGAGCTGCGCGAGGTCGCTCGAAAGCCTCCATTCAGCGGCGTCGTAGCGGGCGACGATCCCGGCGCAGGTCGAGCAGGCGCCCACGTGCTGGTAGAGGCGCTCGAGATCCTTCCACGGGACCCGGCCGTAGCTCCGCTGGCCGAGGAGGCCGGGCGTCGTGTGGCAACGCGCGCCGGAGAGGCGGCGGCCGAGCTTGCGGGCGTCGCGCTCGAGCCAGCCGAGGGCCGCCTGGCGGACGGTCCGGTCCACCTCCGCCCCCGGATCCTCCGCCCCGGCGAGATCCTCCATGACTTGAGCTATCAGACGCTCGGCGGCCTGCGGACCGCACATCTGGGTCAGGTACGCGCGGGCCGACGCCTCGTAGAGCTCGACCACCCCCCCCGGATCCCCCCCCGTCGGCGGATGACCAGCGTCTGTCCCAGGCGGTTCCATGCGACCCTCTCTGCCTTCACTCGCCGCTCGGCGACGTCTATGTCACCATGATTCTAGCGGCCAGGAATCCGCCGCTCGCCGGTCAGCCTCAACAGCTTCTCGGCTCCTCGACGTGGCGAATCGCGTACGTCGAGAACGTCGTTTGCCGACAGCGACGTACGCCGGTCGGTTTCCGGCCGGCGGACCGTCGAGAACCCACGGCGGAAAACTACCGCGTCCCTTGACAACTTGTGAACTGTCGCGAAAGTTCTAGCCGCCGCGTCGCGGAATTGTCTCATCGCGGGGCACACCCGCCACGTGCACCGGATTGCCCCGCCTCAGAGCGGGCCGGTTGAGCCTTTCTCGTTGGTGTCGATCTAGATCTTCCGGTAGCGGGCGTCGGCGATCGAGTAGAGCGCGAACCCGATCAGCCCGAGGGCGACGACCCCCAGCAGGAAGGGCCCCTCGGCGTGGTGCGCCAGTTCGTTGAGGGCGCCGTCCAGCCCGATCGCCCGGTGCGGGTCGTAGTCGAGTCCGGCTTTGATGAGCCCGTAGCCGACGAGCGCGAAGACCACCATCCGACCGAGGTGGCCGAAGACGCCGACGGCGGTGAAGGCGCGCTTGACCTCGCGGCTCATCATGTAGACCTTCGAGTCGTGGAGGAACTTCTTCGAGACGCCCTTGTAGCCCTGGTAGACGCCTACGCCGATCAGGACGGCGCCGGTGAGCCCGACGATCAGGGTCCCGCCCGTCCAGGCCAGCACGCCGGCGGTGGCCTTCTGCGGGTTGTTCGCGCCGCCGGTGGTGCTCGCGCCGACCAGGATCTTCACCGCGGTGATGCAGAGCGCGGCGTACGCGAGGCCGCTGAGCAGACCGGCGAGGCGCTCACCGGTCGAGTCCTTCTCGCGCGTGCCGTGACCGATCCCGGCCCGCACCAGGCGCCAGAGCGCGTAGCCGGCGAGCCCGACCGCCATCGCTAAGAGCAGCGCCTGGCCAAAGGGCTGCTGGGCGACCTTCTCCAAGGCCCCACGCTGGTTGGTCGCCTTGCCGCCCGACCCGACGGCGAGCTTCAAGGCGAGGATCCCAATGATGCCGTAGGAGACGCCCCGAGCGATCAGTCCGGCCCGGGCCAGCCAGACGAACTCGGGCCGTCGGGCGACCGCCTCGCCGCGACGCTGGGCGCCGGCGACAGCGCCCAGCCGAGCGTGACTCCTCATCGCGTCAGCTCTCCCTGACCCGGGACCGGCGCTTCAGTAGTAGTGGCGCCGGCCGCCGACGGCTCGTCCCATCGACCCGAGAACCGCCAGGATGATGCCGACGACCAAGACGATGATGCCGACCGCCCAGAGGACGGCGAGCTTGGGTACAAGGACGGCGACGATGAGAAGTATGACGCCTAACGCGATCATAAGGGTCTCAGGACCTCCTAGCCATCAGCGATGGCTCTCTGGGAGCACCCGTGCGCGCGCTCTAGTCGTCGCGGCGCGTGAACTCCGACAACTTCAGGCTACTCCCTATGGCACCGGTCAAGTGGGGGGAGTGGTACGCGCAGCGAGAAGTCATCGTCCTCGCCTTCTACGGCGGGCTGACCCCTACCGAGATCGCCAACGAGCTCGGCCTGCCAATTGGAACGGTCAGGGGCCGCATGCGCGGCGGCTTGCACAAGCTACGCGTGGCGATCGAGCCGATAACCGCCTATGTAGTGTCTCGTAAATGCCTTGACAGGATCGGGTGGGTGCAGTAGCGTCCCTGGTGGTGGCGCTGACAGCGGTCTTGAGCGAGGTTTCTGACGAGCAAAGGGTGGTGCTTGAGCGCTGGGCGCGCGCGCATGGGACGCCGCAGAGCGTGGCCACTCGGGCGCGGATCGTGCTGCTGGCTGCCGAGGGCCATTCGAACAGTGCGATCGCCCGAGACCTTGACGTGAGTCGCCCGACGGTGATTCTGTGGCGCGAGCGGTTCAAGTCTAGCGGGCCGCAGGCGTTGACCGAGGTGAAGGCGGGGCGTGGGCGGCCCAGGACGATCACCGCCGCGAAGGTCAAGGCGATCGTGGACGCCACGACTACGACTACGCCCCCGGGGGAGACGCACTGGAGTTGCCGCTCGATGGCCAAGGCTCAGGGCGTGAGCCCGGCGACGGTGCAGCGCATCTGGGACGCGCATGGCCTCAAGCCGCACCGGCAGCGCTCGTTCAAGCTGTCCAACGACCCGCGGTTCACCGAGAAGCTCACCGACGTCGTCGGGCTCTACCTCAACCCGCCGGAGAAGGCGCTCGTCCTCTGTGTAGACGAGAAAAGCCAAATCCAGGCCCTGGATCGCACGCAGGCGAGTCTGCCGATGAAGAAGGGTCGCGCCGGGACGATGACCCACGACTACAAACGCAACGGCACCACGACCTTGTTCGCCGCGCTGAACACCCTGGATGGAAGCGTCGTCGGGCAATGCCTGCCGCGCCACCGCCACCAGGAGTTCCTCAAGTTCCTGCGGACCCTCGACCGCGAGTTCCCCGGCGACCAGGACCTACACCTAATCGTCGACAACTACCGCACCCACAAGCACGACAACGTCAACCACTGGCTCGAGAAGCACCCCCGGTTCCACCTCCACTTCACGCCGACGTCGAGCTCATGGCTGAACCTCGTCGAGCGGTGGTTCCGAGAACTCACCGACAAAGCGATTCGCCGCGGCGTGTTCTACAGCGTCCCCGACCTCCAAGCCGCAATCGAGCAATACCTCGACGCTCACAACGACGACCCCAAACCCTTCGTCTGGACCGCCTCAATCGACGCAATCCTCGAAAAGGCCTCCCGCTGTAAAGCTGTATTCGCAACAGTACACTAGCTATCTGACCGATGGCGATCCCCCCGCGCGTTGGGCCTGAGGATCGACTTCGCGCGCCAAGCTCGACCGCGTCATCGAGAAGCTCGCCCAACACCTGCCTCAACCGCTCACGCTCGCCGTGAACCGCATCTAGTTGCAGACGCGTTCATACCGGAACGCCGGACCACAAGTCGAGATCCACACCACGACGTTCAGGACGGCGTCAAACAGCGAACACGTCGCCCTTCAGAGCCTGCTCAGACAAGGCGTCCTGCGCACCATCCAGGGGCGGACGCAGATCGTTCCAGCACCCGACGCGTTCTACGGCCTCGGCCCAGACCTCAGCGAACCGCCGGACCCCGGCGTCCTATATCCCGTAGACCGCCCACGCGAAGGCCACGCCAGAACCGACGGCGAGGCGGCCGCTGAACGAACCGCGACATTTGCCCTGAACAACTCAGGACACTTCTCAACTACCCGCAGCCGGTGTTGCTCCCGCAACTCGCGCACGTGTAGCACGATCCGGTGCGCTGCATCATCCCGCCGCACTGGGCGCACGCCGGGCCGAGGTCGAGTCCCTGCAGACGAGCCGGCACGACGGGTGGCGTGTCGGTCAGCGCCGCCGAGGCCGGACGCGGTTCGCCGCCATGGTGGACGTGCGATCCACCGCCGCCGTTCCCCGACGACGCCCTGCGTCCGGCGCCTCCGTTGCTCGGCGGACGGCTCGGCGTGTCCGCGGCCGGGCCAGCGGTGTCACCGCCGGAAACCGACTGGACCGCCTCCTCGGCCGCCTTGAGCATCCGCACCTCTGGGGTGAGGATGCCGTACTCGGCCTGGATGTCGGCATCGAGGAAGCGCGAGGCCAGCCAGCGCATGATGTAGTCGGGCATCGACTTGGCGAAGGGGATCTCCGGGTTCTGGGTGATCCCTTCCGGCTCGAAGCGCATGAAGCTGAACTTCTGGACCAGGGTCTCGAGCGGCACGCCGTACTGCAGGGCGATCGAGATCGCCGTAGCGAACGAGTTCATCATTCCCCGGAGCGTCGACCCCTCCTTGCCGATGTCGGTCAGGAAGATCTCGCCGAGCGTCCCGTCCTCGTAGGTCCCCGCCGTGATGTAGCCCTCGTGGCCGCCGATCGAGAACTTGTGGGTGATCGACTCTCGCGTCTGCGGCATCCTGCGCCGGCGCGGGGGCGCCTCGGCCACCGCGGCGGCGATCTCCGCCTCGATGTCGACCACCGGCGGCCCGCTCTGCTCGTCCTGGGCGTCGGTCCGCAGCGCCTGCGCCGTCTTCGACCCGTCGCGGTAGATCGCCAGCGCCTTGACGCCCAGCCGCCACGCCTCGGTGTAAGCCTCGGCGATGTCCTCGACCGTCGCCGACTGCGGCATGTTCACCGTCTTGCTGATCGCGCCGCTGATCGCCGGTTGGACCGCCGCCATCATCCTGATGTGCCCCATGTGCGAGATCGCTCGGGCGCCGACCGCGACGTCGAACACCGGAAGGTGCTCATCGGCCAAGCCCGGGGCGCCGATGATCGTCCCGAACTCGTTGACGTGGGCGGCGATCTGCTCGATCTCCTCGTCCGAGTAACCAAGCGTGGCCAGCGCCAGGGGCACCGTCTGATTGACGATCGTCATCTGGCCGCCGCCGACAAGCTCCTTGAACTTGACCAGTGAAAAGTCTGGCTCCACACCCGTGGTGTCACAGTCCATCAAAAAGGATATGGTCCCCGTCGGCGCCAAGACGGTGGCCTGGGCGTTGCGGTAGCCGAAACGCTCACCCAGTGCGAGTGCCTCGTCCCAGGCCTCCCGCGCCGCGATCAGCAGCCCCTGGTCGACCCTCTCCCCCGCCGAAATCTCATAGGCCGCGTCACGATGCATCCGGATGACCTTGTTGTGCGCCTCACGGTTGAGCTCGTAGCGCTCGTACGGTCCGAGTCCCGCCGCCACGCGCGCCGACTGCGCGTAGGCGCGGCCGGTCATCAGCGAGGTGATCGCCGCCGCCGCCGTCCGCCCGGCCTCCGAGTCATAGGGCATGCCGTTCGACATCAGGTACGCGCCGAGGTTGGCGTAGCCCAAGCCCAGCTGGCGGAAGGCCCGTGCGTTGATCCCGATCTTCTCCGTCGGGTAACTCGACGGGCCGACGAGGATCTCCTGCGCGAGGAGCATGATGTCAACCGCGTGCTCGAACTCGCCCACCGCGAAGCTCCCGTCGGGACGACGGAACTTCATGAGGTTCAGCGACGCGAGGTTGCACGCCGAATCGTCGACGTGCAGATATTCACTGCACGGATTTGACGCGTTGATGCGTCCGCTCGCCGGGCAGGTGTGCCAGCGGTTGATCGTCGTGTCGTACTGAACGCCCGGATCGGCGCAGCGCCAAGCGGCCTCGGCAATGTCGCGCATGAGGTCGCGCGCCGACACCGGGTCGCCGATCGGCTGGCCCGTGACTCGGCTAAGGAGATGCCAGTCACCGTCCGCCTCGACCGCACGCATGAACTCGTCCGTCACCCGGACCGAGTTATTCGCGTTCTGATACTGGATCGAGCGGAAGCCATCGCCGTCGATCGACATATCGAAGCCGGCGTCCCGCAGGGCCGCCGCCTTCTCCTCCTCCTTGGCCTTGCACCAGATGAACTCGCGGATGTCCGGATGGTCGATGTTCAGCACGACCATCTTCGCCGCCCGCCGAGTCTTGCCGCCGGACTTGATCGTCCCCGCCCAGGCGTCGGCCCCGCGCATGAACGACACAGGACCAGACGCCGACCCGCCCTTGGCCAGCGGCTCCATCGACCCTCTGATGTTCGACAGGTTGATGCCCGAACCGGAACCACCCCGGAAGATCATCCCCTCCTTCGTGTTCCAGTCGAGGATCGACTCCATCGTGTCCTCGACCGAAAGGATGAAGCATGCCGCGATCTGCGGGTTCTCCTCGAACCCGACGTTGAACCACACCGGGGAGTTGAAGGCCGCATATTGGTGAAGCAGGATGAAGGTCAGCTCGTCCTCGAAGGCGTCGGCCGCCTCCGGCGTGGCGAAATAGCCGCGCGCCCGGCCCCACTCGGCGATCGTCCCCGACACCCGGCCGATCATCTGCTTGACCGACCGCTCGCGCGACGGCGAGTCCAGCTGGCCGCGAAAGTACTTCTGCGCGACGATGTTGGTCGCGTTCTGCGACCAGGTCTTTGGAAACTCGAGGTCGGGTTGCTCGAACGCGACGTGGTCGCCATGCGCGATCCGGGCATCCCGGCGCTCCCACTCGACGGTGTCGAAGGGATGAACTCCGTTCGTGGTGAAGCGGCGCGCGATCGACAGCGCCTCGCCTGGCTCGACTTCGGCGGTCGTTCTCGGCTGCGGGATGACTTCCATCGACCTGCTCCTCTGACTGGCTTTCCGTATTCGGGGTCGACGATGTTGGCAAACCGGTCGGACGGCATCCCCTTCGCTTGGGAGGGTGGCCCGACCGGTGTGTGAAACGACCCGGCGGACCGCACCCCGCCAGCGGCGGAATTCCGCTCTATGCAGCGAAATTATAGCAAGGAGCCCCGCCCGATCGGCCGGCTCGGCGGCCGGGAATCAGCGGTCCGAGCGGGTTCTGAGGGCACCCGAGCAGGCAGATCGATACCCGGTCGCCGAGACCGAACCGCGCCCGGTCAGCGACCGAGCCGCAGCCAGTCGGCGAACTCGCGCAGCATCCCGCCGGCGCGTAAGCGAACCTCGCCCATCGCGTGCCCGGTCGAGCTCATCCCGGCCGGCTGCGGGCCGCCGCGCACGGTCGTCACCGTCCACCAGATCGCCGCCAGGGCGAGCCCGATCAGGAGGACGGCCAGGGCGATCAGCGGAGCCGGAGCGCTCGACGCGCCGCCGCCCCCGGCGCGGAGGGCGGCCGTCGCGATCGGCGACGCCTGCGCCTGCGAGCCGAGCGGCGCCGGTGTCGCCCCGGGCGCCGTGCCCGAGACGGCCGCCGTCGCGGCCACGCCGCCGGTCGCCGAACTCGGTGAGCCGGGGACCCCGGCGCCGCCGACGGTCGCCGCCGCCGCCGCCCCGCCGCAGGTGCCGCGGGCCCGCGCCTCGAGCGCCGCCTGGATCGCCGCCGGGAAGTCGGGGGCGTACTGGGTGATGTCGGGCGGGACCTGGTTCTTGGCCGCCTGGAGCTCGGCCGTCGAGTGCTTGCACGCCTTGATCGAGCCGGTCGACTGGTACTCATTGAAGAGATTGTCGAACGCCGACGCGGCCAGGACCGGCGCCGCGCAGACCAGGCTGAGCGCCAGCATCGCCGCGAGCCCGCCGAGGAGTCTTCTGGCAGCGTGCATCCGTCGCCCATGCTAGATGATGGCGCCGTGTCCGTCGCCGCTTCCGCCCCGCCCGTCGCGGCCCGCCGCGTCGCGAGCGCCCCGGCCCCGCCGAGCGTGGCCGCCCGGCGCATCCTGATCGGGCTGATCGCCCTCTGCGCCTACGCGGCGTTCTCCCGCGGCGGGACCGACCTCGCCTCGGAGACGCGCCTCCAGGTCCTCCTCGCCGCGCTCGCCCTCACCGCCGCCGTCGCCTGGATCGGCCTCGCCTCCCCGGCCCCGCTGTTCTCGCGGAAGTCCCTGATCGCGCTCGGCCTGCTCGCCGGCTTCGCCGTCTGGTGCGGTCTCTCCCTGCTGTGGAGCGTCTCCCCGGCCGACACCTGGGTCGAGGTCAACCGGTCGATCGAGTACGTCCTCTTCACCGCGCTCGTCCTCGCCGCCGCCTCGCGCGCCGCCGCCCCGGTCGAGCTCGCCGCCAAGGGGTTCCTCGCCGTCGCCTTCGCCGTCGGCCTCTACGCCCTCGCCGGCAAGGTCGTCCCCTGGGTCCACGTCGGCAGCCTGATCGACCTCGACCAGACGGCGATCTTCTCCCGCCTGCGCGCGCCGCTCGACTACTGGAACGCGCTCGGCCTGGTCTGCGTGCTCGCCGCGCCGCTCGCCCTGCGCCTGGCCACCGACTTCACTCGCGCCCGGCCGGCCCGGCTCCGCGCGCTGCTCGCGCTGGCCGTCCTGCTCGTCGTGCTCGGCCTGACCTACTCCCGCGGCGGCGTCCTCGCCCTCCTGGTCGCGATCGCCGCCTCCACCTGGCTCGGCGGCCCCCGCCTCCGCGGCCTCGCCGTGTTCCTGCTCGCCGCCGTGGCCGCCGTCCCGTCCCTCGCCTTCGCCTTCACCCAGGGGCCCCTGACCCACGACCACGTTGCGCTCAGGCAGCGCGTCGGCCCGGGCCTCCTGCTCGGCCTCGTGCTCGCACTGTCGCTCGCCGCGCTCGCCGCGCTCGCCTGGCGCCTGATGGCCGTCGAGGCCCGCTCGGAGCCCGACCCGGCCACCGAGCGACGCCTGTCGCGCCAGCTCGGCCGCGGCGCTCTCGCCGCCGCCGTCCTCGCGGTGATCGTGCTCGGCGCGACCGGGACGATCTCGAGCCAGCTCGACTCGTTCACCCAGGCCAAGGCCGTCCCGGTCACCGACCCGAGCCGCCTGCTGTCGACCAACTCGGGCAACCGCTGGGTCTGGTGGAAGGAGGCCGCCGGCGCGTTCTCAGGCCAGCCGATCGGCGGCTGGGGCGCCGGCTCCTTCCCGGTCACCCACCTGCTCTACCGCCAGCCGCCGGCGCTGAACGTCCGCCAGCCCCACGACATCCCCCTCCAGTTCCTCGCCGAGACCGGCATCGTCGGCGCCCTGCTCGCGCTCGGCGGGCTCGGCGTCCTGCTCGCCGCGGCGATCGACCGGGTCCGCCGGACGGCGCCGGGCCGCGACCAGGCGCTGGCCGGCGCCTGCGTGGCCGCCGCGATCGCCTGGCTCGTCCACGGCCTGGTCGACTGGGACTGGGACATCCCCGGCGCCACCCTCCCGGCGCTGCTCCTGCTCGCGGTCGCCGCGGCGGCGCCGCCGACCCGGCGCGCCGTCCCCCGGGCGGCGCCGGTATGGCGGCCCGGCCAGGCGCTCGCCGGCCTGGCCGTCGCGACGCTCGCCCTGGCCGCGTTCGCCGCCTCGGCGATCCTCCCCGACCTCGCCCAGACCAAGGCCCAGGACGCGCTCGCCGAGGCCGGCGCCGCGCGCACCCCGGGCGACCTGGCCAGGGCCCAGGCCACGGCCGAGCTCGCCGCCCGTCTCAACCCGCTGGCCGTCGAGCCGCTGCTCGACGCCGCCGTGATCGCCGAGCGGCGCAACCTCCGGCTGGCCGAGCGCGACTACCTCCTGCGGGCGGTCCGCCGCGCCCCGTACGACGCGCTTCCATGGAACCGGCTGGCCTACGTAGCCCTCGTGCTCGGCGATCGCGCCGGCCTTTTGAGCGCCGTCCGTCGGGCGGTGGCCGTCGATCCGATCAGCGCCCAGTCGCTCAGCCTGGCGGCGACCGTCCTGCCCTACTACGCCCTCCCGCAGAACTCGGCGACCGCCACCGGCACACCGCTGCCGGCGCGGTGAATCAGCGGACGCGCACGACGACCAGGTCGCCGACGGCGGCCAGCGCGGCGGCGAGGACCTCGTCGGGCGCGAGCGCGGCGTCGAGCACGCGCAGGCGCTTCGGCTCGGCCCGGGCCAGGGCGTCGTAGCCGGCGGCGATCCGGGCGAAGAACTCCTCGTCCTCGAGCTCGAGCCGGTCGGGGGCCTCGCCGCGGTCCTGCGCCCGCGCCCGGGCCGCGGCGGGGTCCAGTCGCAGGAGCAGGGTCCGGTCGGCCTCGAGCCCCATCGTGGCGAAGAGGTTGATCGCGCGGACGGCCTCGATGCCGAGCGCGCGCCCGGCCCCCTGGTAGGCGAGCGAGGAGTCGACGAAGCGGTCGAGCAGCACCCAGATCCCGTCCTCGAGCAGCGGGATCAGCCGCTCGGTGACGAGCTGGGCCCGGGCGGCGGCGTAGAGCAGCGCCTCGGCGCGGTCGCAGAGCGGGACGCTCGGGTCCTTGACGAGCTCGCGCACCCGCTCGGAGGCGACCACCCCGCCCGGCTCGCGCAGGAGCTCGACCTCGCCGACCCGCTCGACGAGCGCGGCCTGGAGCCCGGCGGCGAGCGTTGTCTTCCCCGTCCCGTCGATGCCTTCGATGGTGATCAGGCGCCCGCGCGGCATCGCCCGGACGGTAGCCCATAACCTCAGCCGGGTGAGCAGGCTCCCCGGGCTCGAGCACCACCCCCACGCTCGGGCGATGCTGATCCCGGCGCTCCCCCCGGCCGGGCGGCCGTCGCACGCCTACCTGTTCCGCGGCCCGGCCGGGACCGGCAAGCGGACGGCGGCCCGCGCCTTCGCCGCCGCGCTGCTGGCCGACGGGGCCGAGGATCCGGCGAGCGCCGCCGAGCGGGCGAACCGCGGGTCGCACCCCGACCTCAGCTGGGTGACGCCGAGCGGCGCCGCCGAGATGCTCGTCTCCGACGTCGACGAGGCGGTCGTCGCCGCCGCCGCGCGGACCCCGTTCGAGTCGGCCCGGCGGGTCTTCGTGATCGAGCGGGTCGAGACGATGGGCGACGCCACGGCCAACCGGCTGCTGAAGACGCTCGAGGAGCCGCCGGCGTACGCCCACCTGATCCTCCTCACCGACCGCCCGGACGACCTCCTCCCGACGATCAGCTCGCGCTGCCAGCACGTGCGCTTCGACCCGCTCCCGACCGCCCAGCTCGCGGCCCGCCTCGAAGCGCTGGGCGCGCCGCCGCCGACGGCGGCGGCGTGCGCCCGGCTGTCCTTGGGCGACGGCGACCGGGCGGCGGCGCTCGCCCTCGGCGGCGGAGGCGAGCTCCGCGCGGCGGCCGAGAGGCTGGCCCGGGCGGCGCTGGCCGGCGAGCTCGGAAAGCTGCCCTGGCTCGGGCTCCTCTCGCTCTCCCGCGAGGCCGGCGAGCAGGCGGCGGCCGAGCTCGGCGAGCGCCACGCCGCCGAGCTCGAGCTGGCCGGGCGGACCGAGCGGCGGCGGATCGAGCGCGAGCAGGGCGAGCAGGCCAAGCGGACGCAGCGGCGGGCGGCGACCGGCGCGCTCGACCGGGGCCTCGCGCTGGTCGGCCTCTGGTACCGCGACGTGGCCGTCGTCCTCGCCGGGGCGCCCGAGCTGATCCACGCCGTCGACCGCCGGGCCGAGCTCGAGGCCGACGCCGCCGGGCGCGAGCCGGTCGAGCTCCGCCGGGCGCTCGAGGTCGTCGAGGAGACCCGCGCGCGGATGGCGCTCAACGTGACCGAGGAGCTCGCCCTCGAGGCGCTCGCCTACCGGATCGCCGACGGCTGACCCGGGGGCGGGGCGATCTCCCCGAGCCGGGGCTCGAGGCCGAAGAGCTCGAAGGCGCGGAAGCGGTTGAAGCGGGCGTGGTCGGGGCCGTGGAAGTCGGCCGAGCCGGTGATCAGCAGGCCGAGCTCGGTCGCGCGGGCATGGAGCAGCTCGACCTGCGCGCGGGTGTGGGTGATGTAGAAGGCCTCGACCCCGTCGATCCCGAGGGCGGCGTAGGCGTCGAGGGTGGCGAGGAGCTCGGCGGCGGTGCCGGTCTC
Organism: uncultured Solirubrobacterales bacterium; assembly: GCA_963763785.1. Lineage (GTDB taxonomy): Bacteria > Actinomycetota > Thermoleophilia > Solirubrobacterales > Solirubrobacteraceae > Palsa-513. The sequence continues at coordinate 18,263 of CAVXPW010000017.1, read as the reverse complement.
CCAGAACGGGTGGGCCCAGACGGCGACGCCGCCGGCGCCGTGGATCAGCTCGATCGCCCGGGCGATCGACGGGCCGCCGCGCGAGCGATGGGCCGGGCGGCCCTGGATCAGGTAGGCCTCGAGGAAGGCCTGTGCCTCGGCGCACCCCTCGGCCTCGAGTCGCGCGCGGTTGTCGGGATGGGCGACCACGGCGGCAGCCAGGTGGGGGCGCCCGATCGGCCGGCCGGCGTCGCGCAGCCGCTCGATCGCCGACTCGTCGACCGCGAGGCCGAGCTCGTCGAAGGCGGTCAGGATGCGCGCCGCGCGCAGCCGCCGCTCGCCGCGCGAAACGGCGAGTGCGTCGCCCAGCTCGGGGTCGCCGGGGTCGACCCGGTAGCCGAGGATGTGGTGGTCGTCGCCGGACTCGGTGAGCGCCGAGATCTCGCAGGCCGAGACGACGCGGACATCGTGGTGGCGCCCGGCGACCAGCGCCTCGGCGACCCCCTCGAGGGTGTCGTGGTCGGTCAGGGCCAGGAGGCGGACCCCGGCGGCGGCGGCCCGGGCGACGACGACCGCCGGGGGGAGCGTCCCGTCGGAGCAGGTCGAGTGAGACTGGAGGTCGAAGTCGGGCGGATCGGCCACGGCGGCCACCCTACCCAGGCGCCCTGGCCGGCGCCCGCGGGGGTCTACCCTCCGTGACATGCCCGCCATCCCCCTGGCCGCCGGGGCGGGGCTCGACCCGGCGACCCGGATCGGCGCCGTCCATCTGACCGTGGCCGACCTAGACCGGGCGGTCGCCTTCTACGGGGGCCCGGTCGGCCTCCACCTCCACGGCGGCGCCGATCGGGTCGCGCGCCTGGGCGCGGGCGACGGCGACCTCCTGGTGCTGACCGAGGATCCGGCGGCGGCGGCCGCCCCCGGCGCGACGGGCCTCTTCCACACCGCCTTCCTCGTCCCGTCGCGCCTCGAGCTCGGCCGCTCGCTCGAGCGCCTCGTCCGGGCCCGGGTGCCGATGACGGGTTTCGCCGACCACCTGGTCAGCGAGGCGATCTACCTCGACGACCCCGAGGGCAACGGGATCGAGATCTACCGTGACCGCCCGCGCGCCGAATGGCCGCTCCGGCGGGGGCACATCCGGATGAGCACCGATCCGATGGACCTGGACGGGGTTCTCTCGGGAGCATTTGACGCCCGGCCGACGCCGGCGCAGGTTGCGGCGGGGACGACCGTCGGCCACGTCCATCTGAAGGTGGCCGACGCCGGGCAGGCCGAGGCGTTCTATCGCGACCTGCTCGGGCTCGACGTGATGGCGCGCTACCCGGGGGCGTCGTTCCTGGCCGCGGGCGGCTACCACCACCAGTTGGGGATCAACCACTGGGGGACCGCCGGCGCACCGCCGGCGCCGCCCGGGGCGCGGGGGCTCGACCACTTCGAGCTGGTCGTATCCGATCTCGAGGCGATCGAGCGCCGGGCGGGCGAGGGCGCCCGGCGACGCGAGGGCGGCCTCGAGTTGGCAGACCCGTCGGGCAACCGCGTGCGTGTGGGTCTTCTTTCATGAATCCTTAGGATTTCGTTAGCGTGCTCAGATGCGGGCGCCGTAGAAATGCGGCGTGGCGCAGAAGAACCGCAAGCCGAAGGCACCCGACCCGGGCGCCGGGCCGCCAAAGCGCCCCGCGCCGAAGGGGGCTGCGGGCGCCGGACCGCGGGTCGGCCCGGGGCGGACGGCCGTGGCCGTGCTGGGGTCGGTGGTCGCGCTGGGCGGCAGCGGGAGCGCGTTGGCCCACGCGCGCACCCACCCGCCGCCTGACCGCCAGCGCCGCCCGACCCCGCGGGTCGACACGCTGCCGGCGGGCGAGCGCGCCCTGCTCGCCCGCGTCTTCGGCGCGCTGAGCGACCGGGCCCCGGCGATCGCCAAGCCGTTCCTTGAGCGGGGGGTCGCCGACGGGACGATCACCCAGGCCCAGGAGGACCGGTTCCTCGCGCGCCTGGACAGCGTGAAAGCCGCGGAGGCAGGGAGCGGGCCAACCGCCGGCGCGGGCCATCCCGCCGCGCCGGCGGTAGCGCCGCCGAGCGCCGCGGCGCAGGCCCTCTTCCAGCAGGCCCTGGCGGCGATCCGCGCCGAGCTGCCGGTGATCGCGCTGCCCATGGTCGGCGCCGCGGTGGCCGACGGCTCGATCACCGAGGCCCAGGCGGCGCGGCTGAGCGGGCGCTTGCACCAGGGGCCGCGGCTCGGCTTCGGTCTGGTCATGCGCAACGCCCGGGCGGTCGGGGCGACCCGCCTGCCCTGAGGGGCCGTTAAGCGGCGGGCAATGTCTCGCGCGTAACCTCCCGTACATGAACCCGCTTTCCGCCCTTTTCAAAAGCAGGACCAGGATGATCGACCCGGACCACGCCCTGCCGGGTCGCGCCGAGGCCATGCGTGTTCCGGCCCGCCACGCCGTGCTCGGCAACCCGCTGTCGGCGCCGTTCCCCGACGGCCTCGAACGCGCCGTTTTCGGGCTCGGCTGCTTCTGGGGGGCCGAGCGCCTCTTCTGGGAGCTCCCGGGCGTCTACACGACGGCGGTCGGCTACGCCGGCGGGGTGACGCCGAACCCGACCTACGAGGAGGTCTGCAGCGCCTCGACCGGCCACACCGAGGCCGTGCTCGTCGTCTTCGACCCCAAGCAGACGACCTACGAGGATCTGCTGCGCACCTTCTGGGAGGGCCACAACCCGACCCAGGGCATGCGCCAGGGCAACGACGTCGGCACCCAGTACCGCTCGGCGATCTACTGGACCGACGAGACCCAGCGGACGGCGGCCGATCGCTCGCGCGAGCTCTTCGCCGCGCGCCTGCGCGAGCAGGGCCACGGGGAGATCACCACGGAGATCGCCGAGGCAGGACCGTTCTACTACGCCGAGGAATACCACCAGCAGTACCTCCACAAGAACCCCCGCGGCTACTGCGGCCTCGGCGGCACCGGCGTGAGCTGCCCGATCGGGCTGGCCGCGACCGGGAGCTAGAGAGCTCGGCGCACGGAGAAAAGGCGCGCGGCGGAGCCGCGCGCCCACACGATCAACGCCCACCTGACGCTCCCCGACCCGATCGCCCGGGAGCAGAGCATCGGCGAGCTGATCGACGTCCTCACGGCGGCCGAAGCTCAGGCGCGCAGCGCCGGCCGCTCGAGCCGGTAGTAGCCGGTGACCGAAGCGGCCGCCCCGGCGGAGTCGTATAGGCGCAGGACGACGCGGACCGGAAAGCGCCGGGTGATGGCCAGCAGGCGGCCGAGCGTCGGGCCGAGCCCGACCCGAACGGCGACGTCGCCGCCCGGCGCGAGGGCCACGCAGGCGGTCGTCGTCGCGGCCCGCGCCGGGTCGACCGGGCTGATCGTCAGCGTTCCGACCAGGGCGAACGGATTCGCGTTGGCCGCCCCGACGGTGACCTTGCCCGGGTCGGCCTGGGTGGTGTCGAGGATGCCGGGGAGGAGGGACACCCCCGGAGCGGCGGCGTCGAGCCCGGCGGGGCCCGCAGGCGCCCGGATCGGGCAGCTCCGCGGCGCCGGGGGCGGGGGCGCGGGCGGTGGGCCGGGGCGCCCGAGCGGGATCACCTGGCGCAGGAAGCCGGCGAAGGCGCTGGCGCCCGAGAAGGTCAGGTGGAGGCCGTCGGGCTGGAACCAGGCGCCGTGGCCGGCGGCGTAGCGGACCCAGTCGAGCACGCGGATCCGGCCGGGATGTGCGCGCCCGGCGGCGCGGACGTTGGCGGCGTCCGACCCCGCGCCGCCGCCGAGCTCGCGGGGGGTGACCAGGACGAGGACGCGGCCGGGACCGAGGACGGCGAGAGCCCGGGCGACGTCGCCGGGCCCGACCGACCCGTCGGCCCCGAGGGCGATGACGACGAGATGGGGCAGCACGTTGCCGTGGGCGAGCCCGTGGAGGAGGGCGAGCGCCTCGGGGAACTGGCGGCAGCCGTGGGCGTTGACCTGGAAGCCCTCCCGGGCCAGGGCGGGGAGGGCGAGGAGCATCGTCGAGTCGCCGATCGCCAGCGGCGGCCGGTAGGGACCCGGCCGCGCCGGCTGGGCGCGCTCGACGATGCCGCAGCCGGCGACCGCGGCCGGCGGGGCGGCCGAGGCATTCCCGGGCAGGGCGAGGGCGATCGCGATCGCCACCCACCGAGCGCCACGGCGGGCGCGGGCGAGAGGGGGATGGGCGACCATGCCGGCGCGTATTCTGCACGGATGCCGGGACGGGGGCGTCGAGGCGTTCTGGGGAAGGGCTTGCTGATCGGACTGACCGCCGTCGCGGCCGGGTGGACCTCCGGCTGCGGCACCGGCGCGGCCCGGTCGGGCGCGGCCCGTCGGGCGCAGCACGGTCGGGCGAAGCCCGGTCGGGCGCCGCCGCTCCGGCCGCGCGGACGCGCGTCGTCGCCGCACGGGGAGCGGCGACGATCTGGCCCGACCCGCTCCGGTCGGGCAAGGCGGCGATCGTCGAGTTCGCCGCCCCAGCGGGAGGCGCCCGCCCGGCCCCGGTGCTCGCCTGCCTGACCGCGCCCGGCGGCAGCGCGCCGAACTGCCGGGTGCTCGCTCCTCGGGTCGAGCCCGGCGGCCGGCGGGTGTACGTCGGCCTGCGGGCCGGGCAGGTCGGACGGTGGGCGGTCGAGGTGCGCGCCGGGGGCGTGCGGCCGCTGCCGGCCGGGGCGCTCGACCTGCGGCGGACGATCGGCGTCGTCCGCGGCCCGGTGCGGCTGCTGGCCACCGGCGACTCGGAGATCCAGGGCATCGACCACCAGCTGGCCGGCGGCCTGCCGAGCGCGCGGGTGACGAGCGAGGCGCACATCAGCACCGGCATCTCCCGGGTGCAGATGCTCGACTGGGTGCGCCGGGCGGCCGCCCAGGCGGCGACGCTTCACCCCGACGTCACGGCCGTCTTCATCGGCGCCAACGACGGCTTCGCCCTGCCGACGCCGTCCGGGCGGATCGTCGCCTGCTGCGCCGCCGACTGGACGCAGGCGTTCGCCCGGCGGGCGCGGGCGATGATGGCCTCCTACCTGCGGGGCGGGGCCGGCCGCGTCTACTGGTTCACCCTGCCGGCACCGCGCGACCCGGCGGCGGCCGGGGTCTTCCGGGCGATCAACCGCGCCTTTTTCATCGCGGCCGGCTCATTCCCGGCGGGCGTCCGGGTGATCGACCTCGGGTCGGTGTTCACCCCGGGCGGCCGCTACCGGGACACGATGGTCTACCGGGGCCGGACGGTGACCGTCCGCGAGCGTGACGGCTACCACCTCTCTGACCCGGCGGGCAACCAGATCGCGGCGTCGATCCTGATCGGGGCGATGCGGGCCGACGGCCTGCTCGGCGGCTGAGTGAAGCTCGGCGACGGCCTGCTCGCCGCCGGGGCGGGCCTCCTCGCCGGGGCGGTCAACGCGGCGGCCGGCGGCGGGACCCTGATCGCCTTCCCGGCGCTGATCGCCTCGGGGGTGGGCGCGCTCGCGGCCAACATCACCTGCTCGGTCGGGCTGCTCGCCGGCTACGGCGGCGGCTCGCTCGCCTACCGCCGCGAGCTGGCCGGGCAGGGCCACCGGATCCGGGCGCTGGCCTCGGCCGCTGTGATCGGCGGGGTCGCCGGGGCGGTGATCCTCGTGGCCACCCCGGAGCAGTCCTTCCGCCGCCTGGCCCCGTTTCTGATTCTCGTCTCCTGCGCCCTGCTCGCCGCCCAGCCCCGCCTCGCCGCCCGGGTCGCCGCCGTGGCCGCCGGCCGGGCGAACGCCGGAGCGGCGGAGATCGGACCGGCGGCCTGGACGGGCGTGCTCGTCGCCGCGGTCTACGGCTCCTACTTCGGCGCGGGGCTCGGCGTCCTTCTCCTCGGCGTGCTGGGGATCCTCCTGCGCGACGGGCTCCAGCGGCTGAACGCCCTCAAGGGGCTCCTCTCGCTGGTCATCAACGCCGCCGGCGTCGCCGTCCTCGTCTTCTCCGGGCGGGTGGCCTGGGACTACGCGGCGGTGCTCGCGGTGAGCGCGGCCGTCGGGGGGACGCTCGGGGTCTCGGTGGCCCGCCGCCTGCCCGCCGGTGTGCTCCGAGCGGGGGTGGTCGGGCTCGGGGTGGGAGTGGCGATCATCCTCCTGGCCGCCTAGCAGGGCCGGCGGCCGGTCGATTGCCTCGACCCGGCGAGGCGGACCCGCGAAGTAAGCTGAGGTATGTCTACTGAAGTGGCGAGCACCACCGAGGAGCCTCGCGGAGCGGACGGCCTGACCACCGCCGACCGGACAGCGCTCCTGCGCTACATGCTGGAGATGCGGGGGATCGAGCGGCGGGCGATGACGCTCTACCGCCAGGGGAAGATCCCGGGCTCCCTCTACGACGGCCTGGGCCAGGAGGCGGTCTCGGCGGGGCCGGCGTTCGCCCTGGCCGCCGAGGACCGGCTCTGCGTGATCCACCGCGATCTCGCCGCCCACCTCGTCCGGGGGGTCGAGCCGGTGCGGATCTTCGCCCAGTACATGGGCCGGGCGGCGGGGATCACCGGCGGCCGCGACGGGAACGTCCACTTCGGCGACCGCAACGTCGGCTGTGTGGGGATGGTGTCGATGCTCCCGGCGATGATGCCCGTGGCCGTCGGCATGGCGATGGCCTTCCGCCTGCGGGGCGAGCGGCGGTGTGCGCTGACGTGGTTCGGCGACGGGGCGACCTCGCGGGGCGACTGCCACGAGGCGATGAACTGGGCGGGGGTCCAGCGCCTGCCGGTGATCTTCATCCTCGAGAACAACCAGTACGCCTACTCGACGCCGACGGCGCTCCAGTTCGCGGTCAACCCGGTCGAGCGGGCGGCCGGCTACGGCTTCCCGGGGATCACCGTCGACGGCAACGACGTCGAGGCGATGTTCGCCGCGACCCTGGCGGCGCGGCAGCGAGCGCTCGAGGGCGGCGGGCCGACGCTGATCGAGGCGCAGACGATGCGGATGCACGGCCACGCCGCCCACGACGACATGCGCTACGTCCCGCCGGAGCTGGTCGAGCACTGGCGGGCGCGCGACCCGATCGACCTCGAGGAGCGCCGGCTGGTGGCGGCGGGCGTAGACATCGCGGGGCTGCGGGCCGAGATCGACTCGCGCCTGGACGCGGCGCTGGCCGAGGCGCTGAGGATGCCGATGCCCGAGGGGTCGACGGCGACCGACGGCGTCTTCGCGCACGAGGCCGAGCCGCTGGGCGACGGGCGGGCGCCGTGGAGCGGATATGCCTGAGATGACCTACCTCGAGGCGATCACCGACGGCCTGCGGGAGGAGCTCCGCGCCGACGAGCGGGTCTTCCTCCTCGGCGAGGACATCGGGACGTTCGGGGGGGCGTTCAAGGTGACCGACGGCCTGGCGGCGGAGTTCGGCCCCGACCGGGTGATGGACACGCCGATGGCCGAGACGGCGATCATCGGCGCGGCGATCGGGGCGGCGGTCGTGGGGATGCGCCCGGTCTGCGAGATGCAGTTCGCCGACTTCATCGCCTGCGGCCTCGACCAGCTGGTCAACGTGGCCGGGAAGATGCACTACCGCCAGGGTCTCGCCGTCCCGATCACCGTGCGCCTGCCGTCGGGCGGGGGCTTCTCGGGCGGGCCGTTCCACTCGCAGAACCCGGAGTCGTGGCTGATGCACGCGCCCGGCCTAAAGGTGCTCGCGCCGTCGACGGCCGAGGACGCGAAGGGCCTCCTGATCGCGGCGATCCGCGACGCCAACCCGGTCTGCTTCATGGAGCACAAGAACCTCTACCGGCGGATCCGGGGCGAGGTCCCGGCCGGGGCCTACGAGACGCCGATGACCGCCCGGGTCGCCCGCCCGGGCTCCGGGCTGGTGGTGATCGCCTACGGGGCGATGGTCTGGAGCGCGCTCGAGGCGACCGCGGACCTGCCCGAGGTCTGCGTGCTCGATTTGCGGTCGCTCGTCCCGCTGGACGAGGAGGCGATCCTCTCCTGCGTCCGCCGGTGCGGCAAGGTCGTCGTCCTCGACGAGGCCAACCGGACGTGCGCGGCCGGGGCCGAGGTCTGCGCCCTGATCGCCGAGCGCGCCTTCGAGCACCTCGACGGGCCGGTCCGCCGCGTGGCGACGCCGGACGCGCCGATCGCCTACTCGCCGCCGCTCGAGGAGGCCCTCCTGCCGCAGGTCGGCCGGATCCGCGAGGTTTGCCGTGAGCTCCTCGACTACTGAGGTGACGATGCCGCAGATGGGCGTCTCGGTCACCGAGGGGACGGTCGCCGCCTGGCGCAAGCGGGTCGGCGACCGGGTCGAGTCGGAGGAGACGATCTGCGAGATCTCGACCGACAAGATCGACACCGACGTCCCGTCGCCGGCGTCCGGCCGGGTCGCTGCCGTCCTGGTCGCCGAGGGGGAGACGGTGGCGGTCGGGACGGTGCTCGCCGAGATCGAGGTCGAGGTCCCAGACGACGCGGAGGTTCTGGCCGACTCCGGCGTGCCAACCCCAGCGGTCATGCCCGCCGCGCCGGCCGAGACCCGGCCCGGGACGGGCTACTCGCCGGTGGTCCGGCGGATCGCGGCCGAGCACGGGATCGACCTCTCGCTGGTGGCGGGCACCGGTCGGGACGGGCGCGTCCGCCGGGAGGACGTCCTCGCTGCGGCCCGGGCCGGCGCGGCGGCCCGGGCCGGAGCCACGCCGACGCCGACGTCGCCCCCCGCGGAAGGAGACTGGGTGCGGGAGCCGCTGTCGAGGATGCGGAGGGCGATCGGTGAGCACATGACTCGGTCGCTGCGGACCGCCGCCCACTGCACGACGATCATCGAGGTCGACATGTCGCGGGTCGAGGCGGCGCGGGCGCTCGCCGGGTTCAGCCCCCTGCCCTACGTCGCCCACTGCGCGGTCGAGTCGCTGGGGGTGTTCGGGCGGCTGAACGCGACGCTCGAGGGCGACGTGCTGACGCGCTACGCCGACGTCGACCTCGGGGTGGCGGTGTCGCTGGGGGAGGAGGGGCTGATCGTCCCGGTCATCCGCGCGGCGCAGCACCGGTCGGTGGCCGGGCTAGCGGCGGAGATCCGCGCGCTGGCCGGGCGGGCGCGGGCCCAGAAGCTGCGGCCGGACGAGGTGCGGGGGGCGACGTTCACGATCACCAACCCGGGGCGCTACGGGACGATCGCCGCCACCCCGATCATCAACCAGCCGCAGGTGGCGATCCTCGACCTCGAGGCGGTGGTCCGGCGGCCGGTGGTCGTGGGCGACGGGATCGCGATCCGGCCGATGGCGAACCTGTGCCTGTCGTGGGACCACCGGGCGCTCGACGGGGTGATGGCGGCGGAGTTCCTGGCCGACGTCCGGGCGCGGATCGAGCGGTTCGAGGGGTAGTGCGGGGCTTCACCTCGGCGCTGGCCGAGGAGCTGGCCAAGGACGTGCTCGAGCGGTTCGTCCGCTACGCGCGGATCGACACCCAGGCGGTGCGCGACCGGGACGGCTGCCCGAGCTCGCCGGGGCAGCTGGTGCTCGGCGGGCTGCTCGTGGCCGAGCTCCTGGCGATCGGCCTGGAGGACGCGGCGATCGACGAGAACGGCTACGTGACGGCGACGGTGCCCGAAAGCCCGGGGATGGAAGGCGTGCCGGTGATCGGGCTGCTGGCCCACGTCGACGTCAGCCCGGACGCGCCGGGGGCGGGGGTCGAGCCGATCGTCCACCGCGACTACGCGGGCGGGGTGCTGCGGCTGCCGCGGGACGGGACGGTGCTCGACCCGGTGACGATGCCGGAGCTGCGGGGCAAGGACGGCGAGGATCTGGTCACCTCGAGCGGGGACACGCTGCTCGGGGCCGACGACAAGGCGGGGGTCGCGGAGATCATGGCCGCCGTCGCGCACCTGGCGACCCACCCGGAGCTGCGGCGCCCGCGGCTGCGGATCGGCTTTCTGCCGGATGAGGAGATCGGGCTGGGTCCGGAGCTTTTCGACGTCGCGGGCTTCGGGGCGCGGTGCGCCTACACGCTCGACGGGTCGACGATCGGCGAGCTCCAGGACGAGACGTTCTCCGGGGTGGCGGTGCGGATCCGGATCGAGGGAGTCGAGGTCCATCCGGGGGATGCGCTCGGGAAGATGGTCAACGCGGGCCGCCTCGCGGCGCGGATCGTCGCCGGCCTGCCGAGCACGACCTTGACGCCGGAGACGACGTCGGGGCGAGAGGGCTTCATCCACGTCTACTCGATCGAGGCGACGGCGGGGCATGCGGAGATCAGGGCGATCGTCCGCGACTACGACGACGACCTCCTGGCCGAGCACGTCGCCCTCCTGCGGGAGACGGCCGACCGGGTCGGGGCGTCCGAGCCACGGGCGATCGTCGATGTCGAGGTGACCCCGCAGTACCCGAACATGCGTCGCTACATCGAGCCGGTCCCGGAGATCATGGCGGCCGCGGAGGCGGCCTACGCGGCCGAGGGGATCGAGATCCTCCGGCGGCCGATCCGCGGCGGAACCGACGGGTCGCTCCTGAGCGCGATGGGCTTGCCGACGCCGAACGTCTTCGCCGGGGGGCATGAGCTTCACTCGGTCAGGGAGTGGGTCTCGGTTCGGGACATGGCCGCCGCGGCGGCGGTTGTGGTCCGGCTGGCTGGAGTCTGGGCGTCAACCGACGGAGGATCGGGCGGGGGTTGACGGGTCGGGCGGGAGTTGACGGGTCGGGCGGGAGTTGACGGGTCGGGCGGGAGTTGACGGGTCGGGAGGGTGTGAGGAGTTGGCCAGGAGTAGCTCGGGGGAGGCGGTTGGGCGGCTGGTCGCGGGGGTAGAGCCCTGCGATGGCGGAGGATCACGAGAAGCGGGCCGACGAGCTCGAGCGGGAGGCCGCGGAGCTCGAGGAGAAGGTCAAGGCCGTCGAGAAGGACGTCAAGGACGCCCGGGCCGATTGGGAGCGCAAGCGAGCCGACGAGGCGGTCCCGGGTGCGCCTCCGCCGAGCGATGAGGAGGAAGCCGCGCTCGGCGCCGGCGGGAACGACCGGGGCGATCCGGAGGACGTGCCGGCGGGCGGGCCGTAGCTTCCGGCGCCGCATCGTCGGTCCGGGGCGCCGAGAAGCAGGCGGCGGCGGGGTGCGGGTGGCCCGGTATCCTGCGGTCTCGCGCCGACGTAGCTCAGCTGGTAGAGCACTTCACTCGTAATGAACCTAGGGTGGCCAGCGCAGTCACGGCCGCTCGGGCTCGGCCGCCGCTAAGAGCCCGCTAATGCTGGGCTTTTAGCCCTTGGAGGCGCAGCGCCGGGAGTGCCGGCCGCCACCGTGTCCGTGGCGGTCCATGTCATGGATATGTCATGGCGGGCCGCCTCGATGATGTCCGCTGCGGCCGTTCGGTCGGCGGGGTCAAGCTCCGCGATGACGAGGGCGTAGGTGCCCAGCGTCATCGCCGGGGCGTGGCCGAGCCATGCCGCCACCTGCACGGCGTTGATCCCTTCAGCCAGCCAGAGCGACGCCGCCGAATGGCGCAGGTCGTACGGCCGGCGGATCTCGACCCCGGCCGCTTTCGCGGCGGGATTGAACTTCCGCCGGCCCCAATTGCGCCAGTCGGCCACCGTCCACGGCGAGCCGTCCGCCCTCGGGAATATGAGCGCATCGTCGGGCGGATCGCCGCTTGCCCGCCGCCAGTCGGCCAGATCGGCTGCGAGCGGTGCGACGAGCCGCACGGCGCGCGCGTGGTCCGTCTTGGTCGGCTTGAGCGAACCGTCGATGTCTGCGGCGTGCTCGACTCGGATCGTTCGACCGATGTCACCCCAGGCCAAGGCGCGCGCTTCCCCTGGGCGTAGGCCGGCGTATGCGAGCACGGAGACGAGCACGGCGTCCGCGCCGCTCAGACGCGCGCGGATCTTCTCGACGCCGACCGGGCCGATCGCGGCCACCGTCGTCGTGCGCTTCCCGCTCGGCTTGCTTACCGCCCTGACGGGGTTCGACCGGATGACGCCGTGCCGGACGGCGCGCTCTAGAACGGCTTGCACGAGCCCGAGCGTCTGACGGACGCTGACGGGGCCGACGCCGGCCGCGAGTAGGTCGGCCTTGAATCTCTCGACTGCCGCTGGGCCGATCGCTCGGAGCGGCGTCGCGGCGAGCGCGTGCGGATGGACGTGCGCCCGCCAGAGCGTCCGATACGTGCGGTAGGTCGCCTGGGCCAGGTCGGGGCGGCGTGCCGCCATATGTTCGGCCGCCAACGCGCCGAGCGTCACGAGGTCGGCGTCGATCTGCTCGACGCGGCCCGTCTGCTTGGCGATCGTGGCGGACCGCTCCCACGTCACCGCGTCGGCGCGGCGGGTGAACGACTTAGACCGATAGCGGCCGCCGCCGACGTGCACCCGGGCGCGGTGCTTCCCGGACGGCAGGCGGTCGATGCTCACTCGGGCCACCCCATCGGGTCGGCCGCCGGCTTCGCCTTGGCGCGCGCTCGGCCGGCGTTGGCCGGTGGTGTCCGAGTCTGCGGCCGGGCCGCCTGCACCCGCCTCGCGGCGAGCGACGCGGCCGTGATCCGCCACTGAGGGCCGACGCGATGAGCGTCCACCGCGCCCGACGCGATCCACCGCCGAACGGTGCGAGTGCTAACCGCCTCGCGGACGGCCGCCTGGGCGATGGTCAACGGGGGTTCGAGCTTGCCGCCGGGCGCGCCGCGCAGTCGGTCGAACATCTGCCGGGCGCTCGGCGCGCCAGCTGCCGCCCACGCATCGACCGCCTCCTGCTCGGCCCAGTACTCGCGGCCGGCCTCGGTGTCGTCCCAGGGATCGTCGGAGATGATCTTCTCGAAGGGCACGTCGACAGCATGACATGGCCGTCAAGGGTTCAAGCCGTCTAGGGGCGCTGTTCGGCTGGGCCATAAGGGGGTTGCTTTATGGGCAGGGCCGGACTAGGTTGGTGTCAGCGTATTCCGAGTAGGGGGCAGGATGAAGGCCAAGCAAGGCGGCCACGTACCGAGCCTCGTCGGGCTTGTTATTGTGTCGGGGGCGGCCTTACTCGCTGCGTGTGGCGAGAGTCGCAAGCCCGCAGCGGCGCCGACCCCCACAACGACCAGCGTCTCGACCCAGCCGGCGGGAGCCGCCAAGGCCGCGTTGTTCGTTCAGTGCGCCGGAGCACTTGAGCACTACCAAGCGGTCGGAAGAGATCTCGGCACCATCGCCGCCGCCCCATCGAACAGCGCCGCCTACGGACCGGCCGTTGCCGATCTAGCCACACTAAAAACAGACCTGACCGTGCTGAAGCCCTCTGGCACCCCGCCTCAACAAGCTCAGATCGACCAGTACACCACTGTCCTCTCGCAGTTGAGCATGTCCTTCCAGACCGCCGCAGGTGGCGACTACGCGGCGGCCACCGGCCAACTCACGGGTGTTGCCCAGCAGATCGGCCAGATACCAGCGCTGGTCAGTCAGATCTGCCCGACGTGACGGCGGGCGAGCGGACGAGCCGCACAACCGAGGATCACGAATGAGGAAGTGGCTGCCGCTGATCGGAGTCGGGATCGTCGGGCTGCTCGTCGGCGCCGGCATTGGCGCAGGGACGGGCTCCCCCGCGAAGACGGTGACCGCGCGGCGGCCGCCCCGGCACCCACGGCCGAGCCAGCGCCGAAGTCGATAGGCGAGAGATTCTCCGGGAACGGCGGTAACGGCTGCGCTGCCTAACGTTGCGGTGAGCCGCCGAGCTTGGAGCGTTACCCCCCGGGCTCGGCGGCATCACAGCGGCACCAAGCTAAAGCCCTAAGTTGACCTTGATCTCTCCGTCGCCGAACAGATCTTGGATGACAAGCTGCGCGCCACTCAGCTTGCTCGGCGGAACATCGAACACAAGCTTGCCGCGCGTCGTGAGGGACGGTTGGATGTCCTTGAGCAGAAGGCTCTCGCCGGCACCTAGGGCCAGAATCGCGTTGCTGGATGTCGAATATTCCTTGCCGTCCGAAGACACGATCTTCGCGCTGCCATCCGAGAAGGTCTTCGTCTCGCTCTTGTTGTTCGTCAACTCCAGACTCACGACGACGAAGATCCCGTCTGCCTTCGCCCCACCGATCGCGGGATCGCCCAGCGTGCTCTTCGTCGTCACCTTCGTGACCCTGTACGTCGTACCGGCGTTGGTAAGAGCCTGCCCCACCGCGCCGGAGGTCCCTCCACCCGAGCCTCCACCCCCACTGCCGCCGCTACCGCCCCCGCTTGATGCAGCCGCAATAATGATGATCAGCAGAAGCCCCAGCGAGACGATGAACCGCTTCTTCTTGTACCAGGGCCGCTGGGCCTTCGCGTAAGCCGAGGCGGCTTTTGCGTCAGCCTTCGCCTCCTTGTGGCTGCGGGGCTGTTGCGGCGGAGCGCTGGACATGCGGGCTTCCTCTCTCGCGGCGTTACGCGACTTCGGTACTCGGGAGCGTGAGCATATCCCGCCGACGTTCACAGTCCCGCGTCGTGCGCCGACCCGTGTCGCAATCGGAGTCGTGCGGCAGTCCGAGTCGTGCCGCACTGCTCGCTCGAAGGTCGGTCTGACCTGGACACTTGCGGGCAGAACGCCTTCGGGGCCGTGTTCTGAGAACGCCTTCGGGGCCGTGTTCTGAGAACGCCTTCGGGGCCGTGTTCTGCGGTGACGCGCTCACGGAGTACAACCAGCGAATCGAAGACGCGAAGCGCAGGGCCGACCAAGCACTTCGGCAGGCGCAGCAACAGGCTCAGGACGCCGAGCGCCAAGCCCAGGCCGACGCGGCGGCCCAGGCGCAGCAGCTTCAAGTCCAGCAGCAGTCCGATCAGGCGGCACTCTGCGCGGCCGACCCTACGGCCTACGGCTGCTAGGACCGTGACGACTAGTGGGGATGGCGGGTATTTCCTGGGGTCGCTGCATCGCCGGGGCTCAGAGCCTCCCTGGGGACGCATAGAGAAACCGCGCAACGCCACACATAAGCGCACGAAAGATCGAAGAGTCGGCGCGCACGAACCGATGCCAGATTCGGCACGGGGTCCCGGGCAGTGATCCCCATGGAAGCTCGGACGCCCGGATCGACGGGCGCGGGCGGTCGGCGCGGATCGCTAGGGTTGCCGGCGCGAGGCGGGAAGAAACGTCGAGGGTGCCGGCGGCCGGTCACGGCCGCTCAGACCACGATTCGGCGGCCGGTGCTGATCTTTCAGATTCGATGATCTTTCGATGATCTTTCGATGATCTTTCGCCCTTTAGAGAGGGCGGCCGCACCTATGCCGAACGCCAGAGGCACCGGGGGCCGCGACGTTTAGCGGCCCCGGTGATCTGACGGTAGGCGTTGATCTTTCGATGATCTAAGAGAACCGGAAGCCCACGAAAGATCATTAGATCATCCCTTATAGGGGGGTGATCTGATCTTTCGTGGGGACGAGTGCGGCCGCCTACGTCTCGGGGAGCGCTTCGCTTCCGGCGGCGTAGACGCCCCGGCGCTCGCGGAAGATGAACTCGGCGGCCATCGCCGCTTCGAGCGCCCGCTTGAACGTGATGTCTTGCGCGCTCCGGCCGGCGGCGGCGGCGATCTGCGCCGTCGTGACCGGCTCCTCGGCGGCCTGCACGAACGCGCCGATCGACCGGGCGAGCGCGTCCGTCTCCGTCGTCGCCTTCTCGATGACGCCCTCGTCGTGGACCGTCATCCAGAGGAGTCGGCCGCGATCGTCCTTCTCCGACTCGACGGCGACGCGGTGCGTTAGGTTCACGCGCCCGTCGCGGTCCTTCTCGGCCGGCCTCCATCGGAACGTTCGGCGCAGGTGCTCGCCGTCGTCGCTCGGCGTCACCACGAGATCCGTCTCGATGGTGATCGTCATCTGACCGTCCGCCTGCCCTACCCACTGGCGAGCGCCCAACGTCGCTTGCCCGCTCCCGAAGGCGGCATTGTCCTTCGACCGCTTCCGCTCGTGATGCAGGATGATGATCCCGCAGCTGAACTCCTCGGCCAACTGGCGCAGCATCCCCATGACGCGGACCGCCTCGGCGTTCGAGTTGGCGTCCTCGACGGCGCACGCGGCCATCAGCGTGTCGATGATGAGCAGGCAGGGTCGGAAGCTGGCCAAGTGTTCGCGCAGGCCGGCGTCCGTCGCGCCGCCGTCTCCGATCTGAGCGCCGCGACGTGAGAAGTAGGCGAGCCGGTGCCGCTGATCTTGCGGGGTCCCGAGCGCGGCCATACGCGAGCGCACGAGCCGGCCGGGGTTCTCCTCATCCACGACGGATACGCGATGCACGCGCGTCTCGTGCCCGAGCCAATCGCACCCGGCGAGACAGTCGGACGCTAGCGACTCCTGCATGATCGACTTGGCCGCGCCCGTGTCGCCGTCGAGGTGCACGACGGTCCCGCGCTCGACCACGCCGACGATCGCCCAGTCGGGGTCTTCGGGCTCGGCGTCGAAGTCGAAGTCGAGCCCGGCCGCGAACGGTCCGAGCTTGCTCACCGCGTCGGCCGTCTCGGCCTGCTCGGCGCTCATCCCCTGCCCGGCGACCATCTGCACCCGCTTGAGCAAGGCGGCGCGCTTCGCCGGGTCGGGCTCGGCCGCGAGCATCGCGGCGAACGCGGTCACCGGGTCGAACTGATCGCTCCATGCGCCGGCCATCAGATCGCCCCCAGGACGGCGAGCATGGCCGGAGCGCCCTTGCGCTCCGCGATGGCCGTTAGGACGGCGCGGACGCGCTCTGGCGAGCCGTCGGCGCGTAGCCGCCGGGCGGTGTCCTCGACGGAGCCGGACCAAGCGACGGCGCGCAGATACACGTCTTCGGGCGTCAGCGCGGCGGCCGGGCCGCTGCTAAGATCCATCGTGATCCTTAGAGCTTGTGATGGGGCTCGGGGTGATGGAAGCTCCTTCGGCGGCGGGCCTAGTGCCCGCCGTTTCCGTGCTCGGGGCCGGCGCCATAAGCACGTCAACGGGCACGCCGAAGATCGCCCGTAGGCCGGCGTGGTATCGGCGGCGCGGGTAGCTCCGGCCGTGCTCCCACGAGAAGGGCGCTTGATACGTCGCGCCGAGCGCGTCGCCCAGGGCGCGGAGCGAGAGCCCACGGGCCTCGCGCGCCGCGCGCAGGTTGGTGATGGTCGATGCGGTGATGGTGTCTCCTTCGGTTGGGCCTTGACAGAGCCGACGGTCGGCGCTATCCTTGGCGTAGCTGAGTCAGTCTGGCCGTTCTGCGGCTAACTGCTAGATCATAGCACGTCGCGCGTCACAATCTGACGCGCCGAAACTTGGCTCTGTAGAGCCGATTCTCGGCCGTTCGCCCTACCTCAGCGCGCCAGCGGCGGCCGAGCGCCCACTACCCGTCGAGCGCGACGGCGAGCACGGCCGGGTTACGGCAGAGCTTCGCCACCGTCGCCGCGTGCCAGCGCCCCGGCCCGTCCACGAGCCCGCGCCGGCCGCTCCCCTGCGCCGTCGCGGTCGGCACCCCTTCGGCGTTCAGCCCGTCCGCGATCATCTGGCACGACCCGCCGTCTCCCCGCTCCGCGAGAATGCGCGCCACGATCGGCCACGTGGCGGGGTCGGGGGCGAACCCCGCGCCGTCGCGCGCGAGGCCGAACGCCGGCCGGCTCACCGCCTCGCCCCGGGAGCGCTTGCGCGCGAGCGCCGTCCGGGTCCGCTCGCGGATCTCCGCGCGTTGAAGCTCAGCGAACACGGCGAGCATCCCGAGCATGGCCCGGCCGGTCGGCGTCGTCGTGTCGAAGTCTTGCGACGCGGCCGCGAGCCCGGCCCCGGCCGCCTCGAACTCTTCGAGTAACGCGATCGTGTCGGCCTGCCGGCGCGAGAGACGATCGACGGCGAAGACGACGACGGCCGCGACCTCCCCGGCCGCCACGCTCGCCCTCAGCGCCCCGAGCGCCGGCCGGTCGAGCGTGCCACCGCTCTGCCCGGCGTCGCTGAACACGCGGACGACGGCGAGCCCTCGCGCGTCGCAGAGGGCGCGACAGCGCGCCTCCTGGGATTCGAGGCTGCCACCGTTGAGGCCGGGGTCCGACTGCTCGGCCGTCGAGACGCGGACGTAGACGGCCGCCCTGCCTTCGGCCGAAGGCGCGACGACGCCTCGACGGCGGCGCTTGCGTGGTTCGGGGATGCCCGCGAGGTTCACGCTTCAAGCCTACCCGACTCGGCCAGGCTTGACAAGGCCCGATCGGCACCTGCGCGGGTGCGCGCCTGCGGGGTCAAGGGCGACGGGGCGTTGATCGTGTCCGTGGGGGCTCACCGGGGAGAACCGCGACGTGTCAGCCGCCTCTGTGCGGCTCGGGCCACTGGTCCCACAACCGGAGGGCTTAGAATCCGAAGTGGTACGAGTCCTCCGCGCAGCGGGTATGTCACCAGCATGTCACGGAGCCGGATCGCATCGCCAGACAGGAGCCCTAAAGTGGCCTCGCTGCAGGGATAAT
>CAVXPW010000016.1:0-97763 GCA_963763785.1 uncultured Solirubrobacterales bacterium | reverse complement strand
GCGCGATCTCGGGAAACGCCCGCCGCTCGCCGGTGAACTCCGCCAGCAGCGCGTCGAGCGGCTCGCGCCCGGCCGGGTCGACGAACAGCGCGCAGACGTCGTCGAGGAACTCGTAGCCGACCGTCCCGCTGACCGGCCAGTCGCGCAGCGCCTCGTCGGGGTCGAGGATCTTCTCCACCCAGACCCGCTCGACGCCCCGGCTCGCGAGCCGCGCGAGGTAGCCGGCCGGGTCGGCCAGGCCGTCCGGATGGTCGACGCGCAGCCCGTCGACCAGCGCCGTCGCGCACGAGCTCGAGCACCTGGCGGTGGGTCGTCTCGAAGACCTCGGGGTCCTCCTGGCGGATCGCCGCCAGGTCGTCGATGTCGAAGAAGCGCCGGTAGCCCCCGCCGACCGGGTCGAGGTCGAAGAACCTCGCCCGCAGCTCGGGGTCGCTCCACCAGCGGTTCTCCTCGCCGATCCCCATGTGGTTGGGGACGATGTCGAGCACGATCCCGAGGCCGGCGCCGGCCAGCGTCGACGCACGCCTCCTCGCCGCCGAGCTCCTCGCTCAGCCGGGTCGGGTCGACGACGTCGTAGCCGTGGGTCGAGCCCCGCCGCGCCTGGAGCGACGGCGACAGGTAGAGGTGGCTGATGCCCAGCCGCGCGAGGTAGGGCACGAGCTCGCGCGCCTCGGCGAAGCCGAGCCCGGGCCGAGCTGGAGCCGGTAGGTGCAGCGCAGCTCGCTCACTCCTCGCCCGGGAGAGCGGCTCGCGGCGCAGCACGAGCACCGAGCGCGACGATCACGTCGACCGTCGGCCCGGGCCGGGTACTGCGCGGGCTCCGGGCGCGGGCTCCGGCTCGGCCGTCGAGAGCTCGAGCTCCCAGTCGCGTCCCGAACGACGCCGCCGGCAGGGTGAACTCGACGTCCTCGTGGTGGCGTTGAACAGCAGCAGGAACGAGTCGTCGATCACCGCGTCGCCGTGGGCGTCGGCCTCGTCGAGCTCCTCGCCGTTGAGGAACACGCCGAGCAGGTGGGCGTCCGTCGCGCTTCCAGTCGCGCTGGGTCATCCGGCGCCCGTCGGGGCGGAACCACCAGACGTCGGGCAGGCCCGGAGCCGTCGGTCGCCCCCTGCAGGAAGCGCGCCCGGCGGAACACCGGATGGTCGCGGCGCAGCGCGATCAGGCGGCGGGTGAAGGCGAGCAGACTCGCCTGCCACGGCTCGTGCTCCCAGCCCAGCCAGGAGAGCTCGTTGTCCTGGCACCAGGCGTTGTTGTTGCCGTCCTGGGTGCGGCCGAACTCGTCGCCGCCGAGCAGCATCGGCACGCCCTGGGAGAGGAACAGCGTGGCCAGGAAGTTGCGCTGCTGGCGCTCGCGCAGCGCGAGGATCTCCGGGTCGTCGGTCGGTCCCTCGACGCCGCAGTTCCACGAGCGGTTGTCGTCGGTGCCGTCGCGGTTGTCCTCGAGGTTGGCCTCGTTGTGCTTCTCGTTGTAGGAGACGAGGTCGCGCAGCGTGAAGCCGTCGTGGGCGGTGATGAAGTTGATCGACGCGAACGGGTCGCGCCCGTCGCACTGGTAGAGGTCGCTCGAGCCGGTGAAGCGCGGGCGAAGTCGGCGACGCTCGCCTGGCCGCGCCAGAAGTCGCGCACGGCGTCGCGGTAGATGCCGTTCCACTCCGACCACAGCACCGGGAAGTTGCCGACCTGGTAGCCGCCCGGCCCGACGTCCCACGGCTCGGCGATCAGCTTGACCTGGGAGAGCACCGGGTCCTGGTGGATCACGTCGAAGAAGGCCGACAGGCGGTCGACGTCGTAGAACTCGCGCGCCAGCGCCGCGGCGAGGTCGAAGCGGAAGCCGTCGACGTGGCACTCGGTCACGAAGTAGCGCAGCGAGTCCATGATCAGCCGCAGCACGCTCGGGTGCACCGGGTTGAGCGCTGTTGCCGGTGCCCGTGAAGTCCATGTAGTGGCGCGGGTCGTCGGGCATCAGCCGGTAGTAGGCGGCGTTGTCGACGCCCTTGAAGGACAGCATCGGGCCGAGGTGGTTGCCCTCGGCGGTGTGGTTGTAGACGACGTCGAGGATCACCTCGATGCCGGCGCGGTGCAGCGCCTTGACCATGCCCTTGAACTCGCGCACCTGCTCGCCCGTTCTGCCCCGGTGGCCGCGTACAGCGCGTGCGGGGCGAGGTAGCCGATCGAGCTGTAGCCCCAGTAGTTGGTCAGGCCGCGCTCGACGAGGAAGCTCTCGTCGATGATGTGGTGGACCGGCAGCAGCTCGACGGCGGTGACCCCGAGCTCGCTTGAGGTAGGCGATCGCCTCCTCGGAGGCCAGCCCGGCGTAGGTGCCGCGCAGATCCTCGCGCACGCCCTCGTGGCACTTCGTGAAGCCCTTGACGTGCGTCTCGTAGATCACCGTCTCGTCCCACGGGCGCCGCGGCGGAGGCGTCGCCCTCCCAGTCGAAGCTCGGGTCGACGACCACGCAGCGCGGCATCGCCGGCGAGGAGTCCTCGTCGTCGGGCTCGAGGTCGGCGTCGGGATTATCGGGGTCGGGGACGTAGGGCAGCACGTTGGCCTCGTCCCAGCGCACCGCGCCCGTCGATCGCCTTGGCGTAGGGGTCGAGCAGGAGCTTGCGCGGGTTGAAGCGGTGGCCCTCGCTCGGGGGCGTAGGGGCCGTGCACGCGGTAGCCGTAGCGCTGCCCGGGGCCGACGCCCGGCAGGTAGCAGTGCCAGTTGTGGGCGGTCCGGTACGGGAGCTCGATCCGCCGCTCGTGGCCGTCGCTCGTCGAACAGGCACAGCTCGACCCGCTCGGCGTGCTCGGAGAAGAGCGAGAAGTTCGTCCCCGCGCCGTCCCAGGTCGCGCCGAGCGGGAACGGGCTGCCCGGCCAGACCTCGCTCATCGCAGCAGCGCCCCGGCCAGCGGGTCGAGCGTGACCGCGCCGTCGCCGAGTCGTGTCGTCGGTGGCGTGGCCAGCGACGATCTCGGTCCGGTCGCTCGGCAAGCGTCGCGCCGCCGCCGGCGAAGTTGCACACCAGCTCGCCCCCGTCGCGCTCGACCCGCAGCCAGCGCGCGTCCTCGTCGAAGCGAATGTCGCGCGCCTCGCCCGCAGAGCGTGCGCCGGACGCCGAGCAGCCGCGGGTAGAGCTCGGCGACCGCCGGGTCGGCCCGGCGGGTGAGCTTCGAGCGCGCGAAGGTCGCCGGGGCCTGCGGGTCGGGGACCTCCTCGCCGAAGGAGGCGAAGGCCGCGAACTCCCGGCGCCGGCCCTCGCGCGTCGCCTCGGCGATCTCGCTGTCGATGTGGTCGGTGAAGAACTGGAACGGCGCGTCCTCGCCGTACTCCTCGCCCATGAACAGCATCGGCGTGAACGGCGAGAGCAGCGTGCAGAAGGCGGCCAGCGGGCGCGCCGCCGCGGGCAGGCGGTCGCCGAAGGCGCGGTTGCCGACCTGGTCGTGGTTCTGGTCGAAGACGACGAACTGCTCGGCCGGCCGGTCCTCGGCCGGCGCGCCGAACAGCCGCCGGCGGAAGGTCGAGTACTGCCGTCGTGGACGAACGGGCCGGTGGAACGCCTTGGCCAGGTCGGCCACGCGCGCCGAACTCCGCGTAGTAGCCGTCGCGCTCGCCGGTCAGCAGCACGCGCAGCGCGTGGTGGAAGTCGTCGGCCCACTGCGCGTCGCAGCCCCAGCCGCCGACGGCGGGCGGGCGGATCACCCGGGGGTCGTTGAGCCCCCACTCGGCGATCACCAGCGCGCGCGGGTTGACCGCGTGGACGCGCTCGGCGAGCTCGGCGACGATGTGCGCGGGGCCCGGGTCGAAGATCGCGTGGATCGCGTCGAGGCGCAGGCCGTCGAGGTGGAAGTCGCGCACCCAGCCGCACGGCGCTCTGGAGCACCCACTCGCGCACCGGGTCGCTGCCGGCGTCGTCGTAGTTGATCGCCTTGCCCCAGAACGTCTCGTAGCGGTCGGTGAAGTACGGGCCGAAGGCCTCGAAGGCGCCGCACGCCGCGAGGCGCCGAGATGGTTGTAGACGACGTCGAGCACGACGGCGACGCCCGCGGCGTGGGCCGCGTCGACGAGCCGCGCGAGCCCCTCGGGGCCGCCGTAGGCGCGGTGGGCGGCCGAGAGGTAGACGCCGTCGTAGCCCCAGCCGCGCTCGCCGGGGAAGTCGGCGACCGGCATCAGCTCGACCGCGTTGACGCCGAGCGCCGCGCAGCTCGGCGAGCTCGCCGATCGCGGCGGCGAACGTGCCCTCCGCGGTGAAGGTGCCGACGTGGAGCTCGTAGAGCACGAGCTCGTCCAGCGCCGGCGCCGCGGAAGCCCCCGTCGGTCCAGGCGAAGGCGGCCGGGTCGACCACGCGCGAGGGCCCGCGCAGGCCCGCGCGGCTGGTGGCGCGATCGCCGGGTCGGGCAGCCGCCGCCGCTCGGCCGCCGTCGCCGGCGCCGCGTCGAGCACGAGCAGTAGTCGGCCCCGGCGCCGACCGGCGGCGCGCCCGCGTAGACGCCGAGGCCCTCGGGCTCGAGCGGCCACTCGCCGCCTCGCCGAGCGCACCGCGACGCCGCCGGGCGCGTGGGGCGCCCAGACGCGAAACTCGGTCTCGCCGCTGCCGCGCGGGCACGCCCCGAGCGGCCGCCGCCAGGGCAGGGGTCGATCGGCGGCGCGGGGAGCTTCGCGGGCCGGCTGAGGGAGGCGCTCACGACCCGGCCGCCCGGGCCGGGACGAGCCACAGGACGGCGAGCGGCGGCAGGGTCAGCTCCGCCGAGTACGGCTGGTCGTGCCAGGGGACGGTCTCGGCCGCCCGCCCGCCGCCGTTGCCGACGTCGCCGCCGCCGTAGTGGCGGGAGTCGGTGTTCAGCACGCTCGCCCCAGCGCGCCGGCGCTGGGGCAGCCCGACGCGGTAGCCGTCGCGCACGACCGGGAGAGGTTGCAGACGCAGACCATCACCTCGCCGGCGCTGGCGCCGACGCGGGCGAACGCGATCACGTTGGCGTCGGCGTCGTTGGCCTCGAGCCAGCGGAACGCCGTCGGCCTCGTCGTCGCGGGCCCACAGCGCCGGGTCGCTCGCGGTAGACGCGGTTGAGGTCGCCGCACCAGCGTCTGGATGCCGGCGTGCTCGGCCTGCTCGAGCAGGTGCCAGTCGAGCGAGCGCTCGTGGCTCCACTCGCGCTCCTGGGCGAACTCCTGGCCCATGAACAGGAGCTTCTTGCCCGGATGGGCCCACATGTAGGCGTACAGCGCGCGGAGGTTGGCGAACTTCTGCCAGCGGTCGCCGGGCATCTTGTCGATCAGCGAGCCCTTGCCGTGGACGACCTCGTCGTGGCTGAGCGGGAGGATGAAGTTCTCGCTGAACGCGTACATCAGGCTGAAGGTCAGCTGGTGGTGGTGGTAGCGGCGGTTGATCGGGTCCTGCTGGAAGTAGGCGAGGGTGTCGTGCATCCAGCCCATGTTCCACTTGAAGCCGAAGCCGAGCCCGCCGAGGTAGGTCGGCCGCGAGACGCCGGGCCAGGCCGTCGACTCCTCGGCCGCGGAGATGATCCCGGGCGCCGCGGCGTAGAGCACCTCGTTGAGCTCCTTGAGGAAGGCGACCGCCTCGAGGTCCTCGCGGCCGCCGTAGCTCGTTGGGCACCCACTCGCCGGCCTTGCGCGAGTAGTCGCGGTAGAGCATCGAGGCGACGGCGTCCACGCGCAGGCCGTCGACGTGGTACTCGCGCACCCAGAACAGCGCGTTGGCGAGGAGGAAGTTGCGGACCTCGTTGCGCCCGAAGTTGAAGACGAGCGTGCCCCAGTCGGGGTGGGCGCCGAGGCCGGGGGTCCTCGTGCTCGTAGAGCGCGGTGCCGTCGAAGCGGGCGAGCGCCCAGTCGTCGCGGGGGAAGTGGGCCGGCACCCAGTCGAGGATCACGCCGATGCCGTGCGCGGTGGAGGCGGTCGACGAACTCGCGGAAGTCGTCGGGCGAGCCGAAGCGTCGGCGTCGGGGCGTAGTAGGAGGTCACCTGGTAGCCCCAGGAGCCGCTGAACGGGTGGGCCATCACCGGCATCAGCTCGACGTGGGTGAAGCCGAGGTCGAGGGCGTAGGCGGCGAGCTCGTCGGCGAGCTCGCGGTAGCTGAGCGGGCGGTCGGCCTCGTGCGGGTCGCGCCGCCAGGAGCCGAGGTGGACCTCGTAGATCGAGATCGCGGCCGGCGAGCGGCTCGCGCCGGGCCCGCGGCGGCCAGCCACTCCTCGTCGCTCCAGCCGTGGCGCGGCCGGCGGACGATCGAGGCGGTGCCCGGCGGGACCTCGGCCTCGAAGGCGAGCGGGTCGGCCTTCAGGCGCAGCTCGCCCGAGGCGGCGTGGATCTCGTACTTGTAGCGGGCGCCCTCGCCGACGTCGGGGAGGAAGAGCTCCCAGATCCCGGTCGAGCCCAGCGAGCGCATCGGGTGCAGGCGCCCGTCCCAGGAGTTGAAGTCGCCGACCACGCTGACCGAGCGCGCGGCCGGCGCCCAGACGGCGAAGGCGGTTCCGGCCACCCCGTCGACCTCGCGCGGGTGGGCGCCCGAGGCGCTCGTAGAGCTCGCTGGTGGCGGCCCTCGCCGACGAGGTGGAGGTCGAGCTCGCCGAGCGTCGGCGGGTAGGCGTAGGGGTCGCGCAGGCGGAAGCTGTTGCCGTCCGGGTAGCGGACCTCGAGCTCGTAGCGCAGCGGGACGGCCGCCCCGGCCACCGCGCCCTCGAAGAAGCCGGCCGGGTGGGTCTGCTCGAGGTCGACCGGCTCGCCGCCCGAGTCGAGATGGGCGCAGACGGCGTCGGCGCCGGGGCGCCAGGCGCGGATGCGCACGCCCGACGGCCGGCGTGGGCGCCGAGCACGTGGTGGGGGTCGGCGTGGTCGCCGGCGACGACGCGCTCGGCCTCGCTCGCGCGGGATCGGCGTCATGCGAACGGCTCGTCGAGCAGGCGGGCGATCGCCGTGACCGGGACCGCGAGCCAGTCGGGGCGGTTGTTGAGCTCGTAGCGCAGCTCGTAGAGCACCTTCTCGAGCTCGAAGATCGAGAGCAGCTTCTCGATCGCCTGCTTGCCGGCCGGCAGCAGCGCCGGGTCGATCTCGCCGATGTAGCCGCGGAGGAAGCGCTCGCGGGCGCTCGACTCCCAGTCGGCCGAGGCCGCCGGCAGGTCGAAGAGCAGCTCGCCGGCGAGCGCGGCGTTGGAGATCGAGCGGAGCATGCCGGCGACGTCGCGCAGGGGCGAGTGCTTGCGCCGGCGCTCGCGCAGCGGCCGGCCGGGCTCGCCCTCGAAGTCGAGCACGACCCAGCCGTCGGCGCCGAGCACGGTCTGGCCGAGGTGGTAGTCGCCGTGGCCGCGGATCAGCCGGCCGCCGATCCCGATGTGCGAGAGCATCTGGAGGCGGTCGCGCAGATCGGGGCCGCGCCCGGCGATCGGCTCGAGCGCGGGATGGTCGGGGAGCTCGAGGAAGACGCGCTCGATCTGCTCGTCGATCGTCGCGCTGAGCAGCGAGACGTTCTCGTCGGAGGGCTCCTCCGGGGCGAAGTCGGGATCATCGGGCTCGGAGGCGAGCGCGGCGTGCATCGCGCCCGGTGACCGCGCCGAGCTCCTCGAGCCGGGCGAAGAAGTCGTCGCGGTGCTCGACGAGGTCGTCGAGGGCCAGGCGCCAGCCGTCGACCGCGTCGGGGATGAACTGCTGCATCACGCCGAGCGTCGCGTCCATCAGCTCGCCGCTGTACTGGAACCAGCCCTCGAGCCGGGCGATGTGCTCGAAGCCGTGGCCGGCGAGGAAGCGGAGCATCTCGAGCTCGGGGTTGATCCCCGGCTCGACCTTGCGAAAGACCTTGAGGACGAGGCGCTCGTCGAAGACGATCGAGGTGTTCGACTGCTCGACGCCCATCCGCCGCGTCGGCGTGCCCGGGCCGACAGGTCGGCCGCCCTCCCACCAGAACTCGACGCTCGACTCCCCGTCCTCGACGCTGGCCGCGCTCCCGAGGAGCAGGGCCAGAAGCGCCGTCTGCTCTGCGTCGGCCAGCGCGTCGTAGGCGGTGAAGCCGGCGGCGGTGCAGACGATGTCGCGGTCCCAGTCCTCGGACTCGGGGCGGACGCCGATCGGCACGTGGTACAGCTCGTGGGTCCCGGCCCCGAAGCGCGCCTCGACGATGGTCAGGGCCAGGGCCGGGGGCTCGCGGCGGAGGACGACGACGTCGAGCACGTTGAACTGGGCGACGTCGCGCGCCTTGGCGCCGAACCAGCGCTGGGCGCTGATCCACTCGGTGAGGACCTCCTCGGATACGGCGAGCCGCGAGCCGAGGTCACGCGTCGCCATGGTCATCGTCTCCTACGACGAGCAGGAACCAGAAGAAGCCGCGTGGGGGCAGAGTCAGCAGGTAGGGGAGCCCGCCGATGCGGGGGAAGCGGGTGCGGCCGAACATCTCCTCGGGGTGGCGCCCCTCGTAGGCGGAGAGGTCGAGCTCGACGGCCTGGGCCGAGCGGGCGAGGTTGTGGACGCAGAGGGCGATGTCGTTCTCGTAGGTGCGCACATGGGCGAAGATCCGCGGGTTCGACGTCGGCAGCGCCTCGTAGGAGCCGAGCCCGAAGACGGGGTGGTCCTTGCGCAGGCCGATGAAGCGCCGCAGCCAGCGCAGCAGCGAGGACGGCGTGCGCAGCTGGGCCTCGATGTTGACGGCCTGGAAGCCGTAGACCGGGTCCATCAGCGGCGGGGCGTAGAGCTGGGCGAAGTCGGCGCGGGAGAAGCCGCCGTTGCGGTCGCCGGTCCACTGCATCGGCGTGCGGACGCCGTCGCGGTCGCCGAGGTAGACGTTGTCGCCCATGGCGATCTCGTCGCCGTAGTAGATCACCGGGCTGCCCGGGAGCGAGAAGAGGATCGCCGTCATCAGCTCGATCTCGTCGCGGCCGTTGTCGAGCAGCGGGGCCAGGCGGCGGCGGATGCCGAGGTTGAGCTTCATCCGCGGGTCCTTGGCGTACTCGGCGTACATGTAGTCGCGCTCCTCGTCGGTGACCATCTCGAGGGTCAGTTCGTCGTGGTTGCGCAGGAAGAGGCCCCACTGGCAGTTCTCGGGGATCGCGGGCGTGTTGGCCAGGGTCTCGAGGATCGGCGCGGCCGTCTCGCGCCGCAGGGCCATGAACATCCGGGGCATGACCGGGAAGTGGAAGGCCATGTGGCATTCGTCGCCGTCGCCGAAGTACTCGACGACGTCGGCCGGCCACTGGTTGGCCTCGGCCAGGAGCACCACGTCGGGGTACTCGGCGTCGACGGTGGCGCGCACCTTGCGCAGGAACTCGTGCGACTCGGGGAGGTTCTCGCAGTTGGTGCCCTCGCGCTCGAACAGGTAGGGCACGGCGTCGAGTCGGAAGCCGTCGAGGCCGAGGTCGAGCCAGAAGCGCAGGACGTCGAGCATCGCCTCCTGGACGGCGGGCTCGTCGTAGTTTAGGTCGGGCTGGTGGGAGAAGAAGCGGTGCCAGTAGTAGGCCTGGGCCCTCTCGTCCCAGGCCCAGTTCGAGGTCTCGGTGTCGAGGAAGATGATCCGCACGTCGCGGTAGCGGTCGGCGGTGTCCGACCAGACGTACCAGCTGCGCTTGGGCGAGTCGGGGCCCTGACGCGACTCCTGGAACCAGGGGTGCTCGATCGAGGTGTGGTTCATCACGAGGTCGGCGATCACCCGGATGCCGCGCTGGTGGGCGGCGTCGATGAAGGTGCGGACGTCGTCGAGGGTGCCGTAGTCCGGGTGGATCGCCTTGTAGTCGGAGATGTCGTAACCGCCGTCGCGCAGCGGCGACTGGTACATCGGCAGCAGCCAGATGCAGTCGATCCCGAGCCACTCGAGGTAGTCGAGCTTCTCGGTCAGGCCGCGGAAGTCGCCGGAGCCGTCGGCGTTTCCGTCGTAGAAGCCGCGGACGTGGATCTCGTAGAAGATCGCCGTCTTGAACCACAGCGGGTTCGACTCGAACCACTGGGCGCCCGTGGCCGCCTTGGCGACGTTCATCATGGCCATCAGGTTCGCACGACTTCGAGGATGTGGGCCACGCGCCAGCGCGGGTCGAGGCGCACATAGTTGCGCCCGAGGCGCCAGTCGAAGGACTCGCCGCTGAGCAGGTCGACGGCGGTGAAGGCCGGCGGCAGCCCGGAATCGGTGGGGACGATCGTCACTCCCTCCTGGGCGCCCCGCGGGTCGAGGGTGACGACGATGACCAGGGTCTGCTGCGGGGTGTGCTTGAGGTAGGCGATCAGCTGGTCGTTCTCGGTCTCCAGGAAGGCGACGTTCTCGAGCTGCTGGAGGGCCGGGTGGTCGCGCCGCAGGCCGTTGAGCATCGACATGAACGGGAGCAGGGGTCCGTCGAGGTGGCGCTGCTTGACCTCGTACTTCTCGGAGTTGAGGTACTCCTCGGAGCCGGCGTGGCGGGGAGTCGCCTCGAAGTGCTCGAACCCCGAGTAGACGCCGTAGGTCGGCGAGAGGGTGGCGGCGAGGGTGAGCCGGATCGCGAAGGCCGCCGTCCCGCCGGCCTGGAGGTACTCGTGGAGGATGTCCGGGGTATTGACGAAGAAGTTGGGCCGGAAGTACTCGTGCATCGGCGAATGGGCGAGCTCGTCGACGTACTCGGAGAGCTCGTGGCGGGAGTTCTTCCAGGTGAAGTAGGTGTAGGACTGGCTGAAGCCGATCTTGGCCAGCTCGCGCATCATCGGCGCCCGGGTGAACGCCTCGGCCAGGAAGAGGACGTCGGGCTGCTTGGTGCGGACCTCGTCGATCAGCCACTCCCAGAAGGCGACCGGCTTGGTGTGGGGGTTGTCGACGCGGAAGATCCGCACGCCGCGGTCGACCCAGTAGAGGACGACGTCGCGCAGGGCGTGCCAGAGGGCGCGCCAGTCCTTGGCGCCGAAGTCGACGTTGTAGATGTCCTGGTACTTCTTGGGCGGGTTCTCGGCGTACTTGAGGGTGCCGTCGGGGCGCCGGTAGAACCAGTCGGGGTGCTCGGTCAGCCAGGGATGGTCGGCCGAGCAGTTGATGGCGAAGTCGAGCGCGATCTCGAGCCCGTGCTCGGCGGCGGCGGCCACGAGCGCCTCGAAGTCCTCGATCGTGCCGAGGTCGGGGTGGACCGCGGTGTGCCCGCCGAGCGCCGAGCCGATCGCCCAGGGGGTGCCGGGGTCTCCGGGGGCGGCGGTCAGGGCGTCGTTGCGGCCCTTGCGGTTGGTCAGGCCGATCGGGTGGATCGGCGGGAGGTAGATCACGTCGAAGCCGAGGGCGGCGAACCCGGGCAGCTGGGCGCGGACGCCGTCGAAGCCGCCCCAGGAGCGGGGAAAGAGCTCATACCAGGACCCGAACCGGGCCCTCACGCGCTCGACGTCGACCTCGAGGATGCGATCGAGCGCGGTTCGTCCGCTGGGTTCTGGGAGCAGTTCACAAATGGCGGCGAGC
Source organism: uncultured Solirubrobacterales bacterium (assembly GCA_963763785.1). GTDB lineage: Bacteria > Actinomycetota > Thermoleophilia > Solirubrobacterales > Solirubrobacteraceae > Palsa-513. The sequence goes on along the minus strand of CAVXPW010000016.1, from coordinate 86,380 downwards.
GCCGGGTCGAGCGCGGCGGCGGTCCGGGACTCGGCCGGGGCGGCGGGGTCCTCGAGCATGCGCACCGCGCGCTTGATCTGCTTGGCCTCGCGGCCGCCGGCCCGGGTGAGCACGTCGCGCAGGATGACGAGGCCCTCGGCGAGCTCGGGCTCGACGTCCTCCTGGCGGGCGGCGAGCTTGCGCTCGAGCTCGCTGCGCCAGGTGGCGAAGGAGTCGCTCGAGGCCTCGATCCGCCAGCGCCAGCGCCCCTGTTCGCCGAGCGGGAATGACGCCCGCCAGCGGTCGGGGTCGCGCACGGGGTCGACGCGGCTCATCGGCACCTCCGACCAGCGGCGGGCGCTGGGGGCGCGGTACTGGGTCACGGCGCGGATGACGTCGTGGCCGTCGCGGAAGATCGTCGCCTGCGTCTCGAGGATGTCGCCGACGCAGCGCTTGGCGCGGAAGCGGCCGCAGTCCACGTCGGGGTGGAGGTCCTCGATGCGGATGCGGGGGGGAGGGTTCGTGGGAAGAGCGGGCATGACAGGCTTCTTGTTCTCCGCTTTGGGGCTTTCCAATCGGGCCGGGCAGTGACTTCTTGCGATCGAGCGGCGTCCAACTCCACCCCACATCGCTTCCCTCGGGGCGCCTGGGCCCCGATGCCTTCCGCTTCGTCGACTGGCTCGCGGAGGCCGGTCAGTCCTGGTGGCAGGTGCTTCCGCTCGGTCCACCGGACCGCTACCACTCACCTTACAAGGCGCGCTCGGCCTTCGCCTGCTGGCCGGGGCTGCTGGCCGAGCCGGGCGCGGCGGTCTCGGTCGGCGAGGAGGACGACTTCCGCGAGACCCAGAATTTCTGGGCCGGCGACTGGGAGCGGATGGCCGGAGGGCGGCGGGCGCTCCGCGACCAGGTGCGCTTCCAGCGCGAATGGAGCCGCCTGCGCGGCTACGCGGCGGGGGCGGGGGTGCGGATGATCGGCGACCTGCCGATCTATGTGGCTCCGGGGAGCGTCGACCACCGCAGCCATCCGGAGCTCTTCCAGCCGAGCGCGGTGGCTGGGGCGCCGCCCGACGGCTTCGCCCCCCACGGCCAGCACTGGGGCAACCCGCTGTACGACTGGCCGGCCCTCCAGCGGACCGGGTACCGATGGTGGATCGAGCGGCTGCGGCGGAGCTTCGAGCTCTTCGACCTGGTGCGGATCGACCACTTCCGCGGCTTCGTCGCCTACTGGTCGATTCCGGCGCAGGCGCGTGACGCGCGCGCCGGGCGCTGGCGGCGGGGGCCGCAGGCCGCGCCCTTCGCGGCGGCGCGCCGCGAGCTCGGCCCGCTGGCAGTGATCGCCGAGGACCTCGGGGTGATCACCCCGGCCGTCCACCGGCTCCGCGATGAGCTCGGCTTCCCGGGGATGGTCATCCTCCAGTTCGACTTCGGCCACGGGGGCGGACAGCCCCACCGGCGCGCGAGCGTGACCTACACGAGCACCCACGACCAGGACACGGTGGTCGGCTGGTGGCGCGGGCTCGAGGCGGACACGCGCGGGCGGGTGCGGGCGGCGCTGGCCGCGCACGAGATCGTCGAGGGGCGCGACGTCGAGTGGGCGCTGATCGCCCTCGCCTTCGCGGCGCCCTCCGATCTGGCCATGGTCATGGTGCAGGACGTCCTCGGGCTGGGAAGCGAGGGGCGCATGAACGTCCCCGGGCGCCCGGCGGGCAACTGGCGCTGGCGGATGGACGCACGTGCTCTGACGGCGGCGCGGGCGCGGCGCCTGCGCGCGGTCACCGCCGAGGCCGGGCGCCTGGCGTGAACGCGAGCCGGAGCCGGAGCGGGAGCGGGAGCGGGAGCGGGAGCGTGCTCCGCGGGCTCGTCGCGGTCGGCGACAGCATCACCAACGGCGAGGGGCAGCCGATGCTCGGCGTGCGCTGCCAGTCGTGGGCGCAGTGGCTGGCCGGGGCACTCGAGCTCCCCTACACGGGCCTCGCGCGCAACGGGGCGATCGCGGCCGGGGCGCTGGCCGAGCAGGTGCCGCGGCTGCGCGGTCCCTACGACGTCGGCTGCGTGTACCTCGGCGTCAACGACGTGCGCGTCCCGAGCTTCGACGCGGCCGCCTTCCGGGAGTCGCTCGACGGCGTGCTCGAGGGGGTCGGGGCGCAGGCCCGGCGGGTCCTGGTGGCGAGCATTCCGCTCGACCTGGGCCGTCCGCCGGCGCCGCCGGAGCGGATCGCCGCGGCGAACCGGGCGATCGGCGAGCTGGCCGTCGCGCGCGGGGCCGTGCTGCTCGACCTCGCGGATCTGCGGGGCTGGACGCGCGTCCTCCCCGACACCGTCCACCTGACCGCGCTCGGCCAGCTGTGCGTAGCCGAGCGGGCCGCGCGCGCGCTCGGCGCGCCGAGTCCGCGCGCCCTGACCGAGGTCGGCACGGGTCCCCGTTCGGTGGCGCGCTACGCGCTGACCGGGTACGCGGCGGCGGTCGCGCGGGATCGCTGGCGGCGCGCGCGGGAGAGCGCCGCGCGGCGGGTGCGGCCGGCGTGAGCCCGGCCCCGGGCCTCAGCCGCCTGCGCGGGATCCTCGCCGCCCGCTCGCTGCGGGGGCGCGTCCATGTGTCGCCGGGGGCGCGGCTCGGGCGCGGCGTGCGCCTCGCGGCGGCCCCGGGGGCGGAGCTCCGCGTCGGCGCCGGGTGCCGGGTGGGGCCCGGCGTGCGGCTCGAGGCGCAAGCGGCCCGGATCGAGCTGGCCGGGGGCTGCCGGGTCGGCGAGCGCTCACGCCTGGTGGCCCGGGCCGGGCCGATCGAGCTGGGCGAGGGCGTGATCCTCGGCGCGGGCTGCATGCTCATCGCCCACGCCGGGATCGCGATCGGCGCGCGGTGCCGGATCGGCGACGGGGTCAGCGTGATCGACTTCGAGCCGGTCGTCTCAGACAGCGAGCGGTCGATCCGCGCCCAGGGCGTGCGCGGGCAGCCGGTCCGGCTGGGCCGCGGAGTGCTCGTCGGGCCCCGGGCGGCGATCGGCCCGGGCACCGCGCTGGCCGACGGCGCCCAGGTCGCGGCCGGGATGATCGTCGGGGGCGGGCCGGGAGCGCCGGGCGCGGCGGGTATTCTGGAGGCTCGGGGAAACGGCGAGAAGGGTGGACGATGAGCGAAGTTCGGCTTCGACGGGGTGCCGCGGGCGCCGTCGGCCGTCGCCGGGGGCCGAGGCCGGGTCGGGCCGGGGCCGGAGCCGGCGCGTGAGCCGCGCAGCGTGAGCGGACCGCCCGACCCGGGTGGGCCGGTCTCCTACCTGACGCTCCGCCGCCGGACGCCGGTGGTGGCCGCCGACGGGGTCGTCCTCGGGCGGGTGCGCCGGGTGCTGGCCGCGCGGCGCCAGGACGTCTTTCACGGCCTGCTCGTCGACACCGACGCCGGTGACCGGGTGGTCGTCGCCGACCAGATCGCCGCGCTCCGCGAGCGGGCGGTCCTGCTGCGCGAGGACGCCGCGGCCTACGCCGACCTGCCGCCGCGCTCGGCCGACCCAGCCGCTCGCCCGGACACGATTCTCCAGGCGCTCGACGACCTCAGCGCCAACGTGTGGCGCCGCTTCTCCGGGCGCGGCTGAGCGCGCCGGCGGTCACTCGCCGCGGTGCGCCACGGGCGGTCGACGCGCACCCCCAAGCGCGCCGGCCCGGCCGGCGATCAGCCCCGAGTCACGTGGAGGACCGCCTTCGTCGGGCGGATGACCACGGTCACCCCGTCCGGCCGCGTCTCCTCCAGGGCGGCCGACCCGTCGACGATCAGGGCGTGCCGACCGGATTCGGGGGCCGGCCAGAGCAGCGTGACCGACCCGTTGCCGCGCACGTTGGCCGCCGTGCGCCGGCCGAGGCCGGCGATCAGCGTGTCCCCGTCCCAGCGGACGGCGATCGACGTCGCCCGGGGGGTCTGGTCCCCGGCGACCGTCACGAGGTACGGGCCATGGCCGAACCGGCGCACCTGCTCCGGAAGATCGGGGAGTGACACCGGCACGGACACGCGTCCATGCTACGGCGGCGCGTCGCGGGCATGCGTTGCGGCGGGGGCGGTGGTCGCCCGGAAAGGGCGGTCGCGGTAGCGGTAGCCGAGCAGGAGCCAGCCGTAGATCGGCGCCGTCGCGGGGTTGGCGGCGCGGGCGTAGCCGAAGATGACGGAGCCGTCGGGCGCGCCGGCGGCGTCGAAGGACGGGAGGGTGAGCCGGGGCACCGAGCAGAGCGCGACGGCCTCGCCCTGCTCGATCAGCGCCTCGACGATCCCGCCGCCGGGGAGCACGGCGCCCGAGGCCCGCCGCGGGAGGTTCCACAGCAGGTAGCCGAAGTCGGCGGCCGGCCGGTAGCGCCGGCCGGGGTCGCCGTAGTTCGACCATCGCGCGCCGGCGCCGACCACCCCGGTCCGCCGGCGGGTGCCCCGGATCTCCCCGGGCGTCTTGTAGTACATCCGCCCGAGGGCGGGGCCGGCCTGGGCGGGCGCGGCCCGGACGGTCTGCGGGCAGCTCGCGGCCGGGGCGCCGTCGCCGCGGGCCGCGCTCGGCAGCGGCGCGGGCGGGTCGAGGAGGTCGCGGGCGAGCAGGTGGACGGTCGCCTGGCGCACGCGGCACGGCTGCCGGCAGCCGCCCCGCCGCACGTAGGCGGCCTCGCCGTCGATCCTCAGCACCTGCAGGCGGAGGATCCGCAGCTCGCCGGGGCGGCAGCGGGGGCGGGTCCCCGGCTCCTCGCCGGTGGCGATGGTGAACGGGAGGCGGGTCCCGTCGAAGGCGTAGGCGGCGATGCCGGCCGGCCGGCGCGGCCGCACGCAGGCGTCGATGCGGGCGGTGGCGAAGGCGTTGTTGAGTCCCGGCGCAGGCGCGCTGTCCGCTCGGGTGAGGCGCCCGGGGGCGGCCGCGACGCCGACGACGACGGCGACGGCGACGGCGGCGAGCGCCACGAGCCGGGCGCGCACGCTCGCCTACGCCAGCCGGGCTCCCCAGCGGGTGGTCAGCGTCTGCCCCGGCTCGAGGCGGATCAACCCCTCGCCGGTCTGGAACGCGTTGGGCGGGCAGGTCATCGGCTCGACGCCGAGCCCGAGCCGCCGCCGGGGCGCCTTGAGCGTGTCGCCGGTGTAGATCTCGAAGATCGGATAGTGCTCGTCGATCCAGAGCTCGGCCCGCCGGCCGTCGGGCCCCGTCAGCCGGGTGGTCGCCCGCCCGTCGTCGCCGCGCTCGAGGTCGGTGAACGGGGAGTCGACGCGCTGGTCGCCGATCGTCCGGGCGGCGCGGAAGTCGTAGGGCGTCCCGGCGACTGCCTCGCGGCCGGTCGGGAGCTGGCGCTCCTCGTCGACGGTGATCCGCGTCGCGGCCGGGACCTCGAGCTCGCAGTCGTCGATCCGGCCCGCGCCGGCGGAGAGGTAGGGGTGGTGGCCGGAGCCGAACGGGCACGCCCGCCCGCCGACGTTGGTCGCCGTGGTCGAGACCTCGAGGCCGCCGGCGCCGAGCTCGTAGGCGACGCTGACCTCGAGCGCGAACGGGTAGCCGGAGAGCGGCAGCAGGCGGGCGCCCATCACGACGCGGTGGCGCTCGTGGCCCAGCGCCCGCCACGGCCGCCAGCGCAGGAGGCCGTGGATCGCGTTGGTCTTGGACGGCTCGGTCAGCGCCACCTGGTAGTCGGCGCCGTCGAAGCGGTAGCGGCCGTCGGCCAGGCGGTTGGGCCAGGGGATCAGCGGCGTCCCGTGCGCCCCATCGCACATCGCGTCGATCGGGAAGGGGTCCAGGACGGGTCGGCCGCCCACCTCGTACTCGCGCACGGCGCCGCCGACCTCGACGACCGTCGCCCGCTGCTCGCCGTCGGTGATCTCGAACTGTTCGCCGGAGGGATGCACCGCCATCAGCCCGGCGATCGTCGCAGATCGAGCCGCAGTCTGACCACCGCCCGGATCGCGCCCCCCGCCCCCCGAACGGGGGGGCTTGTTGTGCGCACAACTATTTGATATCCTCTCCGAGGCGGGTGATGGAGCCCGCCGGGCCGCTTGGTGTGTTCCGTCCCGGTCGCTCTGGCCCCGCTCCTCCCGGGCGGGCAGAGTCGACGGCGCCGGCACTCGCGGCGGACCACGGACACAAAAGTGTGAAAGGAAGCGAATGGATAGGACGACAACTTCGAGCGCCGGCCGCCGTCGCGGCGAGCACAGCGCTCCGACCAAGCAGCCGCGCCGCCGCGCCACGGCGGCCGACAGCGCGCGCGCCCAGCGACGCGCGCAGGCCGAGGCCACCACCGATTCGCTGCAGATCTTCCTCAACCAGGCTTCCCGCTACGCGCTGCTCACCGCGGCGGAAGAGGTCGCGCTGGCCAAGCGGATCGAGCGCGGCGACGTGGCCGCCAAGGACCACCTGATCAACGCGAACCTGCGGCTCGTCGTCTCCCAGGCCCGCCGCTACCAGGGCCTCGGGCTGTCGATGGGCGACCTCGTCCAGGAGGGCACGTTCGGCTTGATCCGGGCGTCGGAGAAGTTCGACTGGCGCAAGGGCTTCAAGTTCTCGACCTATGCGACCCTGTGGATCCGCCAGAGCATCCAGCGCGGGCTCGCCAACACCTCGCGGCCGATTCGCCTGCCGGTCCACATCGAGCAGCGCGAGCGCAAGCTCGCCCGCGTCGAGCGTGAGCTGGCCGCGAAGATGGCCCACGACCCGACCGACGAAGAGGTCGCCGTGGCGGCGCAGATGACCGTCGACGAGGTCCTGGCCCTGCGCGACGCGCGCCGGACGGTGACGAGCCTCGACGTGTCGGTGAGCGACGACAGCGAGAGTAGCATCGGCGACTTCATCGCCAGCGACGGCCCCGGCCCGAGCGAGGAGCTCGAGACGACCGAGCTCACGCGTACGGTCGCCGCGGCGCTCAGCGCCCTGCCGGTCGAGGAGCGCGACGTGGTCGAGCTTCGCTTCGGCCTGCGCGACGGCCGCCAGCGGACGATCGAGGCGACGAGCCGCGAGCTCGGCGTCAGTCGCGAGCGGGCCCGCCAGCTCGAGGCCGCGGCGATGGCGAGCCTGGGCGACCAGCCGTCGCTCGCCGCCCTGCGCGAAGCCGCGTAGGCCTCAGACCGCCGGCAGCTCCTGGCGGACCGACAGGACCGGGGCGAACAGGTCGCCGAGCTCCGCGACGCGATCCTGCACCTGGCCGGCCTCGAAGATGAGCTCGGCCGGGTCGCCTGAGGCATGGGCGCCGCGGACCTCGTCCCAGTCGAGCGGCGTCGAGACCGTCGGCTGGTCTCGGGCCCGCAGCGAGTAGGCCGCCACAGTCGTCTTCTGCTGGTCGTTCTGGCTCCAGTCGACGAACACCCGGCCCGTACGCAGCGCCGTCGTCATCCGCGCGACGACCAGCTCCGGCTCGTCGCCGGCGAGGAGCTCGGCGACCATCCGGGCGAAGCTCTTCGTCTGGCCGAAGCTCGCCTCGCCGGCACCGAGCGGGAGGTAGACCTGGAGGCCCTTCGAGCCCGACGTCTTGGCAAAGCACCGCAGCCCGAGGTGCTCGAACATGCCGTGCAGGCGCAGGGCGACGTCGCAGCACTCGAGGACGGTCGCCGGCGCCCCGGGGTCGAGGTCGAAGACGACGGCGCTCGGCCGCTCGGGCGCCTCGGCCCGGGCGAGCGGGGCGTGGAGCTCGAGCGCGGCGAGGTTGGCCAGCCAGACGAGCGTCGGCAGGTCGTCGGCCAGGGTGTAGTCGATGTGCTTGGCGCCGGCGGCCAGCCGCGCCGAGCGGACCCAGTCGGGCCGGTGCGCGGGTGACTGCTTCTGGAAGAACGATTTGCCGTCCACGCCGTCGGGCCAGCGCTTCACGGTGAGGGCGCGGCCCTCGAGGTGGGGGAGCAGCACCGGGGCGATCGCCGCGTAGTAGTTGATGACGTCGCGCTTGGTCGTGCCCGTACGCGGATAGAGCATCTTGTCGAGGTTCGAGAGCCTGAGCTCGCGTCCCTCGATCGGCACCGTCCGGCTGTGCGCCCCGTCGCGCGCGAGCAGGAGCCCCGAGCCGGCCGGCTCCCGGCCGCCGGCACCGACCTCGACCCAGGCCGCTGCGCGACGCCCGGGCTGATAGGCCGAGTCGAGCCGCTTGGCGACGATCCCCCGCAGGCCATGGGCGGTGCTCGCCTCGAGCACCGCCCGGCCCTGGCCGACGACGTGATCGGGGGTCCGCCAGCGGGTCGTCTGCGAAGGGGGCTCGCCGGTCAGCCCGAGCGCCGCGAGCCGGCGGCGCCGCTCGGCGTAGGGCGCCGCGAGCAGCGAGCGGCCGTCCAGCCAGAGGAGATCGAAGATCACGTAGGTCACCGGCAGCTCGGCGGCCAGCCGCCGGATCTGGGCCGGCGAGGCGGCCGCGTCGCGGCGGGCGAGCGCGTCGGCGTCGGGCCGGCCGCCCGCGTCGAGCGCGACGATCACGCCGTCGAGGACCGCGCCGTGCGAGCTCAGCGCCCGGTTGAGCCGACCGAGCTCCGGATAGCGGCTGGTCAGGTCGCGCCGGTCGCCGCTCTCGAAGCGGAGCTCCCCCGGCTGCGAGTAGGCGATCGCGCGGACGCCCTCCCAGCGGATCTCGTGTCCCCAATGCTCGTCGGCGGCCGGCAGCGGACCCGGGCGGGCCAGCATCGGCAGCAGGCGCTCGGGCATCGGCTCGCGCAACGGGTCGGCGGGCGGATCCATCCGGTGGACCATCCAGTCCTTGGGCTCGTCCTCCTTGCCGATGGCAAACAGCGCGTACCTGGCGTCGAGCCGCTCGCCATGGAGGGCGACCTCGACCTTGCGCGGCTCCCACTTCAAGGTCTCGTAGGTCCCGTGGTCCCAGATCGTCATCGATCCCGCGCCGTACTCGCCCTTGGGGATCTCGCCGTGGAAGTCGATGTACTCGAGCGGGTGATCCTCGGTCCGCGCGGCGAAGTGGTTGCTGCCCGGGCTCTCCGGGAGGCCCTTGGGGACCGCCCAGGAGACGAGCACCCCGTCGCGCTCGAGACGCAGGTCCCAGTGGAGGCGGCGTGCGTGGTGCTCCTGGATGACGAAGCGCGACGCCTCCCGGGCCACGCCGTCCCCGGCCGGCTCCCGGGTGACCGCGAAGTCCCGCTTGGCCCGGTAGGACTCCAGCCGCTCCGCCGCCTCGCTCACGTGAGGATGCTCACCCGCCCGCGCCGGCCACCAGCCCGACGGCTACTTCGTCGGTCCGGTGAGGATGATGGCCGAGATGATCACCGCGCCGACGATCAGGCCGATGCCGAGCCCCCGGATCGGCCACGGGGTCCTGAGGATCACGCCGATGCCGCCGATCACGGCGATCCCGACGATGATGAAGAAGAAGGTGCTGACCCCGGAGATCACGGCCGGCATCGTGTTGAGAATCATCGCTGCTCCTCCTCGGGCCGGGCCCTTGGGCCGAAGGTGCCAGATGCCCCGGACGGGACGGGCGGATCCTTTCACGAATCGCACCTGCTTGGCTTGAAGGAAGATGGCCGTCGCCGCTCGCCCTCCGCTCCCGCCGGACCTGCCCCGTGAACTCGAGATGGCGGAGCTCGCGCCGCTGGCCCACGACGCCCGCTGCCTCGAGTTCGCGCTGGCCGACGTCGAGCTGGCCGACCAGCAGGCCCGGGGGCTCACGCTCGCGGCGGCGCGCCTCACGCGGCTCGATCTCTCGGGCTGCGGGCTCGACGAGCTGACGGCCACCGATGTCGAGATCCACGGCGGCAACCTCGCCAACCTCCACAGCCGCGGCGCGCGCGTCACCCGCATGACGGTCGCCGGCAGCCGCCTGACCGGTCTCCGGCTCTCGGAGGCCGAGCTCCGCGACCTGACGATCCGCGACTGCCGCGCCGATCTCGCGTCGTTTGGCGGCTCGCGCCTCGAGCGGGTGACGTTCGAGGGCTGCCTGCTCTCCCAAGCCGACTTCCTCGACGCGCAGCTGGAGTCGGTGCGCTTCCACCGCTGCGACCTCACCGGCGCCGACTTCCGCGGCGCCCGGCTGCGGCGCTGCGAGTTCCGGCGCTGCGAGCTCACCGACCTCCAGGGGGTCGCGAGCCTGCGCGGGGCGGCCATGGAGTGGCCGGACATCGTCGAGCTGGCCGGGGTCTGGGCCGCCGCCCTGGGCATCGGGGTCCTCGACCCCGACTGACCGTCCGGTCGGCGCCGGCTCGGGCGGCGTCGGCCCGCCTGGTCAGAGGTCGCGCGCGACGGGCGCTCTCGCTGCGCCGGGGCGCCAGGCAGGCGCCGGATCGGGATACTGCGACGCCCGATGCGCGACCACGACGACCACTCCTCCGGCATCCTGCACCTCCTGACCGAGGCGATCGGCCGGGCGCCGTCGCGGTGCTCGTACGCCGAGGCGCGCCACGTGGCCACCGACACCGAGGGCCTCCTCGTACGCAACGGCCGCGTCGCCCAGGTCGAGAGCGACGCCGTCGCCGGGATCGGGGTGCGCGTCTGCGCCGGCGGAGGCTGGGGCTTCGCGGCCACGCGCGATGAGACCGCGCGGGGCATCGAGGAGGCGCTCACCCGGGCCCTGGCGATCGCCGACAGCCGGCCCGGCCCGTCGATCGGCGAGCTCGCGCCCTTCGACCCGCCGCGCGGTCACTGGTCCGGCGGCTGCCGGCAGGATCCGTTCGCGGTCTCGCTCGAGGACAAGCTCGAGCTCCTGTTCGCCGCCGAGGCGGCGCTCCGGGGCGATGCCCGCATCGTCCGCAGCGACGCCGAGACGGCGGCGCGCCGGGTCCGCACGGCCTTCGTCTCGACCGGCGGCGCCGCCTGCACCCAGGAGCGCGTCGAAAGCGGCGCGGCGATCGTGGCGATGGCGGTGGACGGCGACGAGCTCCAGGTGCGCTCCCATCCCAGCCATGGGGGTTCGGCCTCGTGCGCCGGATGGGAGCAGGTCCTCGGCCTGCGCCTCGCCGACGAGGCGCCGCGCGTGGCCGCCGAGGCGATCGAGCTGCTCTCGGCGCCCGCGTGTCCGTCCGGGCGCTCCACCCTGATCATCGACGGCGAGCAGCTCGCGCTGCAGATCCACGAGTCGATCGGCCATGCGCTCGAGCTCGACCGGATCCTCCTCGGCGAGGCGGCCTACGCCGGCACGAGCTGGGTGTCAGCCGGCGATCTCGGGACCCTGCGCTACGGATCAGAGCACCTGGGGATCACCGCTGACGCCACGCTTTCGGGTGGCCTGGGCTCGTTCGGATGGGACGACGAGGGCGTCGCCGGGCAGCGGACGCCGCTGATCGAGGCCGGCGTGCTGCGCGCGGCGCTCTCAGACCGCCGGGCGGCCGCCGCGATCGGCCTCGTTCGGTCGGGCGGCTGTGCGCGCGCCGACGGCTTCGCGCGCCAGCCGATCGTGCGGATGACGAACGTCTCGATCGAGCCGGGCGACGCCGGTACGCTCGCCGACCTGGTCGCCGACACCGGCGACGGGCTGTACTTCGAAGGCAACCGGTCGTGGTCGATCGACGACCGGCGGCTGCACTTCCAGTTCGCCACCGAGGTGGCCCGCGAGATCCGCGGCGGTGAGCTCGGACGGCTCTTGCGAAACCCCTCCTACGCGGGGCTGACCCCGCGCTTCTGGGGCGGCCTGGACGCCGTCTGCTCGCCGGCGGCCTGGCGGCTCTGGGGAGTCGGCAACTGCGGCAAGGGCGAGCCCGGCCAGCTCATGGGCGTCTCCCACGGCGTCGCGCCGGCGCGTTTTCGCGACGTCGAGGTCGGCGTGGTGTGACCGGCGAGAGTCCGCTCGAGACCGCCGAGCGGGCGCTCGCCCTGGCCGGTCCCGACACGCAGGTGACCGTCGTGCGCGAGCGCTCGCTGCTCTCGCGCTTCGCCCGCTCGGCGCCGACCGAGGCCACCGCGGTCGACGACGCCACCGTCGAGATCCTCTGCCTCCGCGACGGGCATGCGGCCCTCGCGTCCACCAACCGGCTCGACGACGGCGCCCTGCGCGCCACCGCGGCGCGCGCCGAGGCCGCCTGGCGGGTGGCGGCGAGCTCGGGGACGGCCGGGCATCCGGGGTTGGCCGAGCCGGCGGACATCGGCGAGCCGAGTGCCTTCGACGCGGAGACCGCGGCGCTCGACCCGGGCCGGGCCGCCGCCGCGCTGCGCGCCGCCTTCGCGGTCGCCGGCGAGCGCGGCGTCGAGGCGTTCGGCGTGTGGACGGTGGGCGACGTCGAGACGGCGATCGCCGCGACGACCGGGCTGCGCCTCCAGGAGCGGGTGAGCGACGCGTTCATGAAGGTCGTCTGCCGCGACCGGGGCGGCCGCGCGGGCTACGCCGTCGACGCAGCACCGGCCGCCGCGTCGATCGACCCCGCGGCGCTCGCCCGGCGGGCGGCCGGGAAGATCTCGCCGGAGCCGCTGGCCGAGCTCGGTCCCGGCCGCTACCCGGTCGTCCTCGAGCCCGAGGCCGTCGGCCTGCTGCTCGAGTTCCTCGGCGTGCTCGCCCACAACGGGCTCGCCCACGCCGAGGGCCGCGGCGCGCTCTCGGGCCGGCTGGGCACGCAAGTCGCCGCCGCGAGGATCAACCTCGCCGACGCGCCGCGCTGTCCGGGGACGCTGCCGCGCGCGTTCGACATGGACGGCGTGCCGAAGGCTAGGCTCGCCCTGATCGAGGACGGTGTGGCCGCCGGCGTCTGCCACGACCGCCGCTCGGCGGCGATCGCCGGCGGCGGCGCCCGGTCGACCGGACACTCGACCCGGCCGGGCGGCTCGCCGTGGGGGCCGTCGCCGACGAACCTCGTCCTCGGCGGCGGCGGCGCCGCCGACGCCGCGGCGCTCGCCGCCCCGATCGACCGCGGGATCTACGTGACCCGGCTGTGGTACGTCAACACCGTCCGCGAGAAGGAGACGCTGCTGACCGGAATGACGCGCGACGGGACGTTCCTGATCGAGGACGGCCGGATCACGCGCCCGCTGCGCGACGTGCGCTTCACCGACTCGGTCCTGCGCCTGCTCGGCGAGACCGGCGAGCTGACGGCGGCGCGGCGCCTGGTGACCGAGGGCGAGTTCTACGGGCGGCGCTTCGCCCAGGGCGTCCTCTGCCCGGCGCTTCGGGCGGAGGGCTTCCGCGTGACGGGCGCGACGACCTGAGCCGGGACTGCGGCGCGGGCGCCGTCACCGGCCTCACCGCCCGGTAGCGTCGTGGTCGGCGATCAGCGTCCCGGCGCCCCGGCGCCGTCGAGGAGCGCGGCCAGGTCGGCGGGGTCGGTGACCGGCGCGCGGCAGGCGAAGCCCTGGCACACGTAGGCGGCGGCAGCGCCGTCGCGCGGCGTGCGCCCGGCCAGGAGCGCGACCACCGTGTCGGCGGTCGAGCCGCGCGCGCCGGCGAGCACCAGATGCGGGCGCAGCGCGCGGCGGACGACCTCGGCGAGGGGGTCGAGGTCCTCGCCGACCAGGGCCACCTCGCGGACGGGGCCGCTCTGGAAGTCGAGCGCCTGGAGCGCGTGCCCGAAGGCCTGCGGGTGGCGGGGGGCGATCGCGTGGACGAGCCGCAGGGCGCCGAGCGCGGCGTCCGCGTAGGCGTTCTCGCCGGTCAGCGCGGCGAGGCGCAGGAGCCCGAAGGCCGCGCTCGAGGAACCGGCCGGGATCGGCGCGTCGTCGAGGTCCTTGCGCCGGGCGATCAGGCGCTCGTGGTCGGAGGCGGTCGAGAAGAAGCCGCCGCGCTCGGGGTCGGCGAAGCGGGCGAGGATCACGTCGGCCAGTTCGCGGGCCTCGCCGAAGAAGCGCTCGTCGAAGGTCGCCTCGTAGAGGGTGAGCAGGCCTTCGAGCAGGAAGGCGTGATCCTCGAGGTAGGCGCCGAGCCTGGCGCGGCCGTCGTTGAAGCTCCGCAGCAGGCGCCCGCCGGCGTCGCGCAGGTCGCGCAGGACGAACTCGGCGCAGGCGCGGGCGGCCCCGACGTAGCGCGCCTCGCCGAGGACGGCGCCGGCCTCGGCGAGCGCCGAGATCATCAGCGCGTTCCAGGCGGTCAGGCGCTTGTCGTCGAGCCCGGGTCGGACTCGGGCCGCTCGGGCCTCGAGCAGGAGGGCCCGGATCCGCGCGCGCTCGGTCGGTTCGGGGCCGTGGGCCTCGAGCACGTTGGCGCCCTCGAAGTTCCCAACCGCGCTCGCGCCGAAGTAGGCGATGGCGGCCGGAGCGAGGTCGCCGAGCACGCCGCGGAGCTGATCGACCGTCCAGACGTAGAAGCGCCCCTCGACGCCCTCGGAGTCGGCGTCGAGCGCGGCGTGGAAGCCGCCCTCGGGGGCGCGGAGCTCGCGCAGACAGAAGTCGAGCGTCTCGCGGCAGGTGCGTTCGAGCAGCGGATCGCCCGAGCGCAGCCAGCCGTGGAGGTAGGCCCGGGCCAGCAGCGCGTTGTCGTAGAGCATCTTCTCGAAGTGGGGGACGGTCCAGGTCGCGTCGACCGCGTAGCGCGAGAAGCCGCCGCCGACCTGGTCGTTGATCCCGCCGGCGGCCATCGCCCGCAGCGTCGTTAGCGACATCTCCTCCTCGCCGCGCCGCAGGAGGAAGGAGATCGTCGAGGCGGGCGGGAACTTCGGCGCCCCGCCGAACCCGCCGTGGCGGGGGTCGAACGCCCGCCGGAGCCCGGCGACGGCCTCGACGAGGGCGGCCGGGTCGAAGGGCTCGGCCGCCGGCTCGAGTCCTGCCGCGCCGGCCAGGCGCCTGGTCAGGCGGGTGGCCGACTCGACCGCGGCCCCGCGCCGGTCGCGCCAGGTGGCGGCGATCGCCTCGAGCACCTGCGGCCAGCTCGGCAGCCCGTGGCGCGGCGCCGGGGGGAAGTAGGTCCCGCCCCAGAAGGGCTCCTGTGCCGGGGTGAGGAAGACGTTGAGCGGCCAGCCGCCCTGGCCGGTCATCGCCTGGACGGCCTCCATGTAGATCGCGTCGATGTCCGGCCGCTCCTCGCGGTCGACCTTGACGCAGACGAAGCTCGCGTTCATCCGCGCGGCGACGGCGGGGTCCTCGAAGGACTCGTGCTCCATCACGTGGCACCAGTGGCAGGCCGAGTAGCCGATCGAGACGAGCAGCGGCCGGTCGAGCTCCCGCGCCCGGTCGAGCGCCGTCGCGCCCCAGGGGAGCCAGTCGACCGGATTGTCCTGGTGCTGGCGCAGGTAGGGGGAGGTCTCCTGCGCGAGCGCGTTCGCCATCAGGAGCCCGACGTTACCGGATGCCCGGCGGTAGCCTCCGGCGATGCGCGACTACATCGAGGCTCCCGGCGCCCCCGCCGCGATCGGCCCCTACAGCCACGGGGTGACCGCCGGGGGACTGCTCTACTGCTCGGGCCAGACTCCGCTGGATCCGGCCACCGGCGAGCTCGTGGGCGAGACAGCGGGGGCCCAGGCGCGCCGCTGCCTGGAGAACCTGGCCGCGGTCTGCGCCGCCGCCGGGACGACCCTGGCGAGCGCGGTACGGATGACGATCTACATGACCGATCTGGCCGGCTTCGCCGAGGTCAACCAAGTCTACGGCGAGTTCTTCAGCGGTCCGCCGCCGGCCCGCGTGACGATCGGCGTGGCCGCGCTCCCCAAGGGGGCGAGCGTCGAGATCGACGCGATCGTCGGGCTAGAGCCGTGAGCGACGTTGGCGGGTCTAGGGAAGGCCGAGGTCGTAGACCTTGCTGCTGTAGACGTCCATCGGGTCGTAGGTGAGCCCGGGCGGCACTGAGCCGTCGGTGCTGCCGAGGGCGGTGCAGGCGGTGGTGTCACAGTTGGTCGCGGCGAAGAACGTGTGGAACGCTCGACCGAGGTAGTCGACGGACATGCCCTCGTAGTCGCCGACGAAGTACCCGCGGGTGTCGGCGAAGGGCGCCGCCTTGAGGTTGAACGGGCCGCCCACCTTGTAGGGGCGGTTGAAGGCGGGCGGCGCCGCCCCGGCCCCGTGTGGCCTCGAGATGCGGATGTAGCGCTCGACCGGCCACACCGCCGGGTCGGTCACCGGCTGGCGCAGGCTGTAGTAGTCGACCGCCACCTGACCCAGGTCGTTGACCTTGATCGCCGGGATGAATCCGGCCCGGTCCTGTGGGAGGTCGACCGGCACGGGGGCCGACCAGGTTCCGGTGGTGCCGGTGTGGGGCGCCGCCGTCGAGATCAGGATGTCGTCCTGTCCGTTGGCGTTGAACCGCGGGTCCTGCCAGACGACATAGGGCTGTCCGGTCCGGGGATCGAGGGCCGCCTCGGGGATGCCGTCGCCGGTGCGGGCCGGCTCGCCGGTCAGCGGGTCGTGGATCCCCACCGCGCCGTTTGTGTTGATCGTCTGGCGGGAGGACCAGGTCAGGCCGCCGTCGTCGGAGAACACGACCTCGATCGTCGAGCTGTTGTCGGCCGCGGTGTAGGCATAGAAGTCGTAGAGGCGACCGGTCACGCGGTCGACGACGATCTGGTTGGCGATCGTCGAGTCATTCGGCGAGTTCCCGACGATCATCCTGGGCGTAGACCAGGTGCGGCCACCGTCGGTGGTCTTGCTGAAGAAGGCCGGCCCGTCGAAGCAGTTGAGATCGGCGGCAGCGTGGCTGGCCGGTGCGCCTGTGCTCGGCGTCCTGCCGCCGCCGGGCGGGGCCAGGTACTTCTCCCCCAGCCAGACGCGGTCGTCGATCTCGGGCCGGTGGGGACCCGCTCCGCGCGGCCCGCAGGCCACGAGCTGGAGACGGTCCCACACCGCGTAGGCGGTCCCGGCGTGGAGTGGGTCGGCGGTCACCGACTCCTTGTCGTTGAAGGGGAAGGTCGGATCGGCATCGGTGTCGTGCTGGATCTCGGTCGCGTGCGCCCACGAGTTGCCGCCGTCCTGCGAGGTCGCCGCGCCGACGGCGTTGTTGTTGTCGAGGGCGTTGAAGGAGATGCTCACCGTGTAGGCGGTCCCGTCGGGTCCGACGTCGACCCACGGGTCCGACGCGCGGTCGTAGGGCAGGGTGCAGGGAGTGGGCGTGGCGGGGGCGGGCTGGATCGGACAGGCGGCGGGCGAGAAGTAGGGGATGGCGCACGTGCTGAAGGGCAGCGCCCGGTTCTGCCAGCTGACTCCGTCGTTGACCGAGAAGGCCGCGGCCAGGCCCTTGGCTCCGCCGTCGTTCCAGCGGTCCTGCTGCGAGGCGCCGATCAGGTTGCGTCGCCGAGCCGGGTTGGTGGCCAGCCACGCCTCGGGCTCGGTGTTCGGCGTGTTGATGCCGGTCGGGCTCGTGCCGACGCCGACGCACGCGGCGAACGGGTCGACGACCGTCGCCTTGAAGGTCGGGAAGATCTGCGGGGAGGTCGGGGCAAGCGTCGCCGACTGGGCGTTCGCCGCCGCCAGGACACCGAGCAGCAGGAAGGCCGCCGCCGCCGTCAACAACTTCTTCATGGCTTTCCCCTTTCGGCCCACGGGCGGCCGTCGTCGTCAGCGGAAGGATAGGTATGGGGACGGCGCGCCGTCAAATCGTCACCCGTGGAGGATCGGTGTCGGCGTCGCGGGTCCGTCGATGGGTGGGGTACGATCAAGATGTCTGGCCCGGTATGACCGCGGGTCGGCCACCGTCGCATCGTGAGAACGGCGTCGGCTCCGGTCGGAGCGGGCGTCCCCTCGCGGGTATGGCTGCTTTTGGATGAGTGAGTGGTTCCGCGCCAGGGTGGGCGTCCGGGGGGGCGGGAGCGACTCGAGCTTCCTCGAGAGCAGCCCATTGACCAGTTGCCTACGCCCCCAAGGAGAACCCGTGCCCGACCTGAAGCAGATCCAAGACGAGATCCTCGCGCGCCTGGACGAGGTGCAGAAGCTGCTCGATCCGCTGGTTGCCGAGGCGGAGGAGCTGAAGAAGCTCGCCGCGCAATTTGAGGGGGCTCCGGCCGGCGCACCGGCGGCGTCGGCGCGCGCGCGCCGGACCAGCCGGCGCACGCCCGCCGCCAAGCCGGCTCGCGCGACCGGGGCGCGCCGGGGTCGCCCCCCGGGGACCGGCGGCCGGGCGCGGCAGGCGGTCGACAAGATCGCAGAGCAGCCCGGCATCACCGCATCGCAGTTGGCCAAGGCGATGGGGATCAGCCCCAACTACCTCTACCGCGTGCTTCCGCGCCTGGAGCAGGAAGCCAAGGTCACCAAGCAGGGCAAGGGCTACCACCCGGCCGGTAAGGTGGCGACGCCCGCTGAGAACGACGGACAGCGCGTCGGTGCCTGACCGGAGAGGACACCGTTGTGTAAGTAATGGCCGCTTACGGCTGCCCGGCGGGCAGACCGTGTTGGCGGAGGTGGTCGGCCGCCTGAGCCATGTGCACCTGGTGGTCGGTTAGCGGCCGGCTGGCGGCGCCGACCGTCGGGGGCGACTTCACCGCGAAGGCGGCGATCTTCGCCCGCTCGGCGGCGATCCGCTCGCCGAGGGCGTCGCGGTCGGGCGCCGGGCGAGGCTGCGTTTCGGTGAGGAGCACGCCGAGGCCGGTCGCCTCCTCCACCCGGCGGCCGACGTAGTGGGGATGCCCCTTCTCGAGCCAGTGGATGATCGCGCCGAGCCCGTGGCGGTGCTCGAGCTCGTCCGAGCAGAACCGCTCCATGATCGTCTTGATGATCGAGGTGTGATCGAAGAGCGTGTGCGAGACGACGCCCCGCGCGACCCACGGAGAGGCGATCAGCGCCGGCACCCGGACGCCGTAGTGGCCGAACTTCGCCGGATCGTCGTCGGGCGCCTCGGGCGGGGTGACGTGGTCGTGGAAGCCGCCGTGCTCGTCGTAGACGACGATCAGCAGCGTCTTCTCCCACTTCGGGCCGGTGGCCAGCGCGTTGTAGACGCGAAAGACGAGCTCCTGCCCCTCGAAGACGTCCGACGGCGGGTGGTCGTCGTTGGACGGCGAGCCGACGAGGTTGAGGTCGTAGAAGTTCGGATCGAGCCAGGAGACGGCGGCCAGGTTGCCGGTGACCGCATCCTCGAGGAAGCTCGAGCTGTGCTCGTCGATCGTCACCGCCTCGTCGAGCTTGGCCAACCAGTTGAGCTTGACCTTGTCGACGAAGTGGAAGCGGTCGTGATGGCCGACGAGGTACTCGCTGTCGGCGCAGCGCAGCGTCCCCGGCGAATATGAGTACCAGCGCCAGGGGACGCCGGCCGCGTCGAGGTGGCGCGCGAAGGAGTGCCGGTCATACATCGGGGGCCCCTTCTTGTCGTCGCGGGTTCCGTCGGCGCCGCCGGTGAGCGCGTAGAGGCGGTTCGGCCAGGTCGCGCCGGGGACCGAGCTGTGCCACCGGTCGCAGATCGTGAACTCGGCGGCGAGGTGATCGTAGGCCGGGAGGTCGTCGGCGTTGTAGTACCCCATGATCGGACCCGGGTCGACCCCGGGCTCGCCCCGCGAGGCGAGCGTCTCGGCGTAGGCGGAGACGAATCCGTCCATCTTGCCGCCGTTGATCTGCTTGGCCACCGAGCCGCCCGAGTGGTCGGGGTCGAGCGGCTTGGTGGCCACGGCCCCGCGCGGGAGGTGGTACACCGGGAAGGCGTGCCCGGCGTGCTCGTTGGTCATCGCGTCGCTCAGGCCGTCGACGTCGGTGCGCCCGCCCTCGAGCGCGAGGTAGCCGAGCATGTGATCGAAGGAGCGGTTTTCCATCATCAGGACCACGATGTGGTCGATGTGGCTGAGGTTCTGAGCTGGATCGTCTGCCATGGGGGCCCCCGGGTTTCGACTTCGCGGCACGCTACCGCCCGCCGCCGCCCGAGTCCACCTCGCCGCGCAGCACCGCCCGGCGGATCTTGCCGCTGGCCGTGGTCGGGAGGGAGGTCACGAAATCGACGATCCGCGGATACTTGTAGGGCGCGGTGCTGCGCTTGACGTGATTTTGGAGCTGCCGCGCCAGCTCGGCCGTGGGGGCGAACTCCGGGCGCAGGACGACGACGGCCCGCACGACGGCCCCGCGCTCCTCGTCGGGCGCGGCGACCACCGCGGCCTCGGCGACCGCCGGGTGGGCGACGAGCGCCGACTCGACCTCGAACGGGCCGATCCGGTAGCCGGCGGAGATGATCACGTCGTCGGAGCGGCCCTCGAAGTGGAGGTAGCCGTCGTCGTCGGCGGCGACCCGGTCGCCGGTCCGCCACGGGCCGGTCGGTGGCTCGGCGCCGAGGTAGCGCAGGAAGAACGTCGGCACGCTCGGCGGATCGACGACGAGCTCGCCGTCGTCGATCCAGAGGCGGACGCCGGGAAGCGGGCGACCCATCGAGCCGGGGCGGGCGGGCTCGCCGATCGGCATCCCGGTGAGCTGCCCGGTCTCGGTCTGGCCGTAGCCGTCGCGGATCTCGCGGCCGGTCGCCTCGCGCCAGGCGCGCAGGACGTCGGGATTGAGCGCCTCGCCGGCGGCGACGAGGCCGCGGAGGTGGGGGAGGGGGCCGAGCGTCGCCCGCTTGGCGACCAGGCGGTACTCGGTCGGGGCCATGCAGAGGATGTTGACCTGCTCTCGGGCGAGAACCTCGAGGCGCTCGTGCGGGTCGAAGCGCCCGTCGTGGAGGAGGGCGGCCGCGCCCGAGAGCCACGGGGCGATGAACACGTTGCGCGCCGATTTGGACCAGCCGGTGCCCGCCGTGCACCAGACGAGGTCGCCGGGCTGGGCGCCCAGCCAGTGGCCGGCCTGGAGGCGCTGGCCGGCCAGGTAGCGCTGGGCGTGGAGGACGCCCCGGGGCTCGCGAGTCGTGCCGCTGGTGAATACGGCCAGGCACGGATCCTCGGGGCCGAGCTCGGCGGCCGGGGCCGGCGGACCGGCGAGGAGGGCCGCGTCCTCGCACCAGAGCACCGGGCACCCCGGCTCGGCGGCGGCCAGCTCGGCGGCGTTGCGCGCGTCGGCGACGATCGCCGCTGGCGCGGCGACCGCCAGGCGGTGGCGCAGGTCGCCGGAGCGGAGCTGCTCGCTGCACGGCAGGGCGACGGCGCCGAGGCGAAAGCAGGCGACCATGGTCAGGACCCACTGGGGGCGGTTGCCGATCAGGGTCAGGACGGTCTCGCCGCGCTCGACGCCCAGCGCCGAGAGCGTCCCGGCGATGCGGGCGGCGCCGGCGGAGACCTCGCCGAAGGACCATTCCCGGCGGCTACCGTCGCGGCGCAGCTCGACCAGGGCCAGGCGACCGGGCTCGGCGGCGTCGACGATGTCGGTCGCGAAGTTCACCCGGGTATCCTCCCTTCTTTGACGTAGACCCTGGAGCGAGTGTGTGATGTCCGTCGCCGCAAATCTCAGCGAGAAGACCGACGAGCAGAAGGCGATCACCGACATGGTGCGCCAGTTCGCCGACGAGCAGATCCTGCCGAACGCCGAACACTTCGATCACGAGGACGAGTTTCCGACCGACATCGTCGAGCAGATGAAGGAGCTCGGCCTGTTCGGGGTCACGATCCCCGAGGAGTACGGCGGGATGGGCCTCGACCTGACGACCTACGCGATGATCGTCGAAGAGCTCTCCCGGGGGTGGATCTCGATCTCCGGGGTGGTCAATACCCACTTCATCGGCTCCTACCTGCTGATGAAGTTCGCCACCGAGGAGCAGCGGGCGAAGTGGCTGCCACGGATGGCGACGGGCGAGATCCGCGCGGCCTTCTCGATGTCCGAGCCGGAGATGGGCTCAGACGTCCAGGCGCTGAAGGCGCACGCCGAGAAGGTGGACGACGACACCTACGTGATCAACGGGACGAAGATGTGGGTCACCAACGGGCTGATGTCGGGCCTCGTCTTCCTGCTCGTCAAGACCGATCCCGACGCCGACCCGCGCCATCGGCGCTTCACCTGCTTCGTCACCGAGAAGGAGCCGGGCGTCGCGGAGAACACGGGCGCCTACGCCGGGCTGAACGTCCCGCCCAAGATCAAGAAGATGGGTTACAAGGGGGTCGAGTCGACCGAGCTCGTCTACGACGGCTACCGCTGCCCGGCCGAGAACATTCTCGGCGGCGAGGCGGCCGGACGGGGGCGGGGCTTCGAGCAGTTCATGGACGCGCTCGAGGTCGGGCGGGTCAACGTGGCGGCCCGGGGCGTCGGCATCGCCCAAAGGGCGCTCGAGCTCGCGCTGCGCTACTCGCAGGAGCGCCGCGCGTTCGGCAAGCCGATCGCCCAGCACCAGGCGATCCAGTTCAAGCTGGCCGACATGGCGACCCAGGTCGAGGCCGCGCGCCTGCTGACCATGCGGGCCGCCCGCCTCAAGGACGCCGGGGAGCGCTCGGACCTCGAGGCGGGTATGGCCAAGCTGTTCGCCTCCGAGGCCGGCCGCTTCTGCGTGGAGGAGTCGTTTCGCATCCACGGGGGCTACGGCTACTCGAAGGAGTACGAGATCGAGCGGCTCTACCGCGACGCGCCGCTGCTGCTGATCGGCGAGGGCACGTCGGAGATCCAGCGCATGGTGATCGGCCGCAAGCTGCTCGAACGCCACAAGATCTGACCGGGGCCGGCGGCGCGCAAGCGAGCGCTTTACACTGACCCCGGTGAGCTCCGTCACCGAAACGAAGGCCCAGATCGAGGGAACGATCACCCGTTTCATCGCCGAGGTTCCGGCGCTGGCGCCGCTGAAGCTGATCGTCGGTCTCGATCTCCGGGGCCGGGGCGACACCCAGCAGTACCGGATCGAGCTGCCGGGCCCGAAGATCAGCAAGGGCGATGCCGTCGACGCGAAGGTCCGGGTCGAGATGGCGCGGGCCTTCTTCAACGAGATGGCCAAGGACGCGAGGGTGGCCGACTGGCGGGAGGCCTTCCACTACGGTCAGGCCAAGGCGACCGGCGTGCCGCAGATCCTGAAGCTGATCGTCCATGTGGTCGAGCGCCAGGAGGAGCGCACGCGCCTGCGCCGGGCCAAGCCCGGGCACGCACCCTAGCGGCGGCGCGCTTGCCGGTGCCCGCGGGCGGGTGTAGGTTCGTTCCCACACCATGACGGTGACCTGGGACGACGAGGTCGAGGAGATCCTCGCGGGCGACCTGACCGTCGGCCTCGGCTACCGAACGCCGGCCGGAGGCGTCGTCGTCCAGGCCGTGGCGCCGATCGGGCTGAGCGATCGGGCGGCCGGGACCGTCGGCTTCACGACCTCGCTCGGCTTCAGCAAGAAGCTCGAGCGGATCGCCCGGGACCCACGGGTGGGGATGGCGTTCCACGCCCGCGAGCACGGCCACGGCGGCGGCCCGTCGTACGTCCTCGTCCACGGCAGGGCGCGGGTCATCGCCGACCCGACGGGCGAGCAGCGCGACCAGGTCCGGCGCCTGGCGACCCGTTATCTCGGGCCGCCCGCCGAGGGCTGGTTCTGGGACCGGTGGCTGCGCGAGTACTACGACGCGCGGGTCCCGGTGGAGATCCAGGTCGAGCGGATCTTCGTCTGGCCCGACCTCGACTGCGCCGGTTCGCCGCGGGTGATCGGCCGGCCGGCCGACCGCGGCGAGCCGGGATCGCAAGAGCCGCCGGCCCAGGGGACCGGCCCGCGGGTCGATGCGGTGAAGGCCGGGCGGCGCGTGCGGGCCACGAGCCACCGGCTGCTCGGCTTCGCCGGCGCCGATGGGTACCCGGTGGTCGTACCGGTCGAGGTCAAGCACGCCGGTCCCGAGGGCCTCGCGCTCTGCTCGTCGGTCTCGCTGCCGCCGGGGGGCCGGCGGGCGGGCCTCCTCGGCCACAGCTACCGGCCGAAGCTGGTCGGCCTCGAGGCGCGCCAGCACACCGGCTGGCTCGAGGTCGACGCGGATGGCCGCGCCCTGTACGCGCCCCATACGGCGCAGGGGTACAAGGCGCCGCCGAACAAGACGCTGCTTCTCCTCTTCAACGGCCTCCTGGCCAAGCGCGGCGTCCGCGCCGCTCGCAGGGCCGCCGCGGGCCGCGGCTAGTTCGATTTCCGCTCACCTGCGCGCTTCCGATCGCGGCCGACTCGAGCGCGACCTGCACGACCGACCAGCGCTCCCCGATGATCGAGCAGACCTACGCGGTGACGCTGGACATGCTCGACGGGAGCGGCGCGTGCTGGCAACCACCTCAGCGAGCGTGGCGACGCCGACGGCTCCCAACCCGACCGCAGGCGGCTCAACCCGACCGCAGGCGGCTGATTCTCGAGCGGGCGGAGCGGGGCGCCGCCATTCGCTTCGCTCCGGCGCGCGAAGCCCCGAGGCCTGTGGCAGCTGCCACGGCTATGCGTCCCCAGCGGCACCTCGGGCCCGCCGCATGAGGTCGCGCAGAGCGAGCTGGTCGGCCGCGCTGAGGCCGGCCAGCGCCGGCGGGATCTCGAGCAGGACAGCGCGCAGCCGCTCGCGGATCCGGGTGCCCAGCTCGGTCACCGCGAGGATGCGCACGCGACGGTCGCCGGGAGCCTCGCGCCGCTCGACGAGGCCCTGCGCGGTGAGCCGGTCGACCAGGCCGGTGACGTTCGAGCTGTCGCAGTGAAGCTGGGCGGCCAGGTCGCGCATCGGCATCGGGTGGTCCGGGTCGAGCGCGTTGAGGGCGAACATCTGCGGCGGCGTCAGCCCGAACTCGCCGGCCACGCTCAGCATCCGCGGCCGGAGCTCCCAAAAGAGCTCGCTCATCAGCGCCCAGGCCTCGGTGGCGGCAGACGGAAGCTCTCCCTCCATGCTCCGAGAATAGTTGATTAGCGGGACACTTGACAACCTCAACGAATTGCGTAGGGTGCCGGGACATGAGCGCTGAGCGAGGCATCGAGGTGGAGGGGCTCGTCCGCGAGTTCAAAGGCGGCATCCGCGCGGTCGACGGGATCGACCTGACCGTCGAGGCCGGGCAGATCTACGGCTTCCTCGGGCCCAACGGAGCCGGCAAGTCGACGACGGTCAAGGTCCTGACGACGCTGCTGCCGCCGACGTCCGGCCGGGCCACCGTCGCCGGCTACGACGTCTCCACCGAGGGCGCGAAGGTCCGGGCGGCGATCGGCGTCGCCCTCCAGGACGTCGCGCTCGACCCCTTCCTCACCGGGCGCGAGCACGTCCGCCTCCAAGCCGGGCTCCAGGGGATCCCGCGGGCCGAGCGGGCCGCCCGCGGCGACGAGCTGCTCGAGCGGGTCGGGCTGACCGACGCCGCCGACCGAAAGTCCTCGAGCTACTCCGGCGGCATGAAGCGCCGGCTCGACCTCGCCCTCGCCCTCCTGCACCGGCCGCGGATCCTCTTCCTCGACGAGCCGACCACCGGCCTCGACGTGCAGTCGCGGACCTCGCTCTGGGAGGAGGTCGCCCGGCTGGCGCGGGAGGAGGGGACGACCGTCTTCCTGACCACCCAGTACCTCGAGGAGGCCGACGTCCTCGCCGGCCGGGTCGGGATCATCGACCGGGGGGTGATCGTCGCCGAGGGGACGCCCGACGCCCTCAAGGCGGAGATCGCCCGGCCGACGGTCGAGGTCGTGCCGACCGACACCGGTCGCTGCGCCGCCGCCCGCGAGGCGCTCGCCCCGTTCGGCGAGCCGGTCGCCGCCCGCCGGGCCGGATCGATCGCCGTGCGCCTGCGCGACGGCGCCGACCAGCTCGCCGGGGTCGTCCGCGCGCTCGACGCCGCCGGCATCCACGTCGCCCACCTCGGCCTGCACCAACCTACGCTGGACGACGTCTTCCTGGCCAAGACCGGCCGCAGCCTCGAGGGCGCGGCGACCGGGCAGGAGACGCTCGACACCGCCGAGCTGGGCGCCCGAGCCGCCGCGTGAGCACCGCCGTCCTCGGCAACCCGATGCTCAGCCAGGTCGGCCTGCTCGCCCGGCGCTCGATCCTCCGCACGAGCCGGCAGCCGGCGCAGATCGTCTTCCCCATCCTCTTTCCCCTCATCCTCCTCGGGGTCAACGCCTCCGGGCTCTCGGCGGCGACCAAGCTGCGGGGCTTTCCGACCAACAGCTACCTCGACTTCGCCCTGGCCCTGCCCTTCATGCAGGGGGCGATCTTCGCGGCGCTGAACGCCGGTCAGGACCTCGCGCGCGACATCCAGACCGGGTTTCTCGACCGGCTGGCCATGACGCCGATGTCGGGCGCGGCGCTGTTGGCCGGTCAGCTCGGCGGCGCGCTCTTCATGGGGGCGGTCAGCGCCGTCCTCTACCTGCTGGTCGGGATCACCTTCGGCGTCGGCATCGTCGCCGGGGTCGGCGGAGCCCTCGTCCTCCTCGTGCTCGCCATCACCATCTCGTTCGGCTTCGCCTGCTTCGGGACGTTCCTCGCCCTCCGCGCCGGGACCGGCGAAGCCGTCCAGGGCTTCTTCCCGCTCTTCTTCGTCCTCCTCTTCCTGAGCTCGGCCTCCTTCCCGCGCAACCTGATCGAGCAGCACTGGTTTCGCACCGTTGCCACCTGGAACCCGGTCTCCTACCTGGTCGAGGGGATCCGCTCGCTCGTCATCACCGGTTGGGACGGGCCGGCGCTGGCCAAGGCGTTCGGCATCGCCCTGGCCATGATCGCGATCGCCCTGCTTCTGGCCAGCCGGGCCCTGCGGACGCGGCTGGTCCGCACGTGACCGCGCTGCGGCGCACCCGGTCGGTCGCCCTCGCCGTCGCCTGGCGCGGGCTCCACAACGCCTTCACCAACCCGGCCTTCCTGCTACCGAGCATCCTCTTCCCGCTGTTCTTCTTCATCGCCTTCGCCGGCGGTCTCTCCGGCGTCCGGCACGCGCCGGGATTCGACTTCCGCTCCGGCTACACGTCCTTCCAGTTCGTCTTCGTCTGCTTCCAGAGCGCCGCCTTCGGCGGGGTGTTCACCGGCTTCTCGATCGCCGCCGACTTCGAGTTCGGCTTCGCCCGGCGCCTGATGCTTGCCGCGCCCAACCGCGGCGGGATCGTCATCGGCTACGTCATCGCCGCCATGGTGCGCGCCGTCTTCGTCCTCGCCGTGGTCTTCTGCGCCGGCCTGATCAGCGGCATGCGGATCGACGGCGGGGCGGCCGACCTACTCGCCCTCCTGCTCCTGGCCATGGCCACCAGCGCGGTCGCCACGCTCTGGGCCGGGGGGATCGCCATGCGCCTGCGCTCCATGCAGGCCGGCCCGGTGATCCAGATGCCGGTGTTCATCCTCCTCTTCCTCGCCCCGGTCTACGTCCCGCTGCCCCTCGTCGCCGGCTGGGTCCACGACGTCGCCCGCTTCAACCCGGTGACCGCGCTGCTCGAGGCCGGGCGCGGGCTCGTCTCCGGGCAGCCGACCAAGACGCTCCTGGCCGCCGGCTGCCTGGCCGCGCTCCTCGCCCTCGCCGCCGCCTGGGCCCGGGGCGGGCTGCGCGCGGCCGAACGCGCCGGGTAGGTGCGCGCCGTAATCCGGCGGTCAGGGCTTCAGTGTCAGCCGCTGGGCGGAGGGGCGGCCATCAGCTCGACGCGGTGTCCGCTCGGATCCCGGGTGATCGCCCGCGGCGCGCCCCAGTGCTCGGTCCGCGGGTCGACCGGATGGCCGGCGGCGCGCAGGCGCTCGAGCGTCGCCTCGTAGTCGCTGACGACCACCGCGACGTGACCCTGCTGGGCCGGAGCGCTCGGATCGTCGGTCCAGAGCAGGTGGATCTGCGTGCCGCCGCGCTCGAGCCAGGCCGCCCGCTCGCGCAGGGTGCGCGGCGCCTCGACCACGACGAAACCGAGCTCCTCCCAGAACCCGGCCACGATCAGGGCGTCGGCCCGGCGCGTCTCCAATGCCACGTGCTGGATCATCGGGTCCGACGCTAGCAAAGCCGGGGTGTACGCTGCTCGGCGTGACCCGCGACGAGGCCGAGCTCGACTGCGCCGAGCGCAACCGCGAGGTCGCCGACCAGCCGGGGGTGCGCTGGCTGGCGCGCGAGGCCGCGCCCGGAGACTGGCGCCCGGCGCGCGTGGTGATCCCGGGGATGCGGGCCAAGGCCCCGTTGAAGACCTCGACCGAGGCCCGGCCGCGACCTGAGGAGCCGCTCGATCCCCGGCCGACGCACAACCCGCTCTGGGGCCCCGGCTTCTGAACCTCGGCCGCTCGCCCGCCTAGCCGTACTCCTTCGTCGACGCCAAGGTCGAAAAGGTCCGTGACACTGCCGTTGGTTCAGCAGAAAGCGGAATCACAACGAGAGGGCGAACGGCTACCTTCGCGCCGGGGATGAACGCCGACGAGATGCGCGCCGGCGTCGCCGAGGCGATCGGGGCCGCATAGTCGCGCCGCGAGAGCGCTCGCTGTGGGCGAGGGGGACGGCTGGCGGTTCGCTCGGCGGGCGCGGTGGTCAGACCGGCCGGCGACCGGCCACGAACGCGACCGGTGCGTGCCACTTTCGCGGGACCTCGTGGACGTCGGCGAAGCCGGCGCTACGCATCATCGCGCCGAGTTCCTCGGCATCGGCGACAGATCCGCCTGAGCGCAGGACACGAAGGCGCGTGACGGCATCCGCCAGCGCGTCTTCGGGGCCGGCGAACCGCCCGAAGAGCAGCCATGCCCCCGGCTTGAGCGCCTCGTGCAAGCGCTCGAGCGCGCCCGCGATGACGGCCGGTGGCACGAAGGGCCCGGCGAGCCAGGCGATGTCGAACGCAGCGCGATCCGCAAGATCCTCGATACGCATCGGTCGCAGTTCGACGCGATCGCCGACGTCGCTGGACGCGACCTGCGCTTGCGCCAGCGCCATCGCCGGAGCCCAGGGTTCGAGGGCAACGACGCGCAGTCCGGGCCAGGTCTCACACAGAGCGATCGACAGCGCCGCGACGCCCGCGCCGACGTCGAGGAACCTCGCCCCGTCGCGCTCCAGGGCATCCTGCAGTCCGTCGAGCTGGGGAGCCATCTGCGCGATGACGCTGGCGATGTTCGCCGAAAGCCGGCCCGTGCTAAGCAGCACGGCCGGATCCTCAAACGCCCATCCCGGCGGGCGACCGGGATCGGCGAGAAGGTCCGCCGCCTGGAGGAGCAGTGCCCGGGCGGACATCGCGACGCGGGCCCGGTCCTCTGAAGTCATCCCCGCGACGTCGACGCCGAGCCGATCGACGACTGCGTCCATCCCGGCCGCGACCGCGGGCGAAAGGTCGGGTCCCTCGGCATCCGCCTCCAGCCTCGCGGCAAGCGCAGCCAGAGCCTCGGCGCCGATGCCGAGCCGAACGACCTTTCCGAGCGTCTCATCCATCGAGGTCACCGGGTTAAGCCTACGCGGCCACGGACCACATCGGTAGACACCCAGCGGCCCTACGGGACGCACTGGTAGACACTCCAGGGGTGGACAACGGCCAGATCGCCGACCGCATGGATGCCTTCGCGGTGCTGCTGGAGCTCAGCGACGCCAACCCGTACACGACGCGGGCCTATCGACGCGCGGCCGCCGGGATCCGGGCGACGCCGGCTGCGGTCGCCGAGCTGGTGCGTGCCGGGCGCGTGCGCGAGCTGCGGGGCGTCGGCTCCGGGATCGAGTCGCGGCTGCGCGAGCTGCTGGAGACCGGCGAGATCGCGGAGCTGGCCGAGCTCGAGCGCGAGCTCTCGCCCGACCTCGTCGGGCTCGGGCGCTATCTCGGCCTGAGCGCCAAGCGCGCGGTCGCGCTGGGGCGAGCACTCGACGTGCGCACGGCGGACGAGTTCCGCGAGGCGGCGGCCGCCGGGCGCCTGCGCGACGTCCCCGGGATCGGCCCCGGGACCGAGGCGCGGGTGTTGGAGGCGCTGGGCCGCGAGGCGGAACGCCGGCCCCGGCAGGGTCTGCTGCTCGATCGTGCGAGCGATCTGGTGGAGGGCATCGCGTCGGCGCTCGGCGGACAGGCCGCCGGCGACGTGCGCCGGCGATGCGACCTGTGCGCGCACCTGTGCGTCGTCTGCGGGGCCAGCGAGGCCGCTGTCGCGCTCGATCGGTTCGCCGAGCTGCCACAGATCGTGGCGATCATCGAGCGGGAGGACCGGCGCGCGCTCGGGGTGACCGTCGAGGGCGTGGCGGTCGAGTTGCTGGTCGCCCCGCCGGCGCGGTTCGGCACCGAGCTGCTGCGGGCCACCGGCGCGACCCCGTACCTCACCGCGCTCGAACCGCTGCCCGAGCGGCCCGACGAGGCGGCGGTCTACGCCGGGCTCGGCATCCCCTGGTGCCCGCCGGAGCTGCGCGAGCGGCCGTTTCGGGGCGACCCGCCCCCGCTGGTCGGGCTCGAGGACGTCCGCGGCGATCTGCACTGCCACTCGACCTGGTCCGATGGGCGGGCGAGCATCGAGGAGATGGGCCGTGCGGCGCGCGAGCGCGGCTATGAGTACCTGGCGATCTGCGACCACACGCCTGCCGTGGGCGCGGTCCCGGGCCTTGACCCCGACGCCGTCCGCCGGCAGGGCGAGGAGATCGCGGCCGCCAACGAGATCCTCGCGCCGTTCGTCGTGCTCCGCGGGATCGAGTGCGACATCCTCGCCGACGGCCGGCTCGATCTTCCCGACGACGTGCTCGCCGAGCTCGACTGGGTCCAGGCGAGCGTCCACGGCGGCCAGCGGATGCCCGCCCGGGAGATGACCGACCGCGTCTGCCACGCACTGCGCAACCCGCACGTCAGCTGCCTCAGCCACCCGACGGGGCGGTTGCTCACCCGTCGTCCCGAGAACGCCGTCGATCTCGAGCGCGTCTACGAGGTGGCGGTCGAGCAGGGGGTCGCGCTCGAGGTCAACGGGCTCCCACCGCGTCTGGACCTGAGCGGCGAGCACGTGCGCGACGCCCTGCAGGCGGGCGCGCAGGTCGTGTGCTCGACCGACGCGCACTCGGTCGCCGGGCTCGGGAACATGGCCCTGTCGGTGGCGACGGCGCGCCGGGGTTGGGCGACCGCCGCCGACGTGCTGAACACGCGCCCGCTCGCGGGGCTCCCGCGCAAGCCTGGCGCGCCCACCGGCGAGGGTGGACGCGCCCAACCTCGCTAGAGCGAGGCCATCTCCCGGACCTGGGTCAGGCGGATCGCGTTGCCCGACGGGTCACGGAAGCCCGAGTCGATCCCGTATGGGCGCTCCTCGGGCTCCTCGGTGAACTCGACGCCGCGCGCCTTGAGGTCCTCGAAGGAGGCCCGGACGTCGTCGGTGGTCAGGAACAGCGTGCCGGCGAAGCCCTTGGCCACGAGGTTGCGCAGCTGCGCGGCGGTCTCGTCGTCGATCACCGGGGCTCCGGGGATGGCCATGAGGACGATCGCGACCTCGGGCTGCCCGACCGGGCCGATCGACAGCCAGCGGAAGTCGCCCATCTCGGGCATGGTCACGTCGGCGCGGACCTCCATGCCGAGCTTCTGCGTGTAGAAGGCGAGGGCCTCGTCCTGGTCGTGGACCCAGAGCTGCGTGTTGGCGAGCTTGATCATCGGTACCTCCTGGCGTCGAAACGGGGTGGTCGCCGACCATGCTAGGTGGGCGCCGGGCCGCTGTCTTCTCGAAACGTGCGGCGTTGCGGGCGCGCGTAGACGCGGGCCACGCAGGCCGGAATCCGGGCGAGATGAGAGGCCGGGGGGAAGCCGGCGCGGTAGGCCGTCGGCGAGACGCCGTAGGTGCGGGTGAAGCTCGTGGTGAACGAGCCGACGCTCTGCAGGCCGACCGAGAAGCAGACGTCGGCCACCGAGCGGTCGGTGGTCCGCAGGAGCGCGGCCGCACGCTCGAGGCGCCGGGTGAGCAGGTAGGCGTGGGGCGGCTCGCCGAAGGCCCGGCGGAACTCGCGGCTGAAGTGGGCGCGCGAGAGGCCGGCGGCGCTGGCCAGGTCATCCACCCCGAGCGGCTCGAAATACCGAGCGTCGGCGAGATCCCGGGCGCGGAGGAGGTGGCGGGCGGTGGGTACCGCGGGCACGGACGGCCTCAGCGCAGGACGGCTTGCGCCGGGTCCTCCTCGTAGAGCTTGATCACCTTCACGCCGCCCCCGGGCCCCCCGGCCTGCTCGAGGGCGAGGATGCACAGGCGGCAGAGCACGCACTCGTCGAGGTTCTCCTCGTTGATCTTCAGCGTGCCGTCCGCGGCGGAGGCGGCGAAGATGTCGACCGGGCAGACCTCGACCAGCTTGGCGACGAGCTTCGGGTCGGCGGCGACCGCCTCGTCGACGTGGACGTCGATGAACAGCCCGCTCATCGCGAGACCCCGGCGTCGATCTTTGCCCGGATCAGGCCGGGGATCTGGGAGATCTCCTCGGCCACCTCGATCCCGGCCTCGGCGAGGCGGGCGATCTTCTCGCCGGCCGTGTCCTCCTTGCCCTCGACGATCGTCCCGGCGTGGCCGAAGCTCATGCCGGGCATCTCATCCATGAAGCGTCCGGCCATGAAGGCGACGATCGGCAGGCGCGAGCCGTTCTCGGCCACCCAGCGCGCGAGCTCGGCCTCCATCCGCCCGCCCGGCTCGGTGTAGACGACGATGCCCTGGGTCTGCTCGTCGGCCTCGAACAGCGGCATGAGCTCGGCGTAGGTCTGGCCGATGATCGCGTCGCCGCCGATCGAGACCGCGGTCGACTGGCCGAGGCCGGCGGCGGTCAGCGTCGAGGACATCTCGGTGGTCATGCCGCCCGAACGGGAGATCACGCCGATCGGTCCGGGCGAGTAGGCCTGAGCCGCGTTCACCGCCGGACCGCCGATCCCGCCCATCTTGACCACGTCGGGGACGATGATCCCGAGGCAGTTGGGGCCGATGATGCGCGCCCCGCGCATCGCCGCGAGCTCGACCATCGCCGCGACGTCGCCGCGGGGGATGCGCTCGGTGACGATCACGATCAGCTTGATCCCGTTCTCGATCGCCTCGAACACGGCGTCGCGGGTGAAGGCGGGGGGGACGGTGACGACCGATCCGTCGATCGGGCCGCCGTGGTGGAGGACCGCTTGGGCGACCGTGTCGAAGACGGGCACGCCGTGGACGTCGCGCCCGAGGCGGCCAGGGGTCACGCCGCCGACGATCTTCGCGCCGGCGCCGTAGTCGAGGCACTCGCGCGTGAGGTTGACCGCCTCGCGGCCGGTGATCCCCTGGACGATGAACGTGGTGTTCGCGTCGATCAGGATGCTCATGCGCCGGTCCCGATCTTCTCGACCGCGCGGCGGGCCGCCTCGTGCATGGAGACCGACCGGTCGGCGTACTCGATACCGTAGTGGCGGAGGATCTTGAAGCCCTCCTCCTCCCAGGCGCCGGGGATGCGGAAGATGGCGATCTTCTCGGCCGGGTCGTAGCCGAGCTCGAGGCAGGCCTTGATTACGCCGCGGGCGACGATGTCGACCCGGGTGTTGGAGACGATCGACATCATCACGGCGATCCGCTCGACCCCGGGCTTTTGGAGCACGAGCTTGGCCAGGCCGCACGCCTTGGCCACCGACGGGTTGCCGCCGATCTCGCAGTAGTTCGCCGGCCGGCCGCCGTGGGCGCGGACGGCGTCGAACAGGGTCAGCGAGCCGCCGCCGGCGCCGATCACGAGACCGAGGTTGCCGTCGAACTCGGTCACGTTGCCGGCCACGCCGCGGTGGTCCTGGGCGTCGACCGCCTCGCCGGCGATCTCGAACTCCGTCGCCTCGCGGGCCTGGCGGGTCTCCTCCTCGCCGACGCCGAGCGCGGCGAGCAGCGCCTTCTGCCGGGGCCGGGCCTCGGCCTCCATGTCCATGTGGGCGTCGAGGGCGACGAACGTGCCGTCGGCGAGCTCGCCGATCGGGTTGATCTCGGCCAGAGTCATGTCGTGCGCGACGAACAGCCGGGCGAGGCGGGCGAGGATCGGGGTCAGCCGGTTCAGGCGCGAGCCGGTGACCCCGACCGAGGCGATCACCTGCTTGGCCTGCCAGTCCGACAGGGGCAGGAGGTTTGAGAAGTGGCCGCGGCCGACGTGGTCGGGGTGGCTCTCGGCGACCTCTTCGATGTCGATTCCGCCCATGTCTGAGAAGAGCATCACCGGAAGCTTGCGCACGCCGTCCCAGACGACGCCGGCGTAGTACTCCTGGGCGACGTGGGCGCGCGGGTCGACGAGGACGCCGCGGGGCATGTGGCCGCCGATCTCGAGGGCGAGCACGTCGCGGGCGTGGGCGGCGGCCTCGGCCGGGGTGTCGGCGAACTGGATCCCGCCGGCCTTCATCCGCCCGCCGGTGAGAACCTGGGACTTGATCACGGTCTGGCCGCCGATCTCGCGGGCGATCTCCTCGGCCTGCTCGGGCGTGGTGGCGAAGCCGAACTTGGTGACCGGTATCCCGGCGCGCTTGACGATCTCGCGCGCCTCGTATTCGAAGAACCGCATGGGCGGGGACTATATGGAGTGAGTTGTCGGGGACGTGCTTCTCGGGGAGCGGCTTCCGTCCTCAGCCGGCGTAGCGCTCGGCGAGGTCGGGGTCCTTCTCGGCCAGCATGTCGGCGAGCGTGACCATCACCTTGCACTGCTTCCAGGTCGCGTCGTCCTGCATCTTGCCGTCGATCATGTGGACGCCGCGGCCGTCGGGGATCGCTTCGAGCACCTTGCGGGCGAAGCGCACCTCGTCGGGGTCGGGGCTGAACACGCGCTTGGCGATGTCGATCTGGACGGGGTGCAGCGACCAGGCGCCTACGCAGCCCATGACGTAGGCCGAGCGGAACTGCGCCTCGCAGCCGTCGACGTCGCGGATGTCGCCGAACGGACCGTAGAAGGGCAGCGCGCCGACCGCGGTGCAGGCGTCGACCATGCGCCCGATCGAGTAGTGCCAGAGGTCCTGCTGGGCGGTGTCGCGGGGCGCGTCGGGCTGCGCGGGGTCGGGGTCGGCGATCACGCGGTAGCCGGGATGGCCGCCGCCGACGCGGGTCGTCTTCATGCGCCGCGAGGCGGCCAGATCGGCCGGGCCGAGGCTCATCCCCTGCATGCGCGGGCTGGCGGCGGCGATCTCCTCGAGGTTGGCCACGCCGAGGGCGGTCTCGAGGATCGCGTGGATGAGGATCGGGCGCTCGAGGTGGGCGCGGGCCTCGAGCTGGGCGAGCAGGCGGTCGACGTAGTGGATGTCCCAGGCGCCCTCGACCTTCGGCACCATGACCACCTCGAGCTGTTCGCCGATCTCGGTGACCAGGGTCGAGATGTCCTCAAGCGCCCAGGGCGACTCGAGCGAGTTGACGCGGGTCCACAGCGCGGTGCCGCCGAGGTCGGATTCCCGGACGATGCGCACGAGCCCGGCGCGGGCGGCCTCCTTGCGCTCGACAGCGACCCCGTCCTCGAGGTTGCCGAGCAGGATGTCGGTCTTCTTGGCGATGTCCGGCACCTTGGCCGCCATCTTCTCGTTGCTCGGGTCGAAGAAGTGGATCATCCGCGACGGGGTGACGGGGATCTCGCGCACCGGGTCGGGAGCGCCGAGGGCCAGCGGGGCGAAAAAGGCGCGGGGGTTGCGCAAGGCGGTTCTCCTGGTCGGCGCGGTGGGCTTCGAGGAGGAAACCGTACCGGCTCGGCCGCCGGGGCCGCGGCCTTGCCTTTCCGCGCCGGCCTGGTATGACGTGAGGATGCCGGCTCGCCGCCTGTCCGTGCCGCTGATCGTCGCCGTGGCGCTGACGCTCGCCATCCCGGGGGCCGCGGCGCGGACGTCGGGCCCGGTCACGCGTGCCTGGCCCGTGAGCGTGGCAGCGCCGGCCCAGTTCGACTTCGCGCTGGCCGAGCTGAGCTTCCGGGGCGCGGCCGGACGCGTGACCCTGAGCGGGGCACCGGGGCTCTACTACGTGGCGGCGGCGGTGGTGCGCCGCCCGCGGAGCGGCGGAGCCCGCGCCCTGGTGCTCGTGGTCAACGAGCGCCCGCGCGGGTCGCTGGCGCCCGATCGCTCGAGCATCGCGCTGCGCGTGAGCACCGCCCTTCGCTTCGGGGCGCCCCGGGTGCACCAGCGCAACAACATCTTCACCACCCCGGTGGGCGCAGGGGCGAGGCCGCTCTGCGGCCTCGGGAGCCGGCACGGCGCCGGCGACCTACGGGGCGCGGTCGGGGCGGGGCGTCGGCTGGCGGGGTTGACCGCGGCGGCCGCGATCGCCCAGGCCTACGCGGTGGCCTGCGGCCTGCCCGCCAATCCGGCCTTCGCGGCGGCGGTGCGCGGACCGTGCGCCGCGGGACTGGTCGCGGGCTGCTGCCCGCCGAACGCCCTGTGCGCGACGCCGACGCCGGTCGCCCCGCCGCCGGCGCCGACGCCGACGCCCATGCCGCCGGCGTGCCCACCGCCGTGCCCGCCGCCGTGCGTGGTGGGCTACGTGCGCTGCCCGCTGGGGGCGGTGCGGGCGCAGCGCGCGCTCGGCTGCCCGCCGCCGGTGAAGATCGCCCTCGCCTGCTGAGTCAGCGGGTCGTCATCAGGAGGGTCCCGGCGAGGAGCAGGATCACCGCGAGCCCGCCCTGCCAGCCGAGCGGCTGGCGGGAGAGGCCGAAGACGCCAAAGCGGTCGAGCACGGCGGCGACGATCAGCTGCATGCTGACCAGCGCGGCGACCACGCCGCCGGCGCCGAGGGAGCGGACCGTGATCAGCGAGACGGTGACGATCGCCGCGCCGGCCAGGCCGCCGAGCAGGTGCTCCGGCCGCAGGCCGGTCAGGCTGCGGAGCTGGCCGGGGTCGCCGACGGCGACGAGGAGGATGCCGACGATGGCCGTGGAGGTGACGAGGCTGACCAGCGCGGCGCCGAGGTCGCCGACGAGGCGGCCGAGCAGGGCGTTGGCCGGGGGCTGAAAGGCGACGACGCCGCCGACCAGGAGGGTCAGGATGAGCGCGACCGCGCGGTCCATGGTGGGACGTTCCGGCCGGCCGGCCGGGTTCCTGCCCGCCGCGCGACGATACTGAGTCGACGTCGATCTCGGCGACCGCGCCGTGCCCCGGCTCAGCGACCCTGAGTAGAGGTCTGCTCTGGAATTCTGGAGGTAGCGCAGAGCCGAAGGGTGGTGGGGTTATCGGGGCTGGTTGGGGTCGGTCCGGCTGGCTTATCGGTCGCGTGAGACGATCGCGCCTCGCGCGTAATGGAGTCCCCGTGTGGGACTGGAATGCGGGGTCATGCGCGTGTTGGGTGGGGTGGCGTGGGGGGCTGGTGGTGGCGGGTTGGGGTGGGGCGCCGGCGTGGGCCGCGTCGGTTTCGTTGTGCGTGCCGGCGAGCGGGTCGGTGACCGGCTGGGCATGCACGGGGTCGGGAACGACGGTGGCGCCGCCATCCTCGAGCGCCGATCAGCAGACCCTGATCTCGATTCTGCCGTACATCAAGTTCAACGCGGCCGGGGTGGGCGGCAAGCCGACGATCACCGTGACCGGCGCGAACCTGCAGGTCGTCTCGGGGTCGGGGTCGACCTCGGGGGCGGTCAGCGGCACCGGCAATCTGGTCGTCGGCTACGACGAGGGTTCCCACCCGCATAGCGGGTCGCACCACCTGGTCGTCGGCGATCAGCAGGCATACACGACCTATGGGGCGACGATCGGCGGGGAGAACAACACCGTCGCGGGCTGTTCAGCGCGGTCTTCGGCTACGGCAACCTCCCCAACGGGCGGTGGTCGACGGTCACCGGTGGTGCGTTCAACGTCGCCGGCGGCCAGGTCTCCTCGATCACCGGCGGCGGATTCGGGACGGCCAACTTGAAGTACGCCTCGGTCACCGGCGGCTGCTCGAACCTCGCCGGCTCCGGCACTGACGGTCAACGCGGCTCCGGCACCCCGACGGTCAACGCGGCGTGCACCACCACCGGCCAGTTCCCGACCGTCACCGGCGGCACCGCCAACCAAGCCATCGCGACCAGCGCACCGTCACCGGCGGTTACACAGGGACTGCAAGCGGTCCAACAGCTCGGTCAGCAGCGGCAACTCCGGACCGCGCGCGGCGCCACCAGCTCTGTCAGCGGCGGCTACGCCGGAACTGCGAGCGGCAACGCCAGCTCCGTCAGCGGCGACGAGAATGGCGCTGCCACCGAGCTTGGCGGGTCGATCTCGGGTGGCTGCGGGGAACCTGACAGGCCTCGGCACCAACCCGAACCCGGTTGCTGAGCGCGCCAGCTACGACTGTTCTCGCCAGAGGCGAACGCCATCAGCGGTAGCGGCAAACGACAGCGCGCAGGGAAGGCGGACACGATCCTCGGCGGCCTAAGCCAAGGGTGACGCTCTCGAGAGATTTCACCACTCTCCCTAGCCGCGGGCTCGAACCCCGATCGGCACCGCTGGACGGACTGGCCGACGCTTCGGCCGGCCGGTCGTCTGCGCGGCTGCGAAAGGGCGTTATGCTCTGACCCGGCGGGCCCGTCGCGCGCTGGAGTTCTGGCGTTGACCGGCGCCCTCAGGCCGAAGCAGCGCCCGCCGTGTCTTCGGCTCGCCCGGGGGCGGGCCAATGAGGAGGAGAAACCGATGAGCCAAGTCGATACCGGCCAAGCGGCCCGCGAGGCGAGCGGCGCCCACCCGTACGGGCGCTACCTCGAGGAGTTCGACGTCGGCGCCGTGTACAAGCACTGGCCGGCCAAGACGGTGACCGAGTCCGACGACCACCTGTTCTGCCTGATCACCATGAACCACCACCCGCTCCACCTCAACGACGTCTACGCCGCCGCCTCCCAGCAGGGACGCAACGTGGTCGTCGGCCCGCTCGTCTACTCGTTGGCGTTGGGGATGTCTGTCTCCGACGTGAGCGGAAAGGCGATCGCCAACCTCGCCACCGACGAGCTCAGGCACCCGGCGCCGGTCTTCCACGGCGACACGCTCTACTGCGAATCCGAGGTGCTCGAGAAGCGCGAATCGAAGACCAAGCCCGACCGGGGGACCGTCCGCGTCCACACGCGGGTGCTCAACCAGGACGGCGTGCTCGTTGCCGAGTTCAAGCGGCTCGTGCTCGTCCCCCGCAGGACGCCGGGCGCCACCGCCGAGCCCGGCGTAGAGTGACCAACCGGCCCGCAAAACACAGAGGAGTCATCACCGCCGTGATCGAGACGTCCGCCCCCACCAAGCACCAACGCCTGACTGCTTGGGTTTCCGAGATTGCCGAGCTGACGCAGCCGCAGGACATCCATTGGTGCGATGGCTCCGACGCGGAATACGAGCGCCTCTGCCAGACCCTGATCGACGCCGGTACCTTCCAGCGCCTCAACGAGGAGAAGCGCCCCCACTCGTTCCTCGCCCTCTCCGATCCGGCCGACGTCGCCCGCGTCGAGGATCGCACCTTCATCTGCTCGGAGAAGGAGGACGACGCCGGCCCGACCAACAACTGGCGCGAGGCCAGCGAGATGCGCGCCGTCCTCGACGGCCTGTTCTCCGGCTGCATGGCCGGGCGGACCATGTACGTGGTGCCCTTCTCCATGGGGCCCGTCGGCTCGCCGATCGCCCACGTCGGCGTCGAGCTCACCGACTCGCCCTACGTGGTGGTCAGCATGCGGGTGATGACCCGCATGGGTCAGCCCGCCCTCGACGTCATCGGCGACGACGGCGAGTTCGTCCCCTGCGTGCACTCGGTCGGCATGCCGCTCGGCGAGGGGGTCGAGGACGTCTCGTGGCCGTGCAACGCCGACAACAAGTACATCGTCCATTTCCCGGAGACCCGCGAGATCTGGTCCTTCGGCTCGGGCTACGGCGGCAACGCCCTGCTCGGCAAGAAGTGCTTCGCCCTGCGGATCGCCTCGGTCATGGCCCGCGACGAGGGCTGGCTGGCCGAGCACATGCTGATCCTCAAGCTGACCTCGCCCGAGGGCGCCGTCAAGTACATCGCCGCGGCCTTCCCGTCGGCGTGCGGGAAGACCAACCTGGCGATGCTGGTCCCGACGATCGAAGGCTGGACGGTCGAGACGATCGGCGACGACATCGCTTGGATGAAGTTCGGCGCGGACGGCCGGCTCTATGCGATCAATCCGGAATCCGGCTTCTTCGGCGTGGCTCCGGGGACGAGCGATCAGACCAACCGCAACGCGATGCTGACGATCCGCAAGAACACGGTGTTCACCAACTGCGGCAAGACCGACGACGGCGACGTCTGGTGGGAGGGCATGACCGACGCCAAGCCGGAGCACCTGATCGACTGGCACGGACACGATTGGACGCCCGAGTCGCAGACCACCGCCGCCCACCCGAACGCTCGCTTCGCCACCCCGGCGGCGCAGGACCCGGCGATCGCCGACGAGTGGGAGGATCCGGCCGGCGTGCCGATCGACGCGATGCTCTTCGGCGGGCGCCGGGCCGGCGTCGTTCCGCTGGTCACCGAGTCCTTCGACTGGGAGCACGGCGTCTTCATGGGCTCGACGATGTCCTCGGAGATGACGGCCGCGGCGGCCGGCACGGTCGGCCAGCTGCGCTTCGACCCGTTCGCCATGCTTCCGTTCTGCGGCTACAACATGGCCGACTACATGGCGCACTGGCTGAAGGTCGGCGAGCGCGGCGACGAGGAGAAGCTGCCGCGGATCTTCTACGTCAACTGGTTCCGCAAGGGCGCCGACGGCCACTTCCTCTGGCCGGGGTTCGGCGAGAACAGCCGCGTGCTGGCGTGGATCTTCCGCCGCCTGGAAGGGACGGCCGAGGCGAGGGACACGGCGATCGGGCGGCTGCCCGCCGACGGGGCGATCGACACCGACGGGCTCGACATCCCGGCCGAGGACATGGACGAGCTGTTGCGGGTCGACGAGGAGCAGTGGCGGGCCCAGCTGCCGCAGTTCCGCGAGCACTACGCGAGGTTCGAGCGGCTGCCCGAGTCGCTCGCCGGGCAGCTGGACGCGCTCGAGCAGCGCCTGGCCTGAGCTCACCCGCCGTCGGACACGGTGATGTCGTGTCCGACGGCGGTGGTCCTGCCGTCGCTGTCGGTCACGTAGAGGCCGACGCTGTGGGTGCCGGTCGTGGTGAAGACGTGCGTCGGTGTAGGGCCGGGAGATGGACGATCTCCAGCTGACACGCCGAACGGGCGACGGCCGTCTCGCAGACCGTACCGTTGGGCCCCCATGTGGTTCAAGGCGGCCGGCTGGTGCTCGAGGGCCGCGGCAAGTCCGCGCGGGCGCCGGTCGCCGCCGCTCGGCCGGCGTTCGACGTCAGCTGCGGCCGGCCTCGGCGGCCGGCCGCCCGTCCACCAGCTCGCTCAGCGGCGGCCGCCGCCTCCGAAGAGCTGGAGCATGAAGAGGAACACGTTGAAGATGTCGAGGAAGATCGACGCCGCGATCAGGACCGACTGGTCCATCGACGACCGCCGCAGGCGATTGAAGTCGAAGATCGTGAACGCGCCGAACACACCGAGCCCGAGCAGCGAGTAGATGACGTTCCCGCCGGGGATCGAGATGAAGAGGGTGATCAGCCCGAAGGCGATCAGGGCGAGCAGGGCCCAGAACAGCGTTCGCGCCCAGCCGCTGAGGTCGCGCCGGGTTGCGTAGCCGTAGGCGCCGAGCCCGCCGACGAAGATCGCCGTGCTCCCGGCCGCCTGGTAGAGGGCGGTCGGCTCGGCCTGGGCGTAGACGTTGAGCAGCGGTGCGACGGCCAGGCCGAGCATCAGGCCGACGGCGAACAGCAGCGCCACCGCCATCTGGTGCGACCGGCGCACGACGAAGTTGAGGGCGACGACGCAGACGAAACCGGCGATCAGGAAGGCGAACCCGGCCGTCGATGACTCGTTGCGCCCGAGGTAGCCGCCGAGCGCCGTGAAGGCGACGGTGACCGCGACGAGACCCATGACCTGCCCGAACACCGCGCGACTCGCGGCCAGGCTCTGCGGAGCTGAGGGTTGAGCGTAACCTCGATAAGTAGACATTTGCCGTGGTCTCCAAGCGGGGGGACGGATGCTGCCGGCGATCCGGATTGCTACGTATTCTGCGCGCTCTTGCTAAAGCCTCTGTGAACTCGGCTCTCCACTAGGCTGATCCGACCGATGTCGAGATCCGGGACGATCCCCGACGCCTCCCGCGGGGAGGCCGCCGACAGCGAGCCGCCGCCGGGGCCTCCCGCCCCGGGCGCCGGACCCCGCCGCTCCCGCCGGGCGCTGGCCGCGCTCACGCTCGGCGCCCTCGGCGTCGTGTTCGGCGACATCGGCACCAGCCCGCTCTACGCCCTGCAGACCGTGTTCTCCGCCGACGGGCACATCGTCCCGCTGACCCAGGCCGGCGTCTACGGGGTGATCTCGCTGGTCTTCTGGTCGGTGACGATGATCGTCTCGGTCAAGTACCTGACCTTCATCATGCGCGCCGACAACCACGGCGAGGGCGGGATCATGGCGCTGATCGCCCTCGTCCGCGGCGCCTCGCTGAAGGGCCGCGTCGCCAAGGCGGCGCTCGTCGCCCTCGGCATCTTCGGCGCCTCGCTCTTCTACGGCGACGGGATGATCACGCCGGCGATCTCCGTTCTCTCGGCGGTCGAAGGGCTGAAGGTGGCCTCCCCGGGCCTCGAGCAGCTGGTCGTCCCGATCACGGTCTCGGTCCTCACGATGCTGTTCGCGATCCAGCGCTTCGGCACCGGCGCCGTCGGGCGCCTGTTCGGCCCGGTCATGGGACTCTGGTTCGGCCTGCTCGCGCTCGCCGGGGTCGGGCAGATCACCCAGCACCCCGGGGTCTTGGCCGCCCTCTCGCCGTACTACGGCGCGAAGTTCATTCTCCACGACGGCGGCGTCGCCTTCATCGCCCTCGCCTCGATCGTCCTCGCGGTCACCGGAGCGGAGGCGCTCTACGCCGACATGGGGCATTTCGGCCGCTCGCCGATCCGCCGCGCGTGGTTCCTCCTCGTCTTTCCCGCGCTGACGCTCAACTACCTCGGCCAGGGGTCGCTGATCCTCGAGTCGCCGGCCGCGGTGGCCAACCCCTTCTTCCTGCTGATCCCCCATTGGGGGCGCCTGCCGATGGTGATCCTGGCCACCGTGGCCACGATCATCGCCTCCCAGGCGGTCATCTCCGGCGCCTTCTCGGTGACCCGCCAGGCGGTGCAGCTCGGCTTCCTCCCGTGGCTGCGGATCCACCACACCTCCAAGCAGGAGGTCGGTCAGGTGTACGCCCCGGCCGTCAACTGGGGGATCTTCGTCGGCGTCGTCGCCCTCGTCGTCGGGTTCGGCTCCTCCGCCCACCTCGCCTCCGCCTACGGGGTGGCCGTCACCGGCACCCTGGCGATCGACAGCCTCCTCTTCCTCGTCGTCGTCCGCGCCCTCTGGCACAGGCCGTGGTGGCTCGTCGGCCTCGGCGGCTTCGCCTTCCTCACCGTCGACCTCGCGTTCCTCTCGGCCAACCTCGGCAAGGTCCTCCACGGCGGATGGTTCCCGCTGTCGATCGCCCTGATCGCGTTCACCGTCCTCACCACCTGGCAGAAGGGTCGCGAGCTCGTCAGCCACAACCGGATCGCCGAGGAGGGGCCCCTGCGCGACTACGTCGAGGAGCTCCGGACCCTGGACCCCCCGCTCCACCGTCCCCGCGGGACCGGCGTGTTCCTCAGCTCGCGCGTCGACACGACGCCGCTGGCGCTGCGGGCGAACGTCGAGCACAACCAGGTCCTCCACGACAACGTCGTGATCGTCTCGGTGCAGACGCGCAACGTCCCGCACATCGCGCCGGACGAGCGCCTGGTCATCGACGACCTCGGCTATCGCGACGACGGCATCACCCATCTGACCGCGGTCTTCGGCTTCCAGGACGAGCCGAATATCCCCGAGACGCTGCGCCTCGCCGTCGCCCGGGGGCTCGAGTCCGACCCGGACGTCGAGCGGGCCTCCTATTTCGTCTCGCAGATCACCATCGTCCGCACCAAGGCTCCTGGGATGGCGTCCTGGCGCAAGCGTCTGTTCATCGCGATCTCCCGAAACTCGAGCAACCCGGTCGAGCGCTTCGCCCTGCCGGGCGACCGCGTCGTCCTGATGGGCTCCCAGATCGAGTTCTAGGCGGTTTCGCACAGCAGGTCTTGGACTAATCGTTTATGCTGGCGTGTATATGTCGCCGAACCGACATCACCCGGTCACCCGATCGCCCTCGGCGGCGACGGCGTCCCGGCGTGAACCCGGCCCCGCCGCCTCGATCAATAG
The DNA here is from genome assembly GCA_963763785.1 of uncultured Solirubrobacterales bacterium. Lineage (GTDB taxonomy): Bacteria > Actinomycetota > Thermoleophilia > Solirubrobacterales > Solirubrobacteraceae > Palsa-513. Next base: position 42,791 of record CAVXPW010000016.1, on the reverse strand, counting down.
CCTTCTCGTGCGATGTCGCCGAATCTGTTCGAGCTGATCGCCGATCCGGTGCGCCTGACGATCGTCCGCCAGCTCTCCGCCAGCGGGGCCGTGCCGCTAACCGAGATCGCCGCGCGGGCCGGCGTCCACGCCAACACGGTGCGCAGCCACATGGGCGAGCTCGAGGCGGCCGGGATGGTCGAGCGCGAGCATGCGGCATCGGGAGGGCCGGGGCGCCCGCAGGTGCGCTACCGGCTGAGCGCCGGCTGGAGCCTGCCGAGCAGCGACCTCCAAGGTCTCGGCGAGCTGCTCGCCGCGATGGTGATCCGCCTCGACCCGACCCCGGAGGACGTTCAGGAGCTCGGCCGCGAGTGGGGGCGCTTCCTCAGCGGACGCCCGGGTGGAGATCCGCTCGGCGCGCTCCCGCAGGTCCTCGAGCGGCTCGGCTTCGACGCCGAGGTCGACGGGATGGACGTCCACCTACGGGCGTGTCCGTGCCCGCTGGTCTCGCCCGACCGGCCCGAGCTGATCTGCCGGCTCGCCGGGGCGGCGATCGGCGGCATCGTGGAGCTCGGACCCCAGAGGCTGCGCGTGGGCTCGGGCGATCACGATCCGGTCCGGCGTACCTGCACGATCCACCTCGCCGCGTGACGGGGACGCCGGCCCGGGTGAGCGCCTACGCCGCGTGCTGCTCGGGATCCGGGTGGAGTCCCCCGTTGGCCGGCGAGTAGACGGTCTCGCCCCCGGCGTCCCAGCGGATCCGGTAGCGCGGCTTGGGCTCCCCGCGCAGGACCTCCTCGATGACCCCGCCGCGGCGGGGGCGCATCGCCCCGAGCTGCGAGCGCTTGCGCCGGCCGCTGATCTCGGCGAGCACCCGGTCTCCGACTTCAAACGCCAATGTGATCCTCCGTTCGTGGTGACGACTCGATGCACCCGATCATAGGTCTCCGGGCGCCGGTGGCCGGCCGAGGTCTAGTGGGGATCCTCGCCCGGGGTTGCCGCCGGCGGCCGCGACTCCTCGGCCAGCGAGGTTATGGCCAGCGCTCCGCGAGCGGCCTCCTCGAGCACCTCGGTCGCCTCGTCGAGCGAGCGGGCGTACAGCTCGACGAGCAGGTGGACGACGATCCGGTTGTCGTCCTCGTGCTTGTGGAAGCGGACGTGGGTGAAGAACTCGCGCACGCCATGGTCGCCGAAGGCGGCGTAGGAGAGGGCGTCTCCGGCCTCCGGGCCCGAGCAGCTCTCGACCTCGTCGGCGTCGACGGTCACCGTGCACGAGGCGACCCACGGCGTCCCGGCGACCATCCGCTCCCAGCGATCCTCGATCGGCTCGACGCGCCCGTCGTGGAAGCCGAGGTGGGGTTGGTCGTGCATGCAGTCGAGGCACTGGACGACCGCCTCCTGGAGCTCGTCGACCACCTCGGCGCGCTCGCCGGTGTCCGGGTCGATCTTGTGGATTCCCTCGTAGTGGACCTGGACCTCGAGGTCCTGGGACCAGCAGCGGTAGCAGCGCAGCCAGCTGCGGGGATCGGCGTGCACAGCCGGGAGTCTACGACTCAGCCGAAGGTGAACGAGAAGCCGCGGGTCCCGGGCGAGAAGCTCAGCGTAAGGCGATGGCGCCCGTCGGCGGCCAGCGCCGCCAGCGTGTACAGGCGCTGCCCGGTCACGGTGACCGTGCCCGCGTGGACGTCGCCCCCGGCCGGGGCCGGCCGCCCGTCGAGCTCGACCCGCACCTGGCCGCGACCGCCCCCGGCCGGCGGGCTGAGCACGAGATAGATGTCCTTGGCCTGGACCTCGGCGTCGATTCGGGCGCCGGTGCCGGCGACCGCCTGCTCGGGGCCGATCGTCCAGGTCCCGCCGTAGGCGAACGCGCTGAGCGGGAGCGGTCCGGCGTGGGCGGCGTAGGCGCGGGTTCCCGACGTCGGGTTCGCCGGGACCCAGCCCTGGGCCCGGGCGGCGCCGAGATAGGTTTCGGGCGAGGCCTGTGGGGACGGCGTGACCGTGCCGGCCGGCCGGGCGCCGGCGCCGCTCACCGGATGTCCGGCGTCGGCGAGCAGCCGGCGGATGCCGGCCTCGGTCTTCGCGTAGTCGCCCTCGCCGAAGTGGGCGCCGCGGACCTGTCCGCGGGCGTCGATGAGGAACTCGGCCGGCCAGTACTGGTTGCCCCAGGCGTTCCACGTCGACATGTTGTTGTCCTGGGCGACCGGGTAGCGGACGCCGAGGGTGCTGACGGCGCTCGCCACGTTGCCGGCGTCGTGCTCGAAGGAGAACTCGGGCGTGTGGACGCCGACAATCGTCAGTCCCGCCCGGCGGTACTTCGCGTCCCACGCCTCGAGGTAGGGGAGGGTGCGCAGGCAGTTGATGCACGTGTAGGTCCAGAAGTCGACGAGCACCACGCGTCCCCGGAGTCCGGTCAGCGAGAGCGGGCGGCCGCCCGGGGTGTTGAACCAGCGCTGGTTGCCGGTGAAGTCGGGCGCCGGGCCGAGCGCCGGGAGCGCGGCCGCGGGGACCGCCGACGGGCTCGCCACCGGGGCGAACCGCGACGGCGGGCGGAGCGTGTTCAGCCGGTCGGAGACCGCCTTGCTGTTCTCGAGGCCGGCGGTCAGGCTGAGGCTCGGGATGTCCCTGGCGATCAGCTGGTCGAGCTTGACGTCGAGTTGGGCGGCGATCACCACCGCGGTCAGGATCATCACGCCCCCCAGCGCCCGCTGCAGGCCCGCGCCCCGCCCGGCGGCCCGGAGCCGGTCGATCACCCGGCGCCCGCCGAGCGCCAGCGCGAGCAGGACGACGGCGGAGCCGCAGGCGTAGGCCAGGCCGACGACGGCGGTGAGCCCCGAGGCCGCGCTGACGGAGATCACGGCGATCAGGATCGGCCCGGCGCACGGCGTGTAGACGAAGCCGAGTGCGCCGCCGACGACCAGGCCCGTCACGAAGCCGTCGCCCCGGGTCCGCGGTCCGAGGCGGGAGAACGCGGCGAGCGGCCGCTCGAGCTTGGCCCCGAGCGCCGGGATGGCGACGGCCAGGCCGAAGGCGAGCAGCACGGCGACGGCGACGTCGCGCAGCGGGTCGGAGCCGAGCCCGACCCCGCCTGCCACCTTGGCGATGCCGACGATGGTCACCGTGAAGGTGACGGTCAGCCCGAGGACGATGCCGAGCGGCCGCCGGCGCCCGCCCGCGCCGCTGGCCGAGAGCAGCGCCGGGAGGACCGGGAGCACGCACGGGCTGAGCGCCGTGCCGGCGCCGGCCAGCACGGCGAAGAGGACGAGGACGACCATCTCCCGGACATGATCGGCTACGCCGGTCCGCGCCACGCCGCCATCCGCTTACGGATCGGTGAACGACGGCCCGCCCTATCCTCCGGCTCATGCCCTCCCTCGGCGCTCGGCGAGCGATGACGGTCGGCGGGCTGGCCGTCACCCCGGTCAAGGGGCTGCGCCTGCTCGCCCGCGACGCGTTGACCCTCGAGCTCGCCGGGGTCGCCGAGAACCGCCGCTTCTACCTGATCGACGAGCGCGCCAACATGGTCAACGGCAAGCAGCTCGGGGCACTGAGCTCCGTCGTGCCCGACTACGACCATGCGTCGGGCACGCTCAGCCTGGCCTTTCCCGACGGGCGCGCCGTGAGCGGGCACGTCGAGCTCGGCCCGGCGATCCCGACGCGCTTCTTCTCGCGCCCGGCCGCCGCCCGCCCGGTCCTCGGGCCCTGGTCGGAGGCGCTCTCGGCCCATGCCGGCCGCCCGCTGCGCCTGGTCGCGCCCGACGGCGGGTGGATCGGCGTCGACCGCGGCCGGGCCGGCGCGGTCACGCTGGTCTCGCGGGCGTCGCTCGCGCGCCTGGGGCGGGAGGCCGGCGGCGCGGAGATCGACGCGCGCCGGTTTCGCATGCTGATCGAGCTCGACGGGCCGGACGCCCACGCCGAGGACGCCTGGGTCGAGCGCCGGCTGGGCGTGGGGGAAGCGGTGATCGGAGTCCGCGGCCACGTCGGTCGCTGCCTGGTGACCACGCGCGATCCCGACAGCGGCGAGGTCGACCTGCCGGTGCTCGACCTGCTGCGCTCCTATCGCGGCGAGGTCGCCACCAGCGAGCCGCTCGCCTTCGGCGTCTACGGCGAGGTGCTGGAGCCGGGACGGGTCCGGCGCGGCGACCCGGTCGAGCTGCTCTGAGCCGGTAGCCTGCGCGGCGTGCGGAGAAGACTTGTTGCCCTGGGCGTCGTGGCCGTCGTCGTGGTCGCCGTCCTGGTCCTGCGGGGCGGCGGGGGCGGCGGCAACGACGAGAAGCAGGTGCGGGCGAGCCTCGCCGGGTTCACCCAGGCCATCGCCCAGAAGGACTACCAGGCGATCTGCCAGCGCTACCTGGCCACCAACCTCCTCGACCAGCTCGCGCAGATCCAGCTGTCGTGCCGGCGCGCCCTCGCGCGCTCGACGCTCGGCAGCGTCCAGTCGCCGACCCTGACGGTCACGGGCGTCAAGATCACCGGGACGACGGCGCTCGCCGATGTCCACAGCGGCGCCGCCGGCCAGAAGCCGCTCGACGGGACGATGGAGCTGATCAGGGAGGGCGGCCTCTGGCGCATCCGGTCGCTGCCCTCGCGGCCGGCCAAGAAGCCCTGAGCGTCACCGCCTTCGCTCCCGGTCGGGTCAACCTGATCGGCGAGCACACCGACTACAACGACGGCCTCGCGCTGCCCTTCGCCGTGGCCGAGGGAGTCACCGTGACCGCCGCGGCGATCGACGGGTCGAGGGTCGAGGCGCTGGCCCTCGACCTCGGCGAGTCGGATCGCTTCCCGCTCGCCGAGCCGCCGGCCGCCGGCGGGTGGCGCGCCTACGTCCGCGGCGTCGTCGCCGAGCTCCAGGCCGCCGGGCACGCGCTGCGCGCCGCCCGCCTGGAGATCACCGGGTCGATCCCTCCGGGGTCGGGGCTGTCCTCCTCGGCCGCGCTCGAGGTGGCGCTCGCCCGGGCGCTGCTCGCGCTCGCCGGCTCCGCGGACCCCGATCGCCTCGAGCTGGCCCGGGTCTGCGCGCGCGTCGAGCGCCGTTGGGTCGGCGTCAACAGCGGGCTGCTCGACCAGCTCGCCTCGCTGTGCGGCGAGCCGGGCATGGCGCTGCGCATCGACTTCCGCACGCTCGACTGGCGTGTGGTCCCGCTCGTGCTGGGGGACTGGAAGCTCGTCACCGTCGATAGCGGCGAGGTCCACGCCCTGGCCGAGACCGGCTACAACGAGCGCCGCGCCGAGTGCGAGCGGGCCCGCGACCAGCTCGGGCTGACCAGCCTGCGCGAGGCGACCGCTGCCGACCTGGGCGCGCTGGCCCCGCCGCTCGGCGCCCGCGTGCGCCACGTGATCGAGGAGAACGCGCGCGTCGAGGCGGCGGTGGCCGCGCTCGCCGGGCACGACCTCGCCGCGCTCGGCCGCCTGCTCGACGCCTCCCACGCCAGCCTGCGCGACCTCTACGCGGCGAGCACCGACCAGGTCGAGGCGACCGTCGGCGCCCTGCGCGCCGGGGGCGCCGCCGGGGCGCGCATGGTCGGCGGCGGCTTCGGCGGCCGCGTACTCGCATTGTTCCCGCCGGGCTTGGCCGAGCTTCCTGGGCAGGTGGTCGAGCCCTCCGCCGGGGCCCGGCTGGTATGAACCGCTAGGTCGCCGGCGCGCGGCGCAGGCGCCCGGAGCCCTCGCCGCGCGTCTCGGCCGGCTCGGGCTGCACGGGGCGCAGCAGGGCCCAGGCGATCATGAAGATGCCGACGACGAGCATGGCGACGCCGGTCCACAGGTCGATGTTGATCCCGTCGGCCTTGGTCTTGACCGTGTGGTCGCCGAGCGCCCCGACGACGATGAGGATCACCGCGTAGAGGCAGAACAGGCCGCCGATGATGCGGCGGATGTCGAACCGGTTGGCCGCGCGGGCGGCCGCCGCTTCGTCGGCCTCGCTGACGCCCGTCGGCTGGGCCTCGACGGGGGCGCGGAACGGCTGGTCATGCGGGTATTCGGCCATCGGTGCCTCGCTTAGATGAAGAGGACGTTGAGGATGATCACGAGGCTGATCGCGCCGGCGCCGAGCAGCCACGGCGACCGGTACCAGGTCTCGTCGCCGCGGACGAAGTCCGTCTCGCCCGCCTCGCGCCGCTGGAGGCCCCAGACCAGTCCCCGGAGCTCCTCTTCGGGCTTCGGACGGGTGACCAGCGACACGCCGACGGTGACGACGGCGTCGGCCACGAAGGCGACGATCGCCCCGCCGAAGTTCGCGCTCAGCATCGAGCCGAAGGCCAGGTCGTGCATCGAGTAGAGCTCGTGGGTGACGAAGGCGCCGAGCGTCCCGGCGATCAGTCCGGCGAGGCCGGCGATCGGGGTCGAGCGCCGCCAGAACATGCCGATCAGGAACGTGGCGAACAGCGGCGCGTTGAAGTAGGAGAACAGCAGCTGGATGTAGTTCATGATGTTCGAGTAGCCCTTGGCGATGAACGCCGTCCCGATCGCCACCACGAGCCCGGCGAACGTGGCCAGCCGTCCGACCCGCAGGTAGTAGGCGGGGTCGCGGTCGCGGCGGACGTAGGACTCCCAGAGGTCGTAGGTGAAGACGGTGTTGAAGGCGGTCACGTTGGCCGCCACGCCGGCCATGAAGGCCGCGAGCAGGCCGGTGACGGCGAGGCCGAGCATCCCCTCGGGGAAGTACTTGGCGATCAGCAGCGGCACCGCGTTGTTGTAGGCCAGGTTGGCGCCGGTCCCGCCGAGGCCCTTGATGCTGACCAGGGCGACGAGGCCGGGGATGATGGTCAGCGCGGGCAGGAAGATCTTCGGGTAGGCGCCGATCAGCGGCGTCCGCCGAGCGGCCGACATGTTCCTGGCCGAGAGCGCCCGCTGGACCTCGGCGAAGTTGGTCGTCCAGTAGCCGAAGGAGAGCACGAAGCCGAGGCCCATGACGATGCCGATCCAGTTGGCCCCGATCGAGTTGTGCGACCCGAAGCCGAGGCCCTGCCAGGCGTGGAGCCCGGCGTCGTGCAGCGGCGAGGCCCTGACCTTCTGCTGGAGGCCGTGCCAGCCGCCGACGCTGTGGAGGCCGACCACGGTCAGCGGGATCAGGCTGGCCATGATGATGAAGAACTGGAGCACCTCGTTGTAGATCGCCGAGGTCAGGCCGCCGAGGGTGATGTAGAGGAGGACGATGATCGCCGCGGCCACGATCGCCACGTCGATCGACCAGCCGAGCAGGAGGTGGACGACGAGGGCGAGCGCGTACAGGTTCACCCCGGCGATCAGGACGGTGCCGACGGCGAACGTCGTGGCGTTGAAGAAGTGGGTCGACTCGTTGAAGCGCAGCCGCAGGTACTCGGGGACGCTGCGCACCTTGGCCCCGTAGTAGAACGGCATCATCACCAGGCCGAGGAAGACCATGGCCGGGACGGCGCCGATCCAGTAGAAGTGGACGGTGGGGATCCCGTACTGGGCCCCGTTGGCCGCCTGCCCGAGGATCTCCAGGGCGCCGAGGTTCGCGGCGATGAAGGCCAGGCCGGTGATCCACGCCGGGAGCGAGCGGCCCGAGAGGAAGAAGTCGATGTCGGTCTTGATCGTCAGCCGCGCGACCAGGCCGATGCCCAGCACGACGCAGAAGTAGATCCCCAGGATGGCGTAGTCCAGCGCGCTCGCGTTCAGGCGCAGCAACGGCTTCTCCTCTCCGAACCGAGGCCTGCCTACCCGGTCCGCGGGTTTCCCAACCAGGTTCGCCGCCTACATCGGGTCCTCGTCTCGTGCGTCTCGGCGGGCACCGACGGGACCGTCAAAACCCGGGAAACCGCGACGTCAATCGACAATCGAGGCCCGGCGCCGCCCCGGTACCGTGCTATCGTGAACCTGACGTTCACGTAAGCTCCGTAGGAGGTCTTGGGATGGCGAGCAGCGGCACGGGTGAGGCGATCGCGGCGTCGGTACGCCGGCGGCCGGGCGTCGCCGGCGATCACCGGCACTACCGGTGGTGGGCGCTCTCCTGCACGAGCCTCGGCATGCTCCTCGCCGCGACCAACTCGGGCACGCTGATCATCGCCCTGCCCGATCTCGAGCGCAGCCTCCACGCCAGCCTGCTCGCCCTCGTCTGGGTGATCCTCGCCTACATGATCGCCTCGACCGTGCTCGTCCTCAGCGCCGGGCGCATGTCCGACCTGTTCGGGCGCAAGCGCGCCTACGTGGCCGGCTTCGTCCTGTTCGCGATCGGCTCGCTCGGCGCCGGCTTCTCCGCCGACGTCACCCAGCTGATCCTCTGGCGGATCCTCCAGGGCATCGGCGGCGCCTTCCTCTTCGCCAACGCCGCGGCCCTGGTCACCGACGCCTTCCCCCGCGAGCAGCTCGGTCTCGCGATGGGCGCCAACACGATGATCGCCGCCGTCGGCCTCGTCCTCGGCCCCGTCCTCGGCGGCGTCCTCGTCTCGATCTCCTGGCACTGGGTGTTCTGGTTCAACGTGCCGTTTGCCCTGATCGGCGCCGCCTGGGGCGGCCTCGTCCTGCGCGAGCTCGCCAAGCCCGACGCTACCCGCGGCTTCGACCTCGGCGGGAGCGCCAGCTTCCTCGTCGGGCTGACCGGGCTCGTGCTCGGCGTCTCGCGCGGCGGGCTCAGCGGCTGGTCTGACCCGATCGTCATCGGCGGGCTCGCGGCCGCCGCCGTCCTGCTTCCCCTCTGGGTGCTCATCGAGAGCCGCGTCCGCGCCCCGATGCTCGACCTGACGATCTTCCGCAGCCGCCTGTTCGCCGCCGCGGCGGCGGCCTCGTTCATCAACGGGCTGGCCCGCTTCGCCCTGATGTTCCTCTTCGTCTTCTACTTCCAGGGCGCCCAGGGCGACGACGCGATCACCGCCGGGATCAAGCTGATCCCGCTCGCCCTCGGGATGCTCGTCGCCTCGCCCCTGGCCGGCATGTACGCCGACCGCCGGGGCTCGCGCGGCCTGGCCGCCCTCGGGATGGTCGTGGTCGGCGCCGGCCTCGCCCTGATGACCACCCTCCAGGTCCACACGCCCTACTGGCAGAGCACGCTCTGGCTGGCCCTCGTCGGCGTCGGCTCGGGGATGTTCAACAGCCCCAACACCGCCGCCATGATGGGCACCGTCCCCGCCCAGCGGCGCGGGATCGCCGCCGGCGCGCGGATGCTCCTGCAGAACACCGGCGCCGTGCTGTCGATCGCCTTCGTGCTCGCCGTCGTCACCTCGGCGATCCCCAAGGCCACGCTGTTCGCGATCTTCTCCGGTGTCACCAAGGGCCTCTCCGACCGGAAGCTCGAGCCCTTCATCCACAACATGCACCTCGCCCTCTGGGTGCTCGCCGCGACCTCCTTCGTCGGAGCGGTCGTCTGCATGCTGCGGCCGCGCCACGCCCCGGAGGGCGCGCTCCGCCCCGAGCCGGTGCCCGACCCGGTGCCCGCCCGGTGACCGAGCCCCGCGGCCTGCGCATCGGCGACGTCGCCCGCCTGGCGGGCACGACCCCGCGCACGATCCGCTACTACGAGGAGATCGGGCTCCTCCCGCTCCCCGAAGGCGAGGCCCGGCTCGCCGGCGCGCATCGCCTCTACGCCGAGGCCGACCTCGAGCGCCTGCGCGAGGTCATGCGCCTCAAGGCGCTGCTCGGCGTCTCGCTCGACGAGCTCAAGGAGCTGATCGCCGCCGAGGACGCCCGCGCGGCCCTGCGCAGCGAGCTGCGCCGCGACGACGTCGACCCCGCCCGCCGCGCCGACCTCCTCGTGGAGGCGCTCGGCCACCTCGACCGCCAGCTCGAGCTCGTCCACCGCCGCCAGGCCGAGCTCGCCAAGCTCGAGGCCGACCTGGCCGACCGCCGGCGGCGTGTGCGCTCGCGGATGGCCCAGCTCGAGGCGATGCGGCTCCCCCAAGCAGGCCCAGACGGGGCGAGCACCCCGCCCGAGCCGACCCCCGCCGAGCTCAGCCGCGGATGACCGCCGCCGTCGTCGTCGCCGGCGAACGCCGCGCCGTCCGCGCCTCGATCGGCTACGTGCCCCAGGCGACCTCCGTCGCCGCCACGCGCGCCATCCTCTGAGCCCGCTCGCCCGGGCCGCGGTAGGATCGGCCATCGAGATGGGTGACATCGGCAAGCCGCTGCGCGAGACCGAACGCCCGGCCCCCGTGCGGATCCCGGTGCCCGAGCCGGATTCCCCGCCCGCGCCGGCGCGCCCCGACGTGACGCCCGCCTCCCCGGCGTCCGCCGCGGCGTGACCCCCGAGCCGGTCGCCCAGCCGATCGCCGGCTTCCGCCGGTGGGGGTGCCGGCGGGGCGGGCTCTACTCGGGGATCTTCGTGGCCGGGCGGTTCGTCCCCAACCCGGCGCTGGCGATGATCGCCCCGCGGGCGATGCCCTCGCCCTGGCCGGTCGGCCACGACCGCCGCGCGAAGTGCTTCGCCCTCGGTGGCCACGACGCGCCCCACGGCGCCTGCGGCTGCGGCTACTCGGCTTACTACGCCCTCCCGGAGGATCCCGACCTCCCGGCCCCGGAGGCCGTCTGGGGCGCGATCGTCGCCTGGGGGAGGGTGGTCGAGTGCGAGCGCGGGTTCCGCGCCGAGTACGCCCGCCCGCTCGCCCTGCTCGACCGCCGCAGCCCGCGCGATCGCGGGGAGGGCGGCCGGCGGCTCGAGCGCGCGGCCGACGGCTACGGGATCCCGCTGCTCGAGCCCGACGAGCTCGTCGCCTACGCCGCCTGGCACGGCGAGCTCGTCTCGGCTACGTGAAGATCCCTTTAGGGCGGCCTTGACGTCCTGGGCGCGGCGTATATTCATTCCTCGCCGGCGGTCGGGCGAACGCGGACTATCGGAGCGGATGATCATGCGGGCAGGCGCGACGAAGACGACGACGAAGAGCCGGACGCGCGCCGCGCGCCTCGGCGGCGGGCTGCTGAGCGCGCTGATGCTCGTGCTCCTCACGCTCGCCAGCCCGGCGCGCGCCGCCCTCCCGACCCCGACGGTCACGACGATCGCCTCGGCCACCGCGGCGCTCGTCGGCGGGTCGATCAGCGACACCGCCGTGGTGACCGGCGGCGCCAAGCCCACCGGCACGGTCACCTTCTCCCTCTACGGCGACAGCAAGTGCGCGAGCACGCCCGTCTTCACCCAGACGGTGCCGCTGGCCCCGGGGCTGACCGGCTCGGGCGCCTACACGCCGACCGCGGCGGGCACCTACATCTGGGTCGCCAGCTACAGCGGCGACGCCGCCAACAACCCCGCCAAGGGCGCCTGCGGCGATCCGGCCGAGACGGTCGTGGTCACGGCTCCGACACCGAAGATCACGACGGCCGCCTCGCCCGGCGTGGCCCTCGGGGGAGCGGTCAACGACAGCATCGTGCTCACCGGCGGCTACAAGCCGACCGGTACCGTCACCTTCAGGCTCTACGGACCCGGCGATCCGAACTGCACCGGCGCTCCGGTCTTCACCTCGACGGTGGGCGTCACCACGCCGACGGTCTCGGGCGCCTACCGCCCGACGGCGGCGGGCACCTACCACTGGGTGGCCACCTACAACGGAGACCCCGCCAACAACGGGTCGAGCGGCGCCTGCGGGGACCCGGGCGAGTCGGTCGTGGTCGGCGGGTCCGGGTCCGGGTCCAGGCCCGGTCCGGGGGGCCCGCCGCCGGCGGCGTGCGACGGCGGCGCCATGGCCAAGGCTCTCGTCAACTCGCTGGTCGCCGCCCTGACCGGAGGGGCGGGGAGCGGGTTCAAGGCGGCCTGCAGCGCCGGCGTGCGGATCGTCCTGCGCGCCAAGGAGATCCGTCCCGGCAACCCGGGGTTCCCCCGCCACGACGGCTTCACGACGATGGCCAACACGCTGACCCACACCACGAGCGCCGGCCAGGTCGCGTTCTCGTTGAACGCCCAGGGGGTCGCCCTGCACGGCTACGCCAAGAGCAAGGGCACCAGCCTCGTCGTCTTCGCGATCGTGCACATCCGCCCCGACCGGACGACAACGTCTGCCGAGGCGATCCAGATCTTCAACCTGACCTAGCGGTCAAGCGGTCACGGCCGCCTTCCTCGCTCAGGCGCCGGCGGGTGCCGCCGGGGCGCGGGCTCCGCGCACGAGCAGCCAGGTCAGCCAGAGGGCGAGCGCGGTCAGCGGAATGCCCAGGGCGGTCCGCGCCACGCCGAGGGCGAGGACGGCGCCGGCCAGGTAGAGCGGGAGCTGGATGAGCAGGCGTAGGACGAACACCCCGGCCCAGAGCGCGCTCGCCCGGTTGAACACGCGCATCCGCAGGCGATCGGCGCGCCAGCCGTCGCCGCTGCGGTCGAGCTGGGTGACGATCACCCCGACGAGCGGACGACGGATGACGATCGAGACGGCGAACGCCGAGGCGTAGGCGGCGTTGAGGAACAAGCCGGGCAGGAAGAAGTTCTCGGCCCGCCCACTCTTCACCGCGATGAAGGCGGCGAGGCCGACGCCGACGAGCCCGGAGAGCGCGTGGCGGGGCGTCTGACGGCGGGCGAGCCGGCCGATTGCGAGGACGACGGCGAGGCCGACGGCGATGATGGCGGCGGTCCTGGTGTCCGAGCCGGAGGCGGCATAGGCGACGACGAAGGCCGCGGTCGGGAGCGATGTCTCGAGCATCCCGATCGGCCCGCCGATCGCTTCGGCGAGATCGAAGGTGACCTCGGCCTGGCCTCCCTGCCTGAGCTCGTCCATGCCCCGATGATGACGCACCGGCCGAGCGGGCGTCCCCGCCGCGGTGCTAGCCTAAGTGTGGTTGTCCGCACAACGGTCCTCCGGAACGGGGCGGCCGGCCGCGAAGGGAGCGTCGTGCAAGTCGAGATCTGGTCGGACATCGCCTGCCCGTGGTGCTACGTCGGCAAGCGTCGCTTCGAGGCCGCGCTCGCCGCCTTCGAGCACCGCGAAGAGGTAAGCGTCACCTGGCGGAGCTTCGAGCTCGATCCGTCGGCGCCGGCCGCGCGCGCCGAGGACGGCGCGACCCACCTCGCCGGCAAGTACGGCGTCAGCCGGGCCGAGGCGCTCGCCATGCAGGAGCGGATGACACGGACGGCAGCCGGCGACGGCCTCGTGTTCCGCTTCGACATCGCCCGCGCCGGCAACACCTTCGACGCCCATCGCCACCTCCAGCTGGCCGCCGACCACGGTCTCCAGGACGCCCTCAAGGAGCGGATCATGCGCGCCTACCTGACCGAGGGCGAGCTGGTCAGCGACCCGGGGGTGCTCGAGCGGCTCGCCGTCGAGGTCGGTCTCCCGGTCGACGCGGTCCGCGAGCTCCAGCGGACCGACCGCTACGCGGCCGAGGTCCGCGACGACGAGCGCACGGCGGCCCAGCTCGGGATCAGCGCCGTGCCCTTCTTCGTCTTCGACCGGGCCTTCGGCGCCTCGGGCGCCCAGCCGCCGGAGGTCCTCGGCGATCTGCTCCGGCGGGCCTGGGAGGCGCGGCCGGCGAGCGTGACGGTCGCCGCGACCGGCGCCACCTGCGGCACCGACGGCTGCTGAGCCCCGGCGCGCGGAGAGCCTTCGCCCCCGTCCAGCGGCCGTGGCTGCGCGCAGGACGCCACCATCACGGAGGCGGCGCGGCCGGCGCATCGCCGACGGACGCCCGGCATTCGAGCGCCGCGACGAGCGCCGGCACGGCGGCCGTTTCCGGCTGCTCTGAGAGCCAGTCGGCGGCGGCTCGCCGGCCTCCCATGCGTCGCAGCCCGCGCTCGCCGTGCTCGACGGCGAACTCGGACAGCGCGCCCCCCCGGCGGGCGCGGACGCGCCGCGCGGCGACGTCGATCGTCCGCCGGTGCTCCTCGAGCCCGTCGGCCAGAGCGCCGATGCCCTCGGTCGGCGGGACGGCGCAGACGGCCAGCGCCGGGGTGCCGGCCGAGCCGGCGGCGCCCAGCGCCGAGCGGACCTCGCGGAGGGTGTCCTTGGCCGGGCGGCCCATGTCGGCCTTGGTCACCACGAGGAGGTCGGGGATCTCCATGATCCCCGACTTGAGGAACTGGAGCATGTCGCCCGAACCCGGCTGGAGGATCACGGCGACCGTGTCGGCGACGTCGGCGATCTCGATCTCCGACTGGCCGACGCCGACCGTCTCGACGACCACGACGTCGAAGGCGCAGGCCAGGGCTTGGGCCGCCGCCCGGGTGGCCGGGGCGAGCCCTCCGAGTCGTTGGCCGGTCGCCGTCGAGCGGACGAACACCCCGCGGTCGGCTGGGTCGAAGGCGATCCGCACCCGGTCCCCGAGCAGGGCTCCGCCCGAGCGCCGCGACGACGGGTCGACGGCGAGGGCGGCCACCGACCGGCCGCGGCCGCGCCACTCGGCGACGAGCGCCGAGAGCAGGGTCGACTTGCCCACCCCCGGCGGACCGGTGACGCCGATGATGTGCCCGGCCGCCTCGCCGCCGAGCGCCGCCGGGGAGACGGCGCGCAGGAGCGCCGCGGCCTCCGCGCGGTCGCCGGGCGCGCTGCTCTCGACCAGGTTGAGGACGGCCGGCGCCGCTTCGAGGTCGCCGTCGCGCAGGCGCGCGCCGAGCCTGGCCCCGGTCACGCCGGGGCGGCGGCCTGGTCGTGGCGCGCGGCCACCAGGGCGACGATGTCGCCGATGATCCTCGAGAAGCGGAAATCCTTCGGCGTGTAGACGGCGGCCACGCCCGCCCGGCGCAGCGGCTCGACGTCCTGCTCGGGGATGATCCCGCCGACGACCACCGGCACCTCGACACCGCGAGCGCGCAGCGCGGCGATCACGTCGGGGATCAGCTCGCGGTGCGATCCCGAGAGGATCGACAGGCCGACGACGTGGACACCCTCCTGGAGGGCGGAGTTGGCGATCTGCTCGGCGGTAAGCCGGATCCCCTCGTAGACGACCTCCATGCCGGCGTCGCGGGCGTAGACGGCGATCTGCTCGGCCCCGTTGGAATGCCCGTCGAGTCCGGGCTTGCCGACCAGCAGCTTCAGGCGCCGGCCGAGCCGATCGGAGACCCGCTCGACCTCGGCGCGCACGGCCTCGAGCTCCTCGGTCGGGAGGATCGCTCCGGCGGCGTGCCCGACACCGGTCGGCGCCCGGTAGTCGCCGAAGGAGTCGCGCAGCGCCTGGGCCCACTCGCCGGTCGTCACCCCGGCTCGGGCGGCGCCGATCGAGGCGACCATGATGTTCTCGCTTCCGGCCGCGGCCCGGCGGAGCTCTCCGAGGGCGAGCTCGACGGCCGCCGCATCGCGCCCGGCGCGCCAGTGATCGAGGGCGGCGATCTGCTCGGCCTCGAGACCCGGGGCGACCACCAGGATCCCGCCCTCGGCGTCGGCGGTCAGCGGGGACGGCTCGGTCTCGGTGAAGCGGTTGACGCCGACCACGATCTGCTCGCCCGCCTCGATCCGGCGGATCCGCTCGCGATGGGAGTCGACGAGGGCGGCCTTCATGTAGGGCACCGCGGCGACCGCCCCGCCATGCTCGGCGACGACGGCGAGCTCGGCCCGGGCCCCGTCGAGGAGCTCGCCGACCAGCCCCTCCATCACCGTCGAGCCGGCGAAGATGTCCGGGTACTCGAGCAGGTCGGTCTCGTGGGCGAGGACCTGCTGGATGCGCAGCGACCACTGCTGATCCCATGGTCGCGGGAGGCCGAGCGCCTCGTTCCACGCCGGGAGCTGGATCGCCCGAGCCCGGGCGTCGCGGCCGAGGGTCACCGCGAGCGCCTCGAGCACGATGCGCTGGACGTTGTTCTCCGGCTGGGGCTCGGTCAGGCCGAGCGAGTTGACCTGGACGCCGTAGCGGAAGCGCAGGAGCTTGGGATCGCTCACCCCGTAGCGCTCGCGGCCGATCTCCTGCCAGAGGGTCGACATCGCCCGGAGCTTCGCGTGCTCCTCGACGAAGCGGACGCCGGCGTTGACGAAGAACGAGATCCGCCCGAAGACCGCCGCCATCAGCGCTTCGTCGCCGTCGAGACGGCCGCGCACGCTGTCGAGCACGGCGATCGCGTTGCTCATCGCGTAGGCGATCTCCTGCACCGGGGTCGCCCCGGCCTCCTGGAGGTGGTAGGAGCAGATGTTGATCGGGTTCCACTGGGGGACGTGCTCGACCGTGTAGGCGATCGTGTCGGCGATCAGGCGCATCGACGGCTCGGGCGGGAAGGCGTAGGTCCCGCGGGCGAGGAACTCCTTGATGATGTCGTTCTGCGTCGTGCCCTGGAGGCTGCGGCTGTCGACCCCCTGCGCCTCGGCGGTGACGATGTAGAGGGCGAGCAGCCAGGCGGCCGTCGCGTTGATCGTCATCGAGGTGTTCATCGCCTCGAGCGGGATCCCGTCGAGCAGCACCGCCATGTCGCCGCGATGGGAGATCGACACGCCGACCTTGCCAACCTCGCCCCGCGCCAGCTCGTGGTCGCAGTCGTAGCCGGTCTGGGTCGGCAGGTCGAAGGCGATCGACAGGCCGGTCTGGCCCTTGGCCAGGTTCTTCAGGTAGAGGGCGTTCGAGGCGCTGGCCGTCGAGTGGCCCGAGTAGGTGCGGATCAGCCACGGCCGGTCCGGCTTCGCGAGCCGATGGGCGTCGCCGCTCATGGCGCAATTGTAGGCTTTGCGGGTGACTGCGGCCGAAACATCAGCGCCGCGCCCGATCGACGTCCACCACCTCGGGCGCGATCGGGTCATCTGCGCCTGGCTCGTCGGCGACGTGCTCGTCGACCCGGGGCCGAGCTCGGCCCTCGGCGGGCTGCTCGACGGCCTGGGGGGCACCCAGCCGCGCGCGCTGGCCCTCACCCACATCCATCTCGACCACGCCGGCGCCGCCGGGACCCTGGTCCGGCGCTGGCCGGAGCTCGAGGTCTGGGTCCACGCTCGGGGCGCCCGCCATCTGGTCGACCCGAGCCGCCTGCTGGCCAGCGCCGGGAGCCTCTACGGCGACGACATGGACCGGCTCTGGGGGGCGGTCGAGCCCGTGCCCGAGGAGAACGTCCGCGTCCTGCGCGGCGACGAGACGATCGGCCCGTTCGCCGTCGCCTACACACCCGGCCACGCCCTGCACCACGTCTCCTACTTCCACGAGCCGACCGGCCGGGCCTTCGTCGGCGACACGGCCGGCGTGCGGATCGCCCCGGCCGGGCTGACGCTGCCGCCGACGCCGCCGCCCGACATCGACCTCGAGGCGTGGCGTGCGTCGCTCGACGCGATCGAGGCCTGGCGGCCGACCAGCCTCGCACTCACTCACTTCGGCGCCTTCGACGACCCGCCGGCCCAGCTCCAGAGGATGCGGGAGCAGCTCGAGCGATTCGGCGACCGGGCCCGCCGGCTCGACGAGGCCGCCTTCTGCGAGCTGCTCAACGCCGAGGTCGCCGCGGCCGCCGACGACGCGACTGCCGCGAGCTACGCCCAGGCCCTCCCCCCCGACCAGAGCTGGGCCGGGCTGCGCCGCTACTGGGAGAGGCGCGAGCTAAGCTCAAGGCGCGGATGACCCAGACGATCGAGCTACCGCGCCTCGACGGACCCGGAACCGGCTCCGGGGGGGCGTGGAAGGTGATCGTCTGCAACGACAACCACAACACGTTCGACCACGTCGCGGCCACGCTGGCCCGCGTCGTCCCCGGGGTGACCCTCGAGCACGGCTACGCGATGGCCGAGCGCATCCACAACCGCGGTCTCGAGATCGTCTGGACCGGAGAGAAGGAGACGGCCGAGCTCTACTGGGAGCAGCTGCGCGACGCCGGGCTGACGATGGCCCCGCTCGAACGGGGGTGAGGCCGGCCTCCCGGGCGGTCGGGGCGCCCGGCGACGGTCAGATCGTGTCGCCCTCGGTCAGCGCCGGCGAGCTCGTCGGAGCCTCGCCGTCGCCGAAGTTCGGACCGAATCCCCGGCAGACGACGTCCTGCCAGGCGTAGACGACCGGCACCTGGAACCACCCCGAGCAGTTGACGCGGAACTCGATCAGCTCCGGGCCCTCCCAGTAGCGCTCCCAGTCGAGCTTGGTCTCGAACTCGAGCACCTGGAGGAACTTGTAGCGGTCGTCGCGCCCCCGGTAGACGACAAAGGACCGCGCCCGGTAGCGCACCGAGATGGTCGAGATGCGATCGAGCTCGGCGGCCAGATCGTCACCGCGGAAGCCGGTGGCGTACCACGGGATGTGGACGACCCCGGCGGCCATCAGGCGCCGACCTCCGCCCGGATCGCGCCTGGTCCCTCGCGGCTGCGGCCCTGGCCCTCGGCGGTGGCTCCGACGAGGACGGCGATCTTTCCCAAGTGCTTGTTCTCCTTCATCAGCTGGTGGGCCTCGGCCACGCCGTCGAAGCCGAGCGTGCGCCAGAGGACGGGGCGGATGCGGCCCTGCTCGATGAGCTGGTTGGCCTGCATGCACTCGTAGGCGTTGGCGAAGTGGGAGCCGATGATCTGCTTCTGGCGCATCCACAGGTAGCGGACGTCGAAGTCGAGGTTGTAGCCGGTCGTCCCGGCGCAGATGACGACCTTGCCGAACGGGCGAACGACGTAGACCGAGGTCGGGAAGGTCGCCTTGCCGACGTGCTCGAAGACGATGTCCGGCGCCTCGCCGAGGATCTCCTTGACCGCCTTGGCAAAGCGCCGCGACTCGCCGAAGCGCGCCTTCTCGGCGGCGGGATCCTCGCCGCCGACCCGCATCATGCCGGCGTACTCGTCGCGGTTGATGTAGCCGGTGGCGCCGAGCTGCATCACCAGGCGCCCCTTCTCCTCGGAGGAGACGACGCCGACGCACTGGGCGCCGGCCATCGCGCAGAGCTGCACCGCGAACACGCCGAGCCCGCCCGCGGCGCCCCAGATCAGGACTCGATCGCCGCCCTGCAGCTTGCACTGGTCGATCAGCATGCGGTAGGCGGTGAAGTAGACGAGGCCGTAGGAGGCCGCCTCGTCCCACGACAGGGCCTGGGGCTTCGCCAGGAGCTGCTGCGCCTGGACCTTGGTGAACTGCGCGAAGGAGCCCCACGTAGTCTCGTAGCCCCAGATCCTCTGCGACGGGGCGGCCATCGGGTCGAGCCCATGGACCTCGACGTCCTCGTAGGAGGCCATGTTGCAGTGGATCACGACCTCGTCCCCGGGGGCCCACCGGGTCACGCCGGCCCCGACCTTCCAGACGACGCCCGACGCGTCCGACCCGCCGATGTGGTGGCCGAACTCGGGATGGTCGGCATAGCCGAAGACCGACACCGGCTTGCCCATCGCCGCCCACACGTTGTTGTAGTTGACCCCGGCGGCCATCACCCGCACGATGACCTCGAACGCTCCGGGCTCGGGAACCTCGATCTCCTCGATCTGGAAGGCGTCGCGCGGTTCGCCCTCGCGGTCCTGGCGGATCACCCAGGCGGCCATCGTCGGCGGCAGCGTGCCGGGCTCGACCTCGAGGTTGGCGACGTGCTTGAGATCGGCGGACACAGCGCGGCAATCGTATACGTCGGGCGCTGAGATCGCCTGCGACCTCAGCGCAGGACGGCACTCGGCGTCCGCGCGCCCACCGTTCGGCCGAGGACATCGCGGAAGGACACGCTCGCCCGCGCCCGCACGCCGCGACCGCGGCGGAGGAGCCGCGCACCGGCCGGGGTGAGCGGTACCCGGAGCTTGACCGTACCGGAGCTCAAGCGGGCACGGCTTCGGCGGCGGCCTCGGCGGCGGCGCGCTCCTCGTTGGCATCGGCCGGTTCGATCGACCGCGCGGGCGGCCGGCTCGAGATCAGCCAGGCGGCGACGACGGCGCCGACCAAGGCGACGGCGCCACCGACCCGCAGGCCGTTGGCCAGCGCGTAGACGTAGGTCTCCCGGGCAGCGCCGGCGACCGCCGGGGGGAGGTGAAGGGCCCCGCCGGCGCCAAGGCTGTCGGCCACCCGCGCGCGGGTCGCCTCACCCACGCCGGGCAGGAGCGTCTTCAGGTGCGAGCGGCCGAGCGTCGAGACGAGCGCGCCCATCACGGCCACGCCGAAGGTCCCGCCGACCATCCGGCTCATCGAGAGGATGCCCGAGGCGACCCCCGCCTTGGCCTGGTCGATCGAGTTCATCGCCGCCGTGCTCATCGGCGACATGACGAAGCCCATGCCGATGCCCATCAGGACGAACCCGACGACGAGGAACCCGTAGGAGCTGTGGGTGGTCAGCTGCGACTGCCAGAACAGCGAGCCGGCCACGGCGAGCAGGCCGCCCGAGATCAGGCGGCGCGGCCCGATCCGGTCCGACAGCCGTCCGGCGATCGGCGCGAGGACGATGATGATGCAGGTCGACGGAAGGAAGCGGACCCCGGCCTGGAGCGGTGAGTAGCCGAGGATGTTCTGCATGTAGAGGGCGAGGAAGAAGAACATCGCGAGCATCGCGAAGCTGACGATGAAGGCGACGATGTTGGCGCCGAGGAACGACCGCGACCGGAAGAAGCTGAAGTCGACCATCGGCGCCGCCCAGCGGAGCTCGATCCAGGCGAAGGAGGCGAGCGCGACCACGGCCACCGCGAGCAGGCCGAGCACCCGGCCCGAGCCCCAGTGCCAGGAGTTCCCCTCGACCAGCGCGAGGACGAGCGCCGCGAGGCCGACGGTGAGGGTGCTCACGCCCGGGAAGTCGATCGTCCGGGCCACCGTCTCGTCGCGCGACTCCTGGGTGGCGAACAGGGTGACGGCGACGGCGATCACGGCAATCGGGACGTTGAGGAAGAAGATCGACTGCCAGCTCACCGTCTCCACGAGGAAGCCTCCGACCACCGGGCCGATCGCCAGGGCCATGGCCGAGATGCCGGCCCACGTGCCGATCGCCTTGCCCCGCTCGTGCGGCGGGAACTCGTTGGTGATGATCGAGAGGGTGGCCGGCATCATGAAGGCCGCGCCGACGCCCTGGGCCGCGCGCCCGCAGACGAGCCACGCCTCGCTGGTCGCCAGCCCGATCAGGAAGCTCGAGACCCCGAAGACGATCACGCCGAAGAGGAAGACCCGCCGCCGGCCGAAGATGTCGCCGAGCCGCCCGCCGGTGACGAGCAGCACCGCGAAGGTCAGCGTGTAGGCGTTGACGGTCCACTCGAGCCCGGCGGTCGACGCGTGGAGGCCGCGCTGGATCGACGGCAGGGCGACGTTGACCACGGTGTTGTCGAGCATCACCATGAACAGGGCGAAGCACATCGCCCCGAGCGTCCACCAGCGGCGGTTTCCCTCGTTGAGCGCGTAGCGGCGCCGCTGCGGCGGACTCTCGGCAATCTGCTCCGGCGTCATCTCACGCTCCTCGCTCGAGTGGAAGCGGTCGGCCGGCAGGCGCCGATGTCCTCGCGCGCGACGAGGCAGGCGAGCGCCGCGCGCAGCCGGCTCCGCTGGGGCCCGGTCAGGGTGGCGGCGAACGCCTCCATGCCGGCCATCCGGGACGCATTGATCCGGGCGACGAGCTCGCGGCCCGCCGGGCTCGCCCGGACCCGCTTGATCCGCCGGTCGTGGTCGTCCTCCCGGCGCTCGAGATAGCCGCGCCGCAGCAGTGCTTCGACGGTCCGGCTCGTCGCCGGGAGCGAGAGGTCGATCGCCGCGGCGAGCTCGTTGACCGAGACCTCGGCGCCCCGCCGCTCCAGGCAGTGGAGCATCCGGGTCTGGGAGATCGACAGGTCGAGCTCGTCGACCAGCCGGTAGTAGTCCTGGCTCGACTCTTTGAAGACGTGGATCGCCACGGCGAGCAGGTCGCGGGCGAGCTCGGCCGCCGAGTCCCCGCCGGCGGTAGGCCGGTGGGCCGGCGGCCGGGGAGCCGCCGGCCCGGGCCGATCCGGCGCGACCGGGACGCCGCTTTGGGCCGCAACGTCCGGCGGCGGGCTGCCCGGCGATCCTTGCATGCGTGGAAGTATTGCAGACGCGCACTAGATGCGCGAGCGACCTGCCCTCGGCGATCAGGGCAGGAGGAGCCGGCTCGGCGAGCTCGACCGCGCCCCCACGGCGAGCGTCGCCGCCTTGACGCCGGGGCCCTCCACGCCGACCGTGTAGCGGCCGGCTCCGAGCTGGGCCTTCAGCTCGGCCGTGCCGTCGGGGTTGATCGGCGCCGTCTGCTGCTGAAAGGCGGCCCCGCCGCTCGACTGGAGGATGAGCTGCTGGCTGGTGGCGGTCTGGTTGCTGACGATGACCTGGACGAGGCCGGCGCCGAAGTGATCGGGCGATAGGTTGACCCCGCTGCTGGTGATCGCCGCGGCGACGACGGTCGGCGGCGCCCGACCGGGCCGGTTGGCGTACTTCCCGCCGGCGCCCCCGCAGGCGCTCAACCCGAGGGCCAAGCCGGTCAGCAGGAGCACGGTGGGGCTAGGCTGGGCCATCGCCCGGCGGCGCCGCGTCCGCGAACGGAAGCTCGGCCACCGTGGCGGTCACCGAGCCGGCCTCGCCGACGCTCAGGACGTCGCCCGGGACCGCGGCCCGGCGCACCAGGGCGAGCGCGATCGGCCCGAACGCGGGGGAGAGGGCGACGCTCCCGAGCACCCCGACCTCGGCTCCGGCCAGGCGCAGCGCGTCGCCCGGGGTGGCGTCGCCGGAGAGGCGCAGGCCGCGCAGGTGGCGGTTCGGCTTGCCCTTCCAGTAGAGGCGGGCGACCGTCTCCTGGCCGACGTAGCAGCCCTTGGTGTAGCTGACGGCGCGCTGGTTGATCGCCGCCTCCTGGGGCATGGTCGTCTCGTCCATGTCGATCCCGAAGCGAGGCCGCCCGCGCTCGACGCGCAGGCACTCGACCGTGTCCTGGCCGACGGCGACGGCGCCCGCGGCCTCGAGCCCGGCGCGGAGCTGGTCGGTCTGCTCGGCCGCGCAGATCAGGTCGAGGCCGACGTCGGTGCGAACGGCCAGGACGTCGATCCCCGAGATCGTCGCGGGCGTGTTCGCGTGCTCGGCCTCGCCCGGCGCCCCGGGCACCAGCCGATCGGCGTCGGGGCCGATCAGCGAGAGCAGCCCCCGCTGGAGGGTCTGCTTGTGGAGCTCGGCCCGGTAGCCGATCCGGAACTGGGTCAGCGCGTCGAAGAGGGCCTGGAGGCCCGGCCGCTCGGTGTCGAGCCAGACGCCCTCGCCGGTGCGCAGGACGCGCACGTCGGCGAGCAGGCGGCCCTTGTGGGTGAGCAGGGTCGCGTAGCAGCCGGCGCCCTCGACCAGGCTCTTGACGTCGTTGGAGAGCAGGGAGTCGAGGAAGTCAGCGGCCTGATCGCCGGTCAGGGCGAGCTTTCCGCGCGCGGACCGGTCGAACAGCCCGGCGCCCTCGATCAGGGCGCGGTGCTCGGCCGCGTCGGGGCGCAGCATCGAAGCGGTGGTCGTCATGGATCCGAGCATAGACGCGCCGGCGGAGAATCGATCGTCTACGATCGCTCACGACATGGCCCTTGCCGACACGTTCAACGAGGTTCTGGCCTCGCTCCCCGACGATTGGACCGATCTCGAGTTCGATCTGCGGATCGCCGACGAGTCGCGCTACGTCGAGGCGGCCGTCAATCTCGTCACCTGCAACGCCCAGCCCTACTCGCGCCACGACTGGCACTGGCGGGTGCTCGTCGCCCATCGCTTCGGCCACGCCGCGTCGGCCCCGACCGTCCACGGTACGCTCGGCCTGCTCGACGACGCCGGCATCGAGGGCGAGATCGCCGTCCGCGAGGTGCGCGAGGGGCGCGTGCCGGTGACGGAGATGTGGGGACGCCCGTACTCGGTGCGCGAGGAGTTCCTGCGGCTCCACGCCCAGTAGCCCGGCCTCGCGCGCCGGGCTTACGGCGCGGCGTTACGCTCGCCCCGTGGGGGTTGCCGGGGTGCCCAGCCTGGTCCTTCCCCTCTGGGCCCGCGAAGCGCTACGGTGAGAGCTGTTCGGCGAAACTGGGTGGCGCGTGCTGGGGCAACGAAATCCGTCAAATGTGCAGGTGGCGCTCGAGGAGGCGCTCGAGCGCTGGCGCCGGGCCGCCGGCTCAGACCGGGCGGCGGCGCCGGACGGCTTCCTCGGGGAGCTCCACGAGGCGCTGCGGATGGCCAGCGAGGCCTGCGACCGCCAGGAGCTGCGCTCGGCCTGCCTGGATCTCGCCGAGCGCGCGATCTCGGCGACGGCGCTCGCCGTCGCGATCGCCAAGCCGATCCCGACACCGGCCGGAGGGCCCCATCCGGCGCGGGAGGAGATCGCCGCCGCCGGGCGCCACTGGGCCGAGCGCCCGCCGGTGTCATGGTTCGCCGCGGCCCGCGCGGCGCTCGATGACCTCGCCGATCCCGACGCCGATCCGGCGGCCATGCAGGCGACGTTCTGCGACCTCGCCGGGCTCGGCATCGCCTGGGCGGCGTCGCTGTCGGGTCCCGGCTGAGCGCGAGCCGGCCGCGATGACGGTCCTCGAGATCGAGACTCCGCAGGGGACGGCGCGGGCGCACGTCAACAGCGTCGCCCACCCGGTCGGCGCGATGGTCCTCGGTCACGGCGCCGGCGGCTCCGTCACGGCGCGCGACCTCGTCGCGGTAGCCGGCGTGGCGCAGGAGGCCGGGCTCACCGCCGTCCTCGTCGAGCAGCCCTACCGCGTCGCCGGCCGCCGGTCGTCGCCGCCGGCTCGCCACCTCGACGCCGCCTGGAAGGCCGTGCTCGAAGCGCTCCGGGAGATCGGCGGCCTGCCGCTGGTGGTCGGCGGCCGCTCGGCCGGCGCCCGCGTCGCGTGCCGAACCGCCAGGGAGACCGGAGCCGTCGCCGTGCTCTGCCTCGCCTTCCCGCTCGTGGCGCCGAGCAGCAAGGCCGCGCCGGTGAGCCGGCAGCTCGAGCTCGACGCGGCCGGGCTCCCCACCCTGGTCGTCCAGGGCGCGAGCGACCGGTTCGGCGTCCCGCCGCCCGGGCCCGGCCGTCAGGTCGTCGTCGTGCGGGGCGACCACCGCCTCACAACCGACCTTCCGGCCGTCGCCGAGGCGGTCCGCGCCTGGCTGCCCGGAGTTCTGGCGGTCGGCTAGCGGCGGCGGAAGAGCTTCTTGGCCCGCCCGCTGGCGCCGATGACCTTCTCGAGCGCGCCGAAGATCGGCGACCCGCCGCCGTCCCCGTAGTGGCTCTCGTCGATCTCGGCAACGTGGGGCGGCGTGTCGGTCCAGGTCAAGAGCGGCTCGGGCCGGCCGCGGGCCGCGCGCTCCTCGGCCGACAGGCCGGCGACGTTCTCAGCGGTTCCCGCCAGCTCGGCCAGTGTCCCGCTGCCGCGACCGGTCGGCTTGATCTTCATCCCCGTCATGCCGGGCTTCTTCCACGGCAGCTCTTCGTCGGAATGCTTGTTCGTTACGGGCATGCTGTCTCCAATCTCGATACCGGGCATGCCTTGTGCCGAGGATCGGTACGTCTTGGGCATGCCGCCAACATTGTGGCGTACCCGGCCCACGAGCGCTGAAACGCACCGCGTTCATCGCGTCCCGGCGAACATGGCGTCGATCTCGGGCGCCCGCTTGACGATGCCGAAGCGCGCCTCCCAGGCGGCCCAAGCGCGCAGGCGCGTCCGGTCGAGCGCCCCGAAGGGCTGCCCCGGGCCGGAGGTGAAAGCGCCGCGGAGCGCCGACAGCTCGGCGAGCAGCAGCGACCGGTCGAGTCCCGGGACCCGGGCGAGCTCGTCGGCCGCGCTCTGTGCCGGCGTGGCGATCGTGACCGCGTAGCCGCGGGTCAGGGCCCCGACCGTCGCCCGAACGAGCTGCGGGTCGCTGCGGAGCTTGGCCGCCGTGACGCTGAGCACGAGCTCGGGGTAGGCGGGGGCGCCGTAGTCGTCGACGCGGAACTCGCGGATCGCCGGTCGGCGGCGGTGAAGCGCGACGCCCTCGACGTCCCAGAAGGCGGTGGCCGCGGCGACGTGGCCGCCGAGCAGGGCGGGTACGGCGTCGAAGCCGATCGTCACCTCGCGCACGCGCCGGGGGTCGCCACCCGCGCCGGCGACGATCGACCGCAGGACGGCGTCGTCGCTCGGCAGCCCGCTGACGCCGGCGAGCCGTCCGACGAGGTCGCGCGGCGTGTGGATGTCGGGCTGGGCGAGCACCGCGGCGAGCGGGCGGGCGACCAGCGCCAGCACGCCGACGACGTCCCGACCGGCCGCTCGGGCGATCGCCAGGTCGTGGATGTCGAGCACGGCGAAGTCGGCTCGCCCGGTGAGCAGGAGCTTGACCGAGTCGGTCGAGGACGACGGCTGGCGGACGTCGAGGCGGATCCCGGCGGCGTGGTCGTAGCCGCGGACCAGTGCCGAGTAGATGCCGGCGTGGACGGCGTTGGGGGTGAAGTCGAGCACGAGCGTCGCCGCCCGTCGATGCCCGCCACCGCCTCCACCGCCGCACCCGGCCAAGAGGAGCGCCCCCACCACGGCGAGCCGGCGGGTGAGCGAGCGGAGCACGGGCCGGGACTATAGGTCGGGCCCCGGGACTATGGGTCGGGCCCCGGGACTATGGGTCGGGCCCCGGGACTATGGGTCGGGCCCCGGGACTATGGGTCGGGCCCCGGGACTATGGGTCGGGCCCCGGGACTATGGGTCGGGCCCCGGGACTATGGGTCGGGCCCCGGGACCATGGGTCGGGCCCCGGGACCATGGGTCGGGCCCCGTAGACTTGGTCTCGATGCGCCGCCGCGTCACCTTCTCGCGCAACCTGACGCTCTCCCTGTCGCGAACGTGCCGCTGCTACTGCAAGTACTGCGCGTTCGCCACCCGGCAGGCCCACCTCCACGCCCCCGACGAGGTCGAGCGGATCCTCGACGGCGCGCGGCGACGCAATGTCAAGGAGCTCCTCGTCCTGACCGGCGAGCGCCCGGAGGTCAACCCCGAGGTGGCGCGCCGGCTCGCCGACTACGGACACGCCGACTTCACCGCCTACGTCGTCTGGGCGTGCGAGCGGGCGCTCGAGCGCGGCCTGCTCCCCCACACCAACATCGGCGTGCTCGACGCCACAGACCTCGCCCGGCTGCGGGAGGTGACCGCCTCCCAGGGGCTGATGCTCGAGTCGACCAACGCGGATCTCGCCGCCCACGCCGGGTCGCCGACCAAGCACCCGGCGCGCCGCCTCGCCACCATCGAGGCCGCCGGCGCCCTGCGCATCCCGTTCACTACGGGCATCCTCGTCGGGATCGGCGAGACCGAGGAGGACCGCGTGGCCTCGCTCGAGGCGATCGCCGCCGTCCACGCCCGCCACGGCCACATCCAGGAGGTGATCCTCCAGAACTTCGTCCCGCATCAGCGCTACTACCGACAGGAGCCGGCGGAGATCGCCGACGCGGCCGCCGCCGACTACTGGCGCACCGGGATCGCCCGCGGGCCCGAGCAGGCCCGCCCGGGCTGGGCGAGCGAGGTCACGATCGACGACCTCGTGCGGTTGATCGGCGAGTGCCGGCGGCTGATGCCCGACGTCGGCATCCAGGTGCCCCCGAATCTCTCCGACTGGTGGCCGGCGCTCGTCGCCGCCGGCGCCACCGACCTTGGCGGCCTGTCGGCCAACGGCGACCACATCTCGCCCGAGCACCCGTTCCCCTCGCCCCACCAGGTGCGCAAGCGGCTCGCCGCCGACGGGCTCGCCCTGACCGAGCGGCTCTGCGTCTACCCGCAGTACATCGATCGCGAATGGGTGGGCCAGGGCGTTCTCGACGTGATCCGCCAGCGCTACTGGTCGTTCATCCCCCGCCGCGGCTCCGGCCGCCGCGCCGAGCGGCCGATCCGGCGCGACCTCGTCGCCGGGGCGGTCGCCCGGGGCCGCGAGGGCCGGGCGCTCAGCCCGCACGAGCTGACGGCGCTGTTCGCCGAGACGCGGCCCGAGGCGATCGAGGACATCCGCCAGGCCGCCGACGAGCTGCGGGCGGAGCTGGCCGGGGAGACGGTGACCTTCGTGGTCAACCGCAACATCAACGTCTCCAACGTCTGCATCGTCGGCTGCTCGTTCTGCGGCTTCGGCCAGGGCCAGCGCTCACCCGACGCCTACCACCACGATCGCGAGGAGATGGTCCGGCGGGTCCGCGAGGCGGTCGACTACGGGGCAAGCGAGATCTGCATGCAGTCGGGCATCCACCCCGACTGGCAGCTCGAGGACTACGAGCGATGGCTTTCGATCATCAAGGAGACGGCGCCGTCGCTTCACCTCCACGCCTACTCGCCGATGGAGGTCGCCCACATGGCCGACGTCTCCGGGCTCGCGCCGCGCGCGGTCCTGCGGCGCCTGCGCGCGGCCGGGCTCGACTCGACGCCGGGCACCGCCGCCGAGGTGCTCGACGACGGCGTCCGCCAGCGGATCTCCCCCAACAAGCTCCCCGTGGCCCGCTGGGTCGAGGTGATCGAGGCCGCCCACGCCGAGGCGATCCCCTCGACGGTGACGGTGATGTACGGCCACATCGAGGAGCCGTGGGAGCTCGCCGAGCACATGCGCGTCGTGCGCGAGCTGCAAGAGCGGACCGGCGGGTTCACCGAGTTCGTGCCGCTCTCCTTCATCCCCTTCCACACCATGCTCGGCCGCACTCACGGGATCGAGGAGATCACCGCCGAGGAGAACCTCAAGCACACGGCGGTCTTCCGCCTCGCGCTCGGGCGGACGATCCGCAACCTTCAGGCCTCGTGGGTCAAGCTCGGCCTCGACGTGGCGACCGAGTCGCTGCGCTGGGGGGTCAACGACCTCGGCGGCACGCTGATGGAGGAGTCGATATCGCGCATGGCCGGCTCCTACCACGGAGTCCGGCTCGACCCGCCCGAGCTGATCGCCGCCGCCCACCGCGCCGGGCGCCCGGCCGCCGAGCGCACGACGCTCTACGCGATACGGCGCCGCTACGAGGTAGCGGTCACGAGCTACTAGTTCCGAGACAGACCACTAGAAGCCGAAGTCGCCGCCGCCGAAGTCGCCGCCGTCGCCGCCGCCCCAGCCGCCCCCGTCGTCTCCGCCGCCGCCCCAGCCGCCGCCGTCGTCGCCGCCCCAGCCGCCGCCGTCGTCGTCGCCGAAGATCCCGTCGAGCAGGCCACCCCCGGCCAGGCCGATGGCGCCGCCCATCAGCGAGCCCATCAGCAGGCCCTGCATCATCCCGCCGCCGCCGAAGCCGCCGAAGTAGCCGCCGGCCCAGGGCGCGTAATGGGCCGGGGCGTTCCAGTACTCGGTCGGCCGGCCGTTGACGAGAACCTGCCGGCCGTGCGGGCTGAAGCCCTCCTGCACCCGCAGGGCGTCGGCCTTGCAGGCCGGGACCGGCCGGGGGGCGCCCCCGTCGGGGGCCCACTCGACCTCGTCGGTCGACGGTCCGTGCCGGGGGTCAAAGAAGCAGGGCGGCCGCCGCTCGGGTGGCTGACGACCCTCGAGATGGGCCTTGGCGGCGAGCATCGCGTAGCGGCCCTCCTCGAGGGTCTCGCTGACCGGCGCGAGATCCTCCGGGCGGCGGGCCGCCTCGAAGACCTTGTTGGCCCGGTCGTAAGCTTCGAGCGCCTGGTTGTAGCGCTGCCGCGCGTCGGCGGAGACGCCCTTCATCTGGATGTCGACGTCGAGCGAGCGGATGTCCTCGCCGAGCGCGATCAGGTCGTCGCGCGCCTGCGCGCGAACCTCTTCCCATTCGCGCTCGTGCCGCGACTTATGTCCGAGAAATCCCATACCGCAGGACGATAGCGGGTGCGAGTCGGCGCTCCAGGCGGCGCCGGCTGTCCCCGCGGCGAAAGTTGCGCGCACAACCGCGTTGGTAGGCTGAGTGAGTGCAGAGCGCGACCACCAACGGAGGGACCCGACGGGGCTCAGACGAGCTAGCGCGGCGCGCGGGCCGGGCCGGGCGATGACCGGGGCCCCGACGATCGCGCAGGGACCGGGCCCGGCCGAGCGCGGCACCGGCGGGCGCTTCGAGCGCCAGGCCAGCCGCTTCCGCGACTGGGTCACCCCCGACGGCAGCTCAAGCCTCCCGGCCGAGCCCGGCCGCTACCACCTGTACGTCTCGCTCGCCTGCCCGTGGGCCCACCGCACGGTGATCCTCCGCCGGCTCAAGGGCCTCGAGGCGGTGATCGGGCTGTCGATCACCGACCCGATCCGCGACCACGGGGGCTGGGCATTCCGCGCGGTCCGCGGTGCCACCGGCGACCCGGTCAACGGCTGGTCGCTGCTCTCGGAGGCCTACACGGCGAGCGATCCGTCCTTCGCCGGGCGCGTCAGCGTGCCCGTGCTCTGGGACCGATGGACCGGCCGGATCGTCAACAACGAGTCGGCCGACATCGTGGTGATGCTCAACGGTGCCTTCGACGCGCTGGCCGACCACCCCGAGCGCGACTACTACCCGCAGGCGCTGCGCCCCGAGATCGACGCGCTCAACGAGGTCGTCTACGCGACGGTCAACAACGGCGTCTACCGGGCCGGGTTCGCCGAGACCGCCGAGGCCTACGACGAGGCGGTCTACCCGCTGTTCGAGACGCTCGACACGCTCGACGACCGCCTTGGCAGCCGGCGCTTCCTGTTCGGCTCCGAGCAGACCCTCGCCGACTGGCGGCTCTTCCCGACCCTCCTGCGCTTCGACCCGGTCTACGTCGGCCACTTCAAGTGCAACCTGCGGCGGATCGTCGACTACCCGAACCTCGGGCCCTACCTACGCGACCTCTACCAGACCCCCGGCGTCGCCGAGACGGTCGACATGGACCACATCAAGCGCCACTACTACGCGACCCACCGCAACATCAATCCGACCGGAATCGTCCCGGTCGGCCCGATCCTCGACCTCGACGCCCCGCACGGCCGCGCCGGGTAGCGGCCGCCGGCGGTCGCCTCGGCCGGCGGCCGGGCTAGAGTGTGGGGTACTCCGATGACAAAGGCCCCAGCCATGGAAGGCCCTGCATGTCGATCAGCTTCTCCCTCGTCCTCCCACGTGACCCCGCGGCCAGCTCCCTCGCCCGCCAGGCGACCCGGGAGCAGTTCGGCGACGTCCTCCCGGCGGCCACGCTGGCCGACGTCACGCTCGCGGTGAGCGAGCTTGTGGCCAACGCGGTGCTCCACGGGACCGGGGAGATCGAGCTGCGCATGGAATCCGACGGCCGGCTCGTCAAGGGCGAGGTGACGGACGAGGGCAGCGGCTTCGAGCGCGAGATGCGCGAGGACGGCTTGGACGGCGTGGGGGGCCGGGGTCTCCACATCGTCGGGCAGCTGGCCGAGGAGTGGGGGGTGTACGAGGGCACGACCCACGTCTGGTTCCAGATCCCCGTGTGGCCGGCCGACGACCAGGTCGAGGAGCCCGAGGTCGGTCACCCGGACGAGTCGCAGCTCCCCGACGCGTAGCTCAGCGGAACAGGTCCTCGCTCACCGGGCGCACCAGCGCCGCCGCGCCGGGCCCGTCGTCGTCGGTCACGTGGTGCTCGAGGCCGCCGACGATCACCACCGGCTCGGCCGAGTCCTTGCTCCGGGCCAGGTCGGCCGCGGCGGCCACCTCGTCGGCCAGGGCGATCCAGGTCGCTGAGAGCTCCCGTCCGCCGCGATCGCGGCGGCCCCGCCAGTCCTCGAGGGGTCCCAGGCCGGCGCAGCCGACGGCGACGTCGCACTGGCCGTGGCGCCAGGCGCGGCCGAAGCTGTCGGTGATCAGCACCGCCGGGCTCTCCCCGGTCAGCGCGCGCAGGCGCGCGCGCAGGGCCCGGGCCGAGCGGTCGGGGTCCTCGGGCAAGAGCACCACCGTCTCCGGGTCGCCGGTGTTCGAGGCGTCGACCCCGGCGTTGGCGGTGACGAAGCCGTGACGGGTGCGGCAGATCAGTGCCGGGCCGCCGGCCCGGAGGAGCTCGGCGGACTCGCCGAGGACGACCTGGACGTGGCGCGGATCGCGACCGCCGGCCCGGGCCAATGCCCGCGCCCGGGGCGACGGGACGACGGAGGCCAGCGACACGACGCGACCCTCCGCCTTGGAGACCGCCTTGTGGGCGACGACGACGATCTCGCCCGTCCGCGGCTGAACGCCGGCGGCGAGGATCAGGTCGGCGAGGTCATCGCCGGCGGCGATCTCCGGCAGGCCGGCCACCGCGCTGGCGCGTATCGCGCCCACCCGGGTCAGTGCGGCCACTGGGCGAGCACGGCGCGCGTGCGCTCGGCCAGGCCGCCGCGGATCTCGAGCGCCTCGCGCAGGGCGTCGAGATCGCGCGGGGTGTCGACGTCGAGGAGCAGGGAGGGGATCTGGGCGACCCGGCAGACCGCCCCGGCCGCCGCCGCCCGCTCGCGGTGGCGCCGGCAGCTGCCCGGGCCGAAAGTGGGAGCCAGGGCGTTGGGCGGGGTGAGCAGGAGCCCGTTGGTGCCGATGCCGTGGCGATCGGGGACGATCACCACGCTGGTGCCGGTTCGCGTGTCGCCGAGCAGGCCGTCGAGCTCGGTCGAGTCGAGGGCCGGGCAGTCGCCGGGGACGAGCAGCGCCCGGTCGAAGCCGTCGGCCAGCGCCCGCGCGACCCCGATCGCCACGGCGGCGCTCTGCCCCGACTCGTGGGGGTCGGGAATCGCCTCGGCGCCCTTCTCCCGGGCGAGCTCGGTGACCCGGCCCTCGTTGGTCACCACCAGCGTGGCCTCGACGCCCTCGCAGGCGGCGAGGGCGCTCAGGACGTCGGCGACCATCGCCTCGGCGAGGTCGCCCCGGAAGTCGGGGGTCAGCTCGGCACTCAGCCGCTGCTTGGCCAGCTGGAAGCGCTTGACGGGGAGGATGGCCAGGGTCCGCACGGCCGTGAACGCTACTGCCCGAGGCCCGCGGTGAAGGCCAAGGTCTCCTCGGCCAGACGCCGCCGGCCGGCGGCGCCGTCCATCAGGGTGTCGGTCACGAGCGTCGGGACCCCCCCGCCCGCTGATCGGCGACCAGGCCGTCGATCAGGCCGGCGTAGCACCCGGCCACCCCGTCGGCGTCGACCGAACGGCTGGCCCACTCCAGGCACGCGGCGGTCGGCCCCTTGAGCACCCGGCCGCCGACTATCGGGCTGACGGCGACGACCGGCGCCGGAGCGGCGGCCAGGGCCTCGCGCATCCCGGGCACGGCGAGGATCGGCCCGATCGAGATGATCGGGTTCGACGGCCCGATGACGATCGCCTCGGCGGTCGCGATCGCCGTCAGGGCCGCCGGGGTGACGGCCGCGGCGTCGGCCCCGGCAAAGCGCACGTCGTCGATCGGTGCCGCGCCCCGACGGCGGATGAGGAACTCCTGGAGCGGGGTCCAGCGGCCGGCCGTCGCGATCTCGGTGCGCACCGGGGCTTCGCTCATCGGCAGGACCCGGGCGCTGACGCCGAGCGACCGGCCGAGCCGGGCCAGCGCCTCGCTCGGCGCCACGCCGGCGGCGAGCAGCCGGCGCCGCTCGAGGCAGACGGCGAGATCGCGGTCGCCGAGGTTGAACCAGACGTCGACCCCGGCGGCGCGCAGGCGCTCCATGGCGAGGAACGTGTCGCCGGCGAGACCCCAGCCCCGGTCGTCGATCTGGTCGGCCAGCCAGTAGGTGATCAGATCGGGATCGGGCGAGACGTGGGCCCCGTGGATCTCGATGTCGTCGCCGGTGTTGGCGATCACCGTCAACCGGTCGCCGAGGAAGTCGTAGAGCCCGCGGGCGAGCTTGGCGCCGCCGGTGCCCCCCGAGAGGAGGACGACGCTCAAGGCAGGCCGGTGATGCGGATCCCGGACCGGGTCTTGTGGCGGACGTTGACCGAGATCATCAGCGCGGTCAGCGACTCGACGATCCGGGCCATCTCGAGGCGGCCGGCGTCGACGCAGCGCAGGCCGTCGATGCGGTCGATGAGCTCCGCCACCACGCCCTTGTCCTCGCGCCGGTCGCCGCAGATCAGCACGTCCTCGTCGAGACGGTGCTCGAGGTCGGCGAGCGAGGCGGCGCTCACCGTGTGGAGGCCCGAGACGACGCGCACCCCCTCGGGCACCATCTCCTGAGCCTGCTGGGCGGCCGAGCCCTGCCACACGCCGAGCATGCGGGTGGCCTTGCCGCTGACCGCGGCGGCGAGCGGCACCGTCGTGTCGAGCACCACCTGCCCGTCGCGGAGCGCCGGCCGGAGGTTGGTCAGCGTCTCTGACTGGTTGCGGAAGGGGACGCTCAGGATGACCAGCTCGCAGGCCTGCGCCGCCGCCGCGTTGTCGAGCCCGTCGAAGGTCGCTGCCGGCACCGCCCGGCCGGCGCGCAGGGCGGCCTCGACCGCCCGCGCCGGATCGCGCGAGCCGATCGTCACCGCCACGCCGGCCGCGCCGAGGCGGACGGCGAGTCCGAAGCCGAGCGCGCCGGAGCCGCCGATGATGCTGACCGCCGCGGGCACCGCGGCTGAGTATATGGTCCGCCTGTGCCCGCGCCCGATGGCCACGACCAGTCGCCGCAGGAGCTCGCCGCCGATCAGCTCGAGCGCGAGCAGGTCGAGCGCGAACGCGCGGCGCAGGCAACCGACGACCGCGACGCCCGCGAGCACACCCGCCGCGCCGAAGCGGCCGGCTACCTGCGCGAGAAGCTCGAGGACCAGGTCGAGGCGGAGCGGGAATCCGGGGGGTGACCGCACGCCGGGCCACGGGTGAGCTCCCCGCCGCGGTGCGGATCCGCGAGGTCGGCCCGCGCGACGGCTTCCAGAACGAGCCGCGCAGGATCCCGACCGCCGAGAAGGTGGCGCTGATCGACGCGCTGGCCCGAACCGGCCTGCGCCGGCTCGAGGTCACGAGCTTCGTCCGGGGCGAGGCGATACCCCAGCTCGCCGACGCCGAGCAGGTGCTGGCGGCGATCGATCCCCCGGCCGGCGTCTCGCTGAGCGTCCTCGTCCCCAACCGGCGGGGCCTCGAGCGGGCGCTGCGCCAGCGCGACCGCTTCCACGAGGTCGGCGTCTTCCTCTCGGCGACCGAGACGCACAATCGCCGCAACGTCAACCGGTCGGTCGCCGAGTCGCTCGAGGAGGCGGCGCTCGTGCTCGGCCAGGCGGCCGACGCCGGTCTGCGCGGCGAGGCGGTCATCTCCGTCGCCTTCGGCTGCCCCTACGAGGGGCGCGTCGACCCCGAGCGCGTCTTCGACCTCGCCCGGGCGCTGCGCGACGCGGGCGCCGCCGAGCTGAGCTTCGCCGACACGACAGGCATGGCCAACCCGCGCCAGGTCGGCCGCTTCTTCGCGGCCGCCGGCGAGGCGCTCGGCGACGGTGTCGAGCTCACCGCCCACTTCCACAACACCCGGGGGGCCGGGCTGGCCAACGCGTTCGCCGCGCTGCTGTCCGGCGTCGACTCGTTCGAGGCGAGCTTCGGCGAGCTCGGCGGCTGCCCGGTGCCGCCGGGGGCGACGGGCAACATCGCCACCGAGGACCTCGTCTCGATGCTCGAGGAGGCCGGCGTCGAGACCGGCGTCGACCTGCCCGCCCTGCTCGAATGCGCTCGCCGCGCCGAGCGCGCGCTCGGACGCGAGCTCGGCAGCCACACGCTCCGCGCCGGGCCGGTCGACTGGGGCTAAAGCTCGGGGCGCGGGCGGCCGATACGTGCCTTGCACTCCCTCCCTCCCCCTTAGCGGGCCGGTCCCAAGGACCGGCCCGCGACGGTTAAGCGCCGCGCTCCCTCGCTCGAGCGCCGCCGCGCACCCGACGCGGCGGCCGAACCGGCGACCACTGCTCCAAAGCATCGC
Organism: uncultured Solirubrobacterales bacterium; assembly: GCA_963763785.1. Classification (GTDB taxonomy): domain Bacteria; phylum Actinomycetota; class Thermoleophilia; order Solirubrobacterales; family Solirubrobacteraceae; genus Palsa-513. The sequence goes on along the minus strand of CAVXPW010000016.1, from coordinate 7,413 downwards.
ATCGCGCCCCCCGGAGCGACGCTGGCGAGCGCTACATTTGGGCGCATGAGCGACCGCTCCCGGCGATCCTCGAGCGACGCCAGGTGAGCGAGGACCTGCGTCGGGCGCTCGCCCGCGCCCGCGCCGGCGGCCCCGTCCGGCATCACGAGAAGGCGGCGGCGCAGGGGAAGCTCCCGGTCCGCGCGCGGATCGGTTTCCTGCTCGACGCCGGCTCCTTCGTCGAGGACGGACTCCTTGCCAACTGGGAGCACGACGGACTTGGCGCCGACGGCGTCGTCACCGGGGTCGGAGCCCTCGACGGGCGGCCGCTCGCCGTGATGGCCAACGATCCGACGGTCAAGGCCGGGTCCTGGGGGCGCAAGTCGGTCGAGAAGATCATCCGCATCGCCGAGCGGGCCCTGTCGGCGCGCATCCCGATCGTCTACCTCGTCGACTCGGCCGGCGCGCGGATCACCGATCAGGCGGAGATGTTCCCCGGCCGGCGCGGGGCCGGTCGGATCTTCCACACCCAGGTCAAGCTTTCCGGTCTGGTGCCGCAGGTCTGTGTCCTGTTCGGCCCGAGCGCCGCCGGCGGGGCCTACATCCCGGCCTTCTGCGACCTGGTGATCATGCACGAGGGCAATGCCTCGATGTACCTCGGCTCGCCGCGGATGGCCGAGATGGTGATCGGCGAGAAGGTGACGCTCGAGGAGATGGGCGGCGCGCGCATGCATACCGGCGTCTCCGGCTGCGCGCACCTGCTCGCCTCGACCGACGCCGAGGGCATCGCCCTGGCTCGCCGCTACCTCGCCTACTTCCCGACGAGCTGGCGCGAACCGGCCCCGGGCGCCCGGTCGGCGGCCCCGGCGACGGCGCCCGGTGCGCTCACCGGGCTGATCCCGGCCGACGAGAACCTCCCGTTCGACGTCAAGGACCTGATCGCCGGCCTGGTCGACGGCGATTCGTTCTTCGAGGTGCACCCCCGGTGGGCCCGGGAGATCGTCGTCGGCTACGCGCGGCTCGACGGCCGGGCGCTCGGGCTGGTGGCGAGCCAGCCACTCCACAAGGGCGGTGTGCTGTTCGGCGACTCGGCCGACAAGGCGGCGCGCTTCGTCCAGACGTGCAACGCGTTCAACCTGCCGCTGCTCTTCCTGGCCGACGTGCCCGGCTTCATGATCGGCACGCGGGTCGAGCGGGACGGGATCATCCGCCACGGGGCCAAGCTGATCAGCGCGGTGAGCGAGGCCACGGTCCCGAAGATCTCGGTGATCGTCCGCAAGGCCTACGGGGCCGGGCTCTACGCGATGGCCGGGCCGGCCTTCGACCCCGACTGCTGCCTGGCCCTCCCCGGGGCCCAGGTCGCGGTGATGGGGCCCGCGGCGGCGGTCAATGCGGTCTACTCCAACGAGCTCGCGGCGATCGCCGAGCCCGACGCGCGGGAGGCCCGCACAGCCGAGCTCCGACGCGACTACGCCGCCGGCATCGACATCCTCCGCCTGGCCGGCGAGCTCGTCGTCGATGCCGTGGTCGCGCCGGAGGAGCTCCGCGGCGAGCTCGTGCAGCGCTTCGCCGCCGCCGCCGGGAAGTCCCGCGACTGGCCGGCGAAGCGCAACCCGATCACGCCGGTCTAGCTTTCGAGCGGCCGGTAGGTCTCGGTGATCAGGTAGATCAGCGCCGCGGCCTGCAGCGAGTAGGTCAGGAAGAGGACCGTCGCGTTCTGGAGCCCCCGCGGCGGGCGTCCGGTGATCACGATGACCACCCAGCTGACGAGCCCGATCGAGAAGGCGTAGGGCGGCGGCCGGTGGGTTGCATGCCGTCCCCCCGCCTGCGTACCGTCGCGGCCGATGCTCCACGAGGCCAAGAACGCCCGCTTCGTTGCGACGCGGCGCCTGCTGGCGCGACGCTACCGGTTCGTCGCCGGCTCGATCGCCTGCGAGCGGTCGCTGAGCCGCGGCGCCCACGCCGACCAGCTGCGCGCGCAGTCCGAGCGCCCGGTGGCGGTGGCCGCGACCGAGGAGGGCCGGCGCTACTGGTGGTTTCGCGGCCGCTTTTGGTGGGAGGAGGCCGACCTCGGGGAGGACGACGTGATGGCGCTCGTACTCGACCGCGAGCGGCGGCTCGCCCGGCGGCTCGACCGGGCGCACTCGCTGATGGCCGGCGAGCTGGGGGCGGCGCGCCCCGGCATTCCCCTCGCGGTGAAGCGGGCGGTCTGGCTGCGCTGCGGCGGGCGCTGCGTCGAGTGCGGCGGCGACAGCCTGCTCGAGTTCGACCATGTCATCCCGCTCGCCATGGGCGGCTCGGGCGGCGAGCGCAACCTCCAGCTCCTGTGCGCCGACTGCAACCGCCGCAAGGGAGCCTCCCTCTAGCGGCCGATACATTTCCGCCGATGGATGCCGCGGTTGCCGCTGAGCGCGACGAGCCGGCCGCGCTGGTCGCCCTGGCGAGGGAGGCCGCCGTGCGGGCCGGGGCGCTCCTCCTGGGGCGCTTCGAGGCCGGTCCGGAGCGGACGGTGACGACCAAGTCGACACAGACCGACCTGGTCAGCGAGGCCGACTTCGCCGCCCAGCGGGCGATCCGCGAGCTGCTCGACGAGCGGCGCCCCGGTGACGGCTTCCTCGGCGAGGAGGGCGGCGACGCCGCGGGCTCCAGCGGCCTGCGATGGATCGTCGACCCGCTCGACGGGACGGTCAACTACCTCTTCGGCATCCCCCAGTGGTGCGTGAGCGTCGCCGTCCGCGACGAGCGCGGCACGCTGGCCGGCGTCGTCCACGACCCGATCCGCGACGAGACGTTCGCGGGCGTGCGGGGTGGGCCGGCGACGCTCAACGGCCGGGCGATCCGCGGCTCGGCGGCCAGCGACCTCGGCACGGCGATGGTGGCCACCGGCTTCGCCTACGACGCCGGCGTCCGGGCCGAGCAGGGCAAGGTCGTGGCCGTCCTGATCAGCGAGGTCCGCGACATCCGCCGCTGCGGGTCGGCCGCCCTCGACCTCGCCTGGACGGCGGCCGGCCGCTACGACGCCTACTACGAGCGGGCGCTCAGCCAGTGGGACCTGGCCGCCGGAGAGCTGCTCTGCCGGTGCGCCGGCCTCGAGCTGCGCGAGCTCCCGGCGACGGCGGTGCTGGCCGGAGGCATCATGGCGGCGCCGGCCGGACTGGCCGACGCCCTCCACGCGATCGTCGGCTGACGCCGGGGCGTGCCCGCAGCACGGGCGGCCGCCGCAGGCCATTCAGTGCGGCGGGTGGGATTCGAACCCACACGCCCTTGCGGGCAATGCGTTTTGAGCGCACCGAGTCTGCCGTTCCTCCACCGCCGCTCGGGGGGGCCGTCACTATACGACGCGCCCGCCCGGTCGCCCGGTCGCCCGGTCGCGCGGTCGCGTGGTGGCGCGGGGGCGCGGGGCGTTGTGGCGCGGGGACGTTGTGGCGCGGTGACGTTGTGGCGCGGTGACGTTGTGCCGCGGTGGCGCTCAGCGCCGCTGCTCGACCTCGACGTGCCAATCCTGGGCGAAGCCGCGCGCGGCGAAGACGACGAGCAGCACCTGGACGGGGATCAGCAGGGCGGTGATCAGGCCGAGTAGGCCGTTGCCGAGGCCCGGGTCGGCAAAGCCGTCCCCCTGGCGGGCGAACCAGGCCGGGGCGGCGACGGCGGCGAGGATGGCGAGGATGATCGCCAGCGTCCCGGCCACCGGGAGGGTGCCCCGCTTCCAGCGGCCGGCGAAGTAGGCGAGCACCAGGTAGACGACGATGTAGGCCATGAGGATGCCGCGCTGGCCCGCGAGCGCGCTCCAGCCGCCAACGGCGACGACGGTCATGAGCGCTGCGCTGGCCACGAGCAGGAGCATCACCGCGAGCCGGGTGGCCTGGGCGACCGGCTTCTCACGGTTGGGATGGACCAGGATGAGCTCGGGCGCCGCCACCGCGGCTCACCATACAATCGGCTTCGGCCGGTGCGCGCAAGCGGTGCGTGGGCCGATCCGCGGGCGTGGTGGAATTGGTAGACACGCCGGCCTTAGGAGCCGGTGGGCGAAAGCCCTTGGGGGTTCGAGTCCCTTCGCCCGCATTTGCGCTCGAACCAGTAGGTGTGGAGCGCTCAGAAGCTGAGGCGATTTTTGATGCTGCGCGAGCGGTTGTTGAGGTTCTGGTCGATCTTGCGGGTCGGCTGCGAGTGCTGGAGGATCGGCTGGGGCGTGTGGAGTCGGGGCGGGCGGCGAGTTCGCGTAACAGTTCGACGGCGCCGTCGGCTGATGTCCCGGAGACTCGTCAGCAGCGCCGGGCGTTGGCGCGTGAGAAGGCCAAGGCGTTGGCGAAGGACGCCAAGCGGCGCGGGCAGGGCGCCCAGGATGGTCACGCTGGGGTTGGGCGGGAGCTGCTCCCGGTGGAGGAGATCGACGAGGTCGTCGATCACTATCCGACGGAGTGCCGGGGCTGCGGGCACGAGTTCACCGCCGCGGAGCAGACGCCGCGCTCGGGAGCGGGGCGCCATCAGGTCGCGGAGTTGCCGCCGGTCGCCGTTACGGTCACCGAGCATCGCACGCACCGGTTGCGCTGCCCGGGCTGTAAGAAGCGCTCTCGCGCGGTCCTTGGCGCCGTCGGCGAGTCGGCGTTCGGGCCTGAGTTGCAGGCCGCCTTGGTCACGTTGACGATCCGCAACCGGGTCTCCAGACGCGACCTGAGCGAGCTCGCCGGCGAGCTTTTTCAGGTCGGCGTCTCAACCGGTGCCCTGGACGCGATCTGTCAGCGCGCGAGCCGGCTGCTCGCCGGTCCGCACGAGCAACTCGTTGCTTATGCGCTCGCGTCCGGTGCGATCAACGTTGACGAGACCGGCTGGTTCTTGAAGGGCGAGAACCGCACGATGTGGACCGCGACCACGCCTGACGCCGCGGTCTTCAGGATCTGCGAGGACCGCCACCGCGATCGCCTCACCGAGCTGATCGGCCCGAGCTTCAACGGCGTCGTGACCAGCGATCGCTGGTGGGCCTACAACATCCTTGACCCCGAACAGCGCCAAGCCTGCTGGAGTCATCTGATCAGAGATTTCCGCCGCCACAGCGAAGGCCTCACGCACCTGCATTTGAGCGATTTTGCAGGGCTATTGTGGACTGAAGCACAGGAACGAGGAGCCGTAGGCGGGGTTGTGTTCCCAGATCGTGTTCCCTACGCGCCACAATGTCGCCACGACGGCGGTCCGGGGGAGACTTGCGTCTGCAGGCGGCGGAGCAGCTGGCCGTGGGGGGTAGCGGATCTCGTTCAGAGGATGGTTTCACACTGCCTCCTGGACCGGGGGGGTGGGTGACATTGAGTCCAGCGGCGCCCGGAAGGCCCGTAGGTACTGGGTTCAGGCGTGTTGGGTGAGATCGATGGCTGCGCTCGCGGGGTTGATTGGACCGTTTGTGGCTGACGCTCACGCGGTCAGGGGATCGAGTCACGTGATTCTCGCAGTCGTCACGGGCGCGGTGGGGGCGCGGTCGCCCGGGCGGTCGGGCTGGCCTGTCGTTCGTGTTTCGGATGTCGAGCGTGAGGAGCGCCGGGCGCGAGACCGGGAGCGCCTCAAGCTCGCCGCCGAGCAACTGCTCAGCTCTGAGGGCTGGCAGCGGTGGGTGCGGGCGCGGGCGCGCAACGGTCTCGCGCGCTACTCCGTGTCGAATCTCTGCCTGGTCGTGTTCGCTAATTGAGCCCGACGCGACGTTCGTCGCTGGGTTCAAGGCGTGGCTCGACCTCGGTTACTGCGTGCGCAAGGGCGAGCGCGATCCGCATCTTCGCGCCGATGCCGGTCAAGAACCGCGACGCCAACGACGGGCAGCCCGCCGCGACGCGCGTTTTGTTCCGCGTGGTGTCCGTGTTCGACCGTACGCAGGTCGATCCGCTCGATGGCTTCGATCCCGCGCCGCTGGAGCCGCCACGGGAACCGTTGACCGGCGACACGGACGGTCACCTGCTCGCGCCGGGCTGCGCGTTCGCGCGTTCGCTCGGGTACACGGTCAGCTTCGAGGCCACCCCGGCCGGCGTTGGTGGCTGGTGCGACCGGGAGTCAAAGCGAATCGTCGTTGACGCCGCCGCACCGGCGAACGCCCGGCTTCGTACCCTGATCCACGAGACCGAGCACGCGCTCGGCGTTGACTACGAACGCTTCACGCGCGCGCAAGCTCCGGTGATCGTCGACGCCGTGACGTTCAGCGTCTGCTCGGGGGTTGGGCTCGCGGTCGACGGGGAGAGCGTCCCCTATGTCGCGGCTGGGGCGGAGACGCGCCCTCGAAGCCGTCAGCGAGTTCGCGCAGACGACCGACGAGCTCGCACGACGCATCGACGGCGCGCTATCCGCGGGCGACGAAACGCGCGACGGGGACTGCTCGAGCTACCGCAGGGATCGCTGCTATCCTGGGTTGGGTGGAGACTCCTGGCTTTGGAAACCAGGAGGAGTTCATGCCAAAAGAGCAGGCAGCTGGGAAGCCGACGACGCGTCGGTACTCGCGTGAGGAGAAGCAGGCGGCGGTGAGGATGGTCCGCTCGCTGCGGGCGGAGCTGGGCACGATGACCGGGACGGTTCGTCGGGTCGCCGAGCAGCTCGGCTATGGGGTCGAGTCGGTGCGGGCCTGGGTCAAGCAGGCCGAGATCGATGATGGCCTCGCGCCGGGCGTCTCGACCGAGGAGCTCTTGCGGCTGCGGGAGCTTGAGCAGGAGAACCGTGAGTTGCGTCGCGCGAATGAGATCCTGCGGCGGGCAGCGACTTTCTTTGGGTCGGAGCTCGACCGCCAGCAGCGCAGGTAGCCGTGTTCATCGATCAGAACAGGGATGATGTGGTGGAGGGTCGCCGGCTCGGGGTCGAGCCCATCTGTGAGGTGCTGCAGGTGGCTCCGAGCAGCTACTACGCCGCGCGTGACCGTCCGGCCTGCCGGCGCGCGCAGCGCGATGCGGAGCTGACGCCGCGGCTGGTGGAGCTGTGGAGGGACAACTATCAGGTCTACGGGTCCCGGAAGCTGTGGAAGACCGCCCGGCGCGCGGGGATCGATATCGGGCGTGACCGGACCCATCGGCTGATGCGCCGGGCCGGGATCCAGGGTGTGCTGCGTTCCAAGCGGGTCCGCACGACCCGCCGGGATCAGGGTGCCGGCCGGCATCCGGATCTCGTGGGGCGCCAGTTCATCGCCAGCGGCCCCAACGAGTTGTGGGTTACGGACCTCACGTTCGTCGCGACGTGGGCCGGCGTGGCGTACGTCTGCTTCATCGTCGATGCGTTCTCCCGGATGATCGTCGGCTGGCGCGTCGCCGGGCACATGCGCACCCCGATGGTCCTCGACGCGATCGAGATGGCCCGCTGGAACCGCGGACTACATCACGAGGGACTGCGTTGCCACTCAGACGCCGGGTCGCAGTTCACCTCGATCCGCTACGGCGAGCGGCTCGCGGAGATCGGCGCGGTCCCGTCGATCGGAAC
>CAVXPW010000015.1:0-6249 GCA_963763785.1 uncultured Solirubrobacterales bacterium | reverse complement strand
CGGGGGCGCGGCTCAGCCGGCGGGCGCCAGCGCGTCGAGGAAAGGCTCGCGCTCCAGGCCGTAGAGCAGCCCGGCTCTCCGGGCCACGACGGTAGCTGTCCGGGGGACGTCGCGCAGCAGCGCGATCTCGCCGAACCCGTCGCCCGGACCGATCGTCGCGACGTGTTCGCCGTTCTTCCAGACGTCGAGGTCGCCAGCGGCGATCAGGTAGAACTGGTCGCCCATCTCGCCCTGGCATACGACGGCCTCACCGGCCTTGGTGGGCACCTTGGTGAGCTCGCGCGCCAGCCCTTCGAGGATCTGGGCCGGGAGCCCGACGAACAGGCGATGGCGGCTGAGTATCTGCAGCGCGCTCGCCGCCGGGACGGCCCGGTCGAGTCGGCGCACCGCGGGGAGGACCATGACGGCGGCGAGCGCCAGCATGCCGGCGACCCCGCCGACCGCGAGACTGGGGCCGCCGACCGCCACGAGCAGGGGCACGAGCAGTGCGCCGACGGCCAGCCCGGCGGTTGAGAGCCCCTCGAGCACGCCGAACACCCGCCCGAGAACCGCGCGGGGCGTGACCCGGGCGAGGAGCGTCCGTCCGGCGGTGTCGAGGACGGTCCGGCACGCGCCGGCGGCGAGGAGGAGAGCGTAGGCGGGGCCGGCCGCGCCGGCGCCGCCGGCCACGGCCAGGATCGCGAACGCGAGCGCCCAGCCGACGGCGGCGCCTACCAGGGGCAGCGCGAGCGTCCGGCCGCCGACCAGGGCCAGGGCGGCGGCGCCGCCGGCGATGCCGCCGGCGCCGAAGGCGGCGGTCAGGTAGCCGGCTCCGGAGCTGCCGAGGCCGAGCACCGAGATGGCCAGCACGACGACGAGCACGTCGAGGGCGCCGATGGCCAGGTATTCGACCGTGACGATGGCGACGACCGCCCGGGATGAGCGCGCCGCTCCGAGCGCACGCAGGCCCCCCAGGTGGTCGCGGGGCGCCTCTGCGTGCGTGATCGTCGCGGCATCGACCGGCGAGACGAGGAGCATCGAGCCGGTGACGACGACGGCGAACACCATGAAGGCGGCGCCGGGACCGCCGACGCCGAGCAGGACGCCGGCCAGGCCCGGGCCGGCGAGGACGCTCAGGCTCTCGACCCAACCCGAGACCACAGTCGCCGCCGTCAGCTCGTCCGGCTGGTCGACGAGCACGACGAGCACGGCGGCGTGGGCGGGGCGGGTCAGCGTCACGGCCGCGGCGGCGATCACCGCCGTCGCGTAGGCGGCCGGCGCCGGCCCGCCGGCGAGGAGGAAGGCGGCGGCTCCCGCCATCGCGGCCGCCTGGACCGCGTAGCCGATCCGGAGGGTCGGCCCGCCGCCGCGGGCGTCGGTCAGGCTCGCGGCGAACGGGGCGACGATCGCCGCGGGGATGAGCTGGAGGACTGCGACGAGGGCGGCCATGCTCGTGCCGCCCCGACCGTAGGCGTAGACGAGCATCGCCGTCCAGACGCCGTACTCGGCGGCGCCAAAGCCGAGGAACGCGAGCTCCGCACGGCGCAGAAGGGGGCTTCGGAGCACGCGCGAGATCTGAGCCGCACGGCCGCGCACGGCGGCGATCCTAGCCCGTGTCGGCGGGAGCGCGAGGGGGAGCGGGAGCGGGAGCGGGAGCGGGATAACCTTCGCCGGGGATGCACGATGACCCTCTGGCCCTCGACGTCGAGACGATGCGCCGGATCGGGTACCACACGATCGACCTGCTGGTCGACCGCTATGCGGACCCTGGCGGCGGCCCGGCGCTGCGGCGGGCGACGCCGGCCGACATGAGCGCCCGGATCGGCGGCCCGCCGCCGGCGGAGGGCCAGCCGATGGAAGAGGTCCTGGCCCGGCTATGGGCGGATGTGATCCCGTTCGCCAGTCGGTGTGAGCATCCGCGGTACTTCGCGTTCATCCCCGCCTGCGGGACGTGGCCGGGGGCGCTCGGCGACCTGATCGCCAGCGCGTTGAACCCTTATGTCGGGTCGTGGATGGAGTCGGCCGGACCGAGCCAGGTCGAGCTCGAGGTGCTGCGCTGGTTCGCCGGGTGGATCGGCTTTCCACCGGGGGCGGCGGGAATCCTGGTCGGCGGAGGCTCGCAGGCCAACATGACCGCCCTGGCCTGCGCGCGGGAGGCGCGGCTCGGGATCATGAGCGACGACGCCGTCGTCTACGTGACCGATCAGGCGCACTCCTCGCTGGCGCGGGCGGCGCGGGTGCTCGGCTTCCAGCCCAACCAGGTCCGCGTCCTGCCGGTCGACGCGCAGCTGCGCATGCAGCCGCGCGCGCTGGCCGAGGCGATGGCGGCCGACCTGCGGCTCGGGCGCACGCCGTTGTTCGTCACGGCGATGGCCGGGTCGACCAACGCCGGCGCCGTTGATCCGCTGGCGGCGATCGCCGACGTGTGCGCGGCGCACGGCGCCTGGCTCCACGTCGACGCCGCGTACGGCGGCTTCGCCTGCATGACCGAGCGGGGGGCTCGGGTCCTGGCCGGGATCGAGCGCGCCGACTCGGTCACGCTCGACCCGCACAAGTGGCTCTACCAGCCGTTCGAGTGCGGCTGCCTGCTCGTCCGCGACGGGCCGCTCCTGCGCGCGGCGTTCGAGATCACGCCCGACTACCTGGCCGACGCCTCGGTCCAGGCGGCGGAGGTCAACTTCGCCGACCTCGGGATGCAGCTCACCCGCGGGTTCCGCGCGCTGAAAGTGTGGCTTTCGGTGCACACCTTCGGCACCCGGGCGTTCGCCCTGGCGATCGACCGCTGCCTCGACCTGGCGCTGGCGGCCGAGGTGCGCATCGCGGCCGAACCCGAACTCGAGCTCCTGAGCCCGGCGTCGCTCGGGGTCGTGTGCTTCCGCCGCCACCCGGCCGGGCTCGACGACGAGGACGGGCTCACGCGGTGCAACGCCGACCTGGTCGCCCGCTTTGCCGACTCGGGCCGGGGCCTCGTCTCCTCCACGCGGCTCCGCGGGAGCTACGCCATCCGCATGTGCATCCTCAATCACACGAGCACGGGCGGCGACGTCGAGCAGGTTCTCGAGTGGTTCGCCCGCGAGCCGGTCGGCCGATCCGGGGCGGGCCGGGCACCGGGGCGGCCCTCGACGCAACGCGACTCGGGTGTCTTCCCGGCTTTGGGAGCGGTCGCGGCGGAGCCGGCCGCCGTCCCGGAGGCCGACCGCGTCGACGCGTCGTCGCTGGCGGCGCTCGCGCTGTTCGGGTCGCTCGACGCCGGCCAACTCGGCCGGGTCTGCGCGCTCGCTGAGTCGCGGTCGGCGGCGGTGGGCGAGACGCTCGTCGAGCAATGGGGTCTTGGCCGCGACTTCTACGTCGTCCTCGACGGCATGGCGGGCGTCCTGCGCGACCGGGTGGAGGTCAACCAGCTCGGGCCGGGTGACTTCTTCGGTGAGGTCGCCGCACTTGAGTGGGGGGCGAACTTCGCCTACTCCCGCCTGGCCACCGTCGTCGCGCGCACCCCGATGCGCCTGGCCGTATTCCGGCCCGAGGCGCTGAGCAGCCTGATGGTCGAGCTCCCAGCGCTGGAGCGCGAGGTCACGCGGGTGCGCCGCGAGCGCCTGCTCGCGGTGCAGCGCGAGGAGAGCCGGAGCGCCGACGAGTGGGGTGACGCTGAGGCCTGAGCGACCGGCGGCCTGATCGCAGGATCGCGGCGGTCTGCCGTCGGCCGCCCGGGGGGTTCGTCATGGCTTCTTTCCATCTCGCGTTCGCTGCGATGCGGCGTGCGGACGACTCGAGGACGGCGTCGGGCGGGGGTGGCCCGCGCCGTGGCCGAGCTCTTGGGATCCTGGCTGGGTGAGCGATTCGCTCGGCTTCAGGCCCGACGGAACGCGCGGACCGCGAGGGGCACGAAGATGAGGAGTAGCCCGAGGAGCCAGGCGAGTGTTCCGAGGGCGGGCGCGAGCGCGTCGGCGCGGCCGATCGTGAGGGCTCGTACCGACAGCCCGATGAAAGCGCTGATCCAGGAGAAAGACGTAGGAGAAGCGAGCACGAGCACGAAGGCGAGCGCGAGGCCCCAGGCCGGGCGGACTGGCTTCATCTCGATCGGCGACCTCGGCAGAGGGCGAAGGCTAGGTCCGTCGCGCGGATATGAGCACCGTCTCGTAGGGCATCTCGAACGATCCGCCGACGGCGTCGATTGCCTCACCGACCGCGGCGAGTAGCCGCCGGCGGCGCGGGACGGAGAGTCCACGATGGTCGCTGTGGCTGTCGAGGTGCTCGAGCCACTGGGCGGTGTCGTACGTCTTGCGCCAGGGGAACGTCGCACCGCTGACGCCTTCAAAGCTGCCTGCTTGGTTGATGTCGGTCAGGGTTGCCGGCGCGCGTTCGTGGTGGTGGCCGAGCACCACTGAGTAGTTCTCAAGGCCCGGCTCCAAGCGGCGGTAGATCGGAGCGAGACGCTCCCGGACGTGCGTGGGCGGATCACCGAAGTTCCAGAACACGGCGAAGCGTCCACCCGCGTCGAGCACTGCGGCAACCTTGGCCACCCCGACGTGCGGCTCGATCCAGTGCCACGCCTGAGCACAGATCACGAGATCGAAGCGACGCCCGCGGGCGTCCCATTGCTCGAACGGTGCGACCTCGACCTCGAGGCCCTTCCTGCGCGCGAGTTCGGCCATCCGCGGGTCGACCTCGACACCGAGCACGGCGCATCCGCGTTCGCCCAGCAGGGTGGAGGCGATCCCCGTTCCGCACCCGACATCGAGTACTCGCCCGGGCTCGTCGGCGAGCAGCCCATCGATGAGCTCCGAGGGATAGGACGGGCGAGCGCGATCGTAGAGCTCGGCCGCGGCCCCGAACGACTCTGCACGCGCACGGTCCTCGAAGAGCACGAAGCCATCTTGCCACCGGGGGCCGCAGACGAGATGCGGCCGGCGCAAGGCGAAGACCTCAGCGCTTGACCGTCAGTGTCTTCTTGAATGGAGCTGCGGCGTGTCCGGCCGAGTCGGTGGCCGCGGCCACGAGGATGATCGTCACCTTGCTGCGGCGCGTGCGCTGGAGTGCCCTCCGGGCCGCGGCCGCGAGTGTCGCCTTCAGCGTCAGGCTGCCTGCCTGGCCGAGCCTGGCCGAGGCGCTCCCGAGCACGCCGCCGTGGGCCAGCCCGAGCAGCCGCGCCTGCCCGTAGGTGACGGAGACGGTCGCAGTTGCCCGGCACGCGGCTGAGCACGACTCGTGGACCGTCAGACCGTGCGCGATGAGGCTCGCCAGGCGCGGCGCGGTGACCGCGACCTGGATCTGGAGGGGGGCGGCGACCGCCACGGCGGCACTCCGCGCGGTCGTGCTCGCGGCGGCGTTGGTGGCGGTGACGAGGCAGGTGAGGGCGTGCCCAGCGTCGGCGGCGACCACCGCGTAGGTCCCCGCGCTCGACGGCGCGCCGATCGCGGTGCCGTCGCGCAGCCACGTGTAGAGGTAGGCCTGCGGCGTCGAGCCCGACCATGATCCGGTCGAGCAGGTCAGCTGCTGGCCGACCGCCGCGACCCCGGAGATCGCCGGGGTGCCGGCGTTCACGGGGGGCGTCGGGGGCGCCGGGGGCGGGACATTCCACGAGACCGTCGAGGTTTGCTCGGTGTCCTGCGACGGGTCGAAGGTGCCCGTGCCCGCGACGTCGGTGAACGCGGTGAGCGTGTCGGTCCCGGCGTGCATCCCGGTCCAGCTGATCGCCGCCGTTCCGTTGGCGCCGGCGGTGACCACCCCGGAGGTGGGGTTGGCGCCGGCGACCGCGTAGCGGATCGCCACGCCGGCGGCCGGCTGGCCGTGGTCGAGGGACGTTGCGAGCATCGTCTCGGTGCCGCCTACCTGCTTGGTGTCGGAGACGGGCGCCAGCGACAGTCCGGCGTAGTCGATGAACGACCAGTCGACGGCGAACGTGTCGGTCGCGCCGGCGGGGAGGCCGGACGTCGTGTAACGGTTGTCCTGCGCCGCGACGCTCGGGGTCGTCGTGAACGCGGCGATCGCGTCGTTGAGTCCGGGCCCGAGCGTCGTCATGTCGGCGCGACCAGACAGCCTCAGGACGTCCGCGGCGCTCCCCTCCATGTAGCTCGACCATGGCGATGACGCCAGCTGGCTGAGCGTGGCCTGGCTGCCGGTCGCGTCGTTGAACGCGCCTACGTCCTCCGGTGAGCCGGGACCGAGGCTGCCCGCGGCGTCGTGGAACCCGGCTCCCTGCCCGGCTCCCCCGAGATCCACCTGCCCGTATACGGTCGCTCGGAAGAACAAGGGCGACGTCGTCTGGTTGTT
>CAVXPW010000014.1:0-81252 GCA_963763785.1 uncultured Solirubrobacterales bacterium | reverse complement strand
ACGGTCTTGAAAACCGTTGGGCGGGTAACCCCCGTCCCGAGGGTTCGAATCCCTCCCCCTCCGTCCGGCTGTTCCGCCGGTCGCCCTGATCGCCGCCGCCCGCAGCCGCGTCCACGCCGGCCCGCCCGCGGGCATCTCGGCGGCGCCGACGCTGACCACGCCAGCCGGCCGACCAAGCCCGAACGCGCCCGAACTCGCGAGCGAGCACGACTCGACCGAGCCCGCCACCCAGACCGACGTCGAGACCGGCGCCCCGCCACCGCGCCGAGCCTGCGCCACTCGTCGCTCACCGGTCAGCAGGGGAAGCCCGGCGCGCCGATGACCACTTCGCACGAGATGACGACGTTGGTCGAAGTCTCGGTCTCCGGCCCCTTGTTCACCGGTCCGCCGATGAACGTCGTCCCCGACAGCCCGCCCGCTCCCAGCTGAGACGAGTTCAGACCCTGGTTGCTGGCCTGGCTCGGGCTCCCGATGATCGAGTCGCCCGCTCCCAGTCCGATGATCTGCGTCCCGCTCGCCACATTCGTCGACACCTGCGTGCCCTTCTTGGCCCCCTGCACGCTATTGAGGCCCTGCGAGTTCTCCTGTGACCCGTTGCCGATCAGCGTCCCGTCGCCGCCACCGCCGCCGATGATCGCCGTGTTGTCGGCCGCGTTCAGCGCCGTCTGGCTTGTGTGCGGCGCCGAGTTGCCGCTGATGAACTTCGTCCCCGAACCGTTGAACTCGGCGCCCCCCGAAGTGTTCGTCGCCGCCTGATTGCTGTTGGCTCCCTGAACGTTGCCGTCGGCGAAGCTCCCGACCAGCGTGTCCCCCATCGCCGGCCTCGGGACCGCCAGGACCAGGGTCCCGCCGGCAATCGCCATTACTTGGCCCAGTCTCATCGCCACTCCTTGAAGGTCGATCGGCCACGAGCATGCGTCGCGCCCCCACCGGCGACCGACGGCCGCCCAGGCTGACTTCTAAGCCCCCGCGGGGCCCGGCGCCAGACCGATCACCACCTCGTAACATCCCGCCGCCGCCGACCCGGCGCTCGCCGGCGCGGCGGGGACCGACCCGACCGCCTGCCGACCCGAGACCGCCCGCCGACCCGCCGCTCAGGCGCTTCGCGCCGCCGCGACCATCCGCGCCCCCGCGGCTGCCGCAACCTCGCCCTTGGCCCACGACAGCGGCTGGCCCGTCGGCCGCACCACTTCCTCCCGGCAGAACTCGAGAGGCACGCCCTCCTCCAGGTAGCGGACCGTCCACCCCCGCGGCCGGTCCGCCACGTCCCATCCGCTGTCGGCGTCGAAGAACACCTCGCCGACCAGCGCGTCCTCGTCCAGAAGTCGGAACCGCCAGTCCGGCTCCAGCGGGTCATTTTCGACCCTGATGCCCTTGATTGCCTGGGCCTCCGACATTTGCGCTCTCCTCGTTCGAAGCCCGCCAGCCCACCACCGGCGACGTCGGGAAAATCTAAGCTCCATCGCCGGATTGCGAAACCACTCGCCGGCAACATTTCCTCGGAGGATGCGCCCTGATTGTCCGGCGCCCTTCTCCCGACCGTCCCCCGACACCCGGCGGCGGCGTTCGAGTCGCCGGAGAGGCCCGCCCGGCTCCCGGCTACCGGCTCCCGGCTCGGCTCCGCTACCGGCTCAGGCCGACGCCGGCCCGATCCTCCCGGGGGCCCCGAACGCGGTCAGGATCTCCGGGAGCACGACCTCCCCGCCGTCCTGCTGCCCGTTCTCGAGCAGGGCGATGATCGTTCGCCCGACGGCGACCGCCGTTCCGTTCAGCGTGTGCACGGCCACCGGCCGTCCGCCCCCGGCCGGCCGCATCCGGATCTCCAGGCGCCGCGCCTGGTAGTCGGTCGTATTCGAGCACGACGTCAGCTCCCGGTAGCGCCCCTGCCCCGGCAGCCACGCCTCGCAGTCGTACTTCTTGGCCGCCGACGCCCCGAGGTCGTTCACCCCGATGTTGACCACCCGGTAGGGGATCTCGAGCTCGCCGAGGAGCGCCTCCTCGATCGACAGCAACCGCTCGTGCTCGACCCGCGACTCCGACGGCCTCGTGAAGACGAACATCTCGAGCTTGTCGAACTGGTGGACTCGGAAGATCCCCCGCGTGTCCTTGCCCGCCGCCCCCGCCTCCCGCCGAAAGCACGACGAGAAGCCGGCATAGCGGATGGGCAGCGCCGCCTCCTCGAAGATCTCCCCCTCGTGCAGCGACGCCAGCGCCACCTCCGAGGTCCCCGCCAGGTAGAGGTCGTCCTCGGGCAGCCGGTAGATCTGCTGCTCGGTATCCGGGAGCATGCCCGTCCCGTACAGCGCCCGCTCGCGTACGAGGACCGGCGGTATCACCGGTTCGAAGCCGTGCGGGCGCAGCCGCTCGAACGCCCAACGGACCAGGGCGAGCTCGAGCAGCACCAGGTCCCCCATCAGGTAGGCGAAACGCGACCCCGACAGCCTCGCCCCCGCCTCCATGTCGATCAGCCGACCGGCCAGCTCGAGGTGGTCGCGACCGGTGCGGCCGGCCTCGCCCACCGTGCGGACCACCGCGTCCTCGTCCGCCGCGTCCGCCAGCGGCATGTTCGCCAGCCCGACCAGCTCCGACCGAAGCCGCTCGTCGACCTCCGCGAGCTCCGCCGCCAGCTCCTTCTCCCGCCCGCCGAGCGTCCGCATCTCGGCGATCGCCGCCGCCGTCTCCTCGCCCGCCCGCTTGGCCACGGCGATCGCCTCCGACGCCGCGTTGCGCCGCGCCCGCAGCCGCTCGAGCTCCGGCAGCAGCTCCCGCCGCCGGCTGTCGAGCTCCACCACCCGGTCGACGCCCGCCCCGACCTCGCCGCCCCGGCGCGCCAGCGCCTCGCGCACGACGTCCGGCTGCTCGCGGATCAGCCTCAGGTCGAGAACGCTCGGCTCCCAGCCAACCCGGCGACCCGGCTACGGCGTAGTCGGATGGGCGGTCAGCGTCACCGGGCGCTTGTTCCCGGCGTACTTGGCCAGGAACTGGGCCACCGCCTGCGCGTCGGCGCCGACCAGGATGTTCTGCGGCATGATCGCGCCCTGGAAGCCGCCGTTGCGGATCGCGTAGAGCACCTGATCGACTTTCTCGGTGCGCACGTCGAAGTTAGGGCCGTTGATCCGCTCGCGGTTGCCGATCGTCTGCGCCGACCCCCGCGCCCCGATCTGAGCGAGCGAATGGCAGCCCGAGCAGTGCTCGAGGAAGAGCTTCGCCCCGTGGTAGTTCGGATCCGTCTTGGCAACCCGGATACCCTGGGATCCGCAGCCGCCAACGGCGACCGTGGCGAGCCCCGCCACGCTCGCGGCGACGGCGATCTTCGAGCGTCGGCTCATGCGGGCGCAGATGATACGGATAATCCCCCGCTCGATGCGGATCGTCTTCCCCCACTCCCTCTCCGGGCTGGCCGCCCGCACGCCGGCCCGCCTGGCCCTCCTCGGAGCCGTCGCGCTCCTTGCCGGCGGCTGCGGAACGCACGTCGTGAAGGTCGAATCGACCGTCGTGCGGCTCCGCATCGACGAGTACTCCATCACCCCCCAGGACATCCAAATCCACGCCGGCCGCCTGAAGATCGTCGCGGTCAACACCGGCATCCTCACCCACAACGTCCGTGTCCAATCCGCCCGGGCCGGCGGCGGCAGCGACCCCTACGTCCCCGGCTGCGTCCCGCCCACCGAGCCGACCGGCTGCGGAACCGGCGTCGCCCTCCCCGGCCACCGGGTGACCAGCCCCAAGCTGACCCTCGCACCCGGGCACTACCGGATCGTCGACACCCTGGCCAACCACGCCGACCTCGGCGAGTACGGCACCCTGACCGTCGTCCGGTAACCGGGAGGAGAACGGGACCCGGCGGCGAAGCCCGCCCAATCCCGGCGCCGGCATAGACGGTCTCAAGCGTCCGCTTGACCGATCTCCACGGCGGCAACCAAGGGCCGGCGCCGGGCCCTCCTTCCGCGAGCCGCGTCCGCCCGCCGCCGCGGCCGAGTGGTAAGAAGCCCGGCATGGCATCGCCAGGCCAGCGGCAGCCGCGCTACCGGGCGGTGATCAGTCACTTCGCCACCGGCGTCTCGGTGATCACCGGCCACGGACCCTCCGGCCCCGGGGGCATGACCGCCAACGCCGTCTGCTCGCTCTCGCTCGACCCGCTCCTCCTCCTCGTCTGCTTCGAGAACACCGCCCGGACCCTCCCGATCGTCCGCGACGCCGGCCGCTTCGCCGTCAACGTCCTCGCCGCTGACCAGAGACAGCTCTCCGACGTCTTCGCCTCCAAGCGCACCGAGCACGAGAAGTTCGACGACGTCGCCTACGAGCTCCGCGACGGCGTCCCGCTCCTCGTCGACACGCTCGCCTGGCTGATCTGCGACCTGCGCCGCCTGATCCCCGCCGGCGACCACACGATCGCCATCGGCGCCGTCTGCGACATGGGCCACCCCGCCGACCGCGACCCGCTGATCTGGTACCGCGGCGAGTACCGGACGCTCGACCCCCGGCCGCTCGTCCCGCCGGCCGCCGGCGGGCCCTCGCAGCCCTCCCCCGGCACCGGTCGCTGACCCGCGCTCAGCCTCAGAAGCCGTGGGCCGTCCCGGCCGCCCGCAGCGCCATGAAGCTGACGACGATCGCCGCCGCCGCCATCACGCCCATCTCCCGCCGCAGGATCGCCACCACGATCGACCGCTGTAGCGCCTCGTCGAGCTCGCCGACCTCCTGCGCGCTCCCCAGACCCCGCGCCGCCAGGATCTGCTCGGCGGAGACGACGCGTAGCTGCTCGGCCACGAACCCGATGGCCAGCGGCAGCAGCGCGTACAGGTAGAAGAGGTCGTCGCCCGCCCGCCGGCCCGCCAGCCAGAGGACCCCCGCCCCGAGGCCCAGCGCCAGCGCCGCCACCTGGCCGGCCCGCAAGGCGACCCAGAAGGCCCGGCTTTCCTCCACCCGGTACCAGCGGAGCGCCCCGTAGGCTCCGGCCAGGCCGTTCATCGCCGCCACCGCGACCGCGGCCCAGACCACGACGTCGGTCGTCGTCACGCGCCCATCCGGCTAGTAATCCTTGCTACAAGCGCACCCTCGAAGCGCGGCCGTCGGTGATATAACGGCCCCGGTGCTTCGGAGCTACCTGCCAGCGATCGTCTTCCTCGCCCTCGGAGGACTCGTCGGTGGGGCATTCGCCTTCCTGAACACGCTCTTCGGTCCCCGCCGCAAGATCGCCGCGAAGACCGACCCCTACGAATGCGGCCTACCCTCAGAGGTCAAGCAGGGCTTTCGCTTCGGCATCAGCTTCTACCTGATCGCGATGCTGTTCATCCTCTTCGACATCGAGGTCGTCTTCCTCTTCCCGGTCGCCGTCCGGCTGCGGCAGTTCGGTGCCTTCGCACTGTACGAGACAATCGCCTTCGTCGTGCTCCTTCTCCTCGCCTTCGTCTACGTCTGGCGGCGGGGCGCCCTCGAATGGAAATAATCCGCGAGAACGCCGCCGTGTCATCAGCGGAGGTGGCGCCGGCCTCGAAGGTGGACTCGACCGACTTTCGTGCCCGCCAGCTGCGGGCCCGCGACATGCTCCGCGGCGACCTCGACGGCCAGTCGCTCGACCAGTACGTCGAGGAGCGGGTCCTCCCCACGACGATGGACCGCGCCGTCGCCTGGGCGCGGTCGAACGCCATGTTCCCCGCCAGCTTCGGCCTCGCCTGCTGCGCGATCGAGATGATGACCATCGTCGCCGGCCGCGTCGACGTCGCCCGCTTCGGCATGGAGGCCTTCCGCGCCTCCCCCCGCCAGGCCGACCTCCTGATCATCTCCGGCCGGATCTCGATCAAGATGGCTCCGATCGTCCGCCGCATCTACGACCAGATGCTCGAGCCGAAGTGGGCCATCGCCATGGGCGCCTGCTCGTCCTCGATGGGCGTCTTCAACAATTACGCGATCGTCCCGGCCGACAAGTTCATGCCCGTCGACGTCCACGTCCCCGGCTGCCCGCCGCGCCCCGAGGCCCTGATGCACGGGATCCTCAAGCTCCGCAAGATGATCCAGGACGACCCCGACCTCGGCTGGCGGGCCCAGTACGGCGCCGAGGGCACCGAAGAGGTCCTGCCGACCTCGGTCGCGCCCGGCGACCCCCTGATCCCCGCCCCGACGCCCGCGACCGCCGCCGCCGACGCCGCCGCCGGCACCTCCGAGCCCCCGGCGAGCGCCGATGCCTGACGCCACCGGCCTCGAGCTGATCGCCCACGACCTCCGCGACGCCGATCCCACCAGCGTGGTCGGCACCGTCCACCACCATGGCCGCGCCGCCGTCCTCGTCCACCCCCCGGCGGTCCGCGCCACCCTGGCCCGCCTGCGCGAACGCGGCTTCGGCTTCCTGGCCAGCGTCCACGGCCTCGACTACTTTCCCGAGGAGCCCCGCCTCGGCGTCCAGTACGAGCTCCTCGACATGGACCGCGTCGATCGCATCTCGGTCAAGCTCCGCGTTTCCACCGACGCCCCCCACGTCGAGTCGGTCACGCTCGACTGGCCGACCGCCAACCACCAGGAGCGCGAGATCTACGACATGTTCGGCGTGATCTTCGACGGCCACCCCGATCTGCGCCGGATCCTCATGCCCGAGGACTACGAGGGCCATCCCCAGCGCCGCGACTTCCCGATGGGCGGGGAGCCCGTGCTCTTCACCCACAACGACGCCACCACCCCGGGGTACACCCATTGAGCACGTCGCGCACCTACCGCGAGCAGGAGGAGTCGATCACCCTCGCCCCCGTCGCCGAGCAGATCGCCCAGGCGCCCGAGCAGGAGCTCCTCACGCTCAACATGGGCCCCCACCACCCGGCCACCCACGGGGTGCTCCGCCTGCTGGTGACCCTCGAGGGCGAGATCGTCCGCGACATCAAGCCGATCATCGGCTACGTCCACACCGGGATCGAGAAGACGGCCGAGGACAAGGCCTATTGGAAGGTCATCCCCGTCGTCGAGCGGATGGACTACCTCTCCTACTACTTCAACGCCCTCGCCTTCTGCGGCGCCGTCGAGACCCTGCTCGACGTCGAGGTGCCGCCCCGGGCGCAGTATCTCCGCGTGATCCATCTCGAGCTCAACCGAATCATGTCCCACCTCGTCTGGCTCGGGACCAGCGCCCTCGACCTCGGCGCGATCTCGATGTTCTGGTACTGCTTCCGCGAGAAGGAGCGGATCCTCGACCTCTTCGAGATGTCCTCCGGCCAGCGGATGCACACCCGCTACTTCCAGGTCGGCGGCGTCATCGAGGACATCCCGCCCGGCTTCGCCCACAAGCTGCGCGAGTTCATCGCGATCATGCCCAAGGCGGCCGAGCAGTACGGCGACCTCCTCTCCCGCAACGAGATCGTCCTCCAGCGCCTGCGCGGGATCTGCCCGCTCGACGCCGAGACGCTCCTCTCGCTCGGCGTCACCGGGCCACTCCTGCGCGCCGCCGGCAACCCCTGGGACCTGCGCAAGGCCGCCCCCTACTGCTCCTACGGCGACTTCGACTTCAAGATTCCCGTCGGCACCGTCGGCGACAACTACGATCGCTACGCGGTGCGCCTCGCCGAGATCCACGAATCGGTGAAGATCATCGAGCAGGCCCTCGACGGGCTGCCCGAAGGCCCCTTCATCACCGGCGACCGGAAGGTCGCCCTCCCTCCGCGCCACGAGCTGGCCACCTCGATGGAGGCGCTGATCCATCACTTCAAGCTCGTCACCGAGGGCTTCCGCGTCCCGGTCGGCGAGGTCTACTACCCGATCGAGTCGCCCCGCGGCGAGCTCGGCTGCTTCGTGCGCTCCGACGGCTCCTCCCGGCCCGCCCGGGTCCACATGCGCGATCCGAGCTTCGTCAACCTCCAGGCGATCGCCCCGATGGCCCGCGACTCCTACATCGCCGACCTGATCGCCACGCTCGCCATGCTCGACCCGATCCTCGGCGGGATCGACCGATGAGGCTCCGCCGGGGAGCGGCCGCCCCTCCGGTCGACGACGACGTGATCGCCACCCAGGGCACCGAGCGCCGCCGCCTCGCCCACCGGGCGATCCCCCGCTACGCCCACGGCTCGCGCGTCCCCGGCTGGGACGACGCCGTCGACCTCGACAAGGACGCAGCGGTCGTCCCCGACGCCGCCGTCGTCGCCGTCCCGCGCGAGCTCCGCGCCGAGATCGAGGCGGCGATGGCCCGCTATCCCGACTCCCGCTCGGCCGCCCTCCCCGCCCTGGCCGCCGCTCAGCGCCACCACGGCTGGTGCTCGCCCGAGGCGATCTCCCAGGCCGCCTGCGTGATGGGCCTGACCCCGGGCTACCTGACCGCCGTGGCGACGTTCTACGACATGTTCGAGACCCACCCGACCGGCCGCCACGCGATCTACGTATGCACCAACATCTCCTGCTCGCTCAACGGCGCCGACGAGCTCCACGCGGCGATCCTCGCCGCCACCGACGGCGACCCCGACTTCAACGTCCGCTCCTTCGAGTGCCTCGGCGCCTGCGACATCGCGCCGATGGCCTCGGTCGACGACGTCTACATCGGCCCGATCGAGCTCGCAGACGTCGAGCCGCTCCTCTCCGATGTCCGGGCCGGCCGGTCGCCGCTCCCCGACAAGCAGCTGATCCGCCGCAAGAGCACCGACGCCGCCGCCGCCGAATACCCCGGGGCGCCGACGTGAGCGTCAAGCTCCTCTTCCAGGGGATCGACGAGCCCGGGCTCAACACGCTTCCGGTCTACGAGCTCCGCGACGGCTACCAGTCGCTGCGCCGCGCTCTGACGATGCCGGCCGAGGCCGTCCTGAACGAGCTGCTCGCCTCCGGCCTGCGCGGCCGCGGCGGCGCCGGCTTCGCGATGGGCAAGAAGGCCTCGTTCCTGCCCAAGGGGACGATGGACAAGTTCCTCGTGTGCAACGCCGACGAGTCCGAGCCCGGCACGTTCAAGGACCGCGAGCTGATGCAGAAGAACCCCCACCTCCTGATCGAGGGGATCGTCATCGCCGCCCACGCGGCCGCCATCAACCGGGCCTTCATCTACATCCGCGGCGAATACGAGCAGCAGGCCCAGATCCTCGACCGCGCCCTGGCCGAGGCCTACGCCGCGGGCTACCTCGGCGAGCGGATCCTCGGCTCCGAGCTCTCCCTCTCGCTGGTCCTCCACCGCGGCGCCGGCGCCTACATCTGCGGCGAGGAGACCGGCCTGCTCGACTCGCTCGAGGGCAAGCGCGGCAACCCGCGGCTGAAGCCGCCGTTCCCCGCCAACCAGGGCCTCTACCAGGGGCCGACCCTGATCAACAACGTCGAGACGCTCGCCACCGTGCCCTACATCATCAGGATGGGCGGCGAGGAGTACGCGAAGCTCGGCACCGAGACCTCGACCGGGACCAAGCTCGTCTCCGTCTCCGGACACGTCCAGCGCCCCGGCAACTACGAGGTCGAGCTCGGGACGCCGTCCCGCGAGATCATCTACGACCTCGCCGGCGGCCCGCCCCCCGGCCGCGAGGTCAAGCTCTGGTTCCCCGGCGGGTCGAGCTCGCCCGTGCTCACCGCCGATGACCTCGACCTCCCCTACGACTTCGACAGCCTGGCCAAGGCCGGCTCGATGCTCGGCTCCGGGGCGATCATCGTCGTCGACGACTCGACCCCGGTGCTCGACGTCGCCCTCAAGCTCGCCAAGTTCTACCGCCACGAGTCGTGCGGCAAGTGCACGCCCTGCCGCGAGGGGACCAACTGGACGGTGCAGATGCTCGAGCGGATCGACCGGGGCGAGGCCACGCCGATGGACCTCGACATCATGGCCTCGGTTCAGGAGCACATCATCGGCAACTGCCTCTGCGTGCTCGGCGACGCCATGGCCATGCCGATCGGCTCGATGATCGCCAAGTTCCGCCCCGAGCTCGAGGCCCACATGGAGGCCATGCAGATCGAGGGCCCGCTCGCCGACGACAGCGCCCTCCTCGCCCAGGGAGCCCGCTAGATGCCCGCCCTCCCGGCCGCTCGGAGGTACCGCTAATGCCCCGCCCGGAACGCCAGACGATCACCTTTTCGATCGACGGCCTCGAGGTCTCTGCCCCGGAGAGCATCATGCTCGTCGACGCCGCCAAGTACGGCGACATCGAGATCCCCGTCTTCTGCTACGAGCCCAAGCTCGGCTCCCCGGTCGGCGCCTGCCGGATGTGCCTGGTCGAGATCGAGGGCATCCCCAAGCTCCAGACCGCCTGCTCGAGCCCGGTCAAGGACGGCATGGTCGTCCACACCCAGACCGCCCGGGTCAAGGAGGCCCAGGAGGCGGTCGTCGAGTTCCTCCTGATCAACCACCCGCTCGACTGCCCGGTCTGCGACAAGGGCGGCGAGTGCCCGCTCCAGGACATCACCTTCGGCTGGGGCCCCGGCCGCTCGCGCTTCATCGAGCCCAAGCGGCACTTCCGCAAGCCCCTGGAGATCTCCCCGCTGATCGCGATCGACCGCGAGCGCTGCATCCTCTGCTACCGCTGCGTCCGCTTCTCCCAGGAGCTCGCCGAGGACTACCAGCTCGTCCTGCTCGAGCGCGGCGCCCACACCTTCGTCGGGACCTTCGACGGCCACCCCTACGTAGCCCCGTTCAGCGGCAACATCATCGAGCTCTGCCCGGTCGGCGCCCTGACCTCGATCCCCTACCGCTTCCGCGCCCGCCCCTGGGACATCGAGGGCGCCGGCTCGATCTGCACGCTCTGCCCGGCCCAGTGCAACACCGAGCTCACCGTCCGTGACGAGCGCGTCCTGCGCGTGCTCGACCGCCACCACGAGGGCGTCGACGACGGCTGGCTCTGCGACAAGGGGCGCTTCGCCTATCAGGCCGTCCACGCCGAGGAGCGCCTCACCGAGCCGCTGATCCGCGACCCCGACGGCGAGCTGCGCCCCGCGGCCTGGGACGAGGCCCTCGCCCGGGCGACCGAGCTCCTCGCCGCCGCCGGCGAGCGGACCGCCGCCCTCGCCGGGTCGGCGGCCACCAACGAGGAGGGCATGCTCCTCCAGCGGATGCTCCGCGACGCCCTCGGCTCGCCCCACCTCGACTCCCGCCCCGGCGGCGCCGTCGACCTCGAGCAGCTGCGCCGCCTCAGCGCCCCCGACCTCCAGGCCTCGGTGCCCGACCTCGAGTTCGCCCACGCCGTGCTCGTGCTCGACTCCGAGCCGGTCGACGACGCCCCGATTCTCGAGATGCGCATCCGCAAGGGCGTCCGCCGCAACAAGGTCAAGCTCGCCGTGGCCACCAGCCGCCCGAGCGCGCTCGACGGGATCGCCGCCGCGACCGCCCGCTTCGCGCCCGGCCACGCCGGCGCCCTGCTCGCCGGCCTCGCCGCCGCCCTCGCCGACCAGGCCGGCAGCGGCGGCCGGGCCGACCCCGGCGACCAGGCCGGCCCCGGCGACCAGACCGGCAGCGACCACCGGGCCGGCCGCAGCGAACCGAGCGACCGCGGCAGCGAACCGAGCGACCCCGGCAGCGAACCGAGCGACCCCGGCAGCGAACCGAGCGACCCCGGCGGCCAGGTCGACCTCGACCGGCTGGCCGCGGCGGCCGGGACCACCTCCGCCGAGCTCCGCGGCCTCGCCGCGACCCTGGCCGGAGCCGAGGAGATCGTCGTCCTCTACGGCGAGCGGCTGCTCGACACCTCCGCCGGGCGCCTGCTCGAGCTCGCCGCCCACCTGAAGCTCGCCGGCACCCCCGGCGCCGGGCTGCTCGGGATCCCCGACGCCGCCAACGGCCGCGGCCTGCGGGAGGTCGGCGTGCTCCCGAATGCCGGGCCCGGGCTGAGCGCCCCGGCCGCCCCCGGCCGCGACGCCCCGTCGATCGCCCGCGCCCTGGCCGAGGGCGAGCTCGACGTCGTCTACCTGCTCGGCTGCGACCCCCTCCGCGGGCACCCGTCCCGCCCGACCTGGGAGGCCGGTCTCGCGGCCGCCGCCGGCGTCATCGCCCACGCGGCCCTCCTGACCGCCGGGATCCGCGACCACGCCGACGTCGTCTTTCCGGCCGAGGCGTCGGCCGAGAAGGAGGGTACGGTCACCCACCCCGACGGGCGCGTCCAGCGCGTGCGCCCGGCGATCGGCCGCCCGGGGACGGTGCGCGCCGAATGGCAGGTCCTGGCCGAGCTCTCGCGCCGCCTCGGCTCCGACCCCGGGCTCCCGACGATCGCCCTGTGCAGCGAATGGCTGTTTGCCACCGTCCCCTTCTACTCCGGCCTGACCCTGGCCGAGCTCGGTGGGCGCGGCGTCCGCTGGCCGGCGCGCCCCGGGGCCCGCGAACTGCTCCAAGGCACCCCCGACGAGCCGTGGCCGCCGTCCGCGTCGGCGCCCGCCCGCGCCAACGCTCTCGCCGCACCCGGCGCCCGCCTCCTGCTCGGCACCTACCGGTCGATCTGGGCCGCGCCCGAGGTCGAGGTCTCGCCGGCGCTGAAGTTCCTCGCCCGCCACCAGCGGGTCGAGCTCTCGCCGCACGACGCCGCCCGCCTCGGCCTGCGCCAGGGCGACGAGGTCCTCGTGACCGACGGCGACCAGCAGGTCCGCGGCCGGGCCGAGCTCCGCCACGCGATGCCCGAGGGGCGCGTCTTCCTCGAGACCGGCATCCCCGACAACAGCGCCAACGCGCTCGCCGGGCCGCTCGTCGCCGTCCACCGGGCGACCAGCACCAACGGCGCGGCGACCGGCGCAGCCGCCCGAGCCCACGCATGAGGCGCACGGCGGCGCCGGCGCGGGTCCCGACCGGGACGCCGGGATGATGCTGGGGGTAGTCGGCTACTACGAGCCCTGGTGGATCCAGATCGTCAAGGGGATCGTGATCGCCGTCGTCGGGCTCCAACTCGTGCCGATCGTGCTGATCGCCGAGCGCAAGCTCCTCGGCCGCTTCCAGGGCCGCTACGGGCCCAACCGGGTCGGGCCGTTCGGGATGCTCCAGCCGATCGCCGACATCGTCAAGCTGGCGACCAAGGAGCAGTCGCGCCCGAAGACGTCGATCGGCTTCCTCTACGTCCTGGCCCCGGTGATCTCGATCCTCACCGCGTTCGCCGCGTTTGCGATCATCCCCTTCGGCGACACCCAGGACATCTTCGGCACCAAGGTCGGCCTCTACGGCCTCGACGTCTCGATCGGGCCGCTCTACCTGTTCGCCTTCAGCGCGATCGCCTTCTACGGCCTGATGCTCGGCGGCTGGGCCTCGGGCTCGAAGTACTCGTTCCTCGGCGCCATGCGCGCCGCCGCCCAGCTGATCTCCTACGAGGTCTCCCAGGGCCTGGCCCTGGCCGGCGTGGTGATCACCGCCGGGACGCTCTCGCTGGTCGGGATCGTCCACGCCCAGGGCGGCATGTGGTACATCGTGCCCCAGTTCGTCGGCTTCCTCGTCTTCCTCACGGCCAGCTTCGCCGAGACCAACCGCGCCCCGTTCGACCTCGTCGAGGCCGACGCCGAGCTCGTGGCCGGCTACAACACCGAGTACGGCGGGGCGCGCTTCGCGTCCTTCTTCTTCGCCGAGTACCTCAACGTGATCATCGTCTCGGGGATCGCGGTCACCATGTTCCTCGGCGGCTGGATGCTCCCCTTCGGCATCCACCCGCCCGGCTGGACCGACCCGGTGATCGTGCTCGGCAAGATGCTGATCTTCGTCATCTTCTTCATCTGGATCCGCGCTACCCTGCCGCGC
The DNA here is from genome assembly GCA_963763785.1 of uncultured Solirubrobacterales bacterium. GTDB lineage: Bacteria > Actinomycetota > Thermoleophilia > Solirubrobacterales > Solirubrobacteraceae > Palsa-513. The sequence goes on along the minus strand of CAVXPW010000014.1, from coordinate 67,616 downwards.
CTGCGCTACGACCAGTTGATGAGCTTCGGCTGGAAGGTCCTGCTCCCCCTGGCCACGCTCAACACCCTGATCACGGCGATCGTCGTGGTCGCGACGGACTGAGGAGTACGCCATGTGGACCCCCGGAGACGACCAGATCCTCGTGCAGCGGGCGCCCAAGCCGGGCGTCGGCGGCGCCTACCGCGCGTTCGGCGAGACGCTCCGCGGGCTGAAGACGACGCTCAGCCACGTGGCGAAGGGGATCAACACGATCCAGTACCCCGAGCAGAAGGTCCCCGTCTACCCGCGGTTCCGCGGCCGCCACAAGCTCCACCGCTTCGAGGACGGCCTCGAGAAGTGCGTCGGCTGCTCGCTCTGCGCCGCCGCCTGCCCGGCCGACTGCATCCGCGTGGTGGCGGCGGAGAACACCGAGGAGAACCGTGTCTCGGCCGGCGAGCGCTACGCCGCGGTCTATGAGATCAACATCAGCCGCTGCATCTTCTGCGGCTACTGCGAGGTCGCCTGCCCGTTCGACGCGATCACCATGGGCCACGACTTCGAGATGTCCGACTACAACCGCAGCGACCTGATCTTCACCAAGGAGATGCTCCTCGCCGAGCCGGTCGACTCGACGCCGCTGCGGCGCGAGGGGGAGTAGACCGGTGGCGACCGTCCTCTTCTTCGTCGCCGCGCTCGGGGCGATCGCCGGGGCGATCGGCGTGATCACGATCGAGAACCCGTTCTACACGGTGCTCGCCCTCGTCTCCCACCTGATCTCGCTGGCCGCCCTCTTCCTGCTCTTGAGCGCCGAGTTCCTCGCCGCCGCCCAGGTCGTCGTCTACGCCGGGGCGGTGATGGTGCTCTACACGTTCGTCGTCTCCTACGTCGGCGGCGCCGACGCCGGTCCGCGGCTCGGCGAGCCGCTCGGCCGGCCGCCGGGACGGGCGATGACGCTGGGCGCCTGGGCGTGCGGCGGCGCCCTGGTCGCCGAGCTCCTGATCGCCGTGCTCGGCTCGGCCCTCAAGGGCCTCGGGACGCGCGGCGCGGCGCTCGCCCCCGGCTTCGGCCAGCCCGGGCAGATCGGCGACCTCCTGCTCACGAGGTTCCTCGCCCCCTTCGAGATCGCCTCCTACCTCCTGCTCGTGGCCGCCGTCGGCGCCGTCGTCCTCGCCCGGCGCCGCGGCGGGATCGGCGACGACGACGGCGTCCCGACGATCGCCGCCATGGACCTCTTCCGCCCGCCCCCGCCCGGCACCGGGACGATGGCCGAGGGCGCCGGACGCGTGCGCGTCGCCCGCGAGGGGCCGGTCGCTTGACGATCGAGGGGTACCTGGTCGTCTCGGCGATCATCTTCGCGCTCGGCGCCGGCGGCGTCGTCACCCGGCGCAACCCGCTGGTCATCCTGCTCTGCCTCGAGCTGATGCTGAACGCGGCCAACCTGGCGCTGATCGGCTTCTCGCGGATGTGGGGCAACGGCGACGGGCAGATCTTCGCGCTGATCGTCATGGTGATCGCCGCCTGTGAGGTGACGGTCGGGCTGGGGGTCATCGTGGCCATGCACCGGCGCCGACTCTCGATGGACGTCGACGAGCTCAGAGACCTCCAGGGATGAGGGTGACGATGGGCATCGCACGATCGCCGGCGGCGGCTTCGCCCGGGCCTCGCTCTGGGCACACCCACCCTCGGTCGGGAGGGGTTTCTTGACTACGACGTTGGCGTGGCTTTGCCTGGCGGGGCCGCTGCTCGGCACCCTCCTGATCGCGCCCATGTTCCGCGGGCTTCCGGGGCGTAGCGCCGGGTGGATCGGCACGGCGGCGGTGGGGGCTTCGTTCGTGTTCGCGCTGCTCGCCCTGGTCAAGCTGCAGAGCGAGCCCGAAGGCCACCGCCAGGTGACCTCGACGCTGTGGAACTACGCGGTGTCGGTCGGAATCGACGCGAAGATGACGATCCTGGTCGATCCGCTGTCGGTTCTGATGATCTGCGTGGTGAGCGGCGTGAGCACGCTGATCCACCTGTACTCGGTGGCCTACCTCGCGTCCGACCGGGGGTACGTGCGCTTCTTCGCCTACCTGAACTTCTTCGTCTTCTCGATGCTGCTGCTCGTCCTGGCCGGGAACTTCCTCCTGCTGATCGTGGGCTGGGCCTTCGTCGGGGCGGCGTCCTACTTCCTGATCTCGTTCTGGTACCGGCGCACGACGGCGACCCGGGCGGGGATGAAGGCGTTCGTGATCAACGTGGTCGGCGACGTCGGGCTCGTCCTCGGGACGTACTTCATCTTCAAGCACACGCACACGCTCGACTTCCTCGGGAGCTTCCACCAGGCGCGGACGGCGTTCGGCCACAACGACTCAGACCTCGTCGCCGGGTGCATCCTGCTGCTCGTCGGGGCCTTCGCCAAGTCGGCGCAGATCCCGCTCCACACGTGGCTGCCCGACGCCATGGAGGGCCCGACGCCGGTCAGCGCGCTGATCCACGCGGCGACGATGGTCACCGCCGGGGTCTACCTGATCGCGCGCATGCACCCGCTGTTCGAGCAGGCTCCGGCGGCGGCCGACGTGGGGGCGGTCATCGGGGCGGTGACGCTGCTGGTGGCGGGGACGATCGGCCTGGTGGCCACCGACCTCAAGCGGGTCATCGCCTACTCGACGATGTCGCAGATCGGCTACATGATCATGGGCGTGTCGGCCGGCGCCTACGCGGCCGGGCTGTTTCACCTGATGACCCACGCCTTCTTCAAGGCGCTCCTGTTCATGGCCGCCGGATCGCTTATTGCGGCGATGGCGGGGACGCAGGACCTCGACCGGATGTCGGGATTGCGCCGGGCCATGCCCTTCACCTTCGGCTGCTTCGTGATCGGCGGCCTGGCCCTGAGCGGGGTGCCGCCGTTCAGCGGCTTCTTCTCCAAGGACGAGATCCTGCTCGTCGTCGGCGCGCAGGGAGGCTGGCACTGGGGGCTCTACGTGGCCGGCTACCTGGGCGCGCTCCTCACGGCGCTCTACACCTTCCGGATGATCTTCCGCGCCTTCTTCGGGCCGCCGTGCCCGGAGGCGCTCGAGCTCGAGGAGGGGCACCTCCACCACGCCGAGCTCCACACCAACCCGGCGACCGGCGAGGAGGAGGACACCGAGGTCGGCTTCCCGGGCCCCGACCACCACATCGCCGAGCGCGAGTGGCCGATGAAGGCGGCGATGGGTGCGCTCGCCGTGCTCGCCACCGTCGGCGGCGTCGTCCAGATCCCCAAGGCGACGAGCTGGCTCGACGACTTCCTGGCGCCGAGCTTCAAGGACTCGACGATCGCGGTGGCGCCCTCCGACGGCCTGGTCGCCTTTGGACTGATTCTCGGAGCAGTCCTCGGCCTCACGGGGATCGCGTTGGCCTACTACGTCTGGGTCGCTCGGCCGGGGACCTCGGCCCGCCTCCAGGCCCGGCTGCGCCCGCTCCACACGCTGTTGGTCAACAAGTGGTACTTCGATGAGCTGATCGACGTACTCGTCGTGCGCCCGGGCGGGTGGTTCGGGCGCTTCGCGCAGCAGACGGTCGAGCGGGTCTTCGTCGACGGCGCGCTCGTCGGCGGGACGGTCGGCCTGGTGCGGGCGGGCTCGGCGGCCGTGCGCGGCGCCCAGACCGGGTTCGTGCGCTATTACGCCGGGCTGCTGATCCTCGGGCTGACCGGCGTCGGGCTCTACTTCCTGCTCCAGGCGACCTGATGCTCTCGATCCTGATCTGGCTGCCGGCCGCGACCGCCCTCATCGGGGCGCTGCTGCCGGTACCCCGCCATGCGGTGCGCGGCCGGGCGTGGGCCGGGCGCCTGGTGGCGCTCGGCGCGCTGGCCACGCTCGGCCTGGCCATCGCGCTGATCGCCGACTACGGCGGCGGGAGGGGCCTGACCCACGTCACCGACATCGTCTGGATTCCGGCGCTCGGGATTCACTACAAGCTCGGCGTCGACGGGTTGAACCTGTTCCTCGTCGGCCTGGCGGCGCTGCTCTTCGCCGTCTCGGTGGTGGCGGCCAACCTCCGCGACTGGTCGAAGCCCCACCTCTTCTTCTTCCACCTCGGGCTCGCCGAGTCGGCGGTGCTGGGCGCGCTCCTGGCCCAGGACCTCGCGCTGTTCGTCGCCTTCTTCGACCTCATGCTGATCCCCTTCTACTTCCTCGTCGGCGTGTGGGGCGGGGGCGACCGGGTGCGGGCGACGACAAAGCTCGTGATCTACACGCTGGTCGGCTCGCTGCTGATGCTGGCGGCGGCGATCGCCACCGCCGTCCTGAGCGCTCAGGGCGCCCACCACGCGCTGAGCTTCGTGCTCTCCGACCTCCAGCGGGCACCGGTGCCGGCCGGGTCGGCCGACTGGATCTTCCTCTTCTTCGCGGCGGCCTTCCTGGTCAAGATGCCGGCCTTCCCGCTTCACGGGTGGATGCCCGACGGGTACCGGGCGATGCCGATCGAGGCGCTCATGGTGTTCAGCGGGGTGCTGTCGAAGGTCGGGGCCTACGGGTTCCTGCGGATCGTCCTGCCGCTCTTCCCGGGCGCCGCCGCCCACTTCCAGACGCTGCTCCTGCTGATCGCTCTCGCCTCGGTCCTCTACGGCTCGGCGATGGCCTTCACCCAGACCAACGCCCGGCTGATCGCCGGGTACTCGTCGGTCGCCCAGCTCGGCTTCATCACCCTGGGGATCTTCTCGCTGACCCCGCAGGGCGCCCAGGGGGCGGTGCTCCAGATGGTCAACCACGGCCTGGTCGTGGCGCCGCTCTTCTTCATCATCGCCCTCCTGGCCGAGCGGGCCGGGGGCTCTGAGGACATCCGCGACATGGGCGGGATCGCGCTGCGGGCGCCGGTCCTGGCCACGACCTTTCTGATCGTCGCCATGGCCGCCCTGGCCATCCCCGGGTCGGGCAACTTCGTCGGCGAGTTCATGATCCTGCTCGGCGTGTTCAACACTAAGGTCGTGATCTCGGTCGTCGCCTTCGCCGGGGTGGTCATGGCTGCGGTCTACATGCTCCGCGTGTTCATCCGCTCGGTCCACAACCGGACCGGCCCGGAGGTCGAATCGCGCGAGATGCGCGCGGTCGACGGGCTCGTGCTCGCGCCCTTCGTGGCCGCGCTCATCCTGTTCGCCCTCTACCCGCAGCTCGAGCTCCGCCGGGCCGAGAAGTCAGTGGTCAGCTCGATCGCGCTCGCCGAGGCCAAGGCCGCCCGGCCGATCGTCGCCGGGGCCACCGACGTCGCGGCGACCACCCGCACCGCGGCGACCACCCGCACCGCGGCGACCACCCGCACCGCGGCAACCACCCGCACCGCGGCGCTCCAGGGCAAGCTCGTTTCGGTGCGGTCGCGATGACCCCCCTCCTCGCCGCCGCCCGTCTCCACGGGCCGCACGTCGACTTCGCCGCCCTGGCGCCGATGGAGGCGCTCCTGGCCGGGTCGATCGTCGTCCTCCTGGTCGGGCTCCTGCGCTCGCGGGCGGCCCGCTACGTCGCCGTCCCCGGGCTCACCCTCCTCACCCTGGGGGCCGCGCTCGGCCTGACGGTCTGGCAGTGGCACGACCGCCGGTCGGTGCTCGCCGGGGCGATGCAGATCGATGCGCTGACCCTGGTCCTGACGCTGATCTTCATCACCGCCGGGATCGCCGCCACGCTGATGTCCTGGCGGGCGCTGGCGCCGCGCGAATCGGCCCACGGCGAGTACCACTCGCTGCTCCTGGCCTCGATGACCGGCATGGTCGTGCTCGTCGCCGCGACCAACCTGGTGACGCTGTTCGTCGGCCTCGAGCTCCTCTCGATCCCCCTCTACGTGCTCTGCGCGACCGAGCTGCGGCGGGCCACGTCGCTCGAATCGGGGCTCAAGTACCTGATCGTCGGCTCGGTTGGGTCGGCCACCCTCCTCTACGGGCTGGCGCTGATCTACGGGGCGACCGGATCGACCGACTTCGCGGGGATCGCCGCGTCGATCGGCCGGGGCCGGGCGTCCGACCCGCTGCTGCTGACCGGAATCGCCCTCGGGGTGACCGGACTCTGCTTCAAGGCGTCGGTCGCGCCGTTCCACCAGTGGACGCCCGACGTCTACGAGGGCGCGCCGACCCCGGTCACGGCGTTCATGGCGGTGGCGACCAAGGCGGCCGCCTTCGGCATCCTCCTGCGCCTGTTCGACGTCGCGCTCTACGCCGACCGGGCGGTCTGGACGCCGGCCCTGGCCGCGCTGGCGACGATCACCATCGTGGTCGGCAACGTCGGCGCGCTCGGGCAGTCGTCGGTCAAGCGGATGCTCGCCTACTCCTCGGTGGCCCAGGCCGGCTACCTGCTCGCCGGCGTGGTCGTCGCCAGCCGGCTCGGGGCGCGGGCGACCGTGTTCTACCTGGTCGTCTACCTGCTGATGAACGTGGCCGCCTTCGCCGTGGTCGTCGCGCGCGAGCGCGAGACCGACCTCGGCGACGACATCGACGCCCTGGCCGGCCTCGGCGGCGAGCGCCCGGTGCTCGCTTGGTCGATGACGATCGCCATGCTGTCGCTGGCCGGGATCCCCGCCACCGCCGGCTTCATCGGCAAGGTCTACCTGATCCAGGCGGCGGTCGACGGGAGCTACACCTGGCTGGCCGTCGTCATCGTCCTCGGCTCGGCCGTCTCGCTCGGCTACTACCTGCGCGTGATCGCGGCGATGTGGATGCGCAGCGTCCCGAGCCTCGGGCCGCTGACGCGTCCGGCGATGGCCGGCGGCTCGCCCGAGGCCGGCGGCGAGCCGCAGGCGCCGCCCCCGGGTCAGGTCGCGGGCGGCGTGCTCGCGCCGGTGCCGGCGGCGATGCCGCCAGGGTTGCGCCATCCGTCCGACGGCGGCGTGCTCGAGCCGGTCGCGCCGCGCGGGCGCCACGCCGAACTCGGCGCGGTCGCCGCGCTCGCCGCGGCCGGGAGCATCTTCTTCGGCATCATCCCCCAGCCGCTGTTCGACCTAGTCAACGGCGTCGGCACCGCCCTGACCAACCTGGTCTGAGCGGGGCTCTCCGTGTACGTCATGTACGTCAAGCCCGGCTGTCCCTACTGCCAGCAGGCGCGCGACGGCCTGCGCGGCGACGGCATCGACTGGGAGGAGCGCGATGCGACGACGCGGCGCGACTGGCGCCAGCAGCTGATGGCCCACAGCAAGGGGACCGGGCGGGTGCCGACGATCGTGCAGGATGACCGGGTGATCAGCGTCGGCTGGAAGGGCCACGGCTGACGCGTCCCGTGACGGCGGCCGGTCGGCCGCCCCCGGCCGTGAGGCATCCGCGGGGCAGACTAGGATCCGCCGCCGTGCACGAGACCACCCCCCGCGTGTTCATCCTCGCCCGACCGGCGCTCGACGTCGAGGGTCTGCGCGGGTATCTGCGCGACGTCGGCGGCGAGTCCTGGCTCGAGCGCCGGATCGCCGAGGCGGACGGCGCCCCGAACCCGGGGGAGCTGCTCGTCGAGTTCGGCGGCCGGGCCTGCTACCGCAGCTGGGAGCCGGGGCTCAACCCGAACGTCACGCGGGTACGCACCGATCAGGGCGAGTACTTCGGCAACCTCCTGCGCAGCGGCCACGGCAGCGTGCTCGAGCACGCGAACTACAGCTTCGCCTTCCGCGACGTCTCCCGCGTGTTCACCCACGAGCTCGTGCGCCACCGCGCCGGGTCGGCGTTCAGCCAGGAGAGCCTCCGCTACGTCCGCCTGACCGACATCGGCTACCGCGTGCCGCCGGCGCTCGAGCCGATCCGCGACCAGGTGCTGAGCATCGTCGAGCAGCTCGAGGAGTTCCAGCTCAGCGCCGCCCAGACGCTCGGCATCGACGCCGAGGGGGTTCCCTTCCACGTCAAGAAGGAGGCGACCTCGGCGCTGCGGCGCCTGGCGCCGATCGGGCTGAGCACCGACATCATCTGGACGGCGAACCTGCGCACTCTGCGCCACGTGATCGAGATGCGGACCGCCGACGGCGCCGAGGAGGAGCTGCGGCTCGTCTTCGACCTGGTCGCCCGCCGCATGCTCGAGGAGGCGCCGAACATCTTTGGGGACTTCGTCCGCGAGGAGAGCGGCTCCTGGGTCCCCGCCCACAGCAAGGTGTAGCCGGCCGCGCCCGGCTACGGGCCCAGGCTGACGATGCCGATCGATTCTGCCGAGACCGTCTGCTTGTCGGGGCGGCAGTGGACGATCCGGAACACCTCGAGCCGGCGGCCCGCCTGCTCGCTCGCGGCCAGGAAGCGGGCCGCCCGCCGCGCGTAGCCCGAGCCCAGCCCGTTGTCGGTCGCCTGCACGCTCACCGCGCCCGCGGCATGGACGAGGAGGTTGGCGAGCGAGACGAACGAGCCGGTGGCCGGATCCTTGGCCCGGAGGACGACCCGCAGACCGATGCTCAGCGGTGAATCGAGGTTGAACGCGAGGCCCCGGCTGAGGTCGGAGGCGATCGACTGGGCCGGGAGCTGCGCGTCGACCTGCGAGCCGAGGTCCCCGCACGCCTGGCCGGGGCTCGCCCCGACGGCAACCGTCTCCTTCGGGTCGTGGCACGGCGTGGCCACCGCGTTGTTGTTGGCGTCGCCGCTGTAGGTCGCCGTCCAGTCGAAGCTACCGCCGCCGTTGAGCGGCACCGGGGCCGAGGTGAAGCTCCCGCGGCCGGCGATATGGATGGTCCAGGTCGCCGTCGGCGCCCGGGCACAGGTCGGGTCGCCCGGGCCGTAGAGCTTGAAGGTGATCGTCCCCGTCGGGTTGAAGCCGCCGCCCAGGGTCGCCGTGTCGGTGACGCTGCCCCCCGACGGGACCGCCGGTCCCGCCTGGGTGGCGATGGTCGGCGTGGCCTTGGTCACCGCGACCGACTCGCCGGCATCGGCGCAGCCCGTCGCCGCGGCGCTGTTGGCGGCGTCGCCGCTGTAGTTGGCCACGAGGTGGTAGGTGCCGGCCGCGGCGGTCGTGTACGGCGCCGAGGTGTAGGTGCCGGCGCCCGTGACGGTCACCGGCGGCGAGGTGAACACCGGGGCCGCCTTGCACGTCTGGTCGGCGGGCCCGAAGACTGAGAAGGTGATCGTCCCCGTGGGGGCGCTTCCGCCGCCGAGCGTCGCCGTGTCGGTGACCTGAGACCCGACGGTCACCGAGGCCGAGGCTTGGGTGGCGATCGTCGGGGTGGCGCCGCCCCCGGGCGTGGTCGTCGGCGTGCCCGGGGTGAGGTCGGTGGCCAGCAGCGTGTCCTCGAGGCTGAAGTAGCCGGAGCCGCCCGGCGGGATGGGCGTCGTGAAGCTCACCGTGCCCGACATCGTGTCCGCGCTGATCGCGCCGAAGGTCGTGTTCGGGCCCTCGTAGCCGGTGCTGCCGAAGGGGCATCCCGCCGGCGGGGATACGGCGTTGCCGTTGGCGTCGGGGAACGCGGACGCGCAGATGCCGTCGCCCTCGAAGCCGAAGATCGAGGCGGTGCTCGAGCTCAGCGGGAGGCTCCCGACATTCCGGCTCGAATTGTTGAGGATCCCAACCACGGTGTCGTCGGCCCCGTCGTAGGGGCCACGCGCCGAGTCGCCGAGCACGGTGGCCCCGGCGTCGGTGACGACGACGAGCAAGGCGCACGAGGGGTCGGCTCCGATCGGCGGGCACTGGGTGAAGGGCGGCACCGGGGTGGCCGCCGCGGCCGCCGGGACGCCGGCCGCTCCCGCGATCAACACAACGGCCGCGATGACCGCCGCCCGACGAACTCGCCGCATCAGATCCTCCCTTCGGTCGGGCGCCCCCCGCGCCCGTTGGCGCGAACTTACATCAGGCGCGCGCTGCCTGTCAAGCCGTGGCGGAGCCGCTCTCCTGGTCGCGCTGGCGCAGCTCGATGCGCCGGATCTTGCCGGTCAGCGTCTTCGGGAGGTCGGGGACGAACTCGATCCGCCGGGGGTAGGCGTAAGCCGAGAGGCGGCCGCGCACGAACGCCTTGATGTCGTCGGCCACCGCATCGCTCGGTTCGTGGCCCTCGCCCAGCACGATGAACGCCTTGACCACGTTGCCCCGGCGCTCGTCCGGCGAGGCCACGGCCGCCGCCTCGGCCACCGCCGGGTGCTCGAGGCAGGCCGACTCGACCTCGAAGGGGCCGATCCGGTAGCCGGCGGCGATGATCACGTCGTCGGCCCGGCCCTCGTACCAGACGTAGCCGTCCTCGTCCATGCTCGCCGCGTCCTTGGTGTGGAACCAGTCGCCCCCGAAGGTCTCCTCGCTGGCCTCGGGCAGCCGCCAGTAGCCGAGCGGGTAGTGGGGGTTCGAGCGCGCGCGCAGGCAGATCTCACCCCGCTCCCCCTGGGCGACCGGATGCTCGTCCTCGTCGAGGATGGCGACCTCCCAGCCGGGCACCGGCTTGCCCATCGATCCCTCGCGCACCTCCATGAAGGGGAAGTTGCCGCACAGCGGGTAGGACTCCGTGAGGCCGTAGTAGTCGAGCACGGTCACCCCGTAGTGCTCGCGAAACCAGCGGATCGCCTCCGGGTTGAGCGGCTCGCCGGCCGAGCAGACGATCCGGAAGGCCTGCGGGTAGCGCGTCCGGGCGTCGGCGATGCCCATCATCGAGCGGATCGCCGTCGGCGTGGCGAAGACGTTGGCGACCTGATGGCGCGAGAGGAAGGCGAGCTGCTTGTGGGGGTCGAAGCCGCCCGCCCGCTGGTATACGTACTGGACGGCGCCGAAGCGCCACGGACCGAGGAGCGGCGCGATGCCCGCCGCCCACGCCCACTCGCCCATGCCGTGGAAGCCCTCGCCGTCGCGGACGTCGTGACAGTAGACGAACTCCTCGTGGGCGAGCAGATAGCGGTGGGCGTGAACGATGCCCTTGGCCAGCCCGGTGGTCCCCGACGTGTAGTAGAGCTGCGCCGGATCCTCAGCGCGCGTGACCACCGCCTCGAACTCGGTCGAGGCTCCGTCGAAGGTGGCCTCGTCGAGGATGAGCACGTGCTCGACCAGGCCCTCGGGGAAGCGGCCGGCGTTGGCCGCGTCGGTGACCAGCACCTTGGGCTCGGAGTCGCCGAGGCGATGGCGGATGCCGTCGTCGCCGTAGAGCACCGACATCGACAGGAGCAGCGCGCCGAGCTTCCAGGTGGCGAAGAAGATCGCCGCCGTCTCCGGCGTCGGCGGCAGGACCACCGCCACGCGGTCGCCGGGCTCGACGCCCAGCCCGGCGAGGATGTTGGCCGCCTGGTTGGAGCGATCCTGCAGCTCGCCCCAGTCGACCTCGCGGACCCGGCCGTCGTGGTGCTCGTGGACCATGGCGAGCTTTTCGCGCGGGTGCTTGTCGCAGACGTCGGCGGCGATGTTGTAGAGCTCGGGCACCTCCCAGCGGTGCTGACGGCAGGCCGTCTCGTAGTCCACGGCCTAGTCCTCGGCGTCCCGGCTGCTCTTGATGCGCTCGTCGAGCTGGGCCATCACGTCGGGGTCGCGCAGGGTGGTGACGTCGCCGAGCGCCTTGCCCTCGGCGATGTCGCGCAGGAGGCGCCGCATGATCTTTCCCGAGCGGGTCTTCGGCAGGTCGTCGGCCCAGATGATGCGCTTTGGCCGGGCGAACTTCCCGATCCGGGTGGCCACGGTCTCGCGGATCGCGGCCACGATCTGGTCGGTCCCCTCGGTGTCGCCCTGGAGGGTGACGAAGGCGCAGATCGCCTGGCCCGAATCGTCGTCTGACTGGCCGATGACCGCCGCCTCGGCGACCATGTCGTGGGCGACGATGGCCGACTCGACCTCGGCCGTCGAGAGCCGGTGGCCGGAGACGTTGACCACGTCGTCGATCCGCCCGATCACCCAGATGTAGCCGTCCTCGTCCTTGCGCGCGGCGTCGCCGACCAGATAGACGTTCGGGCCGAAGCGCTTGAAGTAGGTCTCGATGAAGCGCTCCTCCTCCTTGTAGAGGGTGCGCAGCATCGACGGCCACGGCCGCAGCAGCACGAGCAGGCCCTGCCCGGTCTCGACTGGCTCGCCGTCGTTCTCGTCGACCACCTCGGCCTTGATCCCCGGGAACGGGAAGCACGCCGACCCGGGCTTCGTCGCGGTGATCCCGGGCAGCGGGGTGATCATGATCGCCCCGGTCTCCGTCTGCCACCAGGTGTCGACGATCGGGCAGCGCTCGCCGCCGATCACCTTGTGGTACCAGAGCCAGGCCTTCGGGTTGATCGGCTCGCCGACCGATCCGAGCAGCCGCAGGCTGCTCAGATCGAACTTCTTCGGGTGCTCGGAGCCCCACTTGATGCACGCGCGGATCGCCGTCGGCGCCGTGTAGAAGATCGTCACCTTGTAGCGCTCGCAGAGCTCCCACCAGATCCCCTTGTGCGGGTAGTCGGGGGCGCCCTCGTACATCACCGAGGTCGCCCCGTTGGCCAGCGGGCCGTAGACGATGTAGGAGTGGCCGGTGACCCAGCCGACGTCGGCCGAGCACCAGTAGACGTCCTGCTCGGGCTTGAGGTCGAACACGTAGCGGTGGGTCGCGCTGACGCCGGTCATGTAGCCGCCGGTGGTATGGAGGATGCCCTTCGGCTTGGCCGTCGAGCCGCTCGTGTAGAGGATGTAGAGCGGGTCCTCGGCGTCCATCGGCTCGGCCGGGCACTCCGGGTCGGCCGCGTCGAGCTCCTCGTGGTACCAGACGTCGCGTCCCTCCCTCATCGGGCAGTCGATGTCGGCGTGACGGACGACGACGATGTGCTCGATCGAGGCGAGGTCGCCCATCGTCTTGTCGACGTTCTCCTTGATCGGCGCCAGCTTTCCCTTGCGGGCCGCGCCGTCGACGGTGATGAGGACGCTCGCCTGCGAGAACTCCATCCGCTCGCGGACGGCCTCGGCCGAGAAGCCCCCGAAGACGACGTTATGGGGGGCGCCGATCCGCGCGCAGGCGAGCATGGCGACGACCACCGCGGGGATCATCGGCAGGTAGATCCCGACGACGTCGCCCTTCTCGACGCCGAGCCCGCGCAGGACGTTGGCGAAGCGCTGGACGTCGGTGAGCAGCTCGGCGTAGGTCAGCGTCCTCTCGCCGCCCTCCTCGCCGTGCCAGTGGAAGGCGACGCGGTCGCCGCGGCCGGCCTCGACGTGGCGGTCGAGGCAGTTGTAGGAGGCGTTGAGCTTGCCGCCGACGAACCACTTGTAGAACGGCGGGTTCGATTCGTCGACGATCGTCTCCCACGGCGCGAACCAGTCGAGCTGCTCGGCCTGCTCGGCCCACCAGCCCTGCCAGTCGGCCTCGGCCCGCTCGTAGACCGCCGGGTCGCTCAGCAGGGCCCGCTCTCCGAACGCCTCGGGCGGCGGGAACGTCTCGACATCCAGCAGCGAGGCGAGCTCCTGCTCGAGCTCGTCGGCGGCGCTCCGTTCAGTGGCCATGGTCCACCCTCCTCTTGTCTCGTGCGAGCGGCCTCGGCTCCCTTACCCGGCGCCCGCCGACTCGACCCTCCCGATTGCCCTCCGGGCCCGGTCTCGGCTATGTCATATCACGCCGGCTGGCGGCGACCCCGGACGAGCCTAGCGCCGCTTCTTGCGCTTCTTGGAGGCGTTCGGCGCCGCGGTCCGCGGCGCCCGGGGAACCGGGGCGGCCGGCGCTGCGGCCACTGCGACCGGCTCGGCGGCCGGCGCCTTGCGCTCGCGGATCTGCTGCTGGGTCGGCCACGGCTCGGCCTCGCCGCTGAGCCAGGCCGGCGGCAGCGGGTTGGGGGTGCGCCCGCTCAGCAGCGCGCCGAGCGCGACCAGCCAGAACGCCTCGAGCACTTCGCCGATCGGCGGAAAGATGACGCTCAGCGCACCCGCGACGATGCCGAGCACCCCCATGAACCGGTGCAGGAGCCCGGCCCGCATGGCGTTCAGCGGGATCATCACAAAGGCGAAGGCCAGGGCGAGGGCGCCGGCGAGGGCGAGCGAGGTGAGCACGAGGTGGGGCACGGAGTTGATCGCCTGGTCGACGGCGTGCCGGCTGCGGTCGGTGTGGCCGACGTAGTCGTGGGCCTTGATCACATCGACGATCTCGGCCGCGAGCTGGCAGATGCCGTTCAACGCGGCCCCGCCGACGGCGAGGAGCAGCGCCGCCCGCGGCAGGCGCGGTCCGCGGACGGCCGCCGCCCCCGACCCGGAGTCGACCTTGGCCGCGAGCGCGCGCTCCAGCCGGAAGACGGTCGCCTCGTAGAGGTAGCGGAGCACCGGGATGATGCCGAGGATCCCGATCGTCACCAGGACCGAGGCGAGGATGAGCGCGCCGGCGTGATGGTCGAAGAAGGCCAGCCGCGCCGAGCGCGGGTCGACCGTCGCCGCCGCCTGGCCGCGGAGCGCGGGGGCGAGGCCCTGGACCACGCCGACCGTCGGCAGCTTGGCCAGCACACCCAGCGTGCCGTAGACGGCGCCGGCGATCAGCAGCAGGCCGGCGAGCACCGCCGCGACGGCAACCTGGCCGCGCCCCGCTCCCTCCCGTGCGAGCTGGCGCTCTAGGTCGTCCATTGCCGGGCGAAGTCTAACGCCGAGGCGTCACCGGACCGGCCCTCTCGTGGACGCGCCCGCCCGGGCGGGATACAGTGGCGGCGTGGACATCCGCGAGGTGATGACCGACTCGGTGGTGACCGCCCCGCCCGAGGCCACAGTCCGCGACGTCGCCGAGTTGATGCGCGACCGCAACGTCGGGTCCGTCGTGCTCGCCGACCCGCACGAGCGCCCGATCGGCTTCATCACCGACCGCGACCTCGCGGTCTGTGTGCTGGCCGACGCCCGCGACATCCAGGCGACGGCGACCGACTTCGCCAGCGCGCCGGTCGTCTGCGCGGCGACGGGCATGGACGTCGAGGAGGCGGCGGCGCTGATGGTGCGCCACGGGATCCGCCGCCTGCCCGTGCTCGACGGCGAGCGGCTGGCCGGGATCGTCACCCTCGACGACCTCGCCGTGCGCACCGGCGACCTCGCCCTGGCGCAGCACATGACGAGCCAGATCACCCGCGCCGCGCTGCCGGACTTCTACTTCCACGACCGCGGCGGTTGAGCCCCGGCGCCTGCCCGGCCTGCGGCGGACCGCTCGAGCCCTGGCGCGAGGCGCTGCCCGCCGAGCCCGCCGACGCTCCGCCGGTCGCGCTCTCGCGCTGTGGGCGCTGCGGGACCGCAGTGACCGAGTCACCGCTCGCCCCCGGCGCCCACGATCGCGGCGCCTACGGCGGCGGCCGTCCGCGACTCAGCCGGGCCGCCGCGCCCGTGCTCGCCGCCTTCGACCGCCGCCGCCTCGAGCTGATCGACCGCCCGGGGGCCCGGCTGCTCGACGTCGGTGCCGGACGCGGGCGCTTCGTCGCCGCGGCGCGGGCCGCCGGCTACCGGGCCGAGGGGATCGAGCCGTCGTTGCGCGGCGTGGCCGCCGCCCACGAGGAGTACGGCGTCCGTCTGCGCCGCGAGGCGCTCGCCGAGGCCCGAGTGGCGCCGGGGTCGCTCGAGGTGATCACCCTCTGGCACGTCCTCGAGCACCTCGAGGACCCGGCGGGGGCGCTCGCGGCGATGGCCGGATGGCTCGCCCCGGGCGGCGTGATCCTGGTCGGCGTGCCCAACCTGGCGAGCCTCCAGGCCCGGATCGGCGGCGCCCGCTGGTTCCATCTCGACGTCCCCCGCCACCGCACCCACTTCACAGCCCGCGGCCTCGAGCTCGCCCTCGCCGCCGCCGGCCTCGAGCCGGTCCGCACGACCCACATCCTCGCCGAGCACAACCCCTTCGGCATGTGGCAGTCGATCCTCAGCCGGCTGACCCGGCGGCCGTCCTACCTCTACAACCTGCTCAAGCGCAACGCCCCGGCCCGGAGCCGCGACCTGCCGATCACCCTGGCCGGCCTCGTTTTGCTCCCGGCCGCCGGGCTGCTCGAGCTGGCCGCGGGCGCCGCCCGCCGCGGCGGCACCGTGGCCGTGCTCGCGCGTCGCCCGCTCACGGCAGGCTGATCAGCTCGCCGAGGACGTGGTAGCCGGCGACCGAGGGGTGGTCGCCGTCGCTGGTCAGGTCGGCCCGCATCCGGCCCGGGTGGGCCGGGTCCTCGAGCGCGTGGTAGAGGGCGTAGACGGTGACGTGCTCGTCGCGGCCGATCTGGTCGATCGCCGCGTTCAGCTGGGCGATCAGCGGCGTCTGCACCGGAAACCCGTTGGTCCACGGCAGCACCTCGGCCAGGGCGACGCGCAGCCCGAGCGCCTTCCCGCGGACGACCATGTTGCGCAGGTCGGCCGCCGCGGCGGCGACCGGGCGCCCCTGGGCGATGTCGTTGATCCCGCCCTGGACGATCAGGTAGCGGGCGCCGGCCGCGCAGGCGTCGAGGCGCTTGGCGATCTCGTCGGTCCGCTCGCCGGCGACGCCGCAGTTGCGAAAGCTCACGTAGTTGCCGAGCAGGCGCTGCGCCCAGTACTCGTACTGGCTCTGCTCGTTGATCAGCGGCCCGATCCGGCGGCGGATGGCCGGCGAGGGGTCCCAGAACGGGGACCCGGCGGTGATCGAGTCGCCGAGCGCGGCGACGATCGACGTGCCGTGCTGGGTCGCGGCCAGCGGGCGGGCCGGAGCCGACGAGCCGCAGCCGCCGAGCAGGCCGGCGGCCAGCAGCGCGGCCAGCCCCCCCGCGGCGGCGCCGCGGCTCATGCCAGCAGCTCGCTGACGGCTGCGAGCACGTCGCCGTCGCGGCGCCGCCGGGCGGCCGGGGCGAGCCCGGCCAGCGCGTCGGCCGCGGCGTCGAGGTGGGCCGCGGTGTCCGGGCCGGTGAGGACGACCAGCGGGGCCGCGAGACCGCGGATCTCAGCCCGGGTGATCGGCCAGGTCGCGAGCCCGGCGAAGTCGGCGAGGAAGCCGCGATGCGCCGCCCGGGCGCGGTCCAGCGCCGGCCCGTCGAGCCGGCCCTCCAGCCAGTCCTCGACCGCGGCGGCCGGCCCGGTCGCCCGCAGGCTCCGCTCGAGGCGGGCGCGCTCGGCGCTCAGCACCTCGGTGGCGGCCGGGACGAAGGCCAGCAGCGGCGCCTCGACGAGCACGGCGGCGCCGATCAAGGGGGCGTGGCGCTTGATCAGGTCGAGGACGACGAGCGCGCCGAAGCCCTCGCCGACCGCCACGGCACCGTCGACCCCAAGGCCCCGCAGGAGCGCGGCCGCGTCCTCGGCCTGCTCGGCGACGGTGGTGGCGGTGTAGGGCTCCGGGGCGCCGCTCGCCCCGTAGCCGCGCCGGTCGTAGGCGATCGTCCGCACCCCATCACCGAGCGCGGCGACCAGCGGCGCGAAGCCGGCCGCCTCGCCGGCGAGCCCATGGATCAGCAGCACCGGAGGCCCGTCGCCGCGCGCCTCGAAATGGAGCTCGACTCCCGCGCCTTCCATCGTCGGCATGGCGGAAACGCTAGCGGGACTACCTAAACCGAGTCCCACGCGCGCTAGGCTGTGCCGCATGGAAGGCGGCTTCGGTGGACTGTTCGGCGACCCTGAGGAGCTCCAGCGGCGGATGGCCGAGTTCGCCGAGCAGATGCAGGGTCAGCAGCGCCTGGCCTGGGCCGACAACGCGATCAAGCTGGCCGTCGAGATGACCGTCGCCGCGATCAACCGCGTCAACGTCCAGGGCAACCCCGAGCAGCAGGCGCAGCAGATCCGCGCGATGATGGCGGTGGTCTTCCCCGAGGCGGTCACGCTCGTGCGCGAGGCGCGCGAGGGGCTCCAGTAGCGTCCGGCTCCTCGCGCTCGGCGTCGCGCTCGGCGCGCCCGACGCGGACGACCTCCTTGAAGGAGCGGAAGCCGAAGATCCCGACGAGGGCGCCGAAGCCGACCGTCGCGGTGAACACGGCGATCGCGATCTGCTGGCCGACCGAGTAGGCGGCCACGACGTCGCCGCCGGCCGTCGAGGCGAAGACGCGCACGAGGAGCGCCTGCTGGACGCCGGCCCCGCCCGGGGTCAGCGGCACCGCTCCGGCGACGGCGTTGACGCCGAACACGAGCAGCACATTGCCGACCGACCCGCCGACCCGGAAGGCGTCGAGCAGGAACCAGAACGCCGCCGCCCGGCAGAGCCAGGCGACGCCCTGGACGGCGAACACCTCGACCA
Source organism: uncultured Solirubrobacterales bacterium (assembly GCA_963763785.1). Taxonomy (GTDB): domain Bacteria; phylum Actinomycetota; class Thermoleophilia; order Solirubrobacterales; family Solirubrobacteraceae; genus Palsa-513. The sequence continues at coordinate 49,643 of CAVXPW010000014.1, read as the reverse complement.
TGTAGCGGCGCCGGTCGCGAAGGATGGTCAGCCCCTGGCGGATCCGCGCCCAGAACGCGCGTACCCGGCGCGAGAGCACGGCGAAGGCGACGAGGCCCCCGACGCCGATCGCGGTGAGGAGGAAGAGGGTGAAGCGGGGGTGGGCGGCCAGGTAGGAGAGGTCGAAGGCGTTGAGCTTGGCGAAGTCGGGCGGCTTGGGGAAGACGCCCTGGGTGAAGGCGTAAATCAGCACGAGGACGCCGATCGCGGTGTCGAAGATCCACTCGACGGCGAACGACGCGGCCACCGTCGGGTAGCTCGACTCGGGCACCGAGCTCTTGGTCAAGAACAGCTTGATGATGTCGCCGCCGCGGGCCGGGACGACGTTGTTGAAGCCGACGGCGGCGAAGTAGGCGCCCCAGATCCGCCGCCACTGGATCCGCTCCGTCGGGTAGGCGGCGCGCAGGGTGTGGAAGATCGCCCGCGAGCGAAGCGTCAGGTTGGCGCCGAAGAAGAGCATGGCCAGGAGCAGCGCCCCCCAGTGGACGGCGGCCAGGTTGGCGAAGAAGCGCCCGACGGCGTCGAAGAACGAGCTGATGCTGTGGGCGAGCGAGGCTGAGGCGGGGCTGACCGGCACCGCCTCAGCCTACGCCCGACCGCTAGCCCCCGGAGGCGAGCTGGCCGGCGGTGGGTGTCTGGTCGGTGATCGGCTGGCCGGCGGCCCTCGAGGCGGCGCCGGTGACCCCGGCCTGCGTGTTGGCCGACTCGATCGCCGTCTTGTCGACCGTCCCGCCCTTGAGCGCGGTCCCCAGCGACTGGAACTTGCTCTGGAGGGCGGTCAGCGGGGAGACCAGCCGCGAGAGCAGGGGGCTCGATTGCGCGTCGGTCAGGGCCAGCTTGACCTCGTGGTAGGCGAACAGCCCGGCGAGGCCGGCCTTGACCAGGCCGAGCCCGTGGAGGTTGCCCGCCTTGTAGGGCTTGTAGATGAAGTGGTGGAAGGCGCCGAAGGCCAGGCCGCTGTGGAGGACGAATTTCGTCTTGGCGAAGTTCGTATGCTCCTGACCGGTGGTCGCGCCGGCGCCGTTGGAGCTCGTCGAGGAGGAGCTCCCGCACCCGCTGACCCCGAGGACGACCACCGCCATCAGGACCAGCACCGCAAACCTGCCGCGTCTGAACATCGTGACCTCCTGGTAGCGCTCGGGCGGGGCGTCAGCCTACCCGGCGGCCGACCCTAGGCAACGCGAATCTGCTCGAGCGCGGCCAGGACGGCGTCGTCGTGCGTCTTGGGCGAGACCTTGGGCAGGACACGGGCGACGACGCCGGCCGCGTCGATGATGAACGTCGCCCGGGCGTTGCCCCAATAGGTCCGTCCGTACATCGACTTCTCGACCCAGACCCCGTAGCGCTCGGCGACCGCGTGATCGGGATCGGCGAGCAGGGTGAAGTCGAGGCCGAACTTGGCGTGGAACCGCTTGACCTTGGCCACCGGGTCGGGCGAGACGCCGAGCACGCGCGCGCCCGCCGCCGCGTAGTCGTCGCGACGGTCGCGCACACCGCAGGCCTGCGTCGTGCAGCCCGGGGTGTCGGCCTTCGGGTAGAAGTAGAGGACGACCGGGCCGCCGCGCAGGTCGGCCAGCCGGACCGACGCGCCGTCCTGGTCCTGCAGCTCGAAGGCTGGGGCGAGATCGCCCGTCCCCGGCATCGTTGATCGCGTCACGGAGCCAAGGATGACGGAACCGCTCGGCGGCCCCCGAGCTGCCCCCACCTCGTGCAGGCAGAAACCCCGCTGTATCCGGACGTCGCGGTCGCGCCCTACTTGAGCAGCCGTGACAGGCGGCGGTCCTTGAGCGGCCGGCCGCCGGTCTGGCAGGCCGGACAGTAGGTCATCACGTAGTCCTCGTAGTGGACCGCCTCGAGGCGCTCGCCGCACCGCGGGCACGGCTCGCCGTGGTGGCGGTGGACGCGCAGCGGCATCGGGAGCTTGTCGGGGATCGGGAGGACCACCGTCTCCTCGTAGTGGTCGAGCGCCCGGCCCAGGGTGGCGACGATCGCCGCGCGGAGCACCGCCGCCTGGCGGGCGTCGAGGTCGGCGCCGCGCTTGAACGGCGAGAGCTCCGCGCTCCAGAGGATCTCGTCGACCCACGAGCGTCCGATCCCCGAGATCACCTGCTGGTCGCGCAGCTGGGTGTGGAGCGGGCGCGGCTCGCCGAGCAGCGGCGCAAGGTCCTCCGGCGGCTCGGGCCAGGCCTCCGGGCCCAAACGGGCGACCGACTCGTCCTTCTCGATGCCCGCCGTCTCGAGCAGTTTGACCCACGCCGCCTGGCGGGTGCCGAACTCGCGCAGCCGCAGCTCCCGCCCGTCGTCGATCCGCACGAGCAGGCGCGAGGTCCGGTCGCGAGGCCCGGCCCGACGCTCGAAGAGCTGCAGCCGGCCGGCGGACATCAGATGGACGAGCAGCGACACACCGCCCGAGGCGTCGATGATCAGGTGCTTGCCGCGCCGGCGCACGGCCGCCACGTCTTGGCCCGCGAGATCGGCCAGGGGCGGGGCGAACGTCTTCAGAGTGTTCACCGAAGGCGAGAGCGCCGACTCGATCGTGGCCCCGCGCAGGGCGGCGTCGAGGCGGCGGGCGGTGATCTCGACCTCCGGCAGCTCGGGCATCACGCTGAAGCGTAGAGGCCGGTCGCCACCGAGGAACGGGTGGGCCTAGCGGGCGAGGGGCAGGCTGAAGCGCACGCGAGCGCCGCTGTCGTCGGCCTGCGTCTCCGCGAGCCAGATCCGCCCGCCGTGGGCTTCGACGATCGCCCGCGAGATGGCCAGGCCGAGGCCGGCGTGGCCGCCGCTCCGGGCCGCGCCGTCGCTGCCCTGGAAGAACGCCTCGAAGATCCGCCCCCGGTCGGACTCCTCGATCCCGACGCCGGTGTCGGCCACCTCGACCTCGAGTGCCTCGGCGGTCAGCTCGGCGCGTACGGTCACGCTGCCGTCGGCCGGCGTATGGCGGATGGCGTTCTGGATCAGGTTGAAGAGGACCCGCTGCACCTTCTCCGGGTTGGCGCGCACGGCGGCCAGGTGCTCGGGCAGCTCGGTCACCACCTCGACGCCCTTGGCCTGCGCCTGGACCCTCATGGCCGCGACCGTCTCCGCCACCAGCTCGCCGAGCTCGACGTGCTCGACCGACCACGCGATGTCGCCCGCCTCCAGGCGCGAGAGCTCGAAGAGGTCGTCGATCAGCGCTCCGAGCGCCCGGATGTGGGTCGTCATGCGGTCGAGGTAGGCGACCCGCTCGCCCGGCGCCACGATGTCGTCGCCCAGCGCCTCGGCGAGCAGCGCGAGCGCGGTGATCGGCGTGCGCAGGTCGTGCGACACGGCGGCGACGAGGTGGCGGCGGGCCACTTCCGCCATGTCCCGGGCGGCCTCCTCCTCGGCCAGGCGGACGATCATCGCGTTGGCCGCCTCGGCCAGCTGCGCCAGCTCGTCGTTGGCGCCGGTCTCGATCCGCACGTCGCGCCGCCCCTCCCCGACCGCCTCGAGGCCGTCGCGGATCGTCTCGACGTCGCGGAGCAGGCCGCCGGCGAGCAGCCGGGCGGCCGACGCGGCGATCGCCCCATTGAAGGCGAGCACCACCCCGATCACCACCGCCTCGCGCGCCGAGACGAACATGAGCACCGCGAACACGACCACCGAGAGCAGCATCTGCCCGACCGCGATGGCCACCGCCACGCTGAACTGGCGCCGGAGCATGCCGATCCGGCGGCGGCGCGCCGCCGCCAGGTGGGCGGCGAGCACCGCGACCACGGCCACGGCCAGCCACAGGGCGACGGCGACGTCGATGTCGATCCCCGAGTCGACGCCCCAGAGCAGGACGAAGAGCGCCGCCGCGCCGAGCGCCACCAGGGCCAGCGACCGCCCCCGGGTCATGGCTGGAAGCGGTAGCCGACGCCCCAGACCGTCTGGATGAAGCGCGGCTCGGCCGGGTCGGGCTCGAGCTTGGCGCGCAGCCGGCGGATGTGGACGGTGACCGTCGAGGTGTCGGTGTAGAAGGAGTACTGCCAGACCGCGTCCATCAGCTGGTTGCGCGAGAAGACCTGGCCCGGGTGGCGGGCCAGGTAGAGCAGCAGGTCGAACTCCCGCTGGGTCAGGGCGATCTCCGCGCCGGCGAGATGGACGCGGCGCGCCGCCGGATCGATCGCGAGCTCGCCGAAGGCGATCGCCTCCTCCGATTCCGGAGCTGTGTCCATCCGCCGCAGCACCGCGTCGACCCGGGCGACGAGCTCGAGCGGCGAGAACGGCTTGACCACGTAGTCGTCGGCGCCCAGGCGCAGCCCGATCACCCGGTCGGACTCGACGCCCTTGGCCGTCAGGAGGATCACCGCCACCCGCGAGCGGTCCTGGTCGCGGATCCGCCGCATCACTTCGAGGCCGTCGATCCCCGGGAGCATCAGGTCGAGCACGACGAGGTCGGGCCGCCGGGCCGCCACCTGCTCGATCGCCTCGAAGCCGTCGCGGGCGATCCGCGTCTCGTAGCCCGCGCGGACCAGGTAGCGCGAGACGACCTCGGCGATCGTCGGCTCGTCATCGACGACGAGGACCGACCCACGGACGTGCCCTTCGGTTGACGCGGCCGGCTGGGGGGAGGCGTGCGGGGTCGGCACCGACCTGATTGTGGCACCGCCCGCACGCCCCCGGTGCCGCGCGCCCGCACGTTCACCGACTGTTCAGCGGATTGCCGCCCGACCGGCTACGGGGCCGGGCGGGTGTGCGCGTCGTAGGCGCGGATCGCCGGCCCCACGTACACCGCGCCCGACGGCGCCGTCCAGCGCACCCGCCAACGGCGCCCGCTGCGGTAGCTCGAATGGGCGGTCCAGTAGCCGAGCGAGTTGGTGTGCTTGGTCAGCAGGTGGCCGAAGCCGCCCCGGCCGTCGGCGACCTGGACCTCGACGTCGGTCGCCCCGTGCGCCGGCCGAGCGAGCCCCCAGAGCGACACCCGGCTGCCGGTGCGGGTCACCGCCAGCGGGATCGGCCATGCGCTGTAGGACGGCTTGGCCCCGCCGGCGGCGAACTCGAGGCCCGACTCGAAACCGCCGTAGCGCTGGGCGATCGGCCCCGGCCGCGGCTGGTCGTCGCGCAGCAGGTACTGGCTGAAGAAGCGCACCCGCGGGTTGGCGTAGGCGATCTTCTCGGAGATCGCGATGAACTCGGCCTGCTGGGCCAGCGACACCCCGAACACCGGATCCGGGGTGCTCTGGATGCCGAACTCGGTCAGATAGACCGACAGACCCGGGCGCAGCGCCCCGGCGGCGGCGGCCCGGTCGAGCGCGCGCGTCAGGCGCGGGAGCACGCCGATCGTCACGTCGCTGAGGCCCGGCGGCGTGAAGCCCGGACCGGCGCGCGTCGTGTAGGCGTGGTGGGCATAGCCGTCGGCCGGGAGCGCCGAGCACGAGCTCGCCCGGTGGTAGGCGGCGTCAAGGCACAGCGCGCCCCGCAAGAAGGTGAGCGGCGCTACGACGTTGCCCGTCCCCCGCGGCGCCGTCTCGCCCATCAGGATCCGGGCGCCCGCGAAGTTGCCCGAGGCCCGCAGCCCGGCCACGCCGGCTTGGAAGAGGCCGCGGTAGATGCGCGGCGAGGCTGGCTGCCCGTGGGCGAACTGCGGGGCCAGGAAATACGGCTCGTTGGGCTCGTTCCAGATCGAGTAGAGCTTGATCTGCTGGCCGTAATGGCGCCCGACCGCGGTCATGAAGGCCTGGAACTCCTGCGCGTCGGGCCGGGTCACGTGGTCGACCGCGCCGGCGGTCGACCAGCGGGGGACCGGCCCCGAGACGGTGAGGAGCACCTGCCAGCCGCGCTCCTTGGCCGCCTGGAGGACGGCGTCGTACTGGCCCCAGTCGTAGGCGGCCGGGTCGGTGGCCTCGAACGCCGGCCGGGCCGTCGCGTTCGGGGTCGGGGCGACGTTGTTCCACAGCAGGACGACCCGCAGCGCCCGCACCCCGAGGTGCTCGAGCTGGACGAGCGCCCCCGGGCGGGTCTGCGCGTTCAGCAGGTCGGTCGGGGCCTCGAAGAGGACGGTCTGGTCGCGCGCGGCCTCGGCCCCCGGCGCCGCGACGAGCGCAAGCAGGCAGGCCAGGAGGGTGGGGAGTCCGAGTCGGCGCACGGGAGCGGTGGGAGCGGGCGCGCGGGGCGCGCGCGGCGGATCGCCTATTAGACACGCTAGCCGCCGCCGATGTTTCGCAAAACCCGTGGGCGTCCATGGTATAGTTGCGCTTACAACTACCTTGCCGGGAGGCGTAAATGAGGCTCGACGGGCTCCACCACATAACCATGATCACCGGCCGCGCCCAGTCGACCGTCGACTTCTACGCCGACCTGCTCGGGCTGCGCCTGGTCAAGAAGACGGTCAACTTCGACGCGCCCGAGGCCTACCACCTCTACTTCGGCGACGAGCGCGGCTCGCCCGGGACGATCCTCACCTGGTTCGAGTTCGCCGGAGCCGCCCCCGGCCGCCCCGGTGCGGGCATGATCCACACGCTGAGGCTCGGCGTGGCCGCGCCGGCGGCGCTCGACTTCTGGGCCGAGCGGCTGCGCACCGCGGGCGTCGCCGCCGAGCGGACGCCCGATGGCGACAGCCTCGTCCTCGCCGACCCCGACGGCCTGCGCCTCGAGCTCGCGCTCGCCCCGGACGGCGAGCCCCCGCTGCGGGCGCTCCATCCCGACGTGCCGGCCGACCACGCCATCACCGGGCTGACCGGCGCGCGCGCATACGCCCACGAGGGCGATGACCGCCTGCTGACCGAGACGCTCGGCTTCACGCGCCTCGGCCCCGGGGAGCACCGTCTCGACGGTGCGGCGCGGAGCTTCCACTGGGCCTACGACGAGCCACCGGAGCGCCGCGGGCGCCCGGGTGCCGGTACCGTCCACCACATCGCCTGGGCCTCGGCCGACGACGACCACCTCGCCTGGCAGCGCCGCGTCGCGCAGGCCGGCGCGGCGGTCACCGACGTGCTCGACCGCGACTACTTCAAGTCGATCTACTTCCGCGAGCCGCGCGGCATCCTGTTCGAGATCGCTACCCTCTCCCCCGGCTTCGCCGTCGACGAGGAGCCCGACCACCTCGGCGAGTCGCTGCGCCTCCCCGGCCAGCACGAGTACCTGCGTCCCGCGCTCGAGCGCGTCCTCTCGCCCGTGGTCAACCCCCGCACCGCCCGGCGCCAGCCCGTCTCCTCATGAGCAGCCTGATCTATCGCGAGCGCCCGGCCGCCGGAGATCCGGCCGGGCTCCTCGTCCTCCACCACGGGCGCGGCGCCGACGAGCACGACCTGCTCGGGCTCGCCGACGCCCTCGACCCGCACCGCCGCCTGCACGTCCTCACCCCGCGCGCGCCCCTGACCGTCCCCGGCTGGCCCGGCCACCACTGGTACGTGGTGCCCCGGGTCGGCTACCCCGATCCCGCGTCCTTCCACGCCACCTACCAGCGGCTCGCCGCCTTCCACGAGGAGCAGTGGGCGCGGACCGGCCTCGCGCCGGCCCAGACCGTCCTCGGCGGCTTCTCGATGGGCGCGGTGATGAGCTACGCGCTCGGCCTCGGCCCCGACCGCCCGGCTCCGGCCGGGATCATGGCCTTCTCGGGCTTCGTCCCCACCGTCGAGGGCTGGGAGCCCGGCCCCGCCGAGCGCCCCGACCTGCGGGCGTTCATCGCCCACGGCCGCCGCGACCCGGTGATCGACGTCGAGTTCGCCCGCCGCGCCGCCGCGCTCCTGGCCGGGCACGACGTCAGCTACCACGAGTCGGACGTCGGCCACCAGATCGACCCGGCCCACCTGGCCGCGGCCCCCGACTGGCTCGCCTCGACCCTCGGCGTGGCCGCCCCCCGCTGACGCCGCCGCTCGCCGGCCAGCCCACCGCCGACCCGAAGCTGCTCCCCAGCAATCCGACTCGCTCAGCCGGGCGGCGGCGAGGGTGCCGGCTCGGGTTCCACCGGCTCGGCGTCCGGCGCCGTGCGGGACTCGAGCCGCTCGCGCAGCTGGCCGCCCCGCCCGGCCGACACCGCCCGGGTGGCCCGCGCCACCGACAGCTCGAGACCGTGGGCGTCGGCGAAGTCGAGCAGGGCCTGGCGCTGCTCGCCCTGGTCGGCCGTGCGCAGGAACAGCCACGCGAAGAGGATGAGCGTGAGGATCGAGCCCTCGACCATGACGATCGCCCCCGCCGCCACCTGGTCTGAGATCGGGTCGAGGCCCCAGAAGCGCTCACCGCGCAGGTAGGTCGGGTAGAACACCGTGCCCGACCAGACGAACACGTTGGCCATCAGCGACCCGACCAGGCGCACAACGACGATGTAGCCCAGGCGCCAGGCGTTGCCGAACCACGCCGGCATCGGCAGCGGGCCGAACAGCGGCATCCACATGTTCACCCCGGCGGCGATGAACATCGCGTGCTCGAGCGCGTGGAGGGCCGAGTCGTGGAGCGCCGCCTGGTAGAGCACCGGCACGTGCCACACGAGGAGGTCGAGCGCCCACAGCGGGAGCGCCACCGCCGGGTGGGCGAGCACGCGGAGGCGGTCGATGACGCGGATGCGCAGCACCGGCGCCAGCACCGGGCCGCTCAGGCCGAGCACGAGCAGCAGCGCGCCGACGTCGGCGATCAGCAGGTGCTCGAGCATGTGCATCGAGAACAGCTCGTCGGAGACGTGGCCCAGCGGCGAGATCAGGGTGACGGCGATCAGCGCCAGCGCCCCGTAGAACGACGCCTGGCGCGCCCGCGCCACCGGGCGGCCGGCCCGCAGCAGGGTCAGCGCCCGCCTGGCGTAGGCCACGGCCAGCAGCCCCGGGATGACGAGCTGGACCGGGGCCAGGGCCCCGGCGATGTGGGCGATCGGCAGCACCGCCCTGGAGCCTAGCCCGGCCCTGACTCCGCGGACCCCTCAGCCGCCGGCGATCAGGGCCACCCCGGCGAGCGCCAGCGCGATCCCGGCCGCCTGGACGCCGGCGACCCGCTCGTGGAGGGTGATCCGCGCCAGCAGCACCGTGGCCACCGGATACAGCGAGCCGACGACGGCGACGACGCTCAGCAGGCCCGCCCGGTTGGCCAGGCCGTAGAGCGCCGTGGCGCCTAGGTCGAGCAGCCCCACCGCCAGCAGCGGCCCCCGCTCGCGGCACGGGGCCCCGAGCGGGAGGCGGAGCGCCACCGCGAGGACGAGCACGCCGCTGAAGGAGACCGCGTGCGAGAGCACGAGCAGCCATGCCAGCCCCCCGCCGGCGCCGACGTGCGAGCCGACGAAGTAGGAGCCGAAGCCGACCGCCGCCGCCAGGGCAAGCCCGATCGCCCCCGGCGCCGAGCCCCGCGCCCCGGGCCCGCGCTCGCGCGACGCCGCGAGGACCCCGACCACCGCGCAGGCCAGCCCCGCCGCCTGGGCGGCGCTCAGCCGGTCGCCGCCGAGCACGCCGACCAGCACCGGCAGCGCGACACCGGTGGCCGCGATCGGCGCCACCACGCTCATCGTCCCGATCGCCAGCGCCCGGTAGAAGCAGGCCAGCCCGGCGACGCCGGCGCCCCCCGCGGCCAGCGACGCGAGCGCCTGGCCCGTCGTCGGGAACGGGTCGCCCCCCGCCGCCAGCAGCCCGACCGAGAGCACGAGGCCGACCGACTGGGTCCAGAACATGACCACCGCGAGCGGGAGCGTCCGCGCCTTGAGCCCGGCCCCGAAGTCGGCCAGCCCCCAGCTCACCGAGGCGGCGAGCGCGTAGACCACGGGGAGGAGCATCGCCGGAAAGCCTGCCAGCCCGTCCGGTCGCCGCGGGACGGCGACGCCGCCGCGCCCGCGCTCAGCGGACGACGAAGGCCTGCGCCGAGCGCTCGATCAGCTTCCCCAGGGTCGGCCATTCCCGCGGCGGAGCGGCGCCGATCAGCACCGAGGTGGCCGTCGCGCCGGCGACGATGCAGGCCAGCTCGCGGTAGCGGTTGCCGCCCACCCGCGAGCTGTAGTCGTCGACCACGCACGAGCCCGTCCCGTCCCGGAAGCGGAGGTGCTCGGCCGACGCCACCGCGCGCACCCCCGTGCTGCCCTCCTCCCGGTTGCGCGCCGTGCGGAAGGCCGCCCAGTCCCGCAGCGCCTCGGCGCCCTGCTGCGGGGTGACGTTCAGATAGCCGTGGAAGAAGCCGCGGCGGTCGACGCTGGCCGCCGACGCGCTTCCCGCGTCGCCGGTCGTCCGCCGCCAGCCCGGCGGGTAGACGAGGGTGGCGGCGCCCGAGGCGATCCTCGCCAGATGCCAGCCGGCCGGCGCTCGCGCCGGCGCGAGCCAGGCAAACGGACCCGGGCTCGCCGGGCCGGCGCCCCCGCACCCGGCGAGCACCGCCGCCGCGCCCGCGAGGAGCGCGGCGGCGGGCCGACACCGCCGTCGCCGGGCGGATCGTCCGGAGGGCGAGCGGCGGCGCACGATCCCGCTACACGCAGCCGTCGCCGTCGTTGGGACCGCCGTGGTTGTCGGGGTCGTTGTCGGTGTCGTGCGATGTCTGGGGGATGCAGCCCTTCTTCTTCACCGTCGGCTTCTTTTTCTTGACGTGGTGCTTCTTGGCGGCGTGCCCGGAGGGCCCGGCGCTCGCGGTGGCCAGGCCGACTCCGCCGAGTGACGCGAGCAGGAGCCCGGCGGCCGCCAGCACGGCGGCGGCGCGGGTACGAGTGCGGTGGATCATGGACGGCTCCTCTGTCGGGGACCCGGGCGCTCGCGCCGAGGTCCGCGGTGCGGCGGCCACCAGGCCTCGCGCCCGCCACGACCCGGGCGGATCATGGCCGGCCGCTGGTGACCCGTTCTGCTGCAGAGGACTCCGCCCGCGCGGCGATCCTTCCCGCCGGCCCGCCGGCCCGGCGGCCGGTCTAGTCGGCGAGGGAGATCGACTCGAGGGTGATCGGTTCGGTCGGCCGGTCGCGGCCATCGGTCCGGGCCGCCTCGATCGAGTCGATGACGTCCTCGCCGCTGCGCAGCTGGCCGAACACCGTGTGCTTGCCGTCGAGCCACGGGCACGCGTCCGCGGTGACGATGAAGAACTGCGAGCCGTTGGTGTTGGGGCCGGAGTTGGCCATCGCCAGGGCCCCCCGCACGACCTTGTTGTCGTTGAACTCGTCCGCGAAGGCGTACCCCGGGCCGCCCGTTCCGGTGCCCTGGGGACAGCCGCCCTGGATCATGAAGTCCTTGATCACCCGGTGGAAGATCAGCCCGTCGTAGAAGCCCTTGCCGGCGAGCTCGCGGAAGTTGGCGACCGTCTTCGGGGCGTCTGCGTCGAAAAGCTCGAACTCGATCGACCCCTTGGACGTGTTGATCGTGGCGCTGGACATCGGCTCCCCTCTCCTTCGTGTCGGATCTCTTCGCGTGACGGTAGCCCGGCGGCGGGCTCGGCTCTAGGCCTGCACGCGCTCCAGGCGCAACTCGTGGCCGCGGACCTGCTCGCCGCTCACCGCCTCCAGCACCCGGTCGACCTCGGCGGCCGGGACGCTGAGGAGGGCGAAGCGCTCGAGGAGCTTGACGTCCGAGACCGCCTCCCCGTCGAGGCCGGCCAGGCGGGTGATCGCGGCGACCAGGTCGGCCACCTCGATCCCCTCGGCGCTGCCCCCGCTGGCCAGCAGGCGGACCTGCGGCTCGTCGGCGGCGCGGCGGACGTGGGGCTTGTCGTGGCGGCGCGGCTTCTTGGTGACCTGCCCGGTGACCGTGGTCGCCCCGGGCTCCCACGGCGCGATCGTCATGCCGATGTGGCGCTCGATGGCCTCCATCTCGCGCCGCTGGCGGTCCTCGACGAAGGTGATCGCCCGGCCCGAGGCGCCGATCCGGCCGGTGCGGCCGATGCGGTGGACGTAGGTGTCGGGGCTGGTCGGGACGTCGTAGTTGATCACGTGGGTGACCGTCGTGATGTCGAGTCCCCGGGCGGCGACGTCGGTCGCCACCAGCAGGGGGACCCGGCCGCCCTTGAAGGCCAGCATCACGCCGTCGCGCTGGCCCTGGGAGAGGTCGCCGTGGAGCGCCTTGACGTTCATCCCCTTGTCGCGGAGCGTCCGGTAGAGCTGGTCGGTGCGGATCTTGGTCCGGGCGAAGATGATCGACTGGTCCGGCCGCTCGGCCTCGAGCACCTCGACCAGCTTGACCGCCTTCTCGCGCGTCTCGACCGGGAGCTGGAACTGCTCGACGGTGTCGATGGTCAGCGTCGCGGCCGCCACCTTGACGATCAGCGGGTCGTAGAGGTAGGCGTCGGCCAGCGCGCGAATCGGCGGCGGCATGGTCGCCGAGAAGAGCGCGGTCTGGCGGCTGTTGGGGGTCAGCGAGAGGATCTTCTCGACGTCCTCGAGGAAGCCGAGGTCGAGCATCTCGTCGGCCTCGTCGAGCACGACGAAGCGGCAGTCGTGGAGGACGAGCGAGTGGCGGGAGATGAGGTCGAGCACCCGACCCACGGTCCCGACGACGACTTGGCCGCCGGCGCGCAGCTGTGCCTGCTGGGTGCGGATCGGCGCGCCGCCGAACACCGCGACCACGTCGACCCCGCGGGTCGCCCCGTAGGTGCGGATGGCCTGGGTGACCTGGATGCAGAGCTCGCGCGTCGGGGTCAGGACGAGCGCCTGGACCTCGTGGAGGTCGGGATCGATGTACTCGATCATCGGCAGGCCGAACGCCGCCGTCTTGCCCGTCCCGGTCTGCGCCTGCCCGATCACGTCGCGCCCGGCCAGCATCGGCGGGATCGCCTCCTCCTGGATCGGGCTCGGCGACTCGTAGCCGACGTCGCGGAGCACGTCGAGCAGCGGCTCCGACAGGCCGAGGTCAGCGAAGCTCGTCATCAGTGCTGGACTCGCGATCGCAGAACTCCTTCAAATTTTGGACGCATCTCACCCCGGAGCGTAGTCGGTCGAGGGGATCCTCCGGCGACCGCGCATCGCCGGTGTGACGCCGGCGGCCCGGCCGAGACACGGGCCGATACGCTTCGCGGCCGTGGACGCCCCTCAACCGAAGGACAGAGCATGCCGGTGACAGTCGTCGGATCGATCGCCTTCGACGCCGTCAAGACCGCCTCGGGCGAGCGGGAGAAGATGCTCGGCGGGGCGGCCACCCACTTCGCCCTGGCCGCGTCGTTCTTCGACGAGGTCCGGGTCGTCGGTCCCGTCGGCGACGACTTCGGCGACGAAGAGCTCGCCGTGCTCGCCACCCGGGGCGTCGACGTATCCGACGTCGAGCGCGTCCCCGGCGGCAAGACCTTCTTCTGGAAGGGCGAGTACAGCTGGGACTTCAACGAGCGCGAGACGCTCGACACCCAGCTGAACGTCTTCGAGCACTTCGATCCCAAGCTCTCGGAGGCGTCTCGCTCGAGCGAGGTCCTCTTCCTGGCCAACATCGTGCCCGACCTCCAGCGCCAGGTCCGCCGCCAATGCGAGGCCGCCCGGTTCGTCGCGCTCGACTCGATGAACCTCTGGATCGACATCGCCCGCGACGCGCTGGTCGAGACGATCGGCATGGTCGACTGCCTGATCCTCAACGCCGACGAGCTCCGCCAGCTGACCGGTCAGGCCAAGCTCGTCGGCGCCGCCCGCGAGGTCCTCAAGTGGGGTGGGCCGAGCGTCGTGGTGGCCAAGCTCGGCGAGTACGGCGCCGCCCTGATCACCGCCGATGACTACTTTCAGATGCCCGCCTTCCCGCTCGAGACGGTGGTCGACCCGACCGGCGCCGGGGACACCTTCGCCGGTGGCTTCGTCGGCTATATCGCCGCCCATCCCGGCGAGGAGCGCTCCCAGGACATGCTCCGCCGGGCGATGGCCTACGGCACGGTGATCGCCTCGTTCAACGTCGAGGAGTTCGGCACCGAGCGCGTCGCCCGCCTGACCGGCGAGGAGATCGCCGAGCGCGTCGGCGAACTCGAGCGGATGATGCACTTCTCAGACACGTCGGTCGCGCTGCGCGGCTGACCCTGCCTGCTCCGCGGGGTCGCTCGCCGCGGTCAGCTCTGGGGCGGCGGCCTGGCCGCGCGCCAGAGCGACAGCCCGAGCAGGGCGCAGACGGCGATCGGCATGACCCACCACGCAGCGAGCGCCGCGCCGGCGATGAGGGCGGTGGCGGCCAGGGCGAGAACGACCCCGAGCGCCGTGCGCCAGTCGTCGCCGACGACGAAGTCCCAGACGCCGCGGAGCGCCGCCTCCACCCGCGTCACGCGCCATCGGCTCCGGTGAGCGCGACGGCGGGTTTGCGTCCAGGCTCGCGGCCGCGGCGGCGCAGGAGCGAGACCAGCACGAGCGAGACGGCGGTGTAGAGGGCGAGCAGGCCGAGCAGGGCGGAGTCCGCACCGGGCCAGCTCGCCCCGGCGCCCTCGGCGCCCCAGAAGGTTCCGAAGCTGGTCAGCATCAGGCCGACGGCGAACTTCATCGTGTTCTCGGGCACCCGCGACAGAGGGGCCCGAGCCGCGACCCCACCGGCGATCACCGCCGCGACTGCGGCCGCCGCCGCTCCCGCGGCCAGTCCGATCCGGTGCTGGTTGGCTCCGAAGGTGAGCACGATGAAGGCGACCTCGAGCCCCTCGAGGAGGACGCCCTTGAAGGAGATCGCGAACGAGTAGCCGTCGAACGCTCCGGCGGCGCGAGCGGCCGCAGCGGCGGCGGCGGTCTCACTGGCGAACGTCGCGTCCTCGTCGTGGAGGGCCTTCAGGCCGGCCGCGCGCAGGATCGCCTTGCGCAGCCACTGGAGCCCGAAGACCAGGAGCAGGCCGCCGACGGCGAGCCGGAGCACGTCGATCGGCAGCGAGGTCAGCGCCGGGCCGAGGCCGCCGACGACAGCCGCCAGGGCCACGGTGGCGGCGCCCACGCCGTAGAGGGCCGAGGGCCAGCTGCGGGTGGCGCCGACGGCGAGGACGATGGTCAGCGCCTCGACTGCCTCGACCGCGCAGGCAAGGAAGACGGAGGCGACCAGCGCCAGCTCGGCGCCGCTCACCAGCTCGGCCCCGGCGCGCTCTCGCTCGCTTCCCGCACGCGGTTCATGGCATCATTTTGGCAGAGCCGTGACTGCCGCTCAGCGGACGATGATCACGCCGTTCATGCTCCCCGGGTGGAACGTGCATATGAACCGGTAGCGCCCGGGCTGGTTGAAGCGGACGGTGAAGCTGCCCGAGAGCTTGCCGTCGGGCAGGTCCTTGAAGCGCTTGGAGCCGACACTGGTCACGGTGTGGCTGGTGCGGACGTTGGCGTCCAGGAACTTCCAGGTCACCCGCTCGCCGCGGTGGATGCTGAGCCGCTCCGGGGTGAACAGGATGTGCTGTGCCTTGATCACGTGGGTCGTGGCCGCGCGGGCGGCCAGGCTGGAGGATGCGGCGGCAGCGGCGAGGCCTAGCGCGGCGGCGAGCGCGGCGCCGGCGATGGGGATTCGTGGCTTAGAGAGCATGCCCTGGATGCCGTCCGAATGCCCGAGACGGATCACTGGCTCGGGAAAGCCGAGGAGCCGCCCGGGGGCGGCTCCTCGAACCTGCGGCTTCTCGGTGGTCGGTCAGCCGACGATGAAGCCGGTGCCCTTGACCGCGGCGAGCACCTTGCCCGCGCTGAGCGGGGTGTCGAACGGACCGCTCGGCGAGATGTTGTTCCCGCTCGGGTCGTTGAGGAGGCCGATCACGCTGGCGTGGCGCGCCTCGACGGTGAGGATCGACAGGGCGGCCTTGACGACCTTGCCCGACTTGATGTTCAGCGCCTGCCCGGAGTAGGCGTGGACGCCGGTGTTCTCGAGCACCTGCGAGGTGGCCTTGAACATCGCGACCGTCTTGTTGGTGCCCTTGAAGTCGAACTTTGGCGACTTCACGGCGGCACTCCCGAGGGCCTTCCTGAGGTAGGCGACGTGGGCGTTCTCGTCCGAGGTGACGATCTTCAGGAAGGCCGCCGTCTGAGCGTCGAGGGCCAGGCCGGCGGCGGTGGCGCCGTTGTAGAACGCGGCCTCGAGGTACTCGAGGGTCAGCGCGTAGTTGAGGATGCCGATGTCGCCCTTGCCGAACGACGCGGGCGGGCGACCGTGGGCCGAGATGGCGCCGAAGGCCGTCGAGGGGACCAGGGCGGAGAGGACCGCGCCGCCGCTGACCGCGGCGCCGGCGGCGATGCCGCCCTTGCGCAGGAAGTCCATGCGGGTGTCGCCGGAGACGGCCTCGGCCGCCTCGCGAATCGCTCCGTCGGTGTCGACCTCTTCGAGATTGATCTGGTAGGGCATGCAGGCTCCTTCGTTGGTTTCGCGCCGCCGGAGACGCCTTCCCGGTCACGGCTCTGTCTCTACGTTGCGCACGAGCCACCCGCGGCGGATCAAACGAGGGCTGGCAACGGCCCCGACCGGGTAGTAGGATCCGCGCCCAGTGACTTGGACGTTCATCTACCTGATGCTCATCCTCAAGCTGCCGATCGCCGGCCTCCTCTGGCTCGTCTGGTGGGCGATCAAGCAGGACGCCGACGAGCCGGTGGCCAAGGAGGACGACGGCGGCAGCCGCCAGCGGCGCCACCATCCTCGCCCGCCGCCCCCCCGGCGCCCGCGGCGCGGGCCCCACGGCGCCCCGGCGCCGGCGCCCCCGGCGCGCGTGCGGACCGTCCTCGCCCGCGGGCGACGCGTCGAGCACTGAAATCCCCGCCGCGCCGCCGGACCCCGCGCCCGGGCCGCCGGCCTGAGAGAATCGAGCCGTGCGCCGGGCCGAGTCAGCCGTCCTCTCCGACGGGACGATCATCCGCCTGGTCGGCGAGGGCCGGATCCGCATCGATCCGTGGGACCCGGACATGGTCCAGCCGGCGAGCGTCGATCTGCGCCTGGGCGGCACCTTCCGCGTCTTCCACAACCACCGGACCTCGGCAATCGACCTGCGCAACCCGCCGAGCAACCTCACCGAGCAGATCGACGTGGCCGCCGACGAGCCGTTCGTCATCCATCCGGGCGAGTTCTGCCTCGGGCGGACGCTCGAGCACATCGAGCTGCCGGACGACATCGTCGCCCGGATCGAGGGCAAGTCGAGCCTCGGCCGGCTCGGCCTCATCGTCCACGCGACGGCCGGCTTCTGCGACCCGGGCTGGAAGGGCACCCTGACGCTCGAGCTCAACAACCTGACCCGCGTCCCGATCAAGCTCTATCCAGGCCTCCCGATCGCCCAGCTCTCCTTCATGGGACTCGACGCCCCGGCCCTGCGCCCGTACGGCCACGCCGACCTCGGGAGCCACTATCAGGGTCAGGTCGAGGCCACCGAGAGCCGCTACGGCGAGACGGCCGCGACGGGGCAGCCCCGGGTGGACGCCCCGCTTGGCTCATAATTGAGCGTGAACGACCCAATTCGTCCGGCGACAGGAGGACTTATGGCCACCCCCCAAGACGGCCAAGACGGCCCGGCGGTGCGCGAGACCCTCACCGTGACCGACAACCGAACCGGCCGCAACTACGAGCTGCCGATCGAGGACGGACACATCCGCTCGCTCGACCTGCGCCAGATCAAGGTCTCCGACGAGGACTTCGGCCTGCTGGCCTATGACCCGGCCTTCATGAACACGGCGTCGTGCCGGAGCTCGATCACCTTCCTCGACGGCGAGCGCGGGGTGCTCGAGTACCGGGGCTACCCGATCGAGCAGCTGGCCGAGAAGTCGACCTACCTCGAGGTCGCCTACCTGCTCGTCTTCGGCGAGCTCCCGAGCAAGGCCGAGCTCGAGGAGTGGACGCACCGGATCACGATCCACACCTTCGTCCACGAGAACATCAAGCGGTTCATGCAGGGCTTCCGCCACGACGCCCACCCGATGGGCATGCTGCTGAGCTCGGTCGGCGGCCTCTCCACCTTCTACCCCGACGCCAACGAGATCGACGAACAGCACAACCGGGAAATCCAGACGATCCGCCTGATCGCCAAGATGCCGACGCTCGCGGCCTTCGCCTATCGCCACGCGCTCGGTCAGCCCTACGTCTATCCGGTCAACGACCTCGGCTACACCGGCAACCTGCTGTCGATGCTCTACAAGATGACCGAGGTCAAATACGAGCCGGATCCGCGCCTCGAGAAGGCGCTCGAGGTCCTCTTCATCCTCCACGCCGACCACGAGCAGAACTGCTCGACGAGCGCGGTGCGGACGGTCGGCTCCGCGCGGGTCGACCCCTACACGGCGGTCTCGGCCGGAATCGGCGCCCTCTACGGGCCGCTCCACGGCGGCGCCAACGAGGCGGTCCTGAAGATGCTGCGGCGGATCGAGACCCGGGAGAACATCCCGGCCTTTGTCGAGGGCGTCAAGCAGGGCAAGGAGCGCCTGATGGGCTTCGGCCACCGGGTCTACAAGAACTTCGACCCGCGGGCGACGATCATCAAGAAGGCGTGCGAGGACGTCTTCGAGGTCACCGGGCGAAACCCGCTGCTCGACATCGCGACCGAGCTCGAGCAGATCGCCCTCGAGGACGACTACTTCATCGAGCGCAAGCTCTACCCCAACGTCGACTTCTACTCCGGGCTCATCTACGAGGCGCTCGGACTGCCGGTCACGATGTTCCCGGTCATGTTCGCGCTCGCTCGGACGAGCGGCTGGATCGCGCAGTGGCTCGAGCTCGTGCAGGATCCCGAGCAGAAGATCACGCGCCCGCGCCAGCTCTACACCGGCGCCCGCCAGCGCGACTACGTGCCGGTCGACCAGCGCTGAGCCTGCGCCGCCCGCTTCGATGGCGAGCTGGACGCTGAAGGTCCGGATCGGCTCACAGGTCGAGCGCGCTCGCTTCGACGCCCTGGAACCCGCGCTCGAGGCGCTCGAGCGCCGGCTCGGCGAGCTGGCCGACGCGACCCGGCGCGACGACGTCCACTTCTTCGGGCGGACGATCGAGGCCTCACGCCAGGTGGCCGTCCGCGGCGAGCTCGCCGGGCCCGGGCGGATCCTCCCGTCCGTGCGCGGCGGCGTCGACCTCCGCGGCGACGGATCGGCGGAGGCGTTCACCGGCCACGCCCGCCGGCAGCTCGTCGAGCCTGAGGGGCGCGAAAGCCCCTATGCCGCCCTCCGGCGGGCGCTCGAGGCCGACGGGACCGCCGCGTAGCGGCTCGCCGGCCGACCTCGGGGCGGGCGTGCCCTTAGAGGACGAGTTCCTGCCCGTGGCGGCGCCACCAGCCGGCCTGCTCGCGTGCCCTTAGAGGACGAGTTCCTGCCCGTGGCGGCGCAGCCAGCCGGCCTGCTCGCGCCAGTCCGGGCAGCGGGTCTCGACGAGCGTCCAGAAGCGCTGCGAGTGGTCGGCGATCTCGAGATGGCAGACCTCGTGCCAGACCACGTAGTCGAGCACCCGCTCCGGGGCGAGCAGCAGCCGCCAGTTGAAGCTCATCGCGCCGTCGGCGGCGCAGCTCGCCCACCGGGTCCGCTGCCCGCGGATCGACAGCCGGGCGTAGCGCAGGCCGGCGGCGGCGGTTGCCCGGTCCAGGCGCGCCGACACCTCCGCGCGAGCCGCCCGGCGGTACCACCGCTCGAGCCCCGCCCGGGCGTCCTCGCCGGCCGGGGGGACGAAGAGCTCGTGGCCGCGGCGGTGGACCCGGGTGCGACCGGGCTCCTCGACGAGGACGAGCCGCTCGTCGAGATAGGGCACCCACCCGGCGCGGTCGGCCAGCCGCCCGCGGAGCGCGGCCACCTCCCGCAGGCGGCGATCGATCCACGGCCGCAGCTCGGCGACGGCAGCGGCCGCCGCCCGCTCGGGCGTGCGCATCGGCAGCAGCACCTCGACGCCCCGCTCGAGGTCCACCCGCACGCGGACGCGGCGGGCCCGCGGCGAGCGGCGCACCGTGTAGTCGAGTTCGCCGGCCATCGCCGTCCAGGTTATGCCCCGGTGGCGACGTCCATAATGCGGCCATGAGCGAGACCTCCGTCGTCCGCCTGCCGCCCGAGGTTCGCACGCCGTTCGAGGTCTACGTCAACGGTGTGCTCCAGCACCTCGGCCGCGACTACGAGGTGCGTGGCGGGGCGCTGCGCTTCGGCCGGCGTCTGGCCAAGGACAAGATCTCCAAGCGCCGCTGGCTGGTCGGGGCCTTCGGCGTCGGCACCTACCGGCAGAACGACTCCGTCGACGTCCGCTACATGGTCGGCGATCGGGCGATGCTGGCCGAGGGCCTCGAGATCGAGCCGGGCTAGCGCGCGCCGTGCGCCCCTCCGCCGCCCGCGCCCGGTGAGGGACCGCCGGCAGGCGCCGGCTCAGGTCGGCGGCTCAGCTCAGTTGCGCCGGCTCAGCCGGTGAAGCGAGGGGTCGTGCAGATCCGGAACGTCTTGGTGATCGTCCGGGTCGTACCGAACTTCTTCGACGTGTACTCGATCTTCGCGCTCACCCGCTGCACGGCGCCTCCGCTCGGCCTCAGCGTGATGCTGAACCGACCCGAGGAGTCGCGCTTGGTCTTCACGCCGGCTGTCCTGCCGTTGAGCGAGAACGTCACCCGCTTGATCCCGCTGCCGGTGACGCTGGTCTTGAACGAGCCCTGGACGCAGGTCCCGGGCCCACTCAGCCGGGTCGGGGAGAACACCGGCGCGCCCGGCGTCAGCGTGACCGTGGCCTTGGCGGTCGCCGTCGCCGTCCGGCCGCCGCTGTCGCTGGCCACCGGCGTGACCGTGTCGGTCTGGCTCGCTCCGGCGGATCCGCTGAAGCTGCCGGAGAACGTGCACGTGTAGGTCCCCCCGTTGGCCGCGAGGGTCGCTCCCGCCACGCAGGTCCCCCGGCCGCTGAGGTTGCCGTAGACGTTGTCGGTGAGCGTGTTCAGGGTGAGCGCCTCGGTGCTCGTGTTGGTGACGACCACGGTGAAGGAGAAGCTGCCTCCCGGAGCGGGCAGGCTCGCCGGGCTCGGCGTCTTGGTCACCGAAATCGACGGGGCCGGCGTGACCGGCGTGCCCGGCGGCGTCAGCGTGACCGTCGCGTTGGCGGTGGCGGTCGCCGTCTGGCCGAGGAAATCGGTGCCGATCGGCGTGACCGTGTCGGTCTGGCTTGCTCCGGCGACGCCGGTGAAGTTACCCGTGAAGGTGCACGTGTAGGTCCCGCCGTTGGCGGCCAGGGTAGCGCCGGTGGCGCAACTGCCCTTGCCGTTCAGGTTGCCGTAGATGCTGTCGGTGAGCGAGGTCAAGGTCAACGCCTCGACGCTCGTGTTGGTGACGACCACGGTGAAGGAGAAGTTCCCTCCCGGAGCCGGGAGGCTGCCCGGGGTCGGGGTCTTCGTCACGCTGATCGACGGAATCGGAGTCAGCGTCACCGTCGCGTTGGCCGTGGCGGTCGCCGTCTGACCGAAGACGTCGGTGCCGACCGGCGTCACGGTGTCGGTCTGGCTGGCTCCGGCGACGCCGGTGAAGCTGCCCGTGAACGTGCACGTGTAGGTCCCGCCGTTGGCGGCCAGGGTGGCGCCGGTGGCACAGGTGCCCTTGCCGTTCAGGTTGCCGTAGATGCTGTCGGTGAGCGAGGTCAAGGTCAGCGCCTCGATGCTCGTGTTGGTCACGACGACGGTGAAGGAGAAGTTCCCTCCCGGAGCCGGAAGACTGCCCGGGGTCGGAGTCTTCGTCACGCTGATCGTCGGGATCGGGCGGCCCACCGTGACCGACTCGTTGGCCGCCCCGCAGGGGCTGGTGGCGGCCGCGTTGTTGGCGTCGCCGCCGTAGGCGGCCACGAAGCTGTAGGTCCCCGGGGCGGTCGGGGCGAACGCCGCGGAGGTATACGTGCCGTTGCCGTTGACCGGGATCACCGACGCCGGGAAGGCCGGCGACCTGACGCAGGTCGGATCGTTGGGCCCGTACGCGGTGAAGGTGATCGACCCGGTCGCGCCGACCCCGCCCGAGAGGACGGCGCTGTCGGAGATCGTGCCGGCGCCGAGCGTGATCGGTGCCGAGGCCGTCGTCACGATGGACGGCGCGGCACGGGCGACGACGACGAGGGAGGACCCGCTGGCCGTCCCGGTGACGCCGTCGACCGCCGCCGTACCGGTGGCGGCGCCGATCTGGTCGGTGGCGACGGTGTTGGGTCCCGAGGCCGCCGCCGGCTTGGTCGGGGCCTTGAGGACGGCGAAGGTGAAGTCGATCCGGCACACCGAGTTGGGGGTGCCGGGGGGGGTCAGGACGACGGGCGCGCTCGGGACGAGCGAGACCTGTCCGGTGGCCGGGTCGATGATCGTGACGGTGAAGGTCAGGCCGGCACAGGCCGTGCCCGCCTCGCCGGTGGCCGTCGGGCTGATCGCGAACACGCCCGGATCGGCGTTGGCGGCCGGGCAGTCGGTGCCCGCCGGCACCGTGGTCGAGCACGAGGGCACGAGGGTTATCGTGGTGATCGCGACATTCCCGACGTTCTCCGGCGGCGTCGACGCATTGAGGATCTGGAGGCCGCCCCTGATCCCGGTCTGACCGACGGTGACGTTTGAGGGGAAGGTCGGCGTCACGCCGAAGCCGACGCCGGCGAAGGCCGCCGGGGCGCACACGAGCGCCGCGAGCGTGGTGATCGCCAGCGTCCCGACGACGCGCGCTCTCCCGGCCCGGGCGACTGGCTGGGCTCGACGGGTCATGGCAAACATTCCGCTACTCCTCAGGTGTCTCTACGCATCGACGCGCCGATCCCGGCTCCACATGGCGCCTGCGGGTGAGTGTACACACGCGAATCTGTACTTCGGCGACCCTGCACGACTCAGTGCACGCGAGCGGTCCCGCCGGGCCGGGCCCGGTCTACACTCGGCGCCGTCCCCGACTTGGAAGGAGCGAGAGCGCCGATGGGGCGCCGCGCCCGAAATCGCCTCACTCCCGCGGCCCCGATCGCCGACTACGCCGACGAGGAGGGCAACCGGCTGACGCTGCGGGGCACGCTGAAGGCGGGGACGCGGCGAGAGTACGCCGCGCTGCGCGGCGGCGAGCGCCTGGCTCCCGGCGCCGCCGCCGACGACGCCTGGCACCGGGCGGTCGAGTTCCTCTTCGAGCGCCTGGCCGTCCGCTGGGAGATCGCCGGCGCCCCGCTGTCGGGGCAGCGCGAGCTCCTGGCCCGGTTCCGGGCGGCCACCCCGGCCGAGCGGGCGTGGATCCGCGGGACGCTGCGCGCCCACTGCGCCGAGCATTTCCCCGACGTCGACCCGCCGTGACCTCGGCCCGGCCGGGCCCCCCGCCGCCGGGCGGCTGGTGAGTGCGCGGCCGGCGGCGCGGCTCGCGGCCGGAGGCGGCGACCCGGGCCGGATCGCGCTCCGCGAGTGGGTAACGTCCCCCGCCGATGCGCCGGACGAAGATCGTCGCCACCATCGGACCGGCGTCGCGCGAGCCGGAGGTGCTCGTGCGGATGGTCGAGGCGGGGATGGACGTCGCCCGCCTCAACTACTCGCACGGGAGCCCTGAGCAGCACGCCGACACGGTTCGGCGGGTGCGCGACGCGGCCGGCCGCGCCGGGCGCCCGGCGCGGCCGGCCGCGCCGGGCGCCCGGTGGCGATCCTCCAGGACCTGCCGGGGCCGAAGCTGCGGATCGGCGCCCTGCGCGAGGATCTGACCGAGCTCAAGGTCGGCGACGTGGTGACATTCGACGGCGACGCCGCCACTCCGGGGGACGACCGGCGCATGTCGGTCTCCTGGCTCGGGATGGCCTCGGCCCTCGACCCGGGAGCCATCCTCTACCTGGCCGACGGCTCGGTTCGCCTGCGCGTACGCGCGACCCGCCCGGGCGAGGGCGAGCTCGACGCCGAGGTTGAGGTCGGTGGGGCGGTCGCCTCCCGCCAGGGGCTGAACATCCCCGGTCCAGCCATCGAGCTCTCCGCGGTTCCCGCGGAGGACCTCGAGCTGTTGCGGCTGGGCGAGGCGGCCGGGGTCGACATGGTCGCGCTGTCCTTCGTGCGCACCCCGGCCGACGTCGAGCACGTGCGCGAGCACACCCGGCTCCCGCTGATCGCCAAGATCGAGAAGCCGCAGGCCGTCGAGGGCGCCGAGGCGATCCTCCGCGCCGCCGACTGCGTGATGGTGGCCCGCGGCGATCTCGGCATCGAGCTGCCGATCGAGGAGGTCCCGATCGTCCAGAAGCAGCTGCTCAAGCTCGCCGGCGAGCTCGCCCGGCCATCGATCACCGCGACCCAGATGCTCGACTCGATGGTCGCCTCGAGCCGCCCGACCCGCGCCGAGGTGGCCGACGTGGCCAACGCGATCCTCGACGGGACCGATGCCGTGATGCTCTCCCAGGAGACGGCGGTCGGCAGCTATGCGGTCGGCGCCGTCGGCATGATGGCGGCGATCGCCGAGCACACCGAGCGCTACCCCGACTACCAGGAGTGGAACGAGCGGCGGGTCCGGCGCGACGACCGCGACCCGGCCTACACGCTCGCCCACAGCGCCTGCGTCGCGGCGCGCGAGCTCCACCTCAGCGCCCTGGTCATCCCCACGCTTTCCGGGCGCTCGGCCCGGCTCGTCTCGGCCCACCGCCCGCAGGTGCCGATCTTCGCGTTCTCACCGGGCAAGGAGACCGTCCGGCGCTGCGGCCTCATGTGGGGCGTGCAGGCGGCGTCGATGCGCCGCCACCATGTCACCGAGGAGCTGATCGCCGACTGCGCCCGGCGCGTGCTCGAGCTCGGCTGGTGCACCCCCGGCGAGCGGATCGGGATCACCGCCGGGCTGCCGAGTGGGCGCCCGGGCTCGACGAGCCTGCTGCAGATCCAGGTGCTCTGAGACGCGCTCGAGCACGTGCCGGACGGGAACGCCGGTGGGCGGCATACGATGTGGGTATGAGGCCCAGGCGACGGAGGGTCGGGCGGATCGCCTCGTGCGTGTTGGTCGGGCTCGTGCTCGGCGGCTGCGGGAGCGGCGGCGGCGGGGTCACCGACAACGTCTCGGCCGCCACCAAGGGCCTGACCTACTCGCTGAAGATCGCCCCCGTGGGCGGCAAGCGATGCGCGACGGCGTCCTACCGGACGGCGCTCCCCGACGGCCGGCCGATCCTCCAGAGCTCCTACTCATGTGGCCCGGCGACGTTGGCCGGGCAGCCGTTGCTGATCCAGGCCAAGCTCAGCCGGCAGGCGATGCTCGTCGACGTGCCGCCCGGCGGCTGTCCCGCCGTGCGAGCCGGGCGGACGCTCGCCACAGCGCGTTCGCTCGCCTCGAGCTGCACCTCGCCGCACCCGCTCTACCGGGTGACGATCCTGCCGGTCTCCCGCCGGCTCGTCCTCATCGGAGTCGCCGGGGCACCGGTCATCAACTTTCCCCGCCACCCCTGCCGGATGGCGATCTGCATCACCACGCTGGCCTAGCCGGTCCCGGGCGCGCCTCGGCATACGGCGCCCGCCGGACGGCCGGCTCGCCTCAGGCCGACGGCCGCCGTCGGGGGCGCGGCGGCCGGGGCAGCGGCGGGGCGTCGCCGCGAGCGTGCTCGCGCAGCCCGAGCGCCACCCCGAGCAGCGCCATCCCGACGATCACACCTACCGCGACCAGCGCCTCCGGGCTCGTCAGGTCGTGGAGGCTGCCGCCGAGCGCGGTGTAGGCGAACGTCCGGGGCGCCGCGCCGAGCGCAGTCGCCGCGGCGAAATCGCGCAGCCGCAGGGGCGCGAGGCCGGCGGCGTAGTTGAGGACGGAATACGGAGCGCCGGGGATGATCCGCGCGTAGAGCACCGAGCGGAAGCCGTGCCGGCCGATCCAGGCGGCCAGCCGCTGGAGGCGGGCGCCGCCGGCCCGGGCGACGAGGTCGCCGGCGAGGTGGCGCGACAGCGAGAAGGCGATCATCGCGCCGAGGACGGCGCCGCTCAGCGAGAGCGCCGTGCCCTCCAGGGTCCCGAAGAGCAGGCCGCTCAGTCCGGCGAGGACCGGCCCGGGAAAGGCGACGGCGGTCAATCCGGCGTAGACGGCGACGAAGACGACAGCCGTGCGCAGGCCGGAGCCGCCGCCGAGCCAACCGCGCACCCGGGCGCCCGACAGCGGCCCCGTGAGGGCGATCGCCGCGAAGGCGGCGAGGACGGCGACGGCGAGGAGGGCGAGCCGCGCCAGGGGGTGCAGGCGCGCCCAGCCGTTGCTCACGCGGCGGCGGCGCCCGCGAAGAAGCGGGCCTCGGCCTCGCCGAGCCCGGTGGCCGGCGAGTCGCCGAACATCCACTCCCGGGCGATGCGGTGCCAGTTGCCGCGGGCGCGCAGCTGGCTCATGACGGCGAGGGTGAGCAGCTCGGTGCGGCGCCCGAAGAGGTGGTCCGGGGGCAGCGTCTCCTCGCGCATCTGGGCGTAGTGGCGCGAGCGGGGGTCGGAGAGGTCGATCATCACCTGGGTGGCGATCTCCGGCCGCAGGGCGAGCTCCTGGTCCTCGGTATACCACCAGGTGACGTCGCGGGCCTGGGCGATGATCTGCGCCGGGTCGTGACGGTCGGGGTCGGCCAGGAAGCCGCCGGCGGCGAGATGGTCGACCAGCCCCGCGGCGTCGCCGGCCACGGTCAGGCGCTGGGCCTCGAGCTCGAACTCGGCCACGGCGGCGTCGATCCGCTTGTAGAGGCCGAAGTCGAGGAAGGCGGCGCGGCCGTCGTCGAGGAGCATGAAGTTGCCGGGGTGGGGATCCCCGGAGAACTGGTGATGGCGGTACATGCAGCCGAAGTAGAACCGGAAGACGATCTCGCCGAGCCGGTCGCGCTCCTCCTGCCCGGCGTCCTTGAGCTCCTCGAACCCGCGGCCGTGGACGAACTCCGTGACCATCACCCGCTCGCGCGAGAGGGAGCCGATCACAGCCGGGACGAAGATGAAGGGATGGCCGCGGAAGATCCGGGCCATCGCCCGCTGGTTCGAGGCCTCGAGCTCGTAGTCGAGCTCCTCGCCGATCCGCTCGCGGATCTCCTTGGCGATCGCCTGGGCGTCGAGGCCGGGGGCGACGCGCTTCATCAGCCGCATGATCATCCCCAGGTTCTGCATGTCCGAGCGAACGGCGGCGGCCACGCCGGGGTACTGCACCTTGACCGCCACCTCCCGCCCGTCGTGAAGGCGAGCCCGGTAGACCTGCCCGATCGACGCGGCGGCCAGCGGCTCGGGGTCGAACTCGGCGAAGACCTCGCCGATCGGTTCGTCGTACTCGGCCTCGATCACCTTGCGCATGCCCTCGAAGGAGACCTTCGGCGCCGAGTCGCGGAGCTCGCCGAGCTTGCGCTGGAACTCCTCTCGGTACTCCTCGGGGACGAGGCCGACGTCGAGGAACGACATCACCTGGCCGAGCTTCATGGCCGCCCCCTTCATCGCCCCGAGGGCGGTGACGATCTGCTGGGCCGTCTCGATCTGGCGGCGGTCGAGCGCCGCGCGGGCCGCCTCATCCTCGCGGACGACGTTGGCCGCCCGCGTGCCGAGCTGCTTGACCGCCTGACCGGCGGCGAGCCGCCCCACCTTGGCGGAGCGGCGCACGCGCGAGGTCGGAATCTGGTCGCGAGCCACTTGACCCCAAGACTAGGCGGTCCCGCCAGCCTCGGGGGCGGGGTCCTCCTCAGGCCTTCTCGACGCGCGAGCCCGGGACGATGTCGTCCCGGCCGTCGGCCCAGCGCACCCACGCCTTGTGGCCGCCGTCGTAGTCGTCGCCCCAGAGCACGAGCGTCGCCGGCTCGCCGAGTGCCCGGCACCGGCCCTGGCCCTCGCGGTCGAGGCCGCGCCAGACGCGGATGAAGGAGTTGGTCTCCCATTCCTGGGCCACCGTCGTCGGCTCGGTGTGGCCGGGGTGGATCACCGTGCGGCGGTCGAGCTCCATCAGCGTGCCCATGATCGAGTCCTTGAGGTCCTGGTAGGTCGTGTGGCCGGGCGCGCGGACGCCGCCGACCGAGTTGCGAAACAGGGTGTCGCCGGTGAACACGGCCTGCTCGCCCTTGTGGTCGACCAGGAAGGAGAGCATCCCGGCGGTATGGCCGGGGGTGTGGAGCGGGCGGATGTCGAGCTCGCCGACCGCGAGACGCTCGCCGGCCTCGACGGTGCCCGTGGCGCCCGACACGGCGTCGCGCTCGAGCGGGTGGATCAGCGCGGCCAGCCCGGGCCATCGGGCGATCAGCGCCCGGAGCTCGCTGACGTGATCGTGGTGGTGGTGGGTGAGGAGCACGTGGGACGGCGTGACCCCGAGCCGATCGGCGGCGGCGATCAACGGTGCCACCGGCCCGCCGGCGTCGACGATCAGCCCGCTCCCGCCTTCCTCGTCGCAGACGAGATACGTGTTGGAGAGGAACTGCTGGTTCATCGAGCGCTCGACGATCATCGCGCGGCATGGTCTCACGTACCGGTGCTCGGCGCCAATCCCGCGACGTCGCGTAGCCTTCGCGCCATGCAACTAATCCACACCTGCTACCGGATCGGGGATATCGACCGGTCGGTGGCCTTCTACGAGGCGCTCGGGTTCGAGGAGCTCCGGCGCATGCCGATCCGCGACGAGGCGATCAACGTCTTCATGGGCCTGGAGGGCGATGGCCCGAGGCTCGAGCTGACCTACAACCACGGGATCGACCACTACGACCTCGGCAGCGGCTACAACCACATCGCGGTCACCGTCGAGGACCTCGACGGGACGCTGGCCCGGCTGGCCGAGCACGGCATCGAGCCCGAGAAGCCGCCGTACTCGATCCGTGCGGGCGGCTCGCGGTTGTGCTTCGTGCGCGACCCCGACGGCTACCGGATCGAGCTCATCGAACGCGGGGCCGGGTAGGGCCTCCCGGGGGTCGACCCGCCCGGGGCGGCACCGGGGGTCGACCCGCCCGGGGCGGCCGGCCCCCACCGGTGCCGTACCGGCACCGGTGCGGGTGCCGTCAGGCGGAGCGGCCGCCGCGGGCGGTCGGCTCGGTCTCGCGGGGGCCGACCGGCGCCATCGGGAGCTCGGTCGGCTGCTCGGTGCGGAGCATCTCGGCCACCTCGCCCTCGATCCCGAAGGCGGAGCCGTCGCAGTCGATCCGAAACCGCTTGGGCGCGACGCGCTCGTCGGCCAGCACCGGGATGCCCCAGAGCTCGTCCCAGCCGAACAGCTCGTGGTTGCCCGGGTTGAGGAGGATGGCCCGCGGCGCCATCGGGCAGGTCTCGGCGTGGTGATCCACCCCGCGGCGGATGAACTCCAGCATCTCGGCTTCGAGTGAGGCCATCGCCGGAAACGGTAGACGATCAGTCGCCCGAGGCGAACACCGCGCCGTCGCGGGCGACCAGCGCCGCGTAGCGGCCCGCGCGCTCTAGCAGCTCCTCGTGGGTACCGCGCTCGACGATCCGCCCCCCGTCGAGGACGACGATCTGGTCGGCGTCGCGGACGGTCGAGAGGCGGTGGGCGATGGTGATCGTCGTGCGGTCCTCAGACAGCCGGTCGAGGGCGAGTTGGACCGCGCGCTCGGTCTGAGTGTCGAGGGCGCTGGTCGCCTCGTCGAGGACGAGCACCGGCGGGTTGCGCAGGACGGTCCGGGCGATGGCGATCCGCTGCTTCTCACCGCCCGAGAAGCGGTAGCCGCGCTCGCCGACGACGGTGTCGTAGCCGTCGGGGAGGGCGGCGATCATGGCGTGGATGGCCGCGACCCGGGCCGCCGCCTCGACCTCCTCGTCGGTGGCGTCAGGGCGGGCGAAGCGGAGGTTCTCGCGGACGGTGGCGTGGAAGAGGTAGGTCTCCTGGGAGACGACGCCCACCGTGGCGGCCAGCGAGGCGAAGCTGGTGTCGCGGACGTCGACGCCGTCGATGGTCACGCTGCCCCGCTCGGGCTCATACAGCCGGGCGATCAGGTAGCCGAGCGTCGTCTTGCCCGACCCGGTCTCCCCGACCACCGCGGCGCGGGTTCCCGCGGGGACGACGAGGTCGATGCCGTCGAGGGTCCAGGGGCCGTCGGCGTCGTAGCGGAAGCCGACATCCTTCAACCGCACCTCGCCGAGCAACTCGTCCGGACGGAGCTCGACCGGGTCGGCCGCCTCGACGATGTCGACCGGGAGGTCCATGTACTCGAAGATCCGGTCGAACAGGGCGAGCGAGGTCTGGATGTCGACGCCGACCGACAGCAGCTGGCCGATCGGGAAGAGGAGCCGGGTCTGCAGCGTCGTCACGGCGACCAGCGTGCCGATCGTGATCCCGCCGGAGAGGCCGGCGAACTCGTAGACGATCGCCGGCATGATCGCGAAGGTCATCGTCACCGTGGCCATCCGCCAGCGGCCGGCCATCTTCGAGCGGACCTCGAGGTCGGCGAGGCGCGCGGACTCGCTCGAGAAGCGCCCTCCGAGGTCGTCGGCCCGACCCATCGTCTTGCCGAGCAGCATGCCCGAGACCGACAGGGACTCCTCGACGAGGGACGAGAGGTCCGACAGGCTGCCCTGGCGCTTGGACGCGATCCTCCGCCGCTCGGCGCCGACCCGGCGGGTCAGCCAGACGAAGAACGGCAGCGTGACCAGCGAAGCGGCGGCCAGGCGCCAGTCGAGCAGGACCATCGCCACGACGGTGGCGATCACCGTCGTAGCGTTCGAGGCGATCGAGGTCGCCGTGCTGGTCACGACGGTGTCGATCCCGCCGATGTCGTTGGCCAGGCGCGACTGGACGTCGCCGGTCCGGGTGCGCGTGAAGAAGGCGAGCGACATCCGCTGGAGGTGGCGGTAGACCGTCGTGCGGAGATCGTGCATGACGCGCTGGCCGACGACGTTCGACAGCCAGGTCTGGGCGACGCCGAGCGCGCCGGAGGCGATCGCGATCGCGATCATCCCGAGCACGAGCTCGGTCAGCAGGGTCGTGTCGTGCCGGGGAATCGCCTGATCGAGCACGGCGCGCAGGAGGAACGGCGAGAGCGCGCTCAGCCCGGCCGAGATGACGATCAGGCCGATCACCGCGCCGAGGCGGCCCCGGTAGGGCACGAACAGCCCAAGGATGCGGCGGCGGACCTCCGGGGTCACCGGGGTCGGCGGCGGAGCGTCCGGATCGACCACCGGGCGCCGGTCGCCGTGGGCGCTCACCGCTGCTCCTCGTCGATCAGCCGCTCGAGCAGGGCGGCGGCGCGCTCGAGCGTCTCGAGCTCGTCGGGCTCGAGACCGCGCAGGCCGCGCGCGAGATAGGCGTTCTTGCGGCAGGCCGACGACGCGAGGAGGGCCGAGCCGCGGGGGGTGACCTCCACGCGGTAGGAGCGGCCGTCTTCGGGATCGGGGTCGCGGGAGACCAGGCCGGCGTGCTCGAGGCAGGCGATGAAGCGGGTCGCTGTCGGCCGCTTGACGCACTCGCCGTCGGCGAGCTCGCTCGGCGTGAGGGGACCGCGGCGGGCGATCGCGATCAGGGCGGCGGTGAGGGACGGCGAGAGGCCGGTATCGGCATGCTGGCGCAGGCGCCGGGCGGTCCGGACGAGAACCACCCGGAGGCGGGCGGCGAGCTCGGTGGTGTCTTGCCGGGTTGATTCAGTCATCTAATTAGTACGAGTAATCATAGCAGCGAAGGGGGCGACCCGGGGCGAGCGGGCGGGTCGGAGCGGACCGGCGCTCCGTGCGGCCGCAGCCGGCGACCCGGCCCCGGACTGCGCCGCGACCCGGACCCGCGACCCGGACCCCGGACTGCGCCGCGACCCCGGACCCGCTACCCGGTCCGCGGATAGCCCCGCCGCGACCCGAGCCGCTACCCGGTCGCCGACTGCGCCCCGATCCCAACCCGAGCGCCCGCCTCAGAGGACCTTCGACAGAAAGGCCTGGGTCCGCGGGTGGCGCGGGTTGCCGAGGACCTCGGCCGGCGGCCCGCTCTCGACGACCACGCCGGCGTCCATGAACACGACGGTGTCGGCCACCTCCCGGGCGAAGCCCGTCTCGTGGGTAACGACGATCATCGTCATCCCCTCCGCCGCCAGCCGGCGGATGGCCCCGAGGACCTCTCCGACCAGCTCGGGGTCGAGCGCCGAGGTCGGCTCGTCGAACAGCATCAGCTTCGGCGCCATGGCCAGCGCCCGGGCGATCGCCACCCGCTGCTGCTGGCCCCCCGAGAGCTGGGCCGGATAGGCGGACCGCTTGTCCCCCAGCCCGACTCGCTCGAGGAGCTCCCCGGCCTCCTCGACGGCCACCCGCCGGGCCAGGCCCCGCACGCGGACCGGGGCGAGGGTCACGTTCTCGAGTGCCGTCATGTGCGGGAAGAGGTTGAAGCGCTGGAAGACCATGCCGATCTCCGCCCGCTTGCGCGCCACCTCGCCCTCGCGGAGCTCGTAGAGCTTCCCGCCGGCCTCGCGGTAGCCGACGAGCTCACCGTCGACCGACAGGCGGCCGGCGTCGATCTTCTCGAGGTGGTTGATGCAGCGCAAGAAGGTCGACTTCCCCGAGCCGGACGGTCCGAGCAGGCACATCACCTCTCCGGGGGCGACGTCGAGCGTGATCCCGCGGAGCACCTCTTGGCGGCCGAAGCGCTTGTGGACGGCCGCGGCGCTGACCATCGGCCCGGCGGCGGCGCTCACCGGCGGCCCGCTCATCGCGACCTCTCCCGCGCCCGCCCGAGCCGCAGGCGGCGCAGCAGACGGGAGGCCGCCGTGGCCGGGGGCTCCCGCGACGAGCCGCGCCCGAAGCGGCGCTCGAGCTGGTACTGGCCGACATAGAGCACGCTCGTCATCAGCAGGTACCAGGCGCTCGCCACCAGGAGCAGCTGGATGATCTTGTAGTTGACCGCGTAGATCTGCTGCGCCGCGTAGAGCAGGTCGGCGAGCGCGATGAAGCTGACCAGCGAAGAAGTCTTCAGCATCGAGATCGTCTCGTTGCCCGTCGGCGGCACGATCACCCGCATCGCCTGGGGCAGGACGATCCGGCGCATGACCTGGAGACGCGTCATCCCGAGCGACAGCGCCGCCTCGGTCTGACCCTCGTCCACGGAGATGATTCCGGCCCGAACGATCTCCGCCATGTAGGCCGCCTCGTTGAGGCCGAGGGCGAGCAGGGCGACGACGAACGGCTTGGTCAGCGAGTTCGCGTCGAGGTGGACGAGTTCGGGCCCGAACGGCACCCCGAGCGAGAGCGTCGGGTAGAGCGCCGAGATCGAATTCCAGAAGAGCAGCTGGACGAGCACCGGCGTGCCGCGGAAGAACCAGATGTAGAGCCAGCTCGAGCCCGAGACGAGCGGGTTGGCCGACCGCCGCATCACGGCGAGAACGACGCCGAGCACGATGCCCGCGGCCATCGCCGCCACCGTTAGCTCGATGGTGACGAGGACGCCGTGGAGGATCCGCCCGTCGAACAGGTACTGACCGACGACGTCCCACTCGAAGCGCGGGTTGGTGGCCACCGAACGCCCGAGCGCCGCCACCACGAGCAGGACGAGCGCTCCGGCGATCCACCGGCCCGGCCGCCTGACCGCCACCGCCCGGACCTCGGGCGGCGGACCGGGCGGTGGGAGGCCTTCTGCGGCCTCGAGGGAGGACATCGGCGCCGCCGGCTAGCCGGTGGCGCCGTTGATCATCGGATTGGCGACCGCCCCCGAGGAGACGCCCCACTTGGCGAGGATCTTTGCGTACTGGCCGTCGGCGATCAGGCCCTTGAGCGCTCCGAGCAGCGGCGCGGCGAGCTTGCTCCCCTTGGGCAGGGCGAGACCGTAGGGCGCCGTCCCGTACGCGCTCCCGACGAGCTTGAACTGCCCGCCCGACTGCTTGACCGCGTAGGCCGCGACCGGCGAGTCGGCCATCCCGACCTGCGCCCGGCCGCTGCGCAGCGCGAGGTTGGCCGCGTTCTGGTCGGGAAATACGAGCACGTTGACGGCGCCCTTGCCGCCCGCCCGGCACTTCTTGTCCTGGGCGGCCGCGTCGACCTGCTGGGTGGTGCCGCTCTCGACCGCCACGGAGGCCCCGCACAGCGCGGCGAGCGTCCCGATCGTCTTGCCGCCCTGGGTCCGCGTGTAGAACGACGTGCCGGCCGTGAAGTAGGTCACGAAGTCGACGGTCTTCTCGCGCTCCTTCGTATCGGTGAACGACGACGCCCCGAGGTCGTACTTGCCCGCCGCCAGCCCAGGGATGATGCTGGCGAAGTTGGCGTTGACCACCTTGACCTGGCGGCCCAGGGCACCGCCGAGGGCCCGGACCAGATCCGCGTCCATGCCGGTGACCGTGCGGCCGTCGGGACCGACGAACTCGTTCGGGGCGTAGGTGGCGTCGGCGGCGACGACCAGGGTCCCCGTCGTCGAGGCCGGCGTGGTGGAAGGGGTCGTGCTCGCCGAGGCGGTCTTCTTCGCCGCCCCGCCGCAGGCGCCGAGCGCTCCGAGGGCGAGCAGGAGGACAGCGGGACGACCGGCAAGACGCGTCATCCGCAGGGGCATCAGGCGGGACCTCCGTGTTATTGACCGTGGGCCGTCGGCGCAGCATACGGTGCGCCCGGCCGCGGCGATAGGGCGCGAGGCCCGCACCGCACTTTTCAGACGGCGCGGCGCGGGGGCGCGACCTGCGCGCGGCGGACGATGTCCTCCACCAGCCCCTCGATCACCGCGACACGCAGCCGATGGCGGTCGGCGGCGCGGAGCACCGCCCCGGCGATCGCGTCGAGCTCGGGCTCGCGTCCGGCGGCGATGTCACGCGCCATCGAGCTCCCGAGTGTCGGATGGGCTTCGGTGAACTGCTGCATGATTTGCCGGGCATCGACCGCCGCGCCCTCGGCCGCGGCGACGGCCGCCCCCTCGGCGACCGCGCCCTCGAAGCGCTCGCGCCATCCGGCGTCGGCGAGAATCTCGCCGAGCAGCAGCCCGGAGGCGCTCGTCGTCGCGGCCAGGGCGTTCAGGCGCACGAGCTTCGACCAGAGGACCTCGGCCTCCGAGTCGCCGATCGCCGCCTCGATGCCGGCCGCCGTCAGCCGAGCCGCCAGCGCCTCCATCCGCGGGCGGAGCTCGCGCTCGTCGCTGGCCATCTCGATGCGCAGGAAGTTGCTCGAATGGACGATCACGCCGACCTGCGGCCGATCGGCCTCGACGCGGATCGTCGCCGCCACTGCCCGCCCGCCGAAGCGCTCGCGCAGGACGGCGAGGTGATCGAGGCCGTTGAGGAGGGGGACGACGAGCGCGGGCGTTCCGGTGATCCGCTCGAGCGCCGGCTCGAGGCCGCTCGCCTTGGTGGCGACGATCAGGACGTCGGGGTCGGCCTCCAGCCGGGTTGCCGTCCGCGGCCGGGCGCTGAACTCCCCGAAGCGAACGCTCGACACGGCGAGGCCGTCGCGGCCGAGCACCGCCGCCGTCGGCTCACGCGCGACCACCGTCGCCGCGATCCCGGCCCGGTCGAGCAGCCCGGCGACCAGGCCGCCGACGCCGCCCGCTCCGAGGACGGCGATCATCGGCCGCACCCGCGGCGATGATGGCTACCTCGGCCAGGGCGTTCGATCACCGGGCGCCAGAGTAACTAGATTGTGATCGGTGAGCATCGAGCCCGGCATCCTTGCCCAGGGAGTCTGGGAGCTCGACGATGTCCAGGCGCACTGGCGCGAGGAGGCCTACGACGCCGGTCCGGACGCCGGCGCCGCGGCCGATGCGGCGATCGCCGCCCTGCGCGAACGGGGCTCGCCCGCCCACGACGGCGTCGGCGCCCGCCTGGTCGGCCATACCGCCACCGCCGACTCCCTGACCCTCGAGATCCAGCCGGTTCGCTGGGCGCTGCGCCTGCTCGCCCCCGACGCGTCGATGAGCATCGCCGCCCTCTGCGTGACCCGGGCGGCCGACGGCCGGTGGCTCGCCGGGCGCCGCGCCGCCTGGCTCTCGACCTGGCCCGGCCGCTGGGCACTCGGCGCCGGCGGCGCGGTCGATGCCGGCGAGAACCCGGCCCGGACGCTGGTCCGCGAGCTCGAGGAGGAGTGGGCGGTCGCCCCCCGGGAGATCAGCGCCCGCGCGCTCGTCTGCCTCCCCCACCGGCTCGTGATGTTCGTCGGGCTGGCCTGGCTGCCCGACGGCGCCGAGGTCGTCCCCGACTCCGAGCACGACGCCCACGCCTGGTGGCCGGCGGCGATCGAGCGATGGCCCCCGGAGGCGGATGCCGGGCTGCGCCGCATGGCCTCGCTGCTCGCCCGGTAGCCGGCAATGCTGACCTTCACGCGGCTCGAGCGCACGTCCTTCGTGCACTCGGCGATCTACCTCGGGCTGCTCTATGCGGCCTTCCTCGGCGGCAAGCCCGAGCCGGCGACCTTCCTGCTCGGGCTCGGCCACGGACTGCTCTGGATCGGGATGTCGCTGGCCTGCCTGGCCGCCGTGCGCCGGCGGGTGATCCCCCTGCATCTGGCCGTCGCCGTGGCTGTGCTCGGTGGCTTCGGGCCGTTCGTCGGCAGCGCCGCCTTCATCCGCGAGGAGCGACGCCGGAGCGCTACCGCCTGAGCCTGCGCGGGCCACGGCCGGGCTCGGTGGCCCCGGGGGCGGCCTCGCTCGCTCGGCCGAGCGAGGGTCTAGAGTCTCTGGGGCATGGCTGATACCGCGACGATCCAGGTCGTGATGCCGCAGATGGGCGACTCCGTCTCGGAGGGAACCATCCTGGAATGGCACAAGGCGGCCGGCGACACCGTGAGTGCCGACGAGACGATCGTCGAGATCTCGACCGACAAGGTCGACGCCGAGGTGGCCGCCCCGGCCACCGGCACCATCCTCAGCATCCACGGCGCCGAAGGCGAGACGATCGCCGTCGGCGCGGTGCTCGCCGAGATCGCGCCGGGCAACGGCGCCGCCGACGCCGACGGGCGCGACGCCGAGGCGCCGGCCGCGGACGCGCCGGCGGCCGGCCCGGTCCGGGCCAACGGCGGCCGGCGATCCGGCACCGGCGACGGCCGTCCGAACGGGGATGCCCCGGGCGACCCGACGACCAGGGCCTCCCCGGTCGCCCGCCGCGTCGCCGCCGTCGAGGGGATCGATCTGCGCCGGCTCTCCGGCCACGGCCCCGCCGGGCGGATCACCAAGGCCGACGTGCTCGGGGCCCTTCCGGGCAACGGCGCTGCCGGGCACCCGGGGGCGGCCGCCCCCGGCGGCGCCATCACCGCCCTGCGCGGCGCCGCCGCCCAGCTCGCCCGCTACATGGACGAGAGCCGATCGGTCCCCACCGCCACGAGCTTCCGCACGCTGACGGTCACCGTCCTCGACGGCCGGCGCCGCCAGCTCAAGGCCGCCGGCCGCCGAATCTCCTTCACCCACCTGGTCGCCTACGCGATCGTCCGCGCGGCCACCGACATCCCCGTGATGGCCCATCACTACGCCGAGATCGAGGGAAAGCCCCACCGGATCGACGACGGCGCGGTCAACCTCGGCCTGGCCGTCGACGTCGAGAAGCGCGACGGCTCGCGCACCCTCATGGTCCCGGTGATCCGCGACGCCGGGCGCCTGTCCTTCGGTGAGTTCCTCGCCGCCTACGCCGAGCTCGTCGAGAAGGCGCGGGGTAACGCGCTGACCGCCGACGACATGGCCCGGGCGAATCTCACCCTGACCAACCCCGGGGGACTCGGGACCGTCGCCTCGGTCCCGCGGCTGATGGCCGGCCAGGGGACGATCGTCGCCACCGGATCGATCGCCTATCCCGTCGGGCTCGGCGCCGTCGCCGCGTCGATCGGCGCCGAGAAGGTCATGTCGATGACCTCGACCTACGACCACCGGATCATCCAGGGCGCCGAGTCGGGCCGCTTTCTCGCCCGCGTCGAGGAGTACCTCCAGGGCGAGAGCTCGTTCTACGAGGACGTCTTCGGCTCGCTCGGGATCGCCCTCGGCCCGCCGCCGCTGCCCGCCCCGCCCGCGATCGCCGCCGCCCCGGTGCCGGCAGAGCCGGCGGCCCCGGTCGTGGTCGCCGAGCATCCGTCCGAGGAGCTCCTGCGGGCCGTCCAGGCCGCGGTCTCCCTGCTCAAGGCCCACCGCACCCACGGCCATCTCGCCGCCCGCCTCGACCCGCTCGGCAGCGAGCCCGAGGGCGACCCCGCGCTCGACCCCGAGACGATCGGCCTGACCCCGGCGCTGATGGCGCAGATCCCGGCCCGGATCCTGCGCATGCACGTCCCGGGGATCACCCTCGCCGACGCCCTCCCCCACCTGCGCGAGACCTACTGCGGGACGATGGCCTACGAGATCGAGCACATCGCCTCCCACCGCCAGCGCGTCTGGCTGCGCGAGAAGATCGAGAGCGGCGCCTTCCGCAAGCCGCCGTCCGAAGACGAGCAGCGCGCTCTCCTGCGGCGCCTGGTCGAGGTCGACGCGATGGAGCGCTTCATGCACAAGGCCTACCTCGGCCAGAAGCAGTTCTCGATCGAGGGGCTCGACATGACCGTCCCGATGCTCGACGAGATGATCCAGCTCGCCGCCGCCCACGGCGGCCAGGAGGTCGTGATCGGCATGGCCCACCGCGGCCGGCTCAACGTGCTCGCGCACAACCTCGGGCGGCCCTACGAGACGATCTTCGCCGAGTTCGAGGGCGCCTCCACGCTCGAGGCGGTGACCACGATCCCCCAGGGCGGCACCGGCGACGTCAAGTACCACCACGGCGCCCAGGGCTCCTACGAGCTCGCCAGCGGCGAGTCGATCCGCGTCAACCTCGAATCGAACCCCTCCCACCTCGAGTTCGTCTCGCCCGTCGTGGTCGGGGCGAGCCGCGCCGCGCAGACCTCGCGGCACGGCCCGCACACCCACCACGACACCAACGCCGCCGTGCCCATCGTGATCCACGGCGACGCCGCCTTCCCGGCCCAGGGCGTGGTCGCCGAGACGCTGAACCTCCAGGCCCTCGACGGCTACAAGGTCGGCGGGACGCTCCACCTGATCACCAACAACCAGGTCGGCTTCACCACCGACCCCGACGACGCCCGCTCGACCCACTGGGCCTCGGACCTCGCCAAGGGATTCGACGTCCCGATCATCCACGTCAATGCCGACGACGTCGCCGCCTGCATCTCGGCCGTCCGCCTGGCCTTCGCCTTCCGCGAGACCTTCGGCCACGACGTGCTGATCGACCTGATCGGCTACCGCCGCTTCGGCCACAACGAAGCCGACGAGCCCGCCTACACCCAGCCGGAGATGTACGCGACGATCAAGAACAAGAAGCGCGTCGCCGAGCTCTGGGGCGACAAGCTCGTCCACGACGGCGTGATCACCGCCGGCGAGCTCCAGCGGATGAACCAGGAGATCTGGGACAACCTGACCACCCGTCATCAGGAGCTCAAGCGGCGGATCGCCGAGGCGCTCGAGGCCGGCGAGGCCGACCAGCCGACCGGCGAATACCAGCTCGACCGGACCGCCTCCCCGGAGGTCAAGACCGCGGTCTCCTCCGAGCGGCTGATGGCGCTGGGCGAGGAGCTGCTGCGGGTCCCCGAGGGGTTCACCGTCCACCCCAAGCTCGCCCGCCAGCTCGAGCAGCGCCGCGAGGCGATGCACTCGGGCGGCGCCATCAACTGGGCCCACGCCGAGGCGCTCGCCTTCGCCTCGCTGCTCACCGAGGGGACGCCGATCCGCCTGACCGGCCAGGACGTCGAGCGCGGGACCTTCAGCCAGCGCCACCTCGTCCTCCACGACGCCCGGACCGGGCGGACGGTCTGCCCGATCCAGAGCCTCCCCGGGGCCCTGGCGCCCTTCGAGCTCCACAACAGCCCCCTCTCGGAGGTCGGCTGCCTCGGCTTCGAGTACGGCTACAGCCAGGAGGCGCCGGAGACGCTGGTCGTCTGGGAGGCCCAGTTCGGCGACTTCGTCAACGCCGCCCAGGTGGTCGTCGACCAGTTCATCGTCTCCGGCCTGGCCAAGTGGGGCCAGACCTCCCGGCTGACCCTGCTGCTGCCCCACGGCTACGAGGGCTCGGGCCCCGAGCACTCCTCGGCCCGGCTCGAGCGCTTCCTCCAGCTCGCCGCCGAGGGCAACATCCGGGTGGCCAACCTGACGACGCCGGCGCAGTACTTCCACCTCCTGCGCCGCCAGGCGCGGGTGGCCAAGCAGCGCCCGCTGATCATCATGACCCCCAAGTCGCTGCTGCGCCTGACCCAGGCCACCAACCGGATGGAGCACCTCTCCGAAAATCGGTTCTTCCCGGTCCTCCCCGAGCCCCGCGTCGACGAGTCCAAGGTCAAGCGACTGGTGCTCTGCACCGGCAAGATCTACTACGACCTGATCGGCCACCCCGAGCGCGAGGGCAACGACGCGGTGGCGATCGCCCGGGTCGAGCTCCTCTACCCCTTCCCCCAGGGCGAACTGCTGGCGCTGATGGACCGCTACCCGCTGCTCGAGGAGGTCGTCTGGTGCCAGGAGGAGCCGCGCAACATGGGCGCCCGCGCCCACATGTCGGCCCGGCTGCGCCAGATCATGCCCCGCCACCTGCGCTTCGGCTACGTCGGGCGCCCGGAGCGGGCCAGCCCCGGTGAGGGCTATCCGGTCGCCCACGCCGAGGAGCAGAGCCGGATCGAGCGCACCGCTCTGGACATCACCCACGAGGTCCTGCAGTTCCCGGCCAAGACGCCGGGCGAGCGCTAGCTCCCGCCGGGTGTGGGTCCAGCGCGAGATCCGCCTGGCGCCGCGCCAGCGCGGCTTCCACCTGGTCACCGGTGAGGTGCTCGACCGCCTTCCCGAGCTCGCTTCGGTCGGCGTCGGCCTCCTGCACCTCCTGCTCCGCCACACCTCCGCCTCGCTGACCGTCAACGAGAACGCAAGCCCCGCGGTCCGGCGCGACTTCGCGGCGTGGTTCGACCGCTCGGTGCCCGAGGACGCCCCCTACTGGACGCACACCCTCGAGGGACCGGATGACATGCCGGCCCACATCAAGGCCGCGCTCCTGGGCCCCGTCCTGAGCCTCCCGGTCAGCGGCGGCGCGCTCGCCCTGGGCACCTGGCAGGGGATCTACCTCTGCGAGCACCGCGACGCCGGCGGCCCGCGGAGCCTCCTCGCCACCCTCCACGGCGAGTAAGCGCCATCGACCGGGCGGGCGGCATCGTCCTGGCCGGCGGGCGCTCCTCGCGGATGGGCGCGCCGAAGGCGTCGCTCGAGTGGCACGGCTCGACCCTCCTGGGGCGCGTGGCCGGGATCCTCACCCGCGCCCTCGACGGGAGCGGCCCCGTGATCGTCGTCCGCGCCCCCGGCCAGGCGCTGCCGCGGCTGCCCGCGGCCTGCGCGGTGGTCGAGGACGCCCACCCGGGCCGTGGTCCCCTCGAGGGTCTCGCGGCGGGGATGCGCGGGCTCGCCGGCCGCGCCGAGGTCGCCTTCGTGACCTCGACCGACGCCCCCCTCCTGCACCCC
Organism: uncultured Solirubrobacterales bacterium; assembly: GCA_963763785.1. Taxonomy (GTDB): domain Bacteria; phylum Actinomycetota; class Thermoleophilia; order Solirubrobacterales; family Solirubrobacteraceae; genus Palsa-513. The sequence continues at coordinate 8,638 of CAVXPW010000014.1, read as the reverse complement.
GCCTTCGTCGCCGCCGTCCTCGCCGGCCTGCGCGCCGGGGACGAGATCTGCGTGCCGGTGCTCGACGGGGTCGCCCACCCGCTCGCCGCCGCCTACCGCACCAGCGTCGCCGCGGCGATCACCACCCTGCTGGCCGAGGATCGCCTCCGTCTGCGCCTGCTCCTCGACCGCTGCCGGACACACCCGCTCCCGAAAGAGGATCTGCTGGCCGACGCGGGCCTCTCGCTGGCGGACCCGGGGCTCGACTCGCTGTTGAACCTCAACGGCCCGGGCGATTACGCGGCCGCCCGCGCCCGCCCGGCCCCCGCGATCAGGCTCCGCGGGCGGGAGGCCCGCGCGGCGACGCTCGGCGAGGCCGCGGCCCTCGCCGGCCGCGTGATCGGCCCCGGGACGCTCGCCACCCTCAACGGCCGGCCCGCCGGAGACGATCCCCAGCTGCCGCTCGTCGCCGGCGACGCGGTGGCCTTCGGCTAGGCCGCGAACAGGGTCATCGGCGGCTCGCGCTCGCCGCGCAGCACCGCGAGGTCGACCTCCACGCACGCGATCTTCCGCGCCCCGGCCAGCACCCGCGCCTGGGGCTTGAACTGCTGGGCCACGAGGACGCCGCGGCACCCGCGCATCACCGGGTCGAGCCTGATCCGCTCGAGGTAGCGCGCCAGCTGCTCGACCGCGTCGATCGTCGCCACCCGCTTGATCTCGACCGCCACCCACTCCTCGCGCGGGTCCCGGCACATCAGGTCCACCGGCCCGATGTCGGTCGGCCACTCCCGGCGCATCAGGCGAAAGCCCTCCCCGCACCAGGCCGGCCGCTCGGCAAGCAGCTCCTGGAGGTGGCGCTCGACCCCATCCTTCTCGAGCGCGGCCGCCTCACCCATGTCGTGCGCCTCGTCCCAGAGCACCTCGTCGAGGACGATCCGCAGGCGCTCCTCCCCGCCGACCTTGCGGACGTCGATCGCCGTCGGCGGATCCCCCTCGAGCTCGATCACCGTCGGCGGTGTCATCCAGTTCGTCGGCTTGTAGCCGCCGCTGTCGGCGTGGACGAGGACCGATCCGTCGGACTTGATCATCAACAGCCGAACGGCGAGCGGCAGGATGGTCGCCAGGCGGCCCGAGTAGGTGACTTCGCATCGGGCGACGATCAGGCGCACGCCCGGCAAGCTACGGTGTCGGCCGGACGGCGTCGGCCGGACGGCGTCGACGGTCCGGCGGGCGCGGCGTCTATCATCCCGTCGCCGCGCGCCCCTCTGTCCGTCCTATCCGGCGCCGAGATCTGAGTGGAGAAATTGGGCGACCGCAGCCCCGACCGGATGGCCGAGACGACGTCGCCGACGGCGACCGACGGCGACCGACCCTTCGCCGCCGAGTCCCGCCGCTACATCCTCCGCGTCTGCGGTCCGCGGGTGCCCGCCCGCGTGATCGAGCGCGCCGTCGCCGACGTCGCCGCCGTGTCGGGCGCCGGACGTCGGCCGCCCGGCCCCGGGACGCTCGGGCGGATCCGCGCGGCGCTCCGCGACGCCGCCCTCACCGAAGCCGAGCGGTCGGCCGGCCGGCTCGGAACCCGCCTGCGGCGCCTGGCGGCACTCCACGTCCGCTGCGCCTCGGTCCCGGCGCTCCTGCGCCAGCGCGCCTCCGGGGAACTCCCGGCCGCCGAGGTCGTCGCCCTCTACAAGCGCCTCGACCGCTGCCCCTTCTGCGCCGAGCTGACCGGCCGCCTCGACGCGGCCGAATGGCATCTCCAGCAGGAGCTCGGCCGGGCGCCGCGCCCGGACGCCACGGCCCCGCCGAGGGCGAGCCGCCGGGTCGCCGTCGACCGACCGCTCGCGCGGCCCCTGCCCGCGCCGCCGCGCTCCCCCGCCTCGGGCAGCCGGGTCGCCGTGGCCGCCGCCGCCGTCGTCGTCCTCCTCGGCGGCGGCGCCTTCGCCGTCACCCGCACAGCCGGCTCCGAGGCCGACGGCCCGTCGGTGATCACGCCGATCAGCCGCCACGCGCTGAGCCGGCTCCCGGCCATCGCGCCGGTCGCCGCCGGCTCCGCCCTCCCCGGCCGCGACGGTCTCATCCTCGGGGCGCCGGCGCCGTCGCTCCTCGCCACCGGGCCGCCGCCCAGCGCGGCCGTCGCCGTCCTCGGGCGCTGATGCGGGCTCGGCGCCCGGGCTCGCTCAGGCGGCGTCGGGTGCGTGCGGCGGGGTGACCGAGGGCACGGCCGGAGCCGTGGCCGGAGCCACCTCGGGCACGGGAGCCGGGGCCGGCGGAGCCTCGACCGAGGCGACGATCGGGTTGACCTCGTCGCGGTGGTCGGCGCTCAGCGTCTCGCGGAACTCCCGCATGCCCGTGCCGAGCGACTTCGCCAGGTCGGGCAGGCGCTTGGGGCCGAGGAAGATCAGGGCGATCATGGCAATGAAGGCCAGGTGCAGTGGGTTGGTTAGTCCGCTCATGTACTACTCCTCTACGTCGCCTCGGCTCCAGCCGGATCACTCGCCGCTCACCACAGCGTAGCGCCGGACGGTACGGGTGGCGGGAGCGCCCGGGCGGGCGCCCCGCGGATCCGCTCGCGGAGCTCGCGGACCTCGGAGTCGGCGCCCAGCGCCAGCGCCCGCTCGCAGGCGTCCAGGCACTCGCCGACGCGCTCGGTGCGCGCCAGCGCGTGGGCCAGGCGCGACCAGACCTCGGCCGAGTCCGGGTCGAGCTCGGCCGCCTGCTCGCAGGCCGAGACCGCGCCGCCGACATCCCCCGCGAGGTGGAGGGCCAGCCCGAGATCGAGCAGCCCGTCGACGCTCGGGCCGAGCGCCCGTGCGCGTTCGAGTGCGCCGATCGCCGCCCGCCGATCCATCAGGCGGAGCCGCAGCCGCCCGAGGCGCTCCCACTCGCCCGCGTCCTGCGGCGCCCGCCGGGCCGCCCGCTCGGCCGCCTCGGCCGCCAGGTCGATCGCCCCGATGTCCTCGTAGATCCGCGCCGCGAAGCGATGGGCGGCGGGCCGGTCGCGCTCGACCCGGGCCCAGTCGCGGACCGCGCGCGCCGCCGCCTCGAGGTTGCCCGCCTGCCAGAAGGCCAGCGTCATCAGCCGCAGCACCGGCACATTGGTCGGATCGGCGTCGCGCGCGTAGATCAGGCGCTGGGCGGCGAGCTCGCAGTTGCCCTCGGCCAGCGCGTGCTGCGCGGCGGTCATGAAGCGCTGGACCCGCGCGCTCCCGGCGTCGGGCTTGGAGAAGTCGACGAACTCGAGGCTCCCGGCCGGGACCGTCCGCACCCCCTGGCTGAAGAGGACGCGGGCCCACTGCTGGATGTCGTCGCCCGCCCCGCTGAAGTACACCCCGGTGACCGACCCGACGCCCCACTCCGGATAGGAGAGGCAGCGGGCGTAGCGGTGGACCACCGAATGGTCGGGCGCCCGGCTCCCGAACGGATCGTGGGCCGCCCGATCGGCGTCGGCGGCCCGGGCGCGCTCCTGCTCCTCGTAGGCGCGGCGGCCGGCCTCGGCCCGCGCCGCCCGGCTCGCCGCCGCCGAGACCTTGACCGCGTTGTGGGTGACCCGCCCGCCCCGCGAGCCCTCGGCCAGGCGCTCGAGCTCGTCGGCCGCCTGGTTGATCGCCTGGAGGTGGCGCTGGTGCTCGACCTGGCGCCCCGGCGGCGCAATGTCCGGATGCCAGACCTTGGCCATCCGGCGGCGCGCGAGCGCCACCTCGCGCTTGTCGAACGGCGGCTCGAGCTCCAGGAGCAGCAGCGCCTGCTCGAGATCGAAGACGTTGGACATACCCGCTCCACGTTAGCGAGGCGCCGGCCCGGCAGGCTCTATCCTCAGCGATTCATGTCGACCCGATACGTGTTCACGATGTACAAGATGTCCCGGGTCTTCCCGCCGGACAAGACCGTCCTCAAGGACATCACCCTCGCCTTCCTACCCGGCGCCAAGATCGGCGTGCTCGGCTACAACGGCTCGGGCAAGTCGACGCTGCTGAGGATCATGGCCGGGATCGACCGGGACTTTCGCGGCGACGCCGAGCTCGCCCCCGGCGCCTCGGTCGGGCTGCTCGAGCAGGAGCCGGTCCTCGACCCGGCCAAGGACGCCCGCGGCAACGTGCTCGACGGGGTCGCCGGGATCAAGGCCCTGGTCGACCGCTTCAACGAGATCGCCGCCAACTACTCCGAGGAGACGGCCGACGAGTTCGCCAGGCTCCAGGAGCAGATCGACGCCGCCGATGCCTGGAACCTCGACGGGATGATCGAGCACGCGATGGACGCCCTGCGCTGCCCCCCGCCCGACGCCGACGTGAGCATCCTCTCCGGCGGCGAGCGCCGCCGGGTCGCCCTCTGCCGGCTGCTGCTCTCCCAGCCCGACCTGCTCCTCCTCGACGAGCCGACCAACCACCTCGACGCCGAGTCGGTCGAATGGCTCGAGCGCCATCTCGCCGAGTACAAGGGCACCGTCGTCGCCGTCACCCACGACCGCTACTTCCTCGACAACGTCGCCGGCTGGATCCTCGAGCTCGACCGCGGCCGGGGTATCCCCTACGAGGGCAATTACTCGGGCTGGCTCGAGCAGAAGCAGGCCCGCCTGGCCCAGTCCGAGAAGCAGGAGGTCTCGCGCCAGCGGACGATCGCCGCCGAGCTCGAATGGGTCCGCACCAACCCCAAGGGCCGGCGCAAGAAGGCCAAGGCGCGCCTGGCCAACTACGAGTCGCTGCTCGCCCACGAGTCCGAGGTCAAGCTCGACCAGGTGCAGATCCACATTCCCGCCGGGCCGCGGCTGGGGGACGTGGTCGTCGAAGCCGACGGCCTGACCAAGGGGTTCGGCGACCGCCTGCTGATCGAATCGCTGTCCTTCTCGCTGCCCCGCGGCGGGATCGTCGGCGTGATCGGGCCCAACGGCGCCGGCAAGACCACGCTGTTTCGGATGATCACCGGCGCCGAGACGCCCGACGCCGGCGCCCTGCGGATCGGCGAGACGGTCGAGCTCGCCTACGTCGACCAGTCGCGCGATGCCCTCGACCCCGAGAAGAACGTCTGGGAGGAGATCTCCGGCGGCCAGGATCAGATCAAGGTCGGCGAGCGGTGGGTGAACTCCCGCCAGTACACGGCCACGTTCAACTTCAAGGGCTCAGACCAGCAGACCAAGGTCGGCAAGCTCTCGGGTGGCGAGCGCAACCGCCTCCATCTGGCCAAGCTCCTGCGCAGCGGCGGCAACCTCCTGCTCCTCGACGAGCCGACCAACGACCTCGACGTCGACACGCTCCGCGCCCTCGAGGAGGCGCTCCTCTCCTTCGCCGGCTGCGCCGTGGTCATCTCCCACGATCGCTGGTTCCTCGACCGCATCGCCACCCACGTCCTCGCCTTCGAGGGCGACAGCCAGGTCACCTGGTTCGAGGGCAACTTCGAGGCCTACGAGGAACACCGCCGCGAGCTGCTCGGCGCCGAGGCCGACCGGCCGAAGCGGATCACCTACAAGCGGCTCGTCCGCGGCTGATCGCCACCGCCGGCAGGCCGCCGCCACCGCCGGCAGGCCAGCCGACGCACACCGCCCCGCCCCGAGCGCGGTTCTCCACCGTCGAAGCGGTGAACGAGTTCACCGGCCGCGCCGGCTGCCCACGTCCGTCGAGGCTCGCGGCGTCGCGACGTCACGGCGTCGAGGACGGCACCCGGCCAGAACCGCGCAGGATCCGGTCCCCTCACGAGCAGAGGCGGGGCGGCCGCCGGCCGCCCCGCCCCCATTTGCGTTTCGAGTGTTCCGCCAGTGTCAGAGACCGGCGCACTGTCCGATCTTGGCGCCCACCACGTTGTTGGTGACGCCACCGTTGGTCGGGGGCGGGACGTTCGCGAAGCAGCTCAGCGATCCGTTGATGTTGTTGCCACTGATGAACAGGCCGTTGAGGTTGCCCCGGGCGATGGTTCCGCCGCCGACGGTGTTGCCGACCACGGTCGTTCCGCCGCTGTTCGACGTCAGGGACAGGGCTCCGCCGATCTGGTTCGGCGAGCAACCGCTCGCCGCGCCGACAACCACCGGACCGGTGGTGTTGCGAATGTTGATCGACCCGGCCGTGGTTTCGAAGGCCGGCGTGTACGGCGAGGACGGCGAGCCGCAGATCGAGACGAACAGGGCGCCGTTGGAGATGATCGAGCCGAGGATCCTCGAGTTCGACACCGACAGGGCGCCGCCGGCGTGGACGATGACCGAGCCGCGCACCGTCGCGTCGACGATGCAGACCGTCTCACCCGGCTCGACGATGATCGCGCCGTTGACGGTCCCGGTGATCGTGCGCGTGCAGGCCGGGGCCAGGGCGGCCGTGGTGACGGTCGCGCCCCCGGCGTTGGAGGAGGTCACCGTCGTCGTGCCGCCGGTCGCCGTCGAACCGCCGAGCCCGCCGGCACCGGTGGTCACGGTCGGGCCGTTGGAGCCGGCCGGCCGCAGAACTATGGTGATCACGACGCTGCCGCGGCCGGGGATCGTCCCGAGGTTGCAGGTGACCGTGGTCCGCGCGGCGTTGAGGGAGCACCCGCGGCTCGCGTTGACGAAGCTGGTCCCGGCGGGCATGGCGTTGCTCACGCGCACGTTGCGAGCGGCGCGCGCTCCGCGGTTTGAGGCCTTCACGGTGTAGATCAACGCCTGGCTCCCGCCGGCTGCCTTGCGCAGCGTCTTGCTCAACGTCAGATGAGTTGCCGCCTCGGCACTCGACGCAATTGCCAACGTCGCCAGCACGCCCAGGAGGACGCAGGGTGACGCAAGAGTTCGAAGCTTGCCATGACTCATCCGAACCGACCTCCCTCTCTCTGACTCGACCTCTGACTCGACGCGGGCGCCCATGCGACCGCAGACACTGTTGATGCCACGTTCCAGCATACACCGCGCAGCGGGCGAGATCATGCATGCTCCGTCCGAAAAGCCGGATCGGCTCCTGCCAGCCGGGGCCACGCCTATGATGACCGGCGTGCTTGGCAACCGTCTCCGCGCAGCAGGCGTGTCTGCCGCCGTCGTCCTGGTCGCCGCCCTCGCGGCAGCGTCCGGCGCCCCCGCCGACACGGCTACCCCGATCGCCCCGACGTCGACGGCGGCGTGCGACCCGACGACGACCTGTCAGAACGGGCCGGCCGACCAGATCCTCTCCAACGAGACCACGTTCACGACCTGGTCGTCGATGCTCAGCCCGAGCGCGGTCCGCCAGGACACCTCATCGAGCTCACGCCAGGTCGGGAGCCTCCACGCCAACACCGAGGACGGCTTCCCCGAGGTGTACATCGTCCTGCGCCAACGCCAGGTCGGCGCGAAGACCTGGGACCAGGTGCGCCTGCCGAAGCCGGCCGGCGCGATCGGCTGGGTCCCGCGCGACGCGCTCGACGCCTTCGACCGCATCACCACCCAGCTCGTCCTCAACCTGGCGGCCAGGCGGATCCGCCTCTACGACGGCGGGCGCAAGGTCTTCGAGGCGCCGGCCGCAATCGGGGCGCCCGGCACGCCTACGCCGGCCGGCCATTTCTGGATCCGCGAGGCCTTCCCGGTGCGAGGGGTCGGCGCCTACGGGCCGTTCGCCTTCGGGACGAGCGCCTACTCCCGGCTGACCGACTGGCCCGGGGGCGGCGTCGTCGGCCTGCACGGAACCAACCAGCCGCGACTCGTGCCCGGCCGCCCGTCGCACGGGTGCGTACGCCTGCGCAACGCCGACATCCTGCGGCTCTCGCGGCTCGTCTCGGTCGGGACCCCGCTGCTCGTTCAGTAGCACCTCAGCCGGCGGTGCCGAAGCACGCGGCGTAGGTGGCGCCGGCGCCGGCGTCGCCGAGCAGCGCCGGCGTGCCGACCGTCACCCCGACGCCGGCGTCGCGGAAGCCGGCGTCGAGGATGTTCGCGCGGTGGCCGGGCGACGCCATCCAAGCGGCGACCGTAGCGGCCGCAGTGGCCAGCGGTCCACTCCCGGCGGCGATGTTCTCGGCGAGGCCGACGATGGCCCCGGCGGTCGCGTAGCCGGCGCCCAGCACCCGGTCGAGGAGGCCCACGCCGGTCGGCGCCACGTGGTCGAAGTAGTTGCCGGCGACCATCCCGTCCGACTCCCGAACCGCCGCCGCGTCGAGCCCGGCGCTCTCGCGCAGCGGCCCCACCTGCGCGGCGGCCCGCTGCTGGTTGATCAGGCAGAGGATCGCCGCCCGGACGCGGTCAAGGTTGGCCGCGGCGGGCGCGAGGTCGCCATCCGGGCAGCTCGCGGGCGCCGCCGGTGGGGCCGATGCGGTCGGGGGGGCGCCGGCACCGGCCTGCATCGTGTTCACGTTGGCAGCGCCGGTGACCCGCGCCGTCGCATGGCCTGTCCGGTGGTGGCGGTGGCGGCGGTGGTGGGCCGGGCCGGAGTGGTGCCCGCGCGCGATCGTCGTCCCGGCCGCCCGCGCCAGGTTCGGCACGGGTCCGCTCGCCATCGCGGCCAGGGCGAGCGCGAGGCAGGCGATCCGGAGAAGGACGTGCTTGCAGGACATCGTGACGGTCTCAAAGGAGGCTGGTCCGATCTCATCGGCAGCCGCCCGCGAGGCGCGTTGACCGCGGCGCCGGAGCGGACGGTTGTTCGGGTCAGCGGCCCGTAGAGCGGCGTGCCGAACCCCGGCCCGGCGCATGTCAGCGGCCCCCGGGCCACGACGCGACCCCATTCGGCCTCGGAACGCGGGCGGCCGA
>CAVXPW010000013.1:0-21187 GCA_963763785.1 uncultured Solirubrobacterales bacterium | reverse complement strand
ACCCGGCGTCGGCGTGCGGAGCTGTCGGTGCTCATGAGACAGACGCTAACCGGCTCGAGTGCGACGCGGGGTCGTCCGAGGCGGACGACGGTGACGGATCCGACGTGCTCGGTGTCATTGGCTGTCGTGGCAGCCCCGGGGTGATCGCGACGACGCTCATACGTCCTACTTCCGGCAGCGGAGCGAAGGCGGGACAGCCAGCGCCGACTCTTCACGGTTCTCGGGCGCCCTCCGCGGTGGCGCGGATCTTCGTGCTACCGTTTGGGAGGAAGTTATGCGAGCAGTCCAGCGGGCAAGAATGGAGGCAAGAACGATGGCTCTCTCCGACTCGGTCGATAGCCTCGACCGCGGCATCCAGAGCGAGCTGTACACGCGGCTGGTCGAGGACATCCGGACCAGCGCGCTGACGATCCAAGAACTGGCGGAGGTCACCGGAGCCAACCGCCGCCAGGTCAGCAACTGGGCCTCCGGCGTCCACAAGCCCGTCGGCGTCAAACGCGACCGACTGCTAGAGGTCCACTACGTCGTCACGCTGCTCCGCGAGGTCTACACGCGCGAAGGCGCAGAGATCTGGCTCCACGGCCGCAAGCGCAGCCTGAACGGACGCCGACCCATCGACCTGCTCCGCGAAGGCGACTTCAAGACCGTGCTCAACGCCGTAGAACGGCTCGCAACCGGTGCGACGTAATCGTGGATCGTGCCCTCGCCGTCGCCGTCGCGAACACACCAACGACCGCGATTGACGGCGAGTTCATGCGCCACGTCTCGCCCAAGATCGATAACCTTGCGTCGAGCGTGGCCGGCGGGCGCTGGGGACCCCAAGGCGCCTATGGCGTCCTCTACCTCGGTAGGCCACGTCCGAGTGTCGTTGTCGAGGCGTACCGCCACCTCGTCGAGGACGACCTCGACGGGATGCCCGCCAGCGCCGTGGGCCCGCGGCGGCTACTCACCTGCGAGGTCAACGTCGAGCGCATCCTTGACCTCCGACACCCTGAGGTGCTCGCCGACCTCGGCCTGGACGCGGAGTCCCTCGTCTCCGAGGTCGGCGCGTACCGACCGTGCCACAGAGTCGCCCTCGCCGCCCACCAGCTCGAGCTCTGGGGCATCGTCGCGCCCGCAGCAACCGGCTTGGGCGAAACCCTCGCCTTGTTCGAGATGCACGTACCCGCGGACCGCTGGCCAACCCTCACCGCCTCTGAGATGTGGCAACAGCTGCCGCCCGACCCGCGGGGTCTTCGCCTCGCCTGCGGAAGCGGCGAAGCCGCTGAGCGGGGAGCTTTTTCTCGGTGCACCCAATCGGTCGAGCGGGCTCGGCGACGACGTTCAGCGACTGGCGAGAGCTCTGAGGAGGCGGGTCGGAGCGACCTGTCCTCGCGGCATCGCTGGCGGACAACACGAAGCGTCGAAGCGGAGGGGTCGGAACGGAGGGGCCCGTCAAGACTCAACGTCCAGCCGTAGCGGCCCGATCGCACGATTCCGTCCCCGCACGGTGCTGCACTCCTCCAATGGCCACGCTCGCCCCGATGCTCCCGCCGCTCGCCGCCGCCGCCGCTACTGGCGGCTCCACAGTGACCGAGTGGATCTTCGGCATCGGCGGCCTGCTCCTGGTCTTCGCTTGGACCGCCTGGCGCTTCGGCCCGACGATCACCCGCTACTGCGGCTGGGCGCTTTGGTGGATCGGCTGGGCCTGCGGCGCCCAAGGCGGCTACGGGTACGCCCTCTTCTTCCTCATCCTCGGCACGGCGTCATGGGCAACCGGGACGATCTGGTACGCCGCACGCCGCGGCTACTGGCCGTCCCTCCTCTCCCAGCGCCTCTTCACCCGGGTCCTTCGCCGGCACGCCGCCGCCCGCACGGGCACAGCGCCAGACGCACGGATGCTCGAGAACCTCCCCAGCGCCGGCCCCCGGGCGCGCTCGGACCGCGGCCAGTGGCAATGACCGGCCGTCACCTGCGTCGACCGCACCACGAGTCCTCGTCACCGCCGAGAACACGCGCGCGGCGGCCGACGGCAGCACCCTCAAGCAGCGGGAACTCGTCGATGAGTACAACACGCGCACGCGACCGCTCGGAGTTGGAAATCCGCCGACCGACGCCGCCGCGCACGAGCGTCCGCGGCGCTTGCGAACGCCGTAATTCGAGCAGGACCCGCGCGTCGGCGACCGACGCAAACGGCGCGTCGCCGGCCCGAAGGAACGCGTCGGCCGAGCCTCGATTTCGACGCGCGCGGCGCCGCGCGAGGACCGCGCTAAGTGGCACCGGTCGTCACCCCCGAGCACGATCCAGACGCAGTGACCGAGCGCGCTCGCGCGCTGTTCGAGGAGCGTATCGTTGCGGTGCGAGCTCTGGCCGACGCACGCAAAAATACGCTCGCTAAGCGCGTCGAACTCGACGAGCTCCAGCGGCTCGAGGGCGCCGCATATGCGGCAGCGATGAGCGCCGGCTGCACAACGCAAGAGCTGAAGTCCTTGGGCTTCGACGCGCCCGCGCGACGCCCCCGCGGCCGTCCGCGATCCGCCCGATCCCAGCCGCCGCGGCCGCCACGTCCGACCGCCGAGCCCGCGCCCAGAGACGCGAACTGACGGCAGGATGCTCAACGCCTGAACCGCTGCCGAGCGTGGCGACCCAAGCGCAGCGCCTCACGCCGCGCCAAAGGAACCCGGCAAACACAGAGCGCACCACCGACCGAACGGCGGAGGCATGCCGTTTAGCGCCCCGCTACCGCGACCGATCACCGAACTGGTCTTACGCGACGCGGATCCTTCCGGCCGGCCTGCACTTTCGTCGCCGCGCGTCGCGACGACCGGCGCACCGGTGGGGGTTCGGCTTGCGGGATGGAGGAGAGTGCAAGCTCGGGGTTTTCTGCCTTACCGATGTTCGAGGCGTGGGGCCTGGCGATTCGCGAGTTCTAGGAGTGTTCGGCACGGAGCTCCGCGATCAAGCAGGCGTGGGCTGCTACGTCGGGATCGAGGTCATGCGCCGAGCGCTCGATCACGGGGTCGTCTTCTTGCTCGCCCAGGTCGTCGAGCGCGTCGAGAGCCCAGAAGCGGACGATGGGATCGGGGTCGTCAAACCCGGCAAGAAGCCGAGGGCGTGCGCCGGGACCAAACACCCACATCCAGTAGCGCAACACGGCCCCACGAACGTAGGGCGACGGATGGTCTGCCAGCGCGGCCACCGCATCGGCCTCCCCGGCGGCTTGGATAAGGCCGAGACTGTCGATCGCTTCCTGAACGACCATGGGGTGGGCGTGAGAGAGGTTCTTGACGAACAGCGGCCGGTAGGCGTGATCTGACAGGCCTCGGTGGCTGAGCCCTAACAGCGCGCCGATAAGACGGTCGGGGTCAGCGCCTGGCGAGCTCGCCCGAGACTCAAGAAACGCCGCGGCTCGATCAGCGTTTCGTTCGCGCATCAGCATCGCTACCTGTTGGTAGAAGACCCACGGGACGTCGGCGAGATCATCAATCGGCCGACCATCGAAGCAATCGGCCAGCGCCTCGAAACTCAGCCCATCAAGTGCGGGGATGAAGCCCACCGCTTAAGTTAAGTCTCTCAACCGCTTGGGACGATCGCCCACCACGGAGCGCGGCGCGCATCGACGCAGGAGATGCCTGGCGCTCGGGGGGCTATTCGTGCGAACGCGCGTGGCGTCGCTTGACGCGACGCGCGGTGCTCGTGACGAAGGCGGCGACGGTACCCGCGATGAAGCCGAAGACACCCCCCGTAATGGCCGCCGGAACGCCGAGCTCCAGGACGGCGAACCATGCGGTCGGCGCATAGGCGTCGAGGCCCACGACAAACCCGGCGAGCGCCCCGATCGCGCCGGCCGAGCTCGCTCCGATGCATGCAAAGCGGGTGGGCGCGGGCAAGTTACGAAGAGAACCCAGGGCCGTGGGTCGCAGCGCCATGCACTGATTGTTGCGCGTCAAGCCGGCGTGCCCACCCCGTCCCGGCTGAGGATCCCCAGCGAGACGGCCGCGACACGCCGAGGCCCCTCGAGTCGTCTCGCAAGCGGTCCCTCGCGCGGCAGCCCCACTCAGACCACCCCGGCCGTGGGGCTCGACGTCCTCGGCGGCGTCGGCGATGGCGGTCTGCACCAGTCGACGTTGCCGAGACGCGTCATCTCGATCCCCCAGGCGCAGGTCGTACGCCGCGTGGTCGGGGGCAGGCCGGCGCAGCTCGACGCGGTGCGCTGCAATGCGGCAGCGGGCGCAAGCGTCAGTCGACGAGCGCCGCGTAGGCGGGCAGCATGCGGCCCTCGATGAACTCGAGGCTGGCGCCGCCGCCCGTGCAGATGTGCGTCACGCGGTCGGCGAGACCGAAGCGCTGGAGCGCGCCGACGAGATCGCCGCCGCCGACGACCGTCGTCGCATCGCTGCGCCCCATGGCCTCGGCGATCGCGCGGGTGCCGGCCGCGAACGGCTCGAGCTCGTACGCACCGACCGGGCCGTTCCAGAACGCGGTGCCGGCGCGCTCGATCACGTCGGCGTAGGCCGCACGCGTCTGCGGCCCGATGTCCATCCCCATCCAGCCCGCCTCGATGCCGTCGGCGTCGACCACACGCGACTGCGCGTCGACCGCGAAGCGATCGGCGACGACGAGGTCCACGGGCAGGCGCAGACGGCCACCGGTGTCCTCGAGCAGGCGCCGCGCGATCGCCACGCCCTCGGCGTCACACGGCGAATCGCCGACGCCATGCCCCTGCGCGGCGAGAAACGGATAGCTCATCCCGCCACCGATCAGCAGCGTGTCGGCGAGCCCGAGCAGGCGCTCGATCACGCCGATCTTGTCGGTCACCTTCGCACCTCCGAGCACCCCCACGAGCGGACGCGCGGGCGCACGCAGGACCGACTGCAGCATCATGATCTCACGCTCGAACAGCCGCCCCGCCGCGGAGTGCGCGACGTGGTCCGCGACCCCCACCGTCGAGGCGTTGGCGCGATGCGCGCTGCCGAAAGCATCGTTGACATAGGCATCGGCGAGCGCGCCGAGCCGCGCGGCCAGCACCGGATCGTTGTCGGTCTCCCCGGCCTCGAAGCGGATGTTCTCGAGCATCACGACGTCGCCGTCCACGACGTGCTCGAGGTCGGGTGCGAACGCGACGTCCTCGCCGAGCAGCTGCGCCAGGCGCGTGGCCACCGGCCGCAACGACAGCGACGGCTCACGACCGTGCGGCCGGCCGAGGTGGGCGACGAGCAGCACCCGCGCGCCGCGCTCGCGCAGCGCGACGATTGTGGGCAGCGTCAGACGCAGGCGGGTGTCGTCAGCGACCTCGCCAACGGCGCTCATCGGCACGTTGAACTCGGCTCGCAGCAGCACGCGGGCGCCGGTGAGGTCGCCGAGGTCCTCAAGCGTGCGCAGGCGGCTTGGCACCGGATCGCAAGCGTAGCGCCGTGGCGGGCTCAGGCGAGCGTCCAAGAGCAGTCCGCGCCGGCGGGCTGCGGCCGGGCGGCCCGGCCGAGCGCAACGCGTGCCGTTGTGTCGTCGAACTGCGCGACGGCGGCGACGGCGGCGGTGGCGAGCGGCTCGCCGGCCCACGCGAGGACGAGCCGAGCAGTCCCGCTGAGGGATCGGCTTTGGGGGCGCTGAGGCGGTCCCGTTCGGCAAAGGGGGCGTCTGCACGTACAGCCGTTGCGTCACGCCCCCTTCAGGACGACGTCCGATGCTGCGGCCGCGCCGCCGACGGACGCCTGCTCCTCGCTGCCGAAGGAGGAGCGGATTCGCCTCGGCTCGGCCGACCTGGTCGTCGTCCACAGCGAGTCGGCGTCTCGTCCACCCTGGGCGCTCGCTTCGCCACAGCATCGGTCTTCAGCAGCCGCGCTGAACAAGCGCAGCTCTATGATCGCCCCGATGTCCGCGCGCATCGAGATCGAGCCTGTAAGCCGCTCCGTAGAACGCCTCTCCGGCTTTGGCGAACGCCGAGCCGTGCTCGGATTCGCCATCGCGTTCGAAGCGTTCGACGGTGATGACCGCGAGTGGCAGCAGGACCGCTACGAACTTGCGCGCGCTCTCCACGCGACGCTGCCAACCGGAGGTCTTCATCGGATCGCCGGCCATGTTTCTCGAGGACTTAAACGAGCGTCGACGGGCATCCGGTCGTAAGCCCCTAGCTCCGCCACAGACGGACACCGTCCAAGTGATTCTCGGTAACGTCGGGCGGGTCGAGTACAGCATCGACGTCGTGCAGACGGTAGGTGCGGGCTTTCTGGGAGCGCTCGGGGTAGAGGCCGGAAAGGCGCTGGTTTCGTTCAGTGGGACACGCGTATCGGCGAAGCCGATCGCCTGGAATGGGAGCGGCCGTTTGCACTGGCCCCACCGCGGACGGGGGAAAGCCAGCGAACGTCGCAACAGATGGACGGTGTGATCGTAGTCCGGTGGGTGGCGGCACCGAAGAGTTGACGACTGGGGTGGCGATCGAGGTGGGCGCCGTCGCCTGTGAGAGCCCAATCGGCGGCTGCGGGTTGCTCACGCGGGCAGGGTGCGACGGAGGCGAGGCCCGAGGGCCGAGCCGGAGTCGGACTCTGCCCGCGGCGCGCGTCCGCTCGGGGGGCCTGTCAGGCGGCCGCGGCGGCGAATAGCTCTGCTGGGCGCTGCCAGCTGAGCGTTCGGCGTGGCCGGTCATTCACCTCGGCAGCGATCCGCGCGATCTCCTCGGGGGTGTGGACGCTGAGGTCGGTCCCCTTCGGGAAGTAGTCGCGCAGCAGCCCGTTCATGTTCTCGTTGCTGGCGCGCTGCCACGGCGAGTGCGCGTCGCAGAAGTACACGCCCGTGCCGGTCTCGGCGGTGATCTGCTGGTGCTGGGCGAGTTCTTTACCCTGATCCCAGGTCAGCGTCCGCCTCAGCCCCAGCGGGAGCCCCTCGAGCGCGTCGATGATCGCCCGGCGAACCCCGCTAGTGGTCACGACGCCGTCCGGGAACGCCAGCAGGATCAGATATCGGGTCGTGCGCTCGACCAGGGTGCCGATCGCCGATCGGTTCCCGGCGCCCATGATCAGATCGCCCTCCCAGTGACCGGCCTGAACGCGGTCCGCGACCTCGCCTGGCCGCTCGTCGATCATCCGCATCGCCGTCAGCCGCCCGCGGCGCTGCACGCCCTGCAAGCGCCGGCGACGACGCCGTCGACGCGCCGGGCGCGTCAGGGCGACCGCCGTGTCATAGATCGCCTGGTAGATCGTCTCCTTGCACAGCCAGCGACCTGGCTGGTCGGCGAACAGCACTCGGAGCTCGTGCGCGACCTGCTCCGGGCTCCAGCGCCGTGCCAGCAGCCGCTGGACGATCTCGCTCAGCACCTCATCGCCGGCGATCCGCCGCGTGCGCGGCTTGCACGCCCGGCACCGCGCGGCGTGTTCAGCGTGATGAGGCCGGTAGCGGCCGTCTGGGTCGCTGTTGCGCCGGATCTCGCGACTGATCGTCGACGGCGCACGGCCAAGCTGCTCGGCGATCCCCCGCACCGTCGTCTTCGCCGCCAGCAAGTCCGCGATCCGGACCCGTTCCTGCTCTGAGAGATACCGCGGGCTCCGCGGCTTCGATTCGATGATCTTCACCGGCGGATAGATGACAAACGCACCGGCGGAATTCCGGACCTTCCGCCCATACCGCCACCGGTTCCCCGTCTTACGGTCGATCCCGACCACCCGACACGCCTCGCTATTGCTCACGCCCCCGGCGATCAGCTGCACGTACCGCCGCTGCTTCTCCGCCTGAACCCCACCCGTCGGCGTCCGTCCCCTGCTCCGCATCGCAACCTCCAAGAACCGCTCGGTGTTGCGACGTCAGCTGGCTTCCGCCCGTCCGCGGCCACCTGGAATGACCGTCGAGATATATGGACCGGACGGCAAGCTGATTGCCAGGTCGGAGACCGGACGCGGTCGATGGCGTCGCCGAGTCGTTCGCCTTTCGCGGGCCCGGCGCCGGCGTGAGTTGTCAAGCCATGAATAGGAAAACCACACTTGCCTTGACAATGTCGTGACGCCGGTCCGTTGAAGGAGGTTGGCGGACGACGGGCGCCAGCGCTCCCCGGGGCCACATTCGCGTGAAGAGCGGGCGCGTTCCGAGGTGGCTCCCAGCTTGAGGCTCTGACCGAGACCGACCGGGACCAGATGTTGCTCCTCTCGGAGCGAGCGTCGCGATAGCAGGTCCACCCCTTTCGAGACGGACGACTCTCGGGCCCATCGGCGTGCTCGGCTCGGACGCCTGCTTCGCCTGACCCTGAGGAGGCAAAGAGGGCGGGCCCGCCCTCACACGCTAGTTGCGATGTCGACTACCAACCAAGACCATCGCCACCTTCATGCCCGAGGGGCCCGCCAGACGCGTCCGACGACGCGGCCCTGCTCCAGGCGACTGAACCGTCCCCACGCTCGAAGGCGGGCCACCTCAGGCGCGGGCGCGCCGTCTTTGCGTTGGCTTGCCGCCCACGGTCACGGGAATCGCCCGCCGAATGCTATTCGCTCGCTCGCCGTTGGTCGTTTTGTCGCGCCAGCGCTTCCATAATGCTTCCATGGACGGCCCAGCAAGCAGCGTTGGCTGTCTGCAACCGCCAACGCCTGGATACGAAAAGCGCTAGTTTCCAGGCCCTTCGTGATAGCGGAGAGGGCGGGATTCGAACCCGCGATGGAGTTTAACCCCCATACTCGCTTAGCAGGCGAGTGCCTTCAGCCACTCGGCCACCTCTCCCGACCGGGCCAGTCTAGAGCGTCGGTGCCGGCGTGCCTCACGGCGCGGCGCGCCGCCGGCAGGTCGGAGCCGTACATGTGTCCGCGCGCCAGGGCTCGCCCCGTAGGATTGAGCGGGACGCCGGTGCGCGGTCGCTGGAGGGGTGGCAGAGCGGTTGAATGCGACGGTCTTGAAAACCGTTGACGGCGGCAACGTCGTCCGAGGGTTCGAATCCCTCCCCCTCCGTCTGGCGGTCGAGCTCGACTGGACATCGGAATCCGGGTCGGCCGAGGAACCCGATGCCGTCGACATGTCTCGCTGCGCTCGGGCGGTGCCAAAGACGGTGCGCGGGACCGAGAAGATCCTTCGCGCGAACGTTCCGGGCTAATGCGTCTCCGCCTCCCCGTTTGCTGGTCCGGTCGGCACGGGTCCGCCATCGCGGAGGGAGTCAATGACTTCGGGACGACCGATGAAAGTCAAGGGCTTGGAGCGCAATCTCGGGTCGGTTTTTTGGGGTGCGATCGGTCGTGGGGGGTTCTCGGAGGGCCGCAGGATGCCTCCTGTGCCGCCGTTTTGAGTGGGCTGGCGGTCGGCGGCCCCAATCGGGCTCATTTTCGGCGTGAGTCGGTTGGCCGGCGGGCTGCCGGCGGCTTGGCGCGTCGCTGGTTGGGTGTTAGGCTGCGGGCGGGCGCGAGTTGATGACGTGTCGAAGCGCAGACGTCAGGGGCTTGTGGTCTGCCGCGCGACTTTGCCCTGAGTGGGCTTTTGTGATGCGCGTCCCGGTGTCACGCTCGCGCCCGCCTTGTTCTTGGGGGCCGCGGCCTGCCAGTCGCGGACCACCCGCTGGTAGGAGGTCTCGGCCTGGAGGGCGAGCTTGCGCTCGCTATCGCGCATCGCCTGCCGGGTCGCCCAGGTCCCGGTCGGCGAGCCCTTCTGGGCGGGCGCGCCCGCGCGGAGCTCGAGCAGCCGGAGCTTCTTGGCGGTCAGCGACGGCTGCTGGTGGGCGTAGTCCTCGCCGCGGGTGAGCAGGTACCAGAACAGGCACGCGAGCTTGCGCGCGGTCGCGACCGCGGCGATCTGGCCGCCGCGGCGGGCCCGGATCCGGGCGTAGAAGGCGTGCAGCGGCCCGGGCTGCTGGACCGCTGACCAGGTCGCCTCGACGAGCGCCCAGCGCGCCTGGGGAGAGCCTTGCTTGGAGATCCGCCCGCCCTTGGCCGGTGCGTCCCCAGACTGGTACACGCGCGGGTCAAGGCCGAGGTACCCGGTCAGGGCTTGTGGGCTCTTGAAGCGCCGGATGTCGCCGACGGCGGCTAGGAACGTCGTGGCGCAGATCACGTTGACGCCGGGGACCGTCATCAGCCGCAGCGCCTCGGGCGACTCGAGTGCCTCGGTGGCGATCAGCCGCTCGACTGCCGTGACCTCCGTGTCGAGGAACTCGATGTGGCGCAGGCATTCCGCGACCGTCTCGGTCTCCTCAACCGGCAGCTCGAGCCCGGCCAGCCACCGGCGGCCCTTGATGCCGAACAGGTCGCTCACCGGCGGCTTGCCCTTGAGGCGCCGCACGAGCACGGCATGGATCTCGTTCTTCGCGCGTGAGCGGGCGCGCACGAGCTGCTCGCGCCGCGCGAGGCGGCGGCGCATCACCCGGCACGCCTCGTCCGGTGACCACACCGCGTCAAGCTCGCCGGCGGCCAGCAGCCGCGCGAGCGTCCTGGCGTCCAACCGGTCGGTTTTCGCGCGGGCCTGGCGAATCCCTGTATCCGCCGGGCTCACGACGACGACCCGCGCGACGTGTGGCCGTAGGATCCTGGCGATCTCCCACGCGCTGCCCGTCACCTCCAACGCCACCTTGTCCCGCGCGCCCAGACCACCCGCGAACAGCTCCAGCGCCTCGGGTGTCGTCGCGACCCGCCCGGCGGAGCGCACCTCGCTGGCCTCCCAGATCGCGACCTCACAGAAATCGCGATGCACATCCAATCCGATCGCTCTACCGACCGATCTCACCACGCCTCCTCAAATTCGCTGACACACGGAGAACCAGGGGGCACACGACAACGACCGATACGTGCTCGAAGCACCACCCGGGCAAGTCGCAGGGGCGGCCACCGAGATAGCTCGGGCTCGAAGCCCATCGTCCAAAACGGCCTGCCCACCATGCGTTCTCCCGAAAGCCCCTATCCCGGGCAACCGACGCTACGCCGCAGCCCGGACAGCAGGCCTTCAATGCCGCAGTTTCATGCCCCGAGAATCTGTCCGAGAGCGCCGCTCGGGAACCGCTGTTCGCAAACCAGGTCCAGCTTCAGGTCCTCATCGAGATCCGCGAAGGGACTGTGGCGCCCACCCGTACTGCGCGCGAGAAGCGGGCCAGGTACTCGCCGGGGGTGTTGCTCGAGATCAGCGGCCGGGAGCTGAGACGCTCCTCGCATCCGCGCGGGCGACCACTGAAGAAGAAAGGCTACGAGACGAACTCCGCGCGGTACTCGTGAAGGAACTCGGTCGCCGGCCGCGGCGGACGGCCGGTGATCTGCTGGAACGTGTCGGTCGTCAAGTCGTTCTCGCCGGCGAGGATCGCCCACTCGCGCGCGATGAGCAGCTCCGCCTCCCCCGCCGCTACGCCGGCGCCGATGAGGCGATCGAGGAGCTGCCGCTCGCTCTCGACCCGGAAGGCGACGGGCTCGCCGAGCTCGGCCGAGAGCAGCTCGAGCGCCTCCGGCCACGACATCGCGACCGGTCCCGTCAGCTCGTGGTGCGCGCCCCACAGCGCCGGATCGGTGAGCACCCGCACCCCGGCTGCGGCCACGTCGCGCTGGTCGATCAGGGCCATGCGGCCACTCCCGGCGAGGCCGGTCCATGTGCGCGCGGCGCGCACCTCGGGCGCGGCCGCGAGCAGCGACCGAGAAGATCGCTGGCCGGATCGTCGAGTACGGGACGCCGGTCGAGGAGGCGAACTGGTCGATGCTGTAGTGGGCTCGCTGGTTGATCCCGATCGAGTCCGCCGAGGTGTTGAGCACAGCCAGCCGGGTCACCTGCTTGATCGACGAGACGGCGGCGGCGGCGCTTACGACGATCCGCTGCACGACGCCCTGGGTCCCGATTGATCCCATCGCGATGAACGCCGTGCCGATCCCGTCGAGTGCCTCGGCGACGTCGCGTGGGTCGTCCAGGCGCGTCGGACGAACGTGCAGCCTGACGGGTTCGCCGAACGCGCGGCGGGCTTCATCGCGGTCGCGAACGAGCGCGGCGACCGCCTCGCCGCGCGCGAGCAGGCCGCGGACGATCTCGCTGCCGACGTGGCCGGTGGCGCCGATCACCGCGGTGGTCATCGTTTGGGGCTACCCGACCGTGGCTGCGACCGGCCGGCTGACCGCGGCGGCGGCGGTCTTGATCACGTCGGCGACGACGTCGGCCCGCGAGATCATGATCACGTGCGAGCCCTCGACCTCGGTGATGGTGGCCCCGGCGCTCGGCCATCGAGCGAACCACGTCCGTGCCGGCCGCCCTGTCGGGGGACGCGACCACCGCCCAGGACGGCAGCGACTTCCAGGCGGGCGGCCCGGACGGCTCGGTGAAGGCCAGCTCGGAGACCGGCCGCTGGGTCGCGGCCATCACGGCGGCCTGCTCCACCGGTAGGTCGGCAGCGAACACGTCGTGCAGCTTGGCCGGATCGATCGCGAACTCGGTGGCAGTTCCCGCGGCGTCCGCAGTCGGGTACTGCCGCGCGATCTGCGCCGTTCCCAGCAGGCTGTCACGCGAGCCGGCGGCCACCTCGCCCAAGCGCTCGCCGTCGTCGGGGGCGAACGCGGCGACGAAGACGAGCCCGACGACATTGCGCAGCTCGGTCGCGGCGTTCGAGATCACCGCGCCGGCATACGAGTGGCCGACGGCGAGCACCGGCCCGCGGACCTGCCTCATGAAGCTGGCGAGGTATGCGGAGTCGTGGGAGATGCCGCGCAAGGGGTTGGGAGGCGCGGTCACCTGGATGCCGGCCGCCTGGAGCCGCTCGATGACGCCGTTCCAGCTCGACGAGTCGGCGAACGCGCCGTGGACGAGGACGGCGGTGAGCGCTGCGTTGAGGTTGCCTCTGACATAAGAGCTCCTTACTCGGGGTTGACGTCGATGACCGCCTGGGCGAACGCCGCGGGCGCCTCCTGAGGCAGGTTGCGGCCGACGCCGCCGGTGATCGTGCGGTGCGAGTGGGGGCCCGCGAACTTGCCCGCGTAGGAGCTTGGCTCCGGATGCGGCGCGCCGTTGGCGTCGCCTTCGAGGGTGATCGCCGGAACGCCGATGACCGGCGCCTCGGCCAGACGGCGCTCCAGCCTCTCGTACTGCGGCTCGCCCTCGCCCAGGCCGATCCGCCAGCGGTAGTTGTGGATCGCGATCGCGACGTGATCGGGGTTCTCGAGCGCGGCAGCGCTGCGCTCGAACGTGGCGTCGTCGAAGTCCCACTCCGGCGAGGCCGTCCGCCAGATGAGCCTCGCGAACTCGCGCCGGTAGCGCTCGTACCCTGCCCGGCCGCGCTCGGTCGCGAAGTAGTACTGATACCACCACCGTTGCTCGGCCTCCGGCGCCAGCGGCAGCGCACCGGCCTGCTGGCTTCCGATCAGATACATCGCGATCGCGCGCCGCAAGAGCGGCGAGGTCGCGACGCCGCAGCACCTCTCGACGGGCCCGGCCTCCGAGGCGCACCTCGCCGTCAGCGGGCAAGAGGTCGTCGCCGCCTGGCGCGACGGCCACGACGACGCCGAAGGCCAGCCTGGCGTTGGCGCGGTCGATGCGGCCATCCGGGGTGCCGGCAGCGACGGCTTCGGTCCCGCGCAGACCGTCTTCGCCGGGAACGGCCGCAACCTGAGGCTTGCGGCAGACGATCAGGGCCGCGCCGCGCTCGCGTTCGCCGACGCAGGCGCGAACCCCGACGCCGCGTTCCTGGGGACCGATGAGGTCAGCGTCAGACAGCCAGGCGGTACCTTCGGCGTACCCGTGCTTCTCGGCTCGGGCCCGCTGCACTCCGCGCCGGCCGCGACAGTCGTGGGCGGTCGCGTCTTCGGCGCCTGGATGTCCCAGGCGGACCAACAGCAGCCGGCACGCATTCTGGCGATCGCGGTTCAGCCGGGCGCCACCGGCGCGGCGATCGACCTCGGCCCCGGCAGCGCGCCGCTCGCGGCCGGCTCCGTGATCGCATGGGCGGGCTCGAGCTCGTATCTCGGGCACGTCCTCTGATTCGACGGCATATGCCATGCCGGCTGCGCGCACTGATCGGCAACAACGCCGGATGACCGCGCGGTCAGCGACCGGCTCGAGCGGCTGGGCGTCGTGCTGCCGGCAATGGCGACGGAGGCCGCGGGCGCCCGCCGCGAGGCCGCGCATCGCCGCGCCGCGGGATCGCTTGGCCGAGAAGTCGTCGAAGAACGCCGTCACCCGCTCGAGATCGGCGCGGAGGGACATGCGCCCGCGGTGGTCGGTGTCGTACTCCTCGATCTGCTTGTGCGCCGTGTCGAGCAGCGACGTGACCGCGCTATGGCGCGCCGGTTGCGTGCCGAACTCGCGAGGATCGAGATCGAGGTACAGGCTGAGCACGGGGACGGGAGGCCGCAGGGTGGCCAGCTCCCTCAGCGTGCCGGCGATGACCGGTCCGGCGTCGACGTATCCCGCGGTCTGCCCGCTCACGCGATTGGCTCCATCCCGGCGAGCCACAGGCCACGGTCCACCTGCCACAACCGCGAGTTCATCGGAGTTGCCCGCGGCTCCGCGTCCCCGCCACCCCGCTCACGCCGCCCGCCCCGGCCGGAAGCCCGGCAGCTCGAGCTCGACCCTCGCCCCGCCCGTCGGCGCCGCTCCCGCCCGGACCGACCCCCCGTGTCCGATCACGATCTCCCGCACGATCGCCAGGCCCAGGCCCGTCCCCCCCGTCGTCCGCGCCCGCCCCGGGTCGGTCCGGTGGAAGCGCTCGAAGACCAGATCCCGCTGGTCCTCCGGGATCCCCGGACCGTCGTCGTCGATCACGAAGGTCACCACCCCGCCCCGCCCGGTCACCGACAGCCGGACCAGGCCGTCCTCCTTCGTGTGCTCGACCGCGTTGGCCAGCACGTTCCGCACCGCCTGGGCCAGCCGCGCCGGATCCCCGTCGAGCGTCCCTGCCGGGACCCCGCCCAGCTCGAACCGCCGCCGGGCCGTCCCCGCGCTCAGCTCGAACAGCTCGGCCACGTACGGCGCAAGGTCGATCGGCTCCCGGACGAGGAACTGCCCCTCGTCGGCCCGGGCGAGAAAGAGCAGGTCGTCGACCAGGCGCGCCATCCGGTCGACCTCTCCGAGGACCAGCCGCTCGACCCGGCGCACCTCGCTCGGCTCCGGCGCCTCCTGGCGCCCCAGGACCTCGAGCTGTCCCCGCACCGCCGTCAGCGGCGTCCGCAGCTCATGCGACGCGTCCGAGACGAACGCCCGCTGCCCGGCGAACGCCGCCTCCAGCCGGTCGAGCATGTGGTCGAACGCATCGGCCAGGACCCGGACCTCGTCCCGCCGGCCCCCCGCCCCGATCCGCGGCGTCAGGTCCCCCGCGTCGACCCGGGCCGCGATCCCCGCGATCCGTCGCAGCGGCTCCGTGAACCGCGCCGCCAGCAGGTAGCTCGCCAGGAGCGCCGCCGCCAGGGTCAGCCCGCCCGCCAGCAGGAACGTCCGGCGCACCCCCTCCTGGGCCCGGCGCACCGGCTCGAGCGGCTCGCCCACCCCGACCCGGGCGACCGCCACCCCGCCGATGTCCACCGGCACGACCAGCAGGCGCAGGTCCCCGACGTCCGGCGCCGGCACCGTCGAGTAGCCCGTCCGCGCCCCGAGCACCCCGCTCGCCAGCTCCGTCTCCGACCGCTGCGCCGCCGCCCCGTCGTCGGGCGCCGTCCCCGTCAGCCCGAGCAGCTCCGGCTCGTTCGTCGCCGTCGGCCGCCCCGGCACCTGCACGAAGAGCAGGCGCGACGTCGCCCGAAACGGCTGGGCCGCCACGTACCGCAGCCCCTTCTTGGCCAGCTCGCCCGCCTCCGCCCGCCCATCCGTCGGTCCGACGCTCCGGGTGAAGGCCGCCGCGTCGGCCCGGAGCTTCCCGATCGATCTGCCCCTGGAGCTGCGTCCCCGTCCCCCGGTAGACCGCGAAGAAGGTCACCGCGAACGCCGCGACCAGGACGACCGCGACCCGGAGCGTCAGGACCGACCGCAGTGAACGCGGCCGGCCCCTAGCCATTCGCCACGAGGCGGTAGCCGACCGATCGCACCGTGACGATCGGGGCCGGCTCCCCCGTCGCCGCCCCCAGCTTCCGCCGCAGGTAGCTGATGTAGACGTCGACCACGTTCGTCCCCGGGTCGTGGTCGTACCCCCACACCTCGCTGAGGATCCGCTCCCGCGAGAGGACGGCGTCCGGGTGGCGCATGAGGTGGACGAGCAGGTCGAACTCCTTCGTCGAGAGGTGCACCACCGCCCCGTCCCGCCGCACCCCCCGCCCGAGGAGATCGACGCTGATCCCGGCGCAGACCAACCGCGTCGGCTCGACCGCCTCCCCCTGGCCCCGCAGCTGCACCCGCACCCGCGCCGCCAGCTCGGCGAACGCGAACGGCTTGACCAGATAGTCGGTCGCCCCCGCGTCGAGGCCCTCCACCCGATCGGCCACCTCCGCCCGGGCGGTGAGCATGATCACCGCCAGCCCCGGTCGCGCCGCCCGGATGCCCCGCAGCACCCCGAGCCCGTCGAGGCCCGGGAGCATCCGGTCGAGCACCACGAGCGCCACCTCGCTCTCCAAGGCCCGCGCCAGCCCGACCTCCCCATCCGTCGCCCCCTCGACCAGGTAGCCCTCGGCTCGCAAGCCGCGCACGATGAAGTCGGCGATCGTGACCTCGTCCTCGATCACGAGTATCCGCACGCCCCGATGCTAGCCGCGCCCTCCCCCCCGGCCCTCCCCACCCACACGATCTCCTGCCCCTGTGGACTTTCTAATCGTGCTCTTACCCGATCTTTCGGCCCTCCCGGAACCATGGTTAGCGTGCCCCGCTCCGCCGCGACGGCCCGCGACCAGGCCCTAGCCCGCCTTCGGCGCCTCAACCGGGGCATCGTCGCCGGCACCGTCCTCCTCATCGCCCTGCTCTCCGACGTCGCCGCCCAGGCCCTCCCCGGCCACACGATCGCCCGCGCGGCCACCCCGACCACCGCCAAGCGGTCTCCGCCTCGCGCCGTCCATCACAAGGCCGCGACCGCCCCCGCCCCAGCCGCCGCCACCGACCAGGCGCCGCCCCCGACCGTCCAGAGCCCGGCCGCGACGCCGACCGACCAGACCCCGGCCCCCCAGGCGCCCGCGCCTCCCCCCCAGGCCCCAGTCTCCACCCCGGCCCCGGCCCAGACCACCTCCGGTGGCTCCTGACGTGAGGGCCGGCTCGTCCCGCTGGGACGTCTGGGGAACGACCGCCACCGTCCTCGTCGCCGACCCCGCGGCGATCCCGGCCGCCCGCCGCCAGGTCGAGCGGGAGATCAGCCGGATCGACCGGGCCTGCAGCCGCTTTCGCCCCGACTCCGAGCTCTCCCGGGTCAACCAGGCCGGCGGGCGCCCCGTCTCCGTCTCGGCGGCCTTCGTCGAGGCCCTCGCCGCCGCGCTGCGCGCCGCCGCCCTGACCGACGGCGCCGTCGACCCCACGGTCGGCGAGGCCCTCCGCCTCTGGGGCTACGACCGCGACTTCGATCTCCTCCCCCCCGACCCCCACCCCGGACTCCGCGTCCGGGTCACCCCCGCCCAGCCGGCCGACTGGCGGCGGGTGACCCTCGACGAGGACTCCCGGACCGTCGCCGTCCCCGCCGAGATGAGCCTCGACCTCGGCGCCACGGCCAAGGCCCTCGCCGCCGACCGGGCCGCCCGGGCCGCCCACGCCGCCACCCGGTGCGGCGTGCTCGTCAACCTCGGCGGCGACATCGCCGTCGCCGGCGAGGCGCCCGAACACGGCTGGAGCGTCCGGGTCGCCGACGACCATCGCGGCGACCCCCGCGCTCCCGGGCAGACCGTCGCCATCCGCGGCGGCGGCCTCGCCACCTCGAGCACCACCGTCCGCCGCTGGCGCCGCCACTCCCGCGACCTCCACCACATCATCGACCCCCGCAGCGGCCACCCGGCCGACGGCGCCTGGCGGACGGCCAGCGTCGCCGCCGCCAGCTGCGTCGAGGCCAACACCGCGAGCACCGCAGCCATCGTCCGCGGCCCGTCCGCCCTCGGCTGGCTCTCCGGCTACGACCTCCCGGCCCGCCTCGTCCGCCACGACGGCGCCGTCTTCGCCACCGGCGGGTGGCCGGAGGAGGATCCGTCGTGACCGCCGCCACCGCCGCCGCCGCCGGCCCCAGCGTCCTCTGGTACCTCGCCCGGGGCACCGGGGTCGTCGCCCTCCTGCTCCTGACCGCGAGCGTCGTCCTCGGCGTGCTCAACCTCCGCCGCTACAGCACCACCCGCCTCCCCCGCTTCGTCGTCGACGGCCTCCACCGGAGCGTCTCGCTCCTCGTCCTCGCCGTCCTCGCCATCCACATCCTCGCCTCCGTCCTCGACACCTTCGTCAGCATCGGGCTCCTCTCCGCCCTCGTCCCGTTCGCCTCGAGCTACCGGACCTTCTGGCTCGGCCTCGGCGCCCTCGCCTTCGAGCTCCTCCTCGCCCTCACCCTCACCAGCCTCCTGCGCCAGCGGCTCGGCTACCGCGCCTGGCGCGCCGTCCACTGGCTCGCCTACGCCTCCTGGCCGCTGGCCGTCGTCCACGGGTTCGGCACGGGAACCGACGGCCGGACCGCCTGGATGCTCGCGATCACCGGCGCCTGCCTCCTCGCCGTCCTCGCCGCCGTCCTGGCCCGGCTCGCCTCCGGCTGGCCCGCCGACCGCGGCCGGCGAACCGCCGCCGGCGCGGTCACCGCCCTCGTCCCGGTCGTCCTCGCCGTCTGGCTCGTCAACGGCCCGCTCGCCTCCGGCTGGGCCCGCCGCGCCGGGACCCCCCTCGCCGTCCTGCGCGCCGCCCACCCGGCCGCCGCGTCCACCCTCGCCGCCTCGGCCCTCACCGTCCCCTTCACCACCGAGCTCGCCGGCCGGATCGTCCGGACCCAGACGTCCGCCGGCATCGTCCTCGTGATCGCCCTCGCCGACCCGGCCGGCCGGCGGTTGCGCCTGCGGATCGTCGGGGCCCCGACCTCGACCGGCGGGGTGGCGATGACGAGCAGCCTCGTCCGCCTCGGGACCGCCACCGACCCGAGCCTCTACAGCGGGCGGATCGTCAGCCTGGCCGGCGGCAACCTGACCGCCGCCCTCTCGCGCGGCAGCCGGCACCTCCGCCTCGACGCCGCCCTGCGGATCACCGGTCCGGCCGTCGCCGGGCCTACGACCGTGAGCTCCGCCGCGTGACCCCCCCGCCCCCGACCCTCCCCCGGCTCCTCACCGGCGTCCACGGCGAGGTCCAGATGACGCTGGCCGAGCACTCGGACCGACACGGCCCCCTCCCCCCCGACGACCGGCGATCCCGGCTCCCCCTGATCGAGCTCCTCGCCGCCGCCCGGCTCCGCGGCCGCGGCGGCGCCGGCTATCCGGCCGCGCGCAAGCTCGCGGCCGTCAGGGAGGCCCGCCGGGCGGCCGTCGTCCTCGCCAACGGCACCGAGGGCGAGCCGGCGGCCGCGAAGGATCGACTCCTCCTCACCCTCCTCCCGCACCTCGTGCTCGACGGAGCCATCCTCTGCGCCCGGGAGCTCCGCGCCCGCGAGGTCGTCGTCGCGGTGACCGACGGCCCGGCCGTCCGCGCGCTCGAGCGAGCGCTCGCCGAGCGGGCCGGCGAGCGGCCGGCCGTGACCCTCGTCCGCGTGCCCGACGTCTTCCTCGCCGGCGAGGAGACCGCCCTCGTCCACCACCTCGACGCCGCCCTGCTCAAGCCGACGCTCACGCCCCCCTTCCCCTCCGAGCGCGGCCTCCACCGCCGCCCCACCCTCGTCCAGAACGTCGAGACGCTCGCCCACATCGCCCTGATCGCCCGCCACGGGCCCGACTGGTTCCGGTCCATCGGCGCCGCCGAGGATCCCGGGTCGGCGCTCCTCACCGTCTCCGGCGCAGTCGGGCGGCCCGGCGTCTTCGAGGTCGCGACCGACGTCCCCCCGGCCGAGCTCGTCGACGCCGCCGGCGGGGTCACCGAGCCGATCCGGGCCGTCCTCGTCGGCGGCTACTTCGGCGAGTGGGTCGACGGCCGCCGGCTCGCCGACGCCCGCCGGCTCCCGGCCCTCGGGCCCAAGCGCGGGGCCGGCGTGCTGACGCTCCTCCCCGCCTCGGCCTGCGGGCCGGCCGAGACCGCCGCCGTGCTCGCCTACCTCGCCGGCCAGAGCGCCGGCCAGTGCGGGCCGTGCACCCACGGCCTGCCCGCGATCGCCCGCATGGTCGGGGCGATCGTCGACGGCCTCGCCCCCGCCGACGCCATGCTCCACCTCGACCGCTGGCTCGCCGTCGTCCCCGGCCGGAGCGCCTGCCGCCTGCCCGACGGCGCCGTCGCCTTCGCGGCGAGCGCCCTCTCCGTGTTCGCCGAGGAGTTCGCCGACCATCACCGGCACGGTCCGTGCGACCGGTGCGCCACCTCGGCCGTCCTGCCCCTACCCCCCGACGACGCCGAGCTCGCCGCATGAGCCTCCGGGTCCGGGTCGACCCGATCGCCTGCGAAGCCCACGGCCTCTGCGCCGAGCTCCTCCCCGAGCGCATCGCCCTCGACGAGTGGGGCTATCCGATCCTCGACGGGCGCCCGCTCGGAGACGCCCTGGTCGGCCACGCCCGCCGGGCCGCCGCCGCCTGCCCGACCCTGGCCGTCCACCTCGACCGCGAGCCCCGTCCGTGAGCGTCCGGACGATCTCCACCCGGACCGGCCCCCACGGGCGCCTCTTCGCCGGGGGGCCCCTCGGCAACGAGCTCCTGACCGCGGTCAACAGCGCCGTCCTCCTCGCCCTCCCCGCCCTCGAGGGTCTGACGATCGTCTTCCTGCGCCCCCTGCTGACCGTCCACCTGTTCGTCGGCGTCCTCCTCCTCCCCCCCGTCCTGCTCAAGCTCGGGAGCACCGGCTACCGCTTCGTCCACTACTACGCCGGGACCCGCCGCTACCGGCGCAAGGGACCGCCGCCGCCGGTCCTGCGGCTGATCGCCCCGGTCCTCGTCCTGACCACCGTCGCGGTTCTGGCCACCGGGACCGTCCTCCTCCTCGGCGGCCCGTCGACCCGGTCGACCTTCCTCCGATCCACAAGGTCACGTTCTTCGTCTGGCTCGGCGCCGTCGGCATCCACCTGATCGGCCACCTCCCGACCCTCGGACGCACCGTCCGCGTCGACTTCAGCGCCCCGGCCGCCCGCCCCGGCGGGGCGGCCGGACGCCGGCTCGCCCTCACGGCCGCGATCGTCCTCGGCCTCGCCCTCGCCCTCGCCGTCGTGCCCGACTTCGCGGCCTGGATCCACTACCGCCACCACTGACCGCCGACCGGCGGCCGGCGCTCAGCAGGTGGCCCCGGGGAAGCCGCCGATGATGAG
>CAVXPW010000012.1:0-270497 GCA_963763785.1 uncultured Solirubrobacterales bacterium | reverse complement strand
CAGGTGATGTTGCGCTCGATTGGGCGGACGCGAAGCTCGCCCTGGTGGCGGCCGAGGACCGTGCGCGTGAAAGCGGACGCCTCGCTTGTCGACGAGGACGATCGACCCGACTTCTATCTGGGAGACGTTCATCGCCGCCGCCCCTCTCAGTAGGTGTGGTCGATGTGGATGGCGCGGGCGATCGCGCCGGCGAGCAGGCCCCCGCGGGCGGTGACCTGGCCGATGTCGACGGTGATCCGCCGGCTCGGGTAGAGGGGGCCGAGGAGGCGCTGCACCTGGTGGCGCATCTCCTCGGTGTCGGGCGCTGGCCAGCCGACGATGGTGAAGCTGGTGGGCCGTCGCGGACCTCGGCGACGATCGGGTGGCCGGGGAACCCGGGGACGGTGGTGACGGGCACGGGGCTCATGAGTTGGTCTGTCTCCTGTCAGGCTGACGGTGCCCGGCCCGGGGTGAACGACTGGGTCCCGGGCCGGCACAGTGGTCAATGGGTGTCAGTTCTCGATGTCGCCGAGCTCGTCGTCGGCGTCCTGGCCGTCGAGGTTCTCCAGCGGGTACTCCTCGCCATCGAGGTCCTCATCGAGCCGGCGGGTCCGCCGCGTCCTCGAGGTCGTGGGGCCCTCGACTTTGGGGCCCGCCGCAGCGGGGTTCGTGCGCACGGCGGCGGTGAGCGCGTCGGCCTGCTTGTGGTAGGAGCGCGCCTCGGCGGCGATCGCGCGCTGCAGCGCCAGATAGCTGGCGGGCAGGACGTCCTTGGTGACCTGCTCGAACGCCTTGCGCGCGGTGTCCTTGTGCGAGCTCGGCAGGACCGAGCCGCGCCGCTGGCTGGTGGGCAGCACCAGCTGGGAGGCATAGTGCTGCGCCGCGAACACAACCAGAGCCCGCGAGTAGATCTCGGCGGCGGTCTTGGCGCCGGCGACGAACTTCCACAGCCACTTGTCGGCGTCGTCGACCTCACCGTAGGCGACCTTCGTCTTGCCCGGCTTGCCGCTCTTGAGCCTGGGCGTGGTGGTGGTGCGATGCTCCTCGACCACGAGGCGCACGCCGTTGGCGGCGATCGTCCGGGCCGTGTGGTCGCTGGTCCCCAGGTACCCCGTGGTCTGCGGACCCAGCAAGCCCCACGCGAAGAAGCGGGCCACGGCGGGGTCGTCGGGGGAGACGGTGAGGTCCTTGAGCAGCGCCGTCCCGAGGTCGAGGTTGACCAGGTGCGCCTGGCGGGTGAACTCGCGCAGGTTCGCGCGATGCTCGCTGTCGAGCTCCTCCCGGGGTGTGCGCTGCGCCTTGGCCGCCACGCTCACGCCCGCCCACGGCGCCTCTTGCGCTTGCCCTTGGCCGCTAGCCGCACGCGGACCTCCTGCACGGTCCGGGGATGACCAGCTCCCCGCCACATGGCCTGGTCGGTGACGATCGGCGTGTTGCCGTAGCTGTGGTCCTGGGCGAACTCGATCAGCACCCCGGCCGCGCGGGCCTGCATCGACGTCCTGCTCGGCGAAGCGGAACGAGGGCGGCCCGCTTGCGACCGGCTGACCTGCTTGTGAAGCGTCCCGGCCTCGGCGATCAGGGCGTCGAGCTTCTTGCCCAGGCGCAGCGTTCTTCCAGCTCGCAGGGGTCGAGCTGGTTGAGGTAGGCGGCGAACGCGCCCTTGGGCAGCCACGCGCCGCTGCGCGCCCGACCGCCCACGTCGGGGTTGCTGACGAGCTCGGGGCCGTGGAGGTCGCCGGCGGTGATCGCCTCCGCCACGGCGTGCGCCAGCGGTGGCGCACACGGTGGCGACGCTGAGGAGGTTCTCCACGGCGCTGACCGGGATCTCACCGCTGCCCACGAGCTGCTGGACGATCACCGGGCAGCTTGAGGATCTTCGCGCGGGCGCCGGCGAGCTGCCGGGTCCATCCGAGGGCCTGCGCGGCGCCGTCGAGGGTGTAGCCCTCCTCGAGCATGGCCTGCACGGCTCGAGCCTCCTAACTGGCGCAAGGGCGCGATCGAACTCTGCGCTATTCGTCGGCGTCGGCGATGCTGGTGGCTACTGGGTGGCGGTCTTTCAGGCGAGAGCAAGGCGTCGTTCGCGCTATGCGGCGTGCGGGCTGCGGAGCGAAGGCGAGCCCGTAGGGCGAGGCGGAGCGGTGTGCTGGGCATGGCGTTTGAGATCGGAGGTGGGAGTCCTGTCCTGGGGCCCTGACAGGGGGAACCCGACATCGACGAGGCAAGGGCGCGGCCCGGAGTTCACCGGGCGGTCTCCAGTGCGGCCAGGTTGGCGCTGCGGGGGTTTCCGTGAGGGCGGGTCTGAAGGAAGCCATAGGTGTGTCGTGGTCGCGAACGAGAGTGAAGCGCCGTAAGGCGTCCTTCGGGTGGGTGAGCTGGCCGCCAGCAGCGATGCCCGGTTCCTGTCGGTCCCGAGGAGCGTATTGGCGACGTGATCGCGGCGAAATCTCAGCGTCTTACCCCAGGAGATCTGCCGGGTTCCGGCCGTGAGGCCGGTATGCCCGAGAATGAAAGAACGGAGGCTGATGGCCCGGCAGAAGTCGGAGGATCGCGTACTACTGGAAGGCGGGGTAATGCCCGCTGAGCGGGCCGGGTCGAGTCCCGGTGGGCAAGGGAAGGCGATCCCGGTTGAGCAAACGGCGGGACAGCTTCGCCTGCCGATCGCGACAGCAGAAAACCCGAAGGGGGCCGCCCGCCTAGCGTCCGTGGACCGGTCCGGGGAGGCGAAGGCGGGGGTGCCGGAGGCGATCGTCAACGTGGAGAACGTCACGCCGGTGACGATGGAAGAGGTTGTCAGCCGCTTGACGGCGGCGCTGTTGAAGGTGGTGTCGAACAAGGGAGCACCTGGCCCGGACGGGCAGACGGTCGGCGAGCTGTTGAGCAGTGGCCGACCGCTGGCCCGAGCTGGCCGCCGCCCTGCTGGATGGGAGCTATCGACCCGGCGCGACGCGCCGGGCGGAGATCCCGAAGGCAGGCGGCGGGGTGCGCGGGTTGGGAATCCCGAACGTGACCGACAGGGTGGTCTGTGAGGCCGTGCGCCAGGTACTCGAGCCGGTGTTCGAGCCGACGTTCCATCCATCGAGTCACGGGTTCCGACCGGGCCGCAGTTGCCACACGGCGGTCGAGGAGGCCAAGCAGTATCTGGAAGACGGCTATGAGTGGGTGGTCGACATCGATCTGGAGAAGTTCTTCGATCGCGTCTGCCACCAGCGGCTGATGTCCCGGCTCGCGCAGCGAGTCGGGGATCGGCGGCTGCTCGTGCTGATCGGACGGTTGCTGAAGGCCAAGATCGTGCTGCCGGACGGTGTCGTGATCGGCAACGAGGAGGGCGTTCCGCAAGGCTCGCCGCTGTCGCCGTTGCTGTCGAACATCGTGCTGGACGAGCTCGATTGGGAGCTTGACCGGCGTGGTCACCGGTTCGTCCGCTACGCCGATGACGGCAACGTCTACGTGCGCAGCGAGCGGGCCGGTCAGCGGGTGATGGCCAGCCTGACCGAGTTCATCGAAGGGCGCTTGCGCCTGAAGATCAACCGGGCCAAGTCGGCTGTCGCTCGTCCGGAGGACCGTCACTTCCTCGGGTTCCGGCTGCGATTAGATCCGCAGACCGGGACCGTGGAGATCGCTGCTCTCGGTGCGCACCAAGCGCAACGCGATGGGCAGGATCCGCGAGCTCACGCCGCGACCGTGGGGACGCACGCTGCAAGCGTGCATCCTCGAATCAACGCGTGGCTGAGCGGGTGGCATCAGTTCTTCCGGAGCTGCGAGCCTGGCGAGGAGTACGTGTTGCGCGCTCTCGACGCCCATATCAGGCGTCGTCTGCGCGCGATCCTGCTGCACCACTGGAAGCGCCGACCGACGATCGTACGCAACCTCATCGCCCTCGGGATCAAGCCGCGGGCAGCATGGCAGGCCGTCTACTCGGGACGCAGGTCCCTGTGGGCGCTCAGCCACGTTCCACAAGTCGATAGGGCGCTGCGGCCCCGGTACTTCACCGACCGCGGGCTTCTCTCGCTAGTGGAGCTGCACCGAGCCTGGCACGAGAGATCGTCGCCCCCACCCACGAGCAGTTCGCGATGGAGTGGGGATAGACCAAGGTCGTTGAAAGCGGCCGGCGGCGGGGTTCGCAACCCGCCGTCCCGAGGAGCCGTGTGTGAACAGCACAAGCACGGTTCTGGGGAGCCGGGGCGGCAACCGCCCGGCTACCGACTTCCGCCACGGCGTGTCCAAACGCACCTTCTGCTACCTCGACCACTTCGCGTGGTGGAGGATCGCCAGCTGGCTGCGCAAACGACACCTCGGCCTCAACTGGGGCATGATCAGCCGCCGCTACCTCCCCGGATGGGAGATCCGCGACGGCCGAACCGAGATGTTCCGGCCACGAGCGGAAACGGTCAGCCGCTACCGCTACCGGGGCACCAAGATCCCCACGCCATGGGCCGAAACGGCGTGATCCCGTGGAGAGCCGGATGCGCGGAGACGTGCTCGTCCGGTTGTATGTCCCGCGGAGGGTTATGTTGAAGACGCGCTCGGCGAGCGCGGTTTCTCCTGCTGAGCGCGATTCGGGCGAGTGGTGCGCTCAACATAATCAGAGGCTTTCGAGGAACGCGAGGAGCGCGTCGGGCGCTTGGTATCTGCCCGGTTTCGCTCCGAGGGGCGCGGTTCGCGCGATCGCTTGTTCCTTGAGCGCGGGGTCGGCGTGCTCGTAGATGTGGGTGGTCTGGGTGCTCTCATGCCCGAGCCATAGCGCGATCGTCGCGATGTCCACGCCTTTAGCTCTGAGGAGCATCGCGTTGGCGTGACGAAGCGTGTGCGGGGTGACGCGCTTGGCCGTCAGCGACGGGCAGCCGGCGGTTGCTGTGGCGGCGTGCTTTGAGACCAGCACGCCGACGGTGTAGCGGCTGAGCGGCCGGCCCTGCCGGGTCGGGAACAGCGGGTCGCCGGGCTGGCCGTGGCGTTCCTTCAGCCATGCGCGCAGGATCGCGACGGTCTCGCTCGTCAGGGGCGTCGCGCGCTTCTTTCTTCCTTTGCCGGTGACTCGGATGTGGGGGCCGGTGTCGAGGTGCACGTCGCAGATGTGTAGGGCGACGAGCTCTGAGACGCGCACCCCGGTCTGGATCATGAGCAGCAGCAGCGCGTGGTCGCGACGGCCGAGCCAGGTGCCGCGGCTGGGCGCGGCGAGCAGCGCCTTGATCTCGGGTAGATCGAGGTAGCTGACGGTGTTGCGCTCGTGGCGCTTGGTCGGGATCGCCATCACCCGCGCGATCGTGTGCGCGTGCTCGGGATGCTCGAGTGCCGCGAACCGATAGAAGGAGTGGATCGCCCCGAGCCTGGCGTTGCGGGTGCGGGGACTGTTGCCGCGGTCGTCTTCGAGATGCTTCAGGAACGCGCCGATCAGGGTGGCGTCGAGGTCGTCGAGATCCAGCTGGAACGGCTGCTTGCCGGTCTGCTCGCGAGCGAACGCGAGCAGCAGCCTGAACGTGTCGCGGTACGCAGCGACCGTCTGCGGGCTCGAGTTGCGCTGGTTGATCAGCCTTTCGGTGAAGAACGCCTGAAGCGCGGGCGCGAGCGCGGTCATGAGAGCACCTGCGGCAACTGCTCCAAGCGCCGGCTGATCAGCTCGAGTAGCTCGGGGACGGCCTCCAGATACCAGTATGTGCTGGCAGGGTCCGAATGCCCCAGATACGCGCTGAGCAGCGGCATCTTGCGGTCCACGTTCTCGCCGGCCTGATACCAGCCAAGGAGCGTGCGGACAGCAAAGGCATGCCTGAGATCGTGTGGGCGGGGCCGGGCACGGGCACCGGCGCCGTCCAGGCCGACCTCGCGGATCAGCTTCGTGAACGTTTGGTTGAGCTCCCCCCGGGCCATCCGTCGTCCGCGAGCGGAGATGAAGAACGCCGGGGTTGGGGGCGTGGGGAAGTGCGCGTCGCGCCGGCGGGCGTACTCGCCAAGCGCGCTGATCGTGGTGTCGTGCAGCGGCACCTCGCGCTGCTTTTTCTGCTTGCCGGCGCGGACGTGCACGACGCCGCGGCGAAGATCGACGTCTTGGCGGTCAAGCGCGAGCGTCTCGCCGGGGCGCATCCCGGTGACGGCGAGCAGCCCGATCAGCGTCTGATGACGCGCGGCGCGCAGCGGCGGTCTGAGCTTTCATGCGGCCGCGATCAGCGCCGCGATCTCGGTGTCTGTGTAGATGTATGGGGCGATCCGCGGGCGATGCCCTGGCAGCAGGTCCTTGGAGGGAACCTCGCTCGCGGGGTCGATCGTCGCGAGATGGCGCGCGAACCCGCGCGCGACCGACAGCCGCTGGCGCCAGTAGTACGGGTGCGCGTGCCCGGGCATCCGCGCCCACTTCAGCGCCAGCTCGGTGGTGATCCGTTCGGCGCCGGCCCGCTCGAGGAAGCAGACGAACCCTTCCAGCAGCCGGCCGTCCTGGGGCATCTCGAACCCGAGCTGACGGCGGATCCGCAGATAGTCAGCGAGCGCATCGCCAAGCGCGGTCATGCCGCATCTCCCTGCGACGGCCACGCACGAGCGAGCGGCTTGAGCGCCTCGCGGTCGACTTTCGCGTAGATCGCGGTCGTCTTCTGCTCGCGGTGGCGCAAGACCTGGCCGATCTCCGCCAGCGACGCGCCCGCCCGGAGCATCTCGGTCGCGGCTGTGTGCCTCAGGCGATGCGCGCCGACCCTCGGCAGGCCCGCCCGGTCGCACGCCGCGCGGACAACCCACCCGATCGTGCTGCGGTTCAGCTCCCGGCGCGGCGCGTTCACCCGCAAGAACAGCGCGCGGTGCTCGCACCGGGGGCGGCGGCGAAGATAAGACACCAGCGCCTCGCCGACATCGACGGGCAGCGGCAACACGTCATGACGGCTGCCCTTGCCGCGAACGAGCAGCAGCCCGCTGCGCCAGTCGATGTCGTCGAGCTGGATCGCGGCGACCTCGCCGGCGCGCAACCCCAGCCGCGCCAACAACAAGAGGATCGCGTAGTCACGCCGGCCGACCAGTGTGCGCCGATCGCAGCTGGCCAACAACTTCTTGACCGCCGCTGATCCCAGGCCGCGCGGCAGCGTCCGGTCCCGAAGATCAGCTACGGAGGGAACCGCCCACACCAGTGGCGCGTCGGTCAGCCCCGCCAGGTGCAGATAGCGCAGAAACGAGCGCAGCGCGCAAACGAGATCCCGCGCGCCGGACACGCTGCGCTTCGGGCACTCGCGCGCGAGGAACATGCTCACGTCCGCCGCGGAAAGCCGCTCGAGCCCGAGCCCGTCCACGCCCTCCCGCTCCGCCAGGAACAGCCGCGCGACCGGCCCATACGCGTCGAGCACCGTGTGCTGCGAGAGGCCACGCTCGACCAGCAGATAGCGTCGGTAGTCCGCCAGCAGCTCCTCCAGCGGGCCCCGCGCGACAACCGGCGCCGACGTCGGCGCGACCCCCAACTCGCGCAGATACCCGAGCGGCAGCATCACGCTCTGGGGCGAGACCCACGTCACCCGACCCGCCGCGCGACGCGCCGCCACAAACCGCTCCCCGACCTCGCCGGTCAGCTCGCCGACGCCCAGCCCCTCGCGCTCAAGCCAACGACTGAGCTGATCGAACTGGCACAGCCTGTCGGCCGCCGCTGAAGGCGAATACGCCTCAGACACCAGCCACGACGCGAACCCCGCTGCGAACGGCGCCAACGGCCCCGACACCACCGGGAACCACACCCGCTTGCCCATCGATGCCTCCTGTCGGATCGCAGAACACGAATCCAAAGGAGCCTCGACGGAGCAGCCACGCTTATGTTGAGCGCATCAATGCGGCGAATCGCGCTCAGCAGGAGAAACCGGGCTCGCCGAGCGCGTCTTCAACATAACCCTCCGCGGGACATACAACCGGTTATGTGGAATTCTGCGTAAACGGTTCGGAGGGCGGGCCGGGGAAACGGACCGGGCGAAAGCCCGGCACCGCGCTCCGGTCCGACCCCTACAACCGTATGCCCATGCGCCGGCGCCGGACGCAGCCACGAGCAAGCCGGCGGCGAGAGCCTCGACTGCTCTCGGCAAGCCGTCCGTGAGCGCCGCCGCGGACGATCGCTTTGCTCAGTTCGGCGTCGTCGGGCGTACGAGCGCTTCGGCGACCGTGCGATCGTCCGATCCGACTCGCGCTGTCCGTCGAAGCGCTTGCGCTTCCGTGCGCAAGGAGGCGCCGGAGGGGAACCTCGCGAGACGACCGCGGCGGGCGACTGGCAGGGACGTCGTCCCCCGCGCCCGGTGGCTCCCGGAGTCGCAAAGGCGACGCAGAAGTGTGGCTGTGGCCGACGGGGAGTCGACGGCGCCTCCCGCCGGCCCGATCGTCGACCGCGCCGCCGGCGTGTAGGTCCACGTCGTGCCGCAATCGGCAGCGGCCTTGGCGGCCGAGGCGACCGGCGCGATCCGGCGCCCGACCCGTGTTACCTTCGCCTTCCTCGCTCGGTTAGCTCAGCACGCGAGGTCGCCTGGCACGCACCGGTTCGGATTGGTGACGGACGACGAGGGCGCAACGGGGCGCGAGCTCCTCGGTCTGGCCGGGTTGCCCCTCGGGCTCGACGCGTCCGCGGGCGCGGGCGAAGCGCTCGAGCTCGGGGCACTCTCGCCAAGCGCCGCTGTCGGTAGCGCGGTTGCGGGGCGCGACGGCAGGACGCGCGCACTCGCTTGGGCGAGCCGTCGCGCGCGCGTGCCGTGCATCGAGCGCGCGCGAGCCTGTCGCGCTCGGGCCGCGGTCGGCTGAGTGCTGGATCCGCGCGCCGGCACCGAAGCTGGAGTCGCGGCCGTTGCGGCCACAACAGAGATGCCTGTTGGTGTCGGTCGCGACTGATCCCGGGCTGGGCGAGCGTAAGCCGCCGCCGAGCGAGGCGATCGCGGCGACGGCTGCGAGCAGCGCGAGAGCGGCCGCGCCCGCGAGCAGCCACGGCCTGGCGAACCGCCCCCGTGGCGACTGCGGCGCTGGCTCGCGCGGGCGCTCGAGGACTTCGGAAGGCATCGGCTGCGGCTGGCGCAGGCGGAGCTGGATCGGGCGACCGTCCCAGATGTTGCGCTCGCCGAGACTCGGCGCGGGATCGTCGGGGGCGTCGAAGAACGTGTACTGCGGCGCCGGCGGCAACGGGTGCCGCTCGTCAACGTCCCACGGTCCCCGCCGGCGCAACGCAATCACGGGCGCCTCGTCGTCGCCGGCGCGATTCTGATTGCAGGGCGGGGTCACCGTTCCTCGCGACATTGCCGTAGCGTAAGATATCGTAAAGCACCGCACAACAGCTCTAATTCATCCTATTCATCGCTATGGCTAACCACGATATCCTGGGCGTGGCCCAGGTCGCCGCCGAGTTCAACGTGACCGCGCAGACGATCCGCGCGTGGATTCGCGACGGCAAGCTGCGCGCGTCGCGCGTCGGGAAGAGCCACCACATCCTCCGCGGCGACGTCTACGCCATGCTCGAGGCCGCAGCGGTCGAGCGGCGGCCGCCGCCCGAGCCGGACCTGTGGGATGCGCCGGCCCGCGGGCTGCGGCTCACCCGGCCCGCCCGCGAGCCGGAACCCGCGACGATGTGGCCGACGCCCGCCGAGGGCGTGGCAGCGCTACTTGTTCCACGTCAGCGACGCTGATACCTCGCGCGCGTCTCCCCGCCGATTCAAGGCCGTACGGCTTTCGCGGCGCGGCCGTGGCAGCAGCGGGCGTCGAGCTGGCGCCAGAACGCCGCACGGGTCTGCGCCGCCCCGCATGCGAACTCCGCCCGGATCTCGTCGCTCCCGGCAGCCGGCGCCGGTCATCGTGGCAAGGAGGCTCGCGCCGCGACCGGTGGTACCTTCGTCGCTGTCATGGTTCCCCCGTCTCGCGACAGGAGCACCGGACGCTCACGGAACCGACCGCCCGACGTGGCCGCCCGATGACCGATCCGCCGCTGCTCACCGTCCCGCAGGTCGCCGCCGAGCTCCAGGTGACCTCCCAGACGATCCGCAACTGGATCGACCACGGCGCGCTGGCGGCCGTACGGATCGGACGCGGGTTCCGCGTGCGTCGCGCGGACGTCGACGAGCTGCTGCGCCGCGCGAGCGCCGACAGCCGGTCGCTGGCCACCCGTCGTGACATCTGGCAGACAGCGACGACGACGCTCCCGCGTCGCAACGACCCTGACGCCATACGCTCAGCGTGGGACGCGGTGCCGCCGCAGCCACCCAGGCAAGAGGACGCTTAGGCTGAGCGCTTGCTCCGGCGTGCGGCCGGGAGCAGTCCGGCGCGACGATCCTCCGCCTCGACCGTGTCCGCCAACGCGGCGGCCGCCTCGCCGAGACGTTCGTGCGCTGCCGCGACAGCGAGCAGCGACGTCGTCGTGCCAGCTCGCTCGAGTTCGCTGACGGCGACGTCGAACAACCGCCAAAGCTCTGCCGGGCCGCGCCGCGCGGACTCCGGCCGCAGCTCCCAGGGCTGGTTGCTCTGGCCCGCCCGATGCGGCGGCCACTCGTAGCCTGCCCGATCAGCCGCGCGGCACGCCGCAGCCTCCAGGCGGCAGGCGCTCGACAGCGCGGCGAGCCGCGCGCTGAAGCCCGCGTCCGGGGGCGCCATCCGGTGCGCCTGCACCGCGGCTGCCCACGCTGCCTGGGCCTGCGCGAACTCCTCCTCGGCCGACATGTTTTCCGGGGCGGTCATCGTCGAGGTGCACGATAGACAAGACGGCGGACAAGCATGGCTAAAGAATGCGCATTTTGCTAGATTGTCTCGCGCGAATGCCTCAGGCCGACGACAATCGATCTGGATTGCACGTGCTCAGCGAGCCCGTCCCGAGCGCGACCGAGGCGGGTGCGGTGCTCAGGATTCCGCGGTCGTCGATTTGCAACCCCGCCAAGCGCCACTCTGTTTTGCGTCTCCGTTCCGCAGCTCGAGGCGCATAACGTGGTCCACCTGTTGAAGCCGACCGATGTAGCTCGGCAGCTGAACGTCTCGCGCGCGTGGGTCTATGAGGCCGCCAAGGACGGGCGCATTCCGTCGGTCCGGATCGGTGGACGCGACGGGCCGCTCCGCTTCGTGCCCGACGACATCGACCGGTGGCTTCAGGAGGCGCGCGCCGGTTGGACGCCCGGCCGCGGGCGCCGGAGCAACGGCGGCGGAGCCGACGACGGTCTCAGCCGACCGTCCAGCGGTCGCCGGCGCGTGGCAGAGACGCCGAGCGCCGAGCAGCAGCAGCTCTGCTGACGGCGCGACTCCGTGAGCGCCGCGATCGGGTGCTCAGCGTCGCGGGCCGGTCACCGCGTCGTGGTGGCCCGCCGCGCGACGGCCCGCTCGATCGCCTCCTCGGTCGCAACCGCGCCGGCCGCGAGGACGTGCCGCTCGAGGTGCCCGTAGTAACGCTCGGTCGTTGCGATGTCCGAGTGACCGAGCTGCCGCTGCACGTACATCAGCGAGTTCCCGGCCGCTAGCCACGACGCTGCCGCCGTGTGGCGCAGGCAGTGGAGCGCCATCGGCCGCAGCCCGGCGTCCTCGAGCGCCTCCTTGTGCCACTCTCGCGAGACGGTGGTTCGATCGAGTGGCTCCGGCTTCCCGGCGCTCGCCCACCTGCCACGCCCAAAGTGGCGCGTGCGGACCGGCATCACGAACAGGAACGCGCCCGGCTGGTCGCCGTCGTCGAGTTCCGCACGACGCGCGAGCTGATCGCCCAGGACGCGCGCCAGGCCAGGCCCGATCTCGACCGACCGGAAGCGGTCGGACTTGGTCGAGCCGATCTTCTCGCGCTTGCGCGACCGGTAGACCGTCACGAAGCCGCCCGTCCCCTCCAGTTCGACGTCGCCGACGTGGAGTGCCAAGGCTTCGGAGATCCGCATCCCGGTCGCGATCAGCACCTCGGCCAGCGGGCGGTAAACCGGGTCGCACGCGTCGAGGTAGACCGGGATCTCGTGCAGCCGCAGGTACTCGCGCTCGATATGCGCCGGCGGCAGCCGCTCGACTCGCAGCGCTGGGTTCGCCGCGATCAGACCGTCCTCGGCCGCCGCGTTCAGGCAGACGACCAGCGTCCCCAATGTGTTGTTCACGGTCTTGGCCGACAGCGTCCCCGCCTCGACCCGCTCGGCGAGCTCGGCCATCAGGCGCCGGACGTCGTCGACGCCGATCCGTCCCAGCGGCGTCGCCCCGAACGCCGGCAGTAGCCGCATCCGCCCGTCGACGTCGTATCCCCGCCACGTGTTCGGCTCGAGATACGGCCGCCGCCGCTCGAGCCAGCGGGCCCAATGGTCCGCGAAGGTCTCCCTCGTGTGACGCACCTCGCCGCGCTCGACCTGCTCGACCAGGCGCCGCCGGGCGTCGCGCGCCGCCCGCTCGCTCGTGAAGCCTCGCTTCGTCGTCTGCGTCCCGTCGCTGCGGCGGAAGACGAACCGCCACCGCAGGCCGGTCGCCGTCCGGTATGAGTAGACGCCCGTGCCCTTGGACCCGGTCCCGGGCGAGGCCGACCGCGCGGCGGGGGACACCTCGAGGACCGCCTCGTCGAACTCCCGGGCCGCCTCCTCAGACGCGAAGCGCCGAGCCCGCCGCCGACCGTCCGAGTCGCGCCAGCGGACCTCCCAGCCCGCCCCTGACTCGCGGACGCTCAACGGGCTCTCCCAGTCCCGTCAGATGGACGCACGAGTGGACGTTGTTGTCACGTGACAATAGAATGGACGCACGAGCAACATGCAGGCATTCTACCCGGACCTAAAAAAGGCCCGCTATGCAGGCCCTTTCTCGAGTGCGGATGAGAGGACTCGAACCTCCACGGAGCTTCCTCCACACGGACCTGAACCGTGCGCGTCTACCAATTCCGCCACATCCGCCCGAGGCGCCGACCATATCGCACGCCGGTCGGCGAACGGAGCGTCGTGAGTCGCCGGGCCGAGCCGGGGCGGGACGGGAGCTTTGCTAGGCTCGTCGCGCTTCGCGCCGCTATCGTCTAGGGGACTAGGACGCCGCCCTCTCACGGCGGAAACCGGGGTTCGAATCCCCGTAGCGGTATCGGCCGTCGTTGAAGCACAAAGCCGATCTGTCGACCGGGCGAGTGTGAAGACCCCCGGGCCGGGGGGACCGAGCGAGAATCGCGTTGGCGGCTGGCCGAGTAGGGTCCGGCGCCCGACGGAGACCGGTCGGTGGGCGCAATGACCGAGGCCATCAACACCTTCACCTGCTTCGGCGGCGCCTGCACGGTGCTCGTCGACGGCGACGGGCCGGCCGGGGCTCCGGAGGAGGCCGTCTCGGCGGCGACCGACCAGCTGCTCCTCTGGCACGACCAGTTCTCCCGCTTCAAGCCGGCGAGCGAGCTGTCGAGCCTCAACGCCGACCGTCGCGAGCGCGTGCCCGTCAGCCCGATCATGGCCCGCTTCGTCCAAGCCGTCATCGATGCGGCGAAGCTGACCGGCGGTCTCGTCGATGGAACACTCCTCGACCAGATCGAAGAGGCTGGCTACAAGGCCGACCACCTACGGGCCTCTCTCGCGCTTCCGCTGGCCCTTGCCCTGGCGCCACGGCGTGAGGCCGGTGGTCCAGACCCGGCGGGCCGGTGGCGCGCTGTCGAGGTCGACCAGGCCGAGGGGGTGGTGACCAGGCCGCCGGGGCTGCGCTTCGACGGAGGCGGGATCGTCAAGGGCCTCTTTGCCGACCTCCTAGGCGAGAGGCTCGCCGCCCATGATGGCTACGCCGTCGACTGTGAGGGGGACCTCCGGGTTGGCGGCACGGCGGCCGTCGAGCGGACGATCGAGGTGACGGCGCCGTTCGACGGCAGCGTGCTGCACGCGTTCGTCGTGAGCGACGGCGGAGTGGCAACGGCCGGCATCACTAAGCGGAGCTGGTTGGATCGCGCCCGGCCGGCTCACCACTTGCTCGATCCCGCCACCGGCCGACCGGCGTACACCGGCGTGGTTCAGGTCACGGCGCTGGCCCCGACCGCGCTCGAGGGCGAGGCGCTGGCCAAGGCGGCGCTGCTGAGCGGGCCTGACGCGGCGGCCGGCTGGCTGCGCCACGGCGGCCTCGTCGTGCTCGACGACCTCTCGCACACGGTCATCGCCCCGGCCGACTGAGCAGCCTCGCCGACGGCGATCGGTCCTCAGAGGCGTCTAAGCTTGCAGAGGGAAATGGAAAGCGTCTACGAGCTCTATCGGCGCGGCCAAGAGCTGCTCGAGCACGGCGACTACGCCGCGGCCACCGTGCCGCTCACCCGGGCTCGCGACCTCGAGCCGGACAAGGCGTCGATCCGCGAGGAACTCGGTCGAGCCCTCTTCCGATCGCAGCGCTATCGCGAGGCGGCAGAGGAGTTCGGCGCGGTCGCCGACTGGGCCCCGACCAACGACTATGCCCACTTCTGCCTCGGCCGGGCGCTCCAGCAGCTCGGCCGCCACCGCGAGGCCTGCCGGCCGCTGGCCATCGCCGCGTGCCTGCGCCCCGAGCGTCCCGAGTACCGCCGGTACCGCGACCAAGCCCGGCGCCAGGCCGCGTCCAACTGACGCGCCCGCTCGCTGCCGTCCGCGGCGCCCAATTCGGTCGGAGGGAGGTCCGAGCCCGCCCCGCCACCGGAGTCCTCGCCCCTGACCGCCGATCCCGTGATCCTCGCCTTCGCCGGCGCCGGCGCCGGCGCCGGCCTCGCCGGCCTGCGCGTGATCGCCCGGTCGCGCCGGCGCTATGTCCGGCTGATGGTCGAGCCCTATCGCGGCGACCGCACCCGGCCTGAGGCGCTGCTGGCGAGCGTCGCCGCCCTCCATGCGCTCGTCGCCGTACGCGGCCTGCGCCGGCTGATGACCGGGCAGCCGTCGCTCGCCCTCGAGGCGCATCTCCACATCCGCCAGGGCGGAGCTCCCCTCGCCTGGTTGGCGATCTGCGTGCCGCGCGGGCTCGAGCGCCAGGCGCAGGCGGCGCTGCGGTCGGGCTATCCGAACTGCGCGCTGCGGCCGCTGGAGGCCACGGTGGATCCGAGGGGGGGCATCGTCAGGTTGCACAAGCGCCGCGTCTTCACCGAGCCGGTCCGGCGTCTGGCCGACATCGACCCGGAGCGCCCGCCGGTCGAGCGGCTGCTGCGAGCGATGGCGGCGTCCGGCGGTCCCGCGGTCGTCCAGCTCGCGCTTACGCCGGCGCCGGAGGTGCTCGCCTGGGCGAGGCGGCAACCCTGCGCTGAGGCAGGCGTTGAAGCGGGGGCGGGCGCACGGGTGCCGAGTGGCGGCCCGCACTTCTACGGC
This sequence comes from uncultured Solirubrobacterales bacterium, assembly GCA_963763785.1. Lineage (GTDB taxonomy): Bacteria > Actinomycetota > Thermoleophilia > Solirubrobacterales > Solirubrobacteraceae > Palsa-513. Next base: position 255,330 of record CAVXPW010000012.1, on the reverse strand, counting down.
GACATCCGCGTGGTCGGAACTGCGAGGGCGCAGCTTGCGGCGATCGGCGCCGAGCTCCGAGCCGGCGTCGAGGCCAATCGCCTGGTCGGTCGCGGCGTTGGGCCCGGCCGGTGCCGGAGCTACCGGCGGCGAGTCGCCCGCGGCGAGGGCAACCCGCTCCCGTCACCGCTTCGCCGCTGCTACTCGGCCGAGGAGATCGCCGCGCTCTGGCAGCTGCCGTCGGTCGGATTCACGGCGCTGCCCTGTCGGCGGCGGGCGACCCCGCTGGCTCCGGCACCGGCCGGCATCCTCCGCGTCAGCGGACCGGCCGGCCTGGTGGCCGACGAGCACGGTCCGGTGACGATCCATCCGCCGCTACGTCGCCAGAACACGGCGGTCGTCGGGACGGTCGAGCAGGGGAAGACTTCGTACCTCGTGGCGAGCGTCCGGGAAGACCTCCGCCGGGACGATTGCGCGGTGATCGTCCTCGACCCCAAGGGCGACGCCGCCGACGCGGCTCTGAGTGCCGTCCCCGACGAGCGGGTGTGCACGCTCCTCGATCTGGCCCGACCGACCTGCGGCTTCAATCCGCTGGCCGTGGCTGCCCCGGTCGACGCGGTCGCCGATTACGTGGTCGCGGCCCTGCGCCAGCTCTTCGCCGAGGGCGAGGTCCGGGGGAGCTCGGACCGTTATCTGCGCAACGCGCTCATCGCCGTGCTGGCCTACGACCGCCGCGCCTCGCTCTGGGACGTGGCTCGGCTGCTCGAGGTCGGTCCGGCGGGCGTGGCACTCCGCGCGCAGGTCGCCCACCGGCTGGCCGCGATGCCGGAGTACGCCGAGGTCGCCGGCTTCCTCGCCGAGGAGCTCCCGGGTCAGCTCGCGGATGCCCGGTCGAGCACGACCGCCAAGCTCGACGCTCCGGCCAACAAGCTGGCCCGGGTGCTCAACTCGACGTCGGTCAAGCGGGTACTCCTCAACGACTCGCTGACCGTCGATTTCGACCGGCTGATCGAGCAGCGGGAGGTGCTGATCGTGCGCGGTGCGCTCGGTGAGCTCGGCCCGGGAAACGTGTCGGTGCTGATGCAGCTGCTGGTCGGCATGCTCGATGCCGCCCTGGCCCGCGCGCAGGACCGCCGAGGGACCCCGACGGCGGTGGCGCTAAAGATCGACGAGGCGCCTCTGGTGATCAACCCGGCGTTCGCCCAGACGATGGCCCTCAAGCGCTCCGCTGGGCTCGAGACGGTCGCCTGCTGGCAGACCGATGCCCAATGGGGCCCGGAGCTGCGCGACCAGCTGGATGCGCTCTTCGCCCACCGCGTGCTCTTCGCCACGGCATCGGCGCAGGACGCCCGCGCGGCGGCCGGCCTGTTGATGGCCGAGTTCAGCGACCAGCTCCGGTCGGGCGACAAGACGATCGCGACGCTCGCCGCACCCGATGTCCGCCTGCACCTGCCCCGCCATACGGCGATCGTCAGCTGGAGCACTCCGAGCGGGCGCGAGCGCCCGTTCATCGCCCGGACCCTGCCGCTCGTCGTCGACGGGCCCCGGATCGCCCGCCTGGACGCAGCTCAGCGGGCGCGCGGCGGCCGCGAGGTCGACGGCCTGGCCCCGCCGCCCAGGCTGGAGCTCCTCGACCTAGGCCTTCCCGACCTCGCGCCGGCGCCGCCGATCGACGAGGCGGCCGAGGCGGCGCCGAGCGCGTCTCCCGCCGAGCTGCCGGCTTCAGCGGCCGCCGACACCTGCGGCGAGGAGTCGGTCGGCTACGCCGAGCTGCAGGCCCTCGACGCCGCCACCCGGGTGCGGTGGCTGCCGGTCGCGCCGGCCGCTCACCGTCCGTCGCTCGACGCCGACGAGCTGGCGCTACTGGCGTGGCTGGCCGCCGCCCGGTGTGCGCTGAGCAGCCAGGCCCACCGCCGCCTGAGCCCCGGCCGAGCACTGACGTCCACGCAGCGGCGCCTGAAGCGACTGGCCGACGGCGGATTGTTGGCCCGCTTCCAGCTCCACGGCGGCGACGGCGGGGGCGTCCCGTTCTGCTGCGCGGCGACCGCCCCGGCCCTCGAGCTGCTCGACCTCCCGGCACGACGGGCGCCGGTGCTCTCCGACGAGACGCTCGGCGCGCTGCTCGCCGACATCCATACCGTCGGCTGGCTGCTCGCCCTCGAAGCCTGGGCCGGCGCCGCGGTGGTCAGCGTGCTCGGCCCCGGGCGCGCCCGACTGGCTCCCGGTGGCGGCGGCGGGACGGCGGTGGGTCCGGTGAGCCTCGACCTCGGACCCGGCCTCCATCCCCGCGACTTCCTGACTGGCGCCCCGGGGCCCGAGCGCCGACGCCCGGTCGAGCGCTTCCTTCCGTTGACGGCGGCCGCCGTAGCCGAGTTGCGGGTCCGGCCGGCGGCGAGGACCGACGTGCTCGTTTTCCTCGAGCCCGCGACCCCGGCCGAGTCGGTGACCGTGCTCGAGCGCTGTGACCACCTCATCGCCGGGTGGTGGCGGCTCCTGCCACGCTACGCCCGGCTCGGAGCGCCGCCGACGGCGGTGTTCGTCTGCGCCGATCGCGACCGCGCGACGGCGCTTTCGCGGATCGCCGACCAAGTCCTCGTCGCGTGCCTGGCGCGGATCGGCGAGTCACCCGAGCGGTGGTCCTACCCAGGTCGCGACCGCGTGGTGTTCGTCGACGAGCGCGACCTCCACCAGGGAGACGCGGCCGGCTGGCGCGTGCCGCCCCTGCCCGCCTACCTACGTGGCGGTGCCGGCGAGCTCCGTCGTTGCCCGTTGGTCGACGTCGCCGACTCGGCTCCCCGCATCGATCCGCCGCCCTGGCGCTGAGCGCACCGCCGTCCCCGACGGGCTCCTGCAATCGCCCCGTCGGAATGGGCAGTCGCCCCCCGGACTGCCTGCAGTTGCCCCGGAAAATCGTGCCGCCGCCGGGGGCGGCGGGGCAGACGTGACGCCCCGGGCCCCTAGCCTCGGCGGCTCATTTCCTCTTCTGTCAGTCCCCGTCGCCCCCCGCCGCCAACCCCGGCCTGTCTCGCCACTCGCTGCCTGTCCTTGTCATCGCTCGCCCTCGTCCCTTGCCGCCATCCCCGCCTTGCGTCGCCCGTCACCGCCCCGTCGCGGTCCCTCCTGGCGGCTCGCCGCTCGAGCCCTACCCACCATCCCCTGGCACCCGTCCCGATCGCGGCCTTCCGGCGGAGCAACGGCCGAGCCCAACGATCAAGCGAGGAGTGGAGATGAACGCGCCGCCCAGCCCGCCGTCGACCGAGTGCCGGCCGCCCGCCTCCATGCCAAGCGCGGAGACCCGGCTGGGGGAGATCGGACACGATCGGGAGGTCGTCGTCCTGCGGGGCGCAGTAGGCACGCTCTTGGTCGTCGACCGCCGTCGCGACGGGGCCGACGCCCGCCTCGTCGCTCATATCGCCGCCGATGAGCCGAGCGACAACGCGAAGATCGTCGGCGACCTCTATCTTGCCGATCGGCGCCGCCCGGGCTGCCGACGGGTCGACGCCGAGGATTTCGTCCGCCGTCCCACGATCGACGAGGCTCCAGAGATCCTCCTCGCGCCCGCCGACGTCCTGCTCGACGGCTACGGCAACCGCTTTAGGCTGGCGGCGGTACCGAGTGCCGAGCACCGCGTGCCGGAGCTCCGGTGGCTGCGCGAGCCGCCCGCCGGGGCAGAGGGGGCCGCCGAATGCGTTAGCGCCCGGCGCGTCGTCGGGGCCCTCGAGGACTATGAGCCGGTCCGCTCGCTCACCGCGGCGGCGGTTGCCGGTCACCGTCGGGATCCGGCGATCTCGGTCGCCACGCTCGGCCTCGAGCTGAGGAGGCTGTGCGCCAGTCCGATCGTCCTCAACCGCCGGCTCCGCGAGGCAGTGGTCGAGGCGAGCGCTCGGCGGGGGATCTCGCTCAGCTCGATCGCGCTGGCCTGCGGACGCGCCAAGCTGGACTGCCGCGGGCGCCACTCGGGCGAAACCAGCTGGCTCGCGCGCCGAGTCGGCCTCCTCCCCGACGATGCCAGCCGGCGCCCGAATCCGTGGGTCCATACGGACGTCCTCGCGCTGATCGCGCGCAACGGCCTGGGCATCGCCCCGCACGAGGTCGAGCTTGGCTGAGGACGGCGCGGTGCGCGTGCTGGTCGTCCACGACGACGCCGGGCTCCGCACCCGCGTGGCCACCGTCCTGCAAGCGCGAGGGTACGGGGTCACGGCATCGTCGGAAATCCGGAGCATTGATCGTCCGAGCGAGGCGGCAGTCGTGGTGATCGACGACCGGGCCCTCCCGGTGTGCGTTCCGGCCCGGGTGCTCGCGCTCGTCGGCGACGAGGACGAAACGGCGATCCTCGGCGCTTTCGCCGCGGGGGCCGCCGATGTTCTCGCCGGCGCCTTGCGTAATGCGGAGCTCGTCTCACGGGTAGCGGTGCTCGCTCGCCAGACCGGCGGCCCCGCGATCGGCCGCGTCGGCCCGCTCGCGATCGATTCCGCCACTCGCCGCGTCACCCTCGCCGGGCGGCCGCTCGAGCTCACCCGTCGCGAGTACGAGCTCCTCGCCCGGCTCGCCGCCGCTCCCGGGCGCGTCTTCACCAAGCAGGAGCTGCTCCGGGAGATCTGGTCCCAGCCGGCCGGGTCTCAGACACGCCGCCTCGACACCCAGGTCGCGCGTCTGCGCCGCCGTCTCGGCGAGCATCGCGGCCTGCTGGTCACGGTGTGGGGCGTCGGCTACCGGCTCGGCCGCTGAGTCGCACCCGCCCGCGCCGCTCGGCGGCGGGGCGACCACCCCGATAGCCCGATGAGGCGCCCGTGCGGCGCGGCTTGCGGTCGCTGACCGAACCCCTTCGCGGCCGGCGATCGGCCGCGTTGCCCACGGCGAGCCGCCGGCTCGCCGGATCCATCGATGAAAGGAGCCGTAAATGCTCTGGCTGCTCTACGTGCCCGTCGCCGGGCTCGCCCTGACCCTCTACCTCCGCTGGGCCGGCCTGCGCTGGACGTGGGCGCTTACCGGACTGATCCTCGGTTGGCCGCTGAAGCCGGTGGCCGCCGCCTGTGCCATCGCCGTCCTTCTCGGTTCGCGCTGGCAGCGGGCTGACCTCGCCGACGGCGGCGACATCGCCCGCCGGGCCGAAGCCCGCCGCGGCCCTCTCGACATCGCTCGGGCCGCGCTCGCCCGCCGGCGCCCGGTCGTCGACGATTCGGGCATCAGCGTCGGAGCCGACGCCGACGGTGCCCCGGTCCGGATCCCGCTGGGCCGCTCCAGCGGAGTTCATACGCTGATCGTCGGCGCGACCGGCGCCGGCAAGACGGTGACCGAGTCATGGATCGCCGGCCGGGTGGTCGACCACGGCCACGGTGCGGTGATCGTCGATCCCAAGGGCGACGACCTACTCCACCGCGAGGCCCGGGGGGCGGCGCTCCGGGCTGGCCGCCCGTTCATCGAGTGGACGCCGGGGGGGCCGACGATCTACAACCCCTACGCCCACGGCAGCGACAGCGAGATCGTCGACAAGGCGCTCGCCGCCGAGAGCTACAGCGAGCCGCACTATCTGCGCCAGGCGCAGCGTTACCTGGCGCACGCGATCCGGACGCTCCGCGGCGTCGGCGAGATCCCGAGCCCGGCCCGGATCGTCGAGCTCATGGACCCGCGGGCGCTCGAGGTTCTGGCCAGGCGTCTACCCGACGAGGCGCAATCGCGGCTCGTCTACCGCTACCTCGACGGGCTCGACCCGCGCCAGCGGGCTGGGCTGGGCGGCACCCGAGATCGCCTGGCGATCCTCGCCGAATCCGACGTCGGTCGCTGGCTCGAGCCGACCGGGGCCGGCGACGGCGCTCCCGTGCTCGACCTGCTCGAGGCGGTCCGCTGGCGGGCGGTCGTCTACTTCCGCCTCGATGCCGACCGCCTGCCGCTGATCTCCCGGATGCTGGCGGCGGCAATCATCCAGGACCTCCTCACTGTCGCCGCCGCGCTCCAGGCGGAGCCGATCCCGACCCTGGTGGCCGTCGATGAGTTCTCGGCGATCGCTGCGGACGGCGTCGCCCGGCTGTTCGCCCGGGGCCGCTCGGCCGGCTTCAGCCTGGTCCTCGCCACCCAGGAGCTGGCCGACCTCGCCGCGGCGCCGGGCGGACAAACCGCGGGGAGGAGCCCCCTGCTCGAGCAGGTTCTCGGGAACGTGGCTGCCGTCATCGCCCATCGCCAGGGCGTCCCCGAATCGGCCGAGCTGATCGCCTCGATCGGCGGCACGCGCGGGGCCTGGCTGAGCAGGCAGACCGTCGAGGGGCACGCGGCGACGACCGGCGGGAGTCGGAGTCGGAGTCGCGAGTACCTGATCCATCCCGACGAGATCAAGGTCCTCCCGCCGGGGACGGCCGCGGTGATCGTCGCGGGCAGCGGCCGCGCTGACCTGGCGCGGATCTTCCATCCCTGAACTGCTCGCCCCGGGCGAGCCAAAGGAGTGACAGGAAATGCGCACCACGAGTGAAGTGCAGTCGCCGATCCTCGCCTGGATCGGACGTATCGGCGCGGCCGGAGCCGACGAGGTCGCCGCGCGCTTTGGCCTCTCGGGCGCTCGCGCGCGGGGTCGCCTCGCCGCCTGCGAACGATCCGGCCTGATCGAAGCCGTCCGCCTGCTCCACGGGCAGCCGGCGCTCTACGTCGCCACCCGGGCCGGACTGCGCGCCGCCGGCCTGGTCGAGCTCAAGCCCTGCCGGGTGAGTCCGGGCGGGGTCGCGCACCTCCGTGCGGTGGCCCGCGCGGCGGTCGCGCTCGAGCAGGCGCTCCCCGGTACGGCGGTGGTCGGCGAACGCGAGCTGCGCGCCTGGGAGCGCGCCGCCGGCCGCCCGCTGGCCAGCGCCGAACTCGGCCTCGGTCCCGATGGAGGCTATCTTCGCCACCGCCCCGACCTCGCCCTCTGGCCGGCACCACGAGCCGGGGAGGAGGGCGTTCGCGCCGTCGCCGTCGAGGTCGAACTCACCGTCAAGGCCCCGCCGCGGCTACGAGCCATCGTTCGCGGCTGGGCGCGAAGCCGGCTGGTCAGCGGAGTCGTCTACTACGCCGCGCCGGGAGCCTTGCGGGCGCTCCGGCGCGCCGTGGCCGACGAGCAGGCCGAGGAGATGGTGCACCTGCTCGGCCTCGACCGCGTCGGCGAGATGCCCGAACGGTTGCCGGCGGGATCGACGAGTCCCGTCCCAAGCGCGGCGTAGCGTCGGCGGTCCAGTCCAAAGAGAGTCAAAAGGAGGCCAACCTTGTCAGCACCAACCATCAACCGCGTGGTCCTGCTCGGCAACCTCACCAAGGATCCCGAGCTCCGCGCGCTCGCGTCCGGCACCAGCGTCTGCCGGCTCCGCATGGCGTGCACCACCCGCCGCCGCAACGCCGACACCGGGGGGTGGGACGAGAAGCCCAACTTCTTCGACGTCACGGTGTTCGGCGCCCCGGGCGAGGCCTGCGGGACGTTCCTCGAGAAGGGCCGGGCGGTCGCCGTCGACGGCCGCCTCGAGTGGCGCGAGTGGGAGACCGGCGACGGGCAGCGCCGCCAAGGCGTCGAGATCATCGCCGACTCCGTGCAGTTCCTCGGAGGGCACCGGCCGACCGGCGAGACCGGCGAGACCGGCGGGCCGGACGAGGCGGCGGTCGACAGCGGGGAGGAGGCGCTCGTCTTCTAAGCCAGTTACCGCCCCCGGGGCGCAACGCCCGGGCCGGGCCGGCCGCCTGGCGGGCCACGGCTCGCCCCGGCTCGCCCCCCCGGTGCCCCCGCCTTCGGGCCGCGGTGCCGGGGGCCGCGGCGCCGGGGGCGGGCGGCCCAATGCGTAGACTGCCGGGCCATCGTGGCGGCGCCCGCCGCCGCGTCCCGATCGTCCCGACAGCGAGGAGATAGGCGTTGCCGCTGCGCACCCAGGCCGTCGGAAAGTCGTTCCCGGCGGTCGTCTACTCGGTGGGGCGGGAGAAGATCAAGGAGTACGCCCACGCCGTCGGTGAGACCGATCCCCTCTATCTCGATCCGCAGGCGGCCCGGGAAGCCGGTCATGCCGACGTCGTCGCTCCGCCGATGTTCGCCGTCGTCTACGCGTCGGGCGCGCTGATGCCGGCCCTCTTCGATCCGGAGGTGGCGATCAACTTCGCGATGCTCGTCCACGGCGGCCAGGAGTTCGAGTGGGGACCGCTGGTCGTCGCCGGCGACGAGGTGACCACGGTGATCACCGTCAAGGACATATCGGAGCACGCCGGCAAGGGGTTCTACATCTTCGAGACCGTCTCCGAGAACCAGCGCGACGAAGTTGTCTCCCGCGGCACCTGGACCAACATCGTCAGAGGAGTCTGATGACCGATCTGGCGCCGGGGAGCGAGATCCCGCCCCTGCGGGTCACGCCCGACAAGTACCTGCCGGTCCGCTACGCCGGCGCCTCGGGCGATTTCAACCCGATTCACCACGACGAGGAGTTCGCCAGGGCGGTCGGGCTTCCGGGTCGGATCCTCCATGGTCTCTACATGATGGCTCAGGTCGCCCGCGCCCAGACCGAGGCCGCCGGCGGACCGGCGAAGCTCAAGCGCCTGACCGTCCAGTTTCGCGGGATGGGCGTGCCCGAGCGGGAGATCACGGTCACCGGGACGGTCCGCGAGCATGCCGGCGGCCGCGCGCTCGTCGACACCGTCGCCGAGCAGGACGGCAAGCAGATCATCCGCAACGCGACCGCCGAGCTCGAGCTCTGAGCGGCGAGCGGGCGGGAGGCGGGCGTCGGTCAGCCGAGGTCGCCCCCCCCGACGAGGGCGTGGGCACCGCGAGGCGACCGCAAGCGACGTGAACGGCCGCGCGCCGGTCGGTGCCAGGACCAGTGCAGGCCGGCAGGCTCCTTGCCATAGCCTCGTGCCGGGTACACGACACCGTTCGGATGCGAGGTCCGGGCGAGACTCCCCGGGAGTGCCGCGGCGCGCTTCGTACAATGCGAAAGATGCTCACCCCGCGTCAGGAGTTCATCCTCGGCAAGGTCGTCGAGACGTATGTTGCCGCCGGTCAGCCGGTCGCGTCGCGGACGATCGCCGCCGACCCCGAGGTCGACTGCCGGCCGTCGACGATCCGCCACGAGCTCTCGGTGCTCGAGGAGTACGGCCTCCTCGCCCATCCCCACACTTCCGCCGGCCGCGTTCCGACCGACGCCGGCCACCGCTATTTCGTCGACCGTCTCCTCGCCAACCGCCAGGTCCTCGTTGCCGCCCCGGCGATCCAGCTGACGTTGATCCGCCGCGAGCTCGACGAGGCGATGCGGGTGACGACCGAGACGCTCTCAGAGGTGACGAACCTCCTGGCGATCGTCTCCGCTCCGTCGGTCGACGGCGCGACGATCCGCCACATCGAGGTGCTCGCCCTCCAGCCGAGCGTCGTCATGGTCGTGATCATCACCTCGACCGGCGGCGTGTCGAAGTACGTCCGCAGCTTCGACGGCGCGGTCGACCCCGGCCTGATCGGCTGGGCCGGGGAGTACCTCAACGAGCAGCTCCGCGGCCTGGCGCTCGGGGCGCGGATGCTCCAGCAGCGGCTCGGCGACCCGACGCTCGGCATCCACGAGCGGACGTTCGTCGACCGGCTCGTCCCGGCCTTCCGCCAGCTCGAGGGCACCCCCCATGACACGCTCTACTACGACGGCACGTCGCGCCTGCTCGGAACCCACATCTTCACCGACCTGGACGAGCTCGGCGAGCTGATGGAGCTGCTCGAGCAGCGGGTCGCCCTGCTCGCGGTGCTCCGGCGCGCGCTCGGTCGGCGTGGGGTCTACGTCAGCATCGGCCGCGAGAACGACGTCCCGGCGCTCCAGTCCCTATCCCTGGTCGCGGCCGGCTACGGCCTGGCCCACCGGGAGCTCGGGACGGTCTCGGTGATCGGGCCCGTCCGGATGGACTACGGCGCGGCGATGGCCACCGTCCGCGCCGCGGCGCACCAGCTCTCGAGCTTCGTCGAGGACGTCTACGACGGGGCCTAGCCTCCGTCGGCACGCCAAGAACCATGCCGCGCGATCCCTACGAAGTGCTCGGCGTCTCCCGCGACGCCGACGACGCCCAGGTCAAGAAGGCCTTTCGCTCGCTCGCGCGCGAGCTCCATCCCGACGTGAACAGCCACGATCCCCAGGCCGAGGAGAAATTCAAGGAGGCCGCCGAGGCCTACGAGATCCTTTCGGACGGGGAGCGGCGCGCCACCTACGATCGCTACGGCCACGACGGGCTGCGCTCCGGCGGTTACGCGCCCAACTTCGACAGCTTCGGCTCGATCAACGACCTCTTCGAGGCCTTCTTCGGCGGCGCCGGCGGCGGTGGCGGGCGGCGCGCCGGGCCGACGGTCGGCGGTGATGTCGCCGCATCGCTCGACCTCGACCTCGCCGAGGCGGCCAAGGGCGGCACCTACGAGGTCAGCTTCGAGGCGATCGACCGCTGCGAGCACTGCAAGGGCAACGGGGCCGAGCCGGGAACGCCGATCGAGACGTGCTCGCGCTGCGCCGGGGCCGGGCGCCTCCAGGCGGTCACGCGGACGCCGTTCGGTCAGATGATGCGCACCGTCGCCTGCGACGTCTGCGGCGGCGACGGCCGCGTCGCCACCAATCCGTGCCGCGAATGCCGCGGCCGGGGGCGCCGGCCGGCCCGGCGCCGGGTCAGCGTCCAGGTACCGCCCGGGATCGCCGACGGACAGCGCATCCGCATGAGCGGCAGCGGCCATGCCGGTGAGCCAGGGGCATCGGCCGGCGACCTCTACGTCCTGATCGGCGTCCGTCCGGACGAGCGCTTCATCCGCGAAGAGGACGATCTGATCACTCTCGTCGAGGTCTCGGCTCCCCACGCGGCGCTCGGTCTCACCGTTGAGGTGCCGACCCTCGACGGCGCGACCGAGGTCGACGTCGAGCCAGGCACCCAGCCCGGCGAGGTTCTCGTCCTGCGCGGGCGCGGCATGCCCCGGCTACGGCGCGGCGGCGCCGGCGACCTCCGGGTCGTCGTCAACGTGATCGTCCCGCGTCGCCTGACCCGCGAGCAGCGCAAGCTCGTCGAGAAGCTGGCCGGTTCGATGACCGCCGAGAATCTCCGGACCGAGGAGTCGGTCTTCACCAAGCTGAAGCGCGCCTTCCGCTCCCACGCCGCATGATCCGGCTCGCCGTTCGGGTCGCCCGCGTCGACGCCGAGGTGGCCCTGGCCGGCCTGCTCGACCTTGCCCCGGCCGGCCTCGAGGAGGTCGAGCGGCCCGACGGGACGGTCGAGTACGCCGTCTACCGCCAGGCCGGCGAGCCGTTCGACGGGGCTGACGTCCGCGCTCTGCTCGGGGCCGCCGTCCTCGGCCTGACGACGACCACGGTCGCCGACGACTGGGCCGAGCGGTGGCGTGAGTTCCATCAGCCGTCCGTCGTTGGCGGGCTCCTCTGGGTTCGCGCCCCCTGGGAGCCGCCGGCGGTTGACGGGCTGCTCGACATTGCGATCGAGCCGGCCCAGGCCTTCGGCACGGGCTCGCATCCGACCACCCGTCTGTGCCTGGAGCTGCTCCTCGGACTGGTCCGAGCCGGCGAGGCCGGCGGTCCGCTGCTCGACGTCGGCTGCGGGTCCGGCGTGCTGGCCATCGCTGCGGCGAAGCTCGGCTGGTCGCCGGTGGTCGGCGTCGATCACGAGGCCGAGAGCGTCGCCGCCACCAGGGAGAACGCCGCGGCCAACGGCGTCGCGATCGAGACTCACCGGCGCGACATCCTACGCGACGAGCTGCCGAGCGCCCCGACGATCACCGCGAACCTGCTCGCCCCGCTGCTGATCGACCTGGCTGCCGCGCTGCCCCAAGCCCCCCGCCGCCTGATCGCCGGCGGCCTCGCGCCGGATCAGGCCGATGCGGTGGCCGCCGCCTTCGCCTGCCGGCACGGCCTCCTCGAGCGCGAGCGCCGCCACGAGGGGGAGTGGACGTCGCTGCACCTCGCCTCCGAGTGACCCTACCCGGCGCGCGGCCGCCGGGCGCTGTCCTAACCTGTACGCACATGCCACGTCCCGAATCCGCGCGCCGGCTTGGTGTCCTGCTCGCCGCCCTCTGCATGGTCTCGGCCGCCACCACGACGGGGGCCGTCGCCGCGACGCCGAATCCGAGCTCGCCATCGGTCGGAAACCAGGCCGTGCCGACGACCGGCTCGGACACGGGTGTCCAGCAGCTCTCCGACGAGCGGGTGACCACCTACTGGGCCCACTCGGGCGGCGACGGCGTCGTCCACTTCATACCCACCGTCTCCGGGCGCGACGTCGGCCGCCTGCATCTGCTCACCGAGGACGGCGCCGCCGAGGTCTACGTCGTCCTGCGGCGCTACGTCGACGGCGCCGGGCGGACCTGGCTGCGGGTGCGCGTCCCCCGCCGCCCGAACGGCTCGACCGGCTGGGTACTCGCCGATTCGCTCGGCCCGGTCCACAGGATCTCGACCCACCTGGTCATCGACCGAACGGCTCTGCGCGCCACGCTCTACAGCGCGGGCCGGGCGATCTGGAGCTCGCCCGTCGGCGTCGGCAAGGCATCGACGCCGACCCCGCGGGGCAACTTCTGGATCCGCGAGAAGCTGATCGCGCTCGGCGGGAGCGACCCGATCTACGGACCGTACGCCCTCGGCACCAGCGCCTACTCGGTGCTGTCGGACTGGCCCGGCGGCGGCGTGGTCGGTATCCACGGAACCAACCAGCCGCAACTCATCCCCGGACGCCCGTCTCATGGGTGCGTCCGCGTTCCGAACGCGGCGATCATCAAGCTCTACCACCTGATCCCAGTCGGCACCCCGGTCACCATCGTCTGAGCCGGTGGACGGTCGCTCGTTGCTGAGGCTCGGGCCCGGGGCGACCGACCGCCGGGGCTAGGACCGGCCAGCGGTGTAGGGAAGCGCCCGCCGGGGCAACCAGCCGCTCGCGAGCGGACGGAGGCCGGGCGCGCGACCGGGGGCCGGCCGGGCACCGGCCCCCGGCGGGTGCGTCTTACGCTACGGGATGGTCGGCATCATGCCGGCGGTCTCCTGAGCCTCCCGGGCCGCGCTCTCGGTGGTCTCGTGGGTTGCGCTCTCGTTCGAGTGGAACGTCACCGACGGGGCGCCTGGGGCGGCGGTCCTGGTGGTCGTGGCAGCGCTGCTGGCCGCCGTGCTGAACAGCGTGGCGCCGACGGCGCCACCCGTGAGCAGCGAGCCGGTGACCGCGGCCGTGATCAGTCCTCTGCGGACCATGTTCATAGTCGTGTTCCTCTCGGTTTGATCGTCGCGTCCGGGGTTCGGACCGTGTGCGCAGCCTGCCGCCGGCCTGTGTGACGCGGCTGTGGCGCCCCTGAGGGTTCGATGGGATCAGGCGAGCGCCGCTGAGGGTTCGATGGATGAGGCGGGCGGCGCCGAGGGTTCGATGGGATCGGGCGCCGCGGTCGGCGGCGGACGGGGCGACCCGGTCGCACGGAAGGTGGCGAGGGGCGGGCGGCGTCCGCCGGGCAACTATCCTTCTCGGTATGGCCAGCGTGACCGAGACCCTCAAGAGCGACGTCGTCCGGGCGATGAAGGCCGGCGAGCGCGACCGGGTCGGCGCCCTGCGGATGATCCTCTCCGAGCTCCAGAGGGCAGCCAAGGACGGGACGTCCGACGAGCTCGCCGTGCTCCGCCGCGAGCGCAAGCGCCGCCTCGATGCCGAGCGCACCTACCGCGAGGCCGACCGCCTCGAGCTCGCCGAGGCGGAGCATGCCGAGGCCGAGCTGATCGGCACCTATCTTCCGGTCGAGCTCGGCGCCGACGAGCTCCGCGACCTCGTCCGCCAAGCGGTGGCCGCGGCAGGCGCCGCCTCGCCGCGGGACATCGGCCGGGTCATGCCCCTCGCGCTCGCAGCCGTCGACGGTCGGGCCGACGGCCGTCGGGTGTCGGCGGAGGTTCGGGAGGCGCTCGCCGGGTGAGTCGTCTCGCTGTCGGCCGCGGCTCCGCCCGTCTCGAGCAGCGCGACGCCGCGGGTCGAGTCGGCCGGTGAGGAAGCAGCTCGAGCTCCCCAACGACGTCGCCGCCGTCCTCGCCGATGGCCAGGACGCGACCCTCCGAGCTCTCGAGGAGCAGCTCGGCTGTCGTGTCTACCTCCGCGGCAACGTGATCACCCTCGAGGGCGAGTCGGGCGCCGTGGCCGAGGCCGAGCGGATCGTCCACGAGCTCGACGAGCTCGTCGCCGGCGGACACCCGGTGGCCGAGGGAACGGTGGCCGCTGTGGTCGGCGCGATCGACGCCGACACGACGCCCGCGACCGTGCTCGAAGACGTCGTCTGGCGCCACCGCACGACGCGGGTGGCGCCGAAGACGGTCGGCCAGAAGCGCTACGTCGACTCGATCCGCAACAACACGATCACCTTCGGGATCGGGCCCGCCGGGACCGGTAAGACCTTCCTAGCCGTCGCCATGGCGGCCGCCGCGCTCAGCCGCCGCGAGGTCAACCGGATCATCCTCACCCGCCCGGCCGTCGAGGCCGGCGAGCGACTCGGCTTCCTCCCGGGCGACCTGATGGCCAAGATCGACCCCTACCTGCGTCCGCTCTTCGACGCCCTGCACGACATGCTCGAGTCCGAGCGCGTGTCCCAGCACCTCGAACGCGGGGTGATCGAGGTCGCCCCGCTGGCCTTCATGCGGGGGCGCACGCTCAACGACTCGTTCGTGATCCTCGACGAGGCCCAGAACACGACGCCCGAGCAGATGAAGATGTTCCTCACCCGCCTGGGCTTTGGCTCGAAGATGGTCGTCACCGGCGACGTCACCCAGGTCGACCTGCCGCGCGAGGAGCGCTCCGGCCTGATCGTCGTCGGCGACATCCTCGACGGCGTCGACGGGGTCGAGTTCGTCCGCCTTGGCGGCGCCGACGTCGTCCGCCATCGGCTGGTCGCCCGGATCGTCGAGGCCTACGACAAGCACGCGCAGGAGGGTCGCCCCGAGCTGTCGACCCAGCGCGTACGGCCCGCCGATCGCCGGCGAGCTTGAGTGCAGCGTTGCTGATGCTCGAGGTGGAGATCATGGCGCCCCCGCTGGCGCCGGGCGTCCTCGAACGCGTCGAGATCGAGCGGCTTTGCGCGCTCGCGGCGGCGACCGCCGGGGTCGAGGAGGGCCACATCGCCGTCGAGTTCGTCGACCCCGACCGGATCGCCGCCCTCAACCTCGAGTACCGGGGGACCCCGGGCCCGACCGACGTGCTCTCCTTTCCGATCGACGCGGACGGCCAGAGCGCCGGCCCCCGCGAGCTGGGCGACGTCGTGATCTGCGCCGAGCACACCGAGGATCTCCGCGAGGCGGTCGTCCACGGCGTGCTCCACCTCGTCGGGATGGATCACGAGCGCGACAACGGGGAGATGCTGGTCGTCCAGCGCGAGCTCCTCGGATGGTGAGCCGGGCCGGCTTCGTTGCCCTCGCCGGGCGGCCGAACGTCGGCAAATCGACGTTGACCAACGCGATCGTCGGCGCCAAGGTGGCGATCGTCTCCGACCGGCCGCAGACGACGCGTCGGGCGATCCGCGGGGTAGCCAACGGCCCCGGCTGGCAGCTTGTGCTGATCGACCTGCCCGGCGTCCAGCGCCCGCTCGACGCGCTGACCGCACGGATGCAGAAGAGCGTCGAGCGCGAGGTGGCCGACGCCGACGCCGCCTTGCTGATGATCAATGGGCAAGAGGGCGTAGGACCCGGAGACCGCTATATCGCCCAGGCCTTGCGCGGAGCGCACGTGCCGATCACGATCGCGGTCAACAAGGTCGACCGCCTGCGGCCGGCGAGTCAGGCCCAGGCGCTGCTCGACGCCGCCGGCCTCGAGGCCGGGGAGGCCGAGATCTTTCCGGTCTCGGCCCGCACCGGCGCCGGCGTGCTCGCGCTGGTCGCTCATCTCGTCGACCTCCTGCCCGCCGGGCCCTCCCTCTATGAGGCGGGGCAGCGCTCGGATATGGCGCTCGAGGAGATGCTGGCCGAGCTTGTCCGTGAGCAGGTCCTTCGCCGCACCTTCCAGGAGGTGCCCCACTCGGTCGGCGTGGTGCTCGAGGACCTCGAGCAGGTCCATGACGACCTCCACCGGATCCGCGCCCTCGTCTGGGTCGAGACCGAGTCGCAGAAGGGCATCCTGATCGGGGCCGGCGGACGGATGATCAAGGCGATCGGAACCGCCGCTCGCCGCGAGCTCGAACGGATGCTCGGCACCCGCGTCCATCTCGACCTCTCGGTCCGGGTCCGCCGCCACTGGCGGACCGACGACAACCTTCTCGACCGCCTCGGGATAGACTAAACCAGACAAAGTCCGACTAAGTCGAGAGTTTGCGAGTCCCACGGGCGGACTAAAGTCGGACTGCGCACAACTAGGCTGGACTAAACTAGACTAAGCCCGAGGCCCCGGCCTCCCCAATGGGCCGCAGCAGTCCGGCGCTGACCACGGCGACGATCCGATCGAGCGCCGCGAGGGCCACCGTCCACGCCGCCGCGCTTTCGCGGACGTCCCACAGGTCCTCGGCCGTCGTCCACGCCTGCTCCCGCGCGGCGGTGATGCTCCACACGGCCACGGCGCTGTCGATCGGCCCGGCCAGGGTGTCGAGCTCCTTGATCACGCCGGTGGCGAGCTCGGCCTTCTCGGCCTCGACCTGGATGGCGACCAGGTCGTTGACCTTCGAGAAGTCGGCGTAGGCGGGACTCTCGCGCCCCGGCCGGCCGCCGCCCTGCGACCAGAGCGACAGCAGCGCAGCGACCAGGTCGTGGTTGATGTGGGCGTTCATGCCGGCCAGCGCGAACTGGAGCGACGCCGTGCCGGGCTGGGCTCGCGCGGCGATCAGCGCCTGCCACGAGGCCGACGCCGTCCGGCCGGCGGCCTCGGCGTCGACCGCGTCGAAATAGAGTTGGGCGAAGATCGGGTCGAGGCCGGCCACTGTCGCCGGGTCGGCGAAGTACCCGGGCTCGGCGACGGCGGCGGCGATCGCCACGGTCATCCGCAGATACAGGCGGTTGAAGCAGAGCACGCCGTCGGCCGCGCCGTACGCCGCCTCGAGTGCCGCGCCGCGCTCGGTGAGCCCGACGATCACCGAGCCGATTCCCCCCGCCTGATCGCTCACGCCGAGAAGCCTAGCGGCGGCACCGTCCGACTGGCGGGCGAAAAACCGACACTCGGCTACGCCGGCCGGCGCGGGGTGTGGTAGGACAGCGACGATGAGGAATCTCTTCCACGACCAGCTCTCGGCCATCGAGCAGTCGGTGCTCGACGACCTCGAGCTCGCCGCGGCGACCCTCATGGTCATCGCCGGGGTCGTGGCCGACACGAGCAGCCCGACCCCGTCGTCGATCGAGCAGACCGCCCAGCTGCTCAAGGACGGCGCCCGCTCGGCCGACGCCGAGCTGCTCGCGATGATGGCCCTCCAGGCTCCCGTGGCCGGCGACCTGCGCCTGACCATGGCGCTCATGCACATCGCCCACCACCAGAGCCTGATCGCCAACCAGTTCGTCCTCATCACCGCCCAGCTGATGGAGACCGACCCCGACGTCGCGGCCGTGCCCCGGACAGCGGCTCGCCTCGTGCGCATGGCGGAGCTCGCGGCCGACGAACTGACCAAGGCGACGGCTGCCCTCGAGCGGCGCGACGCCGAGCTCGCCCGCGAGGTCGGTAGCGACGACGACGCCGTCGACCGGCTCAACCGCGAGGTCTTCGCCGACACCGTCTACACCGGCGGTGGCGAGCTCGTCCGCGATGTGGCGATGCGCCAGATGCTGATCGCCCGCAGCCTCGAGCGGATCGCCGACAACGCGGTCGACATCGCCGAGCACGCCGCCTTCCTCGTCACCGGCGAGCTCCGCGAGTTCTCCGACGCCTCACACTCCGAGGACGCACCCTGACGGGGCGAGGACGGCCCTGACGGGGCGAGGATGGCCCTGACGGGGGAGAGGGACGGCTCTGACGGGGGAGAGGACGGGACCCGGCGGGGACGGTCAGGGCTCGCGCGCCGACGGCGCGCCGATCAGGTAGGGGAGGGTCACACCGAGAGCGGCCGGCCGGCCCAGGTGGTAGCCCTGCCCGTAGCTGACCCCGAGGTCCTTGAGCAGCGCCAGCGTGGCGTCATCGCCGACGAACTCGGCGATCGTCGACGTCTCGAGGCCCCGGGCGACCGTGACCACCGCCTGGACGACGAGCTGGTCGGTCGGCGTCACGCACAGGTTGCGGATGAACTCGCCGTCGATCTTCAGGTAGTCGAACTCCAGGTGCTTGAGGTAGTAGAACGACGCGAAGCCGGCGCCGAAGTCGTCGAGCGCCATCCGGCAGCCGAGGGCCCGGAGCTCCTGAGCGAGGTGGTGGGCCCGCTCGATGTTGATTATGGCTGCCGTCTCGGTTATCTCGATGACCAATCGATCCGGGCGGATCGGGTGCTCGGCCAGGAGCTTCTCGACGTAGCCGCCGAGCCGCGAGTCGCCCATCGTCTTGCCCGAGACGTTGACCGTCAGCATCAGGTCGGCGCCCGCCGCGTGGCTCTCGCTGAGGTGGCGCACCGCCCGGCGCAGCACCCACTGGTCGATCTTGTCGATCAGCCCGAACCGCTCGGCGTTCGAGAGGAAGCTGCCCGGCAGAATCAGGTCACCGTGGTCGTCGGGCAGGCGCAGCAGCAGCTCGAAGCCCGGGGCGCCCCCGGCGGTGATCGGCATGATCGGCTGGGCGAGGAGGACGAAGCGGTCCTCGTCGAGGGCCCGGCGCAGGCGTTGGTTCCAGCTCTGGTCGACCGACATCCGCTCGCGCCGGCCGTGGGCCCGCTCGTAGACGACGAAGCGATCCTTGCCGGCCTCCTTCGCGTCGTACATGGCGATGTCGGCCTCGACGACGACCTCGTCGGCGGTCAGGTCGTCGCCGCCGCTGAACGGGGCGATCCCGATCGAGGTCGAGACCTGGGCGTAGCGGTTGTCGCTGATCGCCACCCCGTGGCGGCGTACGGCTGCGAGCAGCTTCTCGGCCACCACGGCCGCCGTCGCCGCGTCGCAGCGGGGAAGCAGGACGGCGAACTCGTCGCCGCCGACCCGGGCCAAGATATCGGTCTCGCGCACGGTCGAGCCGAGCAGGTTGGCCACCCGGATGATCATCTCGTCGCCGGCGGCGTGGCCGAGTGAGTCGTTGACGAACTTGAAGCCGTCGAGGTCGAGGAAGAGCACGGCCCCCGACTCGGCGAACCGGCGCGCCCGCTTTAGCGACTGCTCGAGCTCCTCGGTGAAGCGCCGCCGGTTGTAGAGGCCGGTGAGCGCGTCGTGGTCGGCCAGGTGCTGGAGCTGCCCGTCGAAGAGCTTGCGGTCGGAGATGTCCATCATGTGGGTCACGGCGACGCTCGGCGGCCCCTCGGCGTCGCTCAGCAGGGTCGCGCTGATCAGGACCCAGACGAAGTGGCCGGCGCCGTGCATGAAACGCCGCTCGAGCTCCACATGACTGCGCCGCCCCCCGGCCATCTCGCTGAGCTCGGCCTGGAGGGCGCCGTGATCCTCGGGGTGGGTCAGGGCGGCGATCGCCGTCCCCGTGAGGTCCTCGACCGACCGGCCGAGGATCCGCGCCAGCGCCGGGTTGACCTGGAGCAGCCGGCCGGGGTCGGCTCCCTCGAGCGAGATCAGGCAGACGCCGATCGGCGCCCGGTCGAACGCCGTGCGGAACCGCTCGTCGGCCGCCCGCAGGGCAGCCTCCCGGCGCGTCTGCCGCTCGCTCTCGAGCAGTGCCGCCTCGACGCGCTTGCGCTCGGTGATGTCCCGCGCCGACGCGTAGATCAGCTCCTCCTCCGGGGCGACGATCGCACTCCAGTGGATCCAGCACCAGCCGCCGTCGCTCGTCTCGTAGCGGTTGACGAAGTCGACGGTCCCCCCGCCGGTGCCGAGCTTGGCGAGCTCCGCCCGCGTCGCCTCGCGGTCCTCGGGATGGACGAAGTCGACGTACGGCCGCGAGCGGAGCTCGTCGGCGCTCCAGCCGAGCGTCTGCGTCCACGCGGAGTTGAGCTCCTTGAAGTAGCCGTCGAAGCCGGCGGTGCTGATCAGGTCGCCGGAGACCTCGAAGTACCGGCTGCTGCGGCGGAGCGCCGCCTCCCGCTGGACGCGCCGGGTGATGTCCTGGGCGGTGCCCCGCATCGCGCGGGCCTGGCCCGCCTCGTCGGTGATCACCTCGCCGTGGCCCTGGAGGTGGCGAACCGTGCCGTCCGGGCGCACGATTCGCTGCTCGAAGGAGAACGGCTCGCCCGTCGCGCGCGCCTGCTCGATCGTCGCGCCCACCCGGTCGCGGTCGTGGGGGTGGCAGAGCTCGAGCAGCTCGGCGAAGCCCAGCGTCCGGCTCCCCGCCGCGAGCCCGTAGATCCGCCACAGCTCATCCGACCAGTCGAGACGGTCGGCCTCGAGGTCCCACTCCCAGCTGCCGACCCGCGCCACCGCCTGCGCCTCGGCCAACCTGCGCCCCTCGCGGCTCAGCGACGCGACCAGCCGCTCGACGCGGCCGCGGAGCTGCCGGGTCAGGATCACCGCGACCACCACGCTGGCCATGCTGATCAGCCAGCGCACCCCCGGCGCCGTCCCGGAGTGCCCCACCGCCAGCGCCACTGCGTAGGTCAGCCCGGCGAGCCCGAGCTCGGCGGCCGCCTGCGCCCGCGTGAAGAAGTAGGCCGAGTACAGGCCGACCCAGAGGTAGATGAAGGCGAACGAGCTCTGGCCATCGCCGCTCCAGTAGATCGCCGCCGCGATCAGCACGCTGCCGAGCGCGGCCGCGAGCGGGGCCAGCCGGACCGAGAGGCGCTCGGCGCCGAGCCAGAACACGCCGCCGACCGAGGCGGCGACCGCGAACACGACGAGAAGCCCGGCCACCTCGGCGCCCGGCGACTCCGAGAAGACCGTGCCCACCAGCTCGAGCGCCGCCCCCGCCAGGTAGAGGGCGCCGAGCGCCCGCAGGGTGAATCGGTCGGCCTCGGCCCGGTCGGACCCCGACGGCTCGGCGGCCCGCACGTCGCCGGCCGGCGACTTCACGGCTGCGCTTTCGATAGGTGTCTCCTCGGTCCCAGGGCCAATGCTAGACGGTGGCGGCCGAAGAACAACCGAACACTCGTCGACATGTGTCAGGTTACCGCGGCGCTCAGCTGATGAACTCGATCTCGACGGCTCCGCCGGCCGGGATCAGCTCCCGATCCTCGGGAACCAGCGCGAGCGCCGGAAGGCCGAGCATCGAGGTCAAAATGTGTGATCCCTGCGCCCCGTTCGGCGTCACATGCCAGCCGTCGTCGTGCATCTCGGCGCGACAGCGAACCACCGTCGTGCGGCCGATCGTCCCGACCAGGTCGGCGGCCGCCACCCCGAGCGCGGTCTGGCGGGTCTGGTGGCGCCGCTGCAGGGCGAGGAGGACCGGCACGACGAGCACCCGGAAGGCGGTCAGCGCCGATCCCGGGTTGCCCGGCAGGGCGAAGACGAGTGTCTGGTCGGGCGCGACATAGAAGCACACCTGCCCGCCGGGCTTGAGGCTCACCCGGGCGAACACCTCCTCGGCGCCGAGCTCGGCCAGCGCCGGCCGGACGTGATCGTGGGGTCCGACCGAGACCCCCCCACAGGTGATCAGGACGTCGGCTCCCTCGAGCGCCTCGGCCAGGGCCGCCACCGTCGCCTCCCGGTCGTCGCCGACCCGCCGCCGCGAGAACACCTCGGCCCCGGCCGACCGGGCCGCCGCGGTCAGCGTCGGGACGTTGGAGTCGCGGATCTCGCCCGGCTCGAGCTCCCTCCCCGGCTCGACCAGCTCGTCGCCGGTGCTGACCAGGGCGATCCGCGGGCGCGAGGCGACCCGCGGGCGCGGGATGTTCACCGAGGCCAGCACGCCGATCTCCGCCGGCCCGAGCAGGGTCCCGGCCTGGAGGATCAGCGTCCCGATCCGGATGTCCTCGCCGGCGTGGCGAACGTCGTTGCCCACGCCGACCGCCTCGCCGACGACGACCTCGTCGCGCTCGGTGCGGGTCAGCTCCTGGCGGATGATCGCGTCGGCCCCGGGCGGGATCGGCGCTCCGGTCGAGATCCGGATCGCCGTGCCCGGCCGGACACGGACGTCGGTCCCCGCCCCGGCGCGCGCCTCGCCGATGACCCTCAGCGAGACCGGCGCGCCCGCTGTGTCGGCCGCCCGTACGGCAAAGCCATCCATCGACGACGAGGCGAACGGCGGCACGTCGTTCGGAGCCGACGCGTCGGCCGCGAGGGTCCGGCCCAGCGCCTCGTCGAGGTCGACCTCCTCGGCGGCGAGCGGGATGACCCGCTCGAGCGCCGCGCGGCGGGCGTCCTCGATCGAGATGCGTTCGCCGATCACCGGCCGCCACGCTACCACGTGTTTCCCGGGCGATGCCCGAGCCCCGCCGGCCGGCTCCCCGGACGCGACGGGTCCGCCAACCGGAGCGGGGTCCATAGAATCGGGATGACGATGGACGGCGACATCTCCTACGACGACCGCGGCCTCGTCCCGTGCGTGGTCCAGGACTGGAGCACCGGCGAGGTCCTCACCCTCGCCTACATGAACGCGCTCGCCCTCCGACGCACGCGCGAGACAGGCGAGCTCCACCTCTGGAGCCGCTCGCGCGACGAGCTCTGGCACAAGGGCGCCACCAGCGGCAACACCCAGGCGGTCCGGGCGCTGCGCCTCGACTGCGACGGCGACACCGTGCTCGCCCTCGTCGAGCCCGCCGGCCCCGCCTGCCACACCGGCGAGCGCACCTGCTTTCATCGCGGCGAGCTCGCCCCGTCCGCGCCGCACGAAGCGCTGCCCGCGCTCGAGCGGATCCTCCGCCGGCGCGCGGCCGAGCGCCCGGCCGGCTCCTACACGGTCGAGCTGCTCGACGACCCCGACCGGATCGGCGCCAAGGTCAGGGAGGAGGCCGAGGAGGTCGCCCGCGCCGCCCGCGAGGAGACCGACGACCGCGTCGACGAGGAGGCCGCCGACGTCGTCTACCACCTCCTCGTCCTGCTCGCCGGTCGCGGCCGCCGGCTGGCCGACGTCGAGCGGGTGCTCGATGCCCGTCGCCGCTGAGGGGGTGCCGGAGCCGGCCGTCGCCGGCGCCCTGGCGCTCGAGCCCTCGCTCGACGAGGTCCGCGCGCTCGCCGCCGACTACAACCTGATCCCCCTGCGCCACAGCTTCATCGCCGACTGCGAGACCCCGGTGTCGGCCTTCCTGAAGCTCCGCGGCGGCGCCCCGGCCTTCCTCCTGGAGTCGGCCGAGCAGGGCCAGCGCTTCGGCCGCTACTCGTTCATCGGCCACCATCCCCGGGAGATCCTCCGCTGGTCGCTGGGCGACGGCGGCGATCCCTACGCCGTGGCGTCGGCCGCCGTCGGGCGCTACCGCCAGGCCCCGGCGCCCGAGCTCGCCCCGTTCGCCGGCGGCGCGGTCGGCTTCTTCGGCTACGACCTCGTCCGCACGGTCGAGCCGCTGGCCGAGCCCAACCCCGACACCCTCGGCCTCCCCGACATGGCGCTCATGCTGAGCGACGCCCTCGTCGTCTTCGACCACCTCAAGCACACGGTGACCATCCTGGCCAACGTCTACGTCGGCGAGGGCGAGGGCGAGGGCGAGGACCTCGAGGCCGGCTACGCCGCGGCCGCCGCCGCAATCGCCGCCGTCCGCGCCGCCCTGGCCGGCCCGGTGCCGCTGCCCGCCACGCCCCGGCCGCCGCGCCCGCTGCCCGACTTCCGCTCGAACATGCCGCGCGCCGAGTTCGAGGCCACCGTCGGGCGGATCATCGAGTACATCTACGCCGGCGACGCCTTCCAGGTCGTCCCCTCCCAGCGGTGGTCGGCCCCGGTCGAGGTCGACGCCTTCTCGATCTACCGGGGGCTGCGGGCGATCAACCCGAGCCCGTACATGTACTTCCTCGACTTCGGCGACTTCCAGTTCGCCGGAGCGAGCCCGGAGACGCTGATCACCGTCGAGGGGCGGCGCGTCTTCACCCGCCCGATCGCCGGGACCAAGTCGCGCGGGACGACGGCCGCCGAGGACGAGCTGATCGCCGCCGAGCTGCTCGCCGACGAGAAGGAGCGGGCCGAGCACCTGATGCTCGTCGACCTCGGCCGCAACGACCTCGGCCGGGTCTGCGAGTACGGGAGCGTGACCGTCGACGCGATGATGGAGGTCGAGCTCTACAGCCACGTCATGCACATCGTCTCGGCGGTGTCCGGCGACCTGCGCGCCGACGTCGGCGCGATGGACGCGCTCCGCTCGGTCCTTCCCGCCGGCACCCTGTCGGGGGCCCCCAAGGTGCGGGCGATGCAGATCATCGACGAGCTCGAGCCGGTCAAGCGGTGCGGCTACGGCGGCGCCGTCGGCTATCTCAGCTATTCCGGGGACCTCGACACGGCGATTCACATCCGCACGGTGATCGTCAAGGACGGCGTCGCCCACGTCCAGGCCGGCGGCGGCACCGTCGCCGACGCGAAGCCTGCCTACGAGTTCGCCGAGTCGGAGGCCAAGGCCCGGGCCGTGCTCCGGGCCGTCGAGCTCGCCGGCCAGCAGCCGGACTGGGCCTAGACGATGCGGACCCTGGTCGTCGACAACTACGACTCGTTCACCTACAACCTCGTCCAGTACCTCGGCGAGCTCGGAGCCGAGGTCGATGTCGTGCGCAACGACCGGGCGACCGTCGACGAGCTGCTCGCCCGGGGCTACGACCGGGTCGTCGTCTCCCCGGGGCCGTGCACGCCCAACGAGGCGGGGATCTCGCTCGAGGTCGTGCGGCGCTTCCCGCAGGCGCGGGTGCCGACGCTCGGCGTCTGCCTCGGCCACCAGGCGCTGGCCCAGGCCTTCGGCGGCCGCGTCGTCCGCCACCAGCCGATCCACGGCAAGACAGCCGAAATCGAGCACGACGGCCGGACGATCTACGCCGGGCTCTCCAACCCCCTCCAGGTCGGCCGCTACCACTCGCTGGTCGTCGAGCCCGACCTCCCCGACTGCCTGGAGATCTCGGCCACCGGGGCCGGCGTGGTGATGGGGATCCGCCACCGCGAGCTCCCGGCCGAGGGCGTCCAGTTCCATCCGGAGTCGGTCCTCACCGACGAGGGCATGGCGCTGCTGCGCACCTTCCTCGGCCCGGTGGCCGTGCCCGCGGCATGACCGAGCCGGCCGACCGCGTCGTCACCCGGGCGCTCGACGCCGTCGCCCGGCGCCGCGACCTGACCGCGGAGGAGGCCGGGGAGGTGCTCGGCCGGATCATGTCCGGCGAGGTCTCGCAGGTCCAGATCGCCGGCTTGCTGATCGCGCTGCGGACCAAGGGGGAGTCGGTCGAGGAGGTCGTCGGGTTCGCCCGGACCATGCGTGCCCTCGCCGTGCCCGTCCGCGTTCCCCGGGCCGAGGCGCTGCTGGACACCGCGGGGACGGGCGGCGGTCGGGCGTCGTTCAACGTCTCGACCACGGCGGCGCTGATCGCCGCCGGGGCCGGCTGCGTGGTCGCCAAGCACGGCAACCGCTCGGCCACCAGCCTGTCGGGCTCGGCCGACCTGCTCGAGGCCCTCGGGGCGCGGATCGACCTGACGCCCGAGGCGGTCGGGCGCTGTATCGAGGAGGCCGGCTTCGGCTTCATGTTCGCCCCGGCCCACCACCAGGCGACGCGCTACGTGGTGCCGGTCCGCGCGGCGCTCGGCGTGCGGACGATCTTCAACCTCCTCGGCCCGCTGACCAACCCGGCCGGCGCCGGCTGCCAGCTGATCGGGGTGTCCGACCCGTCGTTCACCGAGGTGATCGCCGGCGCCCTGCGGGCACTCGGCGCCGCCCGGGCGCTGGTCGTCAGCTCTGACGACGGGCTCGACGAGCTCAGCGCCGCCGCCCCGACCCGGGTGATCGAGGTCGACGGCGGGGAGATCCGCCGCTACACGGTGACGCCGGCCGAGCTCGGCGTCGAGCCGGTGGCCGCCGACGCCGTCACGGCGGGGACGCCGGAGCAGAACGCGGCCACCACCCGAGCCGTCCTCGCCGGTCAGCCGGGCGCGCCGCGGGCGATGGCGCTGGTCAACGCCGGAGCCGCGATCTACGCGGCGGGCCGGGCCGAGTCGATCGCCGAGGGGGTCGGCCTGGCGCGGCGGGCGATCGACGACGGGGCGGCCGACGCGGCACTCGAGCGCTTCCTCGCCGCGACCAGGGCGCTGGCGCCGACGTGAGCTCGGTGCTCGACGGGATCCTCGCCACCACCCGCGAGGACGTTGCCCGCCGCCGGCGCGAGCGGCCACTCGACGCCGCGTCGGCGGCGAGCGCCCGCCCGCCCCACGCCTTCCGCGACGCCCTCGCCGCGCCCGGCCTGTCGATCATCGCCGAGCACAAGCGGCGGTCCCCATCGGCCGGGGCGATCGGCCACGGCGCCGGGGTGGCCGAGGTGGCCGCCGCCTACGAGCGGGGCGGCGCCGCGGCGATGTCGATCCTCACCGAGGGGCGCAACTTCGGCGGGTCGCTCGCCGACATCGTCGCCGCCCGCGCGGCCTGCGCCCGGCTGCCGATCATCCGCAAGGACTTCGTCCTCGATCCCTACCAGCTGCTCGAGGCGGTGGCCGTCGGGGCGGACGCCGTCCTGCTGATCGTCGCCGCCCTCGACCAGTCCGCGCTCGCCGAGCTCCACTCGACAGCCGGGGCGCTCGGGCTCGACGTACTCGTCGAGGTCCACGACCGCGCCGAGCTCGAGCGGGCGCTGGCCGTCGAGCCGGCGATCGTCGGGATCAACAATCGCGACCTGCGCGACTTCTCGGTCGACGTCGGCCGGACGCTCGAGCTCTTGCCGGTGATCCCCGAGTCGACGGTCGTGGTCTCGGAGTCCGGGCTCGACGCCGGGCAGCTCGCGCGTCTGCGCGAAGCGGGGATCGACGCCGCGCTGGTCGGCGAGACGCTGATGCGGGCGACCGACCCGGCGGCGGCGCTCCACGAGCTGCGGGGCGACGCGTAGGCACGGGACGGGGGGCCGGGCGCGCCCGGCCCCCCCGGCCGCGCCCGGCCCCGTTTCCAAAGAGGACGCCTCGCCGCCACGACCGCCCCCGGTCACGGCACACGCGGCTCTTCCCCGTACCCGGAGCATAGGACGGCCCGAGCCGTCGTTGTGTGACGTTCGTCACACATTTTAGGATTCGCATCGGCTGGCTTTAGCGTGAATTCAGGGCGCCGCTGCAGACTCCGGCCTCCCGATGAAGACCACCGTCCGCTCATTCGTCGCCGCCCTGGTCGGCGGGGTGCTCGTCGCGGTGGGCGTGGTCGGGTTCGGGATCGGCGGCGGCGGGAACACGACGACGACGATCGTCCAGCAGGCTCCGCTCTCGGCCTCCGACGCCTCGACGGCGACGACCGGCCTGACTCCGCGCGACATCTACAAGCGAGCGGCCCCCGGCGTCGTCTTCGTCCGCTCCGACGTCTCCCAGCAGACCCAGTCGCCGTTCGACCTCTTCCCCCAGACCCAGCAGGGCCAGGCGACCGGGTCGGGCTTCGTGATCGACGGGAACGGGACGATCCTGACCAACGCCCACGTGATCGAGGGCGCCACCAAGGTCACCGTCCAGTTCGAGGACCAGAAGGTCGTCAACGCCCAGGTCGTCGGCAAGGACCTCAACTCCGACCTCGCTCTGCTCAAGGTCTCGCCCGACGGCCTGAACCTCGACCCGCTGCCGCTCGGCGACAGCAAGCACATCCAGGTCGGCGACCCGACGATCGCGATCGGCAACCCCTTCGGCCTCGACCGGACGCTGACCACCGGCGTCGTCTCGGCCCTCCAGCGGCAGATCAAGGCGCCCAACGGGTTCGCGATCGACAACGTGATCCAGACCGACGCTCCGATCAATCCGGGCAACTCCGGCGGCCCGCTGCTCGACGCGACCGGCCGCGTGATCGGGATCAACTCGCAGATCGAGACCGGCGGCGGGCAGGGCAGCGTCGGCATCGGCTTCGCCGTGCCGATCGACACGGCCAAGCAGGTCATCCCCCAGCTCGAGCACGGCGGCGCCGTCCAGCGCGCCTACCTCGGCCTGACCAGCCTTACGATCGACGGGACCCTCGACTCGCTCGGCCTCCCGGCCAAGAGCGGCGCTCTCGTCGAGTCGGTCAGCAGCGGCTCGCCGGCGGAGAAGGCCGGGATCAGAGCGGGCAACATCGCCGCCCAGGTCAACGGCGGTCCGATCCAGCTCGGCGGCGACATCATCGTCGCGGTCGACCGCAAGACGGTCAACGCCAGCAGCGACCTCGGCAGCCTGATCGGCAGCCACAAGCCGGGCGACTCGGTGACGCTCGACATCATCCGTGCCGGCAAGCACCAGACGGTGACCGTGAAGCTCGCCAACCGCCCGAACACGGTCGCCGCGTCTGGCGGCTGATCGTCCGCTTCGCCGGGGCTGCGGGCGCACCGCGTGCCGGCGGGAGCGCCGCGGTACGCCGTTCGTCGCGCGGTCACGACCATGGCGATCTTTGACCGGGTGCTCGCGGCCGCGGAGCCGGCGCAGCGTGCCGTGGGCCGATACCGTGTCTGGGGTGGAGTCCACCCGCGTCAAGGTCTGCGGCGTCGCGCGTCTCGAGGACGCGACGCTGGCGGCCGAGCTGGGGGCCTGGGCGGTGGGCATGGTCTTCTACCCGCCGTCGCCACGGGCGTGCTCGGTGGCCGAGGCGGAGCTGATCTGCGCGGCGCTGCGGCGCCGGGTCGAGCTGGCCGGGGTCTTCGTCAACGCCTCGCTCGAGGAGGTCGGTCGCGTGAGCGAGCGGCTGGGGCTGACGCTGGTCCAGCTCCACGGCGACGAGGGCCCGTCGTTCTGCGCCGAGGTCGCGCGGCGGACGGGGGCCCGGGTGATCAAGGCGGTGCCGATCGCCGGTCCGGGAGCGCTCCAGGACCTCGAGCGCTTCCACACCGATCTGCACCTGCTCGACGGCCACGTCCCGGGGCTGCGGGGCGGCGGCGGGCGCGTCTTCGAGTGGGAGCTCCTGGCCGGACGGCGCTCGACGGTCCCGGCGATCCTCAGCGGCGGCCTGACGCCGGCCAACGTGGCCGAGGCGATCGCGGCGGCCAAGCCCTACGCGGTCGACGTGGCCAGCGGCGTCGAGGCTGCGCCGGGGGTCAAGGACGGGCGGGCGGTGGCCGCCTTCTTCGAGGCGGTGGCCGGCTGCGCGGCGCCGGAGCCGGTCGCATGAGCTCCCCGGGCAGCGTCGCCCACCGCTTCGGCCGCTTCGGCGGTCAGTACGTCCCCGAGACGCTGATGCCGGCGCTCGCCGAGCTCGAGGCGGCCTGGCTCGAGACGCGGGCCGACGCGGGGTTCCAGGCGCGGCTGACCATGCTGCTGCGCGACTTCGCGGGGCGCCCGACGCCGCTGTACGAAGCCGAGCGCCTGGGCGAGCGGGTGGGGCGAAGGATCTTCCTCAAGCGCGAGGACCTCAACCACACGGGGTCGCACAAGCTCAACAACGCACTCGGCCAGGCGCTGCTGGCCCAGCGGATGGGCAAGCGGCGGATCATCGCCGAGACGGGCGCCGGGCAGCACGGCGTCGCCTCGGCGACGGCGTGCGCCCTGCTCGGCCTCGAATGCGTCGTCTACATGGGCGAGGAGGACATCCGCCGCCAGCGGCCGAACGTCCAGCGGATGGAGCTCCTCGGGGCGCGGGTGGCGCCGGTGGCGGCCGGCGCCCGGACGCTCAAGGAGGCGGTGTCGGCGGCGATCCGCGACTGGGTCGAGAGCGTCGAGACGACGCACTACATCATCGGCAGCGTGGTCGGACCGGCGCCCTACCCGGTCATCGTGCGCGACCTCCAGCGGCAGATCGGCGACGAGGCCCGGGCGGGGATGCTCGAGCGGGTCGGCCGGCTGCCCGACCGGGTGATCGCCTGCGTGGGCGGCGGATCGAACGCGATCGGCATGTTCGCGGCCTTCCTCGAGGACCCCGCCGTCGAGCTGATCGGGGTCGAGGCGGCGGGGGAGGGCATCGCGACGGGGCGGCACGGGGCGCCGCTGACCGTGGGCGGCCGGGCGGGCGTGCTCCACGGATCGCTCTCGGCCGTGCTCCAGGACGACGACGGCCAGATCCTCGAGGCCCACTCGATCTCAGCCGGGCTCGACTACCCGGGTGCGGGCCCCGAGCATGCCTTCCTGCGCGACTGCGGGCGGGCGCGCTACGTCGCGGTGACCGACGCCGACGCGGTGTCGGCGTTCCGCCAGGTCGCCCGCCTCGAGGGGATCATCCCGGCCCTGGAGCCGGCCCACGCGCTCCACTGGGTGCTGAACAACCCGGGCGGCGAGCTCGATCTGGTCTGCCTGTCGGGCCGCGGCGACAAGGACCTCGCCGAGGTCCTGGCCCAGCCGTGAACGCCGGCGCGGAGCGGATCGGCGCCGCGTTCGCCGGCTCCGGCAAGCGGGCCGCCCTGATGCCGTACATGATGGCCGGCTTTCCCGACTTCGACGTGTCGTTGGAGATCGGCCTGGCCTATGCTCGGGCGCGGGCCGACATCATCGAGCTGGGGGTGCCCTTCTCCGATCCGCTGGCCGACGGTCCGGTGATCCACGCGGCGGGGACGCGGGCGCTGGCCGGCGGGTCGACGATCGGCCGGGTGCTCGAGCTGGCGGCGGCGCTGACCCCCGAGATCCCGGTGGTCCTGATGTGCTACTCGAACCCGGTGTTCGCCCGCGGCGCCGGGCGCTTCGCCGCGGCCCTGGTCGAGGCGGGGATCAGCGGGCTGATCGTCCCCGACCTGCCGCTCGACGAGGGACCGGAGGTGGGCTCGGCGTGCGAGGAGGCCGGCGTGGCGCTGGTGCCGCTGGTGGCGCCGACGACCACCGACGAGCGGCTCGCGTCGATCGGGGCCCGGGCGAGCGGCTTCCTCTACACCGTCTCGGTGACCGGGACTACCGGCGAGCGCCGAGCGCTTTCTGACGTGTTCGGGCCGCTGGTCGCCCGGGCGCGCCTGCACACGAGCGTGCCGGTCGCGGTGGGCTTCGGGATCGGGACCCCCGATCTGGCGGTGCAGGCGGCGGAGGCCGGTGCCGACGGGGTGATCGTCGGCAGCCGCCTGGTCCGGGCGGCCGGCGAGGCGGAGGATCCGGCGGCGGCGGTCGGGGCGCTGGTCGCCGACTTCGCGGACGCCCTCGCCGTCGCGGCGTCGGTCTGAGGAGGCTAAGCTACCGGCGCCATGGGCCTCGTACTGACCACGACGTTCGGCATGATCCTGTGGATCGTGCTCTGGGCGCTCGGGAGCAAGGGCTTCGACGCCTTTATGGTGACCCTGACGGTGATCCTCCTCGGGGCTACCGGGCGGGTCCTCATGAACTACCTGCCGGGCGGTACCCGCCGCCAATAGACCGGCTCGGTAGCGCGGCGGCCCAGGTCCGGCCGTGCCGGGCGCCGGCCTGTGGATGGGAGTCCCACTTGGGCCAGCTCCGATTGGCAGCATGCATCGTGGCCGCGGTGGCTGCGGGCTCGGGCCTGGCCGGATGCGGCCTGATCGGCGCGGGCGCGGGCGCGAACGTCCTCGACTCGGCCCAGACCCTGACGATCTACTCGAGCCTGCCCCTCCAGGGGCCCGACCAGGCCCGGCAGCAGAGCATCGTCAACGGCGAGAAGCTCGCCCTGGCCGAGACGGGTGGGCGGGTCGGCGCCTTTCACGTGAGCTTCGCCTCGCTGACCGACTCGAACGTCGGCGCCGGGTCGTGGACGGCCGACGATACGCTGCAGGCGGCGCGGACGGCGTCCTCGGACCGCAGCACGATCGCCTACATCGGCGACTTCGACTCCCCGGCCTCGGCGATCTCGGTGCCCCTGCTCAACGAGGGCGGAATCCTCCAGGTCAGCCCGGCGAGCACCTACATCGGCCTGACCCAGGCGGCGGCCGGCGACGGGCGCGGGGAGCCCGACCGCTACTACCCGTCGCCGGGTCCGCGCACGTTCGCCCGGTTGGCGCCGTCGGACGTCGTCGAGGGGCGGGCGATGGCGGCCTACATGCGCGAGCTGGGCGTGCGCCGCCTGTTCGTGATCGGCGACCCCGACGTCTTCAACGCGAACATCGCGACGGTCGTCGCCGGGGTCGCCCCGAGGAGCGGCGTCTCGGTCGTCGGCCGCGCTGTCGTCGACACCCCGGCGAGCCGGTCGTCGCCCGCCGACTACCGGGCGTCTGCGGCGGCGGTGGCCGCCGCCCGGCCGGACGCCGTGCTCTTCGCTGGGACGGCCGGGGCCGGATCGCAGGCGCTCTGGCGGGCGCTCCACGTCGCGGCGCCGCGGGCCAAGCTGTTCGCGGCGAGCTCGCTGGCGACGCCGGCCTTCGTCGCCGCGGCCGCCGCCGGCGGGGCCGGCGGGGTGACCTACGTGACGAGCCCGGTGCTCGACGCGAGCCGCTACCCGCCCGAGGCACAACGCGTCCTGCGCAGCTACCGGACGGTCTTCGGAGCGCCCGGCACCGCGTTCACGCTCTACGGCTACGAGGCGATGAAGTCGACCCTGGCGGCGATCCGGGCCGCCGGGAGCCACGGCGGGGACCGGGCGAGCGTGGTGCGGGCCTTCTTCGCGCTCGGCCGCCATCCGTCGGTGCTCGGCACCTACGCGGTGACGCCGACCGGCGACACGACGCTCGCCAACATGGCGGGCTACCGGGTGGGGCCCGACGGGCGCCCGCGCTTGGAGCGGATGCTCGGCGGCTCCGGATGAGGGCGGGCAACCGACGGCTGGTGCTGGCCCGTCGACCGAGGGGAATGGTCGAGCCGGACGTCGTGCGCCTCGAGGAGGGCGCGGTGCCCGAGCCGGGGCCGGGCGAGGCGCTGGTGGCCGTCCGCTACCTCTCGATCGATCCGACGATTCGCGGCTGGATGAACGACGCCGCGGGCTACCTCCCGCCGATCGCGATCGGCGAGGTGATCCGCAGCGGCGGCGTCGGCGAGGTGATCGCGTCCCGGAGCGAGCGCTACCGGTCGGGCGACCTGGTGATCGGGACGACCGGCTGGCAGGACTACGTGGTGGCCGGCGGCGACCACCGGGCCATGCACGTCCTGCCGCCGGGGATCTCCCCGACGGCGGCGCTCGGCGTGTTCGGCGCCACGGGGATGACGGCGTACTTCGGGATGCTCGAGGTCGGCCGCGTCGCCGAGGGCGACACCGTGGTGGTCTCGGGCGCGGCCGGGGCGGTCGGGTCGGTGGCCGGTCAGATCGCCCGGATCAAGGGCGCGGGCCGGGTTGTGGGGATCGCCGGGACGCCGGCGAAGTGCGCCTGGGTCGTTGACGAGCTCGGCTTCGACGCGGCGATCGACTACCGCGCCGAGGACGTCGCGGCGCGGCTGCGGGAGGAGTGCCCGCGGGGAATCGACCTCTACTTCGACAACGTCGGCGGGGAGATCCTCGACGCCTGCCTCGGCCGGCTGGCGCTCCGCGGCCGGGTGCTTCTGTGCGGCGCGATCTCCGGCTACAACGACGCGACGCGGGCGCCGGGTCCGGCCAACTACATCAACCTGCTCGTGCGGCGAGGCCGGATGGAGGGGTTCATCATCCTCGACTACCTCGGCCGCTTCGGCGCGGCGCTGCCCGAAATGGAGGCGTGGGTCGCCGCCGGCGAGATCAAGCACGCCGAGCACATCGTCGAGGGCCTCGAGCGCGCGCCCGAGGCGCTCAACCTGCTCTTCACCGGCGGCAACACCGGGAAGGTCATCGTCAAGGTCTGACGGTCGCGGCGGTCCGCGCCCGCCGCAGCTCGGCCGGGGGCAGACCGGCGAGCCGGGTGCAGTCCCTCGTCAGGTGGGCTTGGTCGGCGTAGCCGGCGCTCAGCGCCAGGTCGGCGAGCGAGCGCTGCGGAGCGGCCTCGGACGCGGCGAGGAAGCGCTGGAAGCGGAGCACCCGCGCGAGCATCTTGGGGCCGTAGCCGAGGGCGGTCAGCGACCGCCGGCGGAGCTGGCGCTCGCTGAGCCCGCAGTCGCGCGCGGCCTGGGCGACCGACCCGGGATGGCGTGCGGCGGCCTGCACGGCGCGGTCGGGCGCGACCGGGCCGACGGCGCTGACCAGGGCGGCGACGGCCTTGGACGCGGTGAGGTCGGGGTCGACGGCGAACCGGGGTGAGATGTCGGCGGCGTCGACGCGGAGGTCGCGCAGGGCGTCCATCGGCTGGCCGAGCGCGGCGCCGGCGGCGCCGGGCGCGAAGCGCACGCCGACGAGGATCTCCCCGGGGCCCAGCCGGGCGAGCTTCGCCGTGGTGTCGGGCCCGGCGACGAGGGCGCCGCGGCCGGCGCGCCAGATCAGGTCGATGCCGGCGTCGGGCAGTACGCGCACCTCACCCGGCTGCGGCCCGGCGACGCGGACCCAGAGACAGGCGAGTGTTCCGCGCAGGAGCGGCGGGGGCGGGATCTCGCGGTAGCCGGGGGAGAGATCCAATGCGACAGTGTCGCGCGCGTGTCCGTTCCGTTCAAGACGCCGGCCCGCCGATGTGGTCTCCTCTGACGGACTTGGCTCGCCACGACCCCCGGAGGACGGACGATGGATGTTCAGTTCATGGCCAGTGTCAGCATCATCTCGCCGGACCCGCCGGCGAGCCGGAGGCTCTTCGTCGAGACCCTCGGGCTCCCGCTCGAGCGCGTCGGCGGCGAGTACTTCGCCAGCGAGAAGATCGGCGGCAGCAAGCATTTCGGGGTCTGGCCGCTCGCCGAGGCGGCCGAGGCATGCTTCGGGACGGCGGAGTGGCCGAGCGATCGGCCGGTCCCGCAGGTCAGCATCGAGTTCGAGGTCGCGAGCCTTGAAGCGGTGGCCGGGGCGGCGGAGGAGCTGGCCGGGCAGGGCTTCGCGCCGCTGCACCCGGCCCGGACCGAGCCCTGGGGCCAGACCGTGGCCAGGATCCTCACCCCGGAGGGCGTGGTCGTCGGGGTGTCCTTCGCGCCCTGGCTCCACGCCGGCGACACGGAGGACTGAGCGGGGTCGCGGTGCCCAGCGCCCCCTGCCGTCAACCTGCCGGCGGGCGTGCCTCGGCCCGCCGGCCGCAAACTTGACACGCCGCAGCGTGTAAGCGTAGACTTACGGTTAGCCATGACTAACCGAGTTGACGGATTGACGGCCCTCGGCGATCCGACCCGGCGGGCGATCTTCGAGCGCCTGGCCGAGGGTCCGCGGGCGGTCGGCGAGCTCGCCGATGGCCTGCCGGTCAGCCGGCCGGCCGTGTCACAGCACCTCAAGGTGCTCAAGGACGCCGGGCTCGTCTGCGACCGCGCGGCGGGCAACCGCCGGATCTATCAGCTCGACCCGGAAGGGGTCGGCGCCGTGCGCGCCTACCTCGACCAGTTCTGGACCCGAGCATTGACGGCGTTCAAGGCGGCCGTCGAAACAACAGACGAGGAGGTCTCATGACCACGCAGGTAGCAGACACGTCGGTGCGGGCGTCGATCGTCGTCGAGGCGCCGATCGAGCGGGCATTCGCGGTGTTCACCGAGGAGATCGGCACGTGGTGGCCGCCCGAGCACCACATCCTCGAAGCCGAGCTCGCCGAGATGGTCTTCGAGCCCCGCGAGGGTGGGCACGTGGTCGACCGGGGGGTCGACGGGAGCGAATGCCGGTGGGCCCGGGTGCTGGCCTACGACCCGCCCCGCCGCTTCGTGATCAGCTGGGACATCAACACGCGCTGGCAGCTCGAGACGGACTTCGAGAAGACGAGCGAGGTCGAGGTCCGCTTCGAGGCCGAGGCTGCCGGGCGGACGCGGGTCGAGCTCGAGCACCGCAACCTCGAGCGCCACGGCACGGGCTGGGAGCAGATGCGCGATGCCGTCGGGTCGCCCCTGGGCTGGGACGGCGGCCTGCGGCGCTTCGCCACCGCGGTCGAGAAGGCCTGAGGAGCGCCGGAGACCGACTCGGGTCGCGAGCAACCGGGTGGCCGCGCGCATCTCCCACCAGCCGGCGGTGCCGCCGACCGCCCGGCTCGGGCCGTGAGAGCGGCCCGGATGGGCCACCCGACCGCTCCTCTCGACGCGGTGCTCGCGGTGGGGGGAACCGCGCGCCGGATCAGGCGCCGGGCGGCAGCACGAGGCGGTTGAAGAGCCGCTCGAGGGTGAGCTCGGCGTCGTCGCAGAGACCGGTGTGGACGGGACCCGGGCGCACGGCGGTGCTGCTCGGTGCGACGAGGAAGCCGAATCGGTCGCCGGGCTCGAGCGCCGAGACCGGTCCGCCGGTCGCCGCCCCGGCGGCGACGGCGACGCGCTGGGCGAGAGCGGACTCGACGGCGGCGACGTCGAGCCCGGGAAAGAGAGCCCGCAGCCGATCGGCATCGAGGTGGGCGCGGGCTCCGAGGTAGCGCAGGCGCGGCGAGAAGAGGACGAGCCCGACGTTGAGCTGCTCATCGCGCTGGGCATCGGGGATGCAGCGCCAGAGCGCGTACTGGTAGGCCTCGCTCACGACCGTGCCCGCGTCGTCCAGGTCGCGGCCCGCAGCCGGGTGTGGAGGAAGTCGCGGTAGGCCGAGCGCGGGTGGCGCACCAGCCAGTCGCCGGGCACGAGCGCGACGACCGGATCGATCGCCGCCGCCGCGCGGTCGGCGAGCCGCTCGTGGGCGCGGGCGAGCGGCTCGGCCTCGGGCAGGAGCACATGGTCGGCGAGCAGGGGGAACGGTCGGGCCGCCGCGGCGGCGAGGTCGTCGCTCGCGTGCTGGGGGTAGAGGGCGGCGCCGAAGTCGATCAGCCACATGCGGTCGTGCCACCAGAGCAGGTTCGGGTTGCGCGGCGTGCGATCGACGTTCATCAGCCAGCCGTCCAGCCAGACGACGTCGGCGGCGGTCTCGGCATCCACCGGCGCGGCGAGCGGCACCGAGCCGGGGAGAAAGTCGATCCCGAGGTTCCAGCCGGCGCTGCCCCCCATCAAATCCTGGATCTCGGGATCGGGCTCGGCGGCGGCCATCCTGGCGTCGACCTCGATCCACACGAGCTCGGGCACGCGCATCCCGAGCGCGCGAGCGAGCTCGATGCCGATGACCTCGGCGACGAGGGCCAAACGGCCCTGACCGGCGGCCGTCCACTTGACGACGTAGATGCCGTCGTCGTCGGCCTCGACCAGGCCCGGTAGCGAGCCGCCCTCGCGGAGGGGCGCGACGTAGCGGGTGGCCGCGACCGAGCGGATCGGCGAGACGGCGGTCATCGGCGGCGAAGTCTGTCAGACCCCCGGGCGGCCGCCCGGCCGGTACGCTCCGTCGATGGAGTCGCCCCATGTAGGCCAGCTCGTGACGGTGGCCGACGGCGGCCCGTCGCAGGACGCGATCGTGTTCGACACGCCGAGCAGCGCCAAGGTCGTGATCGCCGTCGTCGATCGCGAGCGGGGTCCGGTCTTCCGGACGGTGCACCCGAGGTCGCTTCTCGAGCGACCGGCGGAGGGTCCGAGGGACCGGGCGCTGCGCCTCCTCATCCGCCGCACGCCGCCGCCGGTCGGCGGGACCGGACGGGGGAGCGGCGGCAGTGAGCAGGGTCGCTCAGGGCATACTCGAGCGGCGATGCACCGCACGACCGGCCGGTAGACCGGCGGCGGCAACCGGCGCCGGCCGCGCTACGGCGTGCTCGTCGCGGATCGGATGTCAGAGGGGCCGGCGCCCCGGCCGATCATCGCCCGGCGGTGATCGAGCGTCCGGTCAGCGGGTCGGGCGCCACCCGGGCGAAGCCGGTGTCCTCCGGCGGCGGCGATCGCGTGGCCCCCGCTGGCTGCGTATGCTCATCATGCCCGGGAACGCGCCGCATGCCGCCATGCTGCGGGCAACCTGCGCGCCGGACGGCTAGCGATCGGTAGTCAGCTGGCTTACCGAGAACACCGCCCCCTGCGGGTCGGCGAGGACGGCGTTCCGGAAGCCGGGTGTGTCGTGGGGCGCCACGAAGACCCGTCCGCCGAGGCCGACGGCGCGCTCGGCGGTGGCATCGGCGTCACCGACTCTGAGGTTGACGCCCCAGTGCGGCGGCACCGCACTGCTGTCACCGGCGGCCGGCGCCATTACGGCGACGACATCGCTGGGGATCGGCTGGGCCGCTTCGCCGCCGACGTAACCGGGGAGACGCCAGAGCGTGATCGGGGCTTCGGCGCTCCCGAAGGCGTCGGGCTCCCAGCCGAGCAGCCTTCCGTAGAAGGCCTTGGCCCGCTCGGGATCAGGGGTGTGGAGCGAGCTCATCATCCAGCTGCCGGGTTGGTTGACGACCTGCGCGCCCTGGCGGTCATGGGCTTCCCAGAGGCTGATTGCCGCGCCCGTGGGATCGAGCACCACGGCCAGGCGGCCGGCGGGCGGCGCGTCGAGCGGGCCGACCAGCACGCGGCCGCCGGCTTCCCCGGCCCGGTGTGCGGCTTCGTCGACGCTGTCCACACGGACATAGGTGTTCCACACCGCCGTGGGCGGGCCTCCGAAGGCGGGCAGCGACCCTATCCCCGCGACATCGCGGCCGTCGAGCCGGGCGACGAAGTACTGGCCGGGCGGTTCGCCGGGCATCGTGCCGGGGCCCTCGAACTCCCAGCCGAACAGAGGCCCGTAGAAGTCGAGCGCGGCCGTCGGGTCCGGCTGCAGCGTCTCCACCCAGCAGGGTACGCCGGCCCGGTAGCGGTCGATCTCGGTCCTCACCCTCGCCAGCTTAGGGAGTCATGGCGTGGTCGAGGTCCATCTCGACTCCCGGTCGGGCGTATCTGGTTGGGTTCAGGTGTCGGTTGGGAGGTGGGCGAGGACGTTGATGATGTGGCCGTCGGGATCCTCGACGAAGAATCGGCGGACGCCCCACGGCTCGTCGGTGAGGGGGTAGACGACACGCCGGCCCCGATCCTGGACGCGGGCGTGCGCTCGATCGACCGCTTCGGGATCGCCGACGTCGATCCCGAAGTTGGGCTGCGGGGTCTCGGTGGCCGGCGGGGCGATGATGACTTGCGCGCAGGGCAGGTCCGGGGCGTGCAGGCAGATCACGGGCGTGTGCATCGCGACCTCCAGCCCGAACACCTCGCTGTAGAAGCTCTGGGAGGCGTCGAGGTCGTCGGAGGCGACGTAGGGATGGATGCGCTTGATCGCCATGTCGCACTCCTTCGGTTCGGTGCTCAGGTCGCGTGTCGAGGCACGTGCTCGGTGAGTCTGGCACGTTGCCGGGCTCGCCCGGCGTTCGGCGTGAGGCCGCGCCGATCGATCGGGTGAGCTGCGGACGCGCGGAGCCCAGCCGCTCGAGACGCGGGCGTCTCTGTGCAGATTCTCAGCAAGCGATGGGGTGTTTCCCAGGCCGGCGTCGGAGACTGGCCGCTCGGTCCCCGAAAGCAAGGACGACATACATGGAGATCAAGCGTAAGTTTGCCGCCGCGGGTGCCGCCGCGATTCTGCTCGCCGGCGGCGCGCTCGGCGGCTCGGTGCTGAACGCCGGCGCCGCGAGCACGACCACCACGACCCCGGCCGCAGCGCCTGCCGGCCCCAACACCAACCCGGCTCATGAGGCGGCCGAGAGTCCGGCGCGTGCCGCCGACGAGGCCGCAGGCAGGTTCCCCGGGGCCCACGGCGGGAAGTTCACGCCGAACACCGATCCTGCTCACGAGAAGGCCGAGAGCGCGGCCCACGCCGCTCAGGAGGCGGCCGGCCAGTTCCCGACCGCCCCGTAGCACGAGGCATCCTCGCCGACGCACGTCACGACCCCGGGGCCCGACTTCCGCTCCCCGGGGTCGCGGCGCCATCCGGCGCCCGGGCCGCCGGGCCGTCAGGAGGGGCTGATGTGCAGGCGGCTCGGAGACAGGCCGAGCAGGTGGCAGAGGAGAGCGAACTGCCGCGCCGCGGCGGTTCCGGCGAGCGCTGGAGCGCCCGCCGCGGCGAGCGCCGGAGCGCCGTAGGCGGACGAGTGGATCGAGAGCCCTCCGCCCGTGGCCGCCGAGGTCCGCAGCTGGGCCGGCGTCGGGCTGCGGACGACCTGGACCGCCGCCATCATCCCGCGGTCCTCGTGGTTGGTGACGTGGCAGTGGATCACGAACTTTCCGGTGAAGTCGGTCGGGCGCATCCGGATGACGATCGTCGATCCCGGCGGCATCGCCACGTTGTCCTGGTAGTCGACGTACCGGAGCGGCCTCCCGTCGACGCTGATCACCTGGAACTGGGGCTCGGGAAAGCCGTCCCTGATCACGGCGGGAAAGTGTGCCGCGCAATGCGACCGCGCCGCGGCCGCGCGCAGACCGTGGCCCGCCGCCACGGAGGCCGAGCCGGCGCTGGCCAGCAGACCTCCCACCAGCGTCGCCCCCGCTGTCGCCCCGCCGAGGAGTGCCCGCCTCAGGCCGCGCCGCCGCGTCGCCGACCCCGGAGCGCCGCCCCATGCTCGTGACGATCTACGCGACACCGCTCACACCCCACCCACTGACCCCAAACACACCAGGCCGGTGGGACGTGAGCCTGGCGTACGGCCCCGGCCGAGCGCAAGCGGCGTCACTCACGCAGGCACACCCGCCCCCCCGAGAACCACACACCGCGGTCGCTTCAGGACCCGGACGGGTCTGCCGGGAGCGGGATGTCGGCCGGCGGGCGGCCGGGGCCGTCATCCTCCCACGAAGCCCAGGCGAGGCCGTCGCGGCCGGCGTGGTCGCCGTGGGCGCCGAGCGCAAGCAGAACGAGGCGCTCACCCCCGGCATTCACGAGCTGGCGGCGCACCGCCGGACCCACACGGACCGCGTCATCCGGCCCGAGCACCTGCTCCTGGCCTTCGATCACCAGGGTCAGCTCGCCCTCGAGTACGAGGTAGACCTCCTCCTGGCGCTCGTGGGCATGGATGCGGCCGCGCTCGCCCGGTCGCAGCACGATGAGGTTCATGCCGAGCGAGCCCAGACCGAGCTGCCGGCGCAGGGGCTGGAAACGCTCGCTGCCCTCGCGCGAGAGCTTCGCGCGCGAGATGTCAGGATCGGTCATCGGAGCGCCGGCATAGTCGGGCTCACGCGGGCCGTCGGGGCGCTTCGTCGACGAGGATCTCGCGCATCCGGTGGGAGTCTACGTCGTAGACGAAGCCGCGGATCACGTCGCGGTAAAGGAGGAAGGGGGAGCGGCGGACGCGCAGGATCGACTGTCGCACGTCGGCGTCGAGGTCGCTGAACGACTCGATCGCGAAGGCCGGCGCGACCCCGGTCGCCTCCAGGAGCTCGGCGCGGAACCCGTCGTCGGTAAGGGTCTGCATCCCGCAACCGGTGTGGTGGATCAGCATCACCCGGCGCGTACCGAGTCGCCGCTGGGACACCGCCAGGGAGCGGATCACATCGTCGGTGATGACGCCGCCCGCGTTGCGGAGCACGTGTGCCTCGCCGTCGCGCAGGCCGAGCGCCGCGAGGACGTCGACGCGCGAGTCCATGCAGGTCACGATGGCCAGCCGGCGCCGCGGACGGGCATCGAGCTGCCGCTCCGGGAGCGAGGCGGCGAAGGCGCGATTGTTGGCGACCAGCTCGTCGATCTCGTCCACGCCGACCAGCCTAGATGCTCGGCCGGGTCCCGCCGGGTGCCCGGTCAGCGCCGGCGGTAAGCCGCCGCGAGCGCCGGATTCGTCCAGCCGGCGTCGGTCGGGTTGACGTTCGTCCCCGGCGGGACGATCTCGTCGATGCGGTCGAGCAGCGCCGTGTCGAGTTCCACGTCGGCGGCGCCGAGTTGCGACTCGAGCTGCTCCATCGTCCGCGGTCCGATGATCGCCGCGGTGACCGCCGGGTGGCGGACGACGAAGGCCAGCGCCAGGTGGATCAAGGAGATGCCCGCCTCGTCGGCCAGCCGGCCGAGCGCGTCTGCGGCCTCGAGCTTGGCCTGGTTCTCGGGGATCGAGAGGTCGTACCGGTCGGGAATCATCGCCGCGCGACGGGAGGTGAGGTCGTCGGCGCCCTTGCGCCAGCGGCCCGACAGCCAGCCGCCGCCGAGCGGGCTCCAGGGGATGACGCCCATGCCGTACTCGAGGCAGGTCGGCAGCACGTCGGCCTCGATCGCCCGAGCGAGCAGCGAATACGGCGGCTGCTCGCAGACGAAGCGCCGCAGGTGAGCGTCGCGCGCCGCCCACTGCGCCTTGACGATCTCCTTCGCCGGGTAGGTCGAGGAGCCGAAGTAGCGGACCTTGCCCTGGGCGACGAGGTCGGACAGGGCGGCGAGCGTCTCCTCGTGGTCGGTCCACGGATCCCAGCGATGGACCTGATAGAGGTCGATCCAGTCGGTCTGCAGGCGCGCGAGCGAGGCTTCGACCTCGCGGATGATCCAGCGCCGGGAGTTGCCCGCCTGATTGGGGTCCTCGCCCATCGCGCCGTGGAACTTCGTCGCCAGGACGACGTCCTCGCGCCGGCCGCCGCTGAGCGCCTTGCCGACGATCGTCTCGGACTCTCCGCGCGAGTAGACGTCGGCGGTGTCGATGAAGTTGATCCCGGCCTCGAGGGCGCGATGGATGATGCGGATGCCGGCCTTGTGGTCGGGCTCGCCCCAGGCGCCGAACATCATCGCGCCGAGGCACAGCGGGCTGACCTTCACCCCGGTACGGCCGAGCGTTCGCAGGTCCACGCCCCGCACTGTACCGGCGCCGCCGCACCCCCCAACCCCGCCTCGCCTCCAGGGTCGCCGAGCCTCCTCGCCGGCTCAGCCGAGCGTCGCCCGGAGCGCCCCGCCGACCTGGGGGTGGCGGAAGTCGTAGCCGAGCGCGGCCGCGCGCGCGGGGAGGACCTTCTGGCCGCCGGTCACGATCTGCGACATCTCGCCGAACAGGAGGCGGATCGCCGCTTTGGGCACCGGGACCACAGCGGGCCGGCCGAGCACCCGTCCGAGCGCCTTGGAGAACTCGGCGTTGGTGACGGGGGTCGGCGCCGTCGCGTTGATTGGCCCGTCGTAGCGCGGATCGTCGAGGGCGGCCAGGTAGAGGCCGACGACGTCGTCGAGCGCGATCCAGGACATGTACTGGCGCCCGCCGGCGACGGGGCCGCCGACGCCGGCGCGGAACGGGGGCAGCAGCTTGGCCAGCGCGCCGCCGTCGGCGCTGAGGACGATGCCGGTGCGCAGCAGGCCGACACGGAGCCCGAGGTCGCCGCCGGCGGCCGCCGTGCGCTCCCAGTCGACGCAGATCCTGGCCAGCCAGTCCTCGCCGGGGGCGGCATCCTCGTCGAGCGGCTCGTCGCCGCGGTCGCCGTAGTAGCCGATCGCCGAGGCGCTGAGCAGGGCCGCCGGCCGGGGCGAGGCCGCTTCGATCCCGGCGAGCAGGTTCTCGGTGCCGATCACCCGGCTGTCGCGGATCAGCCGCTTGGCCTTCTCCGACCAGCGCTGACCGACGTTCTCCGCCGCGAGGTGGATCACCGCGTCGCGCCCGCTGAGCGCCTCGGGCGGCGCCGGCTCGCTGAGCGGATCCCACGTCACGCCGCGCTCGGGGTCGCGGCTGAGCGTCGTCACCTCGTCGCCGCGCTCGAGCAGCGCCTCGATCAGGGGGCGGCCGATCAACCCGCTGGCGCCGGTCACCGTGATCCTCATCGGCGATCGCCCGGCGCGGGCCCGCGCCCGCTGCCCCGCCCGCGGGCGGGGGTCGAGGCGGGTCGGGGACGGCGCGGCATCGGCGCCTGATCTTACGGAGGGCGGCTCCCGGCGCGGGCGCCTAGAGTGGAGTTTCGTGTCCGAGCTCTTCCTGATCGACGGCAACAGCCTCGTCTACCGCGCCTTCTTCGCCCTGCCCGAGTCGATCGCCACCTCGACGGGGGAGCCGACCAACGCGATCTTCGGCTTCGCGTCGATGCTCGTGAAGATCGTCACCGAGCACGGCGTGAAGCCGACGATCGTCGCCTGGGACGCCGGGACCTCGGGGCGGGTCGACGTCTATCCGGAGTACAAGGCTCAGCGCCGATCGCGCCCCGACCTGCTCCGCCAGCAGTGGCCGGCGTTCGAGCCGCTCGTCGAGGCGTTCGGCTACCGGAACGTGCGGATCGAGGGCTACGAGGCCGACGACGTCCTCGCCACCATCGCCGAGCGGGCCCGTGAGGAGGGGATCGCGGTGACGATCGTCACCGGCGACCGCGACGCCTTCCAGCTGATCGACGAGGCCGGCCTCGTCAAGGTGATGGCCACCTCACGCGGGATCACCGAGACCAAGCTCTACGACCATCCGGCGGTGGTCGAGCGCTACGGCATCCCGCCCGAGCTGGTGCCCGACTTCTACGGGCTCAAGGGCGACACGTCGGACAACATCCCCGGGGTGCCGGGCATCGGCGACAAGACGGCGAGCGATCTGCTGATCCGCTTCGGCACGCTCGAGTCGGTGCTCGCCCACGTCGAGGAGGTCGGCGGGGTCAAGCGGCGCGAGAACCTCGTCAACCACGCCGAGGACGCCCGCGTGTCCAAGGTCCTGGCCACGATGAACCGCGAGATCCCGCTGCCCTTCCCGGTGGCCGACATGCTCGACGGCGACCCCGACCGGTCGCGCCTGCGCGAGGTGTTCCGGCGGTGGGAGCTCCGCGACCCGCTGCGCCGGCTCGAGGAGGCGCTCGGCAGCGCGGAGGCCGCGGCGCCGGCGCCGGCGGCGGACCGGAGCCTCACCGCGCGCGTGCGCGAGGGAACGCTCGCCCAGGTCGCCCTGCTCGCGCCGGGTGAGGTGGCGATCGCCGTCAGGCCCCCGGAGGTCCCGGAGGGCGCGCTCTTCGGCGACACGCCGCTCTGGCGCTTCGCCGTCGCCGCCGGCGGCGGCCAGCAGCTCATCCTCGGGGCGTGCGCGGAGCCGTCCGAGCTGATCGAGGCCTGCGGCGAACGCCCGGTGACCGCCCACGACGCCAAGTCGCGCGGCGCCGTCCCGGCCCACCTGGCC
The DNA here is from genome assembly GCA_963763785.1 of uncultured Solirubrobacterales bacterium. Taxonomy (GTDB): domain Bacteria; phylum Actinomycetota; class Thermoleophilia; order Solirubrobacterales; family Solirubrobacteraceae; genus Palsa-513. Next base: position 210,703 of record CAVXPW010000012.1, on the reverse strand, counting down.
CACGACACCCTGCTCGCCGCCTACCTGCTCGAGCCGGCCCGCCGGGGATATCCCCTGGCCGAGCTGTGCGAGGAGCGCGGCCTGGCCACGGCGGTCGAGGACCCGGCGGGCGCCGAGGCCCTCCTGGTGGCGGCGCTGACCGAGCTCCAGCGGCCGGAGCTCGCCGAGCGCGGCCTCGAGCCGCTGCTGCGCGAGGTCGAGCTGCCGCTCGTCTTCGTGCTTCGCGAGATGGAGCGCGAAGGCGTGCGCCTGAACATCCCCCGCCTGGCTGAGATCACCGAGCGCGTGAGCGAGGAGGTCGAGCGGCTCGAGCGCGAGATCCACCTCGTCTGCGGCGAGGAGTTCGTCATCGGCTCGCCCCAGCAGCTGGCCGAGATCCTCTTCGTCAAGCTCGGGCTCTCGCGCAAGCGCCGCGGCAAGACCGGCTTCTCGACCGACGCCCGAGTGCTCGCCGCGATCCGCCACGAGCACGAGGTGATCGGGATGGTCGAGCGCTGGCGGGAGCTGTCGACCCTGGTCAAGACCTATCTCGAGCCGCTGCCCGAGCTGGTCGACGGCGACTCGCGGCTGCACACCACCTTCCTCCAGACGGTGGCCACGACCGGTCGTCTGTCGTCGACCAACCCCAACCTCCAGAACGTGCCGATCCGGACGCCGCTCGGCCGGGAGATCCGCGGGTGCTTCGAGGCAGCGCCGAGCCGGCTGCTCGTCTCGGCCGACTACTCCCAGGTCGAGCTCCGGGTCCTCGCCCAGCTGGCCGAGGAACCCGTCCTCAAGGAGATCTTCCACCGGGGCGAGGACGTCCATACGGCGACCGCCTGCCAGGTCTTCGGGGTCGAGCCGGACCAGCTCGACGCGGGCATGCGCTCGAAGGCGAAGATGGTCAACTACGGGATCGTCTACGGCCTGACCGACTACGGCCTGGCCGATCGGCTGCAGATCGAGCGGGTCGAGGCGGCCGGCTTCATCGAGCGCTACCTCGAGCGCTTCCCGGCGGTCCGCGCCTTCATCGAGCGGACGATCGCCGAGGCGACCGACCGCGGCTACGTCACCACTCTGCTCGGCCGCCGGCGCCAGATCCCCGAGCTCCGGGCGCGCAACTACCAGCAGCGGACTCTGGGCGAGCGGCTCGCGGTCAACACGGTGATCCAGGGCACGGCGGCCGACATCATCAAGGTGGCGATGGTCCGCTGCCACCGGGCGCTCGCCGAGCTCGACACGCGGCTGATCCTCCAGATCCACGACGAGCTCCTCTTCGAGGGCCCGCCGGAGGAGACCGACGCGGTGAGCCGCATCGTCTGCGCCGAGATGACCGGGGCCTGGGAACTCGACCCGCCGCTGGCCGTCGACGTCGGCGTCGGGGCCAACTGGCTCGCGGCGAAGTAGCGCGGCGCCGGGCAGGCGCCCCATGGGTCCCGACCGCGGAGTAGGCTGCCGCCATGTGGCGGCGCGGTGGCCTCCTGTCGGGCTTGATCGTCCTCTGCCTGCCGCTCGCCCCGGCGGCGGCGGCCCGAGCCGCGCAGCACCGCTCGACGCGCCCGGTGACCTTCGGCTCCTGCGCCGGCCTCGTCGGCTACGCCCAGCGCCACTTCGCTGTCACCCACGGCGTGCCGGAGCCCTCGGTCACGGCGGTCGACACCGCCCCGCCGGCCACCCGGGCGCCGCTCGTCAACGGTCAGGCGGTCAGCGCTCCGCAGGCGTCGACGCCGACCGCCGCGGGGCCGGCCCCGAGCTATTCGACGACCAACGTCCAGGAGGCGGGCGTCGACGAGCCGGACATCGCCAAGACCGACGGCCGGACGCTCTTCACTCTCTCGGGAGGCAGGCTCTACGCGGTCTCGGTCGCCGGGTCGCTCCGGCTCGTCGGGTCGCTCGACCTCGGTACCGACGGCTACAGCGCCCAGCTGCTCCTGCGCGGCGGCCGCCTGATCGTCATCTCCTCGGGCGGCGGCTACGCCCTCGCGCCCGGCGTCCGCTCGGCCCGCCGGGCCGCGGCCAGGGTGACCGGCCCGGTGGGCTACGGCGCCGCGCGGACGACGGTCCGCGAGGTCGACGTCCACGACCCGGCGGCGATGAAGGTGACGCGGACGATGACGATCGACGGCTCCTTCGTCGACGCCCGCCAGAACGGGGCGACGGCGCGGCTGGTGATCAGCTCCGCCCCGGCGGCGATCGGGGTCGGCGCCGCTCGGCGCGGCCAGCCGGCCGCGTGGGTGCCGAGCCGGCGCTTCCGCAGCGCCCTCACCGGTCGCTCCTACCTCCGCCCGGTGGCTCCGTGCCGGACGATCCGCCGGCCGGCCGAGTTCTCCGGCCTGGGGATGCTGACGATCTTCACGCTCGATCTCGATCGCGGCCTCTACACGGCCGACACCCAGGCGCTGATGGCCGACGCCCAGGTCGTGTACGGCTCGACGAGCAGCCTCTACGTCGCGACCCAGCGGTGGATCAACCCGGCGCTCGCACCGGCGAGCGTGCCGGCCGACCAGTCGACGGTGATCAGCCGCTTCGACGTCAGCGACCCGGCGCGGACGACGCTCGTGGCCAGCGGCGCGGTGCCCGGGTACGTGCTCAACCAGTTCTCGCTCTCTGAGTACAAGGGCCTGCTCCGGGTGGCGACGACGAGCCGGCCGATCTGGTGGGGCGGCGGGCCGCCGGCGGCGGTCAGCCAGAGCTCGGTGACGGTGCTCGCGCCGCGGGGCGGCCAGCTGACCCGGGTCGGCCAGGTGTCGGGCCTCGGCGCGGGCCAGCAGATCTACTCGGTGCGCTTCGTCGAGGACACCGGCTACGTCGTCACCTTCCGCCAGGTCGACCCGCTCTACACGATCGACCTGCGCAACCCGGCGGCCCCGCGGGTCGCCGGCCAGCTCGAGCTCGCGGGCTACTCGGCCTACCTCCACCCGCTGGCCCCGGGGCTGCTGCTCGGGATCGGGCAGGACGTCGGCCGCCAGGCCAACGAGCCGGCCGGCGCCCAGCTCGAGCTGTTGGACGTATCCGATCCGGGCGCCCCGCGCCTGGTCGCGCGGACGACGCTCGGGAGCGGGTCGTCGTCCGAGGTCCAGTACGACCACCACGCGTTCCTGTTCTGGCCGCCGACCGGGCTCGCGGTGCTGCCGGTCCAGATCTATCCGCCGCCGGTCGCGGTCACCGGTGGCCCGCCGAGCGCCGCAGCGATCGCGCCGCCGCCGCCGCCGGGCTTCGCCGGGGCGATCGGCTATCACCTCGACGCGTCGGGCCTGACCGAGCTCGGGCGGATCAGCCATCCGCCGGGCGGCGGCTACGCCCCGGCCATCCGCCGGTCGGTCGTCGTCGGCGACCAGCTCTTCACGGTCTCCGACGGCGGCGTGCTCGACTCGTCGCTCGCCACCCTGGCGCCCCGGTCGTTCGTCGCGTTCCCCACCGCCGGGCCGCCGCCCGGGCCGCTGCCTTTGGCGGCCGGTGCCGCCAGCAGGGCTAAGCGGCGCTGAGCGCCGGGGCGCTGGGGCGGGCCGCCGGCCCGGGGCCGGCGAGCGCGAAGGACGGCGGGGCGATCGAGAGGTAATGGTTGAAGGACCAGTCGATCATGCGCTGGCGGCCGAGCGCGCCGATGATCGTGGCGAGCAGGCGGCGGTCGGTCATCCGGCCGACGGCGTGCTGGGCCGACAGGAGCCAACCGAACTGCCAGGAGTGGTCGGCGCTGAACGCGGCGTAGCGTTCGAGGGCCTGCTCGCGGGTCTGGCGCCCGTCGACGACCAGCCGCAGCTCGCGCCCGAGGGCGAGCCCGAAATAGAGCGCGGTGCGGATCCCCTCGGCGGTCAGCGGGAGGCAGTGACCGGCCGAGTCGCCGGCGAAGAAGACGCCGTCCTCGACCGCCGGGCGCAGCTTGTGGGGGATCCAGTTGCCCTGGTAGCGGACGGCGGCGACGGCGAGCTCGTCGGCCAGGCGGAGCGTCCCGGCCTTGACGTGATCGCGGGGCTCGAACGAGCCGACGCCGACCCGGAGCTCGCCGGCGGCCGGGAAGCTCCAGGCGTAGCCGGCGCGGATGTAGCGGCGGTCGATCCAGATCTCGAGATCGGCGCCCGAGCCGTGGGGATGGACCTCGAGGCCCCGGGACAACCTGGCCTCGGGCGGCTGGACGCCGGAGTTCGGGGCGAGTACGCGGCGCCAGCCGAGGGCGTCGACGACCAGCGGCGCCCGCAGCTCCCCGCGGTCGGTCTCGACGGCGTGGCGGACCCCGGGGACACCCGGTCCGGGTCCCCGTAGGCCCGCAGGGGCGTCGGCCAACCCCTCGACCTTGGCCGTTTCGAACTCGGCGCTGGGCGACTGGGCGCGTAGGAGGGCGCAGAGCTCGCGGTAGTCGAAGGTCGAGAACGTCCAGGGGAGCGAGTAGCGGAACGACTCCTGGGGGGTGTGGATGACGAGCTCGTCGAAGGTCTGGCGGATCGACGGGTCGAGGCCGAGGTTCTCGAGCCATTCGGTCGGGGCGGCGCACGCCGAGGTCTGCCGTTCGCCGACCTCGTAGCGGTCGACGATCAGAACCCTGGCGCCCGTGCCCTCGAGCTCGCGGGCGACGGCGAGGCCGGCAAAGCTCGCACCGCAGATGAGCACGTCGCAGTCGCGCTCGAGGGCGGTGCGAGCGGCGCCCCGCTTGGTGGCCCTGACCGCCATGGCGTCAGATGATACGGAGCGCCTTGGAGGGCCGGCCGGGCGCGGCTGCGCTACGATCGGCCGGTGCAGACACTAATCGACAATCCTTCGGCCTCGATCGTCGAAGGCTCCAACGGCTTGCTGCTCGAGATCGACGGGCAGATCGTTCCCAACTACGACGCGACCCTGCGCCCGTTCGAAGAGGGCGAGGTCGTCACCGGACACGTGGTGCGCATCGACCAGGACGAGGTTCTGGTCGACATCGGCTACAAGTCGGAAGGCGTCATCCCGGCGAATGAGCTCTCCATTCGCAAGTCGGTCGACCCGCACGACGAGGTCGAGCTCGGCGAGGAGGTCGACGCCCTCGTCCTGACCAAGGAGGATCAGGACGGCCGCCTGATCATGTCCAAGAAGCGGGCCCGCTTCGAGAAGGCATGGCGCCGGATCGAGGCCGCCGCCGAGTCGGGCGAGCCGGTCGAGGGAACGGTCATCGAGGTCGTCAAGGGCGGCCTGATCATCGACCTCGGGGTGCGCGGCTTCCTGCCCGCCTCGCTGGTCGACATCCGCCGGGTGCCGAACCTCGACGAGTACATGGGCACGAAGATCGAGTGCAAGGTGATCGAGCTCAACCGGTCGCGCAACAACGTCGTGCTCTCGCGGCGCGCGGTCCTCGAGGAGGAGCGCAAGGAGATCCGCCAGCAGATCCTCGACCGCCTCCAGCCGGGCCTGGTCGTCGAGGGCCAGATCTCCAACATCGTCGACTTCGGGGCCTTCGTCGACCTCGACGGGATCGACGGCCTGATCCACATCTCCGAGCTCTCGTGGTCGCACGTCAACCACCCGAGTGAGCTCCTGTCGATCGGCGACACCGTCCAGGTCAAGGTGCTCGATATCGATCGTGAGCGCCAGCGGATCTCGCTGGGTCTCAAGCAGACCCAGGAGGACCCGTGGCAGCGGATCGTCGACACCTACAACGTGGGCGACGAGCTGGCCGGCAAGGTCACCAAGGTCGTCACCTTCGGCGCGTTCGTCGAGATCCTCGACGGGGTCGAGGGGCTCGTGCACATCTCCGAGCTGGCCACGCACCATGTCGAGAATCCGCGGGAGATCGTCCAGCCGGGCGATGACGTGCGGGTGAAGATCCTCGAGATCGACTCGGAGCGGCGCCGCCTGTCGCTCTCGGTCAAGCGGGTCGAGAACCAGATCCTGCCGGTGCGGACGCTCGACCCGGCGGACCTGGAGGGCGAGGACGCCGCCGACGGGGCGCAGCCCCCGGCGCCAGACGGCGGCGAGCTCGCCGCCGGCGTCGCGGATGGGGCGGCTCCGGCCGAGTCGGCGGCGGCGCCGGACGACCTGCTGGCGCCGGTCGCCTCCGGGGTCGACTCCGAGCCCGCGACCGAGTCCCCGCCGGACGCCGTCTAGCCCGCGACAGCCCGGGGTCCCGTTCGTCGGCCTGACCGGCGGGCTCGGGGCCGGGAAGTCGACGGCGCTGGCGGCGCTGGAGCGCCTCGGCGCCGCGGTCCTCTCGACCGACGCCGTGGTCCACGAGCTCTACGCGACCGACGCGGTCCGCGCGGCGGTCGACGCACGTCTGGGGCCGGGCGCCGTCGTCGAGGGGACCGTCGACCGGGCGGCGGTCGCCCGGCGGGTGTTCGCCGATCCGGCGGAGCGACGGTGGCTGGAGGCAATGCTCTGGCCGCTCGTCGGCGAGCGGGTGGCGGCATTCCGGGCGGCGGCGGAGGGCCGGTCGCCGGCGCCCGTCGCGGTGGTGATCGAGACACCGCTACTGTTCGAGGCGGGGTTGGAGGCCGCCTACGACGCGACGATCGCGGTGATCGCCGACGACGAGGTCCGCGGCAGCAGGACGCAGCAACGTGACCAGGAGGCGATCGCCGAGCGTGAACGCCGCCAGCTCAGCCAGGAGGAGAAGGCCCGACGGGCGACCTACGTAGTGCACAACAGCGGCAGCCTCGACGAGTTGGAGCTCCGACTCGCGGCGGTGGTCAAACAGCTGAACGGGTGAGCCGCCACGCCGCGCGCCGGGGGGCGATCGTCCGCCGGCGGGTGCGGGCCCTGCTCGTCCTGCTCGCCGCCGGCGGGGTCGGCCTGCTGATCGCGTGGCCGGCGCTCCACGGCGAGCTTCGCAAGCTGACCCTGCCGCTCGACCACGCCGACATAATCCGTCAGCAGGCGCGCCAGAAGCAGGTCGACGCGGCGCTGATCGCCGCCGTGATCTTCGCCGAGTCGAAGTTCAACCCGCGGCCGTCGTCGGCCGGCGCCCAGGGTCTGATGCAGATCCTCCCGGCGACGGCGACGTTCCTCGCCCACCGGTCGGGCGCGACGAGCTTCACGACCGCCGATCTGGCGACGCCGCAGGTCAACATCGCCTACGGCAGCTACTACCTGCGCTACCTGCTCGATCGCTACAACCACGACGAGACGCTCGCCCTGGCCGCCTACAACGGCGGCGCCGGCAACGTCGACGGCTGGGTGGCGCGGGCGCGCCGCGAGGGGCAGGATTTCACCGTTGCGAGCATCCCCTTCCCGGAGACGCGAGCCTACGTGGCGAACGTCGAGCAGGCACAGCGCGACTACCGGGCCAACTACGCGGGCGAGCTCGGACTCCGCCCGGCTTCCTAGAAGACACGCCGACCCCACCCGTAGGATGGGGTCGTGGTCACCGCCGAGCCTGCCATAACCGTTCGCGGGCTGGTCAAGCGCTACGGCGAGTTCGAGGCGGTGCGGGGGATCGACCTGGACGTCCGCCGCGGTGAGGTGTTCGCCTTCCTCGGGCCGAACGGCGCGGGCAAGACGACGACGGTCGAGATCCTCGAGGGCTACCGGCCGCGGACCGGCGGCGAGGTGTCGGTGCTCGGCGTCGACCCGGCCGACGGCGGGCGGGCGTGGCGCAGCCGGATCGGCATCGTCCTCCAGACCGGGGAGGTGACGCGGGAGCTGACGGTGCGCGAGACGCTGCGGCTCTGGGCGGCCTACCAGCCCGAGCCGCGGTCGGTCGAGGACGTGATCGAGCTGGTCGGGCTGAGCGAGAAGGCCGACGACCGGATCGGCCTCCTGTCGGGCGGCCAGCGCCGCCGGGTCGAGGTGGGGATGGCGCTGATCGGCAACCCCGAGCTCGTCTTCCTCGACGAGCCGACGACCGGCTTCGACCCGGAGGCGCGCCGCCAGTTCTGGGGGGTCATCGGCGGCCTGCGCGACCTGGGGACGACGATCTTCCTGACCACCCACTACATGGACGAGGCGCAGGCGCTGGCCGATCGGGTGGCCATCGTCAAGGACGGCCAGATCGTCGCCGAGGGGCCGCCGGGCGAGCTCGGCCCCGACCGCGACCGCGTCGCGGTGATCAACTTCGTCCTGCCGGAGGGCAGCCGGGCGGCGGACCTGCCGGGCGCGCTGCCGGGGGAGACGTCGGTCAACGGTCACCGGGTGACGATCCGCAGCGAGCGCCCGACGGCCGCGCTCGGGGTGCTGGTGGCGTGGGCGGCCGGATACGGCGGCGAGCTGTCGGAGCTGACGGTGAACCGGCCGTCGCTCGAGGACGTCTACCTCGAGCTGACCACCCCTGCGGGTAGCGGGGCGGACACGCCATGAGCGACCTGCGCCGCCTCGTCGAGCAGCTCCGAGCCGACCTGTTCGTGTTCCGCCGCAACCCGGCGTCGATGTTCTTCACGGCGATCCTGCCGATCGTGTTCATGGTGCTCTTCGTGACGATCTTCGGCAACGAGACCGACAAGCATCTCCACGTCAAGATCTCGACCCTCCAGGTGCCCGGCTTCATCGCCCTGGCGGTGACCTCGGCTTCGTTCCTGGGACTGGCCATCGGTCTCGTGCGGGCCCGCGAGGACGGCGTGCTCAAGCGCGTCCGCGGCACCTCGGTGCCGTCGTGGGTGGTGTTCGCCGGGCGGGTCGGGGTGGCCATCGTCACCGCGGTGGGCGTGTCGGTGATCCTGCTCGTGATCGGGAAGATCCTCTACGGCGTGGACCTCAAGCTCTCGAGCGTTCCCGCCCTGCTGCTGACCCTGGCCGTCGGGGCGACGGCGCTGAGCGCGGTGGGGATCTTCTACTCGGCGCTGATCCCGACCTTCGACGCGGCGCCGGCGATGACCAACGCCGTGGTGCTGCCGCTGTACTTCATCTCCGGCGTGTTCGTCCCGAGCACGCAGCTTCCGGGGTGGCTGTCGGATGTGGCGAGCGTGTTCCCGATCAAGCCGCTCAACGACGCGCTGTTCGCCTGCTTCAACCCGCTGTCGACCTACCCGTGGGGCAAGCTGGCCGTGCTCGCGGCCTGGGGCGTCGCGGCGCTGGCGCTGGCGGTGCGGACGTTCTCGTGGGTGCCGCGGCGCGACGCCGAGTAGGGCGGGCCGCCCGGCGGCGGGGGATGTTCTGGAGCAGTCGCGCCGGTTCGGCCGGGCATCGCCGATCCGTTGTGTAGCCTCGATGTGGTGCCTCCTTTCAAGCTCGACCCGATCTTCACCCCGGCCGCCGATCAGCCGAAGGCGATCAGGGAGATCGCCGCGTCGATCGAGGGCGGCGACCGCTTCACGACGCTGCTCGGGGCGACCGGGACGGGCAAGACGATGACGATGGCCGGCGTGATCCAGGAGGTCCAGCGCCCGGCGCTGGTCATCGCCCACAACAAGGTGCTGGCAGCGCAGCTGTGCAACGAGTTCCGGACCTACTTTCCGGAGAACTCGGTTGAGTACTTCGTCTCCTACTACGACTACTACCAGCCCGAGGCCTACGTCCCGAGCCGGGACCTCTACATCGAGAAGGACTCGTCGATCAACTCGGAGATCGACCGCCTGCGGCATTCGGCGACGGCGGCGGTCCACGCCCGCCGCGACGTGGTGATCGTCGCGTCGGTGTCGTGCATCTACGGCCTGGGCTCGCCCCAGGTGTACGAGATGAACATGCAGCTGCTGCGGCGGGGCGAGGAGATCGACCGCGACAAGCTGCTGCGCAAGCTCGTCTCGATCCAGTACACGCGCAACGAGACGGTCCTCGCCCGGGGCAACTTCCGCGTGCGCGGCGAGACGCTTGAGATCTTCCCGGCCTACGCGGAGACGGCGTACCGGGCGACGCTGTTCGGCGAGGAGGTCGAGTCGCTGGCGGAGTTCGACCCGCTGACCGGGGAGGTGCTGGCCAGCGACCTGGAGCACATCGCGATCTGGCCGGCCACCCACTACAACGTGGCCGAGGGGACGATCGAGCGGGCGGTCGAGGAGATCGGCCGCGAGCTCGGCGAGCGGTGCGCGGAGCTCGAGGCCGAGGGCAAACTGCTCGAGGCCCATCGCCTGCGCCAGCGGACCCAGTACGACATGGAGATGATGCGGGAGGTCGGCTTCTGCTCGGGCATCGAGAACTACTCGCGCGTGCTCGACGGTCGCCGGCCGGGGGACCGGCCGTACTGCCTGCTCGACTACTTCCCCGAGGACTTCGTCTGCTTCATCGACGAGTCGCACCAGACGGTGCCCCAGCTGGGCGGCATGTACGAGGGCGATCGGTCGCGCAAGCAGACGCTGGTCGACTACGGGTTCCGCCTGCCGAGCGCGCTCGACAACCGGCCGCAGCGCTTCGAGGAGTACCTGTCGATCACGCCGCAGATCGTCTTCGTCTCAGCCACGCCGGGCGAGTACGAGCGGACGCGGTCGGGCCGGGTGGTCGAGCAGATCGTGCGCCCGACGGGGATCGTCGACCCGGTCGTCGAGGTGCGGCCGACGCGTCATCAGATCGATGACCTGATGGGGGAGATCCGCCTGCGGGCCGACCGGGGCGAGCGGGTTCTGGTGACCACGCTGACCAAGAAGATGGCCGAGGACCTGTCGGCCTACCTGGTCGAGCTGGGCTTCAAGGCGCGCTACCTCCACTCGGAGATCGACACGCTCGAGCGGATCCAGATCATCCGCGGCCTGCGCCTGGGGGAGTACGACATCCTCGTCGGGGTCAACCTCCTGCGCGAGGGGCTCGACCTGCCCGAGGTCACGCTGGTGGCGATCCTCGACGCCGACAAGGAGGGGTTCCTGCGGGGCGAGACCTCGCTGATCCAGACGATCGGCCGGGCGGCGCGAAACATCGAGGGGACGGTGCTGATGTACGCCGACCGGGAGACCAAGGCGATGAAGGCCGCCCTCGAGGAGACCGATCGCCGGCGGGAGATCCAGTTGGCGCACAACATCGAGCACGGGATCACGGCGGCGTCGATCGTCAAGGGGGTGTCGGACATCTCGGACTTCCTGACCAACGAGTCGAAGACGCCCAAGCGCCGCCGACGCGCCCGGCAGGAGATCGACGGCGTCGAGCCGCACGAGCTTGAGCGGACGATCATCGAGCTCGAGGAGGAGATGTTCGAGGCCGCCGCCGACCTGCGCTTCGAGTACGCCGCCCGGCTGCGCGACGAGCTGCGCGACCTGCGCCGGGCGCTCGGCGACGTCCAGCGCCACGAGGCCCCGGCCGGGCGCTGAGCAGCGGGCGGGCGGCGTGGTAGTGCCCCGGCGCGAGGCTGAAGAGACGGGTCAGAGGGCCCGCCGCATCCGCGGCGCCGGCCCGAAGCGGGTGGTCGCGGCCTCGCCGGCGGCGAACCCGACCGCCTCGTAGAAGGCGACCGCCCGGGGATTGGCGATCACCTCGAGCCGCCGCGCGCCCGCGGCCCGGGCGCGGGCCGCGGCGTCCTCGACCAGCGCCCGGCCGACCCTCCGCCGCCAGGAGGCCGGCTCGACGAACAGGCCGTCTAGCTCGCAGCCGCCGCCGGCCGCCGGCAGGACGACGGAGAAGCCGAGGCGGGCGCCGTCGGCGGCGACCGCCACCCGGACCAGGCCGACGGCCACCTGCTCGGGCGGGAGCTCGATCGCCTCGGGATGGGCGAGAAGCTGCGCGCGGTAGTCCTCCCACACCAGCGAGGCGCGCCGCTGGAGCGCCTCGAGCTCCTCGACCTCCTCGGGCCTGGCGTCGCGGATCTGCATCACGAGCAAGGCCGGCCGGCGGACCGGCGGAGCCGTCCGCCGGCTCGAGCACGCCGGCGCCGCCTCGCGCCCGCAAACTCGGCAATCACGGTCGGGCGAACGTCTGTTCGCTCGAGTAGAATCCATAACGTGTCGTCCACCAACCAGATCGTCGTCTCCGGAGCCCGCGAGCACAACCTCAAGGACGTCTCGCTGGTGCTCCCGCGCGACGCCCTCGTGGTGATTACCGGCCTTTCCGGCTCGGGCAAGTCGAGCCTGGCCTTCGACACGATCTACGCCGAGGGTCAGCGCCGCTATGTCGAGTCGCTCTCGGCCTATGCCCGCCAGTTCCTCGGCCAGATGGACAAGCCCGACGTCGACTCGATCGAGGGTCTCTCGCCGGCGATCTCGATCGACCAGAAGACGACGTCGAAGAACCCGCGCTCGACGGTCGGCACGGTGACCGAGATCTACGACTACCTTCGCCTGCTCTGGTCGCGGATCGGCAAGCCCCACTGCCACAAGTGCGGCGCCCCGATCGCCGGGCAGACGATCGAGCAGATCGCCGACCAGGTCATGGAGCTCCCGTCCGGGACCCGTTTCCTCGTCCTCGCCCCGGTCGTCCGCGGCCGCAAGGGCGAGTACGGCAAGCTGTTCGAGGAGCTCCGGACCGAGGGCTACACCCGCGTGGCGGTCAACGGGGAGATCCGCCTCCTCGAGGAGCCGATCACCCTCGACAAGCGCTACAAGCACGACATCTCCGTCGTCGTCGATCGCCTCAGCATGCGCCCGGAGGTCCGCAAGCGCCTCGTCGACTCGGTCGAGACGGCCGTGGCCCTGGCCGACGGATTGGTCGGCGTCGAGCTCGTCGGGGCGCCGGAGGACCCGAAACTGCCCCAGAGCCTCACCTTCTCCGAACGATTCGCATGCCTCAAGTGCGGGACCTCGATGCCCGAGCTCGAGCCGCGGATCTTCTCGTTCAACTCGCCCCACGGGGCGTGCGAGCGCTGCCACGGGCTCGGCTCCCAGCGGGAGATCGATCCCGAGCTCGTCGTCCCCGATCCCCAGCTGTCGATCTCCCAGGGCGCGCTCGCCCCGTGGTCGGCGAGCGCTTCCGACTACTACGAGCAGATGACGCTCGGGATCGCCGAGCAGTACGGGGTCGATCTCGAGCGGCCGTGGCGCGAGCTCGATCAGGAGCATCGCGACCTCTTCCTCCACGGGACCGCGGGCGTCCCCGTGCAGGTGACCTACAAGAACCGCTACGGCCGGCGGCGCTCCTACGCGGCGCGCTTCGAGGGGATCCTCCCCAACCTCGCCCGCCGCTACAAGGAGACCGACTCCGAGTGGACGCGCGAGCGGATCGAGGAGTTCATGAGCGTGCGGCCGTGCCCGGACTGCGACGGCGCGCGCCTGCGCCCCGAGTCGCGGTCGGTGCTCGTGGCCGGGACGCCGATCGAGCAGTTCACCGCCCTCTCGGCCCGGCGGGCGCTGGCCTGGCTCGAGGAGGTCGAGCTGTCGAGCACCGATCGCCACATCGCCCGGCTGATCCTCCGCGAGATCGAGGAGCGGCTGCGCTTCCTCGAGAATGTCGGGATCGGCTACCTGTCGATGGACCGGGCGGCGGCCACCCTGTCGGGCGGCGAGGCCCAGCGCATCCGGTTGGCCACGCAGATCGGCTCGTCGCTCGTCGGGGTGCTCTACATCCTCGACGAGCCGTCGATCGGCCTCCACCAGCGCGACAACGCCAAGCTGATCGCGACGCTCGAGCGGCTGCGCGACCTCGGCAACACCGTCCTCGTCGTCGAGCACGACGAGCAGACGATGCGCGCCGCCGACCACCTCGTCGACATGGGGCCAGGAGCCGGCGAGCACGGCGGGCGGATCGTCGCCGAGGGGACGGCGGTCGAGGTCGAGCGCGTCGCCGAGTCGCTGACCGGGCAGTTCCTCGCCGGGACGCGGCGCATCGAGCTGCCGGCCCGGCGCCGGCGGCCGACCGGCTACGTCGAGATCCTCGGCGCCGCCGCCCACAACCTCCGGGGGATCGACGTACGCATCCCGCTCGGGACCCTGACCTGCGTGACCGGGGTCTCGGGGTCGGGGAAGTCGACGCTGGTCAACGAGGTTCTCTACAAGGCGGTGGCCAACCGCCTGCACCGGGCGCGCCAGCGGCCCGGCGCCCATCGGGAGATCCGCGGCCTCGAGGCGCTCGACAAGATCATCGCCGTCGACCAGTCGCCGATCGGGCGCACGCCGCGGTCGAACCCGGCGACCTACACCGGCCTCTTCGACGTGATCCGCGACCTCTTCTCGAAGACCGTCGAGGCTCGCGCGCGCGGCTACAAGCCGGGTCGCTTCTCGTTCAACGTCAAGGGCGGGCGGTGCGAGGTGTGCCGGGGCGACGGCCAGATCCGCATCGAGATGCACTTCCTTCCCGACGTCTACGTCCCCTGCGAGCAGTGCCACGGCCGGCGCTACAACCGCGAGACGCTCGAGGTCCGCTTCAAGGGCAAGACGATCGCCGACGTGCTCGAGATGCCGGTCGAGGAGGCGGTCGTCTTCTTCGAGCACATCCCGAAGATCCGCCGCCGCCTCGAGACCCTGCGCGACGTCGGGCTCGGCTACATCCGCCTCGGCCAGCCGGCGACGACGCTATCGGGCGGGGAGGCCCAGCGCGTGAAGCTGGCCACCGAGCTCTCGAAGATCGCCACCGGGCGGACGCTCTACATCCTCGACGAGCCGACCACCGGGCTCCATTTCGCCGACGTCCAGCGGCTGCTCGAGGTCCTCCAGCGCCTCGTCGAGGCGGGCAACACCGCCGTGGTCATCGAGCACAACCTCGACATCATAAAGTCGGCCGACCGGGTGATCGACATGGGGCCGGAGGGTGGCGACGAGGGCGGCCTGATGATCGCCTTCGGGACGCCGGAGGAGGTCGCCGCGATGCCCGGCTCCCACACCGGCGCCTTCCTCGCCGGCCTGCTGGCCCGGGCGCCGCCGCGGCCGCGCCGCTCGCGCCGGCAGGTCACGACCGTCAGCTGAGGGTCGCTGATTGGCGAAGCTACGGGATCGGTCCTCGGGGCCGGGCTGACGCGGATCGGCCGGGCCGGTTGGCGAGGCGCCGCGCCGGCGCGGCGGGTGCTGCGACCGCCGACGGGCAGGTGCGCGAAGATGCCGGACTCATGCGCCTCGAGCAGGACAAGCGGACCCCCCCGGCGCCGGCCGGCCAGGGCGCCGCGGGGCGCCCGTCGGGCGCTCGCCCGCGACGGGATGGCCGGGCTCGCCGCCTGGCCGTGCTCGGCGGCGCCGCGCTGGCGCTGGCGCTGGTCGGCGGCTGCGGGGGCGGCGGTGGGTCCGGGGCGGCGGGCTCGGCCGCCGCGCCCGTCGCCGACGTGGCCGCCCCGCCCGGCACGCCGGCGAAGGCGGCGAAGAAGGCGACGAACGACCCGGTCCCCGTCCCGACGCGCCCGCGGGCGGTGGCGCGGCGCCGGGGGCTCGCGCCCCTGCCGGCAGCCGGGGTCAAGGAGGTGTCCGGCAAGGTCGGGGCCAAGCCCGAGCCGCTCCCGGCGGCGGCGAGCCGGCCGGCCGTCTCGCCCGGAGCTCCGTCGGACGCCCAGGTCAAGGCCGAGCTTGCCCAGGCGGCCCGGCAGGGGATCGACCTCGCGCCGTGCACGAGCGTCCGCACCTGCAACCAGAGCTCGACCTTCTCGCTCGGGGCAACCGGGAACTGGGCCTTCCCGATCCAGCCGCTCTCGGTCGTCCTCGACCCGTCTACGTGGACCGAGGACCAGGGCATCGACATCGCCACCGCCGGCGGCGCCTGCGGGAGCGGCGCCTACGAGGTCGCGATCACCGCGGGCACGGTGGTCCGCGAGGGTATCGCCGGCTTCGGGCCCTACGCCCCTATCGTCCGCATCGACGGCGGCCCCTACGCCGGGTGGTTCGTCTACTACGGCCACGCGGCGCCGGCGCTCGTCCCCGTCGGCGCCCACGTGCGGGCCGGCCAGCCGATCGCCGCCGTCGGCTGCGGCGTGGTCGGGATCTCCTCCGGCCCACATCTGGAGATCGGGATGACCCCGCCCGGCGGGGCCGACTGCTGCCCGGGGCTGCTCTCGACGGCGCCGGCGGTCGGCGGCCTGATGCAGCAGCTCTACGCCCGCTCGCACTGACGGGTCAGACCACGAGGCCGTGGCGGATCGTGTTCTCGCTGGTCACGCGGGGCTCGACGAAGTTGAGCAGGTAGTCGGGGCCGCCGGCCTTGGTCCCGTTGCCCGACAGGTGGTTGCCGCCGAAGGGCTGGCGGCCGACGACGGCGCCGGTGATGTGGCGGTTGACGTAGAGGTTGCCGACCGGGAGCTCGGCCACCGCCCGGCGGACGTGATCGGGATGGCGCGAGAAGAAGCCGGCGGTCAGGCCGAAGGGGCTGGCGCCGACGATGGCGAACGCCTCGTCGAGCGAGGCGACCGTCTCGAGCGTGAGCAGCGGGCCGAAGACCTCCTCGTCGAGGATCGGCGAGTCGGGCGGGAGGTCGGCGACCAGCGTCGGGGCGGTGAAGAGGCCCCTGGCCGGCAGGGTGCGCTCGGCGGTGAGCACCCGGCCGGTGGCCCGGGCGAGCTCGATGTAGCCGGCGACCCGGTCGCGGGCGGCCGGCTCGATCAGCGGCGGGACCTCGGTGGCGAAGTCCTCGGCCTGGCCGACGGCGAGGAGGTCGATCGCCCCGGCCAGGCGGCGGCCGAGCTCGTCGGCCAGCTCCGGCGGGACGAGCACCCGGGCGGCGGCCGAGCACTTCTGGCCGGCGTAGGAGAAGGCTGACTGGATCACCGCTGGCACGACCACGTCGAGGTCGGCGTCGCGGTCGACGATCACGCAGTTCTTACCGCCGAGCTCGGCCACCACCCGCTTGAGCCCGCGCCGGCCGGGACGGACATCGGCGGCGGCGCGGAGGATCTCGAGGCCGACCGCCTGCGAGCCGGTGAAGGCGATCGTCTCGACGTCGCCGTCGACCAGCTCGCGCCCGACGTCGCCGGCGCCGAGCAGGAGGTTGAGCGCCCCGCCGGGGACGCCGGCGCGGTGGAGCAGGGTGACCATCCGCGCGCCGCAGGCCGGCGACTGCTCGGCCGGCTTGAAGACGACGGTGTTGCCGGTGGCCAGGGCGGCCGAGGTCATGCCCGTCGGGATGGCCAGCGGGAAGTTCCACGGGGCGATCACCGCGGCGACGCCGCGCGGGGCGTAGGTCATCGAGTTGCGCTCGCCGGGCGGGGAGATCAGCTCGCGTCCGGCGGCGAGGGACACGGCGCCGCGGGCGTAGTACTCGAGGAAGTCGATCGCCTCGGCGACCTCGGCGTCGGCGTCGACCCACGGCTTGGCGCACTCACGGACGATCAGCGCGCTCAGCCCGGCCCGATCCTCGCGCATCAGCCGGGCGGCCCGGCGCAGGATGTCCGCCCGCTCCGCGGCCGGGCGCCCGGCCCAGTCGCCGGTGGCCGCCCGCGCGGCGGCGAGCGCCCGCTTGGCGTCGGCCGGTCCGGCGACCGGGTGCTCGGCGACCACCCGGTCGGGGTCGCCGGGATCGGTCGAGCGGGCGCGGTCGGGACCGTCGAGCGGCTCGCCGCCGACCAGGGAGCGCAGCGCTGCCGGCCCGCCGGCGTCGAGCTCCGCCAGCGCCTGGCGGAGCGCCGCCCTGACCGGCCGGCGGCGGAGCTCGGCGACCGGCTCGTTGGCGAAGGGCGGCAGCCGGGTCACGGCGCCCGCAGGAGGTCGTCGACCGAGCCGCCGGCCGCCGCCTGGTGGAGGAAGCTGTCGTTGCTCGTGTTCTCGAGCAGCCGACGCACGAGGTAGGCCATCCCGGCGACGAGGTCGCCGACCGGGCAGTAGACGCGCACCCGCAGGCCGGCGGCCGCAAGCGCGGCCGCGAGGTCGTCGCCCAGGCCGCGGAGCACCTGGAACTCGACATCGCGCTCGGCGCCGGCCCGCCTGGCCAGGACGACGGCATGGGCGACCGAGCGGAGGTTGTGCGAGGCGATCAGCGGGCGGATCGCCGGCCCGGCCTCGATCAGCCGCCGAGTCAGCGCCTCGAAGTTGCGGTCGGTCTCGGTCTTCTCGGCATAGACCGGCGGCGTCCATCCGTTCTGGGCGGCCTGCGCCGCCTCGGCGTCCCAGTAGGCGCCCTTGACCAGGCGCACGGCCAGCGGCCGCCGCCGCGGCATGGCCGCCGCCCAGTCGATGACCTCCTCGAGGATCGCGCCGCTGTCGCGCAGGTAGGCCTGGACGACCACCCCGGCCGACGGTCCGTCCGCGAACTCGGGCTCGGCCAGGGTCGAGAGCGCGAGCTCGGCCGCCGCCTCGTGGGTGTCATAGGACTCCGAGTCGATCTGCAGATGGGCGCCCTGGTCGCGCGCCAGGCGCAGCAGGGCGCGGAGACGGGGCTTGGCGCGCTCGGCCCGCTCGGGCGCCTGGGCGCGGAGCAGCGGGGTCAGCGCCGAGAGCTTGATCGACAGGTCGGCCCGGGGGATCGCCGAGCCGCCGGCCGGCCGGCCTGGGACGCCGCTCGCGGAGCCGCTCGGCGTGCCGTCGGGGCGCGCGTCCGGGGGGCCGCCCGGCGGGTCGCCGTCGAGCAGCGGGTTGGCGGGCCAGCGCCGGGTCTGCTCGCCGAGAACGCGGAGGGCCTCGGCGCAGCGCTCGCCGTAGCGCTCGCCTTCGGCCTCGGTGACCGTCGCCTCGCCGAGCAGGTCGAGCGTGCTCGCCTGCCCGGCCCGCCACATCCGCTCGAGCTCGCCGGCGGCGGCCGCCGGGTCGGTGCCGATGATGAAGCGAGCGGCCATGTGCCTGACCACGGTGGCCGCCGCCGGGCCGAGCAGGGCATCGGGCAGCCGCGCGCCGCCGCGGAGCACGAGGGGGCCGGCGTCGACATCGCCGAGCAGGGCGCGGAAGTGGTCGGCGAGATCGTGGTTGTCGCGGCAGGCAGGGGCGACGTCGACCAGGCGCAGGAGCGCGGCCTGGAGCTCGCGGTGGCGGCTCGTCCACTCGAGCGTCTCCTCCTCGGCGCGGCGGAGGCCGCCCCGGCCGCGGGGCCGCGCGGCGTCGAGTGCCCGCCCGGTCTCGCGGATCTCCGCCTCGAGCCGCTCGTCGGCCGCGGTGGTCGCCATGGATCTGAGGCTATCCAGTCACCCGTCCCCGCCTCCGGGGGAGGCGGTCCGCGCCGCCCGTCCGCGCCGCCCGGCTCAAGGCCGCCGCCGGTTCGACCGATGCCACCGGATGCGGATGCGGAGAATCCTCAGCGGCCTGCTCGGGCTCGCCCTCCTCGCTCCGGCGGCCGCCGACGCCGGGAGCAAGGCGAGTCACGCCGGCTGGCCGAACATCGACGGCATGCTGCTGATCAACAAGGTTGACCAGGCGAGGCCGCTCGACGGACGGCCGGGCGGCGATCCCTTCGACGGCGCCGACTTCAGCGAGCCGTGCCCGGCGGGCGAGCTCCATTCGCACTGCGTCCCCGGCGGCATCCCCGTGCCCGGCCGCGGGCCGGTCAGCTGCGCGGCGCTGACGACGCTCGTGGCGCAGGTCACCGCGCTGCTGAAGACGCCGGCGCCCGCGTCGGCCTGCTCGACGAGTCTCGTCAGGGCGGCGCTCGTGCCCCCGGGCATCGGGCACAACGAGCTGCTCGGCGGGCACGGCAGCGACACGATCCACGCCGGACCGGCGGGCGACGTGATCTGGGGCGACTACAAGCCGAGCGGCCAGCCGGCGACGCAGGTCGACCACCTCTACGGCGGCGCCGGCAACGACTTCATCTACGCCAGCCACGGCGCCAACTTCATCTACACGGGCGGCGGCGTCGATATCGTCCACGCCCACTTCGGCCACGGCGCGATCCACTGCGACTCGCCCGGGGTGACCGTCAACCTCAGCCACAAGAGCAGCCGGCGCTACCGGCTCTTCGGCTGCCAGCATGTGACCTACGTGTCGGCCAACTCCTGAGGATCCGCCTGTCCTCGATCGATAGCCACCTGCCCCACCGGATCGTCGGCCTCTCCGAGTGGCCGAGCCTCGGCTATGACTACTCGCTCGCGGCCGGCCCGGCGCTCGGGGGCGTCGCGCTCGAGATCCGGCTGGCCTTCGACGGCCGCCCCTACCTGAGCGGGGACGCGGCCGCGCCCACCCTCGGGCCGGGTGACCCGGTCGGGCGCGCCGAGCGCGACCGGCGCGTCTACGCGCGGATCGGCGACCAGCTGTCCGGGGAGATCGACGTCGAGGTGGCGACCAGCCTCACCCCGTCGGCGGCAGGCACCGTGCCGGCGGGCGCACTCGAGGCCTTCGCCGGTGCCGTCTACGCCTGGCTCGACGGACGCCTCCGGGGAGCGGCCGCCGCCCCGTTCCCGACGGCGACGATCTCCGTCGCGCTCGACCTCGCCGAGGTCAACGACGAGCCGCTCTTCGAGCTCACGACGACCTTGGTCATGGCGTGGTGCCGGGCATCCGACGCGCCAACCGGCGGCGGCGCCGCCCCGGCCGTCGCGCAGGCGACGGTTCTCCCGCCCCGGCGGACGTCGGGCTCGACCGGCCGGGCGCTCGAGCCCTTTGCCGCGTCGTTCGAGGCGCTGCTCCGCGACTGGCGGCTGAAGCTGGCCGTCGAGGCCGACGGATGGCGCGGCGAGCGGCCGTGGGCTGTGCGGCTCGGGATGGCCGGGCAGTCGCTCGCCCTCGAGCTCGCCGCCGACCCGGCGCCGACCGCGTATGCCGGGCGCCCGCTGTCCACCGTGCTGGCGCGCGGGTCGGAGGACGTCAGGGGCTACGAGACCGGCAAGGGGCTGACCGGCCCTTCCACCAGCTTCACCTTCGCCGGCGTAGAGCTCGACGCCTGGCTGGGAGAGCTCCTCGCCGCCGTCGACGCGCTTCGGGCGCCGCCGCAGGCGGCGGCGATCCGTGCACTCGACGCCGCGATCACGGATCGTCGCCGGCCGCATGGCGAGGAGCTGGCCGCCGTCAGGCGGGCGTTCGCTGGGCTTTTCGCCCCGCTCCTCACGCCCGTCGTCGCCGGCGCCCACCCTCCCGACCTCGCCGCCGCCCGGGGCGTCTTCGAGCAGGAGCTTCTCGTCCGGCTCGGGACGTTCTACGACCGGGCGGCGATCGTCCAGCTCGCGATGCGGGCGAGCTCTCCCTCGACCGACCTCGAGACCTCACCGCAGCTCCTCGGCTCCCTTGCCGCCGTCGGCCCGCCGGCGCCGGAGCCGGCGCCGGCGCCGGTCCGCCTGGGCGATGCGGTGGTCGCGCTCGCCGGGCCGTCGACGGCGGTGGCGCCGCCCGACCCGCTGAGCCCTCCGCCGACGCTCGCCTTTTTGGCGAGCGCGCAGCCCGAAATGCCGCCGTCGGCCGGATCGGTCACGCTCGACCTCGTCTTCTCCGGGACGGAGATCATTACGGCGCCGGCGGCCGACGGGCGCCGGTCGGCCCTCGCCTTCGTGGCCGGCGGGAGCCCGGCGCCGTTCAGCGTCTCGCTCGGGAGCGTGCACGTGCCCTTCGTTCGCCGTGCCTTCCCGGCGCCGCCCGAGCTCGGCTGGCCGTCGAGCCGGCCCACGGTGGCCGACGGGACCCCGGGCCTCACGATCGCCGGAACCCTGTCCTGGGACTACAGCTGCGCGTACGTCCGGGCGGGCGCCCATGAGCAGGATGTCGTCCACCTGACGCTCGAGTTCGACGGCGGCGAGGACGAGCCCGAGGCGGCGCCGCCCGGGACTCCGGGGGCCCGCGGCCTGATCGCCGCACTCGCCCAATTCGAGGCGGTCCATCCGGAGGTCCTGAGGGATCTCGATGCCTACGTGTCGGCGTCCGCGCCGAGCCCGGAGGCGACGCGGGGCGCCGATGTCGCCGTGTCGACGTTCACCGCGATGGCGGCAGCGGTGGCCGCGGCGCTCGGCGGCGACGGCGGCGGCGACGGCGGCGACGACGGCGGCGACGACGGCGGTGGGGGCGACGGCGGGAGCGGGGGCGACGGCGGGGGCGGCGGCGACGGCGCCGAGCTGCCCGCGCCGGTCGCCCGGACCGGCTCGCCCGAGCGCTTCGAGTTCTCGATCGCCGAGAGCTCGCTCTCCCTACCGAGCAAGCTCGATCCGACGCGGAGGGTTGACGCGCTCCTGGTCACAGTCGAGCAGGACGCGGTCGCACCCGCGGCGACCGTCGAGATCGACGGCTTCACGGCCGAGCCGCCGCCGGCATCGGAGGAGGGCCTCTCGACGCGGGCCCTCGTCTACGTGAGCGACGCCACGGGCGAGTGGCTGGCGTCGCCCGAGGAGGCGGCGATCAGCGAGCGGACGGTCACCGTGCGGGGCCTTGACGTCCTGGCGCGCCCGTCCGCCTCGGCCTCGGCCTGGATCGGCGGCAACGAGAACTCGCCGGCGCCCTTCCGCTACCGCGGGCCAGAGACCTCCGTCGCGAGCCCGCAGTATCCCGAGAACTTCTACGCCAGCCCGATCGCGGTCGCGTCGATCGGCGCGCAGGCGGCGCAGACGCGCCGGCCCGAGGCGCATCTCGAGGCCTTGCTCGGGGGGCTGTTCGCCGCCGCGACCGGGCCCCAGGCGGTTGCGCTCGACTGCGAGTACCGCTATCCGCTGGCCGATGGCGGGCCGCTCGTCGGGGTGCCGGTGTTCGTCCTTGCGCCGACGGCGGTCGATCCGGCGAGCGACCTGCGGGTGCCGGCGTCCGGTTGCCCGGCCGCTCCGACCCCGGGTCCGCTCGTCTGCATGCTGGGCGGGGCGCTGCGGGACTGGTGGACGACCGGCCGGCCCTCGGGCAGCGCCGGCGCGTTCACCTTCGACCTGTCGGTGATCTCCGGACGGACCAACCGCCGCGTGGTCCGGCTCGAGCGGCTCGAGCTCGGCGTCGAGTGGATCGACTGGTCGGCGGCGGCCGGAGGCTAGGCGACGTCGCCGTGGAGCGACCGCGCCGTCGGGGAGCGGGTCACCTCGGCCTGGTCGAGGTAGGTGCCGAGCACGCGGTCGCTGAGCGTGTTGGTGATTCCGTGCCAGTAGTGCTCGTTCTTGTAGTGATGGAGGCGGTGGTTGCGCCAGATCGAGCGGTAATAGCGCGAGCGCGGGCGGTGGGCGGTGTGGATGAGGAAGTGCGTCCACTCGTAGACGCCGACGAGGACGTAGCCGCTCAGCAGCATGGTCACCAGCGGCCCGGCCGGGAGCGGGGTGGCGACGGCGGCGACCACGCCGGCGCCGATGGCCGCCGCGCTGGGGACGGCGAGGAGGAGGATGGCGAGCGCCTCGGCGGGCGAGAAGTTGATCAGGTCGAGTCGTCGCGGCTCCTCGTGATGAGCGCGGTGGGCGCGGGCGCTGGCCAGCTCGACCGGCCGGCCGCGGAAGCGGATCGGGCGGAGGTGGAGGAGGTAGACGTGGATCGCCCACTCGCCGAACGGGTAGGCGACGAGGATGAAGGCGGCGGCGCCGGCGTCGCTCCAGCCCGGGGGTCCGAGGGCGAGACGGGCGGCCAGGGTGAGGACGATCGCCGCGGCGATCACCCAGGGACCGCGCTTGCGGCGAAACTCCCGCCAAGCGGCCCCGATCGTCTTGATCTCCGAGCCGTCCCGGGCGCGCGCGTCCACGTCCCCAGGGTACTCAAGCCGCCCGCTATGCTCGCCTGGTGACCGCCGCCGAGGCCCGCCTGTGGCTGCAGAAGTGGCGCTGGTACGAGCGGAACTCGCTGCCCTGGAAGCGGGCCGCGATCCATTGGGAGCTCGCCCAGCGGCAGGCCTTCGCCCGCTGGCCGCTCCACGGCGACGTGCTCGAGGCGCTGCGCGAGCGCCGGCTCGAGGTGGGCGCCCAGGCGATGTTCGAGCCGCACGTCTGGATCACCGCCCCGGGGAGCGCCCGGGTTCGGATCGGGAGCGGCGTCTTCCTCAACATCGGGGTGATGGTCGCCGCGGTCGAGCTGGTCGAGATCGACGACCACAGCATGCTCGCCAACGGCTGTTTCGTCACCGACGGCAGCCACCGCTTCGACGACCCCGATCGCCCGGTCCCCTGGCAGGGATTCTCGACCAAGGGGCCGACGCGGATCGGCGCGAACTGCTGGCTCGGGGCGAACGTCGTCGTGACCAGTGGGGTGACGATCGGCGAGCGGTGCGTCATCGGTGCCAACAGCGTGGTCACCCGCGACATACCCGCGTTCTCTATCGCCGCCGGCGCCCCGGCCGAGGTTCTGCGGTCGATCGCCTACGGGTAGCGGTCAGCCGCTGGGGCCGGAGTCGAGGAGGAGCGCTCCCGGGGACGGTTTTCCGATGCTCGAGCTCGTCTGCGAGTCGCGGTGCTGGGTCGCGCGAGCGCCCGGGGCCGACCGTGCGCCAGAGCGCGAGCACCCTCGCGCAGCTCATAAGCAGCCCCACGACGATCGAGCCACCGGCGACACCGCGCGGCTGACGGCGGGCGCCCGGCTCGCGCAGCGATAGCTTGGGTGGCGAGTGGTGGACTTCACGCTCATCGCCCTGGTGCTGCCGCTCGGCCTCGATACCTTCGCGGTGGCGACGGCACTCGGCGCCGCCGGCCTCGACCGCAGACGCCGAAGACGCGTATCGCTGCTGATGGCCGCCTTCGAGGCGGGCATGCCGCTGATCGGGCTCGCGCTCGGGGCGCCGCTCGGCCGAGCGATCGGTTCCGCCGCCGGCTACCTCGCCGTCGGCCTCCTGGTCGCGTTCGGCCTCCACACGCTGCTCGGCAGCGATCGCGACGAGGCGGAGAGCATCGAGCGGCTCGGGGGCGCCACCGCTTGGGGCGCGGTCGTGCTCGGCGTGAGCATCAGCGTCGACGAGCTCGCCATCGGCTTCACCCTCGGAGTCCTGCGCCAGCCGATCCTGCTCGTGATCGTTCTGATCGGCGCGCAGGCCCTCTTCGTCTCCCAGATCGGCCTGCGCCTCGGCGGGCGTATCGGGGCACGCGCCCGAGAGGGCGCAGAACGGCTCGCCGGATTGATGCTGACCGGCCTCGGCGTCGGGTTGCTCGTCGAGAAGCTCGCGACGGGCTGAAGCTGCTCGTCGGCGCGGGTCGGCGCCGCGTCATCGGCGACGGCGGCGGCGGCGGCGAGGAGCGTGGAGTCCGAGCGTCGGCTCGGACTCTCGCGATCAGCCGAGAATCATGTCGCTGATGACGACGGTTTGCGAGTCCTCGGTGGCGCTGCCGGTCTGCGTTGCGTTGACGCCTCCTGCTGGCTTTGCTGCGCCGCACCGCCGATTAGGATGACGTCGCCGGCATCGCCGCCGATGAACTGGCCGTTGGTGAGCACGTTGGTCGACGTCTGCAAGTCACCGCCACCGGTCTGCCGGCTGTTCGCGCCCTGCTGATTACCCTGGCAGAAGTGTTGGCTTGGGTCCGGCGCGATGAGCGTCATGTCGCTCGGTCCGCCGCCGATCCCAGCGCGTTGTCCAGGACGTTAGACGAGTCCTGGGTCGTCGTGGGTGTGGAGTCGCCGGAGACCGGGGAGTCCGCGCTTGTCGCCCCGTTGACCGCCGATTGGTCGCTCGCCGGAGACGCCTCGGGCTCTTTTCGTCTGGCGCTCCACCGTGCGGCGTCCGCTGGCCACCAGCTCGGCCATGGGTCGGTCGATGCGTACCACCGGGGAGATCGAGCTGCTCGATGACGAGCTCCCGGGCCCGAGAGACTCGAGCACGTTGGAGAAAACCGACTTCCACTCACATGGACCGGCTACTGCCGCAGGCGGAACATCAGCTCATCGATGTAGCACCAGCTCCAGTCCTCGCCGGGTTCCACCGAGCGAATGATCGGATGGCCTGTGTGTGCGTAATGATCGGAGGCGTGCCGGCCCGGGGAGTCATCGCAGCAGCCGACATGACCGCAGCTCTGGCACATCCGCAGGTGCTCCCAGCGCCCGCCGGTGGCCAGGCACTCCTCGCATCCCGCCTGCGGTGCAGGCTCCACGACCTCGATGCTGTCCAAGTGCGTGCAGCTCGGGGCGGGCTCGCTCGCCGTCTGCTCACGGCGGCCGGCACCCCGGCGTTTGCGGGCGCCAGGCCGCGGGCTGGTCGGCTCGTCCGGCCCCACCGGACCGAGCCCGACATCGACCTGCTCCCCGGGCATGCAAAGGGCCAGGCGGTCGCCCTCGCGCTGGACGCGGCGGCGCAGGGCCCCAAAGGCGATGAGCCCCAGAATCGCCGGGATGATCAGGGCGAGCGCGCGGTAGGAGAGCACCGCCGCGGCGGCGGTGCCCGCGGAGATGCCGTACACGGTGTAGGTGGCGATGAGACCGCCGTCAACCCCGCCGATGCCGCCGGGCAGCGGGATGATGCCGCCGAGCTGGCCGATCAGGTACCCGATCCAGACGATGGCCACCGGCGGAGCGTGGCCGAAGGCGTGGAACATCGACCACACCATCATGATGTCGAGAACCAGATAGCCGACCGCCCCGACCACCACGCTCGAGTTGTGCTCGGCGATCAGCGAGAGCGTCTCGTCGATGCCGTCACCCAGCACGCCGATGAGCTTGGTGATCCTGGGATGGCCGCCGGCGCCGCGGCGCTCCATGCGCGCCACGATCCGGTGGGCCAGGCGCCCGACGGTCAGGGTCAGGACGATCGCCGCCGCCGCCACCGCAGCGGGCCCGAGGGAGAGCGCCGGCGAGACGTGGCCGGCGAACAGCCCAACGGCCAATCCGACCCCGACGACGATCAACGCGACGACGTTGGCGGCGCTGGTGATCAGGAAGAAGGCCACCGTGCGCCGCGCGATGTCCCCGGCCGGCATGCCTCCGCGGCGCAGCGCCCAGGCGCCCAACGCCAGACCGCCGGCGCCGCCGGCGGGGATGACCGCGTTCGCGCCGAGCTCGGCGATCGCGATCTCCCCGCTCGCCCGCCAGATCATGCGACGGCAGAAGACGGCGCGAAACAGGACGACGTAGGCCAGCATCGAGAGCACCTTGAGCGACGCGCCGAGGGCCAGCCACCCCGGTCGCGCGTCGGAGAACCGCGTGCGCAGGCTCGACAGCCCGGGCAGCAGGACGATCACCGCCACGGCCACGACGGCAAGGAGCGCGATCAGGGCGCCCCGGCGCATCAGCTTGCGCCGATCGAGCTCGTCAGGAAGGCCCAACCCCGGCCGGACGGGCTCGGCGACGAGACCGGGCTGCGGCATCATGAGGTCAGGTTGATCGGCGTCGGCGGCGGCATATCCCCGGAGTCATTCGCTGCCGCCAACGGTAGCGGCTGGACGTGACACGCTTTCGAGGGCAATGGCGACTCCGGCTGCGCTCACCTTCCGTCCCGTCCCGCTGACCGGAGAGCCGGCGGCGTCGCTGGTCGAGGCGATGCGAGACGAGATGGCGGTCCTCTACGACGGCCTCGCCATCGACGCCCCCGACATGCCCAAGGCGGGTCCCGACGAGCTGGGTCCACCGGCCGGGATCTTCCTGGTCGGCTATGACGACCGCGGGGCGGCCGTGTGCTGCGGCGGCGTGAAGGGTCTCGGCGACCGGGCGTGCGAGATAAAGCGGATGTACGTCGTGCCGGAGGCCAGGCGCATGGGCCGGGCCGGGGAGCTGCTCCGCGCGCTCGAGGACGCGGCCCGCGCCCTCGGATACGAGATCGCGCGACTCGACACCGGGCCGCGCCAGCCCCACGCCCAGCGGTTCTACCGATCAGCCGGCTACGCCGCGATCGCCAACTTCAACCGCAACCCGATGGCGAGCTTCTTCGGCGAGAAGCGCCTCTGACGCACCGGTCTCCGGGCGTCCCGGCCGGATCCTGCTCACGCTCGGTTACGGGTTGCCGGCCGGGGTGCCCCCCCGAGCCGGCGAGCTGGCGGTCGGTCAAGGCGCCGGCGATCTGCGCCTGGGTCAGGGAATCGACGGGCAGTCGTTGCGGGGGCCAGTCGTGACGTAACGACCAGAGCCCCGCCAGCATGTGGCGACCCGCAGGGCGGTTTCCGTCGACGGAGTCGTCGAGCAGCATTCGTCGGCGTTCCTCCACGACGACGGCGGGTTCTGGCCCGGCAAGACAGGCCGACGCGGCGCCGCCAGGCCGGTCCCGGGCTGCCGTTTCGCTGAGCGGTACGAAGGGTAGGCGGCGGCCGACCGGGTCACTCCAGATCGCGAAAGGACGGCAGACGCGATGTCCGCAAGCGGCTCGAACGGATTGCGCAGACGAGTCAAGTACGGGGACGAGGCCGTCCGGCCAGGCGAGGGCGGGGAGACGCACCAGCTCGCCGAGGACCGCGGATCTCCGAGCCTGACCACCCAACAGGGGGCGGTCGTCGCCGATGATCAGAACACCCTCCGCGTCGGTGATCGAGGCCCGGCCGCGCTCGAGGACTTCCACTTTCGCGAGAAGATCTTCCACTTCGATCATGAGCGCATCCCCGAGCGGGTCGTCCACGCTCGGGGGTTCGGGGCGCACGGGTTCTTCGAGAACTACGACCCGCTGACCGACCTGACCATAGCCGACCCGTTCCAGCGGTCCGGCCAGCGCACCCCCGCGTTCGTCCGCTTCTCCACCGTCGCCGGGAGCAAGGGCTCCGCAGACCTGGCGCGCGACGTTCGCGGGTTCGCCGTCAAGCTCTACACCCAGGAGGGAAACTGGGACCTCGTCGGCAATAACATTCCCGTCTTCTTCATCCAGGATCCGATCAAATTTCCCGATCTGATCCACGCTGCCAAGCCGGAGCCTGACCGGGGCTTCCCCCAGGCACAGACCGCGCACGACAACTTCTGGGACTTCGCGTCGCTGATGCCGGAGGCCACCCACATGCTGATGTGGGCCATGTCAGACCGCGCGATTCCCCGCTCCTTCCGCTTCATGGAGGGATTTGGCGTCCATACCTTCCGCCTCGTCAACGCGAAGGGCAGGTCGACCTTCGTGAAGTTCCATTGGAAGCCAAAGCAGGGGCTCCAGTCGGTCGTCTGGGACGAGGCCGTGAAGATCAACGGCGCCGATCCGGACTTTCATCGCCGTGATCTGTGGGACGCGATCCACCAAGGCGCGTTCCCGGAGTGGGAGCTCGGACTCCAGCTGTTCGACGACGACTTCGCAGATCGCTTCGAGTTCGACGTCCTCGACCCCACGAAGATCATCCCCGAGGAGCAGGTGCCGGTTCGCCGGGTCGGTCGTCTGGTGCTCGACCGCGCGGTCGACAACTTCTTCGCCGAGACCGAGCAGGTCGCATTCTGCACCCAGAACATCGTGCCGGGAATCGACTTCACGAACGATCCCCTGCTGCAGGGACGCAACTTCTCCTACCTCGACACCCAAGTGAAGCGACTCGGCGGACCGAACTTCACCCACATCCCGATCAACGCGCCGAAGTGCCCGTTTGCGCACTTCCAGCAGGATGGGCACATGGCGATGACCAACCCCACGACGCGGGCGAACTACGAACCGAATTCATGGGGGCCCGAGGAGGGGGGCCCGAGAGAGGACCCGCGGCGAGGGTTCACATCGCTTCCGACGACGGAGTCAGGGCCAAAGCGGCGGCTGCGGCCGGAGAGCTTCAGCGACCACTACAGCCAAGCACGGCAGTTCTACCTCAGCCAGACCGAGACTGAGCGCGACCACATCGGCGATGCGTTCGTATTCGAGCTGAGCAAGTGTGTGCGCGAGGAGATTCGCGTCAGGATGGTCGCTGGCCTGCGCAACGTCGATGGTGACCTCGCCCGCCACATCGCGGACGGTCTCGGGCTCGTCCGCCTGCCCAAGGCCGCGACGGCAGCTCGCAAGCCAATCAAGGACCTGCCGGTCTCTCCTGCTCTCAGCATTCTCGCCAATCCACCGGACAGCTTCGCGGGTCGCAAGGTGGGCGTTCTGGTGAGCGACGGGGCCGACGCGAAGCTCCTCACCGGCCTGCGTGCCGCCGCCAAGACAGAGCAAGCGACGATCGAGCTGATCGCGCCCGCGGTCGGCGGCGTTGAGCTCAGCGACGGCCAACGCGTTCCCGCCGACCAGAAGGTCGGCGGCGGGCCATCGGTCCTCTACGACGCTGTCGTGGTCCTGGCATCGCCCGACGGAGCTGCGAGCCTCGGCGGCGACCCGGCCGCCCGCGACTTCGTCACCGATGCCTACGCTCACTGCAAGTTCATCGGCTACACGGCCGACGCGAGCCCGCTCTTCGAGGCTGCCGGACTCGCGCAGCTGATCGATGAAGGGTTCGTAGAGCTGGACGGCGACGGCGGACCGGCTGCCTTTCTAGGCCGATGCCATGCCCTGCGCAGCTGGGACCGCGAGAAGGTCTTGGCCTGACGCGGAGGCAGACCGACGCCTCCCAGGCGCATCAAGTCAGCGCTCGTTGCCCTTCCTTCCGCGCGGCGCTTATCGCCTTGGCACCCTCGGCGGTTCCTCCGGCTTCCCGCCACATCAACCGCGTCGTCGGCCAGTTGGCGGGGACGTCGGACGCCGCCACGGACAGAACCATGCCTATGTCACCACATAGACGAGGCTCTCCGTGGATGACGTAGGTAATGTCAGCTGAGTCGCGAACGCGCCTGGGGGTGCGTGACACTCGCGCCGGGTTGCGGCGCGCGTCAGACTCCCGCTCATGAGCACGCTGAAGCGCAGCCAGCGGATCACGCTCGCCGTCGGGCTGCTGGCCACGGTCGCTGCGGGGGTGTCGCGCTACGCTGGCGCGCCGGCCGTGCTCGCGTTCCTGGTCGCCGCCGTCGCGCTTGCGGCGCTGGCCTCGATCGTGTCGTTCGCGACCGAGCAGGTCGGCGAGCGCTTCGGGCCGGCCGTCACGGGCTTCCTGCAGTCGACGCTCGGCAACCTGCCGGAGTTCTTCATCGTCGTCTTCGCGCTGTCGGCCGGGCAGGTCGTCGTCGCGCAGACATCGATCATCGGCTCCCTGTTCGCCAACGCGCTGCTCGTCCTGGGACTCGTGATCGTCACGGGCGCGGCCGCGTCCAGGGACGGGATCATGCGCTTTCGCGTTCGGCTGCCTAACGACACGGCCACCCTGCTGCTCGCCGCCTCCTTCGTCATCGTCGTCGTCGGGATCGCGGTGCAGGACCGCGCGAAAGCCGCGTCGCACGTGCAGGCGCTGTCGGCGATCGCCGCGGTCGCGCTGCTGGCGGTCTACGCGACGTGGGCGTGGGGCTACCTGCGCAGCGATACGCCGAGCCCGGAGCCTGAGCGGGACGGCGAGGGCGACGAGACGCAGAGCCGCGGCGCGCCGATCGGCGTCTCGGTCGCGCTGCTGGCAGCCGCCGGCGCCGGCGCCGCGTTCGCCTCGGACTGGTTCATCCACGCGCTCGAGCCGGCGATCACGTCGCTGGGCATCTCGCAGGCGTTCGCCGGCCTGGTGATCGTCGCGATCGCGGGCAACGCGGTCGAGAACGTCGCGGGCATCGCGCTGGCGCACAAGGGGCAATCCGATCTCGCCATCTCCGTCGTGAAGAACTCGGTCGCGCAGGTCGCGGCGTTCCTGTTCCCCGCGCTGGTGCTCGTCTCGCTGGTATTCCCGCACGCGCTGACCTTCGCGCTGAACCCGGTCTACATCGGCGCGATCGCGCTGACTGCGCTCGCCGTGTGGCAGATCACCGGCGACGGCGAGGCGACGGCCTTCGAGGGCGTAGCGCTGATCGCGCTGTACGTCGTGCTCGGCACGTTCGCGTTCCTGCAGTAGGGATGGCGGCAGGTTTCGTGCGGAGAACCGGCTTGCGGACGCGCCGAGCCCTTCCGGCGAGGCTGAACCGAGACAGCGCGCGCGTTGGCGCCGTCAGGCCAGTCGACAGCCCGCTCCCAAGGCCCCTCCGGGCTGTCGGCCACGCCCCGCTCACGGCGGCGTCGACGGTCGTCCTGCGCCGTCTACGTTGGGGGCGGGGTTGTTGGGTTCGTCCCGTGCTTCTCGGACGAAGCTCTCGACGGCGACATCGGGGTCGATGTGGTTGTCGCTGAGGAACGCGATGACCTTCCGGCCGGTGAGCTCCTCGACTGCGGCGACGATCTCGTCGCCCATGGTGTTCTGGCAGGCCTTGCGCAGGTCGAGCACGAGCATGCTGCGACCGTCGGCAACGAGGCTCCGCTCGCCTTTGGTCAGCGTGTCGCGCAGCACGACCCTGACGAGGTCTCCGTCGATCGATGTCCAGGCTTTCGTGGCCCGCGGCCGGCGTAGGCGTTGAGCAGCCGAACGACGGCGTTAAAGATTGCCGCGGCCGGCGAGAGGCCCGCTTTCGGGTGGGGTGATGCGGCCGGACAAAGAGCCGGCTCAGACTCAGACACCGGCACCCCTCGAGCCGCAGCGACCAGCAAACGGGCGTCATGGACCACAGCCCGCTACGCCACTCTCCCGCGCGTCCCAGTGAGGTCTCTACGTGAGGCAGCGCCGTCCCGCTGATCGTTCGTCCGCTTTCAGAATCTCGGCGCTGCGCCGGCAATAGCCGTACGCTTGCTTGGACTGCCCGCGCCGACGAGTTTTGGTCTTGCGATCGCTCGCAAGGCTCAGCGGGAAGAAGAGCCCGATCTCAAACTCGATAGTGAACTTGAACTTGATCACGATTCTGGTCCGTCGCGGCGGCGCGACGAGTGCGAAGCGATGCTGATCTACTCGATGGGCGTTTCGGTGGATGGCTTCATCGCCGACCGCGAGGGCGGGTTCGGTTGGACGGTCCCTGACGAGGAGCTGTTTAGCTTCCACCTTGCGCGGGTGCGCGAGCTCGGCTGCCATCTGTGCGGCCGCAAGCTCTACGAGACGATGCTGGTGTGGGAGACGGATCCGTCGCTGCGCGACACCGAGCTCGACGCCGCGTTCGCCGATGTCTGGTGCGCGCTTCCGAAGGTCGTCTTCAGCCGCACGCTCGCCAGCGTCCAGGGCAACGCTCGGCTCGCCGAGGGGTCGGTGGCCGAGGAGGTCGCCGCCGCGCTCGCCGCGACTGATAAGGACGTCGAGATCGGCGGCGCCGGCCTGGCCGCGGCGGCGATCGAGCTCGGTCTAGTAGATGAGCTGCGCATGTTCCGCAATCCGATCGTCGTCGGTGGAGGCACGCCGTTCCTGCCGCCGGTCACCGAGGACGTCCCGCTGGAGCTGATCGAGACGAGGACGTTCGGCTCGCGCGTGATCTACGAGCGTTACCGGCGCGTCCGCGATGACATGAGCTGACGCCCCTGCCGGCGCGCTCAGCCGCTCAGCCGGCGTGCGCCGCACGCGGATATAGCCGCGCTCGAGTTGGCAGAGCGAGGCAGTCGCGGCTCACGTCCGGCGCCGTCGCGACCTTGACAGGCAAGTAGCGGCTTGCCTATAGTAAGGTCGTGGGCGACGTCTTCAAGGCCCTGGCGGACCCCACGAGACGGAGGATCCTTGACGAGCTGGCGGAGCGGGAGGGGCAGACGTTGTTCGAGCTGTGCTCCCGGCTGGCGAACAAGCACCAGCTCGCGATGACTCGACAGGCGATCTCTCAGCATCTCGACGTGCTGGAGGGCGCTGGGCTCGTCAAGAGCCGACGCGAGGGCCGCTACAAGTTCCACGACCTGCAAACGCCGCCGCTTGAGACCCTGGCCGACCGCTGGCTCAAACGCGACCGAACGGAGAACTCATGAAGATCACCCTGGCCAGTGTGCTCGTCGACGACCAAGACAAAGCGCTTCGGTTCTATACGGAGGTCCTTGGCTTCACGAAGAAGACCGAGATCCCGCTCGGCCGGCACCGGTGGCTCACCGTCGTCTCCCCTGAGGACCCAGGCGGCGTCGAGCTGGTGCTCGAGCCCGACGAGCACCCCGCCGCCAAGCCGTTCAAGGATGCGCTCGTCCAGGACGGGATCCCGGTCACCTCCTTCGCGGTCGCGGACGTCCACCGCGAGCACGAGCGCCTGTCGGCGCTCGGGGTCCGGTTCACCCAAGAGCCACTCACCGCCGGACCTGTCACAACCGCCGTTCTTGACGACACCTGCGGCAACCTCATTCAGATCGCTGCGACGAACGGCTAGCCCGAACGCGCGCGGCGAGGCCAGCGGCGCGGCCGGGACGCAGGGTCTGGACGAGACGGAGCTCAGCCGAAAGCGGTCTGGTAGATCAGGAAGCCGTTGAGCGAGATGATCACCACGATGATCAGGCCGAGCACGCCGCTGACGGCCGAGTGGTTGACGAAGGCGCCCATGACCTCGCGCCGGCGGGTGAGCACGAGCAGCGGGATCAATGCGAAGGGAATCCCGAACGAAAGCGCGACCTGCGAGATCACCAGGGTGTCGGTCGGCGAGAGGCCGACGGCCAGCACGACCAGGGACGGCGCCATGGTGACCGCGCGGCGCAGGAACAGGGGGATCCGCCGGTGGATGAACCCCTGCATGACGACCTGGCCGGCATAGGTCCCGACGCTCGAGGAGGACAGGCCGGAGGCCAGCAGGGCGAAGGCGAAGGCGAGGGCCGCTCCGCCGCCGACGAGATGCCCGAGCCCGGCATGGGCGGCGACGATCGAGTCGACGTTCAGGTGGCCGGTGACGTGGAAGAGAGCGGCGGCCACGCAGAGCATGCTCAGGTTGATCAGTCCGGCCACCGTCATGGCCACGCCGACGTCGAGCCGCTGGAAGCGCAGGACCACGCGCTTCTCGGCGTCGTCGGCGCAGGGCACGCGGCGCTGGGTGAGCGCCGAGTGGAGGTAGATCACGTGGGGCATGACGGTCGCCCCGATGATGCCGACGGCCAGCAGCAGGCTCTCCGAGCCGCCGAGCTGGGGGACGAGGCCGGCGACGGCGTCGCCCGCACGCGGCCCGACGGCGAATACGTCGTAGAGGAAGCCGAGCATGACGATGAACAGCAGCCCGACGATGGCCAGCTCGAAGTTGCGGTAGCCGCGCTGCTCGAGGGCGAGCAGGCCGAAGGCGGCCGCCGCGGTGATCAACCCGGCGGTGAACAGGGGCACGCCGAAGAGGAGGTTGAGACCGATCGCCGCGCCGACGAACTCGGCGAGGTCGGTGGCCATGGCGATCGCCTCGGCCTGGGCCCAGAGCCCGAGCGACCACCGGCGCCCGAGCTGCTCGCGGCAGAGCTCCGGCAGGCTCAAGCCGGTGGCCACGCCGAGCTTGGCCGACGTGTACTGCACGAGCATGGCCATCAGGTTGGCCATCACGATGACCCAGGCGAGGGAGTAGCCGAACTTGGCGCCGCCCTGGAAGTTGGTCGCGAAGTTCCCGGGATCGACATAGGCGACGGCGGCGACGAAGGCCGGGCCGAGGAGCGTGAGCGTCCCGCGCACGCGCCCGCGGGCGCGGATCCGCTCGAGTGCGGTCGCAACCGGCACGAGTGGGTCGAGCCCCTGCGGCCAGCCCACCGATACCGCGGCCGGCGCGATCGCCACCGGCTCCTCGCCGAGGACGGACGGGTTCACCGGCCGACCTCGACGCGCATGGCGCCGGCCAGGCGGCCGCCGAGAACGTGGACCGAGTCGCCGAGGCGCACCGACAACGGCCCGCCGAACGGCTGCTTGTCGAGCACCTCGAGCGCCATCCCGAGGCTGATGTTCCGCTCGGCGAGGTAGGCGAGCATCTCGGGGTCGGAGTCCGAAACGCGGACGAACACCCCGCGCGCGCCGGGATCGAGCGCCTGGAGCGCCTCGGTCGGCCCCTCGTCGATCAGCAGGTCCCGGGTCGGGATCGGATCGCCGTGGGGGTCGCGGGCGGGGTCGCCAAGCTTGGCCGCGATCAGCTCCTCGAGCTCCTCGGAGAGCACGTGCTCGAGGACCTCGGCCTCGTCGTGGACCCGATCCCACGGGACGGCCAGCGCCTCGGCGAGGAACAGCTCGAGCAGCCGGTGGTGGCGCAGGACCTCGAGCGCGACGCGCTTGCCGTCGGGGGTCAGCTGAGTGCCCCGGTAGGGGACGTGGCTGACCAGGCCGAGCTCGGTCAACCGCTTGACCATCGCCGAGGCCGATCCCGGTGTGACCTCGAGCCGTTCGGCCAGCGCGTTGTTGGTGACCGCGCCGGACCCGCGGGCGGCCAGGGAGTAGATCGCCTTGGCGTAGTCTTCGACTGCCGCGGAATGTCGTTTCGTGGTGCCGATTAGGAAATTATGGCATACCAAACTTTACCGCTCGAGACGCGGCCGCCTCAGGGTCGCCGCGGGCCGGAGGGGCGGGCGGCGCAGGTCGAGTAGGTCGGCCGTCAGCTGGCGGCGCCGGCGCGCTCGGCGCCGAAGCCGGTGTCGGCTCGCACCCGGAGCTCGGCGTAGCGGTCGTCCGCATCGGGGCGCCCGAACACGGTCCCGAGATAGCAGGCGAGGAACCCGAGCGGGATGGAGACGATCGCCGGGTTGACGATCGGGAACGGGCTGCCGTGACCGTCGGGCCCCGGCCAGACCGGGGGGCTGAGGATGATCAGCGCGATCGAGCTGATCAGGCCGACCCCGACCCCGACGAGGGCACCCGTGGTGTTGAAGCGCCGCCAGGTCAGCGCCAGCAGCAGGGCGGGGAAGTTGGCGCTCGCCGCCACCGCGAAGGTCAGCGAGACGAGGAACTGGATGTTGAAGCCCTTGCCGGCGAGGATCGCCAGGGCGATCGCCGCCGTCGTCACCGCGACGGCGCCGATCCGCGCCGCGCGAACCTCGTCGTCCTCGGCGGCGTCGCCTCGGTGGATGACGTTGGTGTAGATGTCGTGCGCCACGGCACCCGACGCGGCGATCACGAGCCCGGCCACGACGGCGAGGATCGTTGCGAAGGCGACCGCGCTGATGATCGCCAAGAGCGCGTCGCCGCCGAAGGTGCCCGCCCCGCCCCCGAGGTTCTGCGCCAGGAGCGAGGCGGCCAGGTTTCCGCCCTTGCCCGTCGCCTGCTCGCCGGCGGGGCCGAGGATGTCGCGGGCGCCGAACCCGACGATCGAGACGAGCAGGTAGAACACGCCGATCACCGCGACCGCCCAGCCCACCGACTTGCGGGCGGCGCGCCCGTCGGGCACGGTGAGGAAGCGCATCAGGATGTGCGGCAGGCCGGCGGTGCCGAGCAGAAAGGCGAGCGCCGTCGAGATCGTGTCGAGCGGCTTGTGGAAGAACAGCCCGGGCGCGAGGAAGGCCGCCCCGTGCTTGTTGTGGGCCGCGGACCGGGCGATCACCTCGAACGGGTTCCAGCTGACCCGGTCGAGGACGAGCACGGTGAGCACGAGCACGCCGGCCATGAGCAGGACGGCCTTGACGATCTGCACCCAGGTCGTGGCGATCATGCCGCCGAAGAGGACGTAGACGAGCATGAAGACGCCGGTGATGACCACCGCCACCGGGAACGTGATCCCGGCCAGCGCCTCGAACAGGGCGCCGGCGGCGATCATCTGGGCGATCAGGTAGAAGCCGACGACGAACAGCGTCCCGATCGCCGCCGCCGTCCGGGCCGGCCGGGCGTTGAGGCGGAAGGCCAGGACGTCGGCCATCGTGTACTGGCCGGCGTTGCGCATCCGCTCGGCGAGCAGGAGCAGCACGGTGACGAACGAGGCGAGGGCGGCGACGCCGGTGATGAAGCCGTCGAAGCCGAACAGGAAGATCAGCCCGACGGTGCCGAGGAAGGCGGCGGCCGACATGTAGTCGCCGGCGATGGCCAGCCCGTTCTGGGCGCCGCCGATGCCGCGGTTGGCGGCCCAGAACGCTGCGGCGCCGCGGGTTCGCCGCGAGGCCCAGTAGGTGATCCCGAGCGTGACGGCGAGGATCGCCGCGAACACGCCGAGGGTCAGCCCGTGGGCGGTCGTGGCGGCGGCGATCACGGCCCGCGGTCCTCCTGGGCCTGCTTGGCGAGCGGGTCGAACACGCGGCGCGCCGCGCGCGAGTAGGCGACGACCACCGCCCAGACGGCCACGACGACCACGAGCGCGGCCAGGTAGCCGACGGTCAGGCCGCCGGAGATGCGCGTCCCCATCCAGCCGTGCGCCCAGGCGGCGAGGCCGACGAAGGCGGCAAACAGCGCGTAGAAGATGCCGCCGGCCAACAGGGTGAACCGGCGCCGGCGCGCGGCGAGCCGGCGGTAGGCGTCGGTGCCCTCGATCGCCTCGACGTCAGCGGGGTGGGCCCGCCGGACCGGGCGACGCCCGTCGGGTGTGGGTCCTGGCGGCTGGCGCCCCGGCATGGGCGACGACTACCCAAAAAGGCGAGAGACCAGACGCGGGCCCCGAAGCTCGCGGGGCGTCAGAGCCCGCTGCGGAACCGCTCGAGCTCGGCCGGGTCGATCGAGTAGGTGTGCTCAGCGGCCGGGAAGCGCCGCCCGCGGACCTCGTCGGCGAACTCGCTGACCGCGGCGACCATCTGGGCGCGCAGGCCGGCGTAGCGCTTGGCGAAGCGCGGGGTGTGGCCGTCGTAGATGCCGAGCAGGTCGTGGAGGACGAGGACCTGGCCGTCGGTGGCGGGGCCGGCCCCGATGCCGATCACCGGAACCTCGATCCTGGCGGTCAGCTCGGCGGCCACGGCGGCGGGGATCGCCTCGAAGACGATGGCAAAGCAGCCGGCTCGCTCGAGGGCGAACGCCTCGCGGCCGACGTCGAGCGCGCGCCGGGCGGTCCGGCCCTGGGCCCGGTAACCGCCGAGCGCGGTAGCCGTCTGCGGAGTCAACCCGACGTGGCCCATCACCGGGATGCCGGCGCCGATGATCGCCCGGGCCCGGGCGGCTTGGGCGGCGTTGCCGCCCTCGAGCTTGACGGCGTCGCAGCCGGCCTCCTTGACGAAGCGCTGAGCCGTCCGCACGGCCTGCTCGTCGCTCGCCTCGTAGGAGCCGAAGGGGAGGTCGCCGACGAGCAGCGGCGTCGTACAGCCGCGGCGGGCGGCGGCGGCGAGCATGAGCATCTCCTCTACGCTGACCGGGACGGTCGACGGGTAGCCGAGGACGGTCATCGCGCCGGAGTCGCCGACGAGGACGATGTCGACGCCGGCCGCCTCGGCGACCTGGGCGCTCGGGTAGTCGTAGGCGGTGATCATCACGATCGCCTCCCCGCGGCCCTTCTTGTCGGCCAGCTCGGGGAGCGCGACCGGCAGGCGGTCGTTGCGCAGCGCGGTCTTCGGGACGCTCGACATTGCCCTAGCCGGTCACGAGGACCGAGGCGCGGTCGTCGACCGCGAGGACCTCGTTGGCCGCGTTTACGTGGACGATCCGCGGCCGGTAGTCGGCCAGCTCGTCCTGGTCGTACTGGGCGTAGGCGATCACGATCACCAGGTCGCCGCGGTGGACGAGCCGCGCCGCCGCGCCGTTGATCTTGATCTCCCGCGAGCCGCGCTCGCCCGAAATCGTGTACGTCTCGAAGCGGGCGCCGTTGTCGACATCGACGACGGCCACCTGCTCGTACTCGAGGATCTCGGCGGCCTCGAGCAGGTCGGGGTCGATCGTGATCGAGCCGATGTAGTTCAGGTCGCACCCGGTCACCGTCGCCCGGTGGATCTTGGCTTTGAGCATCGTGCGGTGCATCCGGCTTGGGCTCCTCGGGTCGGGGGTGACGATGGTGTTGTCGATCAGGCGGGCGGGCCCGACCTGGGCGGCGACGGCGAGCAGCACGGGGCCGTCGACGCCGTCGACCGGGGCAAAGGTATGGGGCGAGACGAGCTCGACGTACTCGGGCTCGATCTCGTGCTCGGCGAGCGTGCGACGGGCCACCCGGGCGAGCTCGCGCGGATCGCGCTCGCCGGCGGCCACGGCGTCCTCGGCGGCGCGCAGGGCGCGGCTCAGGCCGACCGCGCGGGCCCGGTCGCCCGGACCGAGGCGGGCGTTGCGGCTCGACATGGCCAGGCCGTCGGCCTCGCGGACGGTCGGGCAGGCCTCGATCCGGACGGGCATGTCGAGGTCGCGCACGAGCCGGCGGATCACGGCGACCTGCTGGGCGTCCTTCTGGCCGAAGTAGGCAACGTCGGGGGCGACCATGTTGAGGAGCTTGGCCACCACCGTCGCCACGCCGGCGAAGTGGCCGGGGCCCCGGTGCTCGCCGCAGAGGCCGTCGGTCAGGCCGGCGACGGTCACCGTGGTGGCGAAGCCGTCGGGGTAGACCTCGTTCACCGGCGGGGCGAAGAGGATCTCGACCCCGGCCCGGGCGGCCAGCCGGGTGTCGCGCTCGGCGTCCCGCGGGTAGGCGGCGAGGTCCTCGCCGGAGTCGAACTGGGCGGGGTTGACGAAGAGCGACATGACCACGGCGCCCCCGTCGTCGCGGGCCCGGCGCACGAGCGAGAGGTGGCCGTCGTGGAGCGCCCCCATCGTCGCCACCAGGCCGATCGTCCGGCCGCGGGCGCGCTCGGCGGCCACGGCGCGGCGCAGCTCGGCGACCGCGGTGATCGTCCTCATGGCCGCCCTCGGCCGTCCCCGGGCGCCGGCGGGTGGCGGCCGGCGGTACCGGCCCGACTGCCGCGGCCACGGGCCGCGGGGCGATGGTGCGTGATGGCGTAGGTCATGCGCTTCGGTCCAGTTCCCTTTCCGGGGATACCGGTCGCGATCGTGTGGCGCTGTCTGAGTGGATCCGATCTCCTCGCGGAGCGCCGGTCCACCCGACAAGATAGCTCACCCGAGTCGCGGGCCGGCGACGAGCGCGGCTACGATCGCCCGGTGCCGAGCGCGCCCGACCGTCGCCAGAGCCTCAAGGACCTCTACGGGCAGGCGTCGACGTGCACCCGCTGCGCCGAGCTCGCGGCGACCCGCCAGACGGTCGTCTTCGGGGCGGGCAACGCCGACGCCGACCTGATGTTCGTCGGCGAGGCTCCGGGCGCCAACGAGGACCGCCTCGGCCTGCCCTTCGTGGGGGCGGCGGGCAAGCTCCTGGAGAAGCTCCTCATCGAGATCGGCCTGACCCGGGCCGACGTGTTCATCGCCAACGTCCTCAAGTGCCGCCCGCCGGGTAACCGCGACCCCCACCCCGGAGAGATCGAGAACTGCCGGTCCTACCTGCGCCGCCAGGTCGAGCTGATCGAGCCGCGGGTGATCTGCACGCTCGGCAACTTCTCGACCAAGCTGCTGCGGGGGGATCCGACGGGGATCAGCCGTCTCCACGGGCAGCCCGAGGTGCGGGCGATCGGTGGTCGGTCGGTGCGGCTGTTCCCGATCTACCACCCGGCCGCCGCGCTCTACACGCCGCGGATGCTCGACACCCTGCGCGAGGACTTCGCCCGCCTGCCGGGCCTGCTCGCCCTCCCGCCGCCGCCGGCGCCCGAGTCGTCCCCGGCCCCGGTGCCGTCCGCGGAGCCTCCGCGCGCGGCCGCCGCCCCGGGCCCGCCCCCGCCCCCGCCCCGGCACCCGGCGCCGGCGCCGGCGCCGGCGGCTGCCACCGAGCCCGACCAGCTCGGGCTCTTCTGATGGGGGTCCGCGTCGTCGAGACGGCCGAGGCGGCGGCCACGGCCGCGCTGGCCGCCGAGCTGGCGGGAGCGCTCGGGCCGGGCGACGTCGTGCTCGTCGAGGGCGAGCTCGGAGCGGGCAAGACGACCTTCGTGCGGGGCGCATGCCGGGCACTCGGCGTCGAGGGGCCGATCACGAGCCCGACCTTCGCCCTGGCCAACCGCTACCGGGCGGCGGGCGGGCTGATCGTCTCGCATGTCGACCTCTACCGGCTGGGGGGGCTCGAGGAGGAGGACCCGGATCTCCTCGGCGACTACCTCGGTCCCGACCGGCTGGCCTTCGTCGAATGGCCGCGCGGGGCGCGGGCGGCGTTCGAGCCGGTGCGGATGCGGGTCATGCTCCGTCACCTGGGCGGCGACCGCCGGCGGATCGAGGTCGAGGGATGATCGCCCTGGCGCTCGACACGGCGACCTCCTCGACGGTGGTCGGCGTCCGCGCCGGGGACGGGACGATCCGCGAGGCGCGCGACGACGTCGAGCCGGGCCAGCGCCCGCGGCACACGCAACGGCTGCTGTCGCTGGCGGCCGGCCTGCTGGTCGAGGCCGGCGTCGGGTGGGCGGAGCTCGAGCAGATCGTCGTCGGCATCGGCCCGGGCACGTTCACCGGGCTTCGCATCGGCATCGCCACGGCGCGCGGCCTGGCCCATGCGACCGGGGCCCGGCTGATCGGCCTCGGCAGCCTGCGGGTGCTGGCCGCCGGCGCGGGGGCGGGACCGGTGCTGGCGCTGATCGACGCCGGGCGGGGCGAGGTGTTCGCCGCCGGCTACGAGGACGGCCGCGAGCTCGTCGCCCCGGCGGCGGTGGCGCCGGCCGGCCTGGCGGCGCTGGCGGGAGGCCGGGCCTGGCTGGCGGTCGGGAGTGGGGCGCTACGATTCAGGGGGCAATTCAAAGACGCAGATGTGACCGTCCCGCCGGAGGAGTCGCCGTCCCACCGCGTGAGCGCTGGGACGATGCTCGGCCTGGCACTGGCCGAGGACGTGGACGCCAGCGGCGCGGTCACCCCCCTTTACCTGAGGCTGCCGGACGCCGAGCTGGCGCTCCGGAGCATGAGGCCATGACCGTCGAGATCCGTCCCTTCGTCTATGCCGACCTCCCGCAGGTGATCGCCATCGAGCGGCGCGCGTTCCCGACGCCGTGGTCGCTGGCGATGTTCGTCCTCGAGTTGTCGAAGCCGTCCGGCCTGTGCCTGGTGGCGACGCGCAGCCAGCGGATCGTCGGCTACACGGTGTGCTCGCGCTACGACACGGTATGGCATGTGATGAACGTCGCCGTCGACCCGGACCTCCGCCGCCAGGGGATCGCCCGGGCGCTGCTGGGCGAGCTCTACGCGCGGGTGGGGGAGCGGGGCGCCCAGTTCACGCTCGAGGTGCGGCGGTCGAACCGGGCGGCGATCGAGCTCTACGAGAGCGACGGGTTCCGGACGGCGGGCCTGCGGCGCCGCTACTACCAGGACAACGGCGAGGACGCCCTGATCATGTGGCGGACGCCGTCGACCCTGGGCGGCCGGCTCGACGACGTCCCGGCGGCCGACCCGGTCGCCCACCACCGGCCGTGATCCTCGCGCTGGAGACCAGCTGCGACGACACCTGCGCCGCCGTCGTCGGCTTCGACGGGCGGATCGGCGCCAACGTGATCTCCTCGCAGGGCATCCACGACCGCTACGGGGGGGTGGTGCCGGAGGTGGCGGCGCGCCATCACCTCGAGCTGATCGACGCGGTGACCGCCGAGGCGCTCGCGCGGGCGGGCGCCGGCCTCGAGGACATCACCCTGGTGGCGGCGACGCAGGGGCCGGGGCTGATCGGGGCGCTGCTCGTCGGGCTGGCCAGCGCCAAGGCGATCGCCGCAGCGCGGGAGCTGCCGTTCGCCGGGGTCGACCACCTCCGCGGGCACGTGGCCGTCGCCTTTCTCGAGCCCGAGCCGCTCGAGCCGCCGTTCGTCTCGCTGATCGCCTCGGGCGGCCACACGCTGCTGTTGCGGGTCGAGAGCCGGGCCGGCGAGCCGGAGATCCTGGCGCGGACGCTCGACGACGCGGCGGGCGAGGCGTTCGACAAGGGGGCGCGGATGCTCGGGCTCGGCTACCCCGGGGGGGCCGCGCTGCAGCGGCTGGCCGAGGGGGGCGACCCGGCGGCGTTCGCCTTCCCGACCGGCCGCAGCGCCGACTTCTCCTTCGCCGGGCTGAAGACGGCGCTCCTCTACAAGCTCCGCGAGCTTCGGCTCGATTTTCTGGGGGGCGACGTCGGCCGGGTCGGGGACCGCGACCAGGGCCGCCGCGCCGACCTCTGCGAGGCGCCGGATCAGCTCCGGGCCGACCTGGCGGCCTCCTACCAGGAGGCGATCGTGCGGGCGATCACCCGGCGGGTCGAGCAGGCGCTCGAGCGGACGGGCCTCGACCGGCTGGCCGTGGGCGGCGGGGTGGCCGCCAACGGGCCGCTGCGCGAGCGCCTGGGCGGGCTCGGGGCGCGCGTGTCGCTGCCGCCGCTCGAGCTGTGCACCGACAACGCGGCGATGATCGCCAGTGCCGGGCGCTACGTGGCCGCGCAGCCCTACCCGGATTACCTCGGCGTCGAGGCCTACGCGACGGGAGAGGGGCCGCTGCGGTGAGACCGCCGCCCGGCGCCGGCATCCCGGGATCGGTCCGGCCTGCGGCCGGTGGGGGCCCGCCGGCGCCGGCCGGGGCGAGCCGCGCGAGGTCAGGCGGCGCCGGCACCCCGGGATCGGTCCGGCCTGCGGCCGGTGGGGGCCCGCCGGCGCCGGCCGGGGCGAGCCGCGCGAGGTCAGGCGGCGCCGGCACCCCGGGATCGGTCCGGCCTGCGGCCGGTGGGGGCCCGCCGGCGCCGGCCGGGGCGAGCCGCGCGAGGTCAGGCGGCGCCGGCACCCCGGGATCGGTCCGGCCTGCGGCCGGTGGGGGCCCGCCGGCGCCGGCCGGGGCGAGCCGCGCGAGGTCAGCCGGCGCCGGCACCCGGAAGGTCGAGCTCTACGGCCACGCCGGCTGCTGTCTGTGCGCGACGGCGCGGGACGAGCTCGTGCGCCTGCGCGATGAGCTCGGCTTTGCGCTCGTCGAGCACGACATCACCGCCGACGAGCGCCTGCACCGGGCGTACTTCGAGCGGGTGCCGGTCGTCGCGCTGGACGGGGAGGAGCTCTTCGACTTCCACGTCGACGAGGCGCTGCTGCGGGCCCGGCTGGCCGGGGCGGCGGCGAGTCGGGTCGGGCTGGACGATGATCTAGAGTCAGACGATGACCTACGGTGAGCTCGTGACCGAGGAGGACTACGAGTTGCGCGCGCGGGACGGGTCGGGAGAGCGCCTGTCGCTCGGCGTCGCCGCGCGGCTGTCGCGCTACCTGCAGGTGCTGACCCAGGCCAAGAAGATGGGGCGGGAGACGATCTCCTCGCAGGAGCTCTCGGACTACACGCATGTCAACTCGACCCAGATCCGCCGCGACCTGTCGGGCTTCGGGAGGTTCGGCAAGCGTGGCGT
Organism: uncultured Solirubrobacterales bacterium; assembly: GCA_963763785.1. Classification (GTDB taxonomy): domain Bacteria; phylum Actinomycetota; class Thermoleophilia; order Solirubrobacterales; family Solirubrobacteraceae; genus Palsa-513. The sequence goes on along the minus strand of CAVXPW010000012.1, from coordinate 166,403 downwards.
GGGCTACAACGTCGACTCGCTGGTCGGGCAGATCCGCCGGATTCTGCGGACCGCCGGTCAGCACAACATCGCTCTGTTCGGCGCCGGCCATCTCGGCAAGGCGATCGCCTCCTCGGACATCTTCGCCGACCACGGGTTCCGGGTGGTGGCGATCTTCGACTCTGATCGCGAGGTCGTCGGCCAGCAGGTCGGGAGCCAGGTGGTGCGCCACAACGACGACCTGAAGGCCGTCGTCGAGCACGACGACATCGTCGTGGGGGTGCTCGCCGTCCCCGCCCAGGCCGCCCAGCAGCTGGCCGATGACCTGGTCGCGGCCGGGGTGAAGATCATCTTCAACTACTCGGACGCGCTCCTCACCGTCCCCCCGGACGTGACCGTCCACACGTCGAGTCCGGCGGTTGACCTCCTGTACGCGCTGTACTTCTATCTGACCTAGTTTTGGCCCGTCGAGATCCAACCGACCCAGTCGTGATCCGTCCCGCAAATCCGCTCGCCGGCTGATGGGCTCGCCGATCGACCTCGACCGGGCGCCGGAGGTGTTCGCGGCGTCGAGCGACTCCACCGTCGGGATCGAGGAGGAGTTCGCGATCCTCGATCCGCGGACGCTCGACCTGGCCCCGCGCTTTGAGGAGCTGCGCGGCGCGGCGTCGGCGAGCGACCCGGTGTTGCGCGAGCACATCACGGGCGAGCTGATCGCCTCGGAGATCGAGATCATCTCCGGCCGGGGAGCCGACGTCCACGAGGCGATCGCCCGCCAGCGCGAGCATCGGCGGCGGCTGTTCGCCCTCGCCGACGCCCGGGACGCCGGCTTGGGCGCGACCGGGACGCATCCGTGGGCCGACTACCGCCTCCAGCCGATCATCGAGACCGACCACTACCGGCGGGTGGCGGCCGACCTGCAGTACGTCGCCTGGCGCAACAACACGTTCAGCCTCCACGTGCATGTCGGCGTCCGCGACGCCGACCGCGCGGTGCGCGTCTGCGACCGCCTGCGCCCGGTGCTGCCGCTGCTGCTCGCGCTCTCGGCGAACTCCGCCTTCCTCGACGGCCGCCTTGCCGGCCTCCATTCGGTCCGCAGCCAGACCTTTACGCGGAGCTTCCCCCGCTGCGGGATCCCCGACGTGTTCGGCAGTTGGGCGGCCTACCGGGAGTACGTCGACTTCCTCATCCGGACCAACTCGATCGTCGAGTTCACCCAGGTCTGGTGGTCGGTGCGCCCGCACTTCTCCTTCGGAACCGTCGAGGTGCGCGTCTGCGACGTCCAGGCGACGGCCGGCGAGTCGGACGCGCTGAGCGGCCTGATCGTCGCCTGCGTGGCCCAGGCGGCGCGCGACCTCGATGACGGGGTGCCCCAGGACGAGGCGTCGGCGCGGCTGATCGAGGAGAACATGTGGCGGGCGATCCGCTACGGGCTCGACGGACGGATGATCGACCTCGACCGGGCCACCGAGTACCCGGCGGCCGAGATCGGCGAGCGCCTGCTCGCGTGGACGGCCCCGGTCCGCGCCGAGCTCGGCATCGAACCGGCCCTGCCCGAGCTCAACGGCGCCCAGCGTCAGCGGCGGATGATCGAGGCGGGGGCTTCGATGGACGAGGTCTTTGCCAGCTGTGTGCGCGAGACGCGCGCGACCTATTCCCAGGAGGTACCGGCGTGAGCGCCCCCGAGGAGGTATCAGCATGAGCACCCCGGAAGAGGAACTGCCCGAGCCGACCGAGGAGGAGCTCCGGGCGGCGTGGGAAGAGCAGCTGCGCCACGTCACGGTGGCCGACGTGCTGATCCAGACGGCGGTCACCCTCGTCAACCTGGCCGGGCGGCGCCTGGGTCTGGGGCCGAACGCCGACGAGGACCGCGATCTCGCCCAGGCCCGCGACGCGATCGACGCGGTGCGCGGCCTGATGCCGGTCCTCGAGCGCTCCGACGCCCCGGAGCCGCTGAAGCCGCTCCGCGACGCCGTGGCCCAGCTCCAGCTCGAGTACGCCAAGCAGGCGCCGGGGGCGCCGGGGGCGCCGGGGGCGCCGGGGGCGCCGTCCGCGCCCGAGCCGCCTGCGGCCGGCGCACCGCCCACCGGCCCGGGTCCGGCCGGCGGCCGGCTCTGGGTGCCCGGTCGCTGACGGACCCCTGCGCCGCCGCCGGGCTCGATACACTCCCGACGCTTCATGCCGGGTGGCGTCGCAGCCGCCCGGCATGTGTGTGTTCCGGGACCGCCGGCACCCGCGGCAACCAAACTTTGAGGAGGACCGTTGACTGAGTTCCTGAGCAACCACGGGGTCGTGGTCGCCCTCGTGTGCGCGGCCTGCGCAGTCATCTACGGCGCCGTCACCGCGCGCTCCCTGCTCGCGCTCTCCCCGGGCAACAAGCAGATGCAGCGGATCTCGGCGGCGGTCCAGGAGGGCGCTCAGGCCTACCTCAACCGCCAGTACAGCTCGATCGCCGTGGTCGGGGTGGTCGTCTGCGTGGCCCTGTTCTTCGTCCAGGACATCGCCGTGGCCGTCGGCTTCGCGCTCGGCGGCATCCTCTCGGGCGCGGCCGGCTACATCGGGATGAACGTATCGGTGCGCGCCAACTGCCGGGTCGCCGAGTCGGCCCGGGGCGGCGTATCGCCGGCGCTGAACGCCGCCTTCCGCGGCGGGGCGATCACCGGCCTGCTCGTCGTGGGCCTGGCCCTGGCCGGCGTCGCCGGCTACTACGGCGCGCTCACGTCGTTCTTTGGCGACTCGCCCAAGACGGCGGTCGACGCGCTGATCGGGCTCGGCTTCGGCGGTTCGCTGATCTCGGTCTTCGCCCGACTCGGCGGCGGCATCTTCACCAAGGCGGCCGACGTCGGGGCCGACCTCGTCGGCAAGGTCGAGGCCGGGATCCCCGAGGACGACCCGCGCAACCCGGCGGTGATCGCCGACAACGTCGGCGACAACGTCGGCGACTGCGCCGGGATGGCGGCCGACCTGTTCGAGACCTACGCCGTCACCGCGGTGGCGGTGATGCTGATCGGCGTCCTGACCTTCCACGAGCAGGTCCAGGTCGCGCTCTATCCGCTCGTGCTCGGGGCGGTTGCGATCATCGCCTCGATCCTCGGCACCTTCTTCGTGCGCACGCGGACGGGCAACGTCGAGGGTGCGCTCTACAAGGGCCTGATCGCCTCGGGCGTTATCGCCGCCGCGGCGTTCTACCCGGTCACCTACTGGCTGATGGGGAGCCTCGGCTACCGGGCGGCGACCGCCCCGGTGACGACGCCGAGCGCGACCGACCTCTACCTGTGCTCGCTGATCGGGATCGGCGTGACGGCGCTCTTGTTTGTGATCACCGACTACTACACCTCGACCCGCTTCTCGCCGGTGCGCAAGACCGCGGCGGCCTCGGAGACCGGCCACGCGACGAACATCATCCAGGGCTTCGGCTCCGGCCTCCAGGCGACGGCGCTGCCGGCGCTGGTGCTCGTGCTCGGCGTGCTCGGCTCGTGGAAGCTGGCCGGCGGCGGGACGGTCGGGATCTACGGGATCGGCGTCGCGGTGATGGGCCAGCTCTCGCTGACCGGGCTGATCGTCGCCCTCGACGCCTTCGGGCCGATCACCGACAACGCCGGCGGCATCGCCGAGATGGCCGACCTCCCGGACGAGGTCCGTGATGTGACCGATCGCCTCGACGCCGTCGGCAACACGACCAAGGCCGTGACCAAGGGCTACGCGATCGGCTCGGCCGTGCTCGCCGCCGTCGTTCTCTTCGCCGGCTTCCAGCAGGAGCTGACCGACAAGTCGCACAACATCACCTCGTTCGGCATCGACCAGCCGCCGGTCCTGATCGGCCTGCTGCTCGGCGGTCTGATGGTCTGCCTCTTCGCCTCGCTCTCGATGGAGGCCGTCGGCCGGGCCGGCGGCGCCGTGGTCGAGGAGGTGCGCCGCCAGTTCCGCGAAAAGCCGGGGATCATGGAGGGCACCGAGGAGCCCGACTACGCGACGTGCGTCGACATCGTCACCCGGACCGCGCAGCGCGAGATGATCATCCCGGCGCTGCTGCCGATCGGGATGACCCTGATCGTCGGCCTGATCGACCAGCAGGCGCTGGGCGGGCTCCTGATCGGGGTGATCGTCGTCGGCTTCTTCTTCGCTGTGATGATGACCGCCGGCGGCGGCGCCTGGGACAACGCGAAGAAGCTGATCGAGGACGGGGCGCACGGCGGCAAGGGCTCGGATGCCCACGCGGCGGCGGTCACCGGCGACACGGTGGGCGATCCGTTCAAGGACACCTCGGGCCCGGCGATCAACCCGATGATCAAGGTGGCCAACATCGTGGCCATCCTGATCATCCCGATCATCACCTAGCAGCCAGTTCGGTCGGGCCCGCCGGGCCGCCTAAGCTTCCTGCTGGATGACCGATTCGAATGGGGTCCGGCCGGGGCTTGCCGCCGCGGTGCATGACCGCGCCACTCAGGTGCTGTCGGTGGCCATGGTGGTGATCGGGGTGTTGCTCGCGGCGCAGCTGACCGTGCTCAGCGTCGTGCTCGGCGTGCTCTTCGGCGCCGCCGGGGCGGGGCGGCTCTACGTCGGCGCCCGGATGCGCCGCCGCCGCGCGCGGGAGCGGCCCTGATGGTCGACGGCGAGTCTCCGCTCGAGGTGGCTCCGGCGCGGAGCGCGGTGATCCTGCGGCGCAGCCTCGGCTCGCCGGCGCTGTTCGCCATCGTCTGGACCTCCCTGGCCAGCTCGATCTACTTCTCGCTCGGGGTGGTCGCCGGCCACGCCCTCGGGCTCACGCCTGCCGTCTTTCTCGGCACGGGCATCTTCTTCACGTTGACCTCGATGACCTACGCCGAGGGGGCGTCGCTCCACCAGGACCGGGCCGGTTCGACGGTGTTCGCCCGGTTCGCCTTCAACGAGCTCGTCTCCTTCGTCGCCGGCTGGGCGATGTTGCTCGACTACGTGATCCTGATCGCGATCGCCTCGCTGGCCGCGACGAGCTACCTGGCGGCCTTCTACGCCCCGCTCGGACACGGGGCCCCGCGCCTGGTCGTCGCCCTGGCGATCATCGCCTTCGTCGCCTACAGCAACGTCCGCGGCTTCTCGACACGGCGCACCCAGCGCACGGCGATGATCGTCATCGCCGACCTGGCCATCCAGCTCGTGGTCATCGGCGTCGGCCTCGTCCTCTTCTTCAACCTGCCGACGATCACCGACAACCTCCACCTCGGCGTCGCGCCGCGCTGGTCGGACGTGATCTATGCCCTGGCCATCACGACGGTCGCCTTCACGAGCCTCGAGTCGGCCTCGGGCCTCTCGGGGGAGGTGAGGCTGAGCCCGCGCGGGATCCGCCGCCTGCTCGTGAGCGCCAACGCCTCGGTCTACCTGATCTACGTCGGCATCGCCCTGGTCGCGGTGACGGCGATTCCGGTGATCGGAGGGCACACCGCCCTCGGCGACCGCCACCTCGGGGCGCCGGTGCTCGGGGTCGTCCAGCGCTTCCACCCGGCCGCCCTGGCCGACGGCCTGAAATACGTGGTGGCCGCGGCGGCCGCCGCGACGCTCGTCGCCGCGGCGAACTCGGCGATGCTCGGCCTGTCTCGGCTCGCCTACTCGCTGGCCACCAACCGGCAGATCCCGAGCCCGATCGGCCGCCTCCACCCCCAGCGCTCGACGCCCTTCGTGTTGATCATCGTCGCCGCCCTCCTCGCCGCGACGCTCGTCCTGCCCGCCGACCTCGACTTCCTCGTCGGCATCTACGCCTTCGGGGCGATGCTCGCCTTCACGATCGCCCACCTCTCGATCTGCGTCCTGCGCTACCGCGAGCCCGACCGTGAACGCCCCTTCCGCATGCCCGGCTCGGTGGGCGTGCGCGGCGGCCAGCTGCCGCTGCCGGCGGTGGCCGGCGCCGTCCTCGCCTTCGCCGCCTGGATCAGCGTGATCGTCATCCATGCCGGGGCCCGCTACGTCGGCTCAGCCTGGCTGGTGGGCGGCGTCGCCCTCTACATCGCCTACCGCAAGAGCGCCGGAAAGCCGGTGCTCGACCGGGTGGTCGTCCCCGAGGCGGTGCTCCGGGCCGAGCGGCCGCAGCGCGACTTCGGCTCGATCCTCGTGCCGCTGCTCGGCACCGAGCTCGACGACGACATCGTCCAGACCGCCGCCCTCCTGGTCTCCGGCGAGCAGACCGACGAGGCGGCGATCGACCAGGCGACGATCGAGGCGATCTGGATCTTCCAGGTCCCGATGGCGCTGCCGCTCGACGCGCGGCTCCCGGACGAGCAGCTCAAGGAGGCGCGGGCCGCGCTGGCCCGGGCCAAGGCGGTCGGCGAGGAGTACGCCGGCGTCCAGGTCGCGACGGCGACGGTGCGGGCGCGCCGAACCGGGCACGCGATCGTCGACGAGGCGCGCCGGCGGGGCGTCGAGGCGATCGTCCTCGCCGCCGAGGAGACGCCCCGGATCCGGGGTGGCGCGCTGCTCGGCGGGCGCAGCGGCCTCGGCGAGAGCGCGACCGGCACGACGACTCGCTACGTGGTCAGCAAGGCGCCCTGCCGGGTGATCCTCACCGCCCCGCCGCATCCGGCCGCCGCCGCCGCGCCCGAGGCGCCACCGGTCGAGGGCGCCGCGCCCGAGCCGCCGCCGCGCTCCGGCCGCGCCGCGGGGCGGCGGGGAAGGCGCGGCGAGCGGGCGGCGATTGACTAAGATCACCGCCAGATGTTCATCTTGATCGTCGGGGCTGGACGGGTCGGAGCTGCGGTCGCCAAGCGGGCCCTCGCCTCCGGCCACGAGGTCTCGGTGCTCGACGAGGACCCGCTCTCGCACGAGCGGCTCGATGAGATCACCGGGCGGGGCTGGGAGGATGCCGGCGGCCGCTTCACGGTCGGCACCGCGCTCGAGGTCGACGCCCTCGAGGAGGCGGGCATCGCGCGGGCCGACGTGTTCATCGCCTCGACCGACGGCGACAACACCAACCTGACCGTCGCGCAGATCGCCCAGCGCCGCTACGGGGTCGAGAAGGTCATCTGCCGGGTGATGGACCCGGCCCGGGCCGCCTGGTACGCCGAGCAGGGCCTGCACACGATCTCCCCGACCCAGCACGCGATCGAGATGTTCGCCCGCGCCCTCGACCTGGTGGCGTAGGGCCGCGGCGGCTAGATGTACGTGATCGTCGCCGGAGCGGGCAAGGTCGGCTGGAACCTGGCGCGCGAGCTGATCGACAAGGGGCACGAGGTGACCCTGCTCGAGGTCAACCGCCGCCGCTACCTGGTGGTCGAGGAGGAGCTCGAGCACGCCGTCCAGTACGGCGACGCCACCGAGCTCTGGGTGCTCGAGCGGGCCGGGATCTCGCGCGCCGACCTGGTCATCGCGGTGACCGGCGACGACGAGGACAACATGCTCGTCTGCCAGGTGGCCAAGGAGAAGTACCTCTGCGACCGGGTCATCGCCCGCGTCAACAATCCCCGCAACCTCCAGCATTTCAAGCTCCTCGGCATCCAGCCCGTGGTCTCGGCCACCGACCTGATCCTCCGGCTGATCGAGCACGAGGTGCCCCGCTACGGCCTCGTCCACCTGCTCGCCCTCGAGGAGGAGCGCCTGGAGATCATCGAGCTCGAGGTGCTGCCCGACGCGCCGGCCGCCGGCCACCGGGTGGCCGACGTCGGGCTGCCGGAAGGGAGCCTGGTCATCTCGGTGCTGCGTGACGGGCAGGGCTTCGTGCCCAAGGCCGACACGGTGATCGAGGCCGGCGACGAGGTCCTGCTCGTACTCGACCCGGGCCTCGAGGAAGCGATCACGCCGTTCTTCTCGCCCAACGGCCAGAGCTAGTGGTCTATCTCGCCAGACCCAAGCCATACCACTAGCGACGGCCCGGGAACGGGCGAGCTGGGGAACAGGGACTCGAACCCCAAATTCCTGCTCCAGAGGCAGGCGTGTTGCCGATTACACCATTCCCCAATGGGTCGTGCCCAGTATAAAAGCTACCCGGCCGGGCACCGCCTCAGGCGGCCGGCCGCAGGAGGGCGCGCCGGCTGAGGCGCAGGCGCCGCCGCCGGGGCTCGGGAACGGAGCCGAGCATCCGGCGCAGGTCGTCCTCGTCGCAGTCGTCGAGCAGGCGCCGGAGTTCGAGCTCGCCGCCGGTCGCCCGCAGGACGGTGCCCGGCCAGGCCGACTCGCGGTAGGCCGGGCCGTCGCGGATGCGCCGGTCCCACAGCCAGGAGCCCGAGTTCCAGAACGTGTAGTGGTTGTGGAGCGAGGGCCGGCCGGTCAGCGGGGTATGGGTGTGGGCGAAGACGACGGTCCCCGGCGCGACCGACAGGTTGGGGCAGACCGCCTTCATCGCGGCGAGGATCTGGGCGGTCGGGGCATCCATCGGCTCGAGCATCTCCTCGGTGTTTCGCCGGCGCACGATCGAGTGGGCGAACCCGGCCGCCTGGCGTGAGGCCTTGCCGGGGGCGCGGGCGACTGTGCCCATGCTGATCAGCCAGCGCTCGAACTGCTGCTGGGCGCGCTTGCCCTGCGGCAGGTTCGCCATCTCGTACATCAGCTCGTAGAGGGGCGAGATCAGCGCCTCGTAATCACCGATGCCCAGGCGCTCGGGCCGCTGGACCTCGCCGGTCAGCGACCAGGCCAGGCGGTCCATCATCCGCCAGCCGAACGATTCGATGTGGGCGGCGAGGTAGTGGCCGTGGATGATCCGCATCCCGTCGAGCTCGCAGATCGGGTAGGAGGTGACCACCTCGACGTTGGGGCACAGGGCGCACAGCAGGCGCTCGGCCGGCATCACCCGAAACGGGGGCGGATCGCCGGCGCCGGGCGCGGCGAGCCGCCGCTCGTCGCCCGCGAGCGCGACGAGGTGGTGGTCGTGGTTGCCGGGCGGGAAGTGAAGCCGCTCGACGTGGCCGCCGACGAGCTCGAGGAACGGGCGCGAGGCGGCGACCGCCTCGCCGAGCGAGGCGAAGACGAGCTCGAATAGGTCGCCGTTGATCACCACCTCGTCGGCCCACTCGAGCTCCGGCTCGATCCGTTCGAGCGCGCGGGGGGCACGCAGGAGGTCGTCGCCGCTGCCGAAATGGAAGTCGGAGATGATCAGCCGCCGGACACTCATCGGCGGAGCCTACGTTTCCTTCGCGCCCGCGGTGCGGTCCTGCTTTACTTCCGCCTCCGAGCCAGGAGCGCCGCTGCGGTGCCCGGCGATTCCTCTGAGCCCGAGACCAAGGAGAGCTATGGCTGACGTGACGATGATCGACCTGCCCCCGGAGGCGATCCCCGAGGCATTCGGGACAGCCATCCAGGACAAGGCGGACAAGCCTGTCTTCCACGGCAACGGTCCCGACAACTACTTCTGCGCGACCTGCGGCAACCTGCTCGCCGAGCGGATGCCGCCCGGCCAGATGCGCAAGGTCCGGATCCGCTGCGCGAAGTGCGACGCGACGAACTGCGTCGAGCTTCCGCCGCCGGCCTAGCCGGCGGGGACGGCGGCCGCCGGCCGCCGGAGGGCGAACTCCTCGCCGATCAGCTCGTAGGAGCGCCGGCGGGCCGCGTGCTCGTGGGTGATCGAGACGACGATGACCTCCTCTGCGTCGTAGCGCTCGGCGAGCTCGACCAGCTCGGCATGGACCTTTGGCGGCGAGCCGAGGATCAGGCGCCGGCCGCCGGCGCCCGCGCGGTCGTGCGCGAGGAAGCGCAGTGCCTTCTCGACGGGTGGGACCGCGATCAGCCGCCCGCGGCGCAGCAGCCGCATCGCCATCCGGCTGCTTGCCGCCAGTCGCTCCGCCTCGGCGTCGGTCTCGGCGCAGATCGCCCAGGCGGCGACGGCGACGCGGGGCGCGGTGAGCCGGTCGGAGGCCGCGAACCGCTCGCGGTAGAGCGCGGCCGCCTCGGCCCCCCGCGGGTTGATGAAGTCGGCGAACGCGTAGGGGAGGCCGAGCTGACCGGCCCAGATCGCGCTCTGCTCCGAGGACCCCAGCAGCCACGGCTCGGGGCCCTCGGGGAGCCCGGGGAGCGTCGCGGCGAGGCGGGCGAACGGGTGGGTGCGGGGGAGGGTGTCCTCGAGCAGGGCCAAGAGCTCCTGGAGCTGGTCGGGGAAGTCGTCGGGCGCGGCCTGGCGGCGGTCTCGCTGGAGCGCCGCGGTGGTCAGCGGGTCGGTGCCGGCGGCTCGGCCGAGCCCGAGGTCGATGCGCCCGGGAAACAGGCCGCTGAGGACGCTGAAGGTCTCGGCCACCTTGAGCGGGCTGTAGTGGGGCAGCATCACGCCGCCGCTGCCCACGCGCAGGCGTGAGGTGGCCGCCGCGATCGGTCCTATCAGCGCCTCGGGGCTCGGCCCGGCCAGCATCGGCCCGCCGTGATGCTCGGCCACCCAGTAGCGGTGGTAGCCGTGGGCGTCGGCCAGGCGGGCGAGGTCGAGCGTGTTGCGGAGCGCCTGGGCGCCGGTCGAGCCCTCGGCGATCGGTGACTGGTCGAGGACACTGAGAAGGAGCTCTGAAGCCATGGGACTGATTGTACAAGCAACGGCTTTGCTGCGGCGCGGGCGCCGCCGCCCCGGTGGGGTCGCCGCCGCCGTCTGCTGCCGGTGGGACGACGGCGGGCTCGCCTTCGGATTGGTGAGCACCAAGGACGGCGCCCGCTGGACGTTTCCCAAGGGCCATCGCGAGCGGGGGGAGTCGCTCGCCGCCACGGCCGCTCGAGAGGCCCGCGAGGAGGCGGGCGTGGTCGGGCGCATCGACGAGCGCCGCCTGCTCGACTACCGCTACCCGAGTCGCCGCGGCGGCGATGACCTGGTGGTCGCCTTCCTGCTCCACGTGACCGAGGACGGGGCGCCCGAGGAGACCTTCCGCCGGAAGCTGTGGTGCGGTCCCGAGGAGGCCGCCCGGCGCCTCGCCGAGGCCCGGGACCCGCTCCAGGCGGGCGAGCTCGAGCGCGTGCTCCTGGCGGCGGTGCGCGAGGCGCCGGCCTCGCGCGAGCGGACGCTCGACGGGCCGCCGCGCCGGGGCCGCGGCCGGGGCCGGAGCCGGCGCCGGCGCCGGCGCCGGCGCCGGGCAAAGGCCTAGCCGCTCGAGCCGTTGCACTCGTCTCCGCGCCGCCTCAGCATCGGCTCGGCGGGGCGGCGGAACGGACCCCCCGCCCGAGGTGGGAGGGGATCATGCCGAGACTGCTGCTTTGGTCTCGTCGGTGACCGGCGCCGTCCTGGTGATGTCGGCGGCCAAAAGGTCAGGCCACGGGGACCGCAAGCTCGCGGCGGCCGGCGGCCGGCGGCCTCGGCTCACCGCTCGAGCTGACCAACTACGGGTTCGACAGAGCGCTGCCACAACCCACTCGAGGACGATGGCCAACCCGTGCCCCTAGCCCGGTGGGTAGAGGGCGACCTCCGACCCGGCCGCGAAGCTGACGTGGCCAGGCTCGGCGTCGCGCAGGAACGCCCACCGCGGGCCGTATAGTCGGGCGAAGTCGACGGCCATCTCCAGGCGGTGGACGGCGTGGAGCGGCCAGACCGGATGCTCGACCCGATAGCGCCGGGGCTCGCCGCGGCGGGTCTGGCCGAAGCCGAAGGCCTGGTGGGTCAGCCAGTACTCGTCCGAGCCCTCGGCCGGCGCCACGCCCCGGCCTGAGACGTCGGCGGTCACGCTCGATCCGCCCGGGCCGAACACGTGGCTGACGCGGAGCCGCTCGCCGGCCTGCGGGTGCAGGTCGCTGCGCATGGCGACCTTGACGTACGGCTCGTTGTAGCGCACGCGCGCGACCAGGGCGACGGCGCGGCGGGGGACGAACTCGCGGATGAACACGATGCCGCGGTCGGCGCCGGCGCGGACGTAGAAGCGGAGGTTGATCTCGGGGAAGCTCGTGTGGCCCGGGATCGGCACACCGTGGAGGCGGGTGCGGGCGAACTCGAAGGCCACGAAGCTGACCCGCGCCCGGCCGTCGAGGTGGTCGATGGCGACGCCGGGCGGCACGTGCCGGGCCAACTGCTCGTCGACCACCGGATAGGTGACCACGAGCAGGTTGCGCCAGACGGCGGTCAGGAACGGCCGCCGGGAGGGCGGGGCCGTCACCCTAGGCCGCCGGGCCCCCCAGGATCTCCTGGTGGACGCGCGTGAGCTCGTCGTAGGCGCGCTGCAGCCCCTCGCGCGCGGCGTCGAGGATCGGCGGCGGCGGCGGCTCCGGATCCCAGCGGCCGCGCACGGCCTCGGTGGCGACAAGGCCCTCGACCTCCTGCGAGGCGGCCCGGAGGCGCTCGTGGGCCCGGCGCAGCTGCTTGCGCTCCTCGGTTGACAGGTCCGCCGTCGAGCGGGTCTCTTGGTCGGCTTCCACGTGTGTGCCCTCCTGCGTCATCGGGTGCTCGCCACCGAGCATCGCACGAAACGGCGCCCGGCGAGCGCAACTCCGGGAACCCGGTCGCATTTCAGACCTGTTGCGGTTCTCGTGCGCCACCCTGCTCGTCCTCGCGCTGCTCTGCGGCCGCGCGGCCGCGTCCGCGTCGCTCGCCGGTGCGCCCCTGTTCGCCGACCCCGGTTCGAGCGCGGCGCGGACCGCCCGGGCCTGGGCGGCGACCCGGCCGGCGGACGCCGCCCTCCTCGAGCGCATCGCCGCAGCGCCGCAGGCCCAGTGGTTCGACAGCCAGAGCAACCGCGCCGACGTCGCCGGCTTCGTCGATCGCGCGGCGGCGGCCGGCGCCGTGCCCGTGCTCGTGGCCTACGACCTGCCCGGCCGCGACTGCGGCGGCTACTCGGCCGGCGGCGCGCGTTCCGCCGCCGCCTACCGCCGGTGGTTCGTCCACAGCCTCGAGGGCGGCATCGGCGGCCACCGGGCAGCGGTGATCCTCGAGCCGGACGCGCTGGCCGAGCTCGGCTGCCGAAGCCCCGCGGCCGCCCGCTCGGACTACGCCCTCCTGCGCTTCGCGGTGCGCGCGCTGGCCGGGCGCCCGCGGGTGGCCGCCTATCTCGACGCCGGCAACTCGGCCTGGCAGCCGGCGAAGGTGATGGCGAGCCGCCTGCGCCTCGCCGGGGTGACCGGGGCCCGCGGCTTCTCGCTGAACGTCGCCAACTTCAACACGACGGCCGCCGAGACCGCCTACGGCACGCGGATCTCCGGACTGCTCGGCGGCACGCCGTTCGTGATCGACACCTCGCGCAACGGCGCCGGCCCGGCCTCCGGGCGCGCCTGGTGCAACCCGCCGGGACGGGCGCTCGGCGTTCCGCCGACCACGCGCACCGGCAACCCGCTGATCGATGCCTACCTGTGGGTCAAGGCGCCCGGCGAGTCGGACGGGAGCTGCCACGGCGGCCCGCCCGCCGGCGCCTGGTGGCCGGCCTCCGCGCTCGACCTCGCCCGCCGCGCCCGGACGCCCTGATCCCTGGCAATCCGCCCCCCCGACGGTGTACGATCGCCCAAGTCCAATCACGTCAACAGGGAGTTGGCTGTGGCGGAGGTCCAGGCGGAGGGCGCCTCGCGGGAGAACGACCAGATCCTCCCGGCCACGCGGTGGGTGAGCCTCGCCGTCGTCATCATCCTGATCCCCGCCTTCGTCATCCTCTGGTGGCTCCCCGGGCGTACCGCGGACGCCTGGGCGTGGACGATCAAGCCCGACATGACGCCGATCTTCATGGGCGCCGGCTACGGCGCCGGGGCGTTCTTCTTCTGGTCGGCGGCTCGCGGCCGGCGCTGGCACCAAGCCGCGGCCGGCGTCCTCTCGGCGGCGATCTTCGCCCTCTTCATGCTGGCGGCCACCCTGATCCACTACGACCGCTTCAACCACGGCCACGCGCCGTTCGTCGGGGCCTTCATGTTTTACGGCTGGGTCGCCGTCTACGTGGTCTCGCCGGCGCTGGTCGCCCTGCTCTGGCTCCGCAACCAGCGCACCGACCCGCGAACCCCCGACCCCGGGGACCCGCTCGTCCCCGCCGCGGTGGCACTCGCCGCCCGGGCAGTCGGCGCCGGAGCGGTGATCGGCGGCCTGGTCTTCTTCGCCGCGCCCCAGCTCGCCCAGGACATCTGGCCGTGGAAGCTGACTCCGCTGACCGCGCGGGTGATCTCGTCGTTCACGATCCAGGTCGGTGCCGGCGCCCTGCTGCTCTCGCTCGACGATCGCTGGAGCACGTGGCGCCTGCTGCTCCAGACGTTCCTCGTGGCCTGCACCCTGATCCTGGTCGGCGCCGCCCGGGCGTGGAACAACTTCGACCACGCCAACCCGCTGGCCTGGCTGTTCGTCGGCGGCCTGGCGGCGATGGCCGGCGTGATCGTCGTGCTCTACCGGCGGATGGAGCTCACCCGGGCTTCGCCGATCGTCGCCCAGCCGTAGCCGTCTCGGTCACCCGGCGGCCGCGGGCTTGCGACGGATCGCAAACAGCGGCGCGCCGCACTCCGGGCAATGGCCCTCCCAGCCGGGTCGCCCGTTGGGCAGCGTGATCTCGAGCGCGTCGGCGATCGTCACCTTGCGGCCGCAGACGCACCAGCCCTGCGGGCCGGCCTCGGGCTCAACCATCGTCGGGGACGAGGACGAGTTTCCCGCGGACGTGCCCGTCCTCGCTGCGCCGGTGGGCGGCCGGCGCCTGCGAGAAGGGGAACGTCTCCGCCACCGGCAGCGTGAAACGGCCCTGCTCGAAGAGCTCCGCGGCCTGGCCCAGCGCCTGCCAGGCGCGCCCCTCACCGCCGGTGGTGACCCGGACGCCGTACTGGGGAGCGGAGAAGTCGGCGATCGTCACCACGTAATCGGCATTTCCGGTGATCTCGACCAGGTCGGGCAGGGCGCCGTGCCCGGCGGTGTCGAACGCCCGGTCGACGCCGCCCGGGGCCAGGTCGCGGACGCGCTCGGCCAGGCCGTCGCCGTAGGTCGTCGGCTCGGCGCCGAGATCGCGCAGGAAGGCGTGGTTGGTCGCGCTCGCCGTGCCGATCACCCGGGCCCCCCGGGCGCGGGCGAGCTGCACGGCGGCGATCCCGACCCCGCCGGCCGCACCGTTGATGACGATCGTCTGGCCGTCGCCGACCCCCAGCAGGTCGAGCGACCGCACCGCGGTCTCGACCGCGACCGGCAGCCCGGCCGCCTCGGCCCAGCTGAGGCCGGCCGGCTTGGCCGCATAGTGATCGACCACGGCGTAGTCGGCTGAGCCGCCGCCCACCGCGCTGCCGAAGACCTCGTCACCGACGGCGGCGTCGGTCACGCCGTCGCCGACCTCGTCGACTACGCCGGCTACGTCGCTGCCCGGTATCCGGGGCAGGTCGACCGGCATCACCTGGGCCATCGCCCCGCTGCGGATCTTCCAGTCGATCGGGTTGACCCCGGCCGCCTTGACCGCGACGCGGATCTGGCCGGCCCCGGCGTGGGGCTCGTCGACCTCCTCGACCCGCAGCACGTCGGGATCGCCATATTCGCTGAACCGGACCGCCTTCATCGCGTGCCCCTTCGGTCGCCTTCGGTCATGCCCGACACGATAGGACACCGCGGGGTGCGGGCTACAGTGATGGTAGATCCGCGATGGAGAACGTGCCGCTCGAGCTCGAGGTGATCAACCGCGGCAGCGCCTGCCATATGATCGCCACGGGCGAGCTCGACATCGCCGGGGCGCCCGTGCTCGACGCGGCTCTGGTGCGGGCGGCCGAGGTCCACGTGACCGACCTCGTGCTCGACCTCCGCGGCGTGACGTTCATCGACTCGTCGGGGATCCGCTGCGTCCTCGACGCCCATCATCGCGCGCGCACCAACGGCGCCCGGCTGCGCATCCTGTCCGGCCTCGAGGCCGGGGTCGTCTTCGGCCTCGCCGGCCTGACCGGGCGCCTCCCGTTCGACCAGTAGGCCGATCGGGTACGTTGGGACCGTGGCCGAAGACCCGCCCCCCGACCCGCCGATGGACCTGACCGCGCGGCGCCGCGAGGAGCGCCGCGCCGTGGAGGAGGCCGGCGGCGGCGAGTCCGAGGGCTTCGAGCTCGCCGAGCAGGACCTGATCGACCACGCCACCCACGGCGACGACCGCTCGGACACCGTAGTCCTCACTGAGGTCGGCCGTGACGAGGAGGCGACGCAGTCGTCCTACGGCGAGGCCGACGAGGAGCGCAAGGCCGACTGATCCGCGCCCCGGCCGACGAGCCGGGCCCGCGGGACCCGGCTCGGCCGGTGAGGAGAGAACCATCGCGGCGCATCGGTTGGCGAGGACGCAACGCGACGGGGGGACAGTTGGACAGCCTCAGTGTAATGCGAGGAGCTATCACTTGCAAGCGGCTGCGGCTCACGCGACGGCGGCCTGCTCCGACCAGTCGCGGTAGAGATCCCAGTAGGCGCCGTGCGCCTCGAGCAGCTCGTCGTGGGTGCCCTGCTCGACGATCCGCCCGCCGTCGAGCACGATGATCCGCCCGGCGGAGCGGATCGTCGACAGGCGGTGGGCGATGACGAGGGCGGTGCGTCCGGCGAGCAGGCGCCGCAGTCCCGCCTCGATGCGGCCCTCGGTGTGGAGGTCGACGTTGGAGGTCGCCTCGTCGAGCACGAGGATGCGCGGATCGGCGATCAGCGCCCGGGCGAAGGCGAGGAGCTGGCGCTGTCCGGCCGACAGCTGGGCCCCGCGCTCGCCGACCTCGGTGTCGTAGCCCTGGTCGAGGGCGGAGATGAAGTCGTCGGCTCCGACCGCCGCCGCCGCCGCCCGGACCTCGGCTCGGCTCGCCTCCGGACGGCCGAAGGCGATGTTCTCGCCGATCGTCCCCGAGAAGAGGAACGCCTCCTGGGGGACGATGCCCATCTGGCCGCGCAGCGACGAGGCGCGGACGTCGCGGAGATCGTGGCCGTCGACGAGGACGCGGCCCTCGGTCGGGTCATAGAAGCGGGCCACGAGCTTGGCCAGCGTCGACTTGCCCGCCCCGGTGGCGCCGACCAGCGCCACCGTCTGGCCGGGGGGCACGACGAGGTCGATCGACTCGAGCGCGATCACCGGCTCCGCCGCCGCCTCGGCGGAGGTCTCCGCGCCGGTGGCGTAGGCGAAGGTCACCCCCTCGAAGCGGATCTCGCCGCGGATCTGGCCGAGCTCGACGGCGTCGTCGGGCTCGACCATGTCGGGCTCGACGTCGAGCAGCTCGAAGATCTTGTCGAGCGCCGCCATCCCCGACTGGTAGGTCGTGTAGAGCTGCGAGAGCTGGGTGATCGGGTCGAAGAAGTTGTTGAGCGCGGCGATGAAGGCGACGATCACGCCGACCGTGATCGCTCCGTCGATGGCCTGGGAGCCACCGTAGATGAGGATCGCCACCGTCGCCAGCGCCGCGACCAACTCGATCGCCGGGAAGTAGGCGGCGTTGAGGTTGACCGTGGTCATGTTCGCCGCCCGGTTGGCCTCGTTGAGCTCGGCGAAGCGGCGGACGTGGCGCTGCTCCTGGCCAAAGGCGCGGACGACCCGGATCCCCGACAGGGTCTCCTGGAGGTTGGCTGTGATCTGGCCGATCGTCTCCCGCGTGCGCCGGTAGGCGTCGGCCGAGGCGATCCGGAAGACGAGCGAGCCGAAGACGATGACCGGGACGATGAGGAACGTCAGCAGGGCGAGGCGGAAATCGAGCAGGAGGAGGATCGCCACCGTCCCGATCAGGGTGAACGACGACTGGAAGAGCGTGATCACGCTGTCGGTGACGAGGCTGTCGAGGGCCTCGACGTCGTTGGTCATCCGCGAGATCAGCACTCCGGCGCGCCGCCGCTCGTAGAAGGCGATCGGCATCCGCTGGAGGTGGTCGAAGATCGCCATGCGCAGGTCGGCGAGGGCACGCTCGCCGACCCACTCGACGAGGAAGGTCTGGGCGTAGGTGGCGGCCCAGACGACGACCGCGGCCACCAGGAAGGCGACCACGATCAGGGTCAGCGCGTGGCGGTCGCCGCGGCTGATGCCGTCGTCGATCGCGAGCTTGGCCAGTGGGGCCGGGGCCAGCGAGGCCGCGGTCCCGGCCAGCAGGGCGAGGAACATGAGGACCACACGCGTGCGGTAGGGCCGCAGCAGCGCGACCAGGCCGCGCAGGCGGCGGCCGCGGCCGCTCGTCCCGCGCAGCCGGCGGCGGATGTCCTCCCCGCGCCGGCTCACAGGCCCGCGACCTCCCGCTCACGCGGCTTGCGGGTCAGGAAGACCTGGTCGGGGAGGCCCTTCTCGACGATCTCCCGGTAGTGCTCGGACAGCTCGAGGAGCTCGTCGTGAGTGCCGTGGGCGGCGACCCGCCCGCCCTCGAGGACGACGATCTCGTCGGCGAGGGCGATCGTCGAGAGGCGGTGGGCGATCACGAAGGTCGTGCGGCCGGCCATCACCTCGCGGAGGGCCCGCTTGATCTGCTGCTCGGTCGAGGCGTCGACCGAGGAGGTCGCGTCGTCGAGGATCAGCACGCGGGGGTCGGCGAGCAGGGCGCGGGCGATCGCCAGGCGCTGGCGCTGCCCGCCCGAGAGGGTGAGGCCGCGCTCGCCGACGCGGGTCGCGTAGCCCTCCGGAAGGCGGAGGATGAAGTCGTGGGCCTGGGCCCGGCGCGCCGCCGTCTCGACCTCCTCGGCGGTGGCCTCGGGGCAGGCGTAGGCGATGTTCTCGTGGACGGTCGCGCTGAACAGGAAGGGGTCGTCGGTAACGAGGGCGACCGCGCGGCGCACCGACTCGACCGAGACCTCGCGCAGGTCGGCCCCGTCGAGCGAAACCCGCCCGGCCGTCGGGTCATACAGGCGGGCGACGAGCGCCGCCAGCGACGTCTTGCCCGAGCCGGTCGCGCCGACCAGCGCCACCGTCCGCCCGGCCGGTACGTCCAGCGTGACGTCGCTCAGAGCCGCCTGCCCAGCCCCTTCGTAGCGGAGCTCGACGCCCTCGAGGCGGACGTGGCCGGACCCCGGGGGGAGCGGACCGGCGCCGGGCAACGAAAGCAGGCGGGGGGCGCGGTCGAGCAACTGGAAGATACGGGCGCCCGAGGCGGTGGCGCGCTGGGAGAGGCCGAGGATGACGCCGAGCGTGCGCATCGGCGAGAGCAGCATGAGCAGGTAGAAATAGAAGGCGCTGAACTGCCCGAGGGTCAGCTGATGGTCGATCACCTGGCGCCCGCCGACCAGGAGTACGGCGGCCAGCCCGATCTGGGGCAGGAACCCGATCAGAGGGTTGTAGCGGGCCTGGAGGCGCGCCGAGACCATCGCCTGGTCGAAGACGCGCCCGACGCTGCGCTCGAAGCGCGCCCGCTGGTGGGCCTCCCGGGCGAAGGCCTTGACCACCCGCACGCCCGAGATGTTCTCCTCGGCGTCGGCGGTCAGCTCGGCGATCCGCTGCTGGACCTCCTGGATAGCCGGCCGCGCCCGGCCGCCGTAGCGGGCGGATACGTAGACGACGAACGGCACCGGGATCAGCGAGATCGCCCCGAGCTCGGGCTGGAGGAGGACCATGGCCGTGCCGGCGAGGACGATGGTCAGGGCCGACTGGAGGATGAAGACGAGGCCGTAGCCGAGGAAGAAGCGCACGGCCTGGAGGTCTACCGTCGTGCGCGACATCAGCTGGCCGGTCTGGTTGTGATCGAAGAACCCGAGCTCGAGCGCCTGGAGGTGGCCGAAGAGCAGGTTGCGCAGCTCGTATTCGACGCCCAGCGAGACCCGGCCGGCGACGAGCCGGCGCAGCACGGTGAGCGCCAGGCGCACGAGACCGGCCCCGGCCACGGCCAGGCCGATCAGGACCAGCTGGTGGCGGTCGTGGCTGCGGATCGCGTCGAGTCCGCGGCCGCTCAGGTAGGGGATGGCGACCGTGGCGCCCATGGCCACGGAAGCGAGCACCAGCGACCACACGACAGCCGTGCGGTACGGTCGCAGGAAGCCGAGCAACCTGTAGAACGTCCTCACTTCACAAAGTATAGTGACCCGAGAGCCTGCCCCGCCGCCCGCTGGACTGTGCAACCGCTGCCGCCACCAGCGCCTCGTCCCGACCACCCGGGGGTCGGTCTTCTCGCTCTGCGATCGCTCCCGCGACGAGCCCGACCGCTATCCGCGCTACCCCCGGATACCGGTCACCGGGTGCCCGGGCTTCGAGCCGCCGGTGGTCAGCGCCTGAAGCGCGTCAGTTGCCGACGGCGAACGGCTCGAGCACCAGGAAGAGCGACGCGTCCTGGCTCGTCTGGACGAAGCTGAACTTGTAGAAGGACGGGCTCGTGAGCTGGTTGACCAGGGGCGTGTCGGGCGACGCCGCGACGGCGGTCAGGCTCGGCGTCTGGCGGCTCAGGGTGTCGGTGAGCGGATGGCTGAGCTCACCGGAGAGGTCGGACGCCCGGAAGAACACCGCGTCGGTGGGGTCGGCGGTCACCTTCACCTTGCCGGGCTGGCCGGGGACGGCCGTCGGATGGAGCACCGGCGGCAGGAAGACGACGACCTGGTCGACGCCGCCGACGTAGTTGAAGGTGTAGAGCGCGAGCTCGAGCGCCTCCCGGCGCACGAGCATCAGGCGCTGGGCCGACGCCTTGCCGGCGATCGTGCAGCTCGGGCCCAGGCCGCACATCTTGTAGAGCACGCCGTTGCCCGAGAGCACCGAGATGCCGCCGGTGGCGGCGGCGCCGGTCTTCACCGCGATCGTCACCGGCACCCCGGCCAGGGCGAGCGGGCCGCCCTTGACCGCGAGGAGCTGCCCGGTGCCGGGCTGGCGGTACTCGGCGGCCACGTGGTTGGCGATCTGGCCGGCCGCCTGGAGGCCGCTCGCCGTCGGGTGCCAGGCCGACCAGTCGCTCGGCAGCGGATCGCGGCCGGAGCCGAGCGCGTAGGCGGTGATGGCGATCGCCGAGAGGCCGAGCGCGAGCAGCGCCCCGAGGATGAACTGGAAGCGCGGCGCGTGCGGTGACTCGGCCGGCGGACCCGCCTCGTCCCGGCCGCCGGTCGCTCCACCGAGCAAGAGGCTTCCGCCGACCGCCGCGCCGCTCGACGCAGAGTGGAAGGTCTGCCCGAGCGCGGAGTCGGCGACCGGGATCGGCAGCGGCTCCGACGGAGCCAGCGACGACCGGTCGACCTTTGGCCGCGCTCCCGCCGGGTCCGGGGCGTACGGCTGGGCTCCGTGGCCCGCGGCCGCGGGCTCGATCCGAGCCTCGACGGGTGCGTCGGGCGCCTCGGCGACCGGAACGTCCCCGCTCGCCTCGGGCGGGCCCGGATGGGCAGGGGCTGCCTCCCTGGCCGCGCCGGCCGTTTGACCCTCCTCGGCACCGATCGGCCGGGTGTCCGCGTCGGTCACAGGGTCGGCCATGTCGACTCGTCGGTGATGTCGATCGCCGGGGCCTCGAGTCGCGCGGCGTTGAGCACGTCGACGACCTCGTCGCCGTGGAGCTCCCGGCGGAGGATCAGCGTCTCGGCGATCTGGGCAACCTGCTCGCGATTGTGCTGGATCAGGCAGAAGGCGGTGATGTAGGCCTGGCCGAGGATCTGCGCCGCCGCCCGGCTCTTGTTGCGGTCGCCGAGGATGGCCGGAATCGGATCGCCCATCAGGGCGCTGCCGCCCGACCGGTTGATGATCTGGGCGCCGATCTGCGCGAAGCGCTCCATGTACTCCTCGGCGGCCTGACGCTTCTCCTCCTCGCTCCCCCACTCGCGCCCGTTGAAGTCGATCGGCTCCGGTCCCATGCCGCACATGCCGACCATCCACGCCGCCCGCGCCGTCGCGCTCTGGACGTCGCCGCCGACGCCGGTCGAGTTCTCGCCGTAGAAGACGTGCTCGGCGGCCATCGCGCCGAGGGTCCAGACGAGCTTGCCGACCTCCTCGTGGCGCCAGCTCGAGAAGCGCTCCTCCTTCTCGATCGCCTGGTGGTGGCCGAGCGACCCGCCGCGCTTGCGAATCGACAGGCGGGTGGAGAGCACGCCCCGCATGTAGACGTGCGAGGCCGCCGCGTGGCCTGCCTCGTGAATCGCCACCGCCCGCGTCTCCTCCGGGATGTAGTCGATCCCCTGCGCCGTCCCGGCCTCGCTCGTCGTCATCGCCTCGACGATGTCCCGCCACTGGAACTCCATGCGCCCGTCGGCGTGGGCGAAGGTCAGGGCCATCGAGCAGACCTGCTCGATCATCGCCGGCGAGTAGCCGTTGGTGATGCGGGCGAGCTCGTCGCGGCGCCGGTCCGAGTCGAGCTCGGGATCGTGCGAGACCCGAGCCATGTAAAGATCGAAGATGTCCTTGCGATCGTCCTTGGTCGGCGTCCGGAACCAGATGTGGCGCCCCATCCGGCCCGGGCGGATCAGCGCGGGATCGAGGCGGTCGATCGGCACGTTGGTCGCCCCGATGAAGTAGATCTGCTCGGACCGCGGCTTGGGCGGCCGCAGCCGCAGCGCCATGCCGCCGATCCGCGACGGGATGACGTACGTCGCGTCGAGGAAGGTGTTCACCCGGTTGGTCATGACCTTGCGCATGAAGGGCGGGTCGTCGACGCCGTCCATCTGCACGAGCAGCTGGTTGAGCGCGAGACCCGCGCCGGCCCCGCCCATCATTCCGCCGCCCGGGAAGATGAAGTCCTGGATTCGCGCGCCCACCCGCATGATGCCCTCGGGATACGGGCTGACCGGCGCGCTCGCCCGCTCGGCGAAGAGCCGCTCACGCCAGGCGCGGGACTCGAGGATCAGCTCCCCGCTCGAGTTGAGCGCGCCGTGCGGACCGAAGAAGGCGAGGTCGTGGAAGGACTCGACAGTCGGCGCGGCCGGCCTCATCATCCCGCCGGCTCCGCCGCCGAGCGCCGCCCGGCGCAGCCCCACGGCGTCGATCTCGTCGATGAAGATGATGCACTGGCCGCCCCACTTGCGGGCCAGGCGCCGGGCCTTGGAGATCATCAGCTGGACGACGATGACGTCCATCCCCATGAAGGGCATCTGGAAGCCCGAGCCGGGCATGATCACGATCGGCGAGTTGAACGACGTCGCGATCGCCTTCGAGAGCATCGTCTTGCCCGTGCCGGGAGACCCGATGAAGAGAAGGCCCCGCTCGGGCTTGCCGCCGGCCTTGCGGAAGTCCTCGCCCGACTGCCAGAGCGAGATCACGCGGGTGATCTCCTCCTTCGGCTCGGCCTGGCCGCGGACGTCGTCGATTCCCACGCCCCAGTCGGCGTCGCCCGGCTCGTAGCCCTTCATGGCGCGTACCGCCATGACCAGCAGGGGCCCGAAGAGAATCAGGAAGTTGAAGAGGAAGAAGAAGGGAAGCTGGGCGCCGAGCAGGATGAACGACGCGCCGTTCGGCCCGCTGAAGATGCCGGTGATGCTGTCGAGCGTCGTCCCCAGCCCACCGGGGGTGCCGGTCGCGTTCTGGATCAGGTTGATCACCAGCAGGAAGCCGCCGATGATCCCGACGTACCAGGCCAGGTGCTTGTACTTCTTGCGCCAGTACCAGACCCGCCGGCGGGCAACCGCGTCCTCGCGCAGCATCTCCTTGTCGGCGCTGTAGAGGCTCGGCCGGGGAATCACCTTGTGCGCGATGACGTCGATCAGGCCCCGGAAGGCGATCACGCCGACGAACGTCCCGAGCAGCGAGCCGAGCAGGCTCCAGCGGTGGGTCCAATAGAGCAGCGCGAAGAGCATCGGGCTGGTCAGCAGGGCGACGACCGTCGCCGCCCGTGTCAGACGGCGCCACTCGAACGCCAGCGCCCGATGATCCTCGCTGCGGCGCTTGCCGAAGCCCCTGTCCTCTGCCATTAGCCAGAGGGTACCGACCCGCAGGGCGCAGCCGAGCCAGATCGACTATTGATTGCTGGGCACACCATGGCGAGCCAGCTGCGCATCTACCGGGTCAAGCCCGGCCTCCTCGAGGAGTTCACGGCGTTCTGGCGCGAGGAGATCGTGCCGCTGCGCCTGCGCTTCGGCTTCGTCGTCGAAGGCGCCTGGGCGGATCCCGAGGGGAGCACGTTCGCCTGGGTCGTCGGCCATCCGGACTTCGCCGCCGCCCAGGAGGCCTACTACGCGAGCCCCGACCGCGCGGCGCTCAGCCGCGACCCCGGCGACTACATCGAGCACGCCGAGCTGCGGCTGATGGAGCCGGTGAGTCGTTAGTTGTTCGGGCGCCCGACGCGGAACCCGTGCAGCTGCACGGCGCTGCCGGTGTAGGTGCCGGCGCCGCCGAGATCCGGGCTGTCATGGGAGTAGGCGATGTGCGCGTAGCCGAGTATGTCGGTGTCGACGCCGAAGTCATCGAAGAGCTGGCGCCCGGTGGTACAGGCGACGCCGCTCTCGCAGATCGCTCCGTGGTGTACGGCGACCAGCCGCTGAGGAGCGCGCCAGCCGCGCGGCGCGCCGGCGTCGTCGTAGAGGTTCTGGGCGAAGTGGACGTAGAACGTCTGGTCGCCTCCCGCCGGGGTCTGCGAGGCGTAGTAGACGAGGTCGACGCCGTGGGCGCTCGCCGCCAGCCAGGGGAAGACGGCCTGCCCCTGGGGCGTGGTGGTGCTGACGGGGCCTGAGCAGGTCCACGTCTGCCCGTGGTCGGCGGACGTCGCGGTGTAGACGTAGCGGTCGTCAGACCAGGCGTACCAGACCCTGCCCCCCGGGTCGACCGAGACGTTCGGGAAGTTGTGGTCGAGCCCGTTGGCCTGGGCGCTGCACGGGATCGCCCGGTCGGTCCAGGTGTAGCCGCCGTCCGCGGAGACCGCGACGAAGGCCTCGTTGTTCGTCGTCCCCGCGGCGGTCGAGGGGGCCACGAACGACTGGTAGGCGTAGAAGGCGCCGGAGCTGGGCGGGTTGCGATGGTCGATCACGAGGTTGCCGATCTGGTTGTTGCGGGCGCGGTAGTCGGTGAGCGGGATGGCCTGGGAGACCTGGGTGTAGAGGCCGCCGTCGTTGTCTGACCTGAGCACGTCGATGTCGTTGGTGAGGATGTCGTGGTAGCTGAGCAGCGACGTGTGTGCGCCGAAGGCGGCGATCCACTCGCGGTCGTCGAGCGGTATCCCGAGCAGGACCGGCGTCTGGGAGAACGTCGCGCCGTTGTCGGCCGAGTGGGCCACGTTGACCGAGGCGAGGTAGAGGCTCGCCACGTACAGGTTGTAGGCGCCGGACGGGTTGGGGGCGCTCGCCACGGCGACGTCGATGTCCCCGCCCGCCAGCCCGAGCCCGGGGAGCAGAACGTTCGGCTGGCCGCGGTACTCCAGCCCGCATGCCGAGGCGCTCGGGCCGCCCACCGAGCCGAGCGCCCGCCAGAGCTGGCTGCCTCCGAGGACGCCGCTCTCGGAGCCGAGGAAGACGTTGTCCGCCCGCGACACGTGGATCGCCGGCTCGCCGGCTTGGTTGGTCCCGCATCCGGTCGCGCCGACCGCGGCCGCCTGGGGCTGCCCGACCGAGAAGTTCCCGACGGTCGCCGCCGTTGCCGTGGCTGAGCCGAGGCCGACCAGCGCGCAGGCCAGCGCGCCGGCGGTCGCCCAGCGCCGCTTGATCCCCAACCTGCGACCTGCTCCTGCCATTCCAAGCTCCCCTCAGCGATGGTGCGGGGACCGCGTCCCGGCGGCCGGCCTCAGCCTACCCAACGACAGCCGGCCGGGGTAGGCCCAGGCGCGGTCGGCGGCGGCCAGCGCCAGGCCGGCGAGGAGTCCGCCGGTCACCACGTCGGCCAGGTAGTGGTTGGCCGTGGCCATGACGGCGAGCGCGGTCAGGACGGGGTAGACGAGGGCCGCGGCCCGTACCCACCGCCGCGACGAAAGCCGCCAGAGCACGAGCGACGACCAGACCGCCCAGCCGAGATGCAGCGACGGGAGGGCCGCGAGCTGGTTGGCCTCGAGCGAAACCGCATTCGGCGGCCAGTAGGGCGACAGGCCGTGGACCTGGGCGACCAGGTCGAGGAAGGGCGGGCTCGCCAGCATCCGCGGCGGGGCGACCGGCCAGGTCCAGAAGACGGCGAGGGCAATCAGGTTGACCGCGATCAGCGCGGCGCGCAGCGGCGCCAGCAGGTTCGGCCGGCGCCACCACAACCAGGCGATCAGGCCGAAGGTGACCGCGGCATGGGCGTTCTCGTACCAGAAGACGACGACCTCGGTGAACCCGCGGTGGGCGGCGAGCCAGGTGTTGAGCCCGTGCTCCGGGGCGAGGTGCAGCGTGCGTTCGAGGTCGAGGACCTGGCTCCCGTGATCCTCGGCAAGTCGCTGGCGGACCTCGCCGAGGTTGTTGATCGCATCGAAGATCCAGGCCAGCCAGGCCACCCAGACGACGTCGAGCCGCGACCGCGCCCCGGGGCGGAAGCCGAGCTTCGCGGCCAGCGCCGCACGCCCGTCCGCCGTCGTCGGCACAGCCCGCAGGGCGGTGCCCTACCGGACCGTCAGCGTGCCCTGCATCCCGGCGTCCTTGTGGCCCGGCACCGTGCAGTAGAAGGTGTAGGCACCAGCGGCCAGCGTCAGCACGAGGTTCTTGGTGGCGCCGCCGGCGAAGGTCGGCGTCATGCCGAGGATTTTCGACCCCTGGGCCACGGCGACGTTGTGGGGGACGGGGGCAGTGTTCGAGAACGCGATAGTCACCTTGCCGGGCTTGGCGCTCAGGCTGGACTGGGTGTACTTGAGCACCCCGGTCGGGTCGGCGTCCAGGGCGACCGCGCCCGGCGGGAGCTTGGCCGCGGGCGGCGCCGCGGCGGCGGCGGGCGCCGACCCCGAGACGAGCGGCGTCAGCTGGGGGGCGGTGCCCTTGGGCAGGATCTTGACGTGGACGAAGCGCGGCGCCGGCGGCGGATTCGAGCCGGTGATCGCCGCGGCGGACACAGCCGAGAGCATGAGCACGAGACTGATCGCCATGAGCAGGCGGGCGAGGCCCGCCGTTGGGGGGAAGTCGGGGTGGGTGAAGCCGAACACGCCGACGAGGACCGCCCACGCGGCGAGCGCACCGCCGGCGATATAGAAGGCGGTCTTGCTCTTCTCGTGGGGCGTTGCGGCCGCCAGCAGCGTGACGGCGTGGCCGAGGGCTGCCAGGGTCATCGCGGCGCGAGATTAGCCGATCGCCCGCCCGTCTGTCGTCGCGCTGGCGCCGCGTGAGTGGCCGGCGCCGGGGCCGATGACGACCGCGCCGGGGAGGCGGCGGCGCCCCCGCGCGGCTGGACCGTCGGTCGCTGCCGCCGGGCCAATCCTTCCTGCTCGACGAGGCCCGCGCGGGCGGCGCCGGGCTCGTGGGCCTCCCCGAGGCGGCGCTCGGCAGTTATGTCGAGACGCTCCACGGCGACGCCGACCCGCCGCCGGCGCTACGCCCCGACGGTCCCGAGCTGGCCCGGGTTATGGAGCTGGCCGGCGAGCTCGTGGTCTGCGTCGGGTTCTGTGAGGACGGGGGCGACGGTGCCTGCCACAACGTCGCCGCCTGCGTCTCGGGCGACGGGGCTCCACGGGCTCCACCGCAAGGTCCACCTACCGCTCGACGAGCACCGCCTCACCACGCCCGGTGACGAGCTGCGCGCGTTCGATACGCCGGTCGGCGGGATCGGGATGCTGATCTGCTACGACAAGGCGTTCCCCGAGGCGGCGCGCACCCTCACCCTCCAAGGCGCCCAGATCCTCACCTTCCTCTCGGCCTGGCCGGGCAGCAAGACCAACCCGGGCGCGCGGCTCGAGGACGACCGCCAGTGGCGGCGGGCCGAGACTCTGGGATCGGTCGCGGGCGGCGGAGAACTCGGTGATCGTGGCCTCGGCCAACCAGTCCGGCCGGTCGGCTCGCTGCGCTTCCACGGCGGCGCGCGGATCGTGGCGCCCGGGGGCGATGTCGTCGCGGCGTCGGCGACCGGCGGCGGCCTGGCGCTGGCCGCCTTCGACGTCACGGCGACGCTCGCCCGGGCGCGCCGCGCGCTCTCGCCGATCAACGACCTGCAGCCCGACACCTCCTGCGAAGCCGCACCGCTGGCCGCGGCCCAGCCCACCGATGCCCGTCGTCGACTTCGAGATCCTCTGGCCCGACGGCTCGGTCGAGCGCTGCTCCTCGCCGTCGCGGGCGGGCGGCGGCCAGGGCAGCCGGTTTGCGCTCGATATGTCGGCCGTGCCCGGCACGACGGGGGGTAGGGGCAAGGTCGCGCGAGCTCGGTCACGGAATCCTGCCCGGGAGCTCCGCGCCGATCGCGTCGTGCTCGCAATCGGCGGCTACCACACGCCCTCGCTTCCCCGGCTGGCCGAGCGGCTTCCGGTCGAGGTGACTCAGCTGCACTCCTCCGCCTACAGGAACCCCCAGGCGCTCCCGGACGGCGCCGTCCTCGTGGTGGGCAGCGGCCAGTCGGGGGCGCAGATCGCCGAGACCTCCATCTCGCCGGGCGCGCCATCCACCTCTGCGTCGCTCGGCGCCGCGGGTCGCGCGCTTCCACCGCGGCCGCGACGTGGTCGCCTGGCTCCACGACATGGGCCACTACGACAGGCCGATCACCGAGCATCCCAAGGGCCTCGGGGCGCGGCGCGAGGCCAACCACTACGTCACCGGGAGCGACATCGACCTGCGGCGCTTCGCCGCCGACGGCATGGTCCTCCACGGGCGCCTGACCGACGCGCGCGGCTCCCGGGTGCAGGTGGCCGGCGATCTTCGGGCGAACCTCGACGCGGCCGACGCGGTGCGCGCGCGGATCAACGCCGGGATCGACCGCTTCATCGAGGCCCGCGGCATCCCGGCGCCGCCTCCGCCGCCCGCCGAGGCGCCCTGCTGACAGCCGGCGGACGATGCGGCGCCCGAGATCGACCTCGATGCCCTCGGCATCCGGTCCGTGGTCTGGGCCACCGGGTTTCGCAGCGACTGGTCGATGGTCGAGCTGCCGGCCTTCGACGGGTCCGGCTACCCGACCCACGAGCGCGGCGTGACCTCGGTCGAGGGCCTCTACGTGCTCGGCTTGCCCTGGCTGCACACATGGGGCTCGTGGCGCTTCGCCGGCGTCGGGCGCGACGCGCGCCACATCGCCGGGCGGATCGGCGAGGCGGCGAGCCCCGCGCGGCGCAACGGCGCGCGCCCGGCCCGGGAGCTCGCCGGGGAGTCTGAGCGCGGCGACCGCTATGGTTCGGGCTCAGGTCTGCTGCGGTGTGGATCGCTCGCGCGATACCGGAGTCGCAGAGGCCCGCCAGTCGCTCGGGGACGTCACGCAAAGCGCCGGAAGCGGTTTGCGGCCGGCTCGGGGTCCTGTCATCTCCGACGGAAGCGGAGGACCGCGCATGAGCGCAGCGCAGCCGGGGGCGCCCGATGGCAACGGCGCGCCGGAGCCGAGCATCCTCAGCGCCATCTCCAACGAGATGGTGCGGATCTACAAGGACCAGTTCGGGCGCGGCCCGACCAAGACGCGCACCAACTGGGCCGGGCCCGACGTGCTCGTGGTGACGCTCGAGGACACCTTCACGCCGGCCGAGCGCCGCCTGCGCCAGCTCGGCGAGCACAAGCAGCTGCGCGACCTGCGCATGCTCTTCCAGTACGCCGAGATGAGGGTGTTCTGCGAGCCGGTCGAGCGGCTCACCGAGCGCAAGGTCCGGGCCTTCCTCAGCGGGATCGACACCCATTCCGACGTGGCGAGCGAGATATTCATCCTCCACCCGACCGGCTACGACGGCCCGTCGCGGGCCGAGGAATAGCGGGGGCCCCGACGCGCCGCCGCGCCGACCGCCTGCCTGGTCGTCGGTTCGCCGCCGACGACCGTGGCACGCGCCGGCGCCGAGACGCAGGCTACGTGGAGCGGCTGCCCTGCGCCAAGCTCGCCCGCGCCGGGGATCACCCAGGAGCCGATCACCGGGCCGAGCTCCGCAGCTCGGCCGCGGCGGCGTCACGCCGATCGGAGCTAAGCTAAACTAAACTAAGCTAAGGTCGGCGGCGCCGCGGAAGCGGACCGTCGAGCTTCCAGCGCGAGCCGGCCCGGGCCGGGAGCACGAGCCAGATGACGATCGCCACCGCGCTGAGCAGCAGCCCGGTGGCGAGGCCCGGGCGCTCGCCGTAGCCCTTGCGGTCGGACAGCCACGAGGCGATCACCGCGGAGAGCAGCCAGGCGAACAGCAGGTAGAGCGCCTTGGCGCCGATCAGGGCGAGCACGGTCATGTCCCGAGGTAGGCCCGCTGGACCTCGGGGTCGTCGCGGAGCTCGGCGCTCGGGGCGCTCAGCGCGACGCGGCCCGTCTCGAGCACGTAGCCGCGGCCGGCGATGCCGAGCGCGTAGTTGGCGTTCTGCTCGACGAGCAGGATCGCCACCCCGCCGCGGTTGATCTCGCCGATCGTCTCGTAGATCCGCTGGACGAGGATCGGCGCGATGCCCATCGAGGGCTCGTCGAGGAGGAGCAGCCGCGGCCGGGCCATCAGCGCCCGCCCGATCGCCAGCATCTGCTGCTCACCGCCCGACATCGTCCCCGCCTTCTGGCGCTGGCGCTCGTCGAGGCGGGGGAACAGGGCGAACACGCGCTCCATGTCCTCGGCGATCTCCGGTCCCCGCCGCCGGTGGGCGCCGAGGTCGAGGTTCTCGCGCACCGTCATCCGCGGGAAGCAGTGCCGACCCTCCGGCGAGAGGGCGATGCCGAGCCCGACGATGTCCTGCGTACTCGCCCGGGTGATGTCGCGCCCCGCGAAGCGGACGGCGCCCGAGCGGGCCGGCGTGAGGCCGGAGATCGAGCGGAGCGTCGTCGATTTGCCGGCCCCGTTGGAGCCGATCAGGGTGACGACCTCGCCCTCCTCGACGGTCAGCGAAACGCCCTTCAGCGCGGCGATCGAGCCATAACTCGTGTGGATGTCCTCGACTTCGAGCAGCGTTGTCATGCCGGCTCCTGGACGCCGAGGTAGGCCTCGATCACGGCGGGGTCGGCGCGGACCTCGGCCGGCTTGCCCTCGGCGATGAGCTCGCCGTAGTTGAGCACGGTGACCCGCTCCGAGACGCCCATGACGACCTTCATGTCGTGCTCGATGAGGAGGATCGTCAGGTCGAGCTCGTCGCGAAGCTGGCGCATGAAGTCGGTCAGGCCGGCCGACTCCTGCGGGTTCATCCCGGCGGTCGGCTCGTCGAGCAGGAGCAGCCGCGGGTCGGAGGCGAGCGCGCGGGCGATCTCCACGCGGCGCTGGTCGCCGTAGGAAAGGTTGATCGCGAGCTCCTGGAACTGTCCCGCGGCGAGCCCGACGTAGGCCAGGAGCTCGCGCGCGCGCTCGCGCACCGAGCGCTCCTCGCCGCGGACGCGCGGCGTGCGCAGGATGGAGCCGAGCAGTCCGGCGCGCATCCGCGAGTGGCGACCGACGATGACGTTCTCGAGCGCGCTCATCGCCCCGAACAGCCGGATGTTCTGGAACGTGCGCGCGACCCCCAGGCGGTTGATCAGGTCGGGACGGGCCCGGGTGACGTCGCGGCCCTCGAGGAAGATGCGCCCAGCGGTCGGCTTGTAGAGCCCGGTCAGCATGTTGAAGAACGTCGTCTTGCCGGCGCCGTTCGGTCCGATGATCGAGACGATCGCCCGCCGGGGGATCGTCAGGGTGACGCGGTTGACGGCGATCAGGCCGCCGAACTCCTTGGTCACCTCATGGGCGAGCATCAGCGGCTCCTCGACCGGAGCGGCCGCGCCGGTCGCGACGGCGATCGGGTCGGCGTCGCTCATGGCGGAGCCTCGGGCCCCTCGGCGGTGGCGATCGCCTCGGTCAGCTCGAGCGCCCGCCGCCGCTCGGGAAAGAGGCCCTGGGGGCGCAGGACCATGACCAGGACGAGGAGGAAGCCGAAGATGCCGAACGACAGGTCGGTCAGATTGAAGGTCAGGCCGAGCTTCCCGGGGATCCCGTTGAGCACGTCGGGGATCAGGTAGTAGTTGATGTAGGCGAGGAGAAGCGCGCCCAGCACCGCGCCCCAGATCGAGCCGAGGCCGCCGACGATGATCATCGAGAGGACGAAGATCGAGAACGAGAACTGGAACTGGTCGGCGTTGATCTGGTTGAGGTAGGCGCCGAGGAAGACGCCGGATACGCCGCCGAAGGCCGCGCCGGTGGCGTAGGCGAGAAGCTTCGTCCGCACCAGGGCGATCCCCATCGAGACGGCTGCCACCTCGTCCTCGCGGAGGGCGATCCACGCCCGACCGAGGCGCGAGTCCCGCAGCCGGAGGTTGACGAAGAGGACGAGCAGGACGATCGCGAAGATCGTCCAGTACCACGGCCGCAGATGGAACTGGTCGAAGCTGCCGACCGACGGAAAGAACACCGGGTCGACCGGGGTGATGCCCTGGCGTCCGGCGGTCAGCGTCCCGCCGAAGACGTGGATGCTGTCGCCGTTGACGGCGAACACCCGGATGATCTCGCCGAAGGCGAGGGTGACGATGGCGATGTAGTCGCCGCGCAGGCGCAGTGTCGGCAGGCCGATGACGACGCCGGCCAGCGAGGTCAGCACGATCGCGGCGATGATGATCAGGACGATGTTCAGGTGGATGCCCGGGAGCTGGTGGGCGACAGAGGAGACGACGACGTGGACGTTGGCCTTGTAGAAGAAGCTCGACCCGAACCAGCCGACCGAGTAGGCGCCGATCGCAAAGAACGCGACGTAGCCGAGGTCGAGGAGGCCGGCGAAGCCGACCACGACGTTCAGGCCGAGCGCCATCACCACGTAGGCGAGAGCGATGATGGTGGCGTTGAGGAATCCGCTCGTCTCCGCGAAGAAGAACGGCAGGAGGAGCCCGACGAGGATCAGCGTGAACGCCGCCGTGCGGTTCGTCCACGGCGGAAGCCGGTCGTTGAGCTCGCCGCGGCGGGCCGCCAGCGTGGCCAGGGCCTCGTTCATCCCGCCTCCCGCGTCTCCTCGCCGAGCAGCCCCCGCGGCCGCAGGACCATGATCATGATCAGGTAGCCGAAGACGACCGCCGCCGTCCACTGCGGGCCGATCCGGGCGTCGGAGAGCTGCTGGATGCAACCGATGATCAGGCCGCCCAGGACCGCCCCCTTGACGTTTCCAATGCCGCCCATGACCGCGGCGGTGAAGGCGATCAGACCGGCCTGGAAGCCCTGGAAGTACCAGACCGTGGTCTCGTAGAGGGCGTAGACGAGACCGGCGGCCCCGGCGAGCATGCCGCCGAGCAGGAACGTCATCGAGATCGTCGTGTCGACGTTGATGCCCATCAGCCGCGCCGCCTCGGGGTCCTGGGCGGTGGCGCGCATCGCCCGCCCCATTCGCGTCCGCGAGATGAACCAGGTCAGCCCGAAGACGAGCGGGATGGTCACGCCGACGGCGAGCACGTCGGCCCGGCGGATCGTCACCCCGACCAGAGTCAGCACCGGGGCGCCCTGGTTGATCAGGTCGTCCACGCCGGTCGGCGAGCCGCCGCGCCAGAGCAGACCGACGTTCTGCAGGATGAAGGTGAAGCCGACCGCCGTGATCAGCGCGGCGAGCTTCGGGGCGCTGCGGAGCGGACGGTAGGCGACACGCTCGATCAGCACGTTGAGGCTGCCGCAGACCACCATGGCGATGACCAGGGTGACCAGGAGCCCGGCCGCCAGGCCGAGTGGCCCCGTGGCCAGGCCCAGGCCGATCGAGCCCCAGATGCCGGCGGCGGTGAACGAGCCGATCATGAAGACCTCGCCGTGGGCGAAGTTGATCAGCTCGATGATCCCGTAGACGAGGGTGTAGCCGATCGCGATCAGGGCCCAGATCGAGCCGTTGGAGATCCCTTGGACGAGGTTGCCGCCGAGGTAGGCGAGGTCGTGGCGGACAACGGAATGCCCGCCGACGAACGCGGGGTAGCCGGAGACCAGGTCCTTGAAGCCGTAGAGGACCGGGAGGGCCGCGAGGGCGACGATCAGTCCGTAGCGGTCGAGGTAGCGACGCAGCACCCGCAGCGGCCCGGCGGCGAATCCGGCTGCTGGCGTGGCGAGGGAGTGGGCTTCCATGAGGCCTTTCGGCGCCGCAGGGGCGGCCGGAGGGGGCGCGTCGTGCGCCCCCTCCGGTGTGTCTTACCGCCTAGCTGATCGTCACTTGACCGTCTTCTCGAACAGCGGGTTCCCGTCTGGTCCGACCTTGTAGAGGCCATAGGTCTTCAGCGTCGTGTCGCCGTTGGCGTCGAAGCCGTAGCTCCCGAGCACCGAGGAGCGGGCCTTGGTGGCGAACAGCCCGGCCAGCACGGCGGCCTTGTCGTTGCCCTTGGCGCCGAGTGAGGTGATCGTGTCGAGCCCGAGCTTCATCGCCTCGTAGCCGTAGATCGCGTACGGATCGGGGGCGCCGTTGCCGTACTTCGCCTGGTAGGCGGCCAGGAACGTCTTGCCGCCGGGGTAGGCCTTGAGATCGAGCGTGGCCACCGTGCACTGGATGTTCTTGTCGATGCTCAGCGGCACGCCGCCCTTGGCCGGATTGGTCCACGTGCTCGTGCACATGCCGTCGGGCCCGTAGATCTTGGCGGTCGGCAGCGCCTGCGCCACGTCCTTGGTGATCTGCACGCCGCCGTTGGCGACGATCCCGCTGAACACGAAGCAGTTGGCGCCCTGGGCCTTGATCCCCTGGGCGTAGGTGCGGTAGTTCGGCGCCTTGGGGTCGATGCCGGTGTTGCTCGAGATGTTGATTCCGTAGGCACCCTTCTGGAGCTCGAGCAACTGGGCCAGGCCCTGACCGTAGGTGTCCTTGTCGTTGGCCACCGCCACGTTGGTGCAGCCGTTGGCCTTCATCGTCTTGAGCAGGGCCGCCGCCTGCACGGTGTCCCGCGGCACGATGCGCGCGTAGGTGCGCTTTCCGGTCGGGTAGTACTTCAGCGGCTCGCCCGGCTGGCTGCCCTTCTCGTTGGTGGTGAGGCCGACATAGGTGTTGGCCGGGCTGACCTCGGCCAGGCCGACCTGGTTGAGGATCGGGATCGCGAGCTTGCTCGCGCCGGAGTTGAACTCACCGATGTAGTACACGGCCTTGTTGTCGCCCGCGGCCTTGCGGGCGTTGGCGTTGGTCTGGGCCGGATCCCAGGCGCCGGTCTGAGCTGTCGAGTCGTCGAGGTTCAGGTAGTTGACGCTGAACGTGCCCGCCTTGTTGCCGGCCTGGGCGAGGGCGAGCTTGATGCCGTTGACCATCGGCATGGTCTGGGCGCTCGAGGCGCCCTGGAGCGGGAGGCTCGAATAGACGTCGATCGTGTTCGCCCCGCCCCCGCCCCCGCCGCCGCCGCTGCTGCTCGTACTGCTGCTGCTGCTGCCGCAGGCGGCAATGCCCGTCGCCGCTACCACGAGCAGGCTGACCATGCCCAATCTCGTCTTCACCGCTGACTCCTCAATGTCGTGGCCTTCATCGCATGTCCCGGGCCGATTGGAACGATCCTAGACCGGTCGCCCGACGGAGGCAACCGCTGCACCGCGGCCGTCGCCGGGCGGCTGCGGCGGGCGGGTCGAGCGGACGCCGAACCACGCCGCGGTGACGATGATCGGGGCGCCGAGGACGGCGGTGGGGGCGATCGCGTCGCCGGGGATCGCCCAGCCGAGCGCGGACGCGAGCGAGGTTGACCTATCGTGCTCGCCGTGATCGGCTTCGAGGACTTCGCTAAGGTCGAGATGCGCGTCGGGCGGATCGTCGCCGTCGAGGGGTTTCCGCAGGCGCGCAGGCCGGCCTGGAAGCTGACCATCGACTTCGGGGAGGAGATCGGCACCCGCCGATCCTCGGCGCAGATCGTCCATTACCCGGCGAGCGCGCTCACCGGGCGCCTGGTCGTCGCCGTCGTCAATCTCGCCCCGCGCCAGATCGGGCGCTTCTTCTCCGAGGTCCTCGTGCTCGGCGCCCTCGACGAGGAGCGCGGCGTGGTCCTGCTCGCGCCCGACGCCGACGTGGCGCTCGGCAGCCGAATCGGCTGAGGCCGGTGCCGAGGTGAATTGCGTGGCTGTACACGGTGACCCCGGCGGTCCTCGGCGGGCTAGGCTTCGCGGCATCAGGTCGCGGCGCACACGTCTTCTGTCCTCGGCGGCCGGTCCGGCGCTCCGGCCGGTTCACCTCGTGCTCGGCGCCGGCCTCCTTGCGGTCGGCTGCGGCGGCGGCGCCGCCGGGCGGACGTCGGCCTCGCTCGGCGGGGCGGCGCCCGATCAGGTGACGTCGACCCAGTGCCTCGGCCGAGCCGGGGGCACCGGCGCGGCCCGGGTCGAGCGCTGCGTGCTCGTGCTGGTCGACGGGCGGCGCTACCGCTGCCCGGGCGCGCCCGCAGGGTTCGTGCGATCGACGCCGGCGGGCACCTACCTCGACCGCACCGCCGGTTGCCTGGCGCTCAAGCGGCTGGCGATACCGCCGGCCACCCGAGTCGTGTTCGCGGCGCTCGGGACGACCCGGGCGTGCCTGGCCGCCAAGGGGCTCGGTGTGACGGGCGGCCCGGTCCTCCCGTCCGATCCGCACGTACCGTACGCCCCGGACGGCGAGCTGATCGTCGGCACCAGCGCGGGCGGGGCGTTCGTCGCCTTCTACCGCGACCTCCTCCGGGCCCGCCGGGGCGAGCCGCAGGTCGCGCGAAATGCGCGGCGCTTCGGTGGGCTGGCGGAGCGGAGCGGCGCGGTGACCGTCGTCTGGATCCACCCGCCGCCGCCGCGCGCCCTGCGCCAAAGCGTGCAGGCCTGCGCGTTCGGCGCCGCCGTCCCCCCGGGTAGACCCCGGGGGTGAGCGCTTCCGCGCGGTTCCCCGACCGGGTCGCGGCCGGGATCGAGTTGGCCGGGCACCTGAGCCGCTATCGCGGCCGTACCGATCTCATCGTGCTCGGACTCCCCCGCGGCGGGGTTCCCGTCGCCGCCGAGGTCGCCCGGGCGCTCGGGGCCCCGCTCGACGTGTTCATGGTGGCCAAGATCGGCCTTCCCGGCCGGGTCGAGCTCGCGGTCGGGGCGCTGGCCTCGGGTGGCGTGCGCGTGCTCAACGACCGCGTGATCGAGGCGGCGGGGATCGGCGCCGAGGAGCTCGGGCGGCTCGCCGAGCAGGCGGCCGGGAAGCTCGCCGACCGCGAGCGCCGCTACCGCGGCGAGCGGCCGCCGCCCGCGATCGAGGGTCGCGCGGCGATCCTCGTGGATGACGGCTTGGCCACCGGGGCGACGATGCGGGCCGCCGTTGCCGCCCTGCGCGCGCTCGGACCCGCGCGCGTCGTCGCCGCCGTTCCCGTCGCGCCGGCCTCGACCTGCGAGCGCCTGGCCCGCCTCGTCGACGAGATGGTCTGCGTACGGATGCCCGAGCCCTTCGTCGCCGTCGGCGCCTGGTACCACGACTTCTCGCCGACCAGCGACGCCGAGGTCGAGCGGCTGCTCGCGTCCTAGGCCGGGGCGCCCGCGGCGACCGCGGACCGGGCACAGCGGCTGCTCGCGTCCTAGGCCGGGGCGCCGCTGCGACCGCAGACCGGGCACGTCTCACCGGGCGCGAGCTCGCTGCCGGCGCAGTGCGGACAGTCGCGGGCCTGCTCGAGGACGCCGAGCAGCTCGGCGACCCCGCAGACCAGCAGCCGCTCCTCGTCGACCTCGACCCAGGCGCCGGCCGACGCGGGGAAGACGACGTGGTCGCCGGGGCGGACCGGCATCTGCAGGCCGGCCGACGCCCACCAGTCGATGCCCGGGCCGATCGCCAGGACGATGCCGTGCTGAGGCGGCGGCTCGTTGGAGCCGGCGGGCACGACGAGCCCCGATCGGCGGAACCGGTCGGGCTCGAGCTCCTTGATGACGACTCGGTCGAAGAGCGGGCGGAGCTGGCGTCTGATCATCGGAGCTGGCGTCTGATCATCGCAACGACGCCCATGATACGCCGGGCGGGGCCGGCGATCGCGCCCGAACCCGGCGGTGACGGGGCCGCGACTGGCAACCGCGCGCCCGGCGGCGTAGCCTGCCCGTGTGCCGCAGCCGCGCAATCCGCTGACCTACCTCATCATCGGCTCGCTGGTCGGGGTCATCCTGGGCGCCGTGATCGGCATCGCGATCGGCAGCGGCGGCCGCTCGTCGGCGGCGATCCGCGTGCAGACGGTGGTCAGCACCCAGACCGTCCACGTGGCCGGCCTCGGCCCGCAGGTGACCGACGCGACCCCGCCGATCGACTCGACGCCGACGGTGAAGACGCACGCGACCGACACGACCGCTACCGACACGACGGCAAGCACCCCGACCGACACGACGACGACCGACACCACCGCCACCACGACCGACACGACGGCGACCGACACGACGACGACCGACACGACGACGACGCCCCCGGCCCCCAACGACGTGCCCCCGCCGGATCCCAACAACCCGCCGCGCGGGTTCTGCAACAGCCACGTCTGCGGCCCCGGCTTCAGCCGGGGAACCGGCTCGGCCGTCGAGTGCGCCGACGGCGTCTGGACGAAGAAGGGCGGCCAGCCGGGCGCCTGCCGCAACGACGGCGGCCTCGCCTGAGAGCACGGACGCCGCGGGCTCCGAGCCCGCATCCCATACCGTCCCCGGCGTGGCCGGAATCCGCCCGATCGAGCCCGACGATCTCGACCGCATCGACGAGATCCACGCGGCGGCGTTCGCCCTCGAGTCCGGACGGCGCTCTCCGTTCTTCCTCGGGCGCCTCGAGCACACGCTGAGCACCGACCCGGAGGGGGCCTTCGTCGCCGTCGGCCGGCGCGGGCGGGTCGAGGGCGTCGCGGTGGCCACTCGGCGCGACGGGCTCTGGGGCCTGACCCTGCTCGCGGTCGACCCGGCCGCCCAGGAGCGCGGGCTGGGCGGCCGCCTCCTCGCGCGGGCGCTGGGCTACGCGCGTCCGGGGGACGCCCGGATGGTTCTGGCCTCGCACGACCCGCGGGCCCAGCACCTCTACGCCCGAGCCGGGTTCACCCCACGCCCGACGGTTGCCGCGCAGGGTGTGGTCGCGCGCGCCGGGCTCCAGCTGAGACGCCGGCTGCGCGAGGGCGGGCCGGCCGACATCGAGCTCTGCATGGCCGTCGATCGCCGGGTGCGCGGCTTCTCCCGCGCCGCCGACCTGGGCTTCCTCATGCGCAGCGGCGCGCGCCTCTGGCTCGTCGACGACGGCGACGGCCAGGGCTACGCGCTCGCCCAGCCCGAGCGCGTGAGCACCCTGTGCGCGACCGACGGGGATACGGCGGCCGCGCTCCTGACCGGGGCCCTGTCCCGCGCCCACGCCGGCGTGTTCGAGGTCGGCTGGCTCACCGAGAGCCAGCGCTGGGCCTACCCGGTGCTGTTCGCCGCCGGGCTCGACGTCGTGCCCTGGGGGCCGATCTGGGCCGACGACGGGGTCGGGCCCCTCGTCCCCTACGTCCCGAGCGGAGCGCTGCTGTGAGCCGCCAGCTCGCGACGATCGGTATCTACGGCTTCAGCGCCGAGACCTTCTTGGCCGCGCTGGCCCGGGCCGACATCCGCCTGGTGCTCGACGTGCGCCAGCGCCGGGGGGTCCGCGGCCCGCAGTACGCCTGGGCCAACGCCCGCCGCCTGACCGCCGCCCTGGACGCCGCCGGGATCGGCTACCGCCACCGCCGCGAGCTCGCCCCGACGACGGAGCTCCGCCGGCTCCAGTACGCCGAGGACGCGCTCCAGGGCGTCGGCAAGCGCTCGCGCGTCGCGCTGGCGCCGGCCTACCGGGAGCGCTATCTCGCCGAGATCCTCGACCGGGCCGACCTCGGGGAGGTGGTCGCCGAGCTCCCGGCCGAGGGGCTGGCCGCGCTGCTCTGTGTCGAGCGCGACCCCGAGGCCTGCCACCGCTCGCTGATCGCCATGCGCCTGGCCGCCGAGCACGGCGTCCACGTGCGCCACGTCCGGCCCTGACCGCTCAGCCGTCGAACGGGACCTTCCGGGGCTCGGGCGCGGGCGGCTCGTCGGGGGCATCGGCGGCTACCCGTCCCGACCCGTCGCAGAGTTCGCAGGTCACCTGGACGAGGGGGTCGCGCTCGCGATCGGCGTACTTGCCGCGCCCACCGCAGCGCGGGCAGCTCTTGGTGTCCTCGGTCACGTCCGACGTATACCCGCTGAGACCGGCCGCTACACGCTCAGGCGAGCCGGCGCTCGAGCGTGGTCTCGAGTGTCGGGTCGCGTCCGTCGCCGCCCCGGGCCCGCTCGATGCGCAGCCGCGACCGCCGCCCGTCGAGGCGCAGCGTGGCGAGCTGGTTGTCGAACGTCGGCTCCTGGGCCAGCCGCCAGGTGGCCTCGGGGTCGGCCACGCCGACCGCACGAGCCAGCCGGCGGACGACCCGGCCGAGCAGACGCGAGCGGCGCCAGGCCTGCAGGAGCGCGCGCTCGCGCCGGTCGAGCGGGTTGCGAAACGGCGAGCAGACCGCCTGGTACACGGCGCTCCGCACGCCGGCCGCGGCCGGGAAGTCGGCCTGCTCGAGGTAGCCTTGGTGGACGTCGCCGCCGAGGAGCACGATGGTCGCCGGGGCCGGGCCGCGCCGGCCGGCGCCGACCTCGCGTACGAGCGCAAGCAGCCGGTGGAACGAGCTCTGGAAGGCGGCCCAGTGTTCGAGATCGAAGCCCTGGCGAAGCCGCTCGCCCAGGCGCGCCGCGACCCTGCCCCAGGCGCCGCCGCACACCGCCTCGCTCCACGCCTCCATGTAGTGGAAGGTCGGCGCGAGGAGGACGGGGAGCGTGGTGGCCAGGAGGAGGTGATCGAAGTCCCCGGTCGTCTGCTCGAGCACCCAGCGCCACTCGGCCTCGTCGAGCATCTCCCGATGCCCCTCCTCGAGGATCCGGCCCTCGCGCCCGTCGAGGACGACCAGCCGGGTCCGGCCGAGGTCGCGCGCGTAGCTCCACAGCCCGCCGCCGCCGGAGCAGTCGGCGGCGATCGCGAAGTCGTGGAGCAGCGGGCCGGCGTCGTCGGCGCCGCGGACCCGCGCGAGCAGCGGATCGCGGGCGAGCTCGGCCGGCGAGAGGTTTCCGAGGTGCTGGTAGACCCAGTAGGTGGCCAGCCCCCCGGATATCCGCCCGGGCCACCAGGACTTCGAGCGCATCGTCGCCACCCAGGCGGCGGAGGTGTTCCAGTCGTCGTGGATGTCGTGGTCGTCGAAGATCATCGCCGTGGGCAGGGTCGAGAGCAGCCAGCGCAGCGGCGGGTCGCTCCACGCCTCGCGGTAGAGGCGGGCGTACTCCTCGAAGTCCGCCGCCTCGAGCCCGGGCGGCCGGCTGACGTCGCGGCGGGCGCGGATGAACGCGGCGGTCTCAGGGGGGAGCTCGTCGGCGTAGACCTGGTCGCCGAGCAGCAGGAGCATGTCCGGCCAGGAATCGGGGTCGGCGGCGCCCATGCGGGCGGCGAGCGCGCGGAGGGCATCGACCCCGGTTCCCAGGGGGTGCTCGTCGGGGCTCAGGGTGTAGGGCGGGGCGTGGGGCCGCGAGACCCGGCAGGAGCCGAAGACGAGCTCGACCGGCCCCGAGTAGGGGAGGGTGCGGATGCGGGGCGCCGGCCAGCCGTCGTCCTGCGGCCAGCGGCGGACCCCGTCGAGGAGCAGCTCGTACTCGGTGGCCCGGGTCGGCTCGAGCCCGGTGACGGCGAGGATCGCGTAGTGGCGGCCGTTGACCTGGAAGGTCTCTCCCCGGTGACCGAGCACCTCGACCCGGCAGGGGCCGTCGGCCTCGAGCCAGAGCGTCGCCTCGGTCGTGCTCACGTAGCGGAGCATCGGGCCGATCACGAGTTCCGCCATGGCCGCCGGCTCTACTCGACGGAAACGAGGGCCGGGGCGTCGATCGCGATCGGGTCGGCCTCCCGGATGCGGGTGGCGAAGTAGTCGCCGGGAGCGATCCGGCCGAGCGCGACGAGCACGAGGCGCAGGATCCCCTGGTGGCCGACGACGACCGGACGAGCGCTCTCGCCGAGCAGGTCGGCGAGGGCGAGGCGGGCGCGGGCGAGGGCGTCGCCGAGCGGCTCCATGCCCGGCACGGGGGCGCCGAACGGGTCCTCGCGCCAGGCGGCGAAGGCGGCGCCGAAGCGCCGGCGGGCGGCCTCGCGGTCGAGGCCCTCGAAGGGGCCGTAGTCGACCTCGGTCAACCGCCGGTCGACGCGCATCGGCACGCCGGTCGCGGTGGCGATCGCCGCCGCGGTGTCGCGGGCCCGGGAGAGCGGGCTCGAGACGATCGCGTCCACCCGGGCGCCGGTCAGCCGGGCGCCGGCGCGGCGGGCCTGGTCGCGCCCGACCGCGGTCAGCGGGACGTCGGCCTGGCCGGAGTAGACGCTCTGCGCCGAGCGCTCGGTCTGCCCGTGGCGGACGACGTAGAGCAGGCGCTCCGGCGATGTGGGCGGGAAATCCATCGGGCGCATTCTTACCGCTCGCCGGCGGACGGCGCCCACGGCGAGCGCACGAGGCCGTGCAGCGCGGCGGAGCGGCCGAGGGCGCT
The DNA here is from genome assembly GCA_963763785.1 of uncultured Solirubrobacterales bacterium. Taxonomy (GTDB): domain Bacteria; phylum Actinomycetota; class Thermoleophilia; order Solirubrobacterales; family Solirubrobacteraceae; genus Palsa-513. The sequence goes on along the minus strand of CAVXPW010000012.1, from coordinate 124,376 downwards.
GCTATAGATGGCCGAACTGCAAGCCGAGCCGCCGCGCCCTCCCGAGCGCGGCGGGCGGGGGGTGTTTGCGGCCAGGACGGCCGCCGCGACGAGCGGCCGGCCGGGCGCCGGCGTGGGCGCCGCATTCAGCGCACCCTGTGGGCGAACCGAGAGATGGGGAGGACCCGATGCCGAGAGGAATCGAACCCGCGCGGCCCGCGCCGACGCGCCGGCGCCGCCGCTGGGCGGCCGCCGGAGCGCTCGGCCGCCTCGGGGCCGGCCTCCTCGTCGCGCCCCTGGCCGTGCTCGGCGGGGCCGCGCCGGCGGGCGGCCCGGTGACCGGCGGGCTCGGCAGGACGCTGCGCCTGCGGCCGATCAACGGCTGGGACGCGGCGTCGCTGCGCTGGCTGGCGCCGACCGTCGGACGTCCGGGCCCGGCCCGCTACCCGGGGAGGGCGCCGGTGGCGCAGACCCGGACGGGGGCGATCGTCCGGCGCATCTTCCTCGCCGGAGACCGGATCGCGCGGCTGCCCTACAAGTGGGGCGGCGGCCACGGGTCGTTCGCCGACAGCGGCTACGACTGCTCGGGTTCGGTCTCCTACGTCCTCCACGCCGCGGGGCTGCTGAGCTCGCCCGAGGCGTCGAGCGCCCTCACCGGCTACGGCGAGCCGGGTCCGGGCCGCCGGGTCACCGTCTACGCCAACTCGCAGCACGCCCTGGTCACCGTCGACGGGCGCCGCTTCGACACGATCACCCTTCGGGAGACGGGGACGCGCTGGGCGCCGCGGGCCGGGACGCTGGCCGGCTACGTCATGCGCCACCCGGTTGGCCTCTGAGCCCGTGGAAGGGGCCCGGCGGCGGGCTACTGTGTAGCGGGTGGACTCATCGATCTCTGGGGGTGCGGTCCCACCGGCCGTGGCGCTCCCGTCGGGGGAGGCGATCGCGGCACTCGGCCAGGGGACGTGGCGGATGGCCGAGGGCCGGGCCCCGCGAGGGCAGGAGATCGCCGCGCTGCGGACCGGCCTCGACCTGGGGATGGCGGTGATCGACACGGCCGAGATGTACGGGAACGGGGCGGTGGAGGAGCTCGTCGGCGAGGCGATCGACGGGCGCCGCGACGAGGTCTTCCTCGTCTCCAAGGTGCTCCCCCAGCACGCGACGCGGGAGGGCACGATCGCCGCCTGCGAGGAGAGCCTGCGGCGCCTGCGGACCGATCGACTCGACTTGTATCTCCTGCACTGGCGCGGGGGCGTGCGCCTCGAGGAGACGGTCGCGGGGTTCGGCGAGCTCGTGCGCGCCGGCCGGATCCGCCACTGGGGGGTGAGCAACTTCGACGTCCCCGACCTGCGCGAGCTGCGGCGCCTCCCGGGGGGCGAGGCGGTCGCCGCCGACCAGGTGCTCTACAACCTGGCCCAGCGGGGGATCGAGTCGAGCCTGCTCCCGGCGTGCCGGGCGGCCGGGCGGCCGATCATGGCCTACACGCCGTTCGGGCCGCGGCGGATGCTCGGGCACCGGGTGCTCGCCGAGCTCGCCGGTCGCCACGGGGCGACGCCGGCCCAGGTCGCGCTGGCCTGGGTGCTCCGCGGGCCGGGCGTTTGCGCGATCCCCAAGGCGAGCAGCCCGGAGCATGTCCGGGAGAACCGGGCGGCGCTCGACCTGCGCCTGGATTCTGAGGACCTCGCGGCGCTCGACCGCGCCTTTCCGCCGGCGTCGGGCCGGCCGCTGCTCGAGATGCTCTAGTCCGCAGGCTCCGTCGGCGGTCGCTGCTACAGTCGGACTCGTCCTTTAACCCGGTCCGGTGAGACCAGGAAGGAACCGATGAGCACCGAGAAGGTCGTTCTCGACGCCGACGGCATCCGGCGGGCGCTGACCCGCATCGCCCACGAGATCGTCGAGAAGAGCCCCGACGGCGATCCGCCCGCGCTGGTTGGCATCCACCGACGGGGGGCGCCCCTGGCCACCCGGCTCCAGCGCCTGGTCAGCGACCTGCTCGAGGCGCCGGCCCCGCTCGGCGACGTCGACATCTCCTTCTACCGCGACGACGTCGCCACCCGGCCGGAGGCGCCGGTGGTCAACGCGTCGAACCTCGACTTCCGGATCGACGCCCGGACGGTCGTGATCGTCGACGACGTCCTCTTCACCGGCCGGACGGTGCGGGCGGCGATCGACGCCCTGTTCGACTACGGCCGCCCGGCCCGGGTGCAGCTCGCCGTGCTCGTCGACCGCGGCCACCGCGAGCTGCCGATCCGTCCCGATTACGTCGGCAAGAACCTGCCCACCGCTCGCAGCGAGCGGGTCAACGTCCGCGTCGTCGAGCTCGACGACGTCGATGAGATCGCCATCGCCATCCCCGGGAGGAGCTAGTCACCGTGCGTCACCTGCTGTCGATCGAGCAGCTCGACCGCGACCGGATCGAGCGGCTGCTGGCCCGCGCCGCGTCGTTCGCCGAGGTCTCCGATCGCGAGATCAAGAAGGTGCCGGCGCTCCGCGGGCGCCTGGTCGTCAACCTCTTCTACGAGGCCTCGACGCGGACGCGCTCGTCCTTCGAGCTCGCGGCCAAGCGCCTCTCGGCCGACGTGCTCAACTTCGCGGCCTCGGGCTCCTCGGTCGAGAAGGGCGAGTCGCTCAAGGACACGGTGGCCACGCTCGCCGCCTACGGGCCCGACGCCCTGGTGATCCGCTCGCCCCACGTCGGCGCCGCCGCGCTCGTCTCGACCTGGACGACGGCGGCGGTGATCAACGCCGGAGACGGAACCCACGAGCACCCGACCCAGGCCCTGCTCGACGTCTACACCCTGACGCGCCGGATCGGCCCGCTCGATGGCCGTCGGATCTGGATCGTCGGCGACGTCCTCCACTCCCGGGTGGCCCGCTCGGGGATCCTCGCCTTTACCAAGATGGGCGCCGCGGTCACCGTCTGCGGCCCGCCGACGCTGATCCCGGCGGGTATCGAGTCGCTCGGCTGCGCGGTGAGCTACGACCTCGACGGCGTCGGCGAGGCCGACGTGATCTACGCCCTGCGGATGCAGAACGAGCGGATGCGCGAGGACTACGTGCCCTCCCTGCACGAGTACACCTCCTGCTACCAGATCAATGCCGAGCGGCTCTCGGCGCGCCAGGTGGTCATGCATCCCGGCCCGGTCAACCGGGGCGTCGAGCTCTCGAGCGACGTGGCCGACTCGCCGCAGGCGCTGATCGGGGCGCAGGTGGCGGCCGGCGTCGTGGTCCGGATGGCCGTGCTCTACGAGCTCCTCGCCGGGGCCCGGCGACCGGGCGGCGATCCGCCGGAGGAAGCCGACGCGACCGGTCAGACGACTGCCTCGGCCCAGCTCGCATGAGGCGCCTGTTCAGCGTCGCGACGGTGCCGGCCGCGCTGCTGATCCGCGGCGCCCACCTGCTTGATCCCCGCCACGGCCTCGACGGACCCGGCGACGTGCTCGTCCATGACGGGCGGATCGCCGCCGTCGGCGCCCCCGGCGCGCTCGAGGCGCCGGCCGCCACCGAGTCGATCGACGGGGAGGGGCGCCATCTGTTTCCGGCCTTCGTCGACCCCCACGTCCACCTGCGGGTGCCGGGCGAGGAGCACAAGGAGGATCTCCACAGCGGCACCCGCGCCGCCGCCGCCGGCGGCTACTGCGCGGTGGTGGCGATGCCGAACACCCGGCCGGTGGTCGACAACACCGCCGTCCTCGGGTCGCTGCGCGAGGCGGCGCTCCGCGAGGCGCGGATTCCCGTCGGCTTCACTGCGGCGATCAGCCCCGGCCTCGCCGGCGAGCGCCTGACCGAGATGGTCGAGCTCCGGGCGGCCGGCGCCGTCGGCTTCACCGACGACGGGCGGCCCGTCGTCTCGGCCGGGCTGCTGCGGCGCGCCCTCCAGTACCAGCGGCTGTGCGGCGGGGTGCTCGCTCTCCACGAGGAAGATCCGTCGCTGTCGGCGGGCGGGTCGATGCACGAGGGCGGGGTCTCGGCCCTGCTCGGCATTGCCGGGATCCCCTCGATCTCCGAGTCGACGATGGTCGCCCGGGACGCGGCGATCGCCGCGGTCGAGGGTGGGCGCTTGCACATGCAGCACCTCTCCGCGCGGGAGTCGGTCGCGGCGGTGGCCGCCGCCAAGGCGGCCGGGGTCGCGGTCACCGCCGAGGCGTCGCCCCACCACCTGGCCCTGACCGACGAGGACGTCCGCGGCCTCGACACCCGCCTGAAGATGAACCCGCCCCTGCGCACGGCGTCCGACCGCACAGCCCTCATCGACGCCCTGCGGAGCGGGACGATCGACTGCGTCGCCACCGACCACGCCCCCCACGCCCGCGAGGACAAGGACGTCCCCTTCGAGCAGGCGGCGATGGGCACGACCGGCCTGGAGACCGCCTTCGCCGCCCTCCACACGACGCTGGTGCGGCCCGGGTTGCTCACGCTGGCCACGCTGATCGAGCGGATGACCGCCGGCGCCCGGGTGATGGATCTGCCCGTCCCGGGAATCGCCGTCGGCGCGGCGGCCAACCTCTGCCTGGTCGATCTCGAGGCGCGGTGGCAGGTCGGCGAGTCCGGCTACGAGAGCCGCTCGGAGAACTGCTGTTTCGGCGGCCGCCGCCTCCAGGGCCGCGTCCTCCTGACGATCGCCGCCGGCGGGGTCGCCTATCGCCAGCGCGCCTTCGCGATCGGCCCCGCCTAGGCCGAAGCGCCGGCCTGTGCGCCAGCGCGCCACAACCTCGCGATCTGGTCCCACCCCGCGCTGTGCCAGGTCGGCGATGACGGCACGCTTGCGCACAGTGACGTCGCGTGCCCAGGGTTTGCCAACCCCGCCGCCGGCTGGGATAAGCGAAGGCTCGGCTGACCGGGGAGATCGGCCCGGCCCCGGTCGCCCCGCCGGCGATCCGCCGGCCGGCCGATCCAGTCGGCCGGCGGTCATGGTCGTGGCGCTCGCGTCATCCCCGGCCGAGTCCCGGCCCCGGCCGTGCCCCGGCGACCGCGTCCCGGCGACCGGCGCCGCTCCCGAGCCAGCACGCGATGACCCGCGCTGCCGTCGGTGTCCGCCGTTACGCTTCGGGGATGGACAAGAAGCCGATCCTCCACGTTTGCCACATCGACCAGGGCGGGCCGAAGCTCCATCCCTGCCGCCGGGCCCACGAGGCGCTCGAGGCCGCCGGTATCGACCACGAGACCTCGGTCTTCGGCCGGAACAGGCCCTTCGGGCTGTTCACCGCCGGCCGGCGACCCGAGCTCGAGGCGATGAGCGGCCAGGAGAAGCTCCCGGTGCTCGAGCTCCCCGACGCCAGCACGGTCAACGGCGGTGGGGCGATCGTCGCCTGGGCCAAAGCGAACTCCGTCGCGGCTTAGCCGCCGGCGAAAGGAACCCCGATGCCACCTGCCCCGAGACTCACGCTCTACGTCTGCGAGCTCGACGAGGAGGGACCCAAGTCGCACGCCTGCCGGCTCGCCGGCGAAGCCCTACGCGACGCCGGACACAACTTCGAGAAGATCATGGCCGACAAGCGCCGCCCCGGGGGGATCCTTGTCAAGGGCAAGCGCCCCGAGCTGCTCGAGGCGACCGGGCAGGAGAAGCTCCCGGCCCTCAAGCTGACCGACGGCACCACGATCATCGTCGGCAGCAAGCCGATCGCCGCCTGGGCCGCCGAGCACGACCGCACGTCGATCGGCAAGCCCGTCCCCGTCCCCGGGTTACCGAGCGGGCGCGCCAAGGAGGACGTCTGAGCAGGCCCGGGCAGGCCTTCCTCGCGGCGGCGCTCGCCGGCCTGATCGCCGGTTGCGGCTCGACCCGGCCGGCCCGCCCGGCGCCCCGCCCGGTCCCGCCGTCGACCGCGTCCACCGCAGCCGACGGAAACCCGGTGCCGACCGCCCGGGACATCCAGCTCCCGGCCAACGGGGCCGCCGGGGTCCCCGCCTCCGCGGCCCCGGTCGGCGGACCGATCGGCTGCACCCCGCGCGGACCGATCTACAACGAGTCGGGCCCGGGCCGCCGCCGCGTCGTCGCGCTCACCTTTGACGACGGGCCGAGCGGCTTCACGCCGCAGATCCTCTCGATCCTCGAGCGCAAGCGGGTGCCGGCGACGTTCTTCGTGATCGGCGACCAGGTCGCCGGCCATCCCGAGCTCCTCCGCCGCGCCCTGCGAGACGGCGACATGGTCGGCGATCACACCTGGACCCACGCCGACATGACCCAGCTGACCCCCGCCGTCCAGGGCCGGCAGATCGCGCTCACCGCGCAGGCGATCCAGCAGGCCACCGGTCTGCGGCCCTGCCTCTGGCGGGCGCCCTACGGGGCGATCGACGGGCGCATCGAGGTGCTGGCCCGGAGCATGGGGCTGATCTCCGTCCAGTGGGACACCGACCCCCAGGACTTCACGATGCCCCCGGTGGCCGCAATCGTCCGCCGCGTCCTCCACGGCAACCCGGCCGATCCCGACCCCGGGGTCCACCCGGGGGCGATCGTGCTGATGCACGACGGCGGCGGCGACCGCAGCCACACCGTCGCCGCGCTTCCCCGACTGATCGACGGGCTCCGCGCCCGTGGCTACGGCTTCGTCACCGTGCCCGCCCTGCTCGGGATCCCCGTCGTCCGGCGCCGCTGATTGCACCGCGTCGAGCTCGGCTTCCCGTCGGCGGGCGCGCGGCGCGCCGCCTGGCTCTACGTCCCCGCCGGCCGGCCCGCGCCCCACCCGTCATCGGCGCCTGCCGCGGGGGCCGGGCTCAGGACGGCGTGTTGACCATGTGGTCGGCCGTCATCTTGAAGTAGCCCATCAGCTGGTCGGCATGGCCGGGAGCGAGATCGGCGGCCGCGACGGCGGTGCCCATCGCCCGCAGCCAGGCGTCGCGCTCGGCCGGGCCGACCGCGAACGGGGCGTGGCGCATCCGCAGGCGCGGGTGCCCGCGGAGCTGCCCGTAGGTCTGGGGACCGCCCCAGTACTGCATGAGGAAGAGCCGCAGGCGCTCCTCGGCCGGCCCGAGGTCGGCCTCCGGGTAGAGCGGGCGGAGCACCTCGTCGCGCGCCACCTCCGCGTAGAAGCGGCCGACGATCCGGCGGAAGGTCGGCTCGCCGCCGACGGCGGCATAGAAGGTCCGGGGATCCTCGCCGGGCGTCGCGGGTGTCGTCGGCGAGGCCAGGCGCTGATCGTAGCGGCGGCGGCCCGTCGGGGCGCGTCGGCGGCTCAGGCTCCGCGTGCGGTCGCCGCGGCCTCGAGGCGGCGGCTCAGCTGCGCCCACACCTCGTCCGGCCGCCGCGTCGCGTCGATCACCGCCTCCCCCGGCTCGGGCGGTGGGAGGTGGGCGGCCACCCCGGCGACGAGGACCGCGTCGCGGTCGTTCGCCGGATGGTCGCCGCGACGGCCGATCCGGCGCACCGCCTCGTCGACGGGCAGCTCGAGCCGGACGGCGACCAGTACGGCGCCCGTGCCCCGGGCGAGCTCCCGCACCCGCTGACGCTGCCACTGGCGGGCAAAGCAGCACCCGTCGAGGGCGACGCGGCCCCCGCCGCCCAGGCGCGATCCGGCGGCGGCGAGCATGGCCTCGAAGGCGAGGCGGGTCTCCTGCGCCGAGTGGCGGCCCGGACCCGGGAACATCGCCGCCCGGATCAGGTCGCGGCTGATCACCGTGATCGCCGCCCCGACGCTCGCCCGCTCGAGCAGCGTCGTCTTCCCGGCCCCGGGGAGTCCCGAGACCATCACCAGCAGCCCGGCGGGCGCCCGGTCCGCAGGGAGAGGCCGCCGCTCGGCTGCGGCGACCCCGGCCCCGGCCGGGTCAGGCGTCGACGAGCTCGCGGCTGCGCTCGATGTGCGACCAGAAGTCGCGCTCGAATTCGTCCCAGAGCTCCGGATCCCAGCCCGGGTCGGGCTCGGGGCCGATCGGCTCCGGGTCGCGGCCGCCGCCCCGCCCGTCGTCGTCGTGGTGGTCCTCGGCCAGGAGATAGGCCGGTACCGCGCAGGCCAGGCCGAGGCCGACCATGGCGAGGGCGACGTTCGAGTGGACGACCAGCATCATCGGGCTCGGGATGACGAACGCCAGGAAGCCGGCGATGCAGAGATTGGCGGTCGACCGCTCCATGAGGACGCGTAGGACGACGAGGATCAGGCCGGCGAGTGCGACGGAGGCAACGGTGAAGAAGGCGGGCGAGACGTGGGCGGGGGTCATCAGCAGATCGCTTTCTGGGCGCGAGCGCAAGCTCTCCGATCGGCGCGCTCAGGTCGGTGGGGTTGGTCCGTCTCCTAGCACTTCGGCCGAGATCCTCGAGACCTTGAGGATGGCGGGTCCTCCTAGGCGTGGTACCCGGTTCGGTCTGACGTCACGCCGGATCGCTCGATCGCGGCGGCCGCAACCAGCCCATGCTCATCATCGGTCGGAGATCGGCGGCCTCAGCCGGCTTGGTGCCAGGCCGCGAGCCCGGCGCATCGAGCGGGCGGAAGATTCCGTCGCCGCGACCGGGGTCGCGACACGGACCGTTCTGGATGACCCGCGCGTCAGCCGGAAACGGTGTCACCTCGAACCGGAGGCTCGGGTTCGAGCACGGCCGGTGGAAGTCGCGGGACGCGGCCCCCAGGCAGCGCGCGGGGCCGGCTGAGGCGTTCAGATCCGTCGTCTCGGGCGCGGGTCCGCCCGCGCTGAGCAGGGCGGCCAGGGCAAAGGCCGTCCCCGCCCTCACCGCGCGTCGCCGCCGACGGCATCCGAATCCTCGCCCGTACGCACGCTCCGGCGCACGTTACGCCACCGCGCACGGCGATCCAGAGCGGCGAGCGCCCCGGCGGTGCTCGGCCGCGGCGCTTGCGGCGTTTTCGGCTCTCGCTCATTCGTCAGGGGTTTCTCAAGGCCGTCTGGCAGGCTGCGCCGCGCAGGGTCCCCACCCCCTCCATGCAAGGAGTCCGTCGCGATGAACGCTCTCACCCGGTGGGTGCTCGCCCACAGGCGGGTGGTGGTCGCCTTTTGGGTCCTCGCCACCGTCGCCGGCATGGCCGCGTCGGCGAACATCGGCAACCGCCTGGACAAGAAGTTCTCAGTGCCCGGCCGCGAGGGGTCGCAGACCAATCAGGCCATCCTGCGCCTCTACCACACGGGGGCGAACGCCGAGCCGATGGTGGCGGTGACCACGCTGCCCGCCGGCACCACCGTGGACGGACCCGGGGTCCGCGCCCAGCTTGGGTCGGCCTTCAACCGGATCGTCGCGGCCGTGCCGCGGGGTCGCGCCGTCTCATACGTTTCGACCGGGGATCGCCGCTTCGTCTCGGCCGACGGCCGCACCACCTTCGCCCTGATCGAGCCTCCGGTCGGCACGTTCGCCAACGAGGTCGACCCGGTGCTGATCGACGCCGCGCGAAGCGCGGCGGCCGCGGCGCCGGTCGCCGGCGCCCCTGTGCACCTGACAGGGACTCAGGTCCTCGCGAGCGGGAAGGGGGCAGGCAACGGAGGACCCGGAGTGCTGGTCGAGGCGATGCTCGGCGGCGTCGGAGCCCTCTTCGTCCTCGCCTTCGTCTTTGCCTCGTTCATCGCCCTGGTCCCGCTGGTCATGGCCATCGTCTCGATCCTCACGACCTTCCTGGTCATCTTCGGCCTCACCGAGATAACCGCGGTCTCCTTCATCGTCCAGTTCCTGGTCGCCCTGATCGGGCTCGGGGTGGCGATCGACTATGCCCTCCTGATCGTCGTGCGCTGGCGCGAGGAGCGCCAGAAGGGCGCCGCCAACGAGGCGGCGGTCGTGACGGCCATGGAGCACGCCGGGCGGGCGGTCGTCTTCAGCGGCAGCACGGTGGCGATCGGGCTCCTCGCCCTCATCGTCCTGCCGGTCCCCTTCCTGCGGAGCGTCGGCTACGGCGGGATGCTCATCCCGCTCGTCTCGGTTCTCGTCGCCGTCACCCTCCTCCCGGTCATCCTGGCCACCATCGGGCCCCGCCTCGACTGGCCGCGAGTCCGCCACGAGGATCAGGCGAGTCGCTTCTGGACCGGCTGGGCTGAGCTGATCGTCCGCCGCCGCGGCGCCGCGGCGGCGTTGGCGATCGCGATCCTGGTCGCGCTGATCATCCCGGCGACCCACCTCTTCCCCGGCGACCCCAGGGCCGACTCGCTGGCCACCGGGGGCGACGCGAAGGCCGGACTCGTCGCTCTCGAGCGCTCAGGCATCGGCGCCGGCGTCCTCACGCCGTTCGAGGTGCTCGTCCACGGCCCCGGGGCCGGCGCGGTCGCCCACACGGCCGGCGCCGTGAGCGGCGTCCGGTTGGCCGTGGCCCCCTCCGGGCCGTCGTGGAACCAGGCCGGGACATCGCTCGTCAGCGTCCTCCCGGCCGAGGATGGGAACGCCCAGGCCGGGCGCGACACGCTCGGGCGCGTGCGCGTGGCCGTCCACCCGCTGGCCGGTGCCCCGCGGGTCGGCGGCAACGCCGCCGGCGGCAAGGACTTCGTCGACGCCGTCTACGGGAGCTTCCCGCTGATGATCGCGCTGATCGTCGTCGTCACCTTCGTGCTGCTGGCTCGCGCCTTCCGATCGCTGGTCCTCCCGCTGAAGGCGGTGATCCTCAACGTGCTGTCGGTCGGCGCCGCCTATGGGCTGATCACGCTCGTCTGGCAGGACGGCTACGGCTCGAAGCTGATCTGGGGCATCGACGCGACCGGCGCGATCACGGCCTTTGTCCCGCTGATGGTCTTCGCGTTCCTGTTCGGGCTCTCGATGGACTACGAGGTGTTCATCCTCGCCCGGATGCGGGAGGAGTACGACCGGACCGGGTCGACCGAGGAGGCGGTCGTCGCCGGGCTGGCGCGCACCGGGCGACTGGTCACCTCCGCGGCGCTGATCCTCGTCCTCGCGTTCGCGGCGCTCGCGTCAGGGCCGGAGACGAACATCAAGATCTTCGCCACCGGCCTGGCTGCCGGCATCCTGCTCGACGCCACCGTCGTCCGGATGCTGCTCGTCCCGGCGCTGGTCAGCCTGTTCGGCGAGTGGAACTGGTGGATGCCCGACGCGGCGCGCCGCCTGCTCTTCCTTCCCAAGCACCCCCGGCGGCCCGTGCGCCTGCGACCCGATCCCCTGCCCGAGGGGGCCGGGTAGGACGCTCGCGTGGCCTACGATGCTCGGATGGACGCCGATCACGCCCGGGACCTGCTCGCTGCGCAACGCGCACGCATCGAGGCGGCCCTGGTCGGCTCGGCGCAGATCGAGGCCGGCGCCGATCCGGATCCGTTCGAGGTCTCCGACGCCGCTCCGGACATGGTCGATGCCGAGGTCGACATGGGCTTGGCGGGGGCCCTGCGAGCAGAGCTCGAGGCCATCGAGCGCGCCGAGCGGCGACTGGCCGACGGAACCTACGGCCGGTCGGTCGAGAGCGGCGAGCCGATTCCGGATGCCCGGCTCGAGGTCGTCCCGTGGGCCGAGCGCACGACCGAGGAGCAGGCGCGCTTCGACGCCACGAGCCGCTAGCCCCACCGAGCTCTGGGCGGACCGCGAGGGTCCCGGCCCGCCGAGCCGACCCTCTTCCCGCCGGTCCCCGCCCGGCGGCTACGCTGCCCGCATCGTTGACCGCTCCCGCCCAGACGAGCCCGGGCCGCAGCCGGATCAGCCGGCGGCGCCGGGCGAGCACCCGGAGCGCCGCCCCGGAATCGAGGCCAACGCCGCCGGCGGCCGGATCGTGCTCGTGCGGCCCGACGACGGCGGGTTCTACCTCCTCGACGAGTTGGGGACGCTGATCTGGGAGCTCTGCGACGGGACCCGCCCGCTCGCCGAGGTCATCGCCCGGGTCGGAGCCGCGCTCCAAAGGCCACCGGCTGCAGTGGCCGGGGACGTGCGCGAATGGCTCGCCGAGCTGCGCGAGGAGGGGCTCGTCCTCCCGCCGGCCGGCTGAAGCGTCAGTCTCGCCGACGGCGCGTGGTCGCCCGCCGGAGCTGGCGCCACAGCAGCCGCGACTGTGCGCGCAGGAGCCACCCGATCAGACGGCGGAGCATCGGTAGCAGCCGGCGCGATAGATCGAGGAGGACCATCAGCACCGGCCACCGGCCCCGCGGCAGCGAGGCGAGCCGGCGCAGGAGGAGGGCGATCCCCCCGAGCAGGAAACCCAGCAGGCCGGCCTGGCGGGACGGACGGGCCCGGATCGCCCGCCGGGCCAGCAGGCCGGCGAGCCGCCGCATGGGCACGCTGACCAGGGCGCGGCTCACGACCCGCACGAACAGGGCGATCGCCCGGACGATGCCCCGGGCGAGAATGCTGACGGCCAGCGCCCGGAGCGTCGTCCGGTTCGTGGCCGGGAGGTCGCCGCCGCGGCGCCGGCGCTGGAGGCCGCCGCCGATACGGCCGAGGCCGCCGGCCCGACCGCGATCCGGACCGCGCCCGCCCGCCAGCCCCCGCTCGATTGCGGCGACGATTCGCTGCTCGAGCGCGCCCGTTGTCCGGTCGGTCGATCCTCCGCCGAGGCGTCGCGCGACCGCGCGGGCCAGCTGTCGCTCGAGCGTCGCCGCGAGCCGCTCGGCGAGCGGCGTGGCGACGCCACCCGACCGCCGCCGCGGACGAGCCACCGCGGCGGCGTCCTCGCGGCGCTGCAAAGCGCCCGAGAGGCGTCCCCCGAGGGCTTCCAGAGGCCGGCCCGGCCGCTCGGACGGCGGCGCCTCGCGGCGGCGCTCGAGGGCTGTACCCAGGCGGCTCATGTCGCATCCAGCCTAGCGCCGGCGCGGCGCCTCCCGCACCTACTGCTCGTAGTTCTCGACCGTCCCGGCGTCGCGCAGGGACGCCCCGTCGGGATCGAGGCCGGCCTCACGGCGGGCTCGCCGCTGGCGCAGAAGGTCCCAGTAGCGATCGAGCTGGACACGGGCCGCTTCCAGTCGCTCGTGTTCGGCCGGGGTCAGGCCTTCGTTGTCGTGGGCGTGGAGCAGGCGCTCCTCCTCGGCGACCAGGTCGTCGATCTGCCGATGCAGCTTCGGATCGTCCATCGTCGGCTCCGTTCCGGGTAGGACCGTCACGATAGCGGTGTCGTTTCACCTCGGGCGCCCGGCGAGCCGGATCAGCGCCCCCCGATCGATCCCTTCGTCGAGCCCGGCCGCCGCCGGGACCTTCTCGCTGGTGACGAGGCCTCGCTCGGCGGTCATCGCGTCGATGACCTCGAACGATCGGGCGATCCGGCCGGGGGAGTCGATCACGACCGTCACGACCGGGACGTGGCGGCGCACCTGCAGGAGCCGGTCGCCGTGGGGCCGGTGGTCACCGTGGAAGCCCCAGACGCCGCGGAGGTTCGTCGCTCCCCGTGCTCCCGACTCGCGCAGCGCCTGCAGCAGCGCGATGTGCGTGGGGACACCGCCGTGCTTGGCCTGCGCGGTGTTGTAGACCATGAGCTTCTCCCAGGTCGGCAGTCCGTGCTTGTCGATCGCCGGTCCGGCGCCGGGCCGGCCGTGGAGTACGCCGTCGCGTTTGCAGACGCGGATCCGCTCGAGCGTCGCCAGCGGCTCGCGCAGCAGGCCGCCGAGCTCTGGCAGGACCCGGGCGATCGTCGCGCCGGCGCCGACGGCGATGATCATCAGCGGGACGTCGGCGTTGCCGGCGAGGAAGCGGGCTCGCCGGCGGTGGCCGTGAGCGGTGCCGTCGACGCCGAGCAGCACGGTGGCACCGGCGAGGCCGCGCCGGTGGAGGAGGTCGCAAACGGTGACGAAGGCCGGTGTGCCGGCGACCCGCTCGCGGCGGCCGAGGTAGATCGTCAGCTTCGTCTCCGCGCCCGGATATTCGGGCCGGGCGATCGACTCGAGGTCGCCGCTGAGGATGCGCGCGCGCTCCAACGTGACCAGGCCCCGGCCTCGGATCGCGACGACCTCGTCAAAGATCGCCTCGATCCGCTCGCGCCTGTCGACGGCCACCGAGACGGTCGGCAGGTCCTCGGACAGGCTCAGCAGCCGATCGGTGCGCCGCTGATGCCCCCGCCCGAAGCCGCCTGCGCCGCGGACCAGCACACTCGTCCGGATCGCTTCCCGGCCGTAGAGATCGAGCAGGGCGTCGGCGACCAGGCCGCCCTCGGTGCGATCGCGCTCGCCGAAATAGGTCGTGAGCTTGAGGGCGGCCTCGTTCACAGCGCTCCCCCGAGGACGCGCCCGACGTAGACGGCGCACAGCCCGACGGCCAGGCTCACGGCGGCGTTGGCGAATGCCCGGGCGACGTCGCCCTGCTCGACGAGGCGGTGCGTCTCGAACATCCACGTCGAGAAGGTGGTGTAGGAGCCGATCGTTGCCGTACCGATCAGGATCGCCTCGTCGCCTCCGAGCGCGGCGCCCACGACCAGGCCGAGCAGGACGGCCCCGCTGATGTTGACCACGAACGTGCCGTAGGGGAAGGCGCTCGTCGCGCGGGCGGAGACCGCCGAGTCGAGCAGGAAGCGGAGGATCGCCCCGCAGCCGCCGAGGACCGCCGCGCCGACCCAGGCGAGCGCGCTCACGCGATTCTCCTGATCCGGCGGGCCACGGCGCTGGCGAGGTGGACGCAGGCGAAGCCGGCGATGATGCTCGCGCACGCGTAGCCGGCGGCGAGCCCGTACCGGTGGGCGTCGAGCATCTCCAGCAGCTCGACCTGCATCGTCGAGAACGTGGTCAGCGCGCCGCACACCCCCGTTCCGAGGAAGGGGCGGCGGTAGGTGGACAGCGGCAGCCGCTCCTGGAGGCGGGTGACGAAGTAGCCGAGCGCGAACGCCCCCGCCAGGTTGACGCCGAAGGTCACCCACGGCCACCCCGGGGCGCCCCCGCCGTTGAGGCGCACCAGCCCGACGCGGATCAGGACCCCGACCGCCCCGCCCGCGAAGATCGCGGCGAGTTCGCGGCGATCCAGGCGTGGCATCAGCCGCGCTCAGCCGCCTAACACCGAGGTGCCCATCATTTCAATCATCCCGCAGTCGCCTCCGAGGGCTGGGAGCACGAGGCCGCTCCTCGCCTCCGGCGACCTGTTCGACCCGGTACCGTCGCCGAGCGACCGGCCGGGGCGACGACCTCTAGCCGACCTCGCGGAGCTTCCCGGTCTCGACCTCGTAGACGAAGCCGCGGACGTCCTTGTGCACGATGAAGGGATTCGCCTTGATCCGTTCGACCGACTGCCGGACGTCGGCATCCGCATCCGGGAACGCCTCGGCAGCCCAGGACGGCCGCAGGCCGGTGTCGGACTCGACCTGCGCCTTGAAATCGTCATCCTTGAACGTGAGCATCCCGCAGTCGGTGTGGTGGATGAGGACGATCTCCTCGGTGCCGAGGAGGCGCTGGGAGATGGCGAGCGAGCGGATCGCATCTTCGCTGACCACACCGCCAGCGTTGCGGATCACGTGGGCGTCGCCCTCGCTGAGACCGAGCAGGCCGTAGACGTTCAGGCGCGCGTCCATGCAGGCGACGATCGCGACCTTCCGACCGGGGGGCATCGGCAGTTCGCCCTTGTCGAAGCTCGCGGCGTAGTTCTCGGCGTTGGCCACCAGTTCATCGGTCGTGCTCATCAGCGACTCCCCATTTCGGTCGTTGGGCATTGGGCCGCCACATCATAGCCAATAAGGGCGAAATCCAATCAGGTTTCGTACAAATAACCCCCCTGAGTCGCCCCTTCAGGGGCCGTCGTACTTATGCTAGCCTGTATAACGTAAGTATAAGTATAAGTAAGGGAGCAAACATGGAACGCCAGACCAGCAGCAGCAGCCAAAGCAAGCAGATCACGATCGACGTACCGGCGGACAGGCTCGCGGAGTTCTACGCGTTCTTCGGTCGCTTCCTCGCCGGCGGAGGCCACGGCCGCGGTCGCCGCGGGCGGCACGGTCCCGGAGGCGTCGGGGACTCGCACCCGGGTCACGGGTGCGGCCACCACCGCGCCGAGGCGGCGCCCGAAAGCGAGGCGGAGACGGCCTCGAGCGCTCCGGCGGGGACGAGCAGCGTCTGATGGCCGACAAGCAGGTGACGGTTCCGGTCCCCGAGGAGCGGGTGGCCGAGTTCTACGCCTGGTTCGCCGCCTTCCTCGCCGCCGAGCCCGGTCACGGGCCGGGGCGGGGAGGGCCGGGTGGGCTCGGCGGACGCGGCCGCCACCACGGGCGGCGCCAGCACGGGACGGCCGGCGCATGGACGCCCGAGGACGGCGACCGGGCGGCGTGGCTCTACGGCCGGCTGGCGCCGGCCGCGCAGGAGCTGTTCGACCTGCTCGCCGCCGCGCCCGGACAAAGGCTCTCCGGCAACGAGGCGGCCGCCCGCCTGGGACTCGAGAAGGGCGCCCACGGGGTGGCGGGGATCCTGGCCTGGCCGGGCCGCTACTGCCGCCACCTCGATCGCGTCCTGCCGATCGCCACCGAGGGGCGCGCCGACGGCGGGACCGACTACTTCATGGAGCCGGAGGTCGCGGCCCTGTTCGCCCCGAGTCCGACCAGCCGCGGGGCCTGACCGCGGCTCAGAGCCGCCGGTAGCGGGCCTCGGCGAGCGAGGCGAAGGCGAACGTCATCAGCCCGAGCGCCACGGCGCCCAGGAGCCAGCCGCCGTAGGGCTGGCGGGCGACCGCACGCAGGGCGCCGTCGATGCCGATCGCCTTCGCCGGGTCGTAGTCGACCGCGGTGGGGATCAGGAAGTAGCCGATCAGGGCGAAGACGAGCGCCCGCGAGGCCAGCCCGACCCGGCCGAGGACATCGAGGAAGCGATGGGTGCGCCGGCTCATCTGCTCAGTCTTGGCGTCCTCGAGATAGACGCCGGACAGCCCCTCACTCATAGGCCAGGTAGAGGCAGACGGCGACGAAGACGACGCCGGTCACGCCGACGATCCACTGGCCGCCGGGCCAGCCGAGGACGCCGCCGGCCGCGCGGCGCGGCTCGCTCGACTGGTCGGCGTGGCCGGCGAAGAGGACCTTCACCGCGAGGACGAAGAAGCCGAGGTAGGCAACGCCGCTGCCGAGGTTGCCGCTCCGGTCGGCGGGCTGGTCCGGGCCGCCGCCCTCGAGTCCGCGCCCGAGGATTCCCTGGCCGAGCTGCCAGACGGCGTAGGCGAGCAGGCCGAGCGCGAGCGCGGCGAGGGCCGCCTTGCCGAGCGGGGCACCGGCGATCACGGCGAGGGCGCCCTGCTGGTTGGTCGCCGACCCGTTCGCCGCGCCCAGGACGAGGGCGAACGCGAGGGCGCCGATCACGAGGTAGACGAGGCCCCGCGCCACGAAGCCGGCCCGCACGACCACCCGAAGTAGCGCGACCGGCCGGCGGAGAGGATCTCGGCGGAGGCGGAGGAGTCCGGTTTCGCGGGCATCTGGCGGGTATCGTGACAGCGGGTGAGGGCATTGAGCAACGGCGCCGTCGAGCGCCTCGACCACGGCATCGGCGATTCGATCGAGCGGCTGACCCGCGCCCATCACCGGCGCCGGCTGACCCACCTCGGGTGGGCGGCGGCGCTCGACCCGCCGCGCGACGGGCTCTGGTGCGCCGGCGACCCGCCGCCGCGCCGCGGCAACGCGATCGAGATCCTGGTCGACGGCGCCCAGGCCCTGCCGCGAATCGCCGCCGAGCTGGCCGCGGCCGAGTCGCACGTCCACGTCGCCGGCTGGCACGTCGAGCCGGGCTTCCGCCTCGGACACGAGCCGGGCGCGCCGACCGTGCGCGGGCTGCTCGGCGAGCTCGCCGAGCGGATCCCGGTCCGGGTGCTCGTCTGGGCCGGCGCGCCGCTGCCCGTCTTCAAGCCGACCCGGGCGACGGTCCGCCAGGGTCGCGAGGACCTCTGCCGCGACAACCGGATCGAGTGCGTCCTCGACAGCCACGAGCGCATGGCCCATTGCCACCACGAGAAGCTCGTGATCGTCGACGACCGCGTCGCCTTCGTCGGCGGGATCGACCTGACCGGTCTCGGCGGAGACCGCTTCGACCACAACGACCATCCTTACCGGGACTCGCTCGGCTGGCACGACGGCGCCGTCTGCATCCGCGGGCCCGTGGTGGCCGACGTCGCCGAGCACTTTCGCAGCCGCTGGCAGGAGGTCGCCGAGCAGCGCCTCCCGCCGCCGGCGGCGCCCGGGCCGGCGGGCGAGGTCGAGCTCCAGCTCGTGCGGACGCTCCCGGAGCGGGCCTACGCCTTCGCTCGCCGCGGCGAGTTCCGCATCCTCGAGGCCTACACGCGGGCGCTCCGCTCGGCCGAGCGGCTCGTCTACCTGGAGAACCAGTTCCTCTGGTCGCCGGAGATGGTCTCGATCCTTGCCGACAAGCTCCGCCGCCCGCCGAGCCCGTCCTTCCGCGTGGTCATCCTCCTCCCGGCACGGGCCAACAACGGAGCCGACGACACCAAGGGGCAGCTCAGCGTGCTGGTCGCCGCCGACGGCGGCCGCGGCCGCCTGCTCGCCTCGACGATCTACGCGCGCGACCCGCAGGCCGGGCGCAGCGAGCCGGTGTACGTCCACGCGAAGATCGGCATCGTCGACGACCGGTGGATGACGATCGGCTCGGCCAACCTCAACGCCCACTCGCTGTTCAACGACAGCGAGGTCAACGTCGTCACCCAGGACGCCGAGCTCGTCGCCGGGGTGCGCCGCCGGCTCTGGGCCGAGCACCTCGAGGCGGCGCCGGAGGCCGTGGCCGGCGATCCGACCGCGATCGTCGACGAGCTCTGGCGTCCGATCGCCTTCGAGTCGCGCCGCCGGGCCGACGCCGGAGGCACGCCGGAGCACCGTCTGATCGCCCTGCCCGGGGTCTCGAAGCGCTCCATGCGCCTGCTCGGACCGCTGCAGGGACTCGTCGTCGACGGGTGATCGACCGCGGCGCGTGACCAGGTCGTCGACGCGTTGACCGTCGATGGCAAGGCGGTTACGGTGGCGCGACCAGGCGAACGAAAGGCGAGTGCCCCGTGGCAGCAACCGACGGACGAGCCGACCGCGTCGTCGTGATCGTGCAGGAGAACCACACGACCGACAACTATTTCCGGGCAATGGCCGCCTACGGGGCCAACGTGGCCGCCGACTGGCCGCTGTCGGCCAACCCGCCGGCGCACGATCAGCCTCATGATCGCCACGCCTACTTCCGCTGGCTGACCGGCCAGATCACGGGCCAGAAGGTTCAGTTCGACACCCGGGCGGTGCTTCCCTACTACCTCTACCTGGCGACGACCGGGGCCTTCCTCGAGAACCACTGCTCGGGGTTCGGGTCGAACTCGACCCCGAACCACCTGATGCTGGTCGGAGGACAGTCACCGACGCTGCGCAACCCGCCGCAGCGGATGACGCCGCCGGTATGGGACATGCCGTCGGTCCCGGGCCTGGCCGCCGATCACGGCGTCGACTGGCGCTGCTACGCCGCCAACCGCGAGTACCCGGTCGGCTTCTACACCCAGCTCAAGGGCTCGCCGAACCTCGCCCATCCCGACGACTTCGCCAAGGACGCCGCCGCCGGGCGCCTGCCCGCCCTGAGCTACATCTGGCACAACAGCCCGCTCGACGAACACCCTCCGGCCGATGTCACGCAGGGGATGAACGCCGTCTGGCAGATCGTCGACGCCGTCGTCAAGGCCGGGGCCTGGGAGGGCACCGTGTTCATGTTGACCTGGGACGACTGGGGCGGCTACGACGATCACGTGGCGACCCCGGCGCTCGAGTACACGCCCGACAACGTCCAGGTGACCTATGGCCCGCGGGTGGCGCTGCTCATGTTCGGCGGTCACGTCCGGCCCGGGATCGACAGCCGGTGGAGCTCGCACGCGACGGTCCCCCGGACGGCCATCCAGCTGCTCGGGCTGCCCGCGCTCGGCGTCCCCCGCGTCGACGACGACCCCGGCCTGGCCGACCTGGTCGCCGCGTCGGTGACGAACCCGCCCCCGCCCGGGTTCGGCACCGACCTCGCCGGGGCGATCCCCGCGCCGCCGCCGGCGCCCCCGGCCCCGAGGCCGGCGCCGCCGTCGCCCGGCCCCCCGCGGCCGATCGGCGAGATCGTGCTGCGCGGCGGCGGCCGACTCCCCCGGCCCGACGATCAACCGCTGCCGCCGCAGCCCGCCCCGCCCACGGGTTGAGCGACCACTAGGGTCGCAAGCGGAGCCGCCGGCCGGGGACCAGGAGGTTCGGATTGACCTTCGGATTGAACTGCGCAATATCGCCGAGGGCGACGCCGGTCTTGGCGGCGATCGAGCTGTAGGTGTCGCCGCGGGCGACGGTCCAGAGGGCGGGGACCACGCGCCGCGCGGCGATCGGCCGGCCCGGCTCGCGCACCCGTAGCCGCAGGCGCCGGCCGGGAATGAGGTTGGTGGGATCCTGTGCCGGGTTCAGCTGCTGGAGCTGGTCGACGCTCAGGTGGTTCTGGGTGGCGATGGTAGTGAACGTGTCACCCGGGTGGACGGTCCAGTATGCGGGCAGGGACCGGGTGGCGACCGCCATCGCCGACGGGGTGGTCTGGGGGGGCAGGGGTCCGCCCGAGGTGGCGCTGATCACCGCGGCGGCAATCAGTCCGCCGGCCAGGGCGATGGTCAGGAAGACGGCGATCGCGGCGAAGCGCAGGTCAGAGAACATGACCGGAGGGGGGGTCGCAGGTACGGGTCGCCGGAGTGATCACGTCGTGCTCCTGGTGGAGAGGCTGCCTGCCGTCCCGTTGGCCGCTGCTCGAAAACCGCGGCGCCGCGTGATTGGCACTGAAAGTAACCGGACGCACCTGGGCCCTGAGCGCCCTGTCGGTTTGGTGTACCCCGCGAGGGGCGCCGGGAACACCTGGAGTAGTGTGATATTGGTCACACATCGCGGCCGCGGTGCCGGTGGGCAGGTCGCGCCCGCCGCCCGCCGCCCGCCGCCCGCCGACCGTCGCCCGCCGCCCGAACCCGGCCCGGCGACCCGCGGCTCGAACCCGGCCCGGCGCGACGGCCGCCCGTCCCGCGCGAGGCGGCGAACGCGGGGGAGGCATCGCGCGACCGGCGTCGAACCAACCACGGATGCCCACCGACGCAGCGACCCCGGTTCAGCGGAAGGGCCGGGCCGTGAAACGGATCGGCGCGGAGCAACCGCGCCGGGCAGGGATGCGCCAGTTGCCGCTCGAGTACAGCATCCTCCTGACGGCGGCGCTCTGCCTCCTGGCCGCCGGCGCCGTGATGGTCTACAGCGCCTCCTCGCCCCGCTCCCTGCTCGCCGGCCAGGGCGGCGCCACCGGCTACCTGATCAAGTTCGTCGGCTACGGCGCGGTCGGGCTGGTCTGCATGCGTCTGCTCGCCCGCGGCGGTCTCGACGCCGTCCGCCGCCATACGCCGGCCCTGCTGATGATCTCCTTCGCGCTGCTCGTCGCGACCAAGCTGCCGGGCATCGGCCGGACCGTCAACGGAGCCCGCCGGTGGGTCGGTGCCGGGCCGGCGCAGTTCGAGCCGTCGGAGCTGATGAAGCTCTCGCTCGTCCTCTACGCCGCCCACGTCCTCTCGAGCGGCCGGATGACCGAGCGGCGGCTGCGGGCGATGCTCCGACCGCTGCTGCTGGTCACGGCCGCCGCCTGCGGCCTGGTCGTCCTCCAGCCCGACCTGGGCACGGCGATCATCCTCGCCTTCGTCGTCGTTGCCGTGATGGTGGCCGCCGGCGTCCCCCTGCGGACACTCGGCCTCCTCGCCCTGGGCGGGGTCGCGCTGGTCGTGGTCATCGCGCTGATCGAGCCCTACCGGCGGGCCCGGCTGACCGCGTTCCTCGACCCGTGGGCCCACGCCGGCCAGAGCGGCTACCAGGCCGTCCAGGGACAGATCGCGATCGGGTCGGGGGGTCTGCTCGGGGTCGGGCCGGGCCAGTCGGTGCAGAAGGTCTTCTATCTCCCGGAGGCCCACACCGACTTCATCCTCGCCGTGATCGGCGAGGAGCTCGGCGTGATGGGGGTCTGCGGGCTGCTCTTCCTCTACGGGCTGATCGCCTACGCCGGCCTGCGCGCGGCGCGAGCCGCCAAGGGCGCCTACGCCGCCCTGCTCGCGGTGGGGATCACCTCGCTGATCGTCGGCCAGGCGACGCTCAACATCTTCGCTGTGCTCGGGATCGCCCCCCTCACCGGCGTGCCGTTGCCGCTCGTCTCCTACGGGTCGACGAACATGATCGTCCTGCTCGCCGGGGTCGGGCTGCTCCTGAACGTGGCCGGCGGCGGCGCGGCCACCCTGCGGGCGCTCGGCACGCCGAGCCTGAAACCGCGACGATCCGCCGGTGGCGGGGATCAGGATCGCGATCGCGGCGGGCGGCACGGCGGGGCACGTCGTACCGGCGCTGGCGGTGGCCGACGCGCTTCGGGCTCGGGGCGCTAGCGTCTTCTTCATCGGCGGGCAGCGGGCCGAGCGCGAGCTCGTCCCCGCCGCCGGCTACGAGCTCCGGTCGATCGTCGTCGAGGGCCTCGACCGCCGCAACCCGCTCCGTGCGGCACGCGCGCTCGGCCGGGCGGCGGCGGCCACAGCGCAGGCGCGCCGGCTGCTCCGCGACGGACGGGCGCGCGCGGTGATGGGCGGCGGGGGCTATGTGGCGGGGCCGGTGGCGCTCGCCGCGATCAGCCTCGGCCTCCCGATCGTCCTGACCGAGGCCGACAGCCGGCTCGGCCTGACCAACCGGGCGCTGGCGCCGGCGGCGCGCCGGGTCTGCCTGGCCTTCCCGCTCGGCGGGCGCGACGGCGGGCGCTACCTGGTGACCGGGCGCGCGTGCCCGCCGGCCGCCGCCGACCGGGCGGCGGCGCGAACGGCCTTGGCGATCGCCGCGGATGTCCGGTGCCTGCTCATCTTCGGCGGGTCGCTCGGCTCCCGGACGATCAACCTGGCGGCGCTCGAGGCGTTCGCGGCCGACGCCCCGGCTCAGGTCATCCATGTGGCGGGGACGCGCGACTACGGCGAGCTGTCGGCGCGCCCGCGGGGCCGGCACTACGACCTGCGCGAGTACCTCCCGGCCGAGCGCTTCGGCGAGGCCCTGGCGGCCAGCGACCTGGTCGTGGCCCGGTCGGGGGGGTCGATCTTCGAGATCGCGGCCTACGGGCGGCCGGCGATCCTCGTCCCCTACCCCCACGCCGCCGGCGACCATCAGAGGACCAACGCCGCGTGGATGGAGGCGGCCGGGGCGGCGGTGGTGATCGGCGACGCCGAGCTCGACGCGGCCCGCCTGCGCGGGTGTGTCGAGGAGCTCCTGGCCGACGGCCCGCGCCTGGCGGCGATGAGTGCGGCGTCGGCCTCGCTGGCCCGGCCGGACGCCGCCCGACTGATCGCCGACGAGCTTCTGGCGGCGGCCGGATGAGGCCGTGGAGCGGACGGCGGATCCACATCGTCGGCGTCGGCGGTGCCGGGATGAGCGCCTACGCTCGGGCGGCGGACGCCCTCGGGGCGACGGTGACCGGATCGGACCAGGCCGACTCGCCCTTTGCCCGGGCGCTGGCCGGCGACGGGATCCTGAGCGCGCGGATCGGCCACGCGGAGGGCAACGTGCCGGCCGGCGACGATGTCGAGGTGTTCTGCTCGAGCGCGATCGCGCCGGGCAACGTCGAGCGCCGGGCGGCCGTCGCGCGCGGCCTCGCGGTGCGCTCCCGGGCGGAGCTGCTCGGCGAGCTGAGCCGGCTGCGCCGGACGATCGCCGTCGCCGGCGCCCACGGCAAGACGACGACGGCGAGCATGATCACGAGTGCGCTGCGCGACTGCGGCCTCGACCCGGGCTACCTGATCGGGGGCACGCTGGCCGAGACCGGGCGCAACGGGGAGTGGGGGAGCGGCGAGTGGCTGGTCGTCGAGGCCGACGAGTCCGACCGGTCGATGCTGGCCCTCGATCCGGAGATCGCCGTGCTGACGAGCGTCGAGCTCGACCACCACGCGGCGTTCGGGTCGCGCCTGGAGCTCGAGGGCGCCTACCGCGAGTTCCTCGCCGCCGCGCCCGCGGCGGTGATCTGGCGCCGGCCCGAGCTGCTGGCGCTGCGCGCGGGGCCGGTCGTCGCCTACGACGTCCCGGCGCCCGAGCTCGACGGCGGCGGGGTGCGCTTCGAGGCCCACGGGCTGACGATCAGCCTCCGCGTCCCGGGTGCGCACAACGCGCTGAACGCGGCCGCGGCGCTCGAGGTGTGCCGGCTCGCGGGTGCCGACCTCGGGCTCGCGGCGGCGGCGCTCGGGCGCTTCACCGGCGTCGGCCGCCGCTTCGAGCTGCTGGGGCGCACGCCAGGGGGAGCGACGGTGTACGACGACTACGCGCACCACCCGACCGAGGTGGCGGCGACGATCGCCGCGGCGCGGAGCTTCGGCCCCGGGCGGCTGGTCGCCGTCTTCCAGCCGCACCTCTACTCGCGCACCGAGCAGCTCGCGCGCGAGTTCGGGGCGGCGCTGGCCGGGGCCGACGTCGTCGCCGTGCTCGACGTCTACCCGGCGCGCGAGCGGGCCGAGGACTTCCCGGGCGTGACCGGTCGCCTAATCGCCGCGGCGGCGGTCGACGCAGCCGGCGGGCGCCCCGTCTACTGGCTGCCCAGCCAGGACCAGGCCGCGCGGGTGCTGGGCCGGCTGCTGGGCGAGCGCGACCTCTGCCTGGTGCTGGGCGCCGGCGACGTAGATGCCCTGGGGCGGCGACTGATCGGATGACTTCGGAGCCGCTCGCGGCCTTTCCGCTCGCCCGGCTGACGACGGTGGGGACCGGGGGCTCGGCCGAGTTCTTCGCCCGGGCGGGCTCGGCGGCCGAGCTCGACGAGCTGCTGAACTGGGCCGCCGCCCGGGAGCTGCCGATCGCCGTGGTCGGGTCGGGGTCGAACCTGCTGGTCGCCGACGCGGGAGTGCCCGGCCTGGTGCTGAAGCTCGACCGCGAGCTCGCCCGGATCGAGCCGCGGGGCGAGCGGATCGTCTGCGGTGGGGGCGCCCGGATGCCGGCGGTGGCGGCGCGGGCGGCCGCGCTCGGGCTCGCGGGCATCGAGTTCGGCGTCAACATCCCGGGGACCGTCGGCGGGGCGGTGCGGATGAACGCCAACGCCTACGGCGGAGCGCTGGCCGCCGTGCTCGCCTGGGTCGAGGTCCACACCGCGGCCGGCGGCGAGCGGCGCGCGCCGGACGAGCTCGCCCTGACCTACCGGGCCTCGAACCTGCGCGCGGGCGAGGTCGTCTCGCGCGCGGAGTTCGTCCTCGAGCCGGCGGCCAGCGAGGCGGTGCGCGCGCGCCTGGCGGAGCTGCGCGCGCTGCGCCACGCGGCGCAGCCCAAGGGGATCCGGACCTTCGGATCGACGTTCAAGAACCCGCCGGGGGAGACCGCCGGGCTGCTCCTGAGCGCCGCCGGGGCGACGGCGCTGCGCGTCGGCGGGGCCCGCTTCTCCCCCAAGCACGCCAACTTCGTCGAGAACACGGGCGCGGCGACGACCGCCGACGTGGTCGCGCTGATGGCGGAAGGCCGGCGGCTGGTCGCCGAGCGGTGCGGGATCGAGCTCGAGCCCGAGGTGCAGACGCTCGGTCCGGTCGACTTCCCGTGGGTCCGACCGGGCGGGTAGGGGGGAGGGGATCGGCGGGAGCGGTCGAACTTGACCGGTGGATGGTCCGCCTGAAGATCGCCGGCGTGTGCGTCGTGCTGGCCGCCCTCTACGGGAGCTGGCTGCTCCTGCGCGATGCGCCGCTGTTCGCGGTGCACAAGGTCGCGATCAGCGGCCTGGGCGGCGCCGGGGCGCCGGCGATCCGCTCGAGCCTCGAGGGCGCGGCGCGAGGGATGACCACGACGCACGTGGAGCTCGGGCGGCTGCGCGCCGCGGTCTCCCCGTTCGCCGTCGTCAAGGACCTCCGGGTGAGCAGCGAGTTCCCCCATGGCCTGCGCATCCAGGTGATCGAGGAGCTCCCGGTGGCGGCGCTCGTGGCCGGCGGGCAGCGGCTGCCGGTCGCCGCCGACGGGCGGATCGTTCGCGGCGTCGGCACGGCGCCGAACCTCCCGACGGTGGCGCTCAGCGCGGTCCCGACCGGGGCGAGCGTCAGCGATCCGGTCAGCTTCGCCGCCCTCGAGCTGCTCGACATCGCCCCGCCGGCGCTCCGCGGCCGGGTGGCGAGCGTGGCCTTCGGGCGCCACGGCCTGACCGCGACGATGCGCGGCGGACCGGCGCTCTACTTCGGCGACACCGCGCGGCTCCACGCGAAGTGGGCGGCGGTCGCCCGCGTGCTGACCGACCCCGCATCGCGCGGCGCCGTCTACGTCGACCTCCACGACCCCGAGCGGCCGGCGGCTCAGGTCGGGGATCCGGCGACGATCGGCGGCGCGGCCAGCGCCCCGGGGACGGCGGCCGGCGCGCTGGTCACCGGGCCGCCGACCGTGGGCTGACTCTCAACCTCGAGTTGAGGTCGATGGCGGGATTTTGGTCGAGATCGCCTTAGGGTCGAGGGTTCGGGGTTCTGCAACGAAAGTTGCGAGCGGCCGCAGACTTGACAACGGCCAGGAGCCCTGCATAACGTGGATTTAACACGGCCCGGCACGAATGTGCCCAACCCTTCACTCTAACTAGAGGCTCGGACGACAAAAATGGAAAGCGGCAGTTACCTGGCGGTCATCAAGGTCGTCGGCGTCGGCGGGGGCGGAACCAACGCCGTCAGCCGGATGGTCGACGCCGGCCTGCGCGGGGTCGAGTTCATCGCCTCGAACACCGATGCCCAGGCGCTGGCCATGTGCGACGCCGACATCAAGCTCAACATCGGCAACGAGTTGACCAAGGGGCTGGGCGCCGGCGCCAACCCGGAGACCGGCTACGGCGCGGCCTCGGAGTCGCGCGACGACATCAAGGAGGCGTTGAAGGGCGCCGACATGGTCTTCGTCACCGCGGGCGAGGGCGGCGGCACGGGCACGGGCGCGGCGCCGGTAATCGCCGAGATCGCCAAGAAGGAGATCGGCGCGCTGACCGTGGGCGTGGTCACGCGGCCGTTCGAGTTCGAGGGCAGCCAGCGAGCGCGCCAGGCCGAAGAGGGCATCCAGCGGCTGCGCGAGGTGGTCGACACGCTGATCGTGATCCCCAACGAGAAGCTCCTGGCCATCGTCGAGCGGCGCACGTCGATCCTCGACGCCTTCAAGGAGGCCGACAACGTCCTGCGCCAGGGCGTCCAGGGCATCACCGACCTGATCACGATCCCCGGCCTGATCAACCTCGACTTCGCCGATGTGCGCACGATCATGACCGACGCCGGCACCGCGGTGATGGGCATTGGCACGGGCACCGGCGAGAACAGGGCGGCCGAGGCGGCCAAGGCGGCGATCGCCTCGCCGCTGCTCGAGGAGTCGATCGACGGAGCGACCGGCATCCTCCTGAACATCACCGGCGGCCGCGATCTCGGGCTCTTCGAAGTCAACGAGGCCGCCGAGATCGTCCAGACCGCCGCCGACCGCGACGCGAACATCATCTTCGGCGCGGTGATCGACGAGAGCCACGGCGACGACGTCCGGGTGACGGTGATCGGGACCGGATTCGACCATCGCCCGGGCGGGCGCGCGGTTCGCGACGCCCGCAACGTGCGCGAGGGCCGCACGCCGACGCGGGTGCCCGATCGCGGCCCGCGGATCTCAGACCGCCAGCGGTCGTCGCTCGAGATCTCCGACGACGACATCGACGTCCCGCCGTTCCTGCGCTGATCGGCGGCCAGAGCCGGAGCGAGAGCCGGAGCCGGGTCGGGGGGCGCCGGTCGCGGCCGATATGCTCGGCGCGATGGCCGGGGACACGAAGCTGCGCCAGACGCCGCTGATCGACGCCCATCGGGCCGCCGGGGCGCGGCTGGTTGCTTTCGCCGGGTGGGAGATGCCGGTCCAGTACGAGGGCGTGATCGAGGAGCACCTCGCCGTGCGCACGGCCTGCGGCGTGTTCGACGTCTCCCACATGGGCGAGATCGAGTCGAGCGGCCCCGGCGCGTCCGACTTCCTTCAGCGCGTCCTGACCAATGACCTCGACAAGCTCGCGGTCGGCGGCGGGCAGTACAGCCTGCTCTGCCGCGAGGACGGCGGCGTGCTCGACGACCTCTTCACCTACCGCCTCGAGCCCGACCGCTACCTCACGGTGACCAACGCCGCCAACCACGAGAAGGACCTCGCCTGGTTTCGCCGGCAGGCCGACGGCTTCGCGGTCAGCGTCGAGGACCGCCGCGCGGACTACGCGATGCTCGCCGTCCAGGGCCCGCTGGCCCGGGAGATGGTGCAGGCCATCTCGAGCGCCCCGCTCCCGCGGCGCATGACGGTCGCCTTGCGGGTCCTGGCCGGCCGCGAGGCGCTCGTCTGCGGGACCGGGTACACCGGCGAGGACGGGGTCGAGCTCCTGCTCGCGCCCGAGCACGCGGTCGAGATCTGGGACGAGCTCGTCGCCCGCGGGGCGCGCCCGGCCGGTCTCGGGGCCCGCGACACGCTGCGCATCGAGGTCTGCTACCCGCTCTACGGCAACGAGCTCGCCGAGGACCGCGGGCCGATCGAGGCCGGTCTCGGCTGGTGCTGCCGGGAGGACACCGGCTTCATCGGCTCCGACGCGGTGCGCGCCGTCCGCGCGGCGGGGCCGCGCGAGAAGCTCGCCCCGTTCAAGCTCACCGGGACCGGAATCCCGCGCCCGGGCTGCCCGGTGGTCGGCGGGGGCCAGGTGACGAGCGGGACCTACTCCCCGAGCCTCGAGATCGGCGTCGGGATGGCCTACCTCCCGCCCGAGCGCGCCGAGCCCGGGACCGAAATCGCGATCGACGTGCGCGGCCGCGAGCGGGCGGCGGTCGTCGCCTCGAAGCCCCTCCTGACCAAGGAGTAGCCGTCCCCCCCGCTACAGTCCAGAGCCGCAACGATGGCCAGTAAGGGGATCGATCGCATGACGCAGGAGACCTATCCCGAAGACCTGCTCTACCACCCGGAGCACGACTGGGCTCGGGTCGAGGGCGACACCGCCGTGCTCGGCATCACCTGGCATGCCCAGGACGCGCTCGGCGAGCTCGTCTTCTTCGATCCGCCAAAGGTCGGCACGCAGATCAGCCAGGACGAGGCGTACGCCGAGGTCGAGTCGGTGAAGGCGGTCTCCGACGTGTTCGCGCCGCTCTCGGGCGAGATCATCGAGGTCAACGACCAGCTCGCCGAGACGCCGGAGACGGTCAACGACGATCCCTACGGCGACGGCTGGATGGTCAAGATCCGCTTGAGCGACCCGACCGAGCGGGAGGCGCTACTCGACCAGGCCGCGTACGTCGCCTCGCTGTGATCGGAGCCGTCTCGTGAGTCGCTACACCGCCGTCACCCCGGAGGACCTCGCGGCCATGCTGGCCACGATCGGCGTCGAGTCGGTCGAGGAGCTGTTCGCCGGGATTCCCGCCGGCGTGCGCCTCGG
Source organism: uncultured Solirubrobacterales bacterium (assembly GCA_963763785.1). Taxonomy (GTDB): domain Bacteria; phylum Actinomycetota; class Thermoleophilia; order Solirubrobacterales; family Solirubrobacteraceae; genus Palsa-513. Next base: position 95,228 of record CAVXPW010000012.1, on the reverse strand, counting down.
GCGCGGGCTCGACCTCCCTGCCGGGCTCGGCGAGGCCGAGGTCTACCGGCACCTGCGCGAGCTGGCCGACGCCAACGTGTCGACCGAGGACGAGCTGTGCTTCCTGGGCGCCGGCATGTACGACCACTACGTGCCGGCCGTGATCGACATGCTGACCACCCGGTCGGAGTTCCTCACCCCCTACACCCCGTATCAGCCCGAGGTCTCGCAGGGCGGGCTCCAGGTCATGTTCGAGTATCAGACGGCGATCTGCGAGCTGACCGGACTCGACGTGTCGAACGCCTCGGTCTACGAGGGCCCGTCGGCGCTGGCCGCCGCCGGCTACCTGGCCAAGCTCTCGCACGGCCGCGAGCGGTTCGTCATCTCCCGCGGCGTCCATCCCGATGCCCGCGAGACGCTGGTCACGCTGTCGGCCGGCTACGGGATGAGCGTCGACGAGGTCGAGCTCGACGCCGGCCTGACCGACCCCGAGGCGTGGGCGGCGGCGATCGACGAAACCGTGAGCGCCGTGTTCGTCGCCCAGCCGAACTTCCTCGGCGCCGTCGAGGACCTCGCCCCGCTCGTCGAGGCCGCCCGGGCCCACGGGGCGCTCGTCGTCTGCATGGCCGATCCGCTGACGCTCGGCATCCTCGAGGCGCCCGGCGCGCTCGGGGTCGACGTGTGCGTCGGCGAAGGGCAGACGCTCGGGAACCGGCTCGACTTCGGCGGCCCGTCGTTCGGCTTCTTCGCCGCCCGTAGCGAGCACCTGCGGCGGATGCCGGGGCGGATCGCCGGGGAGACGCGCGACGTCGACGGGCGGCGCGGCTTCGTGCTCACCCTCCAGACCCGCGAGCAGCACATCCGCCGCGAGCGGGCCACCTCGAACATCTGCACCTCGCAGGCGCTGAACGCGTTCGCCGGCATCGTCTACCTGAGCTGGCTGGGGCGCCGCGGCCTGGTCGAGCTCGGCGAGCTCCTGGCCCAGCGGACCGCCTACGCGCGCGACGCGCTCTGCGCGCTGCCCGGGGCCGGGCCGATCCACACCCAGCCGGTGGTGCGGGAGTTCGCGATCGCGCTCGAGGTCGACGGCCTGGCCGGGGTGCGCCGCGTGCTCGCCCGCTGCCACGCCGAGGGGGTCAACGCCGGCTACGCGCTCGGCCGCACCTACCCCGAGTACGCGAGCGGCCTGCTGGTGGCGGTCACCGAGCAGCGCACGCGCGAGGACATCGACCGCCTGGCCACGGTGCTCGCCCGGGCGCTGGCCGCCGAGCGCGCGGATGCGGGAGTTCCGTCGTGAAGGGGACCGACATGCAGCGCGACGCCGCGCGCACGATCTTCGAGAAGGGCGCCCCCGGGCGGCGGGCGTTCGTCGCGCCGCCGAGCGGCGTCCCCGAGCGGCGCCTCGACGAGCTGATTCCGGCCCGGCTGCGCCGGCGCGAGGCGCCGCGGCTCCCCGAGGTCTCCGAGCCCGAGCTCGTGCGCCACTACGTGCGCATCTCGCGGCGGAACTTCGACCTCGACTCGGGCTTCTATCCGCTCGGCTCGTGCACGATGAAGCACAACCCGCGCCTCCACGAGCGGGTCGCCGCCCTGCCCGGTCACGCGCGGCTGCACCCCCTCCAGGAGCCGGCACTGGCCCAGGGGGCGCTCGAGCTGATGTGGCGCCTCGAGCGGTCGCTGAGCGAGATCGCCGGCCTGCCGCACATCTCGCTGCAGCCGAGCGCGGGCTCCCACGGCGAACTGGCCGGCGTGCTGCTCACCCGCGCCTACCACGACGACCGCGGCGACCGGCGCACCAAGGTCCTGACCCCGGAGGCCGCCCACGGGACCAACCCGGCGACGGTGACGATGGCGGGCTACGAGGTCGTCAAGGTCGCCACCAACGCCGACGGCGGCGTCGACATCGACGATCTGCGGGACAAGGCCGACACCGACGTCGCCTGCCTGATGCTGACCAATCCGAACACGCTCGGCCTGTTCGACGCGAACATCGAGGAGATCGCGAGGATCGTCCACCGGGTTGGCGCGACGCTCTACTACGACGGCGCCAACCTCAACGCGGTCATGGGGATCTCGCGCCCGGGCGACATGGGCTTCGACATCGTCCACTTCAACCTCCACAAGACGTTCACCCAACCCCACGGCGGCGGCGGACCCGGGTCGGGGCCGATCGCGGTCTCCGACCGGATCGAGCCCTACCTCCCGCGCCCGGTGGTCGTCCGCCGCGAGGAGGGCGAGGTCGTCGAGTTCGACCTCGACTACGAGCGGCCGAAGTCGATCGGCCGCCTGCGCGGCTTCCACGGCAACTACGGCTGCTTCGTGCGGACCTACGCGTACATCTGCTCGCTCGGGGCCGCCGGCCTGCGCGACGTGTCCGAGGTCGCCGTGCTCAACGCCAACTACCTCCTCGCCCGGCTCGGCGAGCTCGGCGTGTGGGACATGCTCGAGCCGCTCTTCGGAGCGGTTCCCGACACGGCCGACGGCCGCCGGCGCTTCCGCTGCATGCACGAGTTCGTCCTCTCGGGGGCGCCGATGAAGCGGGAGCTCAAGATCAAGACGCTCGACCTGGCCAAGCGACTGCTCGACCACGGCTACCACCCGCCGACGGTCTACTTCCCCCTCGTGGTCGACGAGGCCCTGCTCGTCGAGCCGACGGAGACCGAGACCCGGGAGACGCTCGACGCCTTCGCCGAGGCGATCGCCGCGATCCTCGAGGAGGCGCGGGAGGACCCATCGATCGCGCGCGGCGCGCCGTACGCGACGCCGGTGCGCCGGCTCGACGAGGCGGGCGCGGCCAAGCGGCCGGTGCTCCGCCAGTTGTTTTCGCGCGGGTGAGAAATCGCACCCACGCCCGGCCCCGACGCGGTGGGCTCGCGGCGATCGCCTCGCCACCGCACCGAACGAATCCATCATGGCCATCCTGAGCATCGGCCTGGCCGGAGGCTGGGAGATCTTCGCCGCGTTCCTTGTCGTCTTCCTGCTCGCCGTGGTCGCCGGCCTCTACACGCGCGCCGGCAGCGCGATCAACCAGCGGCCGTGGGGCGACGTCCACGGCGACGCTCCCGGGGCCCTCGGGCCGAGCGTGCTCGACCACGACGAGACGGCCGCCGCGCTCTACGCCCGCGGTCCGCAGCGACCCCGCGGCCTGCGCTGAACGCCTGCCGCCGCAGTACCCTGCGGCGTCGTGCGCATCTTCTCCGGCCTACAGCCGACCGGCCGCAAGCATCTCGGCAACTACATCGGCGCGATCGAGCAGTACGTCGCCGGACAGGAGCGGGGGCAGGCGATCTACTGCATCGTCGACCTCCACGCGATCACCGTGGCCTACGACCCGGCCGAGCTGCGGGGCCGGCTCTACGACACCATGGCGATCCTTCTGGCCGCCGGCGTCGATCCGGAGCGCGCGATCCTCTTCCGCCAGAGCGACGTCCCCGAGCACACCGAGCTGACCTGGCTGCTCACCGCGGTCACCGCCCACGGCGACCTCAACCGGATGAACCAGTTCCGCGAGAAGTCGGCCACCCAGCGCGAGCTCGTCTCGGCCGGCCTCTTCCTCTACCCGGTCCTCCAGGCCGCCGATGTGCTCGTCTACCGGGCCCACGAGGTGCCGGTCGGCGACGACCAGCGCCAGCACATCGAGCTGATGCGCGACATCGCGATCCGCTTCAACGCGCGCTTCGGCGAGGTCTTCGTCGTGCCCGAGCACCGGATCCCCGAGGTCGGCGCGCGGATCATGGACCTCCAGAACCCGCAGACCAAGATGTCGACGTCCAGCGCGAGCGTCGACGGCACCGTCTACGTCCTCGACGAGCCGGCGGCGATCGAGAAGAAGTTCAGGCGGGCGGTCACCGACTCGGGCAGCGAGCTGCGCCGCACGCCGGAGAAGCCCGGGGTCGGCAACCTGATCGAGATCCTCGCCGCCGTGCGTCGGGTCACCTCCGAGGACATCGAGCGTGAGTTCGCCGGGACCCGATACGGCGACTTCAAGGGCCTGGTCGCCGCCTCGGTGATCGACTACCTCGCCGCCGTGCGCGAGCGCTACCAGGCCCTGCGCGAGGACGAGGCCGGCCTCGAGGCCACCCTGGCCGCGGGCGCCGAGCAGGCCCGGGCGATCGCCTCGGCTACCGTCGCCGACGCCCGGGAGGCGATGGGCGTCGGGCCGCCCCGGTAGCGTTGACGCGCGATGCTGCTGGCTGAGCTCGAGCTCGATCTGGAGGTCTTCAGCGGTCCCTTCGACCTGCTGCTGACCCTCGTCCTGCGCGACGTCGTCGACCTGCTCGAGCTCCAGCTCGCCGAGGTCGTCGTCAGCTACCTCGACCACCTCGAGGCCCGCGGCGAGCTCGATCTCGAGGCGGCGACCGAGTTCATCGTGCTCGTGGCCGCCCTGCTCGAGCTCAAGTCGCGGCTGATGCTGCCGGGCGAGGAGGAGGAGCTGCTCGAGTTCGAGCCCGGCGAGGCGGCCGAGGAGCTGCTGGCCCGCATGCTCGAGGCCCGCCGCTACCGCGGCGCCGCGGCCCACCTCGAGGACGTTCTCGCCGACCAGCCCGAGGTCCGCTACCGCGAGGCGCCGCTCCCGGCACACCTGCGCCGCCGCTCGCTCGCGGAGGTCTCGGGCCGGATCTGGAACCCCGCGTCCCTGGGCCGCGCCCTCGGCGGCCTCCTGGCCATGCCGGCCGCGCTCGACCTCGGCCATCTCGGGAGTGCGCGGGTCAGCGTGGCCGAGCGGATCGCCCATCTGCGCGAGCTGCTGCAGGGGGCGGCCTCGTTCGACTTCGAGGAGGCTGTCGGCGGGTCGGATCGGATGACGGTGGCCATCACCCTGTTCGCCCTGCTCGAGCTCTACAAGCAGGGCGAGGCGAGCTGGACGCAGGGCGAGCCGTTCGGCGCGATCATGATCAGCCCGGCCGTCGCCCCGGCGTCGCGGCCGGCCCGCTGATGGACGAGCTCGCGCGGATCGTCGAGGCGCTGCTCTTCCTCTCGAGCGAGCCGGTCGGCCTCGCCGAGCTCGCCGAGGCGTGCGACGAGCCGCCGGCGGCCGTCGAGGCGGCGGTCGCCTTCCTGCGTGCGGCCTATGCCCCCGGCGAGCGCGGCCTGGTCCTCCGCGAGGTGGCGGGCGGGCTGACCCTGGCCAGCGACCCTGCGGCCGAGCCGGCGGCCCGGCGGCTGCTGGCCAAGCCGCGGCTCGCCGCGCTGACCCCGGCGCAGCTCGAGACGCTGTCGATCACCGCCTACCTCCAGCCGGTCTCGCGCCCGGAGATCGCCCGGATCCGCGGCGTCGACGCCGACTCGCCGGTTTCCACCCTGCTCGACCGGGGGCTGATCGAGGAGAGCGGGCGCTCGCAGTTCGGGGCCGTGCTGTACCGCACGACGACGCTCTTCCTCAAGCTGTTCGGGCTCCAGTCGACCTCCGAGCTGCCCGACGTGGCCCAATGGGATCCGAGTCCAGAGGAGCAGGCCACCCTGCGCGACCGGCTGCTGCGGGCCGGGGAGGCGCGGGCCGCCGGGGCACCACCCGCCTGAGCTCGGGCTAGGATCACGCAACAGTCACGCGATTCTCGGGAGTGAACATGCCAGCTCTGCGTCACACCGCCGCCGTCCTCGCCGCCGTGGGGGCCACCGCCGCCTGCCTGGCGGCGCCCGCCTACGCCGACATCGCCGTCCTGCGCGCGACCATGACCGGCGCCAACGAGGTCCCCGTTCACGGCGAGCCGAGCGCGACGGGAAGCTCGGTGGTCACGCTCAACTCCCACACCGGCCGGGTGTGCTATTTCGTCCACGAGACCGGAATCGCCGAGGCGGTGACCGCCGGTCACATCCACCGCGGCGCGGCCGGAACCGCCGGACCGGTCGTGATCCCCTTCAGGGCGCCGCGCCACGGCGTCACGGCCGGCTGCACGACGGCGGACCGGACGCTTGTCCAGAGCATCATCGACAACCCGAGCGGCTTCTACACGAACCTCCACAGCCTCACGTTCCCCGGGGGCGCGATCCGCGGTCAGCTCACCGCGGTGACCGTCGTGCGCACGCCGCAGCCGGGCGGCGCGGCCCACGCCCGCCTCCTGCGCCACCGCTGAGCCCCGGCGCCGCGGCGGCGCTCCGGGCTCCCGCCGTCGCCCGCTTACGGACGATGCGCGGCCGCGCACCCGGGAACTGCTCCAGAAAAATCCATCCCGACCCGAGCGGGGGCGTCTACGCTGCCGTCGCCGCGAGCTGGCCGCAGGCGGCTTCGATGTCCCGCCCGCGGGTCAGGCGGACGGTGACCGGGATCCCCGCCCGCTCGAGCGCGCTGCGGAAGGCGGCGATCGCCCCGCGGCTCGAACCCTGGTAGGACGATCCCGTCGGGTTGTAGGGGATCAGGTTGACCTTGAACGCGCGACCCGCGAGCAGGCGGCCCAGGGCGAGCGCCTGCTCGTAGCGGTCGTTGACCCCGGCGAGCATCACGTACTCGACGAACACCCGCCGGTTGGTCGCCTCGAAGTGGGCGCGGCCGGCTTCGACCACCTCGGCCAGCGGGTAGCGGTCGTTCACCGGCATCAGCTGCGAGCGCAGCGCGTCGTCGGGGGCGTGGAGCGAGAGGGCGAGGCGGATCGGGAGCCCCGATTCGGTCAGCCGCGCGATCGCCGGGATCCAGCCGACGGTCGAGACCGTGGTGCGCCGGTTGGTGATGCCGAGGTCGGGCAGCCGGGCGCAGGCGGCGAGGACCTGCTCGATGTTGATCCCCGGCTCGCCCATCCCCATGAAGACAAGATGGTCGACGGGCTCCAGGCGACGGAAGTGCAGAGCCTGGTCGAGGATCTCCGAAGCGGTCAGGTTGCGCCCGAAGCGCATCTGCCCGGTGGCGCAGAACGTGCAGGTCAGCGGGCACCCCGACTGCGAGGACACGCAGAGCGAGCGCCGGCCATCGCGGAAGCGCATCAGCACCGCCTCGACCGCGCGCCCGTCGGCGGTGTGAAGGAGGGCCTTGACGGTGCCGTCGACCGAGTGGGCCTCGCGGGCGAGGGTCAGCGTCGAGAAGGGCACGCGCTCCTCGAGAAGGCGGCGCAGCCGCTCGGGGAGGTTGGTCATCTGCTCGTATCCCCGGGCTCCCGCCGCCGCCCAGGCCCACACCTGGCCGACCCGGTAGGGCGGCTCGCCGAGGGCGCCGAGCGCCTGCTCCAGCAATTGCAGATCCACACGCCTATCGTTGCACCGTGCGCCTTGGCAAGTATCTCGCCCACGCCGGCGTCGCCTCCCGGCGCGCGGCCGAGGTGATCGTCCGCGACGGCCGAGTCACCGTCGACGGCGTGGCGACGCTCGACCCGGCGCGCGACATCGGCGGTTACGAGGCGATCGCCGTCGATGGGCAGCCGGTCGACGGACCCGAGCCGCACGTGGTCTACGTCCTCCACAAGCCGGCGGGCGTCGTCTCGACCGCCAACGACACCCACGGCCGGCGGACGGTGGTCGAGGTGCTCGGGGTCGGATCGAGCCGCCTCTATCCGGTCGGCCGCCTCGACGTCGACACCACCGGGCTGCTCCTCCTGACCAACGACGGCGAGCTCGCCAACCTGTTGATGCATCCCCGCTTCCAGGTGTCGAAGACCTACCGGGCGACGGTGGCCGGCGCTCCGGTCGCCCGGTCGGCGCTCCGGGCGCTGGCCCAAGGCGTCGAGCTCGAGGACGGCACGACGGCTCCGGCGGAGGTCCGGCTGACCGAGCCCAACGTGATCGAGCTGGTCATCCACGAGGGGCGCAAGCGTCAGGTCCGGCGGATGTGCGAGGCGGTCGGGCACCGCGTCCTCGCCCTCGAGCGGGTGGCCTACGGCCCGCTCGTGCTCGGCGCCCTGGGCCCGGGGGAGCACCGGCGGCTCGAGGAGGGCGAGGTCGAGCGCCTGCGCGCGGTGGCGGCGCCCGGCGGATAGCCGAATCTTTCGAGGAGGTGTCGATTTCGCGCCTCCTCGTTTGTCCTACAGGCGACCAGCCCGCGAAGGAGGAAGCCATGAAGTACATGCTGCTGATCCATCAAGGTAGGACGCCGCTGCCGGGCTCCGAGGAGTGGGAGCGGCTCCCCGACGACGAGCAGCAGGTGGTCTTCGCCGCCTACAAGGCGCTCAACGAGATCCCGGGCGTCACCCCCGGCCTCCGGCTCCAGCCGCCCGAGACGGCGACCACCGTCCGCGTCCAGGATGCCAAGACGCTGACCACCGACGGACCGTTCGTCGAGATCAAGGAGGCGATCGGCGGCTATCTGATCCTCGAGGCGCTTGACCTCGACGCGGCGATCGAGGTGGCGGCGCGGATCCCGGCGGCGCGCATGGGCGGGGCGGTCGAGGTTCGCCCGATCGCCGAGTGGTAGCGATCCTCGATCAGGTCTTCCGCGACGAATGGGGGCGTGTGCTCGCGACGCTGATCGGCTTCCTCGGCGACTTCGACCTCGCCGAGGAAGCCGCGCAGGAGGCGTTCGCGATCGCCGCCGAGCGCTGGCCGCGCGACGGCGTCCCGACCAACCCGGCGGCCTGGCTGGTGACGACGGCGCGCAACCGGGCGATCAACCGGATCCGCCGCGACCGCACCCTGGCCGCCAAGACCCGGCTGCTCGAGGTGCCCGGGGCGACGGAGGACACCGTGGACGAGACGACCTTCCCCGACGAGCGGCTCGAGCTCATCTTCACCTGCTGCCACCCGGCGCTCGCCATCGAAGCCCAGGTCGCGCTGACCCTGCGCACCCTCGGCGGCCTTTCGACCGGCGAGATCGCCCGCGCCTTCATGGTCCCCGAGGCGACGATGGCCCAGCGCCTGGTCCGGGCCAAGCGCAAGATCACCGCTGCCGGCATCCCCTTTCGCGTGCCGGCCGACCACCTCCGGCCCGATCGGCTGGCCGCCGTGCTCGCCGCCGTCTACCTGATCTTCAACGAGGGCTACGGCGGTCGCGGCGACCTGTCGGCCGAGGCGCTCCGCCTCGGGCGGGCCCTGGCCGAGCTGATGCCCGACGAGCCCGAGGCGCACGGCCTGCTGGCGATGATGCTCCTCCTCGAGGCGCGCCGGGCGGCGCGGTTTCGCGACGGCGACCTCGTCCTGCTCGCCGACCAGGACCGCTCGCTCTGGAGTCGGGCGAAGATCGCCGAGGGACGGGTGATCCTCGACCGGGCGCTTGCTCTCCACGGTCGCGGTCCGTATGTCGTGCAGGCGGCGATCGCCTCGCTGCACGTCGACGAGCCCCGCGACTGGCCGCAGATCGCGGCGCTCTACGCCGGGCTCGCCCGGCTCACCGACTCGCCGGTCGTCGAGCTGAGCCGGGCCGTCGCGGTCGCCGAGGCGCAGGGTCCCGCCGCGGGACTCGAGATCGTCGACCGGCTCGCGCTCGAGGACTACCGCTACCTCCACTCGACGCGAGGCGAGCTGCTCCGCCGGCTCGGTCGAATCGACGAGGCCCGGGTCGCCTACCGCCGGGCGCTGGCCCTCGTCCACGACGACGCCGAGCGCCGCCTGCTCGAGCGGCGGCTCGCCGAGCTCGGCTCGCCGCCTCATGAGCCGGCATGATGGCCTCCCCGGACCTTGCGCATCGCCGGCCCCCGCCTTTGGTCGGGCCGATGAGTCTCGGTCGAAGCCCGGTCTAAGGTTCCGAGAGGACACGACCGGGACAGGAGCACCACGATGGACCTTCCGCAGATCGTCTCACGTGAGGAGTGGTTGGCGGCGCGCACGGACCTGCTGACGAAGGAGAAGGAGCTCACGCGGGCGCGCGACGCGCTGAACGCGGACCGTCGCCGGCTGCCGATGGTCGAGGTCGTCGAGGGATACGCGTTCGAGGGCCCGAATGGGGCGGTCACCCTGCTTGATCTCTTCGAGGGGCGACGACAGCTGATCGTCGATCACTTCATGTTCGACCCGAGCTGGGACGAGGGGTGCAGGAGCTGCTCGGGGCGGGTCGACCAGTACGGCAATCTCGCCCACCTGCATGCCCGCGACACCACGATGGCGGTTGTCTCCCGCGCGCCCCTGGCCAAGATCGAGCCCTTCAAGGCGCGTATGGGGTGGACGTTCCCGTGGTACTCCTCCTACGGGAGCCCCTTCAACTACGACTACCACGTCACGCTCGACGAGGCGGTGGCCCCGGTGGAGTACAACTACCGCGGCCGGGCCTACTGGGAGCGGGCGGGCTTCGCCGACTTCTCCGGGATCGAGCTGCACGGGACGAGCGTCTTCCTGCGCGACGGCGACCGCGTGTTTCACACCTACTCGACCTACGCCCGCGGTACCGAGCAGGTCGGCGGCACTCACTACTACCTCGACATGACCGCGCTCGGTCGCCAGGAGGATTGGGAGGAGCCGAAGGGGCGCGCGGGCGGGGCGCCGCGGGCCGATCAGGTCGGCGGGCCGGGCGGGGCCTGACCGGTCCGTCCCGACCGCGGTGCGCGGCCTTGGACGCGCCGGCCTACACCCACCGCCAGGAATGCGCCCGCTGGAGCGCGACCGGGGGCGGGCGCCCCGCGGAGCGGGAGATCGGCCGCTCCGCGGCGCCCGCCGCTAACCTGACCCTCCCCGATGCGCCCCTCGCCGATCGCCACTCCCGCCCGCGAGACCCGCGGCGGCCGATGAGCCAGCGCCTCTTCGGCCTGCGCGGCGCCGTCAGCGTCGAGCGCAACGAGGCCGGCCTGATCCTCGCCGCCACCGAGGCGCTGATGCGCGAGCTGATCGAGCGCAACGCGCTCATCCCCGACGAGGTGGTCAGCTGCATCTTCACCGCGACCAACGACCTCGACGCCGAGTTTCCCGCGGTCGCCGCCCGGGGGCTCGGCTTCGAACGCGTGCCGCTGCTCTGCGCTCGCGAGATCGACGTGCCCGGGGCGCTGCCCTGCGTGATCCGCGTGCTGATCCACCACTACGCCGGCCCCGAGCACGTCGCCCGTCATGTCTACCTCGGCGAGGCCCGGTCGCTGCGCGTCGATCTCGGAGCAGCACAATAGGAGGATGGCACTCGAGTTCTCCCAGGCCGTCGGTCGGATGCCGCCCTACCCGGTGGCCGACGGCTACGCCCGCCCGGGCCCGCTCGTCCGGCTCGCCAGCAACGAGTCGCCCTACCCTCCGCTGCCCGCGGTCGTCGAGGCGATCGCCGAGACCCTCCGCGGGCTGAACCGCTACCCCGATCCCACCAACGCCGCGCTGCGGATGCGCCTCGCCGGACGCTACGCCGTCTCCGCCGAGCGGATCGCGGTCGGCAACGGCTCCTGCGACATCCTCCTCTCGGCCGGCGTCGCGCTGCTCGAGCCGGGGGCCGAGGTCATCTACGCCTGGCCGTCCTTCTCGGTCTACCCCCACCTCGCCGCCGCATCCGGCGCCCGCGCCGTCGAGGTTCCCCTCGACGCCGACGAGCGCCACGACCTGAGCGCGATGGCGGCCGAGATCACCGTGGCCACCCGCCTGGTGATCGTCTGCAACCCGAACAACCCGACGAGCACCGCCGTCGAGCTCGCCGACGTCGTCCGTTTCCTCGCCGACGTCCCGTCCGAGGTCTGCGTGATCGTCGACGAGGCCTACTGCGAGTTCAACCTCCTCGCCGATCCCGACGAGTCGATCGACCTGCTCGCCCGCCACCCCAACCTCGTCCTCCTGCGCACCTTCTCCAAGGTCCACGGCCTCTGCGGCCTGCGCGTCGGGTTCGCGCTCTGCGGCTCCCGGGAGCTGCCCGACGCCCTCAACCGGGTGCGCCAGCCGTTCTTCTGCAATGCGGCCGCCCAGGCCGCCGCGATCGCCGCGCTCGGGCACCAGGACGCCGTCGCTCAGCGCGTCGAGCGGGCGGTCCTCGCGCGGATCGAGCTCGCCGACGGGCTCGCCGACCTCGGCCTCCACGCCGCCGACTCGCAAGCCAACTTCTGCTGGTTCGACGTCGGCGACGGCCGCGACGAGCCGGCGATCGTCGCCGGACTGGCCGCCCAGGGCGTCCTCGTCCGGGCCGGGACGGCACTCGGCAAGCCGGGCGCGCTGCGCGTCAGCTACGGCACGCCGGCCGAGAACGCGCGCTTCCTGGAGGTTCTCGCCACCTTGCTCTGACGCGCGCTCTCGCGCCGTCGCGACTTGGTCCATCATCTCGGCAGCACCGTCCGGTGAACCCGACCGAGGAGAGCCAATGCCTGACCCCATCGAGCACGCCGCCAGCCGCGTCCGGATCGCCGGTAGTGAGCTGACGCCCCTGGCCGGCGCCCGCAAGGCCGCGCCGCTCGACCCCTCCGAGAGCATCTCGATCAGCGTGTACCTCCGTCCCGCCGAGCCGATCACACCGGAGCTCGTCGCCCGCCAGGCTCCGGGTACCGCGCTCAGCCGCGACGAGTTCGCCGCCAAGTACGGCTCCCGGGCCGGCGACCTGGCCCAGCTCGCCGAGTTTGCCGCTGCCCACGGGCTCCGCGTCGACAGCAGCGACGCCGCCCGCCGTCTCGCCGTCCTCGCCGGCCCCGCCGCAGCCATGAGCAAGGCGTTCGGCGTCGAGCTGTCCCGATACGACTTCGACGCCGGGTCCTACCGCGGGTTCGAGGGCGCGCTCACGATGCCCGCCCACCTCGACGGGCTCATCGCCAGCGTCCACGGCCTCGACGACCGGCCGCAGGCGCGCCCGCAGTTCCGCACGCTGGCCGCCCGGCCGGGCGCGGCGGGCACCGGCCACAGCCCGGTCGAGATCGGGCAGGCCTACAACTTCCCGGCCGGCACCGGCGCCGGCCAGTGCGTCGCGATCATCGAGCTCGGGGGCGGCTACACCGACAGCGACCTTCAGAAGTTCTTCGCCGACAACGGGATCGCCAAGCCGACCGTCGTCGCGGTGAGCGTCGACGGGGCGACCAACAAGCCCGGCGGCGCCGACGACGGCGAGGTCGCGCTCGACATCGAGATCATTGGCGCGCTCGCCCCCGCCGCCCGGATCGTCGTGTACTTCGCGCCGAACACCGACCAGGGGTTCATCGATGCCGTGACCGCCGCCGCCCACGACAAGGTCAACGCGCCCTCGGTCATCGCGATCAGCTGGGGCCAGGCCGAGTCGGGCTGGACGGCCCAGTCGATGCAGCAGATGGATCAGGCCTTCCAGGCCGCGCTCCTCCTCGGCGTGACCGTGTTCGCCGCCTCCGGGGACAACGGGTCGGGCGACAACGTCACCGACGGCCTCGCCCACGTCGACTTCCCCGCCTCGAGCCCGCACGCCGTCGGCTGCGGCGGAACGACGCTCTCAGAGACGGGTGGGAAGATCACCGGCGAGGCGGTCTGGAGCTCGTCGGGCGGGGGGGCGACCGGCGGCGGCGTGAGCGACACCTTCCCGCTGCCCGCCTACCAGACCGGCGCCGGCATCCCGCCCTCGGCCAACCCGGGTGGGCGCGTCGGCCGCGGGGTGCCGGACGTCGCCGGCGACGCCGATCCGGCCACCGGCTACCAGATCGTGCTCAGCGGAACGACCCAGACCTTCGGCGGCACGAGCGCGGTCGCCCCGCTCTGGGCCGCCCTGATCGCCCGGATCAACGGAGACCTCGGCCACGCCGTCGGCAACATCCATCCGCTCCTCTACGCCCGGCCGTCCGCCTTCCACGACATCGTGAGCGGAAGCAACGGCGCCTACAGCGCCCGGCCGGGCTGGGACGCCTGCACCGGCCTCGGAAGCCCCGACGGGACCCTCGTGCAGGGCGCGCTCGGGCCGACGCCGCCGCCGACCGGGTAGCGCCGGGCGGCCCGCCCTCAGCCGCGCCTGGCCTAGAGGCCGTGAAGAACGTCCGCGGGATCGGGTGGCGGCGCTCGGATCTGCTACACCTTGTCCGAGCGCGATGACCAGCCCGAGCCGCCCAGTACCCTCGCCCGACGGCGCCACCGGCGCCCCGCTCGGCTGCGCCTATCGCGCCTACGCCTGGTCCTGGCGATTTAGCTAGGCGCTCGGACGCGCGCCCGCCCGCCGGCGGCGCGAAGGGCCACAGCAGGCCCATCCGGTCGAGCGCCGCCCCCGTCCCGGCCCGCCCACGGCCGGTGGCAGATCGCGAGGCGGCCGGCGCCTGAGCCGCCGCCCGGAGTACCGACCAATAGGCTTACGGCGAGCACTGGAAAGGAACTACTGATGATGATCGTCATGAAACCAACCGCGACCGAGGACGAAATCGGAGCCGTCATCGCCCGCGTCGAGGGCGTCGGCGCCCGCGCCCACGTCTCCAGGGGGCACGAGGTCACGCTGATCGGCGCGGTCGGAGACCGCGAGCACGTCACTCGCCTCGAGCTCGACGGCGCCCCCGGCGTGGATCAGGTCGTCCCGATCCTCAAGCCCTACAAGCTCGCCTCGGCGCAGTTGCGTGGCGGCGACCCGTCGGTGTTCGAGATCAGCGGCCGCCGGATCGGCGGCGAGCACTTCGCGCTGATCGCCGGGCCGTGCACCGTCGAGTCGCGCGACCTGCTGCTCAGCACCGCCCACGTCGTCAAGGACGCCGGGGCGTCCATGCTCCGCGGCGGAGCCTACAAGCCCCGGACTTCCCCCTACGCCTTCCAGGGGCTCGGCCAGGCTGGTCTGCGCCTGCTCGCCGAGGCCAAGGCCGAGACCGGGATGCCGATCGTCACCGAGCTGATGGACATCCGCGACCTCGACGCCGTGCTCGAGGTGGCCGACGTGATCCAGGTCGGCGCCCGCAACATGCAGAACTACACGCTCCTCTCCGAGGTCGGCCGAAGCGGCTGCCCGACGCTCCTCAAGCGCGGCCTCTCCTCGACCCTCGAGGAGCTCCTGATGGCCGCCGAGTACATCCTCAAGGAGGGCAACGAGAGGGTGATCCTCTGCGAGCGCGGGATCCGCACCTTCGAGACGGCCTACCGCTTCACGCTCGACCTGATGGCGATCCCCGTGCTCAAGGAGCTGTCCCACCTCCCGGTGGTCGTCGACCCGAGCCACGCCGCCGGCCGGCGCGACCTCGTTCTGCCCCTCTCGCTGGCCGCCGCCGCCGCCGGCGCCGACGGCATCATCGTCGAGGTCCACCCGAACCCGGACGCCGCGATCTGCGACGGGCCCCAAGCCCTCCGCGACGACGACTTCGCCGACTACGCGGCCCAGGTCGAGCGGGCGGCGGCCATCGCGGGCAAGGCGTTCACGCACGCCCTGTAGTGCGCGTCGCGGTCATCGGGGTCGGGTTGATCGGCGGCTCGATCGGGCTCGCCGCCCGCGACCGGCTCGGCGCCGGCGTCGCCGGATATGATCCCGACCCACGGGTGCGCGAGGCCGCGCTCCGCCGCGGGGCGATCGACGAGGCGTTCGAGAGTCCGGCCGCGGCGGTCGCCGCCGCCGAGATCGTCTTCGTCGCGGCCCCGGTCGGCGTGCTGGCGGCCGCCGTCGCCGAGGTGCTCGCCGCCACGCCCGCCGACTGCGTCGTCACCGATGTCGGCTCGACCAAGCGCCGCGTCGTCGCCGCCTGCCGCGACCCGCGCTTCGTCGGCGGCCACCCGCTCGCCGGCGCCGAGACCGCCGGCGTCGAGCACGCCCGGGCCGACCTGTTCGCCGGCGCCACCTGGTACCTCACACCGCGCGCCGACACCTCCGGGATCCTCTACGAGCGCCTCCACCGGGCGCTCGCCGGGTTCGGCGCCCAGCCCGCGGCGATCGACGCCGACGTCCACGACCGGGTGATGGCGAGCGTCTCCCACCTTCCGCACGTGTTCGCCAACGTCCTCGTCGCCCAGGCCGCCCGCGTGCTCGCCGATCCGTCCTCGCCGGGCGGGGAGGGCGAGCAGGTCCCGGCGACCGGCCCGAGCTTCCGCGACGCAACCAGGGTGGCCGGGGCCAACGGCGCGATCTGGACCGACATCTACCTCTCCAACCGCGACGCCCTCGTCGCCGCCCTCGACGCCACGATCGACCGTCTCGGCGACGTCCGCGCCGCCCTGGCCGCGGCCGACCGGGCGGAGATCGAGGCCTGGAACGACGCCGCGCGCGAGGATCGCGACGCCCTGCTCGGCGCCGGGCTCGCCGGCGGCGCGGTACACGAGCTCCGGGTCGCGGTGCCCAACCGCCCGGGCGTGATCGCCGAGGTCGCCCTCGCCCTGGGCCGCGGCGGCGTCAACATCGTCGACATGGCGCTCTCGCCGTCGCACGCCGACGCCCCCGGCCTGGTCGCCCTCTGGGTCCGCGGCGAGGAGCAGGCCGGGCGCGCGGTCGAGCTGATCGCCGCCCTCGAGCTTCCCGTGGCCCGCGCGTGACCCGCGCGCGGTTCGCCCCGGCGGGCGCCCTCGAGGGCGAGGTCACCGCGCCGGCCGACAAGTCGATCTCCCACCGGGCGGCGCTCCTGGCGGCGATCGGCAGCGGCGCCGTGCGGATCGAGAACTATCTCCACGCGGCCGACACCGATGCGACGCTCGGCGCCGTCCGCCGGCTCGGCGCGCGCGTCGAGCGCGGCAACGGGGCGCTCGTCATCCACGGCGTCGGCCTCCACGGCCCGGCCGAGCTCGAGACGCCGATCGACGTAGCCAACGCCGGCACGTTGATGCGCCTGCTCCCGGGCTGGCTGGCCGGCCAGCCCGGTGTCTCGTGGACGCTCGACGGCGACGCTTCGATCCGCCGCCGGCCGGTCGACCGCATCGCCGCCCCGCTGCGGGCGATGGGAGCGAGCGTGGCGGCGACCGGCGGCCGCTTCGCTCCGTTCACGCTGACCGGCGCCCGGCTCCGGGGGATCGACTACGAGCTCCCGGTGGCCAGCGCCCAGGTCAAGTCGTGCGTCCTGTTGGCGGCGCTCGGCGCCGGCGGCGCGACGACGGTCACCGAGCCGGCGCCGAGCCGCGACCACACCGAGCGGATGCTGCTCGCCGCCGGAATCAGTCTCGCGCGCGACGGGGCGATCATTTGCCTCCCCGGCGGTGAGCAGCCCGACCCCACCGACCTGCGCATCCCCGGCGACCCGTCCTCGGCCGCCTTCTTCATCGCGGCCGGGCTCCTGGTCGCCGGCTCGCGCCTGCGGATCCGCGACGTCGGTCTCAACTGGACGCGGAGCGGCTTTGCCCGCATCGTCCGCCGGATGGGGGGGAGGCTCGACGGCGAGCTCGAGCCGTCCGAGGCCCCGCTCGGTCCCGAGGAGCCGATCGGCGACCTCGAGGTGACCTACGGGGCGCTGGCCGGGACGGTGGTCGAGGCCGCGGAGGTGCCGCTGGCGATCGACGAGCTCCCGCTCGTCGCCCTGCTCGGGTGCTACGCCAGCGGCGAGACGGTGGTCCGTGGCGCCGGGGAGCTTCGTCTCAAGGAGTCCGATCGCATCGCCACCGTGGTCGACGGGCTGCGGGCGCTCGGCGGCGAGCTCGAGGCCACCGCCGACGGGTTCGTCGTCCAGGGCACGGGCGGCCTGCGCGGCGGCACACTCGAGGCCCACGGCGACCATCGTCTGGCCATGATGGGCGCCGTCGCCGGGCTCGCCTCCCGCGACGGCGTCGAGGTCCTCGGCATGGATGCCGCCGCCGTCTCCTATCCCGGCTTCGTCGCCGATCTCGCCAGGCTCCGCTCCTCGTGATCGTCGCGATCGACGGTCCGGCCGGAGCGGGGAAGTCGAGCGTCGCCCGGGCCGTCGCCGACGCGCTCGGCTACACCTACCTCGACAGCGGCGCCATGTACCGGGCGGTCGCGCTGCTCGCCGGCCGCAGCGGCCGTTCGGCGGCCGAGGTCGCCCGGGCCCTGGAGATCGCGCTCGGCGACCGCGTGCTGGTCGACGGGGAGGACGTCTCGGCGGCGATCCGCACGCCGGAGGTCTCGGCCGCCGCCTCGGAGGTCGCCGCCGACCCGGGCGTGCGTGAGGCGATGGTCGCCCGCCAGCGCGAGCTGCTCGCCGACGGCGACTGGGTGGCCGAGGGGCGTGACATCGGGACGGTGGTGGCGCCCGAGGCGGAGCTCAAGGTCTTTCTCACCGCGAGCGACGAGGTCCGAGCCGGTCGCCGCGCCGGCGAGCGCGGAGGCGAGGCGACCGCGGCGGAGGTGCTCGCCGAGCAGCGCGAGCGCGACGAGCGCGACCGCACCCGCGCCCACAGCCCCCTGGCGGCGGCTGCCGATGCCGTGGTGATCGACAGCAGCGAGCTCGGTCTCGAGGACGTCGTGGCCCGCGTCGTCGAGCTCGTCCGCTCATACTGATCGGATGACAAGGACACCGTCAGCCCGATGAAGGTCGCCGTCCTCGGCTATCCGAACGTCGGCAAGTCCTCGCTCGTCAACCGGCTGACCGGCTCCCGCGAGGCGGTCGTCCACGAGCGCCCCGGGGTGACCCGCGACCGCAACGAGCTCGTCTGCGAGTGGAACGGCCGGACGTTCACCCTGATCGACACCGGCGGCATCGACCTCAGCGACGAGGATCCGCTCGCCGGGTCGATCCGCGAGCAGGCCGCCGCCGGGCTGGCCGACGCCGAGGTCGCGCTCCTGGTCGTCGATGCCCGCGCCGGGGTGCGGCCGGGCGACGAGGAGCTCGCCGACCTCCTGCGCCGGGCCGGCAAGCCGGTGATCGTCGCCGCCAACAAGTGCGACACGGTCACCGACCTTCCGCTCGCGGCCGAATTCCACCGGCTCGGCCTCGGCGACCCCCAGCCCGTCTCGGCCGCCCAGGGGCTCGGCACCGGCGACCTGCTCGACCGCCTGGTCGACCTCCTGCCCGAGGACGATCCCGAGAAGGACGCCGATGTCGTCCGCCTGGCGGTGATCGGCCGGCCGAACGTCGGAAAGTCCTCGCTGGTCAACCGCTTCGCCGGGCAGGAGCGGGTGATCGTGTCCCCGCTCGCCGGGACCACCCGCGACGCGATCGACCTGCCGATCAAGGTCGGCGACCGCGACCTGGTCCTCGTCGACACCGCCGGGATGCGGCGCCAGTCGAAGGTCTCAGAGTCGGTCGAGTACTACACGACGCTCCGCTCCCAGCGGGCCGCCGAGCGCGCCGACGTGGCGCTCGTCGTCTGCGACGCCACCGACGGGATCACCGCCCAGGACCTCCGCGTGGCCGAGCTGGCGATGAAGGCCGGCTGCGCGACGGCGGTGGTGCTCAACAAGTGGGACCTCGCCGCCGAGACGTTCGACCTCGAGTACGAGCGCGCCCGGCTGGCCCGCAAGCTCCGACTCCGCCCGCGCCTGCTGACCGCGAGCGCCCTGACCGGCCGCCACGTCGGCCGGCTGCTCGAGGAGACGCTCGCGCTCGGCGACCGGATGTCGGCCCGCATCCCCACGCCCGAGCTCAACCGCTTCCTCGCCGAGGTCGTCGCGGGGCGCCAGCCCCCGGCCAAGCAGGGGCACCGCCTGAAGCTGATCTACATGGCCCAGATCGACGAGCGCCCGCCCCGCTTCGCGATCCAGGTCAACTCGCGAAACCGGGTGACCCGCGACTACGCCTACTACATCGAGAACCGCATGCGCGCCCGCTACGGGCTCGACGGCGTCCCGCTGATCATCGACTTCGTCGAGCGCGGCGACCGCCGCTCCGACCGCCCCCGGCCCGACCGCCGGGCGGCCGCTCAGCGCGGTCCGGTCTGACCTTCGCCGGGGCCGGGCGACCGTTCACCCGGTCGGCGGGACCCGAGGCCTGGCGCGGCGCTTGCGCCGCCGCCCGCGCCAGGCTCGCAGCCCGGCCGGCACGGTCAGCGCGTCGCTGGCCGCCCAGCGCGGCGCCGGAACGCCGAGCAGCCGGTTGGCCCCCCAGCCGCCGGCGGTGAGCAGGAGGACGCCGACGAGGACGTCGAGCATCTGGACGGGCTTGGCCAGCAGGCCGGAGGCGACGATGATCGTCGTCGCCCCGGCCGGTGGGTGGGCCGAGCGCAGCAGGCGCAGGACCCCGCCGGTCAGGGCCACCGCGAGCGCGATGGCGCCGATCCGGGCCGCGGTGACGCCGACGACGTAGACGCTCTGTGCATCGAGCAGGCCGAAGACGGCGAGCGCGAACGCCCCGGCCGCGACGCCGACGACGTGGCCGATGATCGTGTTGCGCGGCGAGCCGATCTCGGCCATCGGCGTCTCGAAGATCAGAAAGGCCGTCGCCCCCAGGCTCGGGAAGATCAGCGGCTCGCGCACCGCCCAGGCCCAGGTCCCGCTGAGCCCGATGATGAGCAGCGAGCCGATGAAGGTGTAGGCCGCGTTGCCGGCGTTGCCCCACCTCCGATAGAGCCAGCGCTTGAGGCCGTACGAACCCGGGATCCCGACGAGCGAGCCCTGCCGGTTGAGCCGCCGCACACCGGAGTCGGCGAACTCGGCGATGTGGTCGAGCTCGTCCTGTGGTTCGAACATGCTCACGGGCTCGCCAGCCTAGCCGCCGGCGGCGATTCGCTCCTCTCGCGCTAGGTCACCCGGCTCGAGGCGGCCACGCACCTCACCGTCCGCAAGCGACCACGTCGGCAATCGCCCGCGCGCCAGGCTCGGCGCCTCGCGCGGCTCGGCCGGGATGTTCACCCCGCCGACGTCGATGCGCTGAGCGTGATCGCCGGCGAGGCCGCCGGGCGGTGGGGGACACTGTCAGGAGATGTCCGACGAGCTGCTCATCGCCCGCAACCCGGACCCCGCGTCCAGCCTGCCCTTCCTGGTCCGCGTGCCCTTGGCCCCCGACGGCCTCGTCCTGAAGACCCGGGAGACGTGGCCCCGCACGAGCAGGGCCCACTGCCATCGAGCCACCGGCTGGCCGGCCGACGCGGAGGTTCTCGAGCGGCTCGCCCGCCCGCTGGCCGAGGACGGGACCTACCGGTTCCTCGGTGCGGCGCTCCAGGAGCTGCGCAGCCACGCGGTCACCGGCGGGGCCCCGAGCGACCCGCTCGCGCCGCTGCCGCCCGGGCCGCAGCCGTGACCACGGCCTCCCCGCGCCACGCTCCACCGCTACGATCGATCGCCCAGGTCGAGCCGCTGACGACCGCGCGCGCGCTGCGCGGGCCGTTCGACTACCTGATCCCCCCAGAGCTCGACGGCGTCGTCGAGATCGGCTCGCTGCTCGTCGTTCCCTTCTCCGGGCGCGAGCTCCACGGGGTGGTCGTCGGGCTCGCCGCGACCAGCGAGGTTCCCGCCGACCGCCTGCTCGCCCCGCTGCGCGTGATTGAGCCCGGCGTCCCGGCCGAGCTCGTCGCGCTTGCCGGGTGGCTGGCGGCCGAGTACTGCTCGACGCGGGCGCGGGCCCTCGCGCTGACGCTCCCGCCCGGCGCCGCCGGCGGGACGCGCGCCCGGGCCCGCCTGGTCGCCACCGTCAGCGACGCCGGCGCCGCTGCGCTAACCGGCGATGGCCCGCGTCTGACCGCGTCCCAGCGGGCGCTGCTCGAGCGCATGCGCGACGACGGGCCCCTCCCGGCGAGCGTCGCCCTGGCCGCGCTGCGCCGGCTGCACGGGAAGGGCCTCGTCGAGCTCGAGCGCCGGATCGTCGGCCGACGTCCCCAACACACGGCGGTCGGCGCCCGCCGGAGCGGGCCGCCGCCGCGGCTCGAGGCGGCCCAGGTGGCCGCCGTCGACCAGCTCGGCGCGGCGATCGCCGCCGGCGCGCCCGGGCGCTTCCTGCTCCACGGAGTGACCGGCTCGGGCAAGACCGAGGTCTACCTGCGCGCCGCCGCCGACGCGCTCGAGCGCGGGCGGGGGGTGATCGTCCTCGTGCCCGAGATCGGCCTGACGCCGCAGACGGTCGGGCGCTTCGTCGACCGCTTCGGCGAGACGGTGGCCGTCCTCCACTCGCGGCTCGGCGCCGGCGAGCGCCACGACGAATGGCTGCGGCTCCGCCGCGGCGAGGCCCGCATCTGCGTCGGCCCGCGCTCGGCCGTCTTCGCGCCGATCGACCGCCTCGGGCTGATCGTGATCGACGAGGAGCACGACCCGTCCTACAAGCATGAGGGGGACCCCCGCTACGACGCCCGCCACGTCGCCGAGCGCCGGGCCGCGACCCACGGCGCGGTGCTCGTGGCCGGGAGCGCGACGCCGCGCCCCGAGAGCTACCACCGATTATCGCACCTGCGTCTGCCCACCCGTGTCGACGGCGGCCGCCTGCCGGGCGTCGAGGTCCTCGACATGCGCGCCGCCCGCGGGGCGCTCCATCCGCTGACCGTCGACGCCCTGGCCGGGCTTCGCCGCGACGGCGGCAAGGCGATCGTGCTGCTCAACCGGCGCGGCTGGTCGAACTTCCTCTTCTGCGCCTCGTGCGGCCGCGTCTGGGGCTGCCCCCTGTGCGACGTCTCGCTCGTCCTCCACCGGGCCGAGGGGCTGATCGCCTGCCACCACTGCGGGCATCGCGAGCCGGTCCCGCGCCGCTGCCCCGACTGCGCCTCGACCAGCGTCGCCCGCCACGGGCTCGGCACCGAGCGCCTCGAGCAGGACCTGGCCGATGCCCTCGGCGGCAAGGACCATCCCGTCTTTCGTCTCGACGGCGACGTCGCCGCCGCCAAGGGCAGCGCCGCCGCCGTGCTCCGCCGCTTCGACCAGGCCTCCTCCGGAGTTCTGATCGGCACCCAGATGGTGGCCAAGGGCCACGACTTCGACGGCGTCGGGCTCGGCGTCGTGCTCGACGCCGATGCCACGCTGCGGTTTCCCGACTTCCGCTCCGAGGAGCGGACGTTCGCCCTCGTCGCGCAGCTCGCCGGCCGCGCCGGCCGCGGCCCCGGCGGCCGGACCGGCCGCGTGCTGGTCCAGACGATCGCCCCGGCCGCCGCGAGCATCGTCTTCGCCGCCGGGCACGACAGCGAGGGCTTCCTCGCGGCCGAGCTCGGACGCCGCCAGGCGCTCCGCTACCCGCCCTACGGCGAGCTGATCCGCATCGTCTGCTCCTCGGAGACCCCCGGCGCCGCCTTCGCCGCCGCCCAGGCGCTGCGCGCCGAGCTCGTCGTCCCCGGCGCCACCGTGCTCGGGCCGGCGCCGCTCTTTCGCCTCCGCGGCCGCGAGCGGGCCCAGCTCGTGGTCAAGGGGGGCGAGCGGGCGGCCACGGTCGCCGCCGTCGGTGACGCGGTCGCCGTGCCCCGGGGTCGCCACGTCGCGGTCAGCGTCGATGTCGACCCGCAGTAGCCAATCGGCCGCGTCCGGGGGCCGGAGCCCGGCCAAATCGCCGCCCGATCGGCCCTAGACTGGAGGGCGATGGCCTCCCAGCCCGCCCCCGAGCCCGATCTCGGCCGCCAGCCCGCGGCCTCCGACCCGGAGCCCGCCGTAACCGCCCCGGCGCTCGCCCCGGAGGTCGCAGCCTCGGGCCCGGAGCTCGCGCCCTCCCCCGACGCCGAGCTCGCGGCCCCGGACCCGGAGCCCGCAGCGCCCGCGCTCGAGGGTCGGGAGCCGCCGGCTGCCGACCCGCCGGAGATCGACCCCGAGCTCCTGCGCCGCCGGCGCGAGGCGCTCAGCCACGTGCGCAAGCTCGGGGATCCGGTGCTCCGCTCCCGGGCCATCGAGGTCGAGCGCTTCGACGACCAGCTGCGCGAGGAGGTCGCCCGGATGGGTCTCCTGATGGAGGACGCGATGGGCGTCGGGCTCGCCGCCACCCAGCTCGGCGTCCTCCACCGGCTGCTCGTCTACCGCGTCCAGCACGAGAGCCCGGTCATCGCCCTGGTCAATCCGGAGATCGAATGGTCGGGCGATGAGCTCGAGATCATGGAGGAGGGCTGCCTCAGCCTCCCGGGCGTCCTCGTCGACGTCGAGCGCGCGATTCGCCTGCGCGTGCGCGCACACAACGAGCACGGGGAGCCGATCACCGTCGAGGCGTCCGGCCTCGAGGCCCGGGTGATCGCCCACGAGGTCGACCATCTCGACGGCGTGCTGATCCTCGACCGGACCTCGCGCGAGCAGCGCCGCGAGGCGATGCGCGCGATGCGCGAGGCGGCAGCGGCCACTGCCGCCGCCGGGAACGGGCCATAGCCACGGTCTTCATCGGGACGTCGGCCTTCGCCGTCACCGTGCTCGAGCGCCTCGCCGACTCGCCGCACCGCCCGGCGCTCATCCTCACCCGGCCCGATCGCCCGCGCGGGCGCGGCCGGCGTCCGGCGCCGCCGCCGGCCGCCGTCGCCGGGCGGAAGCTCGGGATCGAGGTGCTCCAGCCCGAGCGGCTCAACGACGCGCTCGACGACGTCGCCGCCGCGGCGCCGAGCGCCGTCGTCGTCTGCGCCTACGGCGCGCTCGTCCGCGAGCCGCTGCTCTCGGCCTACGAGATGCTCAACATCCACCCGTCGCTGCTCCCGCGCTGGCGCGGGGCCGCGCCGATCGAGCGGGCGCTGATGGCTGGCGACGACCGGACCGGCGTGTCGATCATCCGCCTCACCGCCGGACTCGACAGCGGCCCGATCTGCGCTCAGGTATCCGAAACGGTCACCCCCGAGGAGACCTACGGGACGCTTGCGCCGCGGCTGGCCCGGCTCGGGGCCGAGCTGCTGGTCGCCACGCTCGACGGCGAGCCGAAGTTCGTCGCCCAGAACGAGGACGGCGTGACCTACGCGGAGAAGCTCGCTCCCGTCGACCGCATGCTCGACCCGGCGCTCGCCCCGGAGGACCTCGAGCGGGTGGTCCGGGCGCTCGACCCGCACATCGGCGCCCGGGTCGGCGACCTGCGGGTGCTCGCCGCCCGCGTCGTCCCCCCTGGGGCCGCGGCCGACCCGCCCCCCGGGGACCTCGCCGCCGACGCCGGACGGCTCCTGTTCGGCGCCGCCGGCGGGTCGCTCGAGCTCCTGCGCGTGCAGCCTCCCGGTGGACGGCCGATGGAGGCGGCCGCGTACCTTCGCGGACATGCCCTCTGAGGCCCGGGCCTGCGCCCACGCAGTCCTGCGGCGGACCTTCGAGGAGGACGCCTTCACCGACCGGGCCTTCCACGCCGCCGCCCGCGAGCTCGAGCCGCGCGACCGGGCGCTGGCCATGCGCCTGTCCTACGGCGCCGTCCAGTGGCGCGGCACCCTCGACCACCTGATCGCAACCTTCGCCGAACGCCCGGTCGCCGCACTCGACCCGCCGCTGCGCGCCACGCTTCGGCTCGGCCTCTACGAGCTCCTCTGGCTCGCGAGCGCCCCGCACGCCGTGGTCAACGACGCCGTCGAGCTCGCCAAGAGCTCGCGCGGCCACGGCCTGGCCAACGCCGTCCTGCGCCGCGCGTCGCGGGAGGGGGGCACGCTCCTCGACGGTCTGAGCGAGGCGACCCCGGCGGCGGCGGCGGTCAAGCACTCGATGCCCGCGTGGATCGTCGAGCTCTGGTGGGCGGCGCTCGGGCCGCGGGACACGCGCGCGCTCCTGCGCGCCTGCAACGAGCCGGCCGAGAACGCGCTGCGGGCCAACACCCTGGTCGGCGACGCCGCCGCCCTCGCCGCCGCCCTGCCCGTGGCGAGCGCGGTCCCCGGCGACCCGCCCGAGGCGGTCGTCGCGCTCGCCCCCTTCGACGCCCACGGGTCCGCCCTCTGGCGAGCCGGGGCGTTCATGCCCCAGTCGCGGGCGGCAATGCTCGTCGCCCACGCCCTCGATCCGCGCCCCGGCGAGCGCGTGCTCGACCTCTGCGCGGCGCCCGGCGCCAAGACCACGCACCTCGCCGCCCTCATGGCGGCCACCGGGGAGCTCGTCGCCGTCGAGCGCCACCCCGGCCGGGCGCGAGCGCTGCGCCGCACGGCCGCGCGGATGCGCGCCGGGAACGTCCGCGTCGAGGTCGCCGACGCCGGCGAACCCGGCCTCGGCCGCGCCGCCGGCGCCGGCGCCGGCGGCGGCCGCCCCGGCGGGCACGCGCGTGGCCCCGCCGGCCGGCTCGAGGCTGGCCGCGCCGGGTTTCACCGGGTGCTCGTCGACCCGCCGTGCTCGGGTCTCGGCACGCTCCACTCGCGTCCCGATCTCCGCTGGCGGGCCTCGCCCGCCGCCCTGGCCGACCTGTCCCGTCAGCAGGCCCGGCTATTGTCCGCAGCGGCAAGCGCGGTGCTCCCCGGCGGAGCACTCGTCTACTCGACCTGCACGATCTCCCCCGCCGAAAACGAACGACAGATCGACTCCTTCCTCGATAGGCACCCCGACTTCGCCGTCTCAGACCTCGGCGAGCGCTTCCCGGCCTGGGCGGCCGGGCCGTACCTCCTCGCGCTGCCCCACGTCCAGGGCAGCGACGGGTTCTTCGTCGCCGCGCTGCGCCGGGAGGCCTGACCCGCGATGTCCGCCGGCACCGCAGAGGATGGCCAGTGAGCGACGCCGTCGATCTCGGCCCGCCCTGCCCGAACTGCGGCGAGCCGTGGCTGCGCTCGACCAACCTCCCGGGCCGCTACCGCTGCGTCTACTGCCTCCACCGCTACGAGCTCGTCTCGGTCTGCCCCAACTGCGGCGAGCACTCGACCTTCATCCGCATGTCGAACACGGCGATCGTCAGCTGCAACTCCTGCGGGGCCGGCATGCTCGTGCCGATATAGGATTGGCGCATGACGCCACGCGATCACGGGAGCGACCGATGAGCCTGCCGGCCGGCAAGCACGTCGCCCCCTCGGTCCTCGCCTCCGACCACGGACGCCTGCGCGAGCAGGCGGCGGAGATGGTCGCCGCCGGCGCCCAGGTCATCCACGTCGACATCATGGACGGCCACTTCGTGCCGCCCCTGACCTTCGGCCCCGGGATCGTCGCCGGGTTGCGGGAGCTCGGCGTCGTCCTCGACGTCCACCTGATGATCGAGCGCCCCGAGCGCCAGGTCGCCGACTTCGCCAGCGCCGGCGCCGACGTGATCACGATCCACGCCGAGGCCACCCCCCACCTCGACTACACGTTGGCGGCGATTCGCGACGCCGGCTCGGCCGCCGGCCTCGCCGTCTGCCCGGGCACCCCGCTCGACGTCTTCACCGAGCTCCAGGGCCGCTACGACCTCGCCCTCTGCATGACCGTCAACCCCGGCTGGGGCGGCCAGAAGTTCATCCCCTCATCGCTCGAGAAGCTCGAGCGGCTCGCCCCCCTCCTGGCCGACGGGGTGGCGCTCGAGGTCGACGGCGGGATCGACGCCGACACGGCGGGCCCGTGCAGCGGACTCGGGGCGACCGTCTTCGTGGCGGGCAACGCGATCTTCGGCGCGCCCGACCCGGCCGAGGCCTACGCGGCGATCGCCGCGGCGATCGAGGCCGGCGCGGCCTCGCGCCGGTAGTGCTTGACCAAGCCTGAGCGCGGGGCCCGCTCCTACGGGAGGGGGGCCGGGATGCTCTCGGTCGGGATCGCCTCGACCGGCGTGCTGACGTTCGCCTACTTCGCCGTCGCCAGCCACCTGCTCGCCCCCTCGCCCTACTCGCACCTCGACGTCCTGTGGTCGGTGATGTTCGTGATCATCTGCGTGATCTACCGGCCCATCGAGCAGCTCCTCTCCCGCACGATCGCCGACCGCCGCGCCCGCGGCATGCGCGCCGTGCCGATGCGCGTCCCGATCACCATCCAGTCGGGCTTCGCCCTCGTCTTCCTCGCCGTCGCGCTACCGCTACACGACGAGCTCGCCCGCCGGGTGTTCGCCTCGGAGACCCTGTACTGGGTCTTCGTGGTGGCGATCCTCGCCTACGCGGCGAGCTACTTCGCCCGCGGCTGGCTCGCCGGGCACAAGTACTTCGGGCTCTACGGTGGGCTGGTGTTCATGGAGTCGGTGTCGCGGATGGCCTTCGCGGTGGCCGCGGCGGTCGGCATCAGCCGCGGACAGTCGGCGATCGCGCTCGGCATCGCCGCGGCGCCGTTCGTCTCCCTCGTCGTCGTGCCCGCCGCCTTCGCGAGCCGCGCCGCCCGCCGCGAGAGCGACCCGCCGGCGAGCGACGCGGCGCTCGAGGGCCCGGCGGCTGAGGGCATCCAGGAGACGGTCGCCGATCTCTCGATCCGCCGCGGCGCCGGGTTCGCCGTCGCCGTCTCGGGGATCCAGCTCGCCGAGCAGACGCTGCTGAACGCCGCCGTCCTCACCGTCGCCGCGACCACGGCGTCGGGCTCGGGCCTCGCCGGCATCGTCTTCGACGTGCTGCTGATCACCCGCGCTCCGCTCCAGCTCTTCCAGGCGATCCAGACCTCGCTGCTGCCCCATCTCGCCGGCCTCGAGGCCACCGAGGGCCGCGCCGCCTTCGCCCGGGCGATCCGGCTCACCGTGCTCGCGATCGCCGGCTTCGCGCTCGCCGTGGCCGTCGGCCTGCTGGCCGTCGGGCCCTTCGTGCTCCATCACGTGTTCCACAGCGACTACCCCTTCGAGCGCCTCGGTCTCGCCCTGATCGCCCTCGGGATGGGTCTCCATCTCTCCGCCGGGGCCCTCAACCAGGCGGCGCTGGCCCGCGGCCGGGCCGCCCAGGCCGCCGCGCTGTGGCTGCTGGCCGCCGCCCTCTTCGTCGGGTGGATGCTCACGGGCGTCGTCGGTGACCAGATCCTCCGCACCGAGGTCGGCTACACCGGCGCCGCCGGCCTTCTCGCGCTCGCGCTCGCCGGCCTCTACCGGAGCGCCTCGCCGCCGCCCCCGGCCGAGTCCCCCGCGCGACCCGTCTAGCCGCCGGGCCGCGCCCCGTCAGAGGCGCACCAGAAGCATCGTCCACGGAAACGGCGAACGCGACTCGATCACCTGGCCGTGGCGCGAGAGCATCCGCTCGAAGCTCCGCCGGCTCCAGTGGTTGAGGTGGCCGGGGGTGTTGCCGAGCTCCCGCAGGTAGGCCCCGCGGACGATGTTGAGGCCGCGCCAGAGCGGCTCGCGCGGCACCGAGACGAGCAGGTGGCGCTCGGCGCAGCGCGCCATCTCGGCCACCGTGTGCTCGGGGTCGGGGACGTGCTCGAGCACCTCGATCGCCGTCGCGACGTCGAACTCGCCGGCCGCGAAGGGGAGGTTCTCGGCCTTCTGGACCAGATAGGAGAGGTTGGGCGCGCTCCGCTTGGCCCACTCGGCGTGAAGGAGGGGGTCGTCGAGGTCGAGGCCGACCACTCGGTGCGGGGCGAGGCGCTCGGCCCACTTGTGGGTGAGGACTCCCTCGCCGCAGCCGATGTCGAGCAGCGAGCGGGGGGCGGCGCGGCTGAACAGCTCGTCGAGCGTCGCCTCGAAGCCCGCCATCATGCGGCGGACGACCGGGTTGGTCGAGCCGTACTTGTCGTAGGTGTTACCGGTGACGATCCCCTCGGCCGAGGTCGTGGGCGTGCTCCCGGCCGGTGCCGGGGTCATACCTCGATCGTCTCGAGCTTGCCGGTCGCGCCGGCGCTCGCGGCGCCGGTGGTCGCCGGGACGCCGGTCTCCCGGGCGCCCGGCTCGTAGTGGGAGGGGGCGACGCCGATCTTGAGCTCGA
This sequence comes from uncultured Solirubrobacterales bacterium, assembly GCA_963763785.1. Lineage (GTDB taxonomy): Bacteria > Actinomycetota > Thermoleophilia > Solirubrobacterales > Solirubrobacteraceae > Palsa-513. Next base: position 66,110 of record CAVXPW010000012.1, on the reverse strand, counting down.
TGCGCCGGACCCGCTCGAAGGTGCGCTGGGTCATCACCCGCTGGGCCGACAACAGGTCGCCGATCACGCCGAGGGCGGCGAGCACGACGGCCGCGTTGAAGAGGACGGCGCCCAGGATCAGCGACTGGACATGGCCCTTGCCGTTGCCCTCGAGGTAGAAGTAGGTGAAGCGACCCCAGACGATCACGGAGACCAGGCCGACGAGGGCGGCGGCCCCCCAGAACACGCGCAGCGGCTCGTACTGGGAGTAGATGCGGAAGATCGAGACGGCGTTGCGGCGCACGTAGGCGCCCATCGACGGGAAGAGGCGCGACTCGCGCGTCTTTTCGTTCGTGCGGACCGGGACGTGGTCGACGGCGACCAGGAGCTTGCCCGCCTGGATGATCGTCTCGAGCGTGTAGGTGAACTTCGAGACGACCATCATCTGGATCGCCGCCTCGCGGTTGTAGGCGCGGAAGCCGGACGTCGTGTCGGGCACGCTCGTCGAGGAGGCCCGCCGCACGACCCAGGAGCCGAGGCGCTGGAGGAGGATCTTGAAGGCCGAGAAGTGCTCGATCGAGCTGACCACGCGGTCGCCTACGACCATGTCGGCCCGGCGCTCGACGATCGGCGCCACGAGCTTGGCGACGTCGCCTCCGTGGTACTGGTTGTCGGCGTCGGTGTTGACGATCACGTCGGCCCCGAGCTTCAGGCAGGCGTCGAGGCCGGCCTGGAAGGCGAGCGCCAGGCCCTTGTTGTTGGTCAGCTTGACGATGTGGTCGACGCCGTGGCGCCGGGCGACCGCGATCGTCTCGTCGGTCGAGCCGTCGTCGATCACCAGCCACTCGACCCGATCGAATCCGGGCAGCTCGCGCGGGAGGTCGGCCAGCGTCGCCGGAAGCTGTTCGGCCTCGTCCTTGCAGGGAATTTGGATGATCAGCTTCATGGGTTTGCCCGCGTCGCTGAGCAGGCAGGGCCGCGTGAGGGATCCGGCGCACAGGCGGGTCTCACGGCTCAGGCGTTGCCGTAGACTGGCCCGCCAGTATCCCAGAGAAGCGGCGGAGCGCCAAGTCACGCCCCCTGCTCCCCGCGGTCTCCCAAAACGATCTCGATGGAATACGCGACTACGCTCACCCGGCCTCGCACCGGGCCGGCTTGGCTTGCGCGGCTGCTCGCCGTGCCGTCCGGCATCTGGGCCAAGCTCGGTTTCGCGGCGATGGCGCTGGCGGCCACCGTCGGTTTCTTCGTCTATCCGACCTACCCGGTCTACGACTCCGTTTACTCCCTGCTCTGGGGCCGCGAGGCGGTGCACCTGCTGCCGCTCACCTTCCAGGGCTACCGGGCGCCCACCGAGCATCCGCTGTCGATCGCCTTCAGCGCGCTGCTGGCGCCGTTCGGCCTGCACGCCGAGCGGCTGATGATCGCGGCGACGATCGCCTCCTTCCTCCTCCTCGCCGCCGGCCTCTACCGGCTCGCGCGGCTGGCCTTCACCCCGCTGGTCGGCGCGGCGGCGGTCGTGCTGCTGCTGACCCGCTTCAACCTGAGCTTCCTCGCCGTCCGCGGCTACGTCGACATCCCCTACATGGCGATCGTCGTCTGGGCGGCCGCGCTCGAGGCCCAGCGACCCCGCCGCGGGGCGCTCGTCTTCGTCCTCCTGCTCGCCGCCGAGCTGCTGCGGCCGGAGGCGTGGCTCCTGGCCGGGCTCTATTTTCTCTGGTGCGCCTGGCGCGCCTCGTGGGGTCGGCGCCTGCTCTACGCGGCGCTCACCGCGGCCGGTCCCCTGATCTGGGCCGGGCTCGACCTCCTGGAGACCGGCGACCCGCTGTTCTCCCTGCACTCGACCAGCAACCTGGCCGGCTCGCTCGGGCGCAACACCGGGCTCGGGTCGGTGCCCGGGCTACTCTGGCAGTACCTCGTGCGCCTCGACAAGACGCCCCTGCTGGTCGGGGCGATCGGCGGCCTCGTGCTCGCCGTCTGGCTCGTGCCGCGGCGGGTCTGGATGCCGCTGTTCCTGCTCTTGAGCGGTCTCGGGACGTTCTGTCTGATCGGCGCGGCCGGCCTCTCGGTGATCGACCGCTACCTCCTGGTGCCGGCGCTCGCCGCGATCGTCTTCTGCGCGGTCGCCCTCGCCGGCTGGACGATGCTCGAGCCGGGCGGGATCCTCCGCCGGGCGTGGGCCCTGGCGGCCGCGTTGCTGCTCCTCTACGGGGCGGCGAGCGCGGCCTCGACGCTCAGCGTCCAGAAGCTCCAGACCGAGCTCGGCTTCCGCGTCGACTCGCACACGGCGCTCGCCGCCGTCCTGCGCAACCCCCGGGTCGTCGCCGGCCTGCGCTGCGGGCCCCTCTCGGTGCCCAACCACAAGCTCGTGCCCGACGCGCGCTGGATCCTCCACCGCGGCGCCGACGGGGTGATCGCCCGCAGCCAGGCCCTCGCCGAGGCGGCCGCCGGGCGGCCCAAGCTCTTGGCGCGGATCCAGCGGGGGGTCGAGCTGATCCCGGTCGACCTCGCCGTACTGCGGCAGGCGCTGGTCGATGTCACCGACAATCCCCGCGAGCAGGAACCTCTTGCAGGCTTTGACCGTGTCGCGCGGACCCGCTATTACGGGGCGTACGTGCACTGCTGATGGCCGCCACCGCAACCCCCCATCCGACCACGCTCGACGACGGCCATCACGATCCGGCGCCCCGTCGCCGCGGCCGCGACGACCGCGGCGGCCCCGCGAGCGAGCACCGGGGGCGGTGGTCGCTCGCCCTCGGCGGCCTGCTCATCCTCGCCCTCGGGCTGCGTCTCTGGGGGGTCAAGCACGGCCTGCCCTTCGCCTACAACGCCGACGAGAACTCGCACTTCGTGCCCAAGGCGATCGCGCTCTTCACCCACGGGCCGAACCCCCACTACTTCAACAACCCGCCGGCCTACACATACCTCCTCTACCTGATCTACTCGATCTACTACGGCGGGGGCCACGCCGTCTCCCACACGCTCGCGGCCAACCCGACCGAGGTCTTCGTGATCGCCCGGGTGACCGCCGGGGTGCTCGGGACGATCGCCGTCTGGCTGCTCTACCTCTGCGGCCGGCTCCTGTTCGACCGGCGCACCGGCCTCCTGGCCGCCGGGCTGCTGGCGGTCGGCTTCCTGCCCGTCTTCTACTCCCATCTCGCGCTCAACGACGTGCCGACGCTGGCTCCGGTGACGCTCTCCCTGTGGGGGACGTCGCTGATCCTCCGCTACGGCCGTCGCCGCGACTATCTGGTCGCCGGGATCGGCCTCGGCCTGGCCAGCGCGACCAAGTACACCGGCGGCATCGTGCTGGCGCCATTGATCGTCGCCGCCTGGGTGCAGCTCCGCGCCCCGGGCGAGCGCGGGACGGCGCTGGTCGGGATCGTCCTCGCCGGCGTGGTCGCCTTCGCCGCCTTCGTCCTGGCCAACCCCTACGCGATCCTCGACTTCGGAGCCTTCCACAACGGGATCCTCCACCAGTCGGCGGCAAGCGACGACGCGACCGGCAAGCTCGGGCTGACCCACGGCAGCGGCATCAGCTACTACCTGTGGACGCTCACCTGGGGGCTCGGCTGGGTCCCGGCGCTGGCCGCCCTCGGCGGCGCCGTGCTGTTATTCGTCGGGGATCGCCGGCTCGCCCTGCTGCTGGTCCCGGCGGTGATCATCTTCCTTCTCTTCATGGGCTCGCAGGGGCGCTACTTCGGCCGCTGGCTGATGCCGGTCCTGCCGATCTTCTGCCTGCTCTCCGCCTACGCCGTCCTGCGCGCCGCCGACTGGCTGACGCGGGTGACGATCGCCGAGATGCGCCCCACGCTGATCGCGCTGGCCGTCGTCGCCCTCTGCGGGCAGGCGGTCGTCCACAGCGTCCACTCGGGACTCGTCCTCTCTCGTTCGGACACCCGCAACCAGGCCCGCGCCTGGATGGTGGCCAACGTGCCGATCGGCTCGCACATCGTCGTCGAGCCGGTGGTGCCCGACCAATGGGCGCAGGACGTCGGCCACGTGACGGCGCTGACCAGCACCGGCTACCGCTGGCTCAAGTATCCGGCGACCCGGACCCAGATCGCCAGCAACGGGCAGCTCGTGGTCGGCGCCGGCCCGATCGTCAACATCGAGGACTACGAGCGGACCCTGCGCCCCGACCTCGTCGACCTCTACCAGCAGCACGGCTTCTGCTGGGTGGTCAGCGGGTCGACCCAGTTCGGCCGGGCCCAGGTCGACCCCCGGCAGGTGCCCAACGCGATCGCTTACTACCAGGAGCTCCAGCGGGTTGGGACACTCGTCTTCCGCGGCACGCCCTACGGCCCGCATAAGGGGCCAGTGCCGTTCAACTTCGACTGGGCCTTCGACTACTACCCGCTCGACTACGGTCACCCCGGGCCCGTGATGAACATCTATCACTTGAGCGGCGGGAAGTGCGTCGGGACCTGAGGCGCGGTCGGGCCGGGGGGTGAGAAGGCCCCGCTCGGCAGCCGGCTGGCTCGCTTCGCTCGGGCCGGCCGCCGGCCGGTTCCGTCTTACCCCGGTTGCGGCCGACGTCGGGTCCTCGACTGGGCGCCCTCTGCCGGCTAGGCCCGGTCGAGATCGAGGTCGACGACGCGGCAGTGGCGTCCACCGGTTGCTCCAGAGGCGATCCGCGACGCCCGCGCTCGCTCGATGCGGCCCGCTGCGCGCCGGCCGCGGTCGCGGCGCGCTCCCGCGCACGCCCGCGGCGATCCGCAGACGCCACTGGCCGCAGTCGGGTCGGCCGCCCGCACGCGCGGGAGCGGGCGTATGCCGCCGCATCCTCCCGGCCCGAGCATCCCCAGACACTGCTCATCCGCCGCCCCTATGCTCCAGCAAGATGGAGATCTGCACCGAGACCGATCGGATCCACCTGGAGCGGGCGATGGAGCTCGCCGGGAACGGGGTCGGGCGCGTCAACCCGAATCCGGTCGTCGGAGCGGTGATCGCGCGGGGGGAGGAGCTGCTCGGCGAGGGGTGGCACGAGGAGTACGGCGGAGCGCACGCTGAGGTCAACGCGATCGGCGCGTGCGCCGAGGCCGACCTCGCCGGAGCCACCCTCTACGTCTCGCTCGAGCCGTGCTGCCACATCGGCAAGACGCCGCCGTGCACCGACGCGATCGTCGCCGCCGGCATCCGGCGCGTCGTCTTGGCCAGCGACGATCCGACCGAGAAGGCCTCCGGCCGCGGGCCGGGCATCCTCCGCGACGAGGGCGTCGAGGTCATCGTCGCCGACGCCGACCTCGCCCGCCGGGCGCGGCTGGCCAACCAGCCGTTCCGCAAGCTTGCCCGGACCGGCCGGCCGTGGGTGCTCTTCAAGTCGGCGATGACCCTCGACGGAAAGGTCGCGACGAGCGCGGGCGACTCGAAGTGGATCTCCGGGGAGGAGAGCCGGATGCGGGCCCACCGCTGGCGCGCGTCGAGCGACGCCGTCGCGGTCGGGATCGGGACCGCCCTGACCGACGACCCGGTGCTCACCGCGCGCGTCGACGGCGTCCACCGCCAGCCGCGGCGCGTCCTCTTCGACTCCCTGGCCCGGCTGCCGATGAACTCACACCTGATGTCGGTGGCCAGCGAGGCCCCGCTGATCGTCGTCGTCTCCCGCGCCGCGCCGCGGACCGAGACCGACGCGCTCGAGGCCGCCGGGGTCGAGGTCCTCGTCGCCACCGGCGAGAACGAGCCGGCCCGCGTCCGCTCGGCGCTCGACCAGCTCGGCGGGCTCGGCATCGCCTCGGTCCTCCTCGAGGGCGGGCCCCATCTGGCCGGTGCCTTTCTCGACGCCGGCGAGATCGACGACATCCGCCTGTTCCTGGCGCCGATCCTCCTCGGCGGGCGCACCGCCCGCGACCCGCTCGAGGGCGAGGGCGTCGAGCGCATCGCCGAGGCGACCCGCGCGCTGACCTTCGACTGCGAGCGCGTCGGCCACGACCTGCTCGTCTCCGCCCGCCTTCGGGAGTGGTGATGTTCACCGGGCTCGTCGCCGCCCTGGGCACCGTCGCCGCGGTCGAGCACCACGACGGCGGGGCGCGGGTGCGGATCGAGACGGAGCTGGCCCGGGAGCTCGGCGCCGGCGACTCGGTCGCCGTCAACGGGGTCTGCCTGACTGCGCTCGACCCGGACGCGCGCTCCTTCGATGCCGACGTCGTGGCCGAGACGCTCCGCTGCTCCTCGCTCGGCGCGCTCGCTCCCGGCGCGCGGGTCAACCTCGAGCTGCCCCTCCGCGCGGCCGACCGCCTCGGCGGCCACGTCGTGCTCGGGCACGTCGACGGGCTCGGCGAGGTCACCCGCGCCGACCCGTCGGGCGAGATCGCCGTCGCCCTGGACCCGGCGCTCCTGCGCTACGTCGTCGAGAAGGGCTCGATCGCCCTCGACGGCGTGAGCCTGACCGTCGCCGCCGTCGACACCGACTCGCTGAGCGTCGCCCTGATCCCCGAGACGCGCCGCCGCACCACCCTCGGCGAGGCGCGGCCGGGCACGCGGGTCAACGTCGAGGTCGACGTCCTGGCCAAGCATCTCGAGAAGCTGGTCGCCGCGTGAAGCCGGCCGAGGTCGCGGCGACGCCGTTCGCCAGCATCGACGAGGCGATCGAGGAGATCCGCGACGGCCGGATGGTCGTCGTCTGCGACGACGAGGATCGCGAGAACGAGGGCGACCTGGTGATGGCGGCCCAGTTCGCCACGCCCGAGGCGATCAACTTCATGGCCCGGGAGGGCCGCGGCTGGATCTGCCTCGCGCTGACCCCCGAGCGCTGCGACGAGCTCGGACTAGACCTGATGACGGCGAAGAACGAGTCGCCGCTCCAGACGCCGTTCACGATCACCATCGAGGCGCGCGAGGGGGTCACCACCGGGGTCTCCGCCTACGACCGCGCCCACACGATGCAGGTCGCGATCGACCCGGCGACCCGCCCGCGCGACCTCGTCCAGCCCGGCCACGTCAACCCGCTGAAGGCCAAGGCGGGCGGCGTGCTCGAACGGACCGGCCACACCGAGGCCAGCGTCGATCTCGCCCGCCTCGCCGGGCTCATCCCGGCCGGGGTGATCTGCGAGGTGATGAACGACGACGGGTCGATGGCCCGGGTGCCCGACCTGATCGGCTACACCGAGCGCCACGGCCTGAAGATGGTCACGATCAAGGACCTGATCGCCTACCGGCGGCGCAACGACAAGCTCGTCGAGCGCGTCGTCTCGACCAGCCTCCCGACCGGCTTCGGCGTCTTCGAGGCGATCGGCTACCGGTCGCTGGTCGACGACAAGCACCACGTCGCGCTCGTCAAGGGCGACGTGGCCGGCAAGCCCGACGTCCTCGTCCGCGTCCACTCCGAGTGTCTCACCGGCGACGTCTTCCACTCGCTGCGCTGCGACTGCGGCGAGCAGCTCGAGTCGGCGCTGACGATGATCGACCGCGAGGGGGAGGGCGTGCTCCTCTACCTCAGCCAGGAGGGCCGGGGCATCGGGCTGCTCAACAAACTCAAGGCCTATCGCCTGCAGGAGGACGGCCTCGACACCGTCGAGGCCAACGAGCGTCTCGGGCTCCCGGTCGACCTGCGCGACTACGGGATCGGCGCCCAGATCCTCGTCGACCTCGGCCTGACATCGATCCGGATCCTCACCAACAACCCGAAGAAGATCCGCGGGCTCGAGGGCTACGGGCTGTCGGTCACCGCCCAGCTGCCGATCGAGCACGCGCCGAACGAGCACAACGAGGTCTATCTGCGGACCAAGGCCGAGAAGATGGGCCACACGCTCCACCACCAGGGCCTGAATCTCGACGCCGAGCTGCTCCGCGCGGAGCGGGAGCAGGACCGCGAGCGCGACCGGTGACCGGCGCCGCGCCGCCGCGCTACGCCATCGTCGTCGCCCGCTTCTACGAGGACCTCGCCGACCGCCTGGTGGCAAGCGCCCGATCGGCGCTGGCGGACGCCGGCGCCCAGTCCGAGGTCTTCGACGTGCCCGGCGCCTTCGAGCTGCCGCTGGCCGCCCGGTACGCCGCCGGATCCGGCCGCTACCTCGGCGTGGTCTGCCTCGGCGCGGTGATCCGCGGGGAGACCTCCCACTACGATCTCGTCTGCGCCGAGGCGGCCCGCGGAATCGCCGACGTCGGGTTGCGGACCGGGGTCCCGTGCTCGTTCGGCGTGCTGACCGTCGAGAGCATGGAGCAGGCGCTCGAGCGCTCGGGGGGGGCCAAGCGCGACCAGGGGCGCCACGCCGCCGAGGCGGTCCTCGTGCTCACCGAGCTCCGCCGGCGGTTCGCGCCGGTCGGCTGAGCGAGCGCTGCCACGCCGGCGGTTGCCCTGGAGGGCAGCCAGCTGAAGCGCCGCGCCGCCAGGGCGCAGCCGCCGACGGCCCAGACGGCGAGCACGCCGCATAGGTCCCGCGCCCCCGCCGGTCCGGGCGCGCGCCTGGCCGCTCGCGCGACGGGTGGACCGATCGTCTAGACTGCCGCACTCGATGCCCAGGACATGTCACAGCTGCGGGAAGGGACCGGCGTTCGGAAACAGCCGCAGCCACTCCATGGTCGCGACCCGGCGCCGCTTCGACCCGAATCTCCAGAAGGTGCGCATTCTCGTCGGGGCCACCGCCCGCCGCGTCTACGTCTGTACTCGCTGTCTCAAGGCCGGCAAGGTCACCAAGGCGGCTTGACCGCCTCCCGCGGGTCGTGACCGACCCCAACCTCCTTCGCTTTCGGGCCGTCGTCGCCGGCGCGCTGACCCACCTAGAGTCGCGGCGCGAGGAGGTCAACGACCTCAACGTCTTCCCGGTCGCCGACGGCGATACCGGCGACAACATGGTGCTCACCCTGCGCGCCGTGCTCGACGAGCTCGACCGCCTGGCCGCCCACGACGGCGACCGGACGATCGACGACATCGGACGCGAGGAGATCGTCGACGCCGTCGCCCGGGCCGCCCTGCTCGGGGCGCGGGGCAACAGCGGCGTGATCCTCTCGCAGCTGATCCGGGGCGCCGCCGAGGAGCTGGTCAGCCGGCCCGGAGAGCTGGTCGACCCAGTCCTGATCGGCGCGGCCATGGCCCGCGCGGCCGAGCGCGCCTACGCGTCGGTGCGCGCGCCGGCCGAGGGCACGATCCTCACCGTCGTGCGCGAGATGGCCCACCGCATCGCCGGCGATCTCGCCCACACCCCGGAGGCCCGCTTGGCCGAGGACGCCACGCCGGACGTCCAGGCGGCGGCGATCGCCGCCATCCTGGCCGGCGCCGTCGAGTCGGGCGAGCAGTCGGTCAAGCGCGGACCCGACCTCCTGCCCGTTTTGCGGGAGGCCGGCGTCGTCGACGCCGGCGGCTACGCCCTGACGGTGATCTTCGCCGGCATCGTCGCGGCGCTCCGCGGGGACGAGCCGCCGCCGCTCGAGCACCATGCCCCGGCCCGGATCAGCCACCCCGAGCACGCGTCGGTCACCTATCGCTTCTGCACCAACTTCGCGGTCACCGGCAGCGAGCTCGAGGCCGCCCGCCACATCGCCGAGCTCGAGGTGCTCGGCGACTCGGTCCTCGTCGTCGGCGACGCCCATACCCTCAAGGTCCATGTCCACACCGACACGCCCGAGGCGGCCACCGCCCTGTTCGCCGGGGTCGGCGAGGTCTCGCGCCTGGACGTGGCCGACATGCACGCCCAGGTCGCCCACCGCCTGGCCACCCTCGAGGTGACCTACAGCGCTCGGTGCGGGGTGCTGGCGGTGGTCGCCGGACCGGGGATCGCCGCCCTCTTCGAGAGCCTCGGCGTCGCGACGCTCGACGGCGGCCCGACGCTCAACCCCTCGACCTTCGAGCTGCTCGCCGGGATCCACGGGATCGCCGCCGAGGAGGTCGTCGTGCTGCCCAACAGCCCCAACGTGATCATGGCCGCCGAGCGGGCGGCCAAGCTGTCGGACAAGCACGTCGTCGTCGTCGCCTCGCGCTCGCAGCAGGCCGGGCTCGCCGCGGCGGTTGCGCTCGATCCGAGCCGCGGCGCCGAGAAGAACGCGGCGGCGATCGCCGAGGCGCTCTCGCGGGTGCGGACCGGCGGCGTGGCTCCGGTCGCCCGGGACGACGCCGACGGGCGCTTCCGGGTCGGCGAGGCGGTCGGCTTCGTCGAGGAGGAGCTGATCGCCTGGGGCCGGCCCGAGTCGACGGTCGAGGCCGTCCTCGCCGCGCTCGGGCGCGGCGCCGAGCTCGTGACCTGCATCGCCGGGGCCGGTGCGCCGCTCGCCGCCGAGCAGCTCGAGGAGCTCGTTCCCGACGGGGTCGAGTTCGAGCACAGCCTCGGGGGTCCTCCGAGCTACTGGTGGCTGCTGGCCGCCGAATAGCCCGGCCCGACCGCACCGCGGTTCATCATGAGGACTGCATGCCCGCCGCGCCCACAACGCCGGTCAGCACCACCGGACCCCGCGGCTTCGCCAGCCGCGCCGAGCTCGGCCGCGAGGACCTGCTCGCGGCGCCGGTGCGCTGGCCGCGCCCGTCGCTGCTCGCGACGCCCCTCGAGCTGGGCGGCAAGGCGGCCGAGGCCGCCGCCGCGCTCGGCCTCCAGAGCGTGGCCGATCTCTTCGAGCATCTTCCCCGGGCGCGCCGCGAAGCCCGGTCGATCGACGCCCTCGAGGCCGGCGAGGCCGCGACGGTGGTCGTCGAGGTTCGGGGGATCTCGGCCCGCCCGGTCCGGCGCCGCGGCATGCGGCCGCTCGTCGAGGCGACCGTGGCCGACGACACGGCCACGATGAAGGTCACCTTCTTCAACCAGCCGTGGCTCGTCCAGCGCTACCGCCCGGGGACGCGCCTTGTCCTTCACGGCAAGTACGAGGGCCGGGCCGGCTTCCGGGTCGCCCACCATGCGGTCACCGAGGAGACGGTGGGGGCGCAGGGCGAGGTGTCCCACTACGCCGCCACCCTCGGCCTCTCCTCGACGCAGATCCTGGCCCTGATGGCCGGCGCCCGCGGGCTCCTGACCGAGGTGGTGGAGCCGCTTCCCGGGCGGATGCGCGCGGCGCAGGGCCTCCCCGATCGCGCGGCGGCGCTGGCCGCCGTCCACTTCGCCGAGCTTGCCGACGAGGCCGAGGCCGGCCGCCGCCGGCTGGCCTTCGACGAGCTGCTCCTCACCCAGCTCGCCCTGCTCCACCGGCGCGCGCGCCGCTGGGCCGACGCGGCGGCGCCGGCTCTCGGCGAGGAGCCGACGCTGACCGCGCGGTGGCTGAGCTGCGGCCTGCCGTTCACGCTCACCGGCGACCAGTCGGCGGCGATCGGGACAATCGCCGGCGAGCTGGCCGCCGAGCGCCCGATGCAGCGCCTGTTGATGGGTGAGGTCGGGAGTGGCAAGACGGTGATCGCCCTGTTCGCCATGCTCAGAGCCGCCGAGCACGGCCGCCAGGCAGTGCTGATGGCCCCGACCGAGACCCTGGCCGAGCAGCATTTCGCCGCCATCCAGCGACTGATCGGCGGCGAGAACGTCAGCCTCGCGCTGCTGACCGGCTCGACGCCGGCGGCGCGCCGGGCCGACATCCTGGCCAAGCTGACCAGCGGCGAGCTGGCGCTGGCCGTCGGCACGCACGCGCTGATCGAGCCGGCCGTGAACTTCGCCGCGCTGGCCGTCGCCGTCGTCGACGAGCAGCATCGGTTCGGCGTGCGCCAGCGCGCCGCGCTCGACGCGAAGGCGGCCGGCGGCGGCGTGCCCCACGTGCTCCACATGACGGCGACGCCGATCCCGCGGACGCTGGCCCTCTGCCGCCACGGCGACCTCGACCAGACGCGGCTGCGCGAGCTTCCGCTCGGGCGCCGGCCGATCGACACCCACCTCGTCGGCGGCGAGCGCGAGCGTGCTCGCGCCTACGAGCGGATCCGCGAGGAGCTGCGCCGCGGCCGCCAGGCCTTCGTCGTCTGCCCGCTGGTCGAGGAGCCCGACGAGCCGCGACCCTGGGGGGAGGCGGGACGCACGGCCGGGATGGCCGAGGAGGCCCGCGCCGCCACGGTCGAGTTCGAGCGGCTCGCGGCCGGCGAGTTCGCCGATTTCCGGGTCGTCCTCCTCCACGGGCAGATGCACCACCGCGAAAAGCAGGCGGCGATGGCGGCCTTCGCCGGCGGCGAGGCCGACGTGCTCGTGGCGACGACGGTGGTCGAGGTCGGGATTGACGTGCCGAATGCCACGGTGATGGCCGTCGAGAGCGCCGAGCGCTTCGGCATCTCCCAGCTCCACCAGCTCCGCGGGCGGGTCGGCCGCGGCGAGCATCGGTCGCTGTGCCTCCTCTTCGGTCCGAAGACCTCGCCGCGCCTGCAGGCGCTCGTCGATCACCACGACGGCTTCGAGCTCGCCGAGATCGACCTCGCCCTCCGTCGCGAGGGCGAGCTGATCGGCACCCGCCAGTCGGGTCTCAGCCAGTTCCGCACGGCCCGGCTCCCCGAGGACGCCGACCTCCTCGAGCGAGCCCGGCGCTGCGCCGAGCAGGTTATCGCCGCCGACCCCCGCCTTTCGGCTCCCGAGCACGCCCTCCTGGCCGACGCCCTGGCGGCCGCGCTCGGCGAGGAGGCGCAGCGGCCGATCGCCGCCTAGACGGTGGGACCGGCCATCCCCCGAGCGGACGCCGCCGGCCGGGGCCGGCGGCGCCGTCCGCCGGCCGCCGCCCCCGCGGTGGCGGCGCTGGCCGTCGCCGCGCTCGCGAGCGGGTGCGCCGGCGCGGGCGCCGGGGCCGGCGCAGCCGGCGGCCCCGGGGCCAGCGAACCGGTCGCCGTGGCCGTCCCGGTCGTCCCGGTCGTCCCGGTCGGGCGGGCCGGTGGACGCCGCCCGGCGAGCGATCCCCTCGGCGCCGCCGTCGACGGTCACGGGCAGGGCGAGACGGCGCAGATCTACACGCCGCACAACCTGCACGCGATGCTCTCGGCCGGCCTGGGTCCGCTCGCCTACCGGCTGCGCACCGAGCTCGGCCAGGAGGCGTGGCACTGGAACCCGACCGGGAGCTTCAGCGATCGGCGCTGCCGATGCGGCTACTGGGTGTCCTCGAGCCGGCCGGGGCCGCGGAGCTTCGCGCCGACCTACGGCTACCGGCTGCCCCGCCGGGGCGACACCATCGACCAGGCGAACAACGACGGCTACTCCCGCCTGGACGACGGGAGCCGGGCGACGTTCTGGAAGAGCAACCCGTACCTCGACCGGCACCTCAGCGGCGGGTCGTACCCGCAGTGGGTGATGGTCGATCTCGGACGCGCCCGGCCGGTCGACGCCGTCCGACTGGACTGGGCGCGGCCGTACGCGACCCGCTTCGTCGTCGAGCGCTGGGTCGGCACGACGCCGCCGGCCCGCTACGGCGGCGAGGGCGAGAACGCCGTGTTCGCGGCCGGGGCGGCGATCGGCGCCTGGACGGCCTTCCCCGGCGGCCGGGTCGAGCGTGGCCGGGGTGGGCGGGAGCTCCTGCGCCTCGCCGGGCAGCCGGTGGCCGCCCGCTATGTGCGGATCGTGATGACCCGGGGGTCGGGCACGGCCCCGCCGGGGGCGCGCGACGTCCGCGACCGGCTCGGCTTCGCCCTGGCCGAGGTCGGCGTCGGGCGGATCGGGCGCGGCGGCCGGCTGGGCGACTACGTCCGCCACGGCTCCTCCAACACCACCCAGAGCGTGATCTGGGTGTCGTCCACCGACCCGTGGCACCGGGCTAGCGACCTCGACCGGGGGACCGAGCAGCCGAGCTTCGACACCGTGTTCGCGAGCGGCCTGAGCCGCCGGGCGCCGGTGCTCATGCCGGTCGCCCTGGCCTACGGGAACCCGGCCGACGCCGCGGCCGAGCTCGCGTGGCTGCGCCGGCGCGACTACCCCGTCGCACGCGTCGAGATGGGCGAGGAGCCCGACGGCCAGCTGATCGGGCCGGAGGACTACGGCGTCCTCTACGCCGAGTTCGCCCGCGCCATCAGACGGGTGGCGCCGCGGGTCGCCCTCGGCGGTCCGGCCTTCTCGACCGCCGTCCCCGACTGGACGGTCTGGCCCGACGGGCACGCTTCGACCTCGTGGACCGGGCGTTTCCTCGCCGAGCTGAGGTCGCGGCACGCGCTCGGCGAGCTGGGCTTCTTCTCGTTCGAGTGGTACCCGTTCGACGACGTCTGCGCCGCCGGCGCGCCGCAGCTCGCGCGCCAGCCGGCCCTGCTGCGCGAGCTGCTCGACCGGCAGTACGCCGCCGGGCTTCCGCGCGGGCTTCCGCTGCTGATCACCGAGTACGGCTACTCGCCGTTCGCCGCCCGGGACGAGACCGACCTCGCCGGGGGCCTGCTCGACGCCGACATCGCCGCGAGCTTCCTGGCCGACGGCGGATCGGTCGCCTACCTCTACGGGTACGAGCCCGACCAGCCGATCCGCGAATCGACCCGCTGCTCGACCTACGGGAACCTGATCCTCTGGCGGGCCGACTCGGCCCACCGCGCGCTGGCGCCGGTGGCCGCCTACTGGGCGATGCGCATGCTCGCCGGCGCGTGGCTGCGCCGGCCGGCGGGGGCGGTCGTCGCGGCGGCGACCGGCACGGCGTCGGTCTCGGCCTACGCCGCGCGCAGCGGGCCGGCGGGCGAGCTCTCGCTGCTCGTGATCAACAAGGACCCGCGCCGGAGCCGGACGGTGCGCGTCCGCCTTGCCGGCGGCGCACTCCGCGGGCCGCTCGACGAGTACGTCTTGGGAGCCGGCCAGTATGTCTGGCATGACCGCGGTGCCAACGGCTACGCGTTTCCCGACGGCCCCCCGGTGCATCGGGTGCTCGGCGGCGGTGCGGTGAGCCTCACCCTGCCCGCATACTCGATGGCCGTGCTCCGCACGCGCTGCGGCAGCCGATGCGGGTGATCGCCGGGCGCTACGGCGGTCGCCGGCTGCGGGCGCCGGCCGGGGCGGCGACGCGCCCGACCTCCGAGCGCGTTCGCGAGGCGGTCTTCTCGATGCTCGGGCCGCTCGACGGCGCCCACGTGCTCGACCTGTTCGCCGGGTCGGGTGCGCTCGGCATCGAGGCGATCTCGCGCGGCGCCGCGCGGGCGACCTTCGTAGAGCGCTCACCGACGGCGCGGGCGGTCCTCGAGGCGAACCTCGAGGGCCTCGGGATCGAGCCGTCGACCGGGCGCGTGCGCGGCGGCGACGCCCGGCCCGAGCTGCGCGGGGCGGCGGCCCGCGGCGAGCGCTACGACCTCGTCTTCCTCGACCCTCCCTATCGCCAGGCCGACGCGCTTGGCCGGGCGCTCGCCGGTCCGCTCGCCACCGTGCTCGCCCCCGGGGGGCGGGTGATCTGCGAGAGCGACCGGCGGCGGCCGCTCGAGCTCGGGCTGCCGCTCGAGCGCGAGCGCCGCTACGGTGACACGCTGATCCGCGTGCATCGTCGACGGGAGCCTTCGAGATGACCCAGAGCAACCGCATCGCCGTCTGCCCGGGCTCCTACGACCCGATCACCAACGGCCACATGGATGTCATCACCCGGGCGGCCGCGCTGTTCGACGAGCTGATCGTCGCCGTGGTCGATCAATCGGCGCGCAAAGCGGAAACCCTGTTCGCGATCGAGGAGCGGCTGGGCTTCGTCCGCGCGGCCACGGCGCACCTGCCGAATGTGCGGGTCGAGCCGTTCGAGACGCTCGTCGTCAACTTCGCCCGGATCACCGGAGCGAGGGCGATCGTCAAGGGCCTGCGGGCGATCTCGGACTTCGAGTACGAGTTCGAGATGAACCAGCTGAACCGCCTCCAGGCGCCCGAGATCGAGTCGGTCTACCTGATGGCCAGCCCCGAGTACAGCTTCCTTTCCTCGAGCGGGGTGAAGGAGCTCGCGATGTTCGGCGGCAGCATCGAGCACCTGGTTCCCGCCGGCGTGGTCGCGCGCTTGCAGGAAGTCCTCGGGCGCTAGCGAATGAGATGCTGCGAGCCGTGCCTACCGCGCACGGCGCAGACCGTTTAGGCTTCAGCTGATGGACGTCCTCGTATTGATCGACAAGCTTGACGACTTGGTGCACAACGCCAAGCCCGTTCCGCTGACCGATCAGGTCCGCGTCGACAAGGAAGAGATCTACGACATCCTCGACCAGATGCGGGCGACCATCCCCGAGGAGATCAAGCAGGCGCGCTGGATCGTCAAGGAGCGCCAGGAGATGCTCGCCGAAGCCAAGCGCGAAGCCGAGCGCCTGGTCAAGGAGGCCCGGGAGAAGCAGAACCGGCTCGTCGGCGAGGAAGAGGTCACCAAGGCCGCCGAGCGCGCGGCCGAGGACATCGTCGAGGATGCCCGGGCCCGGGAACGCGAGATCCGCCTGGGCGCCGAGGACTACGCCGACGAGATCCTCAACACGCTCGAGGTCAACCTTTCGAAGTTCATCGCCGCCGTCCAGCGCGGGCGCGAGCGCCTGCAGGGCAAGGACGAGCCGGCCGAAGTCGCCTGACGCCGACCTCGCCGGTAGGCGGGCGGCGGGTGGGTGGGAGAGGGCACGACGAGCCGGCGCTGTTGGGCGGGCGCTCGCCTTCTTGCGGCGCCGGTCGCGGCGAGCCGGCGCCACTCGACGTAGCGGCGGCGATGAAGGATTCATCGCAAAACGACGGTTTACCCCGTAAACGGATAGGTTAGTCGCGGGTTTGCGAGAGCGGCGTCGCCGAGGCGGCAAAGGAGGCTGTCCGGATGACGTCCCGCAGGCCGCGCCCTGCGCGGAGCGGCGTGCCACGGACCGAAGCGCGGTCTCGCGCGGCCGCGTCGAGCGCGGTCGACCTGGCCTTTTCGGCCAGGTTCCCAGGCGCCGGCTCACGCGCGCAGGCGGCGGCAGACGATCAATGGCGCATGCCGCACAGAACGACATCGGGCACCTCGGGCCGCCGCCGCCGGCCCGCGGATTCGATCCCCCGCGCCGACGCCGTCCGCGGCCACCGCGTCCGCGCGATGGCCGCCCGCACGGCGATCGGCCTCCTCGCCGCGATCGGGCTCCCTCTCCTGGCCGGCAGCGCGCCGGCGTGGGCCGCGAGCACCCCGACGTTCTACACGAACGCGTCGCCCAGCACGCTGGTCGGCCTCCAGGTCTTCGACCACACCAACCTGGGCGGCGTCTCGCCGACGGGGACGATCACCTTCCGCCTCTACGGCCCGGGCGACACGTCGTGCAGCTCACCGGTGTTCACCACCACGACCACCGTCTCGGGCACCGGCTCCGACGACTCCTCCGCCTACGCGACGCGCTCCGCCGGCACCTACAACTGGATCGCCGCCTACAGCGGCGACGCCAACAACAACCCCGTCAGCACCCCGTGCGGCAGCCCCTCGCAAGCGGTCGTCGTCAGCAAGTCGATGCCCGTCGCCTCGGTCGCGGCCGCCACGGCCGGCGGCGGCGCGATCCACGCGACCGCGACGATCTCCGGCGGGTTCGCCCCGGCCACCGGCCCGCTCACCTTCATCGTCACCGGCCCCAACGACCAGTTCTGCGGCGGAGCCCCCGTCTACACCCAAACGGTCGCCGTCAACGGCGCCGGCACCTACGACTCGGGCAGCTACACCCCGACCGCCGCCGGCACCTACACCTTCCGCATCCGCTACGACGGCGACACCAACAACTACGGCGTCGGACCGACCGCCTGCCTCGACTCCGGCGCCTCGGTCACCGTCACGCAGGACCAGAACAGCCAGCAGGCGGCGCTGACCAACCCGACCAACGGCGGCGTCAAGGACACGACGAGCCCGTTCACGTGGACCGCCGGCGCGGGCGCGCAGAACTACACGCTCTGGATCGGGACGACGAGCGGTGGACGCGACCTGGTGAACGCAGCGGTGCCGGCGAGCACCCTCTCCTACGACGCGTCCATCCTGCCGACCGGACGGACGCTCTACGCCCGCCTGTGGACGATGACCAACGGCAGCTGGCTGACCCATGAGGACATCGCCTTCACCGCGAGCGGCGGCGCCGTGTTCACCAGCCCGAGCAGCGGCCAGAGCGGCTTCCCGGCGAGCGCGCTGACCTGGAGCGCCGTGCCCGCCTCGCAGCGCTACGCCCTGTGGGTCGGCACCACCCCGGGCGGCTACGACCTGACCGCCATCCAGCTCGGGCCGGCGACGACCTCCTACAACCCGATCCTCCCGGTCGGCGTGAAGCTCTACGCCCGGGTATGGACGATGGCCGGCGGCGCCTGGGTGCGCTACCACGACGTCTCCTTCACCGCCGGCCAGGGCGCGGCCTTCACCGGCCTGGCCAACGGGCAGACCGGCGTCGACCCGAACCGGACCATCACCTGGTCCGGGGTGGGCGGCTCCGACAACTACGCGCTGTGGGTCGGCACCACCCCGGGCGGCTATGACGTCACCGCCGTCCTGCTGCCGGGAACCGCGACGTCCTACGCTCCGGCGAGCCTGCCGAGCGGGACCAGGCTCTGCGCCCGGGTGTGGACGATGCTGGGCGGCGCCTGGGTGCGCTACCACGACGTCGCCTTCACCACCGCCTGACCCGAAGCGCGCCCGCCTCAGTCACAACCGGGCAGCGCGCAGGCGGCGACCAGAGCGTCGATCTCGGTCAGGTGGCGGCGCACGCGGCCGGTCATGGCATCGACGATCTCGCCGGCCTTGTCGATCTGGGTGCGCGCGCCGGTCAGCTGGACCTTGATCCGGCGGACTTCCTCCAGGGCGGCGACCGCCCGCTCGCAGCTCTCGCGGACCGCGGCACAGTCGACCTGCTCGCCGGCGCTCGCCCCCTTGGCCATCAGCACCCGGGCGCGGGCCAGCGAGTAGGCCACCTGGAGGGCGAGCGGGGGGTCGCTGCCGTCGGGGTCGAGCGCGACGATCAGCTTGTCGCCGTTGTACTCGCGCAGGGGCACCATCCGCGTCGGCACCTCCGCCTCGCTCGGCACGACGAGAATTCCGAAGTCGGCCGAGCGGACGCTGATCGCCCGGTCGAGCTCGCCGAGCGCCTTGGGCCGGCTGAGCTGGGAGCTCTTGGCCTCGAAGACGATCCGCCCCCGGACGGGCCCGGCGGCACCGTCGATCGCCACGACGATGTCCCCCGTCTTGCGCGTGCCCTCGAGCGTGTCGCCGACGGCCTCGCAGCCGTCGCCCTGGCCCAGGGCGAGGCGGTCGACGGCCTCGTGGACGACCTGCTCGAAGCTCCGGCCCTTCGCCGTGCCCCGGTCGCGCTCGGCGGCCACCTCCTCGAGCTTCTGACGTTCGGACTGGAGGGTCGAGATCTGGAGGCGCATGTCCTCGAGGCGGCTGGTCATCGCGGTCAGCTGCTGTGCCTGGCGCTCGGCGGCCTCGCCCATCATCCGGGCGGCCATCGACTTGAAGTCCGACAGCGGGTTGCTGGCGTCGGCCGAGGAGAACTGGCGGACGAGCTCGGCCCGGGAGTTGGCCATCACCTCGACGACGATGGCCCGAACCTGGTTCTGGACGGCGCCACTCGACTCCTCGCCGAAGTGGCGGGCCATCACCCGCGCCACCTGGCCGTCGTCGGCCCCGAAGGCCTCGTCGACCTTGGCGTCGAGGCGCTCGGCGACTCGCCGCGCCCGGTCGACGAACTCGGTCTCGAGCTCGCGGGCGGCGCGCTCGAACTCGGCGCGGACGAACTCGGCGTTGGCGCCGGCCTGCTCGCGGTCGAGTACGCGGGCGCCGATCCCGATGGCGTCGACGACGAGCTTGGTCGCGTCCTCGCCGGACCGCTCGCGCTCGCGGGCGAGCCGGACCGCGCACTCGTCGGTGATCTGGACGCCGTCGATCAGCAGGCGGTCCCCGAAGGTCCGGACCAGGGCCAAGCGCAGTTGGGTGGCAGCTTCCATGGGAACATCTGATCGTAAGTGCGTCCCCGGACGGATCGGGCGCGGTGCATTAGGTTGCTGCCGATGGAGCAGGGCGAAAAGAGCCGCCGCCTGACCCGGGCCGTCGAGGCCGCCTACACGGGGTGGACGCTGGCCGGCGCCGGCGTCGCCCACCCCGACCGCCCCGACCGGCTGATCCGGGCCGGCGTCGCGCTGCGGCGATGGGGGCCGACGCCGGCGGCCGGCTACACCGCGTCGGCGCTCCGCCTGCCCGAGGGGACGGCGATCGACGACGAGCGGGGGACGCTCAGCTTCACCGAGCTCCACCGGCGGACCAACGCCCTGGCTCGGAGCCTGCGCGAGGCCGGCGTCGGCGAGGGCGACGGGGTCGGCATCCTCGCGCGCAACCACCGCGGCTTCGTCGAGGCGACGGTGGCCTGCTCGAAGCTCGGTGCCGACGCCCTCTATCTCAACACGGCGTTCGCCGGTCCGCAGATCACCGACGTGGTCGCCCGCGAGCGGCCGAAGGTCCTGATCCACGACGAGGAGTTCACCGAGCTGTGCGCCGACGCGGCCGAGGGCCGGCCGAGCTTCGTCGCCTGGAAGGACGCCGACGCCGCCGACGCCGACGCCGACGCCGCCGACCCACGACGCCGACCCGGCCGGCGCGGCGAGGGCGGGGGCAGGGGCGACCCTCGACGAGCTGATCGGCGCGGGCAGCACCCGCAACCTGCGCCCGCCGTCGCGGCGCGGCAAGGTGGTGATCCTCACCTCGGGGACGACGGGGACGCCGAAGGGCGCCGCGCGCCGCCAGCCGGACTCGCTGGGACCGGCGGCGGCGCTGCTGTCGAAGATCCCGTTGCGGGCGCGGGAGCCGACGATGATCGCCGCGCCGATGTTCCACTCGTGGGGCTTCGCACACTTCACGCTCGCCCTCGCGCTTTCGTCGACCCTCGTCCTGCGCCGGAAGTTCGACCCGGTCGAGACGCTGTCCGCGGTGGAGCGCAGCGGGGCGACGGCGCTCGTCGTGGTGCCGGTGATGCTCCAGCGCATGCTCGACTCGGCGCGTCCCGGCGACCACGACCTGAGCCGGCTGCGGGTGATCGCGGCGAGCGGGTCGGCGCTCCCGGGCGAGCTCGCCGAGCGCACGATGGACCGCTTCGGCGAGATCCTCTACAACCTTTACGGCTCGACCGAGGTGGCCTGGGTGACGATCGCCACGCCGGCCGACCTGCGGGCCGCCCCGGGGACGGCGGGCCGCCCGCCGCGGGGCACGACGGTGCGCCTCTACGACGAGCGCGACCGGCCGGTCGGCCGGGGGGAGAGCGGGCGGATCTTCGTGGTCAACGAGCTGCTCTTCGACGGCTACACGGGCGGCGGGAGCAAGGCGGTGATCGACGGCCTGATGAGCACGGGCGACGTCGGCCACCTCGACGACGGGGGACGCCTGTTCGTCGACGGCCGCGACGATGAGATGATCGTCTCGGGCGGGGAGAACGTCTTCCCGCGCGAGGTCGAGGACCTGCTCGCCGGGCACCCGGAGATCGAGGAGGCGGCGGTGGTCGGGGTCGACGACGAGCGCTTCGGGCAGCGGCTCAAGGCGTTCGTCGTGCGCTCGTCGGGGAGCGGCCTCGACGAGGAGGCGGTCAAGCGCCACGTCAAGGAGAACCTCGCCGGGTACAAGGTGCCGCGCGAGGTGGCGTTCCTCGACGAGCTGCCGCGGAACGCGACCGGCAAGGTGGTCAAGCGAGAGCTCTGAGGGGAGCTCTGAGGAGAGCTCTGAGCGCGGCCGGCGGAGGCGAGAAACGGCGCACTACCCTCCAGCTATGAGCGCGCGCGCCGACGACTTCGACCTCGCCGGCCTCGGCCTGACGCCGGGGGAGGCCCGGCGTCTGGAGCTGACCGCGCGGATCCTCCCGCTGACCCTGGCCGGGGAGCGGTTCGGGGCCGAGCCGCAGGACGTCGAGGTCGTGCTCGACGTCTCGAAGATGTCCGGTGGTGGCGTCGCGCTGCGGCTGCGCTTCGCGACGGCGATCGCCGGCCCGTGCATGCGCTGTCTGGGCCCGGCCGCCCCGGTCGTCGACGTCGACGCGCGCGAGGTCGACCGCCCGGGCGGCGGCCCGGAGCTCGAGAGCCCGTACATGCGGGGCGAGGTTCTCGACCTGGCCGCGTGGGCGCGCGACGCCTTCCTGCTCGCCGCTCCCGACCAGGTGCTCTGCCGCCCGGATTGCCTGGGCCTGTGCCCGGAGTGCGCGGTCAACCTCAACGAGGCCGGGCCCGACCACCGTCACGAGCGCCAGCCCGACCCGCGCTGGGCCAAGCTGCGGGAGCTCGACCTGTAAGAGCACGGCGAGGCGCCCAGCGGTCGGGGCTCTGGCGTAGAATCGCCGGCGGTGGCCACCGAGCAACAGGAGGGCGTGTGGGAGCAGCCGGTGGCGCCGGAGCCGCGGGCGACGCCGGACGATGTCCAGCCGCCGGGGGAATATGACCTGGTGGACCGGATCGCCACGGCGGTCGTCACCGGGGTTCCGATGCTCCTCCTCCTCCTGGCCGGGCAACAGGCGTGGGGCGGGGCGCTCCACTGGCACGACCTGGCGATCCTCTTCGTCTGCTACTTCGCGACCGGCTTCGGCATCACCGTCGGCTACCACCGCCTGTTGACCCATCGGAGCTTCGCCACCGGCCCGGTGACGCGGGGCGTGCTGGCCGCCTTCGGGGCGGCGGCGATCGAGGGCCCGCCGATCGAGTGGGTGGCCAACCACCGGATGCACCATGCCTTCTCAGACCAGGAGGGCGACCCCCACAGCCCGCACGTCGGCCACGGTGCCGGCTGGCGCGGAGCGGTGCGCGGCCTCGTCCACGCCCACCTCGGCTGGCTCTTCACGTCGGAGTTCGGCAGCGAGGAGCGCTACGCGCCCGACCTGCTCGCCGACCGGGCCGTGCGCTTCGTCGACCGGACGTTCCTGCTCTGGGTGCTGGTCGGCCTCCTGGTGCCCTTCGCCGCCGGGTTCGCCGTCACCGGCCGGCTGGGCGGCGCGCTGACGGCGCTGCTGTGGGGCGGGGCGGTGCGGATATTCCTGCTCCACCACGTCACCTTCAGCATCAACTCGCTCTGCCACTACTTCGGTCGCCGGCGGTTTGCCACCGACGACGAGTCGCGCAACCTGCTGTGGCTGGCCCCGCTGTCGATGGGCGAGTCGTGGCACAACAACCACCATGCGTTTCCGACCTCGGCCGCCCACGGGATGCGCTGGTGGGAGATCGACCTGAGCGCCCTGGTCATCAAGGGTCTCCGGGCGACCGGGCTGGCGTGGGACGTGGTCGAGATCAGTCGCAAGCGGCAGGCGGCCAAGCTGGGGTAGACCGGGCCGCCGAGGTTCGGGCCGACCCCGACGTGCGCCGCGCCGATTTGGGCGCGGGCCGGGCGGCTGCGCAGCAGGCCCGGGTGATCAGGAATGGTGTCCTTGGGGGCGACGCCCATCGGGGTGGGACGAGGGGGCTGGCCGCCGCGCGGGGCCGGGCCCCGGTGAGGGCGGCGGGGAGCGTTGAGCGTGCGTCTGGCTCAGGCGGCTCCGGCGTGCCCGCCGGCGGGAGGGCGCCGGGCGAGGGCGGCGGCGAGGCGGGCCTCGGAGGCCGTGGCCTCGCGCTCGAGCTCGCGCAGGCGGGCCGGGCTCGTCTCCCGCGGGCCGTAGGACTTCGCCCGGTAGAGGTCGACGCGGCGGCGGCGGTGGGCCGCGTCGGCTCGGAGCTCCTCGAGGCGTCCGGCGTCGGGGGCGGGCAGGCTCGTCATCTGAGTCAGCATAGACCCGGAGGCGATCGGGAAATTGATAGGCTCCGGCGCTCCATGGCCGTCCCCAAGCAGAAACAGTCCCACAGCCGCACGACCAAGCGGCGCTCGCAGCACAAGATCGAGGCACCGTCCCTGACCGGGTGCCCCCGCTGCCATTCGCCTCGGCGTCCGCATCGGGTTTGCCTGGAATGCGGCTACTACGACGGCGTCCGCGTGATCCTGCCGGCCGACGCACGATCACGATCACGACCACGGGTAGCCCGTGACGAGCGCCGCCCGCCCCTTGCGCCGGGGCGTCGCGGTTGACGCCAACGGCGCGGATCTGGGCCCGGCCGAAGTGGCCGCCGGCGCGCGGCTGGCCGCCGCCCGCGGGGTGCGGGTGCTGCTGTTCGGGCCGGCCGCCGAGCTCGGCCGGTCGGGCGAGGGGGTCGAGGTCGTCGACGCGCCCATCTCGATCGCCAAGGCGCCCGATCCCGTCCGGGCCGTCCGGGGGACCCCCGACGCCTCGATCGTCCGGGCCGCACGGGCGGTCGGGGCCGGCGAGGCCGACGCCCTGGTCTGCGGCGGATCGACCGGCGCGGCGCTGGCCGCCTGCCTGTTCCACGTCAAGCGCGCGCCCGGCATCCACCGGCCGGCGCTCGCCGTCCCGGTCCCGGTACCCGGCCACCCGGTGACGCTGCTCGACGTCGGGGCCAACGCCGAGGCCCGGGTCGAGCACCTCGTCCAGTTCGCCTACATGGGGGCGGCCTTCGCGAGCGGGGTGCTCGGCGTCGCGCGGCCCCGGGTCGGCCTGCTCTCCAACGGCGGCGAGGTCGGCCGCGGCAGCCAGGTGCTGATCGACGCCCACGCCGTGCTCGGCGAGCGGGCCGCCGCTGATGGGCGGGTGCTCGAGTTCGTCGGCAACGTCGAGGGCGACGGGCTCGTCCAGGGAGCAGCCGACGTGGTGGTGACTGACGGCCTGACCGGGAACATCGCGCTGAAGCTGATCGAGGGAGTGGCCCAGGTCGTGCTCGGGGCCGTCCGCGACGCCGCCCGCTCGTCGCGGCGCGGCGAGGCGGGGGGGATGCTCCTGCGCCCGGCGCTGCTCGAGTTCCGCGCCTCGATCGATCCCGAGGCGCAGGGCGGCGCCTACCTCCTCGGCCTGCGCCGGGTCGTCGTGGTCCCCCACGGGCGGTTCGGGCGCGACGGCATCGCCGAGGCGATCCTCCGGGCGGCGCGCGGCGCCGAGGAGGACGTCATCGGGCGCACGCAGGCCGCGCTCGAGGCGGCCGGGGCGCTGCGGCGCCGCGCGGGGCCCGCGGCGTCCGGGGATGCCGCTACCGTCCCTGTGCATGATGACTGACCCATGCCCGCCGTCGGCCCACCGCCCGTGACCCACGCCGAGGTCTTCAGCCTGATCCAGGCCCACCTGAGCGACGAGCTCGATCTCGATCCGGCGCGGATCGACGAGACGACGCGCTTCAAGCAGGACCTCGAGGCCGACTCGCTCGACCTCTACACCCTCGTCCAGGAGCTCGAGGACACCTACGGGGTCGCGATCTCCGACGAGCAGGCGGCGCGGATCCTCACGGTGGGTCAGGCCGTCGATTTCGTCCTCTCTCACGCCGCTGCCAGCTGAAGCTCTTACGCGAACTGCTCGACGAGCTCCCGGACCGCCTGCGCCGGCAGGTGTTCACCCATGCCTCGTGGACCGACCGGCGCAGCGACTCGTACTCGCGGCTGGCCTTCCTCGGCGACAGCGTGCTCTCGCTCGCGGTGACCACCTACCTCTATCCGCGGCTCGAGGCCGAGCGCTTCGGCGCCGGGCGGCTGACCAAGATCCGCGCCCAGGCGGTGTCCGGGGTCTCCTGCCGGGCGGTGGCCGAGCGGCTCGGGGTGGCCGAGCTGCTGCGGGCGACGGCGCCGTCGAGCGTCAGCCGCAGTGCCGCCGCCCTGATCGAGACCGAGCGGGTCCTGGCCTCGGTGATCGAGGCGGTGATCGGCGCCTGCTATCTCAACTCGGGCTACGAGCGGACCGCGGCCGCCGTGGTCGAAGCGTTCAGCCACGAGATCGAGCAGGCGCTCGAGCACCCGGTGGACTTCAAGTCGACGCTCCAGGAGCGGCTGGCCCGGACGGGGGAGACCGTCGACTACACGGTGGTCGAGGAGCAGGGGCCGCCCCACGACCGGATCTTCGTGGTGGTCGCCGAGGTCGCCGGGCGGACGATCGCCCGGGGGTCGGGGCGCAGCAAGAAGCACGCCGAGCAGGAGGCCGCGCGGGCGGCACTCGATGCGGTCGAGGCCGATGGGCCGGCGGGCGCCCCGGCCGATGTCGATGCCGATGCCGATGCCGATGTCGAAGTCGCGGCCGAGGTCGAGGTCGAGGTCGAGGTCGAGGTCGAGGGATAGCGTGCACCTGAAGTCGATCGCCATCAAGGGGTTCAAGTCGTTCCCCGACCGGACGCGGCTCGAGTTCGGCGAGGGCGTCAGCGTGATCGTCGGCCCCAACGGGTCGGGCAAGTCGAACATCACCGACGCCGTCCTCTGGGCGCTCGGCGAGCAGTCGCCGCTGGCCGTCCGCGGCCAGTCGATGCAGGACGTGATCTTCGCCGGCGGTCGCGGCGTCCAGGCGCGCAGCGAGGCCGAGGTCGAGCTCATCCTCGACAACACCGACGGCCTGGTCGACCTTCCGGTCAGCGAGCTGTCGATCCTGCGCCGGCTCAACCGGGCGGGGGAGGGCGAGTACCGGCTCAACGGGGCCCGGTGCCGCCTGATCGACGTGCTCGAGCTGCTCTCGGACACTGGGATCGGCAAGGAGGCCCACTCGGTGGTCTCGCAGGGGCGCGTCGAGGCGATCGTCACCTCCAAGCCCCGCGACCGCCGCCTGCTGATCGAGGAGGCGGCCGGGCTCGGCAAGCACCGCAAGCGCCGGCGCCGGGCCCAGCTCAAGCTCGAGCGCACCCAGGAGAACCTCGACCGGGCCCTCGACGTCGAGCGCGAGGCGCGCGCCCGGGTGCGCCCACTCAAGCGCCAGGCCGAGGCGGCCGCCCTCCACGAGCGCCTCGAGCTCCAGTCCGACCAGGCCCGGTGGGAGCTCTCGCGCGACGAGCTGCGCCTGCGCGCGGAGCACCGCCTGGCCGCCGAGGCCGCCGTCGCCGTGTGCCGGGCGGCCCGGGCCGAGGTCGAGGCCGAGCTCGGCGAGGTCGCCGGGCGTCGCGCGGCGGCCGAGCTCGCGTTGGCCGAGCGCAGCGAGCGCCACGACGAGATCGCCCGGCGCGCCTATGCCGCCCGCAGCGCCCGCGACCGGGTCGCCCACCGGCTCGAGGCGGCGGCCGCGCTGGTGACCCGGCTCGAGGAGCGGACAGCCCGACGGACCTCTGAGCTCGCCGCGCTCCGCGCCGAGGCCGGCGCCCAGGCCGGCGGGGGGCGCGAGCGGATCGCCGAGCTCGAGGTCGAGCTCGAGGAGCTGCGAGGAGCGCGCCAGGCCCACCTCGAGCGCGAGCTGGCGGCGCTCGAGGCGGAGCGGTCGGCCGCGGCGGCCCGGCTCGCCGCCATCGCCGGCGAGCGGGCCGCGCTGGTCGCCGCCGGCGCGGCGGCCGAGGCCGCGCTCGAGCGGGCGCGCGACGTGCAGCGCCAGGGCGAGCGGGCGATCGAGGCGGCCCGGCGGGAGGCCGCCCGGGTCGGGGCCGAGCTCGCCGCGGCCAACCAGTTCCTCCGCAGCCACGCCGCGGCCTCCGGCCGCGCCCAGGCGCTCGAGCATCAGCTGGAGGCCGCGCCGGGGTTCGAGCTGGCGCTGTCGGCCGTGCTCGGCGGTCGGCTCGCCGCCGTCGTCGTCCCCGACCGGGCCGCCGGCGAGGCCGAGCTCGACCGGATCGGCATCGACGGCGGGCGCGTGCTCGTCGAGGGCCCCGTCACCGCAGCCGTCGAGCTCGGGCGGGCGCCGGCCGGGGGGGTCGAGCTGGCCGACGGCGTCGTCGCCGTCGACCCGGCGGCCGCCGCCGCGGCGGCCGGCGGTCCCGCTGAGGGCGCGGTCCGCCTGCTCGACCTGGTGCGCGGCCCGCCCGGCGTGCTCGGGCTGCTCGGGCGGCTCCTGGCCGACGCCTGGGTCGTCGACCGGCTGGGCGACGTCGCCGAGTCCTTCGGCGGGATCGCCGTAACTCGGACCGGCCGGGTTTGGTTCGGCGGGTCGGGCGAGCTGCGCCAGGTCGCCGGCGGCGGCCGCGAGCGGGTGCTCGAGCAGCGCAACCGCCGCCAGGCTCTGGTCGGCGCCGCCGAGCAGGCGGCCCAGGTCGAGCAGCGGGCGCTGGCTGCCGGGCGCGCGTCGCGGGAGGCGCTCGACGCGGCGCTCGCCGGCCGCGAGGCGGCCGACCGGGCGCTCCGCGACGCCGGGCGCGCGGAGTCCGAGGCGGGCGAGCACGAGCGGCGGGCGGGCTGGCTGATCGACCAGCGGCGGGCGGCGCCGGAGCAGGGGGAGGCCGCGGTCCGCCGGGCCCAGCTCGAGGGCGAGCTCGCCGCCGAGCGCCGGGCCGTCGAGCGGGCCGAGCTGGCCCGCGTCGCCCGCGAGCGGCGGATCGCTGTACTCGCCGGGCAGGAGACGCGCGACACCGCCCTCGCGCCGCAGGCCGGGCGTCTGGCCGAGGTCCTGGCCGTGGTCTCGGCGGCGCTCGACGACGAGCTGGGCCGCCGCGAGGCGCAGCTCGCCGCCGACCAGGCCGAGGGCATCGGGGTGGCGGCGGAGCTTCGCGCCTGCGCGACCGCGGAGGCCGGGATCCAGGCGCGCCTGCGCGACCAGGGCGAAGCGGTCACCGCAGCCGAGGTCGCGGCCCAGCAGTCGCGCGATCGGGCGCTCGACGCGTCGGTCGAGCTGGCGGCGCTGGCCGACCGGCTCGGGCTCTCGGCCGAGGCCGGGGCGGAGCCGATCGGCGACGCGCAGCGGGCGGCGCTCGCCGAGCGGATCGAGCGGCTCGCCCGCCGCCGCGAGCAGCTCGGTCCGGTCAACCCGCTGGCCGCCGACGAGTACCGGGAGGCGCTCGAGCGGGTCGAGGAGCTCGAGGCCCAGCGGACCGACCTCGAGACGGCGCTGCGCGAGCTGCGGGCGCTGATCCGCGACACCGACCGGACGATCGCCGAGAGCTTCGAGGAGGCCTTCACGGCGACGGCGCGCAACTTCGAGGAGCTCGTCGCCGACGTCTTCCCCGGCGGGCGGGGGCGGCTTCGCCTCGTGCGCGAGGACTCCGGCCCGCGGTCGGTCCCGGCGGCCGCCGCCGCCGGGTCGGATCACGCCGTCGACGCCGAGGCGGGCGCCGAGGCCGAGGCCGCCGCCGAGGCGCAGGCCGAGCTCGGCGAGGGGGGCCCCGACGACCTGATGGGGGTCGAGATCGAGGTGACGCCGGCCGGCAAGTCGATGAAGCGGCTGACGCTCCTCTCGGGCGGGGAGAAGTCGATGACGGCGATCGCCTTCCTCTTCGCCGTGTTCCTCGCCCGGCCGTGCCCGTTCTACATCCTCGACGAGGTCGAGGCCGCGCTCGACGACCTCAACATCGACCGGTTTCTCACCCTGCTGCGCCGCTACTGCTCGCGGGCCCAGTTCATCGTCGTCACCCATCAGAAGCGGACGATGGAGGCGGCCGACTGGCTCTTCGGGGTCTCGATGGGCGGCGACGGCGTCTCCAAGCTCGTCTCCCGGCGGCTGACCTCGGTCCAGCTCGAGCTCGGCGGCGGGGCGGCCGCCGACGGCGGCACGGCGCCGCTGGCGGCGGCCGGGGCGGCTTGAGATGGCGCGCGACCTGGCCGAGCTCTTCATCACCCGCGAGCCGATCGAGGCAGCCGGCGACCCGGGGGCCAGGCCGGGCGGAGCGACCGAGCCGGAGCGCGAAAAACGCCCGCGTCTCTTGCGGCGCCTGCGCGAGAGCCTCCGCACGACGCGGGAGGCGCTCGGCAGCGAGCTGACGGCCACGCTGAGCGAGACGCTCGACGCCCAGGACTGGGAGGCCCTCGAGGAGGCGCTGATCATGGCCGACGTCGGGGCGACGACGACGGCGGCGGTGGTCGCCGCCCTCGAGGACGACGCCCGCGAGGACGGCCTGGCCGGCGAGGCGCTGCGGGCGCGGCTGGTCGAGCTCCTGGCCCAGGTCGCCCACAAGGGCGACGACCGGATCGACCTGCGGGCCCAGCCGACGGTGATCCTCGCGGTCGGCGTCAACGGCACCGGCAAGACGACCACGCTCGGCAAGCTCGCCTGGCTCCTGAAGAGCGAGCTCGGCCTGACCGTCCTGCTCGGGGCGGCCGATACCTTCCGAGCGGCGGCGACCGAGCAGCTCGAGGGCTGGGCCGAGCGGGCAGGCTGCGAGATCGTCACCGGGAAGCCGGGGTCCGACCCCGGGGCCGTGGCCTACGAGGCGGTCGCCCAGGGGCGCGCCCGCGGGGTCGACGTGATCCTGATCGACACGGCCGGCCGCCTCCACACCCAGGACGACCTGATGGCCGAGCTGACCAAGGTGCGCCGGGTGATCGCCAAGCAGCTCGACGGCGCCCCCCACGAGACGCTGCTGACGATCGACGCGACGACCGGCCAGAACGGGCTGCGCCAGGCCAAGCTCTTCGCCGAGGCGGTCGAGGTCACCGGGATCGTCCTGACCAAGCTCGACGGCAGCGCCAAGGGGGGCGTGGCGCTGGCCATCGCCCGGGAGCTCGGGATCCCGGTGAAGATGATCGGCGTCGGGGAGACGGTCGAGGACCTGCGTCCGTTCGACGGACCGGAATTCGCCCGGGCCCTGGTCGGTTAGCGCCGCATTCAGGCGGCGACCGGCTCAGCCTCGGCGTCGCTCTCGGCCTCGTGAGGCCGGGCGCCCGACACCCCGGAGAAGCCGGCCCGCCTGCTCGACGGCAGCCGGTCGCGGTCGAGGCGCTCAGCGTTGCCTGACGGCGGTTTGACCGGGCTTCGCCGCCCGGCGAGTCAGACCGGCCGGGGCACCACGTCGCAGAACACGAAGCCGCCCCGCTCGACGGTCTCGCCGACCTCGCAGCCGACCGGGCGGGCGAGAACCGGGCCGGCGTGGACGAACGTGTGGAACTCGCCGTTCTCGCCGCAAGGATCGACGTTCGCGGGCAGGTCGGCGAGCAGCTGCTCGTCGAAGGCCCGTCCGGCGAACGACCGGTCGAGGCGGGCGGGATCGACGCAGACGAGGATCGCCTCGAACCCGGCGGCGATGAACTCCCGGGCCAGGGCGGCGGTGTCGCGCTGCCAGAGCGGAAACAGGCCGCGCCTGCCGGTAGCGGCCAGGCGCTCCTCGCGGTAGGCGCGGATGTCCTCGAGGAAGAGATCGCCGAACGCGAACTCCTCGACGTCGCACAGGCGGGCCGAGGCGAACGCCGCGGTCATCCGCGCGTCGTAGAGCTCGTTCGTGCAGCCGACCGGGATCGCGACCTCCACGAGCGCGATACCGGCCGCCTCGGCCTGGGCGGCGATCAGCTCCCGCCGGACGCCGTGCATCGACACGCGGCCATAGGCGTCGGTCACCGTGGTGATCAGCGCGGACGGCTCCCGCGCCTGCTCGCGGCGCAGGGTCCAGAGCGCCAGAGCCGAATCCTTGCCCCCGCTCCAGGAGAGGGCCAGCGCCCGGTCGGTCGGGGTCACGCCGGGAACGGTAGACGCTCGGCCGGCGGCGTCGGCCGGCCGAGGAGCGCTACCTGGTGGGGCGGACGCGCCCCCCGGCCGGGCCGGCGGTCGCCGTGCGCGATACTCGGAGCATGGACGCTTGGATCGTGTGGGCCATCCTCGCCGTGGTGTTCGGCTTCGGTGAGCTGCACACAGCCGGGTTCTTCCTCGCGCCCTTCGCCGTCGGCGCCGTGCTCGCCGCCGTCGTCGGCCTCGCCGGCGTCGGCCTGCTCGGGACCACCATCGTCTTCCTCATCGCCTCGTTCGCCACGCTCGGGCTGCTGCGCCCCCTCGCGCTGCGCCACCGGCACGTCCCGGCTGCCCTACGGACCGGGACCGCGGCGCTGATCGGGCGCCGGGCAGTCGTCGTCGAGCGGATCGCCAACGACCAGGGCATCGGCCTGGTGAAGATCGGCGGCGAGGTCTGGACCGCCCGGTCGATCGAGGCCGGCGGCGTGATCGACGCCGGCACGCCGGTCGAGGTCGTCGAGATCAGGGGCGCGACCGCGCTCGTCATGGAGTAGGCGATTCCCCCAAGGAGACCATCATGGCCGTTCTGATCGTCGTCGCAGCCGTCGCGCTGCTCGTCCTCCTCACCGCCTCCCGTGGGATCAGGATCATCCCCCAGGCCCGCGCCGGCGTGGTCGAGCGCCTCGGCCGCTACAGCCGCACGCTCGACCCCGGGCTGACGCTCCTCATTCCGTTCATCGACCGGGTCAAGCCGCTCGTCGACCTCCGCGAGCAGGTCGTCAACTTCAGCCCCCAGCCGGTGATCACCGAGGACAACGTGGTCGTCGGGATCGAGACGGTCCTCTACTTCACGATCACCGAGCCCAAGTCGGCAACCTACGAGATCGCCAACCCGCTCCAGGCGATCGAGCAGCTGACCGTGACGACGCTCCGCAACGTGATCGGCGGCCTGACGCTCGAAGCGACGCTGACCGCCCGCGAGAGCGTCAACGTCGACTTGCGCGGAGCGCTCGACGACGCGACCGAGAAGTGGGGCATCCGGGTCAACCGGGTCGAGATCAAGTCGGTCGACCCGCCGGACGACATCCGCACGGCGATGGAGAAGCAGATGCGCGCCGAGCGCGATCGCCGGGCGGCGATCCTCACCGCCGAGGGGACCAAGCAGGCGGCGATCCTGACCGCCGAGGGGGAGAAGCAGTCGGCCGTGCTCAAGGCGGAGGGGGCCCGGCAGGCGGCGATCCTGCGGGCCGAGGGCGAGGCCAAGGCGATCGCCACCGTGTTCGACGCGATCCATGCCGGTGATCCGGACGAGCGCCTGCTGAGCTACCAGTACCTGCAGATGCTGCCGCAGTTGGCCCAGGGCTCGGCCAACAAGGTGTTCGTGATCCCGTCGGAGTTCACGCAGGCGTTCGCCGGGATCGGCTCGGCGCTCAGCAAGTGGGTGCCGGGCGGGGGGTCCGACCTGGACGCGAAGGCCGAGCCGAACGCCGCGGCCGAGGCCACCGAAGCGTCCGCCGCCGCCGAGGCCGCTGCGCTCGAGGCGTCCGCCGCGGTCCGGTCGCTCCCCGAGCTGCCGGGCCCGAGCTCCGCGGCCGACGAATGAGCGGCGTCGCCGAGGCGGCAGCTGAGACCTACGCGGCTGCCCATACGACACCCCCGACTCCGGAGCTGGCTCAGCTCGTAGACGACACCCGCGCCACCCTCGCCTCGCCGCAGATGCTGAGCGGCCCGGTCGAGGGGCGCCTGCTCGAGCTGCTCGTCCACGGCGTCCAGGCGCAGCTCGTGCTCGAGCTCGGGACGTTCTCCGGCTTCGGCGCGCTGTCGATGGCGGCCGGGCTTCCCCCCGGCGGCCGGATCGTCACCTGCGAGGTCTCGGCCGAGCATGCCGCGTTCGCCCGCCAGCGGATCGAGGCGAGCCCGCACGGTGACCGGATCGACCTCCGGATCGGTCCGGCGCTCGAAACGATCGCCGCCCTCGACGGACCGTTCGACCTGGTGTTCGTCGACGCCGACAAGACCGGCTACCGCGACTACTACGAGGCGGTCCTGCCCAAGCTGTCCGGGCACGGGCTGATCGTGGTCGACAACACGCTGTGGAGCGGGCGGGTCATCGACCCGTCCGGCGCCGACGAGGACACCCGCGCCCTGGCTGCCTTCAACGACCACGTGGTCGCCGACGAGCGGGTGGTCTGCGTCATGCTGACCATCCGCGACGGGGTCACCCTGATCGGCCGCCGGTAGGCTCTCGACGATGTTCGACTCCCTCTCCGACAAGCTCCAGGCGACCTTGGCCGAGGTTCGCGGACGGGGCGCCCTGACCGAGGACGACGTCAACCGGGTGATGCGGGAGATCCGCTTGGCCCTGCTCGAGGCCGACGTCAACTTCAAGGTGGTCAAGGAGTTCACCGGCCGGGTCCGGGAGCGCTGCCTCGTGGCCGAGGTGCTCGGCATGCTGAACCCCGGCCAGCAGGTTGTGAAGATCGTCCACGAGGAGCTGGCCGAGCTGATGGGCGGCGCCTCGGCCGGCATCGCCTTCTCGCCGCGGCCGCCGACGGTGATCCTCATGGCCGGTCTCCAGGGGTCGGGCAAGACCACGGCGACGGCCAAGCTCGCCCGCTACCTCCGCGAGGAGAACGGCAGCTCGGTCGGGGTCGCCGCCTGCGACGTCTACCGCCCGGCGGCCGTCGACCAGCTGATCATGGTCGGAGCCCAGGTCGGGGCGACGGTCTACGAGCAGGGCACCGACCGCTCCCCGGTCGACATCGCCAGGTGGGCGCTCCAGCGGGCGCGCGAGGACGGCAAGGACGTACTCATCGTCGACACCAGCGGCCGCCTCCACGTCGACGCCGAGCTGATGGCCGAGCTCGTGGCGATCCGCGACGCCGTCAAGCCGCACGACATCCTGCTCGTCGTCGATGCGATGACCGGCCAGGACGCGGTCAACGTCGCCGAGCAGTTCGCCGCGGCCGTCCAGTTCGACGGCGTGGTGATGACCAAGCTCGACGGCGACGCCCGCGGCGGCGCGGCGCTCTCGGTCAAGGCGGTCACCGGCAAGCCGATCCTCTTCGCCTCGATCGGCGAGAAGCTCCACCAGTTCGAGCGCTTCCACCCCGAGCGGATGGCCCAGCGGATTCTCGGGATGGGCGACGTCATGACCCTGATCGAGAAGGCCGAGCGGGAGTTCGACCAGGATCAGACCGAGGACCTCGAGAAGCGGATCCGCGCCGGCGAGTTCAGCCTCGACGACTTCCTCGCCCAGCTGCGGATGATGCGGCGGATGGGTCCGCTCCAGGGCCTCCTGGGCATGATCCCCGGGATGGGCGGCCAGCTCCGCGGGGTGAAGGTCGACGAGCGCGAGGTTGACCGGATCGAGGCGATCATCCTTGCCATGACGCCGGAGGAGCGGCTGCGGCCCGAGCTGATCAAGGGGTCCCGGCGGCTGCGCATCGCCCGGGGCTCGGGCACGAACGTGCAGGCGGTCAACCAGCTGGTCAAGCAGTTCGACCAGGTGCGCAAGGTGATGCGCAAGCTCGGCAAGGGCAAGATGCCGGACCTCGGCGCTCTCCTGCGCCAGGCCGGCCGTTAGCCGCGTGCCCGAGTCGGTGCCGGGCGCTCCGCGCGCCTCGTTCGCGACCAGCCTGGTGCCCATGCTGATCGCCGACGACGACCGCCGCTTCGTCGCGGCCAACCGGGCGGCCTGCCTTCTGCTGCGGCTGACCCACGAGGCGGTGCTCGAGCTGCGGATCGACGACCTCACGCCGTCCGAGATGCGCGTCGAGGTCGAGCGGCTGTGGGAGGACTTCCTCCGCGAGGGCACCCAGCGCGGAACGATCGAGCTGCAGATGCCGGACGGCCCGCGAATGCGAGTCGACTACAGCGCGACGGCGAACATCGAGCCCGGCCGCCACCTCTCGATGCTCCTCGTCCCGACCCTCGAGCCCGAGAGCGGGGCGGCCGACGCGATGGGCGCCCGCGACCGGCTGACCGCCCGCGAACGCGAGGTTCTCGCGCTGATCGCGATGGGCAACAGCGGCTTTGCGATCGCCACCGCGCTCGGGATCTCGCCGGCCACCGTCGAGACCCACGTCCGGCACTGCCTGACGAAGCTGGCGGCCAAGAACCGGGCCCACGCGATCGCGCTGGGCGTGCAGCGCGGCGAGATCGAGCTGATCCTCGGCCGCGACTCCGGCTGATCGCCCGCTCCGGCCAATCCCCAATCCTGGGGATAGACAAGGCGCGACCGAACGATAGAGTTCGCCGTCAGAGACCTCGGCGCGACGGACGAGCGCGCCCGGGGACCGCCCCTTCGTCGACCGCAAGTCTGCGCCTTCGGATCTCTGCCCGACACGACCTCCCGACCCGTCTTCGTCCCGCGCCCCGGCCCTGCGGCCGGCGGCGCGCTGCTGTCGTGACCCGTCCGGCGGGTCCCCCCGCGGCCGGGGCGCCCGGGCCGCCGGGAAACGTCCTCGTCCATACGACCCTCGAGTCGCCCAGCCGTAGCGACGCGCCGTTCCGCGTCGAGGTCCACGACGGCGAGGACCCGGTCCGCGTCGCTCCCGTCGGCGAGCTCGACCTGGCCACCGGCGGCGAGCTCGAGGCCCGGCTGAGCGAGCTGCTCGAAGCCGGCGTCCGCGACGTCGTGCTCGACCTGCGCGAGCTCCGCTTCATCGACTCGGCCGGCATCCGCCTGATCCTGGTCGCCGACAAGGCCGCCCGGGCCGAGGGCCGCGGCTTCGCCGTGATCAGCGGGCCGCCGGTCGTCCAGCGGGTTCTCGAGATCAGCGGGCTGATCAGCCACCTCAGGTTTCTCGGCGCCTGAGTCCGAGGGTCCTCGCCTCGGGCTGCCGCGGCGGGCCTCGCCGGTCGGACGCCCCCCTTTCGTGCTGCCGCCCGGGCTCGGTGCTTGACAAAGCTGATCGATTGCCTGACCTTCGGCCTGGTCCGCGCCGACGCCCTCGGCTGGACGAGCCTGGTCGTGCTCGGCGCGCTCGGCGCGGGCCTCGTCCCGCTCGGGTGCTTCGTGGCCTGGGAGCTGCGGATTGGCGCACCGATGCTGCCGATGCGGTTCTTCGCCAACCGGACCTTCTCGGCGACCAACGCCGTCTCGCTGGCCATGTACTTCGCCATGTTCGGGGCGATCTTCCTGCTCGCCGAGTTCTTCCAGACCGTCCAGGGCTATTCCCCGCTGGCCTCGGGCATCCGCATCCTCCCGTGGACGGCGATGCCGCTCCTGGTCGCGCTGATCGCCGGCCTCCTCTCAGACCGGGTCGGCAGCCGTCCGCTGATGTTCGCCGGACTCGCGCTCCCGTCGGCGGCGCTGGCCTGGCTGGCCGCCGTGGCCAGCCCGACGATGGCCTACGCGAGCGCCGTCGGTCCGTTTCTCCTGGCCGGCTCCGGCATGGCTCTCGTCTTCGCGCCCGCCGCCAGCGCCGTGCTCTCCGCGGTGCGGGCCGAGGAGGCGGGGCAGGCGCGTCCGGGGCCACCAACGCGATCCGCGAGACCGGCGGCGTGCTCGGGATCGCCGTGCTGGCGTCGGTCTTCGCTGGGGCCGGCGGCTACGCTTCGCCGCACGCGTTCGTCGACGGCCTGACGCCGGCGCTGATCGTCGCGGCGGCGGTGCTCGGCGCGGGGGCGCTCGCCGCGCTCGCGATCCCCGGCGTGGACCGCGGCGCCGCCCGGGTCGGGCTCGCCGCCGCCTGACTCTCTCGGACGGCCGGCCCCGGGGGCGGCGGCCGGCCCGGGCCGGCGGCGGCCGGGGCGGAGCCGGCCGCGCCGCCGGCTCGCCGCGGGGGTGCGCGGGGCTCGCCGCGGCCGGGCGCGCTAATCTGGCACCTCCTAGAGAACTCCGAAAGGCACCCGTGGCAGTAAGACTCAGGCTCACTCGCGTGGGCGGCAGGAAGGATCCGGTCTGGCGCGTCGTCGTCGCCGACGCGCGCTCTCCGCGCGACGGCCGCGTGATCGAGACCGTCGGCCAGTACAACCCTCAGACGGAGCCGTCGACGATCGTCATCGACGAGGACCGCGCCCGGCACTGGCTCGCCCGGGGGGCGCAGCCGTCGGCGCAGGTGCGCAAGCTGCTGCGCATCCAGGGCATCAGCTAACCCGCGCCATGGAGATGACCGAGCTGCTCGAGTATTTGGCCGAGGGCCTGGTCGACGATCCCGAGCAGGTGGCCGTCGAGCGCTTCGACGAGCCCGACGGGACGATCGTCCTCGAGCTGGCGGTCGGCCCCGACGACTACGGCAAGGTGATCGGCCGGGGCGGGCGCACCGCCCACGCCCTGCGGACGGTGGTCCGGGCGGCCGGCGCGCGCGACGGCCAGCGCGTGCTCCTCGACATCGTCGACTGAGCGCGTGACCGGCGACGGTCTGCTGGCCGGACGGGTGGGGCGCCCGCACGGCCTGGACGGCAGCTTCCACGTCAACCGGCCGCGCCCGTCGCTGCTCGAGCTGGGCATGACGGTGACGCTCGGCGAGCGGGCGGCGACGATCGTCCGGCGGGCCGGCACCGACGCGCGCCCGATCGTCCGGGTCGACGGCTGCGACAGCCGCGACGAGGCCGAGGCGCTGCGCGGCGTCGATCTGGTCGCCGCCGCGGCGAGTGCCGCGCCGCTGCCCGAGGGCGAGTGGTGGGCGGAGGAGCTCGCCGGGTGCCGGGTGGTCGACGGCGATCTCGAGGTCGGCTTCGTGCGGTCGATGCTCGGGCTGCCGTCGTGCGAGTGCCTTGAGGTCGAGCGTCCGGACGGGTCGGAGATGCTGGTGCCGATGGTCCGCGACGCGGTGCGGCGGGTCGACGTCGCCGGACGCGAGATCGAGATCAACCTCGCCTTCCTCGGCGGTCCGGCGTGAAGGTCGACGTCTTCACGCTCTTCCCGGAGTGGTTCGACTGGTTTCGCACGCAGCGCCATGTGGCCAACGCGATTGCGCTGGGGACCACGCTCGACTGCGTCAACCCGCGCGAGCACACGCCGCTCGCCGCCGGCCAGGTCGACGACACGCCGTTCGGCGGGGGCGCGGGGATGGTGCTGCGGGTCGATGTGATGGAGGCCGCCCTGCGGGCCCGCTACGGGTGCGATCCGCTCGAGCTGCGCGAGCGCCGGCGAGTGGTCGCGCTTACGCCGACCGGGCGCCTGCTCGACGACGGCCTGGTCGACGAGCTTGCCGCCGAGACCGAGTTGACGCTGCTCTGCGGGCGCTACGAGGGCTTCGACCAGCGGATCGTCGACCACTTCGCGACCGACGAGATATCGGTCGGGCGCTACATCCTCTCGGGCGGCGAGCTGGCGGCGATGGTCGTCTGCGACGCCGTGCTGCGCAAGCTGCCCGGAGCCCTCGGGCACGCCGACTCGGCGCTCGAGGAGTCGTTCAGCGCCGCCCTCGAGGGGATGCCCGAATACCCGCACTACACGCGTCCGGCCGAGCACCGCGGCTGGCGGGTGCCCGGCGTCCTCCTCTCCGGCCACCACGAGAAGATCCGGCGCTGGCGGCGCGAGCGCTCCCGTGACCGGGCCGGCGGGCCGCCGGCCTGAGCGGGCCGGACGCCGGCGACCCGGTCGGCGGCGACGGCGGCCGTCCGCGAGCGCTACCATTCGCCGCTGCGCCGGCGTTGTCCACGTCCGCGCCTTCTTTTTGCCATGAGCGGAGCCATCGAGAGCATCGAGCGCGCGCAACTGCGCCGAGTGCCCAACTTCTCACCGGGAGACCGCCTCAAGGTTCACTTCCAGGTGATCGAGGGCACGCGGCGCCGGACCCAGGTCTTCGAGGGTGTCGCCATCAAGCGCCAGGGCGAGGGCGCCCGGGAGACCTTCACTGTGCGCAAGCAGTCGTTCGGTGTCGGCGTCGAGCGGACCTTCCCGCTGCACTCGCCGAAGATCGAGCGGATCGAGGTCGCCGCCCGCGGTGACGTGCGCCGGGCGAAGCTCTACTACCTGCGCGACCGGGTCGGCAAACGGGCGCGGGTGCGGGAGCGCGGCTACGTCGGACCGGAGGAGAAGGTCGAGCCGGGTCTGCTCCACCAGCCGCCGGCAACCCCGGCCTCGCCGGATGGGGACGCCGCCGCGGCGGACCCCGCGGCGCCGGGCGCACCCGCACCTTCGGCGTGATCCTCAAGAGGATCTCGCGCGGTAATTCGGTCGTCGAGTTCATCCTGATCGTCCTCGTCGCCATCGCTCTGGCGATCGCGATCCAGGCCTTCATCATCAAGCCGTACAAGATCCCGAGCGAGTCGATGCTGCCGACCTTGGCCGTCGGCCAACGGGTACTCGTCAACCGGCTGGGCAACGACTTCTCCGAGCCTCACATCGGCGAGATCGTCGTCTTCCATCCGCCCCAAGGGGCGGTCGACTCCTCGCCGGCCTGCGGCGTCCAGGTCGCGAGCGCCCAGATCTGCCCCCAGCCGACGTCGCGCGAGGCGAACGTCAACTTCATCAAGCGGGTGGTCGCCGGCCCTGGGGACACGATCTCGATCCAGGACGGCCACGTCGTACGCAACGGGCAGCTGCAGAAGGAGTCGTTCATCGCCCCCTGCGGCGGCGGGCCGGCCTGCAACTTCCCGCAGGCGATCAAGGTTCCGGCCGGTCACTGGTTCATGATGGGCGACAACCGTGGGATGTCCGACGACAGCCGGTTCTGGGGACCCGTCCCGAGGAAGTGGATCATCGGTGGCGCCTTCGCCACCTACTGGCCGGTCGGGCGCATCGGCGTCCTCTGAGGCCGCCGTCGCCGTGCGGCCGGCCCAGGTCGCCGTCGCCGTGCGGCCGGCCAAGGCCTCCGGCAACTCGCGTTCGCGGCGGGCGGCCCGCCGACGGGCGAGCGGGCGCCGACTCTTCGCCTTCGACCGCGGCCTCGGGGTGCGCCTCGTCGCTGGCGCCGACGAGGCCGGGCGCGGCTGCCTGGCCGGGCCCCTGGTGGCCGCGGCGGTGCTCTTCGACCAGGCGGCGCTGACCACCCGCGAGCTGCGCGCGCTCGGTGCGCTCAACGACTCCAAGCAGCACGACCACGCCGCCCGGGAGGCGCTCTACCCGCTGGTCCTCTCGACGGCGAGGCGGGTCGTCGTGGTCTCGCGCTGCGTGCGCGGGATCGACGCCCGCGGGCTCCACGTGACGAACCTCGCTGCCCTGCGCGACGCCCTTCGCGGCGTCGCCCTACCCGGGTGCATCTGCCTGATCGACGGGTTCGCCGTGCCGCCGTTCGGCTTCGACCAGCGTCCGATCGTCGGCGGCGACGCGACGAGCGCGGCGATCGCCGCGGCGTCGATCGTCGCCAAGGTCACTCGCGACCGCTTCATGTGCCGGGCCGACCGGCTCCATCCCGGGTGGGAGTTCGCCACCCACGTCGGCTACTCGACGCCCGAGCATCGGGCGGCGATCGGGCGCCAGGGCGTCTCGCCGCTCCATCGCCTGTCGTTCCAGTCGACCGCCTACCAGCAGCTCGCCTTGTAGCGGGCGCCGGGCGCCGCCGCATCAGAGGATCGCCTCGCGCTGGTCGAGGGCGACCAGCCGCCCGCCCCGGTCGATCACGACGCCCACCGCGTCGAAGCGAAGCTCGCCGGCTCGGGGGATGCCCGTCTGGTCGCCGAGCCAGCCCGCGGCGAGCCGGCGCAGGCGGCGCTGCTTGGCGGGCGTCACCGATTCGACCGGGTCGAGCCCGCCGGCGCGCCGGGTCTTGACCTCGGCGAAGACGATCGTCTCCCCGTCGTAGACGATCAGGTCGAGCTCCCCGGCCGGGCTGCGGTAGTTGCGCTCGAGCAGGCGGAACCCGAGCCTCTCGTAGTGCTCGAGGGCGAGCCGCTCGCCGACGCGGCCGAGGATATGCCGGCGGTCGTTGGACACCTGCCGACCGTACGCCGGCCGGCCGGGGCGGCGGATGAAGGACTGTGTCAACTTTGCGACGCGAGGATTGCGATTTGCAACGCCACCGCCACAAGGTGGCCGTTGCCGCGGTTTTCCGTCTTCCCGGGGTGATTCGATCGTCGTGTGCTCGCCCGCGCCTACACGTTCGCCGTAGAAGTTCTCGACGCTCACCGCGTCTGCGTCGAGTTCGACATCCGCCCGGGGCTCCCGGCGTTCAACATTATCGGGCTGCCCCCGGCCTCGGTCCGCGAGGCGCGCGAGCGCGTGCGGGCGGCGGTGCTCAACTCGGGCTTCAGCTTCCCCCGCCAGCGGGTGACCGCCAACCTCGCGCCGGCCAACCTCGAGAAGGCCGGATCCTGCTTCGACCTGGCGCTCGCCTGCGGCCTGCTGGCGGCGAGCGACCAGGTCGGGCGGTCGGGGCTCGAGGGCATCGCCGTGTTCGCCGAGCTCTCGCTGAGCGGCGAGCTACGTCCGTGCCGGGGGGCGCTCGCCGCCGCCGAGGCGGCCGAGAGCGCCGGCCTGCGCGGGCTGATCGTCGCCCGAGCCAACGCGGCAGAGGCGTCCCAGGTCGACCGGCTGCGGGTGGCGGGCCTCGGCCGCCTCGTCGACGTCGCCGCCGTGCTCGATGGCCGGCGCCCGCTCACGCGGCCGGCGCGAGCCGGCCGGTCGCGGCGCGGATCGGCGCGACCGCTCGTCGGAACGACCGGCGAGGTGGGCCGCCCGCCGCCGGGCGGGAGGGGGGAGGACGAGGACCCCGGCCCGCCGGCCGATCCGCCGGGCGAGCCCGACCTCGCCGATGTCCGGGGGCAGCGCCGGGCGATCAGGGCCCTGATGATCGCGGCGGCGGGCGGCCATCATCTCCTGCTGAGCGGGCCGCCTGGAGTCGGGAAGACTATGCTCGCGCGCCGGCTGCCGTCGCTGCTGCCCCCGCTGGGGCGGGCGGAGGCGCTCGAGGTGACCAAGATCCACGGCATCGCCGGCGAGCACAGCGACGGTGGGCTGGTGCTCCGCCGTCCCTTTCGGGCACCGCATCACTCGGTCTCCGCCGTCGGCCTGGTCGGCGGCGGCCCGCTGGCGATGCCGGGCGAAGCGGTGCTCGCCCACCACGGCGTGCTCTTCCTCGACGAGCTGTCGGAGTTCGCGCGGCCGGCGCTCGAGGCGTTGCGGGCGCCGCTCGAGGGTGGCCGGGTGGCCATCGTGCGACGCCAGCGTACGGCCGTCTACCCGACGCGGTTCATGCTCGTGGCGGCGATGAACCCGTGTCCCTGCGGTCGTGCCGGGGATCCGGCCGGACGGTGCCGCTGCAGCGAGGCCGAGCTCGAGCGCCATCGGGGCAAGCTGAGCGGGCCGATCCTCGACCGGATCGACCTATTCGTGCGCGTGGGACGGCCGACGACGGCCGAGCTGCGCGCCCCTCCGCAGACGAGCTCGCGGGTCGTCCGGGAGCGGGTGCTCGAGGCGCGCGAGCGCCAGGCGGCGCGGCTGCGCGGGACCGGGATGACGAGCAACGGCGAGCTCGATCTGCGTCTGCTGCGCAGCCACGGCAAGGTCGATGAACACGCGGAGGGGGCGTTGCGGCGGGCCTACGAGCGCGGGGCCCTGAGCGTCCGGGGCCAGGCGCGGGCGCTGCGGGTGGCGCGGACGGTAGCCGACCTCGACGGCTGTGCGGACGTGCGTGCGACGCATGTGGCCGTCGCGCTATCGCTCCACCCGGAGGGGGTGATGGCTCTGCGCCGGGCCGGATGAGAACGCGGTGCCAGCCAGTCGCGGCGTGGCGGACCTGCGCCCGCGACCGCGGACGGCCCCCGGGCGGCGCGGACGCTCCTGCGCGAACATGTCGGGGTGCCCGCGATCCGCCGCGTCCTGACGATCGCCGGCTCGGACTCGGGCGGCGGCGCCGGGATCCAAGCCGACCTCAAGGCGTTCGCCCGGTGCGGCGTCCACGGGATGACCGCGATCACGACGGTCACCGCCCAGAACACGCGCGGAGTCGACGCGGTCCACTCGGTCCCGCCGGAGGTGATCGTCGCGCAGATCCGGGCGGTCGCCGCCGACATCGGGATCGACGCGATCAAGATCGGCATGCTCGGCGACGCCGAGACCGTCGCCGCCGTGGCCGGCTGCCTGCTCCAGCTCCCCGACGACGTGCCGATCGTCGTCGACCCAGTCCTCGTCGCCACGAGCGGCGCGCGCCTGCTCGAAGCCGAGGCGCTCGGAGCGCTGCTGCGCCTGATCGTTCCGCTGGCCACCGTCCTGACCCCCAACCTCCCGGAGGCGCGGGCGCTCGTCCGCGCCGCCGAAGGCCCGGAGGCGGCCCGCGCCGACGCGCCCGCCGCGATCGCCGACGCCGCCGCCTCCGTCGCGGCGGGGGAGGACGAGGACGACGACGAGACGATCGGGCTCGCGCGGGCGCTCCGGCGGCTCGGGCCGGACTGCGTGGTCGTGACCGGCGGCCACCGCGCGGGTGGCGCCGACCTCTTCTTCGACGGACTAACTGTCGCCGAGCTCACCGGCCCGGAGCATCCGGGCGGCGCGACGCACGGGTCGGGCTGCACCCATTCGGCCGCGCTGGCCGCCCACCTCGCGCTGGGCGCGAGCCCGCTCGCAGCGGCCCGACTCGCGCGGGCGGTCGCCGCCGAGGCGGTCGCCCACGGACGCCGCGAGCTCGGCGAGGGAGAGGGCCCGGTCGACGTTCTCGGCGGCCTTCGCCGGTAGCCGCACTCGGGGACGTGGCGTTTGCCATAATCGGCCGATGCGGCTGCTGAGGATGAGACCA
The DNA here is from genome assembly GCA_963763785.1 of uncultured Solirubrobacterales bacterium. Taxonomy (GTDB): domain Bacteria; phylum Actinomycetota; class Thermoleophilia; order Solirubrobacterales; family Solirubrobacteraceae; genus Palsa-513. Next base: position 22,421 of record CAVXPW010000012.1, on the reverse strand, counting down.
GGACATGGGGAGGTCCTGATCGCCGAGGGGAACGTCGAGGTTCCAGAGCAGGAACTGGAGCTGGTCGAGGCATTCCGGGCGCAGCTCGATGCCGGCATGTGGGCCGCGGTGCCCACGCTGGTCGGTGGAGGACGTCGCGAAGCGGAGCTCGTGCGCAGCTTCGAGGAGGTGCCACGCGACGCTGAGCGCGTGATCTTCTTCCCACGCGCCGCGGGCGGGTCGTAGCGGGAGCCGACAGTTGCTGCTCGCCCTCGGAGCCTGTGCGATCGTCGTCCTCGCGCTGCTCTGGGAAGTGGTCGCGCCGCAGCTGACCGTCTGGCGCGAGCGCTGGCGGGCCGGGCGGCGGAAGGTCGGACCGATCGCCACCTACGATCCGGGACGCGAGCGCCGGGCCGAGCAGCGCGCGCGGGCGCTGGTCCGCTCGTGCGTCAACGACGAGGAGTGGGCGATGTACCGCGACCTCGGCTTCTTGCGCGTCTGGGGCAGCTGCGCGCGCGGGCCCGGCGACGGCGAGGGCGAGCACCGCCGCGGCGCCCCCTACGCCTACCTCATATATCCGCACAAGCCGCTCGTCGCCTTCGTCCCCCACACGGGGCAGCTGCTCAGCGAGTACTGCGTCGAATTCCCCGATCTGGAGCGGCCGTACGGCAGCGCCCGGCTCCCCGACTCCGACGACGTCCTGGCGAAGTGGATGGCGCTCACCGGCGACGAGCGGCGCCTCATCGCGAGCGCCAACATGCACCTTCCGGGGCGGCAGGTCGACCCGGCGGCGGTGCGTCGCGACCTCTGGCGGCTCGGCCGCTGGGAGCAGGCCCGCCTCCAGCGCGACCAGACCGACGCCGGTAGTGTTTCGGCCTCGTGATCGCCGCAACCGGCCTCTCGCACACCTCTTGACGCGCGCCGATAAGCCGGCGCGCCGGTCGCGGAGCCGGCGATGAGCGACGCGAGTCAGCGGTCGCAGGCGGGCGCCTTCGACCTCAAGCACCGCAGCCGCGCGCTGACCGAGGGGCCCGAGCGGGCGCCGGCGCGGGCCTACCTCAAGGGCATCGGCTACGACGACGAGGCCCTGGCCAAGCCGATCATCGGCGTCGCCTCGACCTGGATCGAGACGATGCCCTGCAACTTCCACCTGCGGGCGCTCGCCACCAAGGTCAAGGAGGGCATCCGCGAGGCGGGCGGCACGCCGATGGAGCTCAACACGATCGCCATCTCGGACGGCATCACGATGGGCACCTCGGGGATGAAGACGTCGCTCGTCTCCCGCGAGGTGATCGCCGACTCGATCGAGCTGGTCGGCCGCGGCCACCGGTTCGATGCGGTGATCGCTCTGTCGGGCTGCGACAAGACGATCCCGGGGACGGTGATGGCGCTCGCCCGCTTGGACGTCCCGGCCGTGATGCTCTACGGCGGCTCGATCCCGCCGGGCGTCTTTCGCGGCCGCGATGTCACGATCCAGGACGTCTTCGAGGCCGTCGGCGCGCACGCCGCGGGTTCGATCAGCGACGCCGACCTCGCCGAGCTCGAGGCCGTCGCCTCGCCGGGGGCGGGGGCTTGCGGCGGGCAGTTCACGGCCAACACGATGGCGATGGCCTTCGAGATGCTCGGCATATCGCCGATCGGCGCGTCGTTCGTCCCGGCTCAGGAGCCCAACAAGGGCGCGGTCGCGCAGGCGGCGGGCCGGCTCGTCGTCGACGTGCTGCGCCGCGGCGTGCGGCCGTCGGCGGTGATCACGCGCGACTCGCTCGAGAACGCGATCGCGGCGATCGCCGCCAGCGGGGGTTCGACCAACGGCGTGCTCCACCTGCTGGCCCTCGCCCACGAGGCCGGCGTCGAGCTCTCGATCGACGACTTCGACCGGATCAGCGAGCGGACGCCGCTGCTCTGCGACCTCAAGCCGGGCGGGCGCTTCGTCGGCGTCGATTTCTACCGGGCCGGCGGGGTGGCCGTGCTCGCCCAGCGCCTCCAGGCGGCCGGCCTGCTCCACGGCGATGCTCCTACGGTCACCGGCCAGACGATCGGCGAGGTCGCCGAGGCGGCGTGCGAGACCGGAGGCCAGGAGGTCATCCGCCCGCTCGAGCGACCGATCAAGTCGACCGGGGGGCTGGCCATTCTCCGCGGCAACCTCGCTCCCGAGGGCTGCGTGGTCAAGCTCGCGGGCCACGAGCGCCGCCGCCACGTCGGCCCGGCACGGGTGTTCGAGGGGGAGGAAGCCGCGATGGACGCGGTCACCCACGGCCGGATCAAGCCGGGCGACGTCGTCGTGATCCGCAACGAGGGCCCGGCCGGGGGGCCGGGGATGCGCGAGATGCTCGCCGTCACCGCGGCCCTGAACGGCGCCGGGCTCGGCGCCGAGGTCGCCCTGCTGACCGACGGGCGCTTCTCGGGAGCCACCCACGGGTTCATGGCCGGACACGTCGCGCCGGAGTCGGTGCGCGGCGGACCGATCGCCGCCGTCGCCGACGGGGACGAGGTCACGATCGACGTCGACGCCCGCCGCCTCGACGTCGCCCTGAGCGACGAGGAGATCGCCAGGCGCGTGGCCGCCTACCAGGTCCCGCCGAACCCGGACCTGACCGGCGTGCTCAAGAAGTACGCGCACCAGGTCGGCAGCGCCTCGCGCGGCGCCGTCACCGTCTGACCGGGCCGGGCGGCATTCGGCCGCCGTCGGGGGTCGATGCGTGACGCGCGGCCTACACTGGTCGGAGTGCTGATCGCGATCGACATCGATTCGACGCTCCACGACTACTGGAACCTCCTCTCGGCGGCCGCGCGCCGCCGCTTCGGCGTCGAGCTCCCCTACGACGAGCAGCTGACCTGGGGCGTCACCCGGCTGCGCCCGGAGCAGCTCGCCGCGTGCGTGGCCGACACCCATTCCGACCACGACGTGCTCGCTGCGGTCCCCTATCCGGGGGCCGTCGACGCGGTCCGCCGCTGGCATCGGGTCGGCCACCACATCCACGTGATGAGCCACCGTAGCGAGGTCGCCGCCCCGGCCACGGCGCGCTGGCTGGACGATCTGGGGCTGCCGTTCGAGGCGCTGACCTGCTGCGATGACAAGGTCGCGTGCTGCGTGGAGTGCGGCGTCGACCTCCTGATCGACGACAGCCCGCTCAACCTCCAGGGGGCGATCGACCACGGCATCCGCGTGGCCACGCTCCTGCATCCGTGGAACCGCGACTTCTGCGAGGAGGAGGCCGTGATCAGCGCGCGCGACTGGCACGCCCTCACCGCCCGCCTGATGCCGCTGCTCGAAGGCCAGCGTGGGCGCCACGGCGCGTCCCGAGCCGACTCGACCGCCGGCCGGCGGCCCTGAACGCGCTCGCGGCAGCCGCTCGGATCCGCGCGTGCGCAGCGCTTTCCCCGCGCGACGACGGGTCGGCTCGGTCGGATAGAGTCGCCGGGCCCAGCCGCACGATCGCCGCACCTGTCCGCACGCCTCCGGGCGTGCTTGGGGAGTGACACTGCAGACAAACGTAAAAGCCGTTGAGCTTCGTGACCTCTGGCGTCGCTACAAGACGAACGGCGACCAACGCGCCCGCGAGCGCCTGGTCGTCGCCTATTCGCCGCTGGTGAAGTACGTGGCCGGGCGGATGGCCGCCGGGCTCCCGGCGCACGTGGACGAGGCCGACCTGATCTCCTACGGCCTGGTCGGGCTGATCGCCGCCATCGAGCGCTTCGACCTCTCGCGCGAGATCCGCTTCGAGACCTACGCGATCACGCGCGTCCGCGGCGCGATCCTCGACGAGCTCCGGGCGCTCGACTGGGTGCCCCGGTCGGTCCGGGCCCGCGCCCGGGAGATCGAGCGCGCCCACGCCAAGCTCGAGGCCAAGCTCCAGCGGGTGCCGACCGACGAGGAGCTCGCCAAGGAGATCGGGGTGACCGTCGACGAGTTCCGCGACTCGCTGCTGGCCATCGCCAACTCCTCGGTCACCGCGCTCGACGAGCTCTGGGCGGTGTCTGACGCGAGCGGCGACAGCGTCTCGCTGCTCGACACCCTCCCGGACCAGAGCGCGCCGAATCCCGAGCAGATCATCGACGCCAACGAGCTCAAGGACCGCATCGCCGACGCGATCTCGCGCCTGCCCGAGCGCGAGAAGCTCGTGATCGCGCTCTACTACTACGAGAACCTCACGCTCCGCGAGATCGGCGAGGTCCTCGGCGTGACCGAGTCCCGGGTCTCGCAGCTGCACACCAAGGCGGTGCTCCGCCTGCGCTCCCGCCTCACCCCCTCGGAGTAGCCCACGGACCCGGGGAGGAGTCGGCCGCCGGCGGAGTCTCCCGCTGGCGAGCAACGGTCCCGGCCAACGGCGACCAGAACCCGTGAGCGCCGACCCGGCCGGCCACCGGGGGCGGGACGACCCTGACCGAGGGCAGCGGACGACCCCTTCGGCCTGAACGTCGCGCACGACGGCTCGGGTGTGCTCTTCGTCGACGATTCGACCACGCGCTGAGGCGGCTGCACAGATCGGCCGATCCCCGCATCCCGGCGCCCGGTCATCGGGCGCGTGAGGCTTCACACCGCGCTTCCGTCAAGCGATATGTTGCGTCTCCCCCGAGGAGAGGAGTCTGCATGCGATACAGCGCGGACCGCATTCGCAACGTCGCGCTCGTCGGCCATCGCGGCGCCGGCAAGACCTCGCTGCACGAGGCGCTGCTCTTCGAAGCCGGCATGATCAACCGGCTCGGCAGCGTCGTCGACCGGACGACGACGTCGGACTCCGACCCCGACGAGCAGGCCCGGCAGATGTCGATCTCGGCCGCGCTCAGCTCGTTCGAGTGGGGCGAGCGGAAGATCAACCTGATCGACACGCCCGGCGACCCGAGCTTCGTCGCCGACGCCCTCAGCGGCCTGCGCGTCTGCGAGTCGGCCGTGTTCGTGGTCAACGCGGTGATGGGCGCCGAGGTCACCACCACCCGCCTGTGGCGCCGGGCCGCCGAGCTCGATCTCGCGCGGATGATCTACGTCAACATGCTCGACCGCGAACGAGCCGACTTCTATCGCACGCTCGATTCGCTGAAGGCCGCCTTCGGGCCCCACGTGGTGGCCACGGAGATCCCGATCGGCTCCGAGCACGAGATCGACGGGGTGGTCGATCTCGTCGACATGAAGGCCTACCGCTACCCGACCGCAGGTCGCGGCAACGCCGTCGAGGGACCGATCCCCGACGACCTCCAAGCCCGGGCCGAGGAGTACCGCGAGAAGCTGATGGACGAGGTCGCCGAGGTCTCGGACGCCCTGCTGGAGCGCTACCTCGAGGGGGAGACGATCTCCCACCAGGAGATCGTCGACGCGCTCAAGGAGGGGACCAACCACGGCTCGATCTTCCCGGTCGTGTGCGGCGTCGCGACCCGCAACCTCGGGACCAACCGCCTGCTCGACGCGATCGTCGAGGACCTCCCGTCGCCAGTCAAGCACGGGCCGCTCGAGCTGCCGGAGGTGACGCTCGAGCCGGTCGAGGACCGCGAGCTGTTCGCCTACATCTTCAAGACCCGGGCCGACTCGTTCACCGGGCGCATCAACCTCTTTCGGGTCTACCAGGGCGTGATCCGCCACGACACCCAGCTGCTCAACACGCGCACCCATACCAAGGAGCGGATCGGCCAGCTGACGATCTTCGCCGGCAAGGGCACCGACCACGTCGACGAGTTCGGCCCGGGCGACATCGGCGCCGTGGCCAAGCTCAAGGAGACCCGCGCCGGCGACTGGCTGGCCGCGCGCGACGAGCCGATCCGGATGCCCGAGCTCAAGCTCCCGGCCCCGGTCATGGCCTTTGCGATCGAGCCGAAGACGAAGGGCGACGAGGACAAGGTGTTCACGTCGCTGCGTCGCCTCCAGGAGGAGGACCCGACGATCGATCTGCACCGCGACGCGCAGACCGGCGAGCAGATCGTCGCCGGCCTCTCGCAGATCCACGTCGAGGTGATCGTCGACCGGCTGCGCTCGCGCTTCGGGGCCGAGGTGACCCTGAAGCCGCCGCGCGTGCCCTACCAGGAAACGATCCGCCGGCCGGCCAAGGCCCACGGCCGCCACAAGAAGCAGTCGGGCGGACGCGGGCAGTTCGGCGACTGCCACATCGAGATCGAGCCGCTCGAGGCGGGCGGAGGGTTCGAGTTCGTCGACCACATCAAGGGCGGCGTGATCCCGAACTCGTTCATCCCGGCCGTCGAGAAGGGCGTCCTCGAGGCGATGGCCCACGGCGTGCTCGCCGGGTGCCCGGTCAAGGACGTCCGGGTGACGCTCTACGACGGCTCCTACCACTCGGTCGACTCGTCGGAGATCGCCTTCAAGCTAGCGGGGCAGATCGCGATGAAGCACGCCCTCGAACAGGCCGAGCCGGTCCTGCTCGAGCCGATCATGCTCGTCACCCTGTCGGTGCCCGAGGCGAGCGTCGGCGACGTCATCGGCGACCTCAACGGCCGCCGCGGCCGGCCCCAGGGGATGGACGCGGCGGGCGGCCTGACCGAGATCAAGGCCGAGGTCCCGATGTCGGAGATGCTGACCTACGCGCCTGACCTGCGGTCGCTGACCGGTGGGCAGGGCGACTACACGATGGAGTTCCTCCGCTACGAGGAGATCCCCGGCCACCTGTCGGCTAAGGTGATCAGCGGGGCCGCCGAGGCGGCGGAGGTGCGCGCCTGAGGCGGGGTCGCTACGCTCCAGCCGTGGTCCACAACCGCCAACTGGACACCAGCCAGGCGCCAGTAATCTGCGCGGTTTGCGGGCGTTCGCTGCTGCGGGGGGAGCATGCCAACGTGTTCATCGCCGGCGGCGCCCGCCGCTACGTCTGCGAGCTGTGTACGACCCGCGCCGCCCACGAGGGCTGGATCCGCGACGGCGCCGACGCCGCGCCGGCCCCCCGCCCGCGGGGCGGTGAGCGCGCCCGGTCGCTGGTCGGCCGGCTACGCGCGCGGATCGAGACCGTCGCCCATCCGCCCGAGCGCGCGCTCGAGGATGTCGAGCCGGCGGTGCGGGCTGAGGCGTTCGAGGCGCGGGAGATCCACGCCGTCCCGACCAACGCCGAGCTGAAGGTGGCTCGGGCGCTCGAGTTGTTCAACAAGAGCGAGCACACCAAGACCGTCTCCGGCGTCGCGCGGTCGCTCGGGGCGCCCGACGTCTCCGTCGCGGCGCGCCTCGACGATGGCGCCCTCGTCGAGATCGTCGTCGCCTGGGAGCTCTGCTGGTACCGCTACGAGGTGGACCTCGCCGACGAGCCCCACGCGGTGCGGCTGCTCGGCCAGGGCTACGAGCTCGGCGAGCTCGGTGACGATCCGCTGGCGGCCAACGCGGTGGCCGACGGTCGCGGCGAGCTCGCGCTCGGCGCCGCCTGAGAGCGCGCCGACCGGGCGTCCCGCCGTCGTGCCCGGCGTGGGTGAACCATTATGCTGGCGGCCGCGATGATCTACTGCGTGGTCCCTCCCGAGCTGGCCGACGAGCTCTTCGAGAAGCTCACCGAGCATTACGCCGACGATGCCAACGTCACGGTGATCATCGACCAGCGCCGGGCGGCTCGCCGCGGGCGCGGCGTCGAGGCGCCCGATGACCAGCGGCGCGAGCTGCGCGACCGGCGTCGGCGCCGGGTCCCGGGCGACATGCCGACCTTCGAGGGCGAGTAGCCGCCGGTGAAGCCGGGCGCCGGGCCGGTCCGCCGGTGAAGCTCGTGGTCAACGTCGACGGCGGCTCGCGCGGCAATCCGGGCCCCGCCGCAGCGGGCGCCGTCCTGCGCACGCCCGACGGCGAGGTGGTGGCCGAGGCGAGCCGGACGATCGGCCGGGCGACCAACAACGTCGCCGAGTACCGGGCGCTCTTGCTCGGGCTCGAGCGGGCGAGCGAGCTCGGAGCGACCGAGGTCGAGGTGATCAGCGACTCCGAGCTGATCGCCAAGCAGATCTCCGGTCGCTACAAGGTCAAGCACGTCGACATGAAACCGCTCCACGCCGAAGCCCGCCGGGCTCTCGCCGGATTCGAGCGCTGGTCGATCCGCTCGGTGCCCCGCGCCGAGAACGCCGACGCCGACGCGCTGGTCAACGCCGCGCTCGACGCCGCGTCGTAAGCACCGTCCTCTAATTGACCGGCCGGGCGCTCTCGGCGATGGCCAGCATCTGCTGGTTGCTGAGCGAGTCGCGGAGCGTGTTGTTCAGCCAGTAGACGGCGGTCGGCGTGCGCCAGACGACGAGCCGGATGTGCCCGCCGTCGACGTAGATGTCGTAGCTGCGGGCGCCGATGCTGCGGGTCTGGTGCTGGCCGGCGAGGATCGGCGGCGCCTTCCAGTCGGTGCCCTCGAGGCCGTAGAACTCGCCGACGAGCCCGCGGGCGATCGAGATCGCGTAGGCGTGGTGCTTGACGTTCTGCTCGTCGCGGAGCGTGTAGGTGCGGACGAGGTCGGCGGCGTTGGCCGTGAGCATGCGCAGGCGGGGGGCGTAGAGCTTCAGGGGGAATCCGACCGACGCCGCGTTCTCGAGGCCGATGTCGCTCGGCGGGGTGGCGAGGAGGCCGAGGCCGCCGGCCGGGGCGGCGGCGCGGTAGTGCTTGACGGGCACCCTGACCGGCCCGGGGTTGGTGTAGAGGAAGTCGTTTACCGTGGCCGAGATCTGCGCGGCCGTCGCCGTGACGTAGGACGGGCCGACGGTCGACTGGAAGGGGACCTGGCGCAGTGGACGGCCGAGCGAGAAGAGGGCGAGGTTGATCAGGTGGACGACGGAGTTGCCGTGGATGTCGGTTCGCACGGCGTGCTGGAGCGCCGCGAGCAACTGGTCCTGGTTGCGGATCAGGTTCGCGACGCCGACCTGTTGCTTGGCTTGGCGGATGAAGTCCTGCTGGCGGGCGACGCGGACGAAGTCGCTGTCGGAGTGGCGGTAGCGGGCGTAGTCGAGCGCGGTCTGGCCGCAGAGCTTCTGGTAGCCCGGGGGGATGTCGATGTTCGAGAAGTTGGTCGCCGGCGTCCCGAGGTTCCGGTTGTAGTAGTGGCGGTCGACGAAGATGTAGACGCAGCCGATCGCGTCGATCACCCGGCGGAAGCCGGCGAAGTTGACGTCGATGATGTGGTTGATCTCGATTCCCGGGAGCGTGCGCTTGATCGTCTGAGCCGTGAGCGCCGCTCCGCCCATGGTGTAGGCGGCGTTGATCTTGGTCGTCTCCGTCGTCCCCCGCCGGGTGAGGATCTGGGCCAGGAGATCGCGTGGGACCGAGAGGACCGATGTCTGGTGCTGGTTGGGGTCCATGCGGATCAGGATCATCGTGTCGGAGTGGGGCGGCGAGGCCCGGTCGATCCGGGTGCTCGAGAGCGCCCGCTTGTCGTCGCCGATGATCAGGATCGTCTCCGGCGCACCGGCGGCCACCGGGGTGATCTCCTTGATCGCCGGCGCGTCGATCGTCGCCTTGGGGAAGTAGCTCTTGATGTGCCCGACCTCGAGCAAAACGGCGGCGATCGTCGCCGTCGCCATCAGGGCGACGATGAGCAGGCTGCCGATCAGGAATCGCTTCCGCGTTCCCCCGGCCTTCGGGAAGGGCTCGAACGGCATCGGTCAGCTCATCGCGGGAGGAGGACAGGCCCAAGATAGGTGTTGACCCGCCTGCGCGGGCGCAGTCGGGCCGCTGGCACTAGCGGCGTCAGGCCGCGGAGGGCCCGCACGGGCCGACATCATAGAGCTACGATCCGCGCTTGCTCGGCGCACGCAACAGGGAGCTGCTCGGCCTGATACCGGCGGCGCTGCTGATCACCGGAGGCTTCGCGGCGATCTTCATCCAGAGCCAGAGCCGGCTCTCGAACGTCTCGCTGACCTACGGGATCTTCTTCCTCGCGCTGTGCGTCGGGGCGCACGTGGTCGTGCGCTTCGCCCTGCCGGACGCCGACCCGTATCTCCTGCCGCTGGCGGCGGCGCTGGCCAGCGTCGGGCTGGTGATGCTCTACCGGATCGACCCTACGCTGGCCCGCCAGCAGGCGCAGTGGTTCGTGGTCGGCCTGGTCCTGTTCGCAGCGACGATCATCGCCCTGCGCGACGGGCGCTACGCGGTGCTCGAACGCTACCGCTACACGATCGCCCTGGCGGGCATCGTCGGGCTCTTGATCCCGCGGCTTCCGGGGATCGGCCAGCAGGTGAACGGGGCCTACCTCAACATCAAGCTGGGCCCGATCGCCTTCCAGCCGTCGGAGTTCGCCAAGATCGCCATCGTCGTCTTCCTCGCGTCCTACCTGCGCGACAACCGCCAGCTCCTGGTCACCGGCGGGCGCCAGATCCTCGGTCTGACGATCCCGCCGATGAAGCAGTTCGGCCCGCTCCTGGTTGTCTGGGGGGCGACCATGGCCATGCTCATCCTGACCCGCGAGCTCGGGACGTCGCTGATGTTCTTCGGCGTCATCCTCGCGCTGCTCTACGTCGCCACCGGGCGGCTGTCGTTCCCGCTGGCCGGGCTGATCCTCTTCGCCGTCGGGGCGTGGTTCGTCGCCGGTCACGTGGCCCACGTCCACGACCGCGTGCTCGCCTGGCAGCACCCGTTCGACTCGACGCTCTACGCCAAGAACCCGGGCGGCAGCTATCAGCTCGCCCAGTCGCTCTTCGCCCAGGCCGACGGCGGCCTGCTCGGCACCGGCTTCGACCAGTCGCTGCTCGAGCTGTCCAAGGGCCACCCGATCCTCCCCGTCCCGCAGAGCGACTTCATCTACGCGGTGATCACCAACGAGACCGGGCTGATTGGGGCCTGCGGCCTGCTCCTCACCTACCTGCTGTTCGTCGCCCGCGGACTGAAGACGGCGACGCTGGCGCGCGACTCGTTCTCGAAGCTGCTGGCCACCGGGCTGTCCTTCGTGGTGGCGATCCAGGTCTTCGTGATCGTCGGCGGGGTGACCCGATTGATCCCCCTCACCGGGGTGACGTTGCCCTTCGTCGCCTACGGCGGCTCGTCGGTGGTGATGAACTTCGCCCTGCTCGCCCTGCTCCTCGTCGTCTCCGATCGGGCCCGCCGGCCCGACCGGGCCGCATGACGGAGAGCCGGCCGGCTGGCCGGCGCCCGGCTTGCGGACTCGACCTGCGCGCCTTGGGTCTGGCCGAAGCTCAGCCGGCGAGCACGTCGAGCAGCCGGTCGACGTCGGCCGCGTCGTTGTAGACGTGCCACGAGGTGCGCAGGCGGCCGCCGCGCAGCGCAGCGAGGATGCCGGCGCGCTCCATCCGCTCGGCGGCCCCGGGGAGGTCGGCGCAGACGATGGCGCTGTCGCCCGCCTCGAGTCCGACGCCGGCCCGGAAGCGATTGGCCAGCGCTAGGTTGTGGCCGTGAATCGCCTCGATTCCGATCTCCTCGATCAGCTCGAGCGCCGGCGCGGTGCCGACCCAGGAGAACCAGGCCGGGGAGAGGTCGAGCCGGCGGGCGGTGTCGGCCAGGCGGAGGGGAGGGCCGAAGTAGCTGGCGTGGACGTCGGCGCCGGCGTACCAGCCGGCGCTGTGGGGGACGACGCGCTCGAGCAGCTGGTCGGAGACGGCGGCGAACGCGGTCCCGCGGGGTGACATCAGCCACTTGTAGGCCGAGCAGACGACCGCGTCGAAGCGGTCGGCCCGGACCGGGAGCCAGCCGACCGCCTGGGTGGCGTCGCAGATCGTGATCGCCTCGGCCGCGGCGGCGGCCCGAGCGATCGCCTCGAGGTCGGCGACCTCGCCGGTGCTCATCTGGACGGCGCTGAAGGCGACCGCGTCGACCCCGTCGGCGATCGCCTCGAGCAGGTTCTCGGGGGCCACGGTCCGCACCTCGAGGCGGTCCTGGACGAGGAGCGGAAACAGGGTGGAGGTGAACTCCACGTCGGGGACGGCGACCCGGGCTCCGGCGGGGAGGGCGGTGACGAGGGACCCGACCAGCTCGGACACAGTCGAGCCCGTCGCCACTCGCCGGGTCTCGCAGCCGACGAGGCGGGCAAAGGCGGCGCGGGCGCTCTCGGTGCTGTGCCCCCAGTGCTCCCAGCTCGTCCGCCCGTGGCGCCAGTCCTCGAGCGCCTCCTGGAGCGCCTCCCAGGCCGGCCGGGGCGGCAGACCGTAGCTCGCGGTGTTGCAATACACCCCGGTCGGCGCCCAGAGCGACCGTGCCTCGGCGATCTCCACTCGGCCATTGTCGTCGCCGGACGGCCCGGCCGTCGGCCCGCCGGCACTCGACTCCCCGATCGGCGGGCCGACCACCGGCCTGCCGACCGCTGGGCTGCCGGCCGCGGGCCCGGCGGCCGCGGGCCCGGCGGCCACGGGCCCGGCGACCGCAGGCCCGCGACCACCGGCCTGCCGACCACCGGCCTCGAGTCCGGAGCCGCGGGCCTCGCATCAGCGCCTGCGTCCGGAGCCGAAGCTCTGCACCGGCGGCGCCACGGCCCGGAAGCCGCCGGCGGCGGCGATCCGGTCGGGCTCGGCCTGGGGCTCGGGCCGGGCGATCTCCGAAGGCTCCCCGTCGGGCAGCCGGGTGACCTGCGCCGGCGCGCGCTCGAGCTGGTCGGGGTCGAGCCCGCGCAGGTCGCGCACCAGCACGTTGATCGTCCCGCCGCCCCCGGCCGGCCGCTCGAGGCGGCCCGAGGCGAAGACGAGCGGCTCGGCCCGCACGACGTGGCGATGGCGCTCGTAGACCGCCGGCGGGACGATCAGGTTGACCGTTCCGTGCTCGTCCTCGAGCAGCATGAAGACCACCCCGCTGGCCGTCTCCGGGCGCTGGCGGGCGACCACCAGCCCGGCGACCGAGACGCGGCCGCCGTGGGGGAGGACGGCCAGTTCGCGGCTGGTCGCCACCCCGCCGAGGTGGGGGCGCAGGATGGCCAGGGCGTGGTCGGAGACGCTGACGCCGGTGGTCGCATAGTCGGCGAGCAGGTTGGCCCAGCGTCCGAGCTCGCGCAGCGCCGGGGCCTCGCCGACGTCCAGCGCCAGCGCGAGCTGGGTCCCGCCCGGCACCCGCCGGCCCGGGGCGGCGACGCCGAGTTGCCAGAGGGCCCTCCGACGATCGCCGGCCAGGGCGTCGCAGGCCCCCGACCAGGCCAGCTGCTCGAGCGAGGCCCGGCAGGCGCTGACCCGGCCGGCGAGCTCGGCCAGGCTGCGGAACGGGCCGCCCTCCCGGCGGGCGGTGACCAGCGCGTCGATCTCCTCCTCTCGCACCCCGCTGACGTAGCCGAGCCCGATTCGCACCGCGGCCGCGGCTGTGGCTGCGCCCGGGACGGGGGAGGCCGTCTCGACCGAGCACTCGGCCTCGGAGCCGTTGATGTCGACCGCCCGCAGCTCGATGCCCCGCCGCTGTGCCTCGTGGACGAGGCTGTCGGACGGATAGAACCCCATCGGCTGCTCGTTGAGCAGGGCGCAGAGGAACTCGGCGCCGTAGTGGACGCGCAGCCAGGTCGACTGGTAGGCGAGCAGCCCGAAGGCGGCGCTGTGGGCCTTGGGGAAGCCGAACCCGGCGAACCCGGCGACCATCTCCCAGGCCCGGGCGATTAGCTCGGGAGAGGCGCCGACGTGGCGCTCGGCCCCGGCGGCGAAGCGCTCGCGGTAGCGCTCGATCGCCGCCGTCGCCCGCTTGCGGCTCATCGCCCGGCGCAGGCCGTCGGCCTCGCCGGGGGAGAAGCCGGCGAACGCCTGGGCCACCTCGAGCACCTGGTCCTGGAAGATGATCGTCCCCAGCGTCTCCCGGAGCACCGGCACGAGCGACGGGTGCAGGCACGGGGGCTCGTAGTCGGGATCCTCGCGCTGGCGGGCCCGGCGCTGGATGTAGGGGTTGACCGCCCCGCCCTGGATCGGACCGGGCCGGATGATCGCCACCTGCACGGCGAGCTCCTCGAGGTTGGACGGCCGGGTGCGCCGCAGCGACTGCATCTGGGCCCGGCTCTCGATCTGGAAGACGCCGGTCGTGTCGGCGTCCTGGATCGCCGCGAAGGTCGGGCCGTCGTCGAAGGGGATCCGCGAGAGGTCGATCCGCTCGCCCCGGGTCCGGGCGATCGTCTCGACGCAGCGCTCGACCGCCGAGAGCATGCCCAGGCCGAGCAGGTCGATCTTCAGGAAGCCGGCGTCGGCGCACGAGTCCTTGTCCCACTGGACGAGCTGGCGACCCTCCATCGCCGCCGGTACGACCGGGCAGCAGTCGATCAACGGGCGGGTGGCCACGATCATCCCGCCGGGATGCTGGGAGACGTGGCGGGGCAGGCCGTAGGCCTCCTCCGAGAGGGACTTCAGCCACGCCCAGCGACCGCTGCGGGCCCGCTCGGGCCCGAGCGCCGCCTCGACGTCGCGCTCGACCCGCCGGGCGAAGCCGTCGGCCCCGCGGGCGACCCGCTCGATCTCGGCCGGCGGCAGCCCGAGGACCTTGCCGAGCTCGCGGATCGCCGCCCGCGAGCGGAAGCTCGGGAAGGTGGCCACCAGCGCCGCCCGATCGCGGCCGTAGCGGTCGTGCACCCGACGGATCAGAACCTCGCGGATGTCGCGGGGGAAGTCGAGGTCGATGTCCGGCAGCGAGGTCAGCTCCGGGTTCAGGAAGCGCCCCATCGACAGCCCGCTGGCGATCGGATCGATGTGCGAGAGGCCCGTCAGGTAGCAGACGATCGAGGAGACCGACGACCCGCGCCCCCGTCCGGGCGGCAGCAGCGCCCGCGCCGTGTCCGGGCCGCGGACCTCGACCGCGACCTCCCGCGCCAGCTCGAGCATGTCGTGGTGCAGCAGGAAGAACCCGGCCAGCCCGAGCGCCGCGATCACCCCCAGCTCGTCCTCGAGGCGCGCGCTCGCCCCGGCCCGGGCGGCTCCCCCGTAGCGGTCGCCCAGCCGCGCCCGGCAGAGCTCCACCAGCCGGCCCTGGGCGCCGTCGTCCTCGACGCCGGGATAGCGGTAGCCGAGGTCGCCGACCAGGTTGAAGTCGAGCTGCTCGGCCACGGCCGTCGTCTCGGCCACGGCCTCGGGATGCTCGGTAAAGCGGGCGGCCATAGCCGCCGGCGAGGCGAGCACGTGGCTCCCGTTGGCCCGCCGCAGCGGCTCGCTCGACTCGAGGGTGAGGTTGTGTCGCAGGGCGACGAAGGCGTCCTGGAGGTGGGCGCGCGAGCCCGCGTGGGCGTGGATGTTGCCGGTCGCCACGCAGCGCAGCCCCAGCCGCCGGGCGAGCGCCTCGAGCGCGCGGTTGCGGGCCCGATCGTCCTGGAGGTAGGGGCGCTGGAGCTCGACGCGCAGCCGCTCCCGGCCAAACGCCTCCAGCAGCCTCCGGACGGTCGCCTCGTCGTGGACTCCGTGCTCCGCACAACCCGTCAGGCAGACCAGGCCCTCGGCGTGGTCGCGCACGGCCTCGAGGCTGCTCGCCGGCGGCGGCTCGCCGGGGTCGCGGGTGTGGGCGTGGGCCGCCGTCAGCAGCCGGCAGAGGTTGCTCCAGCCCCGCGCCGACGCGACCAGGAGGGTGATGTGCCGGCCGTCGTCGAGGCTCAGCTCCGCTCCGTGGATCGCCCGCAGGCCGAGCCCGTGGGCGGCGTGGGCGAACTCCATCGATCCCCAGACCCCGTTGTGGTCGGTCAGGGCCAGCGTCTGGTGGCCGAGCTCGAGCGCCGCCACCACCAGCTCCTCGGGCATCGACGCCCCGTCGAGGAAGGAGTAGGCCGAATGGCAGTGGAGCTCGACGTAGGTCATCGCTGCCGGAACCAGCTGCCGCTGAGCAGGTCGTGGAAGACGACGATGTCGCGGCCCGTCTCGCTGACGAGCTCCCAGTAGCGTCGCCGCAGCGGCTGGTCGGTCCACCAGCGATCCTCGATCAACCACGACTCGCGGACCTGGGCCACCGCCTGGCGGTCGATTCGAAGTGGCGTGCCCTCGGGGTCGGTGCGCACGCGCGCCGCCCGGGGGGCGCCCAGCCGCCGCGCTCCGCTCACGATTCGAAGGGGGCGAGCATCATGCGCCGCTCGGGTACGCGCGAGGCGATATCGACCGCCACGACCCGCAGCGCCGCGTCCGGTCCCGCGGCCGCCCGGGCCTGGCGGACCGCCTCTCGCAGCCGCTCCCGGCGCAGCTCGATGGCGGGCGCGATCAGCGACCGCTGGCCCCCCGCGGCCGGCCCGAACTGCTCGGCGGCGAGGGCGAGCACGACCGCCGGCGCCGGCAGCAGCCCCAGCCGCGGCGCCAGCACCAGGCGCATCCGTCGCGGATCGGCCAGGGCCTCGCGGAAGGCCACCGACTCCCGCCAGCTCCCGCCGCCGACCAGCTTGGCCGCGAGCGTGGCCCCGCGCAGGGTCCGCCCGCGCCGCTCCGGGCGGGCGAGCAGGCGGTCGATCAGCACCCCGAGGGCATGCTCGAGCGCCGGCCCGGAGGCCGACTCGTGCAGCTCGAGCGACTCGGCCAGGAGCTCGGCCGGCCGGCGCGGCCGCGGCGGATCGTCCTCGCCTCGGGCGAGTCTGTGAGCTTCGGCTCCCGCCGCTCCGAAGCGGTCGGACACCGCCGCCGGAGTCATCGCCGCCAGCTCCCCCAGCGTCGCGATCCCCAGCCGCTCGAGCGTGGTGACCAGGGGCGCCGTCGGCGGCCGCGAACGCAGCAGGGAGACCGGCTGGCTGCGGAGGTACAGGCGGGCGCTGTCGCGCACGACCGCCGTCCGGCGCGGCCGAGTGGTCAGCGCGGCGGCCAGGGCGCAGAACCGGGTCGGTCCGCCACCGACGCGCGCCGGTGCCCCGACGGCCCGCCGCGCGGCCGCGACGACGCGCTCCTCGGAACCCCCGTAGAGCCCGCGCAGCCCCGCCGTGTCGAAGCAGACCAGGCCCGGACGCTGGGACTCGACTCCCGCGCCGATGCTCTCCAGCTTGCCCAGGATCCCCTCCCAGGCACCGGCCACGGCGATCGGGTCCCCGCTCACCAGCTCGAGCCCCGGGCAGCGGGTGAGGGCTTCGCCGAGCGACATGCCGGCCCGCACGCCGAGCGCCTGCGCCGCCCCGGAGACCTCGCCGATCGCCTGGCGCCCCGCGGCCGAGCCCCCGGTCGGAGCCAGGGCGACCGGCCGCCCGGCGAGGGCCTCGGCCCCGCCGACGGCGACGACGAGCTCGAAGCGGGGAAGGAGGATGCAGACGATCATACGAACAGATGTTCGCACGAGCGTCGGATCTCTTCAAGTCGCCCGGGCCTGTCGTGGAAGGCGGCGGATAAAGTCCCCGCCGCTCCTCCCCGACCCACCACCGTCCCTCATCGATGCCCGACGAACATCTCGATGTCCTGATCGTCGGCGCCGGCCTCTCCGGCATCGGCGCCGCCCACCACCTCCAGAAGCGCCACCCCGGGCGCAGCTTCGCGCTGCTCGAGGCACGCGAGGACCTCGGCGGCACCTGGAGCCTCTTCCGCTACCCGGGGGTCCGCTCGGACTCCGACATGCACACGCTCGGCTTCGGCTTTCGCCCCTGGCCCGAGGCCCGGGCGATCGCCGACGGCCCGTCGATTCTCCGCTATCTGCGCGAGACCGCCGAGGCCTACGGGATCGACGGCAAGATCCGCTACGGCCAGCGCGTCGTCCGGGCCGACTGGTCGACGCCCGAGGCGCGCTGGACGGTCGACGTCGAGCACGCCGCCACCGGCGAGACGACGCGGATCACCTGCGGCTTCCTGCTCGGCTGCACCGGCTATTACCGCTACGACCGCGGCTACGCGCCCAGCTTCCCCGGGAGGGAGCGCTTCGCCGGCCCCATCGTCCACCCCCAGCAGTGGCCCGAGGATCTCGACTACGCCGGCAAGCGCGTGGTGGTGATCGGCAGCGGGGCCACCGCCGTGACCCTGGTCCCCGCCATGGCCGAGCGCGCCGCCCACGTCACGATGCTCCAGCGCTCGCCGAGCTACATCCTCACGCTGCCCACCGAAGATCCGCTCGCCGCCCCGATCGCCCGGCTCCTGCCCGACCGCGTCGCCTTCGCCACCATCCGCTGGAAGAACATCCTCCAGCAGATCCTGCTCTACCAGGTCAGCCAGCGCCGCCCGGCCGCCGTGCGGCGGGTGCTGCGGGCGCTGACCGCCTGGCAGCTGCCGGCCGGCTACGACGTCGACCGCCACTTCCGCCCGCGCTACGACCCCTGGGACCAGCGGCTCTGCCTCGTCCCCGACGGCGACCTGTTCCGGGCGATCCGCTCCGGCCGCGCCTCGGTGGTCACCGACGAGATCCACACGTTCACCGAGGGCGGGATCCGCCTGCGCTCGGGAACCGAGCTCGCCGCCGAGGTGATCATCACCGCCACCGGACTGAACCTCCTCATGCTCGGCGGCATCCGGCTCGCCGTCGACGGCGCCGAAGCCGACCTGGCCGGCACCCTGACCTACAAGGGGATGATGCTCGAGGGCGTCCCGAACCTCGCCTTCGCCCTCGGCTACACCAACTCGTCCTGGACGCTGAAGGCCGACCTGACCGGCGAGTACGTCAGCCGCCTGCTGTCGCACATGGACCGCCACGGGCACCGGCAGTGCGTCGCGCGCAACGACGACCCGACGATCGTGGAGCGCCCGCTGCTCGACTTCACGCCCAACTACGTGCTCCGGTCGCTCGCCCACCTACCGAAGTCCGGGTCCCGGGCTCCCTGGAGGCTGCGCATGAACTACGCCGCCGATGTCGTCGCCCTCCGCTTCGGCTCCGTCGACGACGGGGTGATGCGCTTCTCGAGCCCCGACCCGCCCGCCGGCCGCCGCGCTCGCCCGACGCCGATGCCCGGCCGGCCGCGCCCGTTCGGCATCGCGCGCCGGCCGGCGGCGGGTAGCTCCTGAGCCGTGAGCCAACTCCAGATCCGGCGGGGCGGCTGGGCGACGGGAGGCGCGGCGCTCGCGCTCTGCGACGAGGCGGTCGCCTGGCTCTTGGCGCGGAGGACGCGGTCAGGGGGTCCTCGAGTGCCGCCCCTGACCCCGCGGCAAGCCGTTCACGAGCGCGACCTCAGCTCACGCGAGTCAAGCAACGGGCGCCGGCGGCTCCCGTCCCTCGAGCACGGCGATCACGTTCTCGGCGCACAGCCGGGCCATCGCGTCCCGGGCGACCCGGGTGGCCGAGCCGACGTGGGGGAGGAGCACCGTGTTCGACAGGGCCACGAGCTCGGCCGGCACGCGCGGCTCGTCCTCGTAGACGTCGAGCCCCGCGCCGGCCAGCTGGCCCGAACGCAGGGCCTCGACCAGGGCGGCGGTGTCGACCACGGCGCCGCGGCAGGTGTTGACGAGCACCGCGCCCGGCTTCATCTCCGCGAGCCGCTCGGCGTCGATCAGGTGCCGGGTCGAGGGGTTCAGGTCGACATGGAGGCTCACGTAGTCGGAGACCGCCAGGAGCTCGCCGAGCTCGACGCGCTCCGCTCCGACGCGGCTCGCCGCCGCCATCGGCCGCCGCGCGGTGAACACCAGGCGGGGTTCGAAGCCCCGCAGCAGCTCGGCCACCCGCTGCCCGATCCGGCCGAAGCCGACCAGCCCCACCGTCGATCCGGCGAGCTCCCGACCGATGAACTGCTCGGGCTCCCAGCCGGTCCACTCGCCGTGGCGCAGGATCCGGTCGGTCTCGGCGATCCGCCGCCCGGCCGCCTGCATCAGCGCCACCGCCAGCTCGGCCGTCGCGTTGGTCAGGACGTTCGGCGTATTGCTCGCCCGGACGCCCCGCCGGCGGACCGCATCCAGATCGATGTTGTCGACGCCGACGGCGAAGTTCGCCACCACCCGGAGCTCCGCGCCCGCCCGGTCGAGCAGCGCCGCGTCGATCGGCACCGTCGGATCGGCGACGAGCGCCGCCGCACCCGCGACGTGCTCGGCCAGCCAGGCCGGATCACTGGCGAGTCCGCCGACCTCGACCGCGTATCGCTCGCGCAGCATCTCGAGCCCCGCCGCCGGCAGCGTCCGGGCGACGACGACCTTCACCGGCTCGACCGCCCGCCCCCGCGCGCCCACGCGACCCCGCCCGGGGAGCGCCGCCCCGGTGCCGGGTGAACCGGGGGATCGCCAGGGGCGCCCCGTGGCCGCGGGTGGGCCGGCATGGCCCGGATCCTCCCCGACCGGCCGATCGATGACAAGCGCTGCCGCCCCGGCTGGTTGTAGACTTCGAACCCACACGCGGCTGTAGCTCAGTTGGCTAGAGCGGCTGCTTGCCATGCAGCAGGTCGAGGGTTCGAGTCCCTTCAGCCGCTTCGAGAAGCCCCGTCTGCGCGGGGCTTCTTACCTGGCGGGGTGGCTCGGGGGGGCGGCCTCCGGTGCTCGAGTCGGGTCCACGGCGCGGCGGGCGGGTTGATCGGCGTGCGTAAGCCTCGGCCGAGCGGGCCCCCCCGATCGTTCTCCAAAATGTTCTTTACACCCCCGAGAACTCGGGTGTAGAGTCGCCGAAACCGGGGTGAACTGAAGAGGGGAGTCATGATGACGCTCGCGATGGGGAAGCGTGGACGATTTCGGAGGCTGTCGCTTGGGTTGCTGCTCGTCGGCGCGGCCGGCGTCGCGGCGACGCCGGCCACCGCGGCGGCCCACCACAAGGCCAAGCACAAGACGCACCACAAGACCGTCCGCCCGGTCAGTCTGCGCGGCGCCGTCTACGTTGAGACCAACGCCGCCCCGATCAACGAGGTCGTCGTCTTCGATCGCGCCGTCAACGGCACGCTCACCGTCCGCCAGCGTGTACCCACCGGCGGCACCGGCGCCCCGTCCGCGCAATGCGCGATGCCGACGAGAGCCTGCCCGATCGTCGACTCCCAGGGCGAGGTCAACCTGGCCTCGAACGGGCGGATCCTCTTCGCTGTCAACGCTGGCAGCAATACGGTCAGCTCGTTCCTCGAGACATCGCTCGGGCTCGTGCTGATCGACCGCAAGCCGTCCGGCGGCAGCTTCCCGATCAGCGTCGACAGCCGCGGCAACGTCGTCTACGTGCTCAACCAGGACACCGGCAACATCGCCGGCTTCCGCTTCGCCCGCAACGGCGTCATGACGGCGATCGCGGGATCGAACCAGCTGCTCTCGGTACCCGGTCCGGCCGGCGCCAGCGCGCAGATCAGCTTCGACCCCTCGGGGCAGAACCTGTTCGTGAGCCAGCGGGCAACCGGCAAGATCGACTCCTTCGCGCTCAGCGGCGGCGTCGCCGGCGCGGCGGTAGCCCACCCGTCGGCCGCGGTCACCCCGTTCGGCTTCGCCTTCGACAAGCTTGGCCACCTCGTCGTCTCGAACGCGCTCTCGCAGCACAGCGGCGCGGCCACGACCTACACCGAGACCCCCGGCGGCGGACTGACGGCGATCGACAACAAGTCGACCAGCGGAGGAGCGCCCTGCTGGTCGCCGTCACCCCCGACAACCGCTACGCCTACATCACCAACACCACGACCAAGACGATCGCCCGGTTCGCCCTCGGGGCCAACGGGAGCCTCACGCTCCTCGGTCTCACCCCGACCCTGAACACGCCGATGGGCCCCGTCCTCTTCCCGACCGACGAGGCCATCACCGGCGACGGGCGCTACCTCTACGTCACGATCCCGTCGGTGTTCGGCGGCGACATCAGCCGCATCGACGCCTACCGCATCGCCAGCAACGGCGACCTGACCCTGATCGGCTCGACGCCACAGGCCTTCGGGGCCGGGCTCTCGGGGATGGCCGTCCGGTAGCCCCCGGAGCGCAACCGCCGGCGCCCGGGTTCGCGGGCGCCGGTCACGGCGGCGGCGGCCCCGATCCCCGTCCGGTAGCCCCCGGAGCGCAACCGCCGGCGCCCGGGTTCGCGGGCGTCGGTCACGGCGGCGGCGGCCCCGATCCCCGTCCGGTAGCCCCCGGAGCGCAACCGCCGGCGCCCGGGTTCGCGGGCGTCGGTCACGGCGGCGGCGGCCCCGATCCCCGTCCGGTAGCCCCCGGAGCGCAACCGCCGGCGCCCGGGTTCGCGGGCGTCGGTCACGGCGGCGGCGGCCCCGATCCGGGTCGCCGCCCGGTCGTAGTTGAGCCGCAGGAGGGCGATCACGGGTCGCCGACGGCGGCCTCAGCCTCGATCCGCCGCGCCGCCGGGCACCGCGCCGAGGGGAAGTTGCCGCCAGCCGCCAGCCGCCAGCCGCCGGCTGTCGCGCGACCCGCCGCCCGCTGACCGCGCGACCCGCCGCCCGCGGACGCCGACGGTTTACGCCGGCCCCCGCCGGGTGAGACTGTCAGCGAGCCGACGGACGCGATCCAGATGCGACCGCCGCGCCGGAACGCACGGCGGACCATCCAACGCGCGTCGCCTCGACCAGGGCGGTTGAGGCGATGCGTGTTGTGCCGGCGGCGGACGGCGCCGAGCCGACCGCGCCGCGCCACGGTGCGACCTACGGGCGGCCCCGCCCGGCTTGCGCGAAATCGGTCGCGCACCGGCGCCGCTACGATCACCCCGGTGATCCGCGCCAGCTTCGAGGTCGCGCCCCCCGGCTCGGCCGCCTCGCTCGCCCGGCTCCTGACCACCGGGCTCGACACCGGACCCGACCATGTCCGCGGCCGCATCGTCGCCGACCGCGGCGGGCTCGTCGTCCTCGACTTCC
>CAVXPW010000011.1:0-755417 GCA_963763785.1 uncultured Solirubrobacterales bacterium | reverse complement strand
CGCACGGCGACGAAGACGATAGTCGCGAACTTCACCGCGAGGGCGTAGAGCCCGGCCGCCGCCGGGCTCTGGACGCGGAAGAGGTAGGCCCGGTCGACGACCTGGAGGGCGTAGACGGTGGCGTCGACCGGGACCGTCGGCAGGCCGAAGGCGAGCATCCGCCGCAGCGGCAGCCGCCGCGGCGTCGCCGCGGCCAACCCGGCCGCGCGAGCCGCCCGCGCCCGGGCGCCGAGCGGCTCAGCCAGCCGTCGCCGCTCGACCCACCACAGCCCGAAGAGGACGCCGGTGGTCCCCGTGAAGTTCCCGGCGAGCAGGCCGCGGGCGCCCTGGCGCTCGACGACCACCAGGAAGGCGGTGACCGCGACCGAGACGAGGACGTTGGTCGCCGACGCCTTCAGATAGGTCCGGGCGCGCTCCTCGACCCGCAGCAGCGCGTAGGCGATCTCGAGATTGCTGAACGCCCAGAGGCCGACCACGGCGATCGACAGGAGCCACGGGTCGCGGAAGCCGAGGAGCGCCCGCGAGATCGGCCCGGCGAAGACGAGCGCCGGGATCGCAGCGACAGTGCTGCTCAGCGCGACGAAGAGCACCGTGCCGGCCGCCAGGCGCGCCCGCCGGGCGGCGTCGTCGTCGTCGAAGTGGAAGCGCACGAACGCCTCGCCGACCCCCAGGCGCAGGAGGATCGAGACGAGGATGACCGCCGTGAGGAGCGTCTCGGCCGCTCCGTAGGCCGCCGGCAGCAGGTAGTGCGTGTAGAGCGGCAGGGTGACGACGGCGATCACCTTGGACAGGAGGTCGCCGGCCTGGTAGGCCGCCCCGGTCGTCACCAGACGCTTGAGGTAGCCGAGCACGAGCTCAGGCTGGGGCGGGCGCCGGCCCCGGGCGGCGGCGCCGGACGGGGGCGCCGGCCCCCGGGGAGGCCAGCGCGGTGCCGATCCCCAGGAGCGTCCAGGTGACCGGGTCCTCGAGGAAGTCGGCGTAGAGCAGCGTGTGGAGGACGAGCGCCGCGAAGCCTGCTGCCAGCGCCATGCGCTCGGGCGATTCGCGCACCCCCGTCCCGAACAGCCGCCCGAAGGCGGCGGCGAGGACGACCAGGTAGAGCAGGAGGCCGGCCACGCCCTGCTCGGCGGCGATCGTGATCGGAATCGTGTGCGACGCCGACACCGCGTTCGCGCCCGAGACGCCTTCGCGCCGGCGGTACTCGAGGGCGAACGACCCGGCCCCGAACCCGGTCGCCGGCCGCTCGCCGAAGAGCTCGACGCCCCCGCGGATCAGGTTGTAGCGCCCGGTGGTGGCCTGGTTGGCCTTCTTCGAGCTGCTCAGGTCGGTCCGCACGACATTGCCCGCGGCGAGCACGAACACCGCCCCGGCGGCGACGAGCACGACCCCGACCGCGAGCGTTCGCCGCACGCCGAAGCGCAGCGCCGCCAGGACGCCCAGCCCGAGCAGCAGGGCGGCGATGCTCGACTGCGAGATGCTCGTCATCAGCCCCACCCAGAGAACGGCCAGGGCCGCGGCGGCCGCGAGGATCTCCCGGCGGACGGGGCTCCAGAGCATCCCCGCGGTGATCGCCAGCATGACGATGGCCAGGAAGCGGCCGTAGATGTTCGGGTCGAAGAAGAGCGAGTTGACCCGGAAGTAGGACTCGACCATGTTCGCGCTGATCAGCTTCGGGTTGACCAGGAGCTCCTGGCGGGAGTACTCGAGCAGGCCGACGGCGACGAAGACCACGGCCAGGGCGACGAGCACGCCGAGGCTCCAGAGGAGGAGCCGCCGGCTCCAGCGCACGCGGCGAAGCGCGGCGAAGAGCAGGGTGAAGGGGACGTAGAAGAAGACGATCTGCTTGAGGGCGTCGGTGAAGTCGTGCGAATAGGCGGCCTGGGCCGCATAGAGGACGATCAGGGCCATCAGCGCCCACTCGAGGCGGCCGGCCGGCGGCTCGCCGGGGTCGGCCGGGCGGCCGCGCAGCACCCCGGCCGCATAGGCGAGGACGGCGGCGGCGATGACCGCGTAGAGGGGCACGAGCAGGTTGGAGACCTGGGCGCCGGCGCCGATCGGCACGCGGAAGGGCAGCGTCGCGATGACCAGCAGGGGCAGCGCCTCCCGGCGGCGTGAGATCAGCACGGCGAGGAGCCCGACGACGACCAGACCGGCGACCAGCGCCGCGCCGCCGACCAGCGGGTGGTCGCGCAGCGGGCGCACCTGGGGCGAGTCCCAGATCGCCGCCAGGAGGAGCACCGGCGTCGCCAGCACGGCGACGAGCATGGCGATCGCCCGCAGGCGGTCGAGCTCGGGCCGCCCGGCGGCGAGCAGGGCGAAGGCGGCGAGCAGCGCGAGGAGGATCACGCTGACCTGCTCTGCGAGGACTCCGGCAGCGGCGGCGGCGATCATCTCGACAGCAGCGCCCAGATCCGGTTCATCAGCGCCGCCGCCGTCGCGTCGCCGGCCAAGCGGGCGCCGAGCTCGGGGAGGCCCGTGCGCACGACGAGCCCCCGCCCGTAGCGTACGGCGACGATCACCGGGCGCCCGTCGGCGGTCACCGCGCTGGCCACGAGCTCGGCGCCCGGGCCGACCGACTGGGTCGCCTCGAAGCTTCCGTACCCGGTGAACTGGCCGACCCCGCCCGAGAAGAGGCCGATCCGGTCGAGGTAGTTGTTGATCGGCCCGGGCGACGGCGCCACCCCGACCAGCCGGGCCCCGAAGGCGTCGGCCGCCGCGGGCGGCGAGGGGTCACCGAGCACCGCGCCGGAGAGCTTGACCGACCGGCGCAGCGAGTCGACCCCGAAGGACGCGAGCTTCCCCCCGCCGCGGACGTAGCTGCGCAGCCGGGCCATGACACCGCCGGGCAGCCAGCGCTCGTCGCCGGCCAGGAGGACGCCGGTGTGGCCGCGGAGCGCCGGCCCCTGTCCGAGGGCCAAGGCGAGGTCGGTGGTCACGTCGTAGCGCAGGTGGGCCTGGTCGAGGTAGGCGAGCAGCGGCGCGATCCGGTCGGGGAAGCCGGCCGGCAGCCCCCCGCCGGCGAAGATCCGGTCGGTGCGCACCGAGTCGCCGGCGCCAAGCGTGTTCGGCAGCCCGTCGCCGTCGTCGTCGAGCGGGTCCTCGCCGAGCCAGGTGATCGCCGGGAGGACGACGAGGACCGGCTGGCTCCCCGGCCCCTGGATGGCGAACGGCACCGCCGTCTGGCGGGTGCGTGTGCGCGCCGCAAGCACGTAGACCCCGGAGACCCCGCCGGGGGGGCGCATCCGCAGCAGGGCGCGGGTGCTCGTCGACGACTTGCGCGGCCGCCGGGCGCCGACCCGGGTCACCGTCCACGCGTAGCCCGCCCTCCGGGCGTCGACCCCGAAGACGAGCGGCGTGTTCTCGTCGACGGCGACCACCGGCGGCTGAACGCCGAGGTAGCGGACGGTGATCCCCGGATGCCCCGGGATCACCTCGCCCGGGCGCGCGGCCGGTGGCACCGCCGGGGTCGAACCGAGGTTGCCGGCCGGGTCGACGGCGCTGATCGCCACCAGGTAGGTGCCCGGGCCGACGCTCCGCCCGCCGGCCGTCCCGTCCCAGGTGACGCTCGTCGCGCCCGGCGCCACCGCCAGGGGGGTCACCAGGCGGGCCGGGGCGACGTCGGTCCGGTAGACGGCGAGCGCGGGCTTGGTCGCGCCGTCGAGCGTGAAGTCGATCGTCAGGGGCCCGCCCTGCGGGAGCGGGAGTATCGCCGGCCCTGCCGCCGCGGCGGCCGCGCCGGCCGCGGGCGCCTCGGCGCCGGGCGCGATGCGCGTGATCAGCGGCCGCGGCGGGCGCGAGTCGACGGTGATCTGCTTGTCGAGCAGCACCGCGCGGCCCTGGTTGCGCAGGCGCACGCGGATCCGGTAGATCCCGTCGGCGGCGAGGGCTCCGGCGTCGGTCTTGCCGTACCAGCGCAGCGCCCACGGCCGGTAGGCGGCGAGGGGGTGGTCGCGGGCGAGCGTCGCGACGTCATCGCCGCTCGAATCGACGATCGTCACCGTGACGTCGTCGGCCCGCTTGATCTTGAACGAGATCTTCACGCTCGCGTGATGGTTGCGGCTGTACGGCGAGAGGAACGGCTGGGCAAACGGCTGCTGGACCAGGGTCGGCGAGTGCTTGAGGCGCTGGGTGACGAAGAAGGCTCCGACGGTGGCCAGGATGAGGAGGGCGAACACGGCCCGCGCGAGCCCTTGCGAGCCGGAGTCGGTCATCGCCGGGGGCCTCTAGAGGCCGATGAGCGCGCCGTTGGGCACGTCCCACCCATGGAAGGCGCCGAGCCCCCGGCGGCGGGCGTGGCATAGCGCGACGCGGATCGTCCCGCCGTGGCAGGCGACGACGGCGGGCCGTCCGTCTGAAGCCCGCGCCACGTCGGTCAAGCAAGCCACGACCCGTTCCATCTGCTCGGCCAGTGATTCGCCGCCCGGGAAGCGAAACCCTGCGCCGGCGCCCCGCCAGGCGGCGTAGCCGGCGGGATCCTCGCGGCGGATTTCCTCCCACAGCCGGCCCTCCCAGACGCCCCGGCGCGACTCGGCCAGGCGCTCGTCGACGATCGGCTCGACGCCCACGGCGGCACCGATCACCGACGCCGTCTCCCGCGAGCGGCACAGGTGGCTCGTGTAGATCGAGGCGGGCCGCCGGCCGGCGGCGATCAGCTCGGCCAGCGCGCCCGCCTGGGTGCGGCCCCGGCCGTTGAGGGGCACGTCGGTGTGCCCTTGGACGCGGGCCGGCTCGCGGTTGAAGTCGGTCTCCCCGTGGCGAACGAGCCAGATCAGCGGGTGGGCCATGGGGGCGAGGACCGCGGCGGCGGTGCGATCAGCCGGCCGCGGGGCCGAGCTCGAAGGTGTCCGAGCGCAGGCCGAGGCGCAGCGTCTCCAGCGACAGGACATCGCCCGGCGCGATGTTGCCGAGGTTGCAGTTGGTGCCGAAGCGGTGAAGGAAGAAGGACTGCTGCTGCTTGCGCGGCGCCTCGAAGATCATCCGGTCGGGGTCGATGGCGTGGGCGATCTCGTCGATCAGGCCCATCCGGACCTCGCCGTCGGGGCGGTAGATCCCGGCGTTGCCCGCCTCGCGCGCCTCGGCCACCACCTTCCACGCGCCGGCGACGAGCTCGGCCTCGATCTCCTCGACCCAGCGGTAGGGCGCCATGATCATGTCGGCGTCCTTCGAGCCGACCTCGGAGAGGACGGTGAACTCCCGGGCGAGCCGGGCGATCAGCGCCCGCTTGTCCTCGGCCGAGAGGCTTATCGTCCCGTCGGAGACCTCGACGTGCTCGAGCCCGAGCTCGCGCAGCCAGGCGATCAGGCCCTCGATCCGCCCCTGGCGCAGGGCGACCTCGGTCAGCGTCCCGCCGAGCACGACGCTGACCCCGTGGCGGCGGTAGCGGGCGAGCTTGGGCAGGAGGTTGGCCGAGATCACCGCCGTCCCCCAGCCGAGCTTGACGATGTCGACGCAGCCCCCGGCGACCTCGATCAGGCCGTCGACCTCGGCGAGCGACAGCCCGCGGTCGAGCACATGGGTGACGCCGCGGTCGCGCGGCTTGACCGAGCGCTCGGGCAGCTCGAGGAAGCTCACTGCTTGAGGTCTGAGCCAACCGTCACGACGACCTGGCTGCTCGGCGCCCCGGTCGCCGCCGCCGTGCCCGAGAGCGCGGTCACCGCGGCCGGGTCGACGCCGATCTTGGTCGCCACCTGCTGGGCGGCGGCTTGGGCGCCGGCGGCGTAGGCGACCGTGGTGGTGGCGTTCTGCGTGGTCGGCGCGTTGCCGACGGTCACGTTCGCCTTGCGGTAGCCGGCCGCGGTCAGCTTCTGGGACACCCGCCGGGCGAGGCCGGGCACGCCGCTCCCGTTGAGCACGGTGACCGACACGCTCGCGGCGCTCGAGGTTCTGCCCCCCGGCGCCGGGTTGCTCAGGCCGGGGATGCTCGTCGTCCCGCCCGTCGTCGCCTTCGGGCTACCCGACCCGCCGCCGCCACCGCCGAGGAGCTGCGTGGCGGCGAAGATCAGCACGACGAGGAGGACGAGTCCGCCGGCGAGGACGAGGAGCCGTCGGCGCCTCGGCACCGTCGATCGACCGGACGCCGCGTCGCGCGCGCGACCGGGCCCGGCTCCGGCGGGCTCCGGCCCGCCGTCGGGCGGCCGGCGATCGGCGCCGACGCCCGTAGCGGCGGCGCGGCGCGCGGGCGCGGGTGGACGCGAGAGCGACTGGGCCGGTCGCGGCGGCAGGTCGGCCACCCCGGCGGCGGCGCCCGCCGCTCCGGCACCGGCCGCGGCGGCGGCGGGCGGGACGCCGAGCCCGCCCGTATCCCAGGCCGGACGCGACGGCGGCGGCGGCGAGGCGGCGCGCGCCACCCCGGGCGACGGGGCGGGCGGACGCGGCGGCAGGCCCCCGGGGGCGCCGGCCGGCGGCGGTGGGGCCGAGGCGCGCGCGGCGGGCGACGTACCCGGGAAGGGCTGGGGCGGGCCACCCGGCGGCGGCAGGGCGGCGGACGTCCCGGCGGCGGCGGCGATCGTGGCCGGATTGCCGGTCGGCATCGGCAGCGGCGCGGCGGGCGGCGCGGCGCCACTGTGCGGCATGGAGCCACCGGTCGGCACGGCGCCACCGGGCGGCATGGCGGCACCGGGCGGCACGCCGGCCGCGGCCGCGGCGGCGCCGGGGACCGGCGGCGGGAGCATGCCCGAGCCGGCGCGGCCGGGCACCGCTCCCGGGACGGGGCGCGCCGCCGTCGGCGCGCCGGCCGGGACCGGACCCACCGACGGGGGCGTCCGGGCGCCGGGCGGCCCGGCCTGGACGGGTCGGTCGGGCGCCCGGCCGGCCCACTCGCTCAGGCGGCGGAGCTCTCGAGCCTGGGCGAAGTAGAGCAGGGCGAGCACGGCGAGCCCGATCACGGCGGCAAATCCGGCGTAGGCGCCGATCGTCTTGATCTCGGTCGAGAGGGAGAAAGCGAGGGGGAGCGCGGCGTTCATCGGGACGCCAGTCTACGTTCCGCGGTCGACTTGCCGGCGGCCTCCGAGGGCGCGGGGCGCATCGCCGAGAGCTCGGCGACGCGGGCCGCCAGGCCGGCGGCGTCGCCCTCGAGGACGAGCAGGCCGATCTCGTCGAACATCAGCTCGACCGTCTTGACGTCCAGGGGATCGCGCCGGGCGAGGACGATCTTCTCGGCCGGGGTGGGCTCGGGCCGCTCGTAGGGGTTGAACAGCTCCTCGTGGAGCTTCTCGCCGGGCCGCCGGCCGACGAGCTCGATCGCGATGTCGCGGTCGGGGTCGAGCCCGGAGAGCTCGATCATGTCGCGGGCGAGCTGGAGGATCGAGATCGGCTCGCCCATCTCGAGCACGAAGACCTCGCCGCCGACGCCGAGCGAACCCGAGCGGATGACGAGCTGGACGGCCTCGGGAATGGTCATGAAGTAGCGGGTCATCCGCTCGTCGGTGACCGTCACCGGGCCGCCCTGGGCGATCTGGCGGCGGAAGATGGGGACGACGCTGCCCGAGGAGCCGAGCACGTTGCCGAAGCGCACGGCCATGAAGCGGGTGCGGACGAAGCGCCGCTGGGCGGCCTCGATGGCGAACTCGGCGAGCGCCTTGGAGGCGCCCATCACCGTGGCCGGGGTGACCGCCTTGTCGGTCGAGACGAGGACGAAGGCGTCGACCTGGGCCTGGCCGGCGATGGTCGCCATGTTGCGGGTGGCGATCGCGTTGTTGCGGATCGCCTCGACCGGGTTGGTCTCCATCAGCCCGACGTGCTTGTAGGCCGCGGCGTGGAAGACGGTCGTCGGCCGGTACTCGGCAAAGACCTCGCGCATGCGCTCGTCCTCCTTGCAGTCGGCGAGCACGCCGGCGAGCACCGAGGGGTGGACGTGGCGCTCGTCCTCGAGCTCGCGGAGGATCGCGAAGAGGTTGTCCTCAGCGTGGTCGAGGGCGACGAGCCGGCGTGGCCCGACCCGGGCGATCTGGCGGCAGAGCTCGCCGCCGATCGACCCGCCGGCGCCGGTCACGAGCACGGTCTGGCCCTCGAGGTAGGCGCCGACCTGGTCGAGCTCCATGCGGACCGGCTCGCGGCCGAGGACGTCCTCGACCTGGACCTCGCGGACCTGGCGGACCGGGTTCACGCCGCTCTGGAGCAGCTCGAAGACGGTCGGGAGGGTGCGGACGGGGATGCCGCGCTCGCGGCAGGCGCGCACGACGGCCTTGCGGAGGGTGCCGGGGGCCGAGGGGATCGCGATGATGACCTCGCCGGGCTCGGCCTCGTCGAGGATCCGCGGGAGGTCCTCGGTCGTGCCGCGAACCCGGACGCCGTCGAAGCGCAGGCCGCGCTTGGCCGGGTCGTCGTCGACGAAGCCGACGGGCCGCAGGCCGAGCTCGCTGTTGCGGAGGATCTCCCGGACGACGAGGCGGCCGCCGTCGCCGGCCCCGACGATCAACACCTCGCGGGCGTCCTTGCGGGCGCGGAAGCCGCGGATCGGCCGGTCGTGGACGCTGCGGGCGAGCAGGCGGGCGCCGCCGAGCATGGCGAGGACGAGCAGCATATAGAGGGCGGTCACGCCGTTGGGGAGGCCGACGGTCGCGCCGCGGGCGTTCTGGACCGGGCGGACGATGGCGACGACGCCGACGAAGACGATCGTGGCGACGACGACGGCCCGGACCAGCGCCTGGTAGTCGCGCTGGCCGGCGTAGCGCCAGCGCCGCTGGTAGACGCGGGAGAGGGCGAGCACGGCGAGGGTGCCGGCGACGACCCAGGGCCAGGTGCGGCTGTAGAGGTGGGCGTAGCTGACCGGGGGCCCGCTGTCGAAGCGGAGCTGGAAGGCCAGGTAGTACGCGAGCGCGACCAGCGCCCCGTCCACCGCGAGCTGGGGCAGCGAGTGGCGGTGCAGCGGGAGGGCCGCCGAACGAAGGCGTCGGCGCATCCGCGCCATTGTAGGGGCGCCGGTGGCGGAAGGCGCCGAGGCGACGTCAGGGCAGGGGCGCGCTCAGCAGCTCGACGAGGAGGGCGGGGTCGCGGCGGACGCGGGGACTGGCGGCGGCGTCGCGCTTGCGGAGCTCGATCTGCTCGACGCGCTCCAAGCGGCGGAGGCGCCCGTCGGCGATCAGGGCGGCGTCGACGGCGCCGAGCCGGCCCTCGAAGGTCGTCCAGACCGGCGTGCCGAGGGCGACCGCCTCGCGATTCATGGTTCCGCCGGCGCTGATCACGAGATCGGCGTGGGCGATCAGCGACTGGGCGTCGATCGCATGGGCGGGGACGATGAAGCCGCCGGCGGCCGCGAGCTCGGCGCGCTGGGCGGCGATCCGCGGGAGGACGACGGCTTGGGTCCCGCGCAGGCGGGCGAGCACGCGGGCGAAGAGGTCGTTCTCGAAGCGGTGGTAGAGGGAGACCGCGGGCGGGGTCCGGACGACGACGATCGGCTGGGCGACGTCGAGGCCGAGCTCGTCGAGGACGGCGGGGTCGGGCTCGAAGTCTGAGAGGTAGTACTCCTCCTTGAGCCCGGGGTAGCGCTGGAGCTTGCCGCGGGCGCCGTAGCGGTCGAGGCGGTCGGGGGGGATCGCCGCGGGCACGACGACGGCGCCGGCCAGGCGGCAGTTGACGTTGTGCTGGACGGTGGCCCACTCGTAGTCGAACATCGTCGAGCAGGGGATCCGCAGAAGGCGGGCGGCGACGGTCAGGTCGTTGGACCCGTGGCCGATGGCGAGGTCGAACCCGCGCCCGCGGCCCCAGCGGGTCAGGGCGAGCGTGCGATCGGCGAGGCCGCGCGCCTTTGCGGCGAGATCGCCGCCGCGGTGACGGCCGATCGGGGCGTGGGTGAGCCCGAAACGGTCGCAGAGCTCGAGCGTCTGGGCGAAGTCGCGGGCGGTGACCGAAACGTCGTGCCCGGCGGCGCGGAGGCGCAGGACGATCGGCCGCAGCACGAGGACGTGCGGGCTGTTGGTCAGATCCACCCAAACCCGCATTCGGGCGGGAACGGTACCCTTCGGCGCCGATGCTGGCCTCGATCACCGATTCGCTCGTCACCTTCGCGACCGACTTCGTCAAGAGCGGGGGTCTGCCGGCGATCTTCGTGCTGATGACGCTCGAGAGCGCGTGCATCCCGATCCCGTCGGAGGCGACGATGCTGTTCGCGGGCTTCGCGGTGGCCGACGCGGCGGCGACCGGCGGGCACCACCTGACGCTGATCGGCATCGTGGCCGCGGGCGTCCTCGGCAACGTCCTCGGGTCGTGGATCGCCTATGCGGTGGGCTACTTCGGCCGGATCGAGCTGCTCGAGAAGCACGGGCGGGCACTCCACATCAAGCCGTCCCAGCTGCGGCGAGCCGACGCGTGGTTCCAGCGCTACGGGAGCGCGTCGATCTTCTTCAGCCGCCTGCTGCCGGTGATCCGGACGTTCATCTCGCTGCCCGCCGGGGTGGCCCGGATGCCGTTCTGGCGCTTCACCACGCTGACCCTGCTCGGCTGCGTCCCGTGGGTGCTCGCGCTCGCCCTGATCGGCCAGGCCGTCCGGAGCCAGTGGACGGATTGGAAGAACAACCTCGCCTACGTCGACTACGTCGTGGTCGCCGCGGTCATCCTCCTCATCTTCTACGCAATCGTGAAGTGGCGACGGCGGACGGAGCCGGCCGCCGATGGGGCCGCTTAGGGGTGCCGGAGCCGGCTGGCTGAGGCGGGCGCCGCCGGCCCCCGGGCGCTTCCCCCTCCACCAGGCGATCGCGCTCGGCCTGGCCCACGGACCGGCGGAGCTGCTGCCGGTGTCCTCCTCGGGCCACATCACGCTGATCCCGTGGCTCGCCGGGTGGTCCTACCCGGAGCTCGACCCGGAGCTGCGCAAGAGCTTCGAGGTGGCCCTCCACGCGGGAACGGCGGCGGCGCTCCTGATCACCGAGCGCCACGAGGTGGTGCGGGCGGTGCGCGAGCTCGACGCGCGACGGGCGGCGCTGATCGCGCTGTCCTTCGTCCCGCCGGCGGTCGCCGGCTACAGCCTCGAGCATCAGATCGAGCGGCGGCTGGGGACACCGCCGACGATCGCCGCCGGACTCCTCGTGGGGTCGGCGACGATGGCGGCGGCCGACCGGTTCGGCGGCCAGGAGCGGCGGCGGGAGGAGGCCGGGGCGCTCGACGGCCTGCTGCTCGGCCTGGCCCAGGCGTGCGCGCTGATGCCGGGGGTGTCGCGCAACGGGGCGACGCTGGCGGCGGCGCGGGCGCGCGGCTTCAACCGGGCCGACGCGAACATCCTCTCGCGCCACTGCGCGCTGCCGATCATCCTCGGGGCGGTGGCCCTGCGGCTGCGGCCGCTGCTCGCTTCCGAGCAGCCGGCGCTCGCCGCCGAGGGTGATCTGGGGGGCGACGCGAGCGGAAACGTCGGCCCGGAACCTGGCCGCCGCGCCGACCGGGCGGCGCCGCCGACCGAGCAGGCGACCACGCCACCCGGCGACGCCAGTCCGGGACCGGGCCGCGCCGCCGACCCGGCGGCGCCGACCGAGCAGCCGACCACGCCACCCGGCGACGCCAGTCCGGGACCGGGCCGCGCCGCCGACCCGGCGGCGCCGACCGAGCAGCCGACCACGCCACCCGGCGACGCCAGTCCGGGACCGGGCCGCGCCGCCGACCCGGCGGCGCCGACCGAGCAGCCGACCACGCCACCCGGCGACGCCAGTCCGGGACCGGGCCGCGCCGCCGACCCGGCGGCGCCGAGGGGGCAGCTGACGGCGGGGGCGCTGGCCGCCTTCGCGTCGACGCTCGGTTCGAGCTGGCTGATCGGCCAGGTCGAGCGCGATCGGTCGCTCCTGCCCTACGCGGCGTACCGGACAGCGCTCGCCGTCGTGGTGATCCGACGCCTGCGAAAGAATCACGCCGATGGATGACACCTCCGCGACCGGGCTCGACGCCAGCCAACCCGACACCGCCACCCAGCCCACGACCGACACCAGCCAACCCGGCACCGCCACCGAGCCGGCGGTCGACATGAGCCAGCCCTACGCCTCGGTCGCCGCCGGGCTCGACCGGAGCCGGCCCGACGCCTACGCCGCGGCCGGGGTCGACACGAGCGAGGCCGACCGGGGCGTCGAGGCGCTCGTCTCGGTGCTGAGGACGATCGACCCGGGGCGCCCGTCGCGGGCGGTGCTCGGCAGCGGGCACTACGCGACCGTGCTCGAGGTGGCGCCGGGCCTCGGCATCGCGCTGAGCACCGACGGGGTGGGCTCGAAGCTCGTCGTCGCCGAGCAGGCCGGCCGGCTCGACACGGTCGGGATCGACTGCGTGGCGATGAACGTCAACGACATCGTCTGCGTCGGGGCCGAGCCGATCGCCATGCTCGACTACCTGGCCGTCGAGCGGATCGACGCCGCGGCCCTCGGGCAGATCGCCGTCGGGCTCAAGCGGGGGGCCGAGCTGGCCGGGGTGGAGATCCCGGGCGGCGAGCTGGCCGTCCTGCCCGAGCTGATCCGCGGCCACCCCTCGCCCCACGGGTTCGACCTCTGCGGGGCCTGCTTCGGGACGGTGGCCCTCGACGCGATGGTCACCGGGGAGCGCTGCGTCCCCGGCGACGTCCTGATCGGGCTCCCCTCGAGCGGCCTCCACTCCAACGGCTACACCCTCGCCCGCCGAGTCCTCGCCGAGCTCGATCCCGGCGCCCGCCCGGAGCAGCTCGGCGGCGACAGCGTCACCGACGCCCTGCTCGAGCCCACGGTGATCTACGTCCGGGCGGTGCTCGACCTCCTGCGCAGCGGCGCCGCCGTCCACGGCCTCGCCCACATCACCGGCGACGGCGTCCTCAACCTCCTGCGCCTGAACGCGGCGATCGGCTTCGAGATCGACGCGCCGCTCCCGGTCCCGCCGATCTGCCGTCTCGTCTGCGAGCGGGCGGGCCTCGACGCCGCCGAGGCCTACCAGGTCTTCAACATGGGCTGCGGCTTCGTCGCCGTGCTCCCCGCCGTCGAAGCCGACGCGGCCGCCGCCCTGCTCGCCGGCCACCACCCGGGCGCCCGGCCGATCGGCCGGGTCACCGGCGAGGCCGGGTCGGTTGCGCTCCCCGGCCTCGCGGCCACGCTCCGGCGCTGAGGCGGCGCGCGAGAGAGCGCCAACGACCCACCCCAGCCCCGGGAGGGGTCCGGAGCAGGCGGGGAAGCGCCCGCGAGGTGGCCGAGCGCCGCGCAACCCGCCTCCCCCGCCCGCCGCCGCCTGCAGGCGCTGGCGCTCCCAGATGACCGAAAGTGCCCGCCGCGACGCTCCACTGATACGAACGACCGCCGGGGGCGCACAATATGGAGCATGAGGACGCCCACCGGGACCCTGCTCAGCGGTCGCTACCGCCTCGACGAGCAGATCGGCATGGGCGGGATGTCGCGGGTCTACCGCGCCTTCGACACGCAGCTCGAGCGCGAGGTCGCCGTCAAGGTGCTCAACCGCGAGGTCGCCTCCGATTCCGATCCGCTCGAGCGGTTCCGGCGCGAGGCGCGCGCCGTCGCCCGCCTCAGCCACCCCCACATCGTCACCGTGATCGACGCCGGCGAGGACGACGGCACGCCCTACATCGTCTTCGAGTACGTCGAGGGCGAGACGCTCAAGCAGCGCATCCGCCGGCTCGGCCGGCTCGAGATCCCCGAGGCCGTGGCCTACGCGATCGAGATCGCCCGCGCCCTCGGCGCCGCCCACGACCGCAAGATCGTCCACCGCGACGTCAAGCCCCAGAACGTGCTGATCGACGGCGACGGCCGCGCCCTGATCACCGACTTCGGCATCGCCCGCACGCTCACCGAGGAGGGACTGACCGCCGACGGGCGCGTGCTCGGCACCACCGACTACGTCTCCCCCGAGCAGGCCCTCGGCCAGGGCGTCGGCGGCCAGTCGGACCTCTACGCGCTCGGCGTCGTCCTCTTCGAGATGCTGACCGGCGAGGTCCCCTTCAAGGCCGAGAACCAGGTCGCCGTGGCGATGATGCATGTCCGCGACGAGCTACCCGACGTCCAACAGCGCCGGCCCGAGGTCTCGGCCGCGCTCGCCGCCGTGCTCGACCGGGCCACCGCCAAGGACCTGCGCGAGCGCTACCGCGACGCCCCGGCGATGATCGGAGACCTCGAGGACGTGCTGGCGATCGAGACGCTCCGCTCCGGCCACTCGAGCGGCGAGGCGACGAGCGTCCTGCGCACCCTCCCCGGCTCGGCCCGGCGCCGCCTGCCCCTCCGCATGCGCTATCCGCGCGGGACGATCGCCGCCGCCGCGGTCGCCGTCCTCTTGATCGGGGTCGCCGCCGCCTGGCTGGCCGCCCACCACACCCACAGCGGCGTCGGGCCGCCGTCGAACGTGGCCCCGCCCGCCGCGCTGACCGCCGTCCCCCTGGCCCAGAACGCCGCCCACGCCTACAACCCCTACGGCACCACCGACGACCGTCACGGCAACCCCGGCTCGGCGACCGACGGCGACCCGGGGACCTACTGGTCGACCTACATCTACAACAACTCCGTCCTCGACACCCCGGGCACCGGCCTCTACGTCGACGCCTACCCCGGGGTGGCCGCCGCCGAGGTCGTCGTCCAGACCCCGACGCCCGGGTTCGTCGCCGAGATCTGGGGCGCCGACAACATCCGCGACGTCGGCCAGGACCCGACCAGGTCGCTGGTCGACCGCGGCTGGACGCGGATCGACCTCGGCGACCAGACGATCGGCACCAGCCGGCGGATCCGCCTCGACACCGCCGGCCACCGCTTCCGCTACTACCTCGTCTGGATCGCCAAGCTCCCCCCGAAACGGTCGAGCGCCCAGCTCAGCGAGGTGACGCTCTACCGGTAGCCGTGCCCGCCGCACGCCGCCGCGCGCCGCGTCAGTGGCGGTAGGAGCGTTCGCGCCGGTGGCGCTCGATGCCCAGGCGGCAGAGCTCCTCGACGAGCTCCGGGTAGGGCAGGCCGCTCGCCTCCCACAGCTTGGCGTAGACGCTCGTCCCCGTGAAGCCGGGCATCGTGTTGAGCTCGTTGAGCAGGACGGCCTCCCCCTCGACGAAGAAGTCGGCCCGGGCCAGGCCGCTCGCCCCGGCCCGCGCGAACGCCTCGGTGGCCAGCTCTTGGACGCGGAGCGTCGCCGCCGCCGAGATCCGCGCCGGGACGACGAGCTCCATCCCGCCCGGCTCGTACTTAGCCGCCTCGTCGTACCAGCCCGCGGCGACGACGATCTCGCCCGGCCGCGACGCCGTCGGCCGGTCGCCGCCGATCACCGAGCACTCGACCTCGAGGCCTCCGGCGGCCGCCTCGACGATCGCCAGGGGATCGTGGACGAAAGCCCGCTCGAGCGCCGGTCCGAGCTCGCCCGAGTCGACCACCTTGGCGATCCCCACCGAGGAGCCGAGGTGGGCCGGCTTGACGAAGACCGGCAGGCCGAGCTCGCCGAGGCCGCCGAGCACCGGCTCGGGGGCGGCGCGCCAGGCCGGCTCGCGCACCGCCCGGTAGGCGACCTGCGGCACCCCCGCGGCGCCCATCAGGTCCTTGAAGAGGACCTTGTCCATGCACACGGCCGAGGCGAGCACGCCGGCGCCGACATAGGGGGCGTCGAGGCACTCGAGCATTCCCTGGACCACGCCGTCCTCGCCGTAGGGGCCGTGGAGGGCCGGGAAGGCCACGTCGCAGCCGAGCAGGCCGCCGGCGGCCCGCAGCACGAGCTCCTCGCCGCCGCACGCCCATCGCCCGTCGCGGGCGATCGTCACCGCGACCACCTCGTGTCCCGCCGCCTCGAGGCCCGCGCCCACGCCCGCCGCCGAGGCCAGCGAGACCTCGTGCTCGGAGGAGCGGCCTCCCCCGAGCACCGCGATCCTCATGGGACCGGCGTCGTGTTGGTCGTCGTCGTCGGGGTGGTCGTCGTGGTCGTCGGCGTCGTCGGCGTGGTCGGGGTCGTCGCCGGCGTGAAGCGCCCGACGACGAGCTTGACCACCGCGCCCTGCTTGAGCTTCGTCCCCGGCGACGGGCTCTGGGCCAGGACCTGGGCGTCCTTGCTCTGGTCGGTGACCGGCTGCTCGGTGCTCTGCGGGTTGAGGCCGGCCGCGGTGAGCAGGCCGGCGGCGTCGGTCCCGTCGCGGCCGACGACGTTGGGCAGGCTGATCTGGGTCGAAGCCTTGGCCACGGTGATCTGCACCGTGGTGCCCAGGGCCGCTTGGGTGTTGGCGGCCGGCGACTGGGCGATCACCGTGCCCACCGGCTTCTCGGACTGCATCTCGACCGCCGCCGGCTTGAAGCCCGACGCGGCGAGGATCGTCGTCGCATCGGTCTGGCTGCGGCCGATGACCGACGGCACCGGAGCCCGCTGGGTCCCGCTCGAGACCTCGAGGGCCACCGTGCTCTGCTTCGACAGGGCCGTCCCCGCCGACGGGCTGACGCTGATCACCCGCCCCGCGGCGACGGTCGTCGACGGGGAGGTCGTCGCCACCGGGTTGAAGCCCGCCTTGACCAGGATCCGCTTGGCCGTCTGCTCGCTGCGCCCGACGACCGCCGGCACGACCGCCGTGCCCGGTCCGTTGGAGACCGCGAGGCGAACGATCGAGCCCTTCTTGGCGCTCGCTCCCGGGTTGGGCGACTGGCTGATCACGACGCCCAGGGGCGCCGCCGTCGTGGTGACCGGCGTCGGGACGGGCGTGAAGCCGGCGGCCTGGATCGCGCTCAGCGCGCTCGACTCGAGCTGGCCGACCACGCCCGGCACCTTGCGCGTGGCCCCCGGCCCGAGCAGGAGGACGAGCGCGAGCGCGACGGCGGCCAGGAGCAGCGCCCCCCCGACGAGCCACGGCCAGCGCGGGCGCCCCGGGCCGCCGAGGAACTCCTCGGGCGGGGCCACGGCCTCCCAGACGTAGGGCGCGGCGGCCTCGACCGGCACGGGCGGGACGGCGGGTTCGGTGGTGGCGGCGGCGGCGGCCGCGGCCGGGCCGGCGGCCGCCGCGGCGAACTCGGCGGTCCGGTCGGACACCGGCCAGCGCAGCCGCTCGCGCTCGGCCTCCAGGGCGGCGAGGAACTCGTCGGCGTCGGCGAAGCGGTTCTCCGGGTCCTTCTCCAGCGCCCGCTGGACGATCGCGTCGAGCTCGGGCGAGACGGCCGGGTTGTGGGCGCTCGGCAGCCCCGGGAGCTCTGAGATCTGCTTGAGGGCGATCGTCACCGCCGAGTCGCCGTCGAAGGGCAGACGCCCGGTCAGGAGCTCGTAGAGCATCACGCCGATCGAGTAGAGGTCGCTCCGCGGGCTGACCGCCTGGCCCTGCGCCTGCTCGGGTGACAGGTACTGGACGGTGCCGATGATCGAGCCGGTCTCGGTGATCTCCGAGGCCCCGGCTCGGGCGATGCCGAAGTCGGTGACCTTGACCCGGCCCTCGCCGTCGATGATCACGTTGTGCGGCTTGATGTCGCGGTGGACGACGCCGCGCTGGTGGGCGAACCGCGCCGCGCTGAGAACCTGGCTGGCGATGTCGATCGCCCGCAGCGGGTCGAGCGGCCCGGTGTCGCGGATCAGCGCCTTGAGCTGGCGGCCGCCGAGGTACTCCATGGCGATGTAGTAGGTCCCGTCCCATTCGCCCCGGTCGAAGACGCCAACGACGTTGGGATGCGACAGCGAGGCCGCGCTCGAGGCCTCGCGGCGGAAGCGCTCGACGAACTCCGAGTCCTCGGCGAAGCGCCGGTGCAGCAGCTTGACGGCGACCTGGCGGCCGAGCTGGAGGTCCTCGCAGCAGTAGACGTCGGCCATCCCGCCCGAGCCGATCCGCGACACCACCCGGTAGCGCTCGTCGATCATCGTCGCCTCGGTCAGCTCGTGCACGCCCTAGCCCCCTCCCAGCAGAGCCTGGAGGACGAGCTTGGCAATCGGCGCCGCCACCGTGCCCCCCTGCCCGGACGAGCGCTCGACGGTGACCGCGATGGCGATCGTCGGGTTGACGCTCGGGGCGAAGGCGATGAACCAGACCTGGTTGACCGACTTGCTGTTGCCGACCTCGGCCGTCCCCGTCTTGCCGGCGACCTGGATCCCCTGGAGCGCCGCCGCGACCCCCGTTCCCTCCTCGACGACGTGGGTCATCATCTGCCCCACGGCGACGGCCGTCTCGGGCTTCATCACCTGGCTGTAGGGGGTCGCGCCGATCCGCTCGACCACGCGCCCGTCGCGGTCGACGGCGCGGTCTGTCAGGTGGGGCGTCATCAGCGTGCCGCGGTTGGCCACCGCCGCCGCGACCATCACCATCTGGAGCGGCGTCACGTTGAGCTTGTCCTGGCCGATGCCCATGCGCCCGACGTCGACGAGGCTCGAGCGCGGGTCGAGCAGCTTCGGCGTGCCCCCCCGGCGCAGGTACTCCCCGCTCGGCTGGCGCTCACCGGCCGGCAGGTCGATCGGCGGCCGCAGGCCGAAGCCGAGGCGGGTCATGTACTTGGCCATCGTCGACTTGCCGACGTCGACGGCGACCTGGGCCCAGACCGTGTTGATCGACTTGGTCAGCGCCGTGGTCAGGTCGACCGGCCCGAAGCTCTGGTTGAAGTCGTTCATCAGGGGCACGCCGGAGATCGTCTTCGGCGAGGTGCCGTCGACCGTCGACTGCGGGGTGTAGCGGCCGCTGTCGATCGCGGCGATCGCGGTGACCACCTTGAACGTCGAACCGGGGAGGTAGCCCGACTGGGTGACGCGGTCGAAACGCGACGAGCTCGGGTCGGCGGCGAGGGCCGCCGCGCCCTGGCTGGTGGCCAGCAGGTTGGGGTCGTAGCCGGGGTTGGCGGCGAAGACCTTGATCGCCCCGTTGCGCGGGTCGAGCGCGATGACGGCGCCCTTCTGCCCGCCGAGCGCCTGGAGGGCGACCCGCTGGGCCTTGGGGTCGAGCGTCGTGTAGACCTGCTCGCCGACGCGCTTGTGGCCGGTCAGCTGGTCGATGATCGAGTTCAGCTGGGTCGAGGTCGCCTGCCCGGTGAGCTCGGGGTTGCGGAAGGCCTCGAGTGAGGCCCGGCCCGGCTGGGTGAAGGCGTAGCCGATCGCCTGGGAGAAGAGGGCGCCGGTCGGATAGGTGCGCGAGTAGGTGCCGTTGGCCCGGCGGGTCGACCGGGCGAGCACCGTCCCGTCGGCCGCCCGGATCGATCCCCGGGCGATGCGCTGCTCCTCGAGCAGCGGCCGCGCGTTCTTCGGGTTCTCGCGCAGCGACTTGGCCTCGAACACGGTCCACCGCGAGGTGAATCCGATCAGCAGCGCGAAGAGCACCACGACCAACCCGAACAGGCGCGCGATCGGCCCATTCATTGGGCGGTGAGCTGGCCGAGCTCCAGCCGCCGCACGAGGTCGCTGGCGTCATCGTGGGAGCGCAGCTTGTGGTTGAGCAAGCGGCGCCGCTCGGCGGCCCCGAGCTCGGCCACGGTGACCCCGGAGACGAAGTTCGACCGGTAGAGCGACAGCCCGGCCGGCAGGTCGTAGGGCGCCCCGCGGAAGACGGTGATCCGCCCGGCCGAGTCGGTGCCGACGAAGTAGATCGACTGGCTGGCCACCCAGCCGGCGACGCCGACCAGCCCGAGGACGGCGGCGAGGCCGAAGAGCACACGCATGAGGCCGACCGCCGGCCGCCGGCGGCGGCGGTTCGGGGCCCCGGCGAGCGGCTCGCGCGGGACCCGGCGCGCCGCGGGCGCCGGCGCCGCCGGCGGGGTGAACCGGGCCGCGGCGGTCGGCGGCGCCGCGGCGGCGGCGGGCTCGCGGCGCGCCGCCGACCGGGGGACCACCGTGGCCGGCGGCTCCTCGGCCAGCGCCTGGCGCACCTGGGCGACGGTCGGCGCCGCGACGCCGACGGCGGTCGGCTGCTCGCCGGTCGGCGTCGCGCCGTCGGCCCGGGCCTCGACCTCGCCGAGCCGGAAGAGCACCACGGTGATGTTGTCGCGGCCGCCGGCGGCGTTGGCGCCGGCGATCAGCGTCCGGGCGGCCTCCTCGAGGCTCGGCGCCGAGGTGAGGAGCTCGCGCAGCCGCGACTCCGGGAGCATCGAGGTCAGGCCGTCGCTGCACAGCAGGTAGACGTCGCCGGCCATTCCCCGATGGGTCAGCGTGTCGACCTCGACGTCGGGCTCGGGGCCGAGGGCGCGGGTGATGATCGAGCGCTGCGGATGCTCGTCGGCCTCCCGCTCGGTCAGCTTGCCCTGGCGGACGAGCTCGGCGACCAGCGAGTGGTCGTCGGTCAGCAGCGTGAGCACGCCCGCCCGCAGCCGGTAGGCCCGGCTGTCGCCGACGTGGGCGATGGCGATCTCGTCGGCCCCGACATGGACGGCGGTCAGCGTGGTGCCCATCCCGGCGCGCTGGGCGTCGGCCCGGGAGAGCTGGTGGATGCGCTGGTTGGCCTCGCGGACCCGGCGGGCGAGGTGCTGCTCGGCGCTGGCGGCGTCGCTGTCGAGGCCGGCGGCGAACAGCTCGACCGCGGTGCGGGAGGCGACCTCGCCGGCCTGGGCGCCGCCCATCCCGTCGGCGACGACGAAGATCGGCGTCCGCGCGAGGTAGGAGTCCTCGTTGGTGCGCCGCTCGCGCCCGGTGTCGGTGCCGGCATGGTGTTCGACGACGCGCAGCATCACCCCTCCTCGTAGCTGAACTCGCTGTCGCCGATCCGCACCCGATCGCCGTGGTGCAGGGGCGCCGGGCCGTGGAGCAGCTCCTCGTTGAGGTAGGTGCCGTTGGTCGAGCCGAGATCCTCGAGCACGACGGTGCCCGCCTGGCGCAGGATCCGCGCGTGGCGCGAGGAGGCGAACGGGTCCTCGAGGCGGATCTCCGCCGCCTCGCCCCGGCCGAGCACGGCGCCGTCGTCGATGTCGTA
Source organism: uncultured Solirubrobacterales bacterium (assembly GCA_963763785.1). Taxonomy (GTDB): domain Bacteria; phylum Actinomycetota; class Thermoleophilia; order Solirubrobacterales; family Solirubrobacteraceae; genus Palsa-513. Next base: position 734,665 of record CAVXPW010000011.1, on the reverse strand, counting down.
GATCATCCCGGCCGTATGGCCGGGCGCCCGCTCGACGACGAGCCGCGGGGCGACGGCCTCGCGGGCGACGGCGATCCCCGTGGACGCGGAGTGCAGGCCCGTGCCCTCGTCGTAGGCGGGGGCCGGCGCTTGGCCGGCGCGGGCGGCGCTCAGGTCGCGCAGGGCGCTCCGCGAGACCCAGAGCAGGAAGAGGTAGAGCACGGCGATGAAGCCGAACTTCAGGGCCACCGAGATGGGCTCGAGCGTCGTGCTCACAGGCGTCAGTCGGCTTCGATGATCAGCCGGGCGGCGCCGAGCTCGATCGTGTCGCCGGCGTGGATCGGCTCGGTCCCGCGAACCCGCTGGCCGTTGACCCGCACCCCGTTGGTCGAGCCGAGGTCGTGGATCGCCCAGCCGTCGCCCGTGGCGAGGATCTCGGCGTGGCGGCGCGAGACGTCGGTGCTGGTCATCACGATGTCGCAGTCGCGGCTGCGCCCGATCACCGCGCCGGTCGGCCCGATCGGCATCCGCTTGCCCTCGACGACGGCCAGCACCCGGTTGCGCTGGGCGGCGCGCGCCGCGAGCGGCTCCTTGAGGCGCTCGGCCGAGCTGAAGATCATCGTATGGCCGCTGTCGCGCGACGGCGCGAGGACCGGCGGCGGGTCCTCGGGGGCGTCGTGCTCGCCCGGGCTGACCCGGCGCGCCTGGATGCCGCAGTCGCCGAGCGCCAGCCGCTCGTCGGTGCAGAACTCGATCGTCGGCCGGGCGACCATGGTCAGCCCCTCGGCCCGGGCGTGCTCGAGCAGGGCGGCGCCGAGCTCGTCGATGACCGTCCGCTCGAGGCCGTCGTAGTGGGCGCGGTCCTCGGTGCCCAGCCAGACGACGTACTCGTTGGGCACGTAGATCCGCGAGAGCGAGGAGATCCGGTGGTCGTCCATCTCGCGGATCAGCCGTCGGGCGAGCTCGACCGGCTTGATCTCCGAGCGGAAGGCACGGCCGAACGCGCCCTCGACGAGGCCGGCGATCTTGGTCTCGAGGCTCCTGAGGACGCTCATCTCACTTGTCTTAGCGCTTGCGGGCTCGCCGCCGTGCCGGGGCACGTCGGCGGATCCCACAGGCCATGCTACGCAACGCCGGAAGACGCGGGCGCGCGCCCGGGGACCTGCGCCAGGGCGAGGACGACTGCCAGCGCGGCGCCGACGACCAGCGATCCCGCCCCCGGCGCCCCGGCCCGGGCGCCGACCAGTCCGGTCATCGCCACCAGGCCGGTCGCCCAGCCGATCGCCCCCAGCGCGCGGGCCATCGGGGTCGCGCCGCGCACCACCCACGGCAGCACGACCGCGGCGAGCGCCCAGACGACGGCGAGCACGAGGCCGCGGCCGCCGAGGAGCGGGAGCACGGCGTGGGTGATGGCATCCGCGCGGCGACCCCTCCCAGGCGGCGCGCGGCCCGGTCCCCGGCGCGGCGCCGAAGAGCAGCCGGGTGTCATACAGCGGCTCGGCCAGGGCCAGCCACCACAGCCCGAGCGCGCCGAGCGCGGCCCGCGGCCAGGCGCCGAGCGCGCCGCGGCCGGCCAGGGCGGGGAAGGCGACGGCGAGGCCGAGGGCGCCGAGCACGGGCGCGAGCGCCGGCGCCGTCCACAGCCACGGAGACCGGCGCAGCAGCGAGGGCACCGGAGCCAGGGCCAGGGCGAGGAGGAGCGCGGCGCCCGACTCGCCGCCCAGCACCAGCCAGCCGACGCCGGCCACCCCCAGCGCGAGCCAGCCGGCGCGGGGCAGGACGGCCACGGCGATGCCGGCGGCGGCGGCGGCCCAGAGCGCCGAGACCGCCGAGGGTGGCGAGGCCGGGCCGAGCGGGATGGCCAGGGCGGCGAGGGCGAGCGCCGCGGCGGCCAGCCCGGCCACGGCCCGGGGCTGGCGCGGCCCGGCGAGGCGCACCGCGGCGGCGGCCGGGTCGCGCTCACGGCGGCGGGCACCGCCGGCCCGGGCACGCGGCGGCCGGCGGCGGTGGTCGGAGAGCTCGCCGGCCAGGGCCTGGCCGAAGGCCAGGCGCAGGTCGGCCAGCGTGCCTCGCCGCGCCGGGTCGAGCGAGAGCGCGCGGTCGATCGACCGGCAGAGGACCCGCGGGAGGTCGCCGCGGGTGCGCTCGAGCGGCTTCACCGGGTCGCCCTGGCGCAGCGCGGTCAGGGCAGGCGTCGAGCCGCGCATCGGGTTGAACCCGGCGAGGCCCTCATAGACCGTCAGGGCGAGCGAGAAGAGGTCGGCGCGAGCGTCGACCGGCCGGCCCTGGGCCTGCTCGGGGGCCATGTAGGCGAAGGTGCCGACGACCTCGCCGGCCCGGGTCAGCGGCTGGTCGCCGGCGATCAGGGCCACGCCGAAGTCGGTCAGCTTGGCCGGCGACCCACCGGCCGCCGCCTCGTCGGGGACGATCACGTTCTGCGGCTTGACGTCGCGGTGGACGACGCCGCGGGCGTGGGCATGGGCCAGGGCGTCGGCGAGGACGGCGCCGACCCGCAGGAGCTCGCGGTCGCCGATCTCGCCGTCGGCGAACAGCTCATCGAGGCTCGACCCGCGGACCGGCTCGGAGACGAGGTAGTAGGCGCCCTGGTCGGCGCCGGCCTCGTAGAGGGCGACGATCGCCGGGTGGCTGAGCCGGGCGGCGGCGAGCGCCTCGCGCTCCGCACGCCGCCGCTCCTCGTGCCCCTCGCGCGCCCCGCGGGCGATCCGCTTGACGGCGACCTCGCGGTGGAGGCGCTCGTCGTGGGCCAGCCAGACGGTGCCGAAGGCCCCGGCTCCGAGGCGCTCGAGCAGGACGTAGCGGTCGAGCACGCGGTCGCGACCCCCGCCCGGGGGCGGCCCGTCGTACCGGGCCGTGGAGCCCGGTGGGGAATCGGTCTTCACCGACCCGCGTTCGCCATCGTCAGGCGCCACCCTGCTTCATAGGTCTACGGTGAGGGGAATCTTGCAGAGGGGCAGTATGCGCACTTCTACGCAATAGTCCTCTCACCAAACGTCCCGCAAGGAGCTCATTCTTGTCGTTCGACGACGAGGGTGGCGAGCCCCGCACCCAGCAGAGAGCACCGCGCCCGCGCCGCAGCACCACGGCCTCGCGCTCACCGGCCATCGACGACCAGACTCTCCTGGTCCGTCGGGCGGTGGCCGGGGTCGGCGGGCTCCTGCTGCTGATCCTGATCATCATCGGCGTGCGCAGCTTCCTGAACAGCCGGCGCGACGCGGCGCTGCGCTCCTACAACAACACCGTCACCGCGATCGCCAACGAGTCCTCGAGTCAGGTCTCGGGGCCGCTCTTCACGCTGCTGGGCAACCCCGGGACGACATCGGCGATCGACGCCAACACGACCGTCCAGTCCTACCGTGTCACCGCCCAGGCCGAGGCCAATCGGGCGGCCGGCCTGAAGGTCCCGGGCGACATGGTCGGCGCCCAGCGCGACCTGCTCCTGGCGCTCAACTTCCGGGCCGAAGCGCTGCGCAAGATCGCAGACCAGCTCCAGTCGGCGCTGGGCACCCAGAGCGCGGACACGGCGACGGCGGCGATCGCCGCCGAGATGCAGGTCCTGCTCGCCTCCGACGTGATCTACGCCGAGCGCGTGGCGCCGCTGATCGGTCAGGTGCTGAGCGCCCACAGCATCAACCAGCCCGTGGCCCCCAGCCAGTTCGTGCCGAGCCTCGCCTGGCTGAGCCCGGCCTTCGTGACGATGCACCTGACCGGCAACGCCGGCGGGACGACGGCCAACGGGACGCCGAAGTCGGGCAGCCACGGCCACGGGCTGCTCTCGGTGTCGGTCGGCGGGACGGCGCTGACGCCGGGAACGACGGTCAACCCGATCAAGGTGACCCCGAACCTGACCTTCGACGTCAAGGTCGGCAACCAGGGCAGCAACGACGAGACGGGCGTGCTCGTCAAGCTCACCTTCCAGGGCGCGACCCCGGCGATCCCGCCGGCGACCAAGACGATCGACACCAAGCACGGGACGGTCCAGGATGTCCTCATCCCCCTGGCGCTGACGCCGCCGACGGGCAACGTCAAGCTCGTGGCCAGCGTCGCCCCGGTCCCCGGCGAGACGAACCTCTCCAACAACCACGCGACCTACCTCGTCAGCTTCAGCCGCTGATGGGGCTCCAGCGGGTACCGTTGGCGGCGTGAACTTGCTCGCCTCGGCGCAGGGAATCGCCGCTCTGGTGGGGGCCGGGGGCGCGGTGGTGGCGCTGATCGCCTGCGGGGCGCTGGCGCTCCAGCTGCGCCGGCTGCGCGCCGACCAGCGGGCCGTGCTCGGCGAGCACGGCCAGGGCGACCTCGTCGACTACTGCGTCGAGCTCGAGCGGGCCTTCGGGCTGCTGCGCGGCTACGTCGAGGACGCCGCCCGGACGCTCGACGGGCGCCTCGGCGAGGTCGAGCTCCGCCTCCAGGGCACGATCTCCCACCGGGCGCTGGTGCGCTACGACGCCTACAACGAGATGTCCGGGCGCCAGTCGCTGTCGATCGCGATCCTCGACGACACCCGCTCGGGCATCGTCCTCTCCTCGATCCACCACCGCGACCAGGCGCGGATCTACGCCAAGCAGGTACACGACGGCCACAGCGAGCTCGAGCTCTCCCCGGAGGAGCAGGACGCCCTGCGCCTGGCGCTCGGCGAGGGCGGCGGCGAGCGCTCCTGAGGGCCGGCGGGCGCGTGCGGATCGGCTACCTCGGGCCCGCGGGGACGTGGTGCCACCAGGCGCTGCTCGGCGCCGGGGTGGACGCCGGCGATGATCCGGTCCCGCTGGCGACGATCTACGACACGGTGATGGCCGTCCACGAGGGGACGGTCGAGCGGGCGCTGGTGCCGATCGAGAACTCGCTCGAGGGATCGGTCGACGTGACGCTCGACGCGCTGGCCACCGACGCGGCCGACGTCGAGATCGTCGGCGAGACCGTCCAGGCGATCCGCAACTGTCTGATCGCCCGGCCCGGACTCGAGATCGAGGCGATCGAGACCGTCTATTCCCACCCGCAGGCCAACGCCCAGTGCGCGCGCTTCCTGCGCACCCGCCTGCGCCACGCGCGGGTCATCGCCGCGAGCTCGACGGCGGAGGCGGTGCGGAGCGTCGCCGCCGACCCCGGCGGAGCCCGGGCGGCGCTCGGCAACCACCTGGCGGCCGAGCTCTACGGCGGCCGGGTCCTGCTCGACGGGGTCGACGACGCCGAGGGCAACGAGACGCGCTTCGTCTGGCTGGCGCTCCGCGGCGGGACCCTGCCGGCCCGTATCCCGGCCGGGCGGGCCAAGACGTCGCTCGTCTTCTGGGGCGCCGGCGACGAGTCGCCGGGCTGGCTCGTGCGCTGCCTGTCGGAGTTCTCGGAGGCTCGGGTCAACCTGACGCGGATCGAGTCGCGACCCCACCGGGCCGGGCTCGGCCACTACATGTTCTTCGCCGATCTCGAGGGCGACGCCGAGGCGGAGCCGGTCGCGGCGGCCATCGATCGGCTCGGCGAGCACTGCGAGGCGGTTCGCGTCCTCGGCTGCTACGCGGCGGCGACCCGGTTCCGCGGTTCCGACAGCTAGACTCCGCGCCCAGAAAGATGGCCACCGCGGTTCCGCCAGCACCACCGGGATCCGCGCCACCAGACGAGCACCAGTGGCGCGGATCGCCACCGCTGCCCAGCGCAGTGGTGGGTGGCCGGGTGCTCGTGCTGAACGCGACCTACGAGCCGATCAATGTCTGCACCGTTCGCCGCGCCGTCGTCCTGCTCCTCAAGGACAAGGCCGAGGTCCTCGAGCACGGTCGCTGGGAGCTCCACTCGGAGACCACGGCGATCGCCCGGCCGACGGTGATCCGCCTGACCACCTACGTCCGCGTGCCCCGCGACGCCCACCGGCGCAAGATCACCCGCCGCGCGGTCTTCGCCCGCGACGACTGGAGCTGCCAGTACTGCGGCGCGCGCTCGAACCTGACCGTCGACCACGTCATCCCCCGTTCGAAGGGCGGGGCATCGGACTGGGAGAACATCGTCGCCTCCTGCGCGCCGTGCAACCGCCGCAAGGGCGACCGCATGCCGGCGCAGGCGGGCATGCACCCGCGGCGGGCGCCGCGCGTCCCCCACGCCGAGATCTTCATCCACGTCTCGAGCCCGACGATCCCGACCGCCTGGCTGGCCTACCTGCCCCGGGCGGCGTAGCGGCGCCGAAGTCGTGCGCGGTCGTGTTCGCGCCGGCGTTTGTTGGGGGCCGGCGAAGCCGCCGCGCGATCGCCGGGGCGGGCCCGAACGCACGAGGGGCGCCTCGACGGGCGCCCCTCGCTCGATTCTGTCGCTGGACACAGCCGCGCAGGCACTACCACCTCCGGCGCGCCGAAGCGGCACGCGAACACATGGCCCGCCGGGGGGACAAGCTCCGGCTGCCGGTACGGCGGTGGTCCGGGTTGGATTCCGCTAGGCGGGTCCAGCCAACTCCTCCGACCTAGGGGCCGGCCACCTCCAGAGTCCCGAAAGTACTGTCAACCAATGTAGGACCACCTCCTTTCGCTGGTAGGGAAAGATAGCGAAACCCGAGGACGAGGTCGAGTCGCGATCGCTCGGCCCGGGATACGATGGGCCCGTGGATCTCGTCTTCGACGGCGCCGGACCCGCCCGCGCTCCGCTCCACGCTTGAACCTCCTGATCGCCTACCGCAAGCTCCGGAGCGCCCGCGACCGCCTCTTCTCCGCCGCCGTCTCCCGGTCGTTCGCCGCTTGGGGCCCGGGCACAGTGATACACCTCCCGGTCGACGTCGAGGGCGAGCAGGGGATCCGTCTGGGAGCCGGTGTCGGCATCGGCCCGGGCTGCTGGCTGGTGGCGCTCGGCGGCCGGGGACGGCTGGAAATCGGCGATCGCACGGCGATCTCCGGCAACTGCGTCTTCTCCGCAGCCGAGCGGGTGACGATCGGCTCGAGCGTTCTCATTGCTCGTGGCGTCCTCGTCGTCGACCACAACCACGGCCTCGCCGAGCCGGGCCTGGCGATCCGCGACAGCGGCGTCGGCCAGATCGCGCCGGTAGCGATCGGCGATGGCTCCTGGCTCGGTCAGAACGCGGTTGTCCTGCCGGGCGTGACGGTCGGCGCGGGAGCCGTCGTCGGGGCGAACTCGGTCGTGCGCGAGGACGTCCCCGACGGTGCCATCGTCGCCGGCGTCCCCGCCCGCGTGGTCGGCCACCGGGCCACCTGACGGCCTAGCGGCGGCGGCGCCCCCGTCAGGTCGCCGCGGGTCGCCGCGACCGGCTGAGGTTGCGCGAGAGCAGGCGGGCGAGCAGACGCAGCTCCCCCGGCAGGAGCAGCCACGCGATGGCCAACCAGGCCGCCGAGCAGGCCACCAGGCCGCCGGCCAGCGCCCACGGGCCCGCGCCGCCGAGGGCGCTCCCGAGAGCGATGGCGATCACCGTGGCCGCGGCGATCCGCAGGACGGGGGCCAGGAGCGACCGGATCTCCCGGGCCGCGGCGGCCAGCATCACAGCCACCGACCCGATCGCGCCCGCGGTCACCGCGAGGCCGGCTCCGAGGATCCCCAGCCAGGGCACGAGCCCGGCGGTAAGCAGGACAGCGATCGCTCCCTGCAAGGCCATCGCCCGCATCGGCGCCGTCGCGTCCCCGTGCGAGAGGGCGAGGCTCGTCATCACGCTGATCGGACCGCTGATCAACAGCCATCCGCCGGCGGCGGCGATGACGAGCGTCGCCGTCGGGTGCCAGCGCGTCCCGAAGAGGATGTCCACCGAGAGGTGCGCCGTTCCGACGATGGCCGCCAACGGCAGAGCCGCTCCGAGCGTCGTCACGATCGTGGTCTGGACGCCGCGGCGGTCCCGGGTGCCGCCGCCCTCGTCGCGGGCGAACGCCGTCTGGGTCACGCGCTGGACGGCGAAGGCGATCGACTGGTTGAGGCTGAACAGGCGCTGGGCGAGGTTGTAGAACCCCGCCTGTGCCGGGCCGCCGATCGCCGCGAGCGCGACCAGGACCAGGAACTCGCGGATCAGGTAGAGGGGGGCGAGCGCGCTCGCGCGGAGGCTGAAGGCGAGTATCGGCCTGATGCAGTCCCGATCGATGCGCGCGCCGAAGTACCAGGGGCGCACGACGTTGGCCACCGCTGACCCGACCGCCGCCGCGCAGACGATGGCCCCGGCCAGGGCATAGGGGCCGAGACCGGCTAGCGCCGCCGGGATCGCGAAGGCGTAGAAGACGATCGGGTCCACGGACTCGATCCAGGTCAGGCGCTTGTAGTCGAGCAGCCGCTCGAGCCTGATCACGGGGACGGCGCGCGCGCTGTAGAGCGGCAGCGCGAGGCTCGTGACCGCCACGACGCGGACGATCTCGCTGGCGGCGCCGAGGATCGGCAGGACCACGAAGGCCAGCACGGAGAGCAGGGCGCTCACCGCGACCGAGCCGGCGAGCGAGATGCCGGTCACGGTCTGCTCCTCGACCGGTGTCATCGCCTCCCGGCGGCGGATCAGGGCGGCCGACAGCCCGAGGTCGGTGATGAACCGCCCGACGATCTGAAAGGTCAGGGCGATCGCGAAGTTCCCGTAGTCCACCGGGCTGAGGAGCCGCGAGAGCACGATGGTCCCGATGAAGGTGAACGCCTGGACGCCGACGGTGCGCCCGAGCATCAGGGCGACGCCCCGCACCGCGCGCTGCTCGATCTCCTCGGGCGGGGGCAGCCATTCCGCCGACCCGTGCGGGCCGATCGCCTCTGGCGGTTCTCGTGTCATGGGCTTGGGTCTGCCCGACCGGCGGCGACGCCGGTCGCCAGGGCGGCGGGCGACGAGGCGAATCGTCGCTAGGGCTTGACCACTATCCCCTGGCCGGTCGGGCAGGCCAGGACGTTGAACCCGAGCTCGGCCGCCAGGCCGTCGGCCGCCTGTCGTGAGGCCGCGTATGCGGGTGAGCCATAGTCATCTAAGACGACCACCCCGCCGGAGGTGAGCAGCGGCCAGAAATGCCTGACCGCGGCCGCCTCGGGAGCAGCGGCGTTCAAGTCGACGTGGAGGAAGGCCACGCGGCTGATCGCGGTGCCGGCGAAGACCTCGGGGATCCGGCCGGCCACGACCTGCACGCCGGGCCACGGGCGGAAGTTGGCCGCGACAGGTTCGGGCCCGTCGGCGTAGTAGGGGGCCGTCTCAGGAACGTCACTCGGCTCGAAGGTGTCAAACAGGTAGAAGGCCCGATCACCCCAGGCGAGGTATTCACATATCGCGGAGGCCATGAACCCCCGGCCGGTCCCGCACTCGACGAACGCCCCCTCGTGTCGCGCGGCCGTCTCGGCGGCCCAGAGAATCGCGTGCGTGCGCCACCTGACCCCGTAGTCGAAGCCGCCGGCCCGCACCGCCCGCGCGTAGGCCGCCACGAACCTCGGGTCCCGGACGAACTGGTGGGAGCGGTCGGTGCGCAGGCCGTCCTCGTCGTAGATCGGGTCGCGCGACCTCCCGGCCAAGTACAGCTCGCGGGAGGTCCACGGGTTTCGGTTGAACGCGCTCACCGCTGTGTCAAGCGACCGCTGAAGGAGCCTCGCCCTGACCCTGCCGAGGCGACCAGCGGCTGCCGTGTGGTCGTGGGCGGAGGGCACGCGGGGTGCACCTTAGACGGTTGCGGGCCGCATCCGGGCCGCCGGGCCGGCCGGACGGTCGCGGCCGGGCCTGGGCCCCGAGCCGGTCGGCGTGGATAGAATTCCGGGCTGCCAATGGCCCCCCGCCGCTATTCCGTCCTCCTCCCGACCCGCAACGGAGGCCCCTTTCTCGACGGATGCCTGAGGTCGGTGCTCGAGCTGGACCGTCACGACTTCGAGGTGGTCGTGGCCGACAACGCGAACACGGACGAGACCGTCGCGGTCCTGGGTGCTTACGACACCGATCCGCGGCTTCGCGTGATCCGCTCGGAGCGATTGCTCACTGTGACGGAAAACTGGCGGGTCGCCCTCGACGCGAGCCGGGGCGAGTACCTCCTGATGATCGGCGACGACGACCTCGTGCTGCCCGAGCTCTTCGAGCGGCTCGACGACATCATCGACAGGTACGATCGTCCGGACTGCGTGACGTTCAACGGTACCGCTACGTCGCCCCCGACTCGATCCGCGGCGACGCTTCGAGTTACTACGCGGCGCCTTACTTCAATTACGAGCCCGGCCTTCCCTCGGACGGCCTGCTCTCGGACTCAGTGCGCCGGGCGCTCGTCCAGCGGCTGTACTCGTTCGACTTCGCCTTCCCCCTGACCATGCAGCTGACACTGATCCGGCGCAGCGCGGCAGCGCGACTGCCCCACGGATTGTTCAAGTCGGTCTTCCCCGACCACTACGGCGTGTGTGGGCTGCTCCTGACCGCCGAGCGCTGGGCGCTGGTCGACGAGCCCCTGGTCGTGGTGGGCGTGAGCCCGAAGTCCTTCGGCCACTTCTTCTTCAACGACGGCGACAGCGGCGGTCTCGACTACCTCGGTGCGCCGGTCGAGTTCGCCGGGCGGCTCCCGGGCAGCCCGGTCCTCAATGCGATCTGCGCGTGGCTCGAGGAGGCGCGGGCTGACTTCGGCGCGCACCTCCCCGGCCTCGACATCGACCGAGGCGCCTACGTCGCCCGCCAGGTCCGCTACTGGCTGCGTGAGTATCAGTCGGGCCGGCTCGCCGCGCCGGCGCTGGCTCGCCGAGCGGCGGGGCTGGCCCCGCGGGACGTCCTCGCGGTCGTGCGCACCTACGGCCGCCCGGCAGGCCTGCGTGCGGTCGGGCACGCCGCGCTGAGTCAGCGCACGCGCCGAGCGGAGCATTTCGTCGCCGGCCTGACGCCGCTGCCTGAGATCGCCAACATCCAGGAGTTCGCCGCGTGGCTGGCCGGCGCGCGCGGCGACGGCGCGGCGGCCGGCGGCTGGGGCGCGCTGGCGCGATGAGCGCGACCGTCGCGGTCGCCATCGTCAGCTGGAACACCTCCGCCGCGGCCTGCGCCTCGGCGGCGGCGTACCTCGCGTCGACCGGCGTCGACGCGCGGGTGACGATCGTCGACAACGCCTCGTCAGAGGACCAGCGCCACGAGCTCCGCGCGTCCGTGCCCGCGGGAGCCGAGATCCGCTGGGCGGGGCGCAACCTCGGATACGGCGCCGCCGCCAACACCGTTCTCAACGCCGCCGAGGCGGATTTCGTGTGCGCCTCGAACGCCGATCTCCTACCGAGCCCGGACATGCTGAGCCAGCTCACGACCGTGCTCGCCGGCGACGCCGGGTTCGGCCTGGCGGCGCCGTGCTTCGACGGCGGTCACCGCCCTACCACGCCCACCTCCCCGCCCCGGGCACGCTTCCGGTCCGGGCGCTGGTCGGGCGGTGGGGGCACCGGACGGTGGCCGACCCGCCGCCCGGGGCCCTGCGAGTGGTCGAGCAGCCCGGCGGGGCGTGCCTGACCGCGCGTTCGACGACCTGGCGCGCGCTCGGCGGCTTCGACGCCGGGTTCTTCCTCTGGTTCGAGGACGTCGACCTGGCCCGGAGATGCTCGACTCGGGCCTGCGCAACGTCGTCGTCGGCGGCGCCCAGGCGCGCCACCAGGGCGCCGGGTCCTTCGTGCAGGTCGACCGCCGCCTCAAACACGCGATCCGACTCCGGTCGCTACGCGCTACGTCGGCAAGCACCACCCCGACCTGCTGCCCGCCACCCGCGCGACGGCCGCCCTCGGTCGCCTGTCTGTGTCAGTCGGGGTCGTTGGGCGCGGGCGACGAGCTCGAGCGGGGCCGCGACGCCGGGGCGACCGCGCGCCCGCCGACCGCGCCTGACGCCCCGGCGGAGCCCGTCAGCCGGGAAGCTGCCCCGTCCGTCCGTCGTCCGCGCCGGCGGCGTTCGACCAGGCGGCGCGCCGTCGCAGCGCCGCCCGCAGCCCCTCGGCCGGCGCGAGGTCGACCGGGCGGCGCTGGGCCCGGCCGCGCCGGCGGTCTGTCGGCCACTCGCGTAGCCCCGGAGCCGCCCGACAGCGGCGGCAGAGTCCGCTGCCGGGCAGCAGCGTAAGCACGTAGGCAGCGTCGTAGATGATCATGGCGAAGCATATCGGCGCAGATGCCCGGTCGGCACGTGTTTGGCGAGCAGGCGGACGCGGTCGAGTCCAGCCTGGTAGGCGCGGAAGGCCGAGCCGGCAGCGACGGTGCCGCCGTGGGCGTGGAGGGCCATGGCGGCGGGCGCAGGCAGCGTGCTCCAGCCTGCATCTGCGCCCGCCAGCTCTGATGGACGTCTTCGAAGCCGAAGCGGAAGCTCTCGTCGAATCCGCCGATGGCCTCGAGCATCGCCATCGGTGGAGCGCGGCGCCGCCGCAGGCCCCGAAGACCTCGCCGGAGCCCCGCGCGCTGCTCGCCGACGGGAGTCCCGATTCCGAGGTCGAAGGGGACGCCCGAACCGGTCGACGGCGATTCCGGCCAGTTGATCGCGCCGGTCGCGACCCAAAGCGCATCTCGATCGCGACGGTGCCGACGTCGGCGCGTCCACGGCTTCGGCGATCGCCGCGGCGATCGAGCCGCGCTCAAGCAGGTCGTCGTTGTTGAGCATGAACACCCATCTTCCGCCGGCTGAGCGCACCCGCGGGTTGAGGAGGGCGGCGGAAGGGCTCCGTTCGCCGGTATGGCGATCACCGAGGCCTGGACAGCCAGGGCGTAAGGCTTGGTCGAGGCGCGCCAACCCGTATGACGATGATCTCGGCGGCGATGCCCGCCTCGGCGACGGCCCGCGCCACCTGCGCAAGGCGCCGCACCGATCATGTCGGCTCGCTCTCGTCGTTGACAAGCAGACGATGAGGACTCAGGTCCCCGGCTCCCCGGGTCAAAGGCTCGGCGCCAGGGGCCCGGCAGCACGTCGACTCGGTCTCCGCGGCGGCGATCGACAGCCAGGAGGCTGAGCCGAGGCTGTCGCCAGGAACGTGTAGGCGCCGACCTGCCGGACCGGAGAACGCCAACCGCTCCTGAAGGACGAACCGGTGGTCATTGGTGGACACGCGCCGAGCACGTGGACCTCGGTGCGAGCCGGCGTCAGCTTCTTGGCGGCCAGCGTCGGGGCGGGCGGTGAATCGAACGAGGCGCAGCATCGCGGGTCCGCAGGGGGTTCAAGCCGCAGGACCTGGAGGTGAGCGGCGCGCGGCTGGCCATCGCGGAATCGCCGGCTAGATCCTGGATGCCGGCCGGTAGATCCGCGCTGACGAAGAGCGACGGGCCGCGCCGGACGAGTTCGGCCAGTCGGAGTCGCGGCAGGCTCGAACGCCGGCGGCTTGAGCGCGGCGCGTCCGACAGCCGCGCCGGCGCGGCGGGGTCGGGGCACGGTCGACGCCGACGGTGACGGCGCTGGCGCGCTCGTCGATCAGGTGCGGCCGCCGGCCGGCGCAGCGCGTCGCCGGTCCCGTGGTCACTTCGCACTTTCAGGGTCGCCGAGGCCGTTACAGACCTCGAGGCGCCGCGGTCGATCCAGACCACCCGCAGCCCGCCGAGAACACGCGCGAGCGCCCAGATCGCCGAATCGTCGGTTCGGGAGGTCGCCGTCGGTGACCAACGTGTCGGCCGGCCCAATCCACCGTCTCGCCGAGTCGGCGCGTGCTCGGTGGCGACGATGGCCGACCCCACTGACCAGTACGCGCGCGCCAGCGCCACGGTGCGGGCCGCGCCGAGCGATCGCCGACCAACAGCAGTCGGAGGCAGTTGGAGCAGGCGACTCCAAGCGCCGGCGGCTCGACCAGCTCGCGGACCGCCCCGGCCGCGGATCGCCGCGGTCAGCATGGCTAGAGCAGCCCCGTCGCCTTCACTCCAGCCTGCAACGCCGACAAGTCCGGCAGCAACCAACACCCAACGCCCCCCTCGATCACCGTGAGGTTCCGCGCGGATCGGTGGTGACGGGGAACTCGATGAGTCGACATTTCGCGATCGACACCGACGGGTGGACCTCGAACATGGGGGCAAAGATACCCCTGGTGGGCGCTCGGGCGGCGGGCCGATCGGAGCGGCGGCGGCGGCGCAAGCGGGCGAGCGGGCGGAGACGGGGTTGAACCTAACCATTCCCTTATCCAACGCCAGCCTGCTACAAACAATCGGCGGCGGCGCGCTTTTATTGAGACGCCCCGCCGGGGTTCTAGGAGCCGGAGCCGGCGAAGACGGCGCGGCAGTCGAGAAGAGGATCAGCAGATCGAGCCGCAGGCTCTGGCACTTGACGTAGTAGAAGTCGTACTGGAGCTTCTCGACCGTCCCGTCGCGTGAGCCGCCGTAGCCGTAGTTGATCTGCGCCCAGCCGGTTATGCCCGGGCGCACGCAGTGACGGGCGCGGTAGTAATCGATGTCGGCCTCGAGCTCGCGCACGAGCTCGATCTGCTCCGGGCGCGGGCCGACCAGGCTGAGCTGCCCGAGGACGACGTTCCAGAGCTGGGGCAGCTCGTCGAGGCGGAAGCGCCGCAGCAGGCGTCCGATGCCGGTGATGCGAGCCCGCTCGTCGGCGGCCCAGGCCGGGCCCGATCCTTCGTCGGCGGTGCGCATGGTCCTGAACTTCACCAGCGTGAACGGCTCGTCGCCCTTGCCGACGCGGACCTGGCGGAAGAGCACCGAGCCGGGGCTCGACAGCTTGACCGCGATCGCGATCACCGCCAGGAGCGGCGCCATGACGATGAGGCCGGCGGCGGCGAGGAGGAACTCGCAGACGCGCTTGCAGGCGCCGTAGAGGCGCGGCCGGTGGATCTCGGCGACGTCGAAGAGGAACCAGCTCGGGGTCAGCTCGCTGAGCGGCTCCTTGCGGAAGTGGCGCTCGTAGAAGCTCGTCAGGTCGCGCACCCGGCAGCCGAGCATCCGCACGCGGGCGGCGACCGCGCACAAGGCGTCGCTCCGGGTCGCCTCGCTCGAGAGGACGAGCATCGTCGTGCCGGCGGCGGCCACCCGAGCGGTCAGGGCGTCGACGTCCTCGTCGGCTTCGCCGACGCTCGCGAAGCCGACGAGGCTGACGTCGGTCTGGCGGCGGACCTCCCGGGCGACGTCCCTGTACTGGTCCTCGGAGCCGATCAGGAAGATCCGCCGGGCCGAGCGCAGGTAGCGCACCTCGAGCGCGCGGAGCTCGGCGGCCAACACGAAGGCGGCCGGCGTGGCGACGAAGACGGCGGCCAGCGACCACGCCGGCGGCGTGATCCCGCCGGCGTAGGTGCAGGCCAGGCTGACGCCGAGCGCGACCGCCGCCGGCGGGAGGCTGGCCAGCACGCCGCGGAGCCCGACGCGCCCGCCGATGCTCACCGAGCGGCTGTGGAAAGTCAGCCGGCCGGTGGCGGCGCCGAGCGCGCCGGCGACCACGGCGAGGAGCGGCAGGCGGTTGCTGGCCAGGAGCACGGGGAGGGCGAGGACGAGGGCGAGGCCGAGCGTCAGCGTCCCCGAACGAGCTTCGTCTCGGGCCAGGTGGCGATGATCGGCAGCCGCGGGTCGACCAGCGCGCGCGGCGGGGCCGGATCGGGCGACTCGCCGATCTCGGGGTTGACGATCATCCGGCGGCCGGCGGAGTCGCGTTGAACAGCGCGGCGTCGCCGGGGTCGAGCGCCCGAGCGCGCTGGTAGGCCTGCGCGGCGGCCGTCGCGTCGCCCCGGCGGGTGGCCAGGTCCCCGAGCAGGGCCCAGGGCACGGCGTTGAGCGGCTCGAGGCGGACCGCCTCGAGCAGGGTATCACGGGCGTCGGGGTAGTCGCCGAGTCGGGCGAAGGCCGCCGCCCGCGTGTAATAGGTCTCCAGGCGCGAGTCGTTGAGCTGGAGCGAGCTCGCCGTCTCGCGGAGCGCCTTCTGCGGGTCGGCCGGCAGAGCTTGGCCGGCGCTGTCGCTGCGCTGCTGGGCGAGGTACTGGCGCACAAGCGACGGCGCTCCGACGGCGACCAGGGCGATGACGGCGAGCGTCCAGGCGAGGACGACGCGCGGTCCCGGTGGCCGGGCGCACCCGGCGCCTGCGGCGGGGACGGGGTCGAGCGCCGGGCGCCCGGACGCGGACGCGGACGCCGGCCCGGCGGTGGACGCGGACGCGGGTTCGGGCGGCGCGCCGTGGCCCGGAGCGGTGGCTGAGGCGGAGCCGGGGCGGGGGGCTGCGGCGGAGGCGGGGGCGGCTCGAACCGCGGCCAGCGCGCAGAGACCGGCAGCGCTCAGCAGCGCCATGCCGGTCAGACCGGGCATGTTGTAGACCCAGTCGACGCTCGTGTGGAGCAGCCAGACGGCGAACGTGCCGCCGAGCGCCACGGTCAGCGCGATCTCGCGGCGGCGGGTGCGCAGGAACGCCCAGCCGCGCCGCCGAGGAAGGCGAGCAGGGCGAGCAGCCCCGGCAGGCCGAGCTCGGCGAGCATCTGCAGCTCGATCGAGTGCGGCTGGCGCACAGACTCGGGGTTCTCGCGCAGCTGGAAGTAGCGCACGCCGTAGCTGCCGGCCCGACGCCGCGCACCGGCTTCTGCCGGAACTCCTTGACCGCCACGCGCCAGAGGTCGTAGCGGTACCCACCGACGTCGGTGAACCGGACCGCGGTCGTCGAGGCGACGTCGCGCAGGGCGGTGAACGCGCGCCACTCGTTGCCGACGCTCCGCAGCGGGTGGGGATAGGCGGCGAGGAGGCCGACCGGGATGGCCAGAAGCAGGCAGATCGCCGCGACGCGGGGCGCGCGGCGCACGGCGCCGGAGAGCGGTCGCGCGGCGAGGACGCGGATCAGCCCCCAGCCGAGGCCGGCGACCAGGCCGCCGGCCAGCGCGGCGATGCCGGCGTGGACGACGAGCGTCGACGACGGCCCGTCGGGATGGGCGGCGTCGTGGTGGGAGTAGACGGCGAGCGTCCACGGCAGCGCGACGCCGGCACCGGCGGCCACCGCGGCGAGCGTCCAGAACCGGGCGACCCGGCCGGGCACCAGGCAGAGCATGAGGATCGCCGAGCCGAGCATGGCCGGGATCACCGCCCGGGCCTGGGTGAGGACGAGCAGGCTTGCCTCGACGCTGGCCAGGCCGACGGCCAGGCCGGCGAGCGCCGGCGGACGGTCGCGCTCGGCGAGGGCGACGAGCGGCCAGATGCCCATCAGCATCAGGCAGGCCGTGCCGTTGATGTAATCGACCGGCGCGTTGAGGCGATGGGTTAGGAATGCGCTCGTGTCGCCGGCGAGCAGGCGGGCGAGGGTGATCAGCGCGCAGACTCCGATCGCGCCGCCGATCACCGCCGGGACGGCGCGGACGCTGCGGCCCGGCCGCAGGACCACGCTGGCGAGCAGGAAGGTCGCCAGGTAGAAGACGAGCCGGTTGACCTCGGTCCATCCGCGGTCGACCGAGTCGGCCCAGGTCAGCGACAGGGCGGAGAGGAGGAGCAGGCCGAGCAGGCCGCCGGCCACGACGCAGGCCGGCCCGCTCGGCGGGCGGGGCCGGACGACGAGGGCGGCGGCCAGCGCGACGAGGGTCACCGCGCTGAGGACCCCCCAGATGGCGAAGTCGTAGTAGCCGCCGAACAGCCCGGCGGCGCCGAAGACGAGCGCCTGGGCGAGTCCGACGGCGCCGAGGAACAGCCGCGGACCGCCGCCGACCGCCGAGACCCCCCGGCGGTCGACTGCCCGGGGCGGAGCGGGATCACCGACGCCGGCTCAGCGAGCTCGGCCGAGCGAGCCACTGCGGCTCAGGCTTGGCGCCAGCGGCGCACGCCGAGGCCGACCGCGAGCCCGGGGATCAGCAGCGCGAGCGCCGCGACGACCCAGAACATCGCAGTCGATCCGCCGCCGCCGCTCACGCGGCGCCGTCGGCGGCGCTGACCACCGGGAGCGGCGTCGGCGCGACGGTCGCCGGCGTTGCCGCCGCCTTCTTGGCGCGAGGATGGCTCGGGCGGGAGATGCCGGCGCCGAACAGGCCGCTGTTGGCCGCCGGCTGTGTGCTCGTCGGCGCGGCGCTCTGTGTCGGCTGGGTCGCGGGGCGGGCGGGGGCGCTGCCGATCCCCCGCTGCTCTGTGTGCGCGCCGACTCGAGCGGGATCGCGTACTCCTTGCCGGGCGGCGAGTTCGGGTCGACGTGGACGCCGCTCGAGGCCGCCCAGACCGGCGCGGGGATGGCGAGCGCGGCGAGGAGGCAGCCGGCTGATACTGCCCATCGACGATTCAGCTGCACGGCGGCTGATGATGGCACACCGGCTGCGCAGAGCGTCGGGTCCTCGCGCCCGGTATGACGCGGCCGGTCGGGCCGTGCAAGAGTATTGCGGCCGATGAGACTCGTGATGACGCTGGTGGTGCGCAACGAGGAGGAGCTCCTCGAGACCAACCTCGACTACCACTTCGCGCAGGGCGTCGACTTCGCCCTCGTCACCGATCACGACTCGTCCGACGGCGACGCCGGAGATCCTCGAGCGCTACGCCCGGGAGGGCATGGTGCGGGTGTTCACCGAGCGCGGCGGCCGGGCACGACCAGGCGCGCCGGGTCACGCGGATGGCGCGGATCGCCGCCGTCGAGCACGGCGCCGACTGGGTCATCAACAACGACGCCGACGAGTTCTGGTGGCCGCAGATCGGCAGCCTGCGCGACGTCTTCGCGGCCATCCCGCCCGAGTACGGGCAGGTCGAGGTCAGGCGCTGCAACTTCCTGCCCCGGCCGCCCGACGGGCAGCCGTTCTTCCGGCGCATGGTCTACCGGGAGGCGATGTCGCTGAACCCGAGCGCCCTCCCGCTCGAGTCGAAGGTGGCCCACCGGGCGATCCGGACGTCGTCGTCGCGGCCGGCAACCACCGGCTGCTGACCAACGGCCTGCGGCCGATGCGGATGACCGACCTGGTCGAGATCTTCCACATGCCGATGCGCACCTATGAGCAGTTCGAGCGCAAGGTCGTCCAGATCGGGGAGGGCTACGAGCAGCTGCGCCGACCGCGACGACGGGGACGGCCGCGACCAGCTCAAGCTGCTCGAGGTCTACCGGGCCGGGCGCCTGCGGGAGTACTTCGACGCCCACCTTCAGACCGACGCAGGAGCTGACGGCGGCGGTCGGAGCAGGACGCGTCGTGCTCGACCGGCGCCTCGCGCGGTTCCTCGACGGACATCCGGACGCGGGTGGCGAGCGGCGGGCGGCTTGGCCGAGCTCGAGCCGCGCGAGGCCGACACGGAGTTCGTGGCGCGGGCGCTGGCGGACTCGATCGAGCTCGAGTGCGCTGCGGACGCGGCTCGCCGAGGTCGAGCCGGCTCTGGCCGAGGAGCGCGAGGAGGCCCGGCGGGCGGGCGGCCGCGGAGGCCGAGCCGAGCGGACGCGCCGATCGAGTCGCTCGAGCTCCTGCGCAACAGCCACCTCGTCCGCCATACCAAGGCGCTCCGCGAGCTCTATTACCGTGTTCGTGCCGGGTAGATGACGCGCTCGACACGGCTGGCGGCCTGCCTCGGGGCGGGCCTCCTCGCTCTGCTCGGCGTAGCCCGGCCGCGGCGAGCGCCAGGGCCCTGAAGGGCATCTGGGGCCCGACGGTCGAGCGGGGGGTCTCGCAGTTCCCCGTCTACCGGGACCTCGGGATCCAGCTCGTGGAGATGCGGCTCGAGTGGGCCCAGGCCGCTCGGGTGCAGGCCGGCCCACCCGCGGGACCCGGGCGACCCGGCCTACCGGTGGCCGGCGGCGGTGAACACGGCGGTCGGGGAGAGCGCGGGCACCGGCATCCGCGTTGCGCTGCAGCTAATCGGCTCTCCGGGATGGGCCAACGGCGGGAGGACCCCGAACTGGGCGCCTCGGCGAGCCCGGGACTTCGCCGACTTCGCCTACGCCGCGGCCCGCCGGTATCCGACGGTCCGGCTGTGGATGGTCTGGGGGGAGCCGACGCGAGCCGTGGACTTCCGGCCGATCGTCCGGGCCGACCCGGCCAAGCCGTTGAACGCGGCCCAGACGGGCGGCGCCGCACCGGTACGCGCGGACTGCTCGACGCGGCCTACGGGGCGCTCAAGGCGGCGAGCCGGCGGAACCTCGTGATCGGGGGGATGACGTTCACGACCGGGGAGGTCACGACCCGCCAGTGGATCGAGAACCTCCGGCTGCCGAACGGACGGGCCCCGCGGCTGGACCTCTACGGCCACAACCCGTTCTCGGCCGCGGGACCCGAACCTCGGGAACCCGGCGTCGGCGGGCGGGAACGTCGACTTCTCGGATCTCGGCCGGCTGGCCGGCTGGATCGATCGGTATCTGGGCCGGGGCCGGCGATCGATCAGGCTCTTCCTCTCGGAGTGGACGATCCCGACGGCGGTCGACGACGAGTTCAACTTCTTCGTCGAGCCCGCCGGTCCAGGCCCAGTGGATCACCGACGGGCTGCGGATCGCCCGGAGCTGGCTCGCGCGTCTACGCGATCGGCTGGATCCACCTCTACGACGACCTCCCGAGCACGGCGGGCGGCCTGCTGGACGCCCAGGGGAACAAGAAGCCGGGCTACGAGGCCTGGCGAAACGGTTAGCCGGGGACCACGGGCGGCGACTACTCGCCGGGGGTCGGGGTCTGGCCGGGCGGATCGGCATCAGCGCCCTCGCCCCGGCGCTCGTCCGGACGGTCACCCGTCGCCCGGGCGGCGCCGGGGTCGATGACGACGGCGGCGTCCTCGATGTCCTGGGAGGACTCGGCGACGAGCGCGATCGCGCTGACCGTGTCGTCCTCCTTGAGGTTCATCACCCGGACGCCCTGCGAGCCCCGGCCGTAGCGGTTGATGCCGCGGACCGAGGTCCGCTGGACCATCCCCGACTGGGAGATGAATACGAGGTCCTCGTGCTCGCGGACGACCAGGGCGCCGGCGAGGGCGCCCTTGCTCGCGGTGAGGGCGATCGTCTTGACGCCCATCGTGCCGCGCCCCTTGCGCGGATAGTCGGCCAGGGCGGTGCGCTTGCCGTAGCCGTTCTCGGTGACCACCAGCAGCTCCTGGTCGTCGCGGGCGACATCCATGGCGAGGAGCTGATTGCCCTTCTGGGAGACGTTCATCCCCTTCATCCCGGAGGTGTCGCGCCCCATCGAGCGGATCTGGGACTCGTGGAAGCGGGCGGCCTGGCCGGAGCGGCTGACCATGAGGATGTCGTCGTCGCCGGAGGTGCGCCGGACGGCGACGAGCTCGTCGTCGGGGCGGATGTTGATGGCGATGATTCCGTCGGCGTTGATCGGAGTGTTGTAGGCACCGAACTCGGTCTTCTTGACGATGCCCTGGCGGGTGGCGAAGATCAGGTAGGCGCCCTCGTTGTAGTCGCGGGTGGCCAGCACCGACTGGACTCGCTCGCCGTCGCGGAGGGGGAGGATGTTGACCAGGGCGCGCCCCTTGGCGGTGCGCGAGGCCTCGGGAAGCTCGTAGACCTTGGAGCGGTACACCTTGCCGCGGTTGGTGAAGAACAGCAGGTAGTCGTGGGTCGAGGAGATGAAGAGGTGCTCGATGAAATCGCCGTCCTTCATGTCCATCCCGGTGACGCCGCGGCCGCCGCGGTGCTGCTGGCGGTAGGTGACCAGCGGCAGCGACTTGATGTAGCCGGAGCGGGTGATGGCGATCACCATCTGCTGGTCGGCGATCAGGTCCTCGATGTCGATCTCGTCGTCGGAGGCAGAGATCTCGGTCCGCCGCTCGTCGCCGAAGCGCTCGTTGATCTCGCCGAGCTCCTCCTTGATGATCGATAGCACGCGGAACTCGTCGCCGAGGATGGCCCGGAGCTCGGCGATCCGCTCCATCGCGTCGGCGTGCTCCTGGCGGATCTGGTCGGACTCGAGCGCGGTCAGCTGGGAGAGGCGCAGATCGAGAATCGCCTGCGCCTGGATCGCGCTGAGGTCGAAGCGGACGGTCAGCTGCTCGCGGGCGCTCTCGCGGTTGGGCGAGGAGCGGATCAGCTCGATCACGGCGTCGAGGTTCTCGAGGGCGATCAGCAGGCCTTCGAGGATGTGCGCCCGGGCCTCGCGCTGGGCGAGCTCGTACTTCGTCCGGCGGACGATGACCTCGCGCTGATGGACGACGTAGTGGTGGATCACCTCGCGCAGCGAGAGGGTCTTCGGTACGCCGTCGACGAGGGCCACCATGTTGACCCCGAACGTCGTCTGCATCGAGGTGTGCTTGTAGAGCTTGTTGAGAACGACCTTGGGCAGGGCGTCGCGCTTGAGCTCGATGACCAGGCGCATGCCGCGCTTGTCGGACTCGTCGCGCAGATCGGAGATCTCGGAGATCTTCTTCTCATGGACGAGGGCGGCGATCTTCTGGATCAGCCCACCTTCGCCGCCCTTCTTGACCATGTAGGGCAGCTGGGTGACGATGATCGCCTCCTTGCTGTGCGAGAGCGGCTCGATGTGCGCGCGGGCCTGGACCCGGACCCGGCCGCGGCCGGTCTCGTAGGCGGCGACGATCCCGGAACGGCCGAGGATGATGCCGCCGGTCGGGAAGTCGGGGCCCTTGATGTGGCGGGCGAGCTCGTCGACCTCGATCGCCGGGTTATCGATGTAGGCAATCGTGGCCGCGATCACCTCGCGGAGGTTGTGCGGGGGGATGTTGGTCGCCATACCGACGGCGATGCCCGAGGAGCCGTTGACGAGGAGGTTCGGGAAGCGGGCCGGCAGCACCGTCGGCTCCTGCTTGCGGCCGTCGTAGTTGGGCACGAAGTCGACGGTGTCCATGTCGAGATCGCGGAGCATCTCGGTGGCCAGGCGGTCGAGCCGGGCCTCGGTGTAGCGCATGGCGGCAGCCGGGTCGTCGTCGACCGAGCCGAAGTTGCCCTGGCCGTCGACGAGCGGGTAGCGCATCGAGAAGTCCTGGGCGAGTCGGACGAGGGCGTCGTAGATCGCCGAGTCGCCGTGGGGGTGGTAGTTGCCCATGACCTCGCCGACGATGCGGGCGCACTTGGCGTAGCTGCGGGTCGGTCCGAGGCCGAGCTCGCTCATGCCGAAGAGGACGCGTCGGTGGACGGGCTTGAGGCCGTCGCGGACGTCGGGCAGCGCGCGACCGATGATCACCGACATCGCGTAGTCGAGGTAGGCCGAGCGCATCTCGTCCTCGAGCGCGCGTGGCTCGACGTTGCCGCCGCTCAGAATCTCAGTGGCCATCGCCGATCACCTCCCGTCAGACATCGAGGTTGACGACAGAGCGGGCGTTGTCCTCGATGAACACCCGCCGCGGCTCGACCTGGTCGCCCATCAGCATCGAGAAGATCAGGTCGGCCTCGACGGCGTCCTCGATCTTGACCTGCGCGAGCGTCCGCGAGGCGGGGTCCATCGTCGTCTCCGCGAGCTGGTCGGCGTTCATCTCGCCGAGGCCCTTGAAGCGCTGGAGCGAGATCCCCTTCTGGACCATGTTCATCACGGAATCGCGCAGCCCCTCGAAGGAGGCCGGCTCCTCGTGGGCGTCGCCGAGGCGCACGCTGAACGCCGGCGTTCCGGCCAGGTCGGTGAGCTGTTGGTGGACGCGCACGAGCTGCCGGTACTCGGTCGAGTCGAACAGGCTGCGGCGGAGGCTGAGGGTGCGGGCGAACCCGGTCCGGCGCTCGATCACCCGCACGAGCAGATCGTCGTCATCCTGACTGACCAGCTCGGCCACATAGACCGAGTTCTCGGCGGCCGCCCGGGCGAGCAGGGCGACGACGGCCTCGGATCCCTCGACGGACTCCTCGAGGATCGAGCACTCGTCGATGAAGCGGACGACGTCGGAGCCGTGGGCGGCCCGCAGCGAGGAGGACCAGCCCTCATACTGGCGCAGCAGCCGGAGGAGCTTCTGCCAACGTGCCTCGGTCAGCTTGAGCTCGCGTCCGTGGCGGTCTGACACCTTGAAGCGGTCGAGCTTGTCGAAGACGAGGATGTCGTCGAGCTCCGACTCCTTCTCGATGTAGCGCTCCCGGCTGCCCTGCTTGAGCTTGTAGAGGGGGGGCTTTGCGATGTACACGTACCCGGCCTCGATCAGCTCCTGCATCTCCCGGAACAGCAGGGTCAGCACGAGGGTTCGGATGTGGGCGCCGTCGACGTCGGCGTCGGTGTTGTGGGCGCACAGACCGCCGGCGACGAAGTTCTCGTCGCCCCAGACCGAGAAGTCGTAGACGCGTCCGTTGCTGGCCGGCGTGCGGGTGACCGATCTGACCGGAAGCCCGATGAGGGTGTCAGAGATAGGGGTGTAGCGCCGCGACTGTGGACGGCCAGTGGACAACCGCGCGGTCAGGGCGGCGGCGCCCGAGTGGTCGGTCCACGCGGACTCGAGCGCCGCAAGATCAGCTTGATCGGTCACGGTGATCGCCCAGTGGGGGTGCTTCTGCTCGATCGGGAGGCCGCGAAGCTCGCCCGCCACGCCGGTGGGGTCCTTGACCGAGGTCGACGCGACGACGCCCAGGGACGACAGGAGGTACCCCAGCCCGCCGGCGACATCCCGCGAGGACGTGTAGAGCACGACACGCCCCCCGGTGACCGTCCCGTCCCCGAGGAGGAAGCCGCGGAGGAACCCGAGCCGGAGCGGCTCGGCGACGTTGAACACGATGTCGGGAATCCGCTTGGTCAAGGACGTGGAGCCGTCGAAGCCGAATACGTGCGCCCAGGCGAGGGCAGCCACGCGGTTGACCAGCTTGAGCTCGGTGGTGGGCCGGGCCGAATCGACATAGACCCGTGGGGCGAGACCGAACACCGAAGTCATCGCGTCGGTCATCTCCCCGAGGAGCCGGCGGTTACCGTTGCCGAAGCAGAGGCGCACACCACCGCGGGCCGACCCGGAGCCGTCGGCGAGGTAGAAGCCGAGCAGCGACATCAGCTTGTCGTCGACCGCGACGTAGCGGCTGATCGGTTGATCGGCGTGGTGCTCCGGCGTGAGGGCGACGTCATCACGTTCGTCGAAGAACTCGAGGTCGCGCTCATCGAGGTCGCTGAGCCGAACCTCGTCACGGACGCGGTTGCGTGGCGCCGCACGGTACTGCCGCCGCCAGGTTCGCTCCAGCGCGTTCTCGCCAACCCGGACCCGGGCGCGCACCGACTCGACGTCGGCCCCGACGGCGCGGACGTAGGCCTCGAAGTGGGACAGGATCGGCCGGGCGGTACCGTTCTCCCAACCGTAGAACGTGACGGGCTGGCGGATGCCCACCGCTGCGCACAGCGCCCGCCGGGAGACCCGGTTGGTGCGGCGGAGTGCGGCGAGCTCGACCCTGACGTCCTCGGGAACCTCAACCCGCGGCTCGGTCAGCTGGGGATTCTCCGCATGTTCGACGAGCACCGTCTGGCGGCCCCAGGCCCGGACGGCCGGCCCGCGGAGCCAGACCTGGCGAGCGGCCTCGGGGACCCGGTGGAGCTCCCGAAGGAGGTCGATCCGGTCGGACGCCGTAGCGGGCAGGGGGATCCGGCGGGGGGCGACGACGACGTCGCCGACGCGGAGCTCGTCCCCGGGCTTGGTGCGGAGCTCGCCGTCCTCGTGGACGTAGACCGAGTGGTTGGCGGTGACGCGGAGCGACCGGCCGTAGAGGGTCGACACCTCGTAGAGCGGCTCGGCGGTCTCGTGGCGGACGACGCCCTTGATCGCCCCGAAGCGGACGTCACGCTCGCCGAGGCCGACCGAGGCGACCTGGCCGAAGCCCCCGTAGACCGACCGGACCAGCTCCTGCGGGCCCTCGACCGGTCGGTCTTGGACGAGCGGATCGACGAACTCGGCGATCGTGGTCATGCGGACGCCTCGGCCGTCGCGCACGAGCACGTGCTCGCGGCCGTCGACGCTCATCAGGATCACCTTGTGATACCGAGCGTTCTCGATGTTGAACTCGTCGCGAACCCCGGTGCCGATCGCCGTGATCAGCGCCTGGATCTCGGTGTTCTGAAGCACCTTGTCGATCCGGCTCTTCTCGACGTTGAGGATCTTGCCCCGGAGCGGCAGCACCGCCTGGGTGTTGCGATCGCGGCCCTGCTTGGCCGAGCCGCCGGCGGAGTCGCCCTCGACGACGAAGAGCTCGGCCAGCGAGGGGTCCTTGACCGAGCAGTCGGCGAGCTTCCCGGGCAGGGTCGAGTTCTCGAGGGCCGACTTGCGCCGCGTCAGGTCGCGCGCCTTGCGCGCGGCCTCGCGGGCTCGCTGGGCCTGGACGGACTTCATGATCACCGCGCGCGCCTCGGCCGGATTCTCCTCGAGGAACTCCGAGAGGCCGGCGTTGACGATCGACTCGACGAAGCCGGCCATCCCCGGGTTGCCGAGCTTGGTCTTGGTCTGGCCCTCGAACTGCGGGTCGGCCAGCTTGGCCGAGATCACCGCGGTCAGCCCCTCGCGGACGTCCTCGCCGACGAGATTGTCCTCCTTCTCCTTGAGCATCCCCTTCTCGCGGGCGTAGCGGTTGAGCGTCCGCGTCAGCGCGGAGCGGAAGCCGCTGAGGTGGCTGCCGCCCTCGTGGGTGTTGATGTTGTTGGCGAAGGAGAAGATCGACTCCTGGTAGGAGGCGTTCCACTGCATCGCCACCTCGACGGCGCCCTCGTCGCTCTCGCCGGAGAAGAAGATGACCTTTTTGCCGACCGGCTCCTTGTTCTGGTTGAGATAGCGGACGAAGTCCTCGATCCCGCCCTCGTACTGGAACTCGACGACCGTCAGGGCATCGCGCTCGTCGGTCAGGGTGATCTTCAGGCCGCGCGTCAGGAAGGCGGTCTCGCGCAGGCGCTCCTCGAGGGTGCGCACGTCGAAGACGACCTCCTCGAAGATCTCGGTGTCGGGATGGAAGGTGATCATCGTTCCGGTCGGCTCGTCCGGCTCGAGCGGCCGGACGGTGACCAGCGGGTGCTGCGGAATACCGCGGGCGTACTCCTGCCGGAACAGGTGCCCGTCGCGCCCGATCTCGATCTGCAGGCGCTCGGAGAGCGCGTTGACCACCGAGACGCCGACGCCGTGGAGGCCGCCGGACACCTTGTAGCCGCCGCCGTCGCCGAACTTGCCGCCCGAGTGGAGCACCGTGAGCACGACCTCGACCGCCGGGCGTCCCTCCTTCTCCATGATGCCCACGGGGATCCCCCGGCCGTCGTCGGTGACGGTGAGCGAGTTGTCGGGATGGATGGTGACCTCGACCGCGTTGCAGTAGCCGGCCAGCGCCTCGTCGACGGAGTTGTCGACGACCTCGTAGACCAGATGGTGCAGTCCGCGGACGCCGGTCGATCCGATGTACATGCCCGGGCGCTTGCGGACGGCCTCGAGACCCTCGAGAACGGTGATGTCCCCGGCGCCATAGTCAGCGGCGCCGCGGTTGCTCTGGTCTGCCAATGGTCCTCCGATTACGTGAGAACGCCCCGGTCGGCATCAGCCGTGACGCCGTTCCGGGGCGGGTGTTGCTGGTTGACAGAATGATACCAGACGCCCCGGTCTGAAAGCCGGTCGCCGGGTCGAGGAAATCCCTGCAAATAGCCGGTTTGTCGCAGCAGACGATCGTGTTGCTCTGGCCGGGCCGGGGCTGGGCGGGGCCGGCGCTCGCGAGACTGCGGCCGACCAACCCCGCGCGGTCGAATCGAGAGCCGCTCGACCGGCCCGCGGGAGCCGCCGCAGAGAGCGGTGCCGGGTCCGCTCGACAGCGGTCGATCGGCTCGCCGCGACGGCGGGAGCGCCCGGCTCGGGCGAGCGTCAGGGCGGTGCGGGCGCGTCGTCGGTCTCGGCGCGACTCAGCCGTAGACCGACGGCTTGCGCAAGGGGCAGAAGAACTTGACTCCCGGTCTCGTCGGGTCGCCGAGCTGCACCCAGATCGCCGTCGCGGGATCGAGCCGCAGGCAGTAGGGGACCCCGATCGAGCCGACCGGCCGGCGAATCAGGAAGGCGTCGCGAGGACCGAAGCTGTGGTAGTCGGGGACGATCGACGCGCTCATGCCGGCGAGTCCCGCGAGGACGCCGAGCCCCTGCCGGGTGAAGTTCTCGCCGAGGCCCTCGCCGATCCCGTCCCAATGCACGGCCGGCACGCCGCTGCGCCGCAGCGCGCGCATCAGGCCGAGCACATCGCCGTCCCGCTGCGGCGACCCGGCGTTCGCGTAGAAGGTGATCTGCCGCTCATACAGGCCCGAGTTGGCCGGCGCGCCCGGCAGGCTCACCGCCACGCGCGACCCGACGTCGAAGTTGGCGCCGAGGGTATTGGCGACGGCCGCCGCCGCGAGCAGGAAGCTCAGGGTCAGCCGCTGCCGCCGGGGAAGACCGGCGATCCAGCCGGTGCCCAGCACCGCCAGATAGACGAGCCCCGGAAGGCTGTAGCGGACATCGTGCGGCATCACGTAGGAGATCCCGATCCAGGCGGCGAAGCCACCGCCGAGCAGCTCGGGGGTGACGTCGGCGCGGCCCCGGCGGCGCAGGAACCTGGCGACCGACCAGGCCGTCCCCGCCGCCGCGAAGGCCAGCAGGGGCGCGAGCACCTGGATGTTGATGTCGGCCCAGAGGTACCACCCGGCATTCTTCAGACTCAGCCGCGGCGGATAGGCGCTGCCGGCGCCGAGCGAGGTGGCCACGCCCCCGCCCCCGACCGACGCGATCGATCCCGCGGTCAGACCCCGGAGGTCGCGGTAGTGGTAGACGTACCACGGGAACGCGAGCAAGGCGATCGGGGCCGCGAACAGCACCAACTGGCGCCATTGCCGCCATCCTCCGCGCACGAGCAGGACGGCGATGAGGCCGATCACGAAGAGGGGGAAGGTCTCCTTGGTCAGGGCGCCGAGGGCGCAGGCCGCGCCGGCGGCGAGCGTGAAGCCCGGCCTCGAGAAGCGGTCGCTCGCGAGGAGCAGCCAGACCGCGAGGGCGACCATTGCCGCCTCGGGCGCATCGAGCAGCGGCCCGTGAAAGAGCGCGCTGACAAGCGGCGTGCCGAGCGCGAAGGTCACGGCGAGAAGCCCGGCCCCGCGACCTGCGGCGAGGCGCCCGGACTTGTAGCAGCCGAGCGCCAGCAGCGGGACGAAGACGAGGTTCTGGGCGATCGTGGGCTGGTCGACGCCGTCGCCGGCGATCAGCGCCCCCAGGCCGCCGACGATGTGGGCGAGCGGCGGGTAGCTGGTCCAGATCCGAAACGGGCCGAGCAGGTCGCCGCTGCGCAGAAAGCCGCCGTCGACCAGCGACCACGTCAGGTGCGTCCCGTAGTCGAAGACGGGGATCACGCGCTCCCTGGCCAGCCACAGCATCGTGCCGGCGACGAAGGCGACCGCGAGGGCGGTCGCAGCGGCTGCCTCGAGCGAGGGGCGCCGGGGTGTCACGGCGCGGCTGTCGCGCGGCAGCGCAGCCCGCGGAGTGCGTGACGGCCGAGGGCCGCGTTGATCTGCTCGACGAGCTCGGGGCCCATCAACTCGAGCTCGTGCGCCCAGACCGCCTCGCGGCAGGCCACGGTGAGGACGCCGTCGCGCTCGCCGATCGGCACCGCCTGCTCCGCGACGACGTCGCCCACGGCGCGCTCCCAGACGTCCTGCACCGCGGCGAGCGTGCTCGCCGGGGCGATCCGGGCGAGCAGTGCGGCGAGCGCGTCTCCGAGCGGCCGCGGAGCGCGTCGTCTCATGCGCTCAGCGCCTCGCAGAGGACGCCTCCGTCGGTTACCGCCACCCGGGCCACCCCGGCGGCGCCGGCGCCGGGAACGTGCTCGGCGTCCGTGGTTGTGACCACCGCCTGGCCGCCGTCGCGGAGCGCTGCGGCCAGACGCTCGCGGCGCTCCGGATCGAGCTCGCTCATCACGTCGTCGAGGAGCATGAGCGGGGCTCGCTCGCGGGCGGCGCCGAGGGCGTCGCGTTCGGCGAGGAGGAGCGAGAGGAGGGCCATACGCTGCTCGCCCTGCGAGCCGTAGGAGCGCAGATCGCGGGCGGCGCTGCGCAGCAGCAGCTCGTCGCGGTGGGGGCCGTGGGTGGTGAAACCGCGATCGAGGTCGGTCGCGAGCCGCTGGGCGAGCTCGGCGGCGAGCTCGGGTGCGGTGGTCGCGGTCGTGCGGGGGCGGTAGGCGATGCTCGCCGGGCCGCGCAGCCCGAGCGCCTCGGCGTGTCGCGCGAAGGGTTCCTCGAGCAGCGCGGCGGCGGCGGAGCGATCGTCGCGCAGGGCGATGCCGTGGGTGGCGAGCTCGAGATCCCAGGCCGCCAGGGCGGACCGCCCGGCGGCTCCCGAGCGCACCCGGGCGATCAGCGCATTGCGCTGGGCCAGGGTCTGTGCGTAGGCGCGGCGGGTCGCCGCCCGCGCCGGCCAGAGACCGGCCACGACCTGATCGAGGTGCGCGCGGCGGAGTCCGGGTGCGCCTTTGACCAACTCCAGACGGTCGGGCAGGAAGACGCAGACGAGCGGGCGGTGGGGCGCGTCGAGGAGCCGCTCGATCGGCGCCCCGTCGGCGGTCAGCCGCTTGGCCTCGCCGGCCTGAAAGCCGACGGCCAGCTCGTGCGGCCCGTCGTCGTCCTCGCCGCCGACGACCACGCGCGTCGCCGTCGCGCCGAATCGCACCACCTCCCGCTCGTTGGTCGTGCGGCAGGAGCGCGCGGTGCAGCCAAAGTAGATCGCCTCGAGGAGGTTCGTCTTGCCCGCGCCGTTCGGACCGTGGATCACCGTCAGGCCGGGGCCGAGGCCGACATCCGCCGTCTCGTAGGAGCGGAAGTCGCGCAGGCGTAGGCGCGTGACGCGCACCGGCGTCCTCAGACGTTCAACCTGATCGGCATGACCAGGTAGACGAAGCCGCTGCCGTCGGCCGACTCGATCAAACCGGGGCGCAGCGGGCTCGTCAGCTTCAGGATCAGGTCGTCGGACTCCACGCTCTCGAGCCCGTCGCGGAGGAACTCGGGGTTGAAGCCGATGTCGAACGGCTCGCCCTGGAAGGGGATCGGCAGGGCCTCGCTCGCCTCACCGACATCCGGCGTCCGGGCGGATACGGTCAGCTCGCCCGGGGTGAAGGCGAGCCGAACGGGAGCGTTCTTCAAGGCCAGCAGGCTGATGCGGCGCACGACGTCGGTCAACTCCTGGCGGGCAACGCGGAGTTCGTGCTCGGAGGTCTCGGGGAGCAGGGCGCGGTAGTTCGGGAATTGACCATCGATCAGACGCGAGGAGAGGACGACTCCGTCGAGCTCGAAGACGATCTGGTTGGGCCGCTTGGTGACGGTGAGCGTCTCGGCCTTCACGGCGCGAGCGATCCGGGCGAGCTCGAGCAGCGCTCTGGCCGGGACGTTCGCATCGAAGGGTTGGGCCAGCGGCGTCTCGAGCGCGGTCTGCTTCACGCTCAGACGGTAGGAGTCGGTCGCCACCATGCGGAGCTCCGAGGCGGAGGCGGAGACGAGGATGCCGGTGAGAACCGGGCGGGTTTCGTCGCGTGACGCCGAGGGGGCGACCTTGTCGATGGTCGCGACGAACGCCTCCGCCGGGACGCTGACGCCGGGCTCGTCGCCGTCGCCGGGGTCGGGCAGGCGGGGAAAGTCGTCGGTTCGGAGCGTGCGGAGGTGGAACGTCGTCGGGCCGCAGACGACCTCGACGTCGTGCTCGGCCTCGCGGAGCTCGAGACTCACCGTCGCGCCCGAAAGCGAGCGGGCGACGTCGAGCATGAGCCGTGCCGGGAGCACGACCGTGCCGGGACGCTGGAGCTCACCGGCGAGGCGGAGGCGGAGGCCGACCTCCTGGTCGGTGGCGAGCATCTCGATCGCGGCCTCCGCCGCGTCGATGCGAACGCCGGCGAGCGCTTGGTTGGCGCTACGCGTGGAGGCGACGCGTGCCGCCGTCGAGAGTTGACGGACGAGTTCGGTCGTCGAAAGGGAGATCTTCACGGTTGCCGGCTGAGTTGGATAGAAGTCAAAGGGGCTGTGGAGAGGGGGATAAGTGATCCTATGCTCGCAGGAATGGGGGACGTTGCCGTGGAGGGCGTGTGGAGAGCACGCCGGCCGGTGGCGACAGAGTCAGGACGAGGGGGCCGTGAGGTCTGCTGTCAACCGCTCGACGGCACTGTATGCCTTGGGATCGGTGGCGAGGCGCTCTCCGGCACGATGACAGGCGTTGAGCACGGTGGAGTGATCGCGTCCGCCGAACTCGCGGCCGATGACCGGCAGGGAATGCTCGGTCAACTCGCGGGAGAGGTACATGGCGAGGTGACGGGGCCACGCCAGGCGTTGTGCCCGAGAGCGCGAGAGGAGCTCTTCCCGGGAGATCGAGAAGTGGGAGCAGATCTTGTCCTGGATGGTTTCGATCGTGGGCGCGGCGGCCGCTCGGTTGCGCAGCCCGAGCCGGTCCATGACCTCCTCGGCGACACCGGCCGTCAGGCGCTGGCCGGTCAGGGAGGCGTAGGCGACGGCACGGATGAGCGCTCCCTCGAGGGCGCGAACGTTGGCGGTGACCCCGGCTGCGATCAGCGCAAGGGCGCGGTCGTCGTCGATGTCGAGCCCGTCGTGCACCACGCGTTTGCGTAGGATGGCTAGGCGGGTGGCGTAATCCGGCCGGCCGATGTCGGTCACGAGACCGGACTGGAAGCGCTCGCGCAGGCGATCCTCCAATTGCGCGAGGTCGTTCGGTGTCCGGTCGCAGGTGATCACAAGCTGGCTGCCGGTCTCATACAGGGCATTGAAGGTGTGAAAGAGCTCCTGCTCGGTGTGGGCCTTGCGCTCGAGGAACTGGATGTCGTCGATCAGGAGGACGTCCACGCCCCGAAAGCGATGCTTGAACGCGTCCTTGCCGGTGAGGCCGCCGCCGAGCGAGGCTACGAACTCGTTGGTGAAGGCCTCGACGGTGGTGTAGCGCACCTCGAGTCCACCCCCGTACGCGCGGACGTAGTTGCCGATCGCGTGCAGGAGGTGCGTCTTGCCGAGACCGGGGGGGCCGTAGAGGAAGAGCGGGTTGTAGGCCTGGGCGGGAAGCTCGGCCACCGAGAGGCAGGCCGCGTGGGCCAGGCGGTTGGACGGGCCGATGACGAACTGCTCGAAGTTGTACTTCGGGTTGAGCGCGCTGTCTTCCGGGCGGGGGGCCGAAACCGGCGCGGCGACCGACGGCGACCCCGCGGTTATGTCGACGTTGACGTCGGCACCGAGGGTTGCGGCGACGCACGCATGAAGGACGCCGGCGAGCCGGTCGCCGGCCCAGGCGCAGACTTCCGGTGGACCCGTGAGGTGGAGGGTGCCGTCGTGGAGCCCGGCGCAGCGGAGCGGCTCGAGCCAGAGGCCGTAGGTGCGCTCGCCGACCGCGGCGCTGAGCCCCCGACGAATCTCCATCCATGCATGGTCAAGCTCCATAGACAACTCGCGCGAGAGCCTCCCCTGCGGGCCCGACGTCGATCCTGCTGGCGGGAGGGGCCTGGACCCCGGCGCGGCGAATATAGCAACGGGTATTTGCCTCCTAACGTCACGAGACCGCATTTGGCGGGAAAATCGGTCGGCTCGGCGGTTGGGGGGCCGAGCCGGCTCAGTCCGTATACTTTCCGGCTTCGGTGCGGCCGTCGAGTGGCCGCCGGCAAGGGAGCCTGCCCCATGAAGCGGACATATCAGCCCAAGAAGCGCAAGCGCGCCCGCGCGCACGGCTTCCGTGCGCGCATGCAGACGCGCGCCGGCCAGATGACGATCAAGCGGCGGCGCGCGAAGGGCCGCAAGCGCCTGACGGTCTGAGTCGTGTTGGAGCGCCGGCAGGGCTCCAGCACACGGCGAACGGCCGGACGGTTGTCGCGAAGTGCCGAGTTCGACCGCGTCTATCGACAGGGTCGTTCGGTGGCGAACCGCTATCTCGTGCTCTACTCGTTTCCGCGGGGCGGTGAGGATACGCCTCGGCTGGGACTTTCGGTCGGGCGCAAGGTAGGAGGCGCGGTCGACCGCAACCTCGTCAAGCGGCTGCTGCGCGAGGCGTTCGATGCCGCCGGAGCGGATCTGTCGCCCGGTTACGACATCGTCGTCGTGGCCCGGCCGGACGCTCGGGAGCTGGCGACGTCGCGTGGTCTCGCCGGCGTCTCCGAAGCGGTCACCGAGTTGCTCGCGAAGGCCGGGATGCGGCCGAAGGCCGGCGCGCGATGAAGCCCTGGCGCTGGCTCGTGCTCGGGCCGATCGCGTTCTATCGCCGCGTGATCTCGCCGGGGCTGCCGCGGCACTGCAAGTACGAGCCGACGTGCTCGCACTATGCCGCTCAGGCCGTGCGTCAGTTGGGCATAATCCGCGGAGCGGTCCTCGGTGGGTGGCGGTTGTTGCGGTGCAATCCCTTCAGCCACGGCGGCTTCGACCCTGTGTCGGCGCAGCGCGTCTTCCGTCGCGCGTCGCATGATCTCGTACGTCCGGCACAACGCACCGATCGCTGATGTTGTCGATCCTCGCCACCAACTTCATCCAGGACGCCTTCTCGCCGCTGATCAGCGTGTTCAAGGCGATCATGGTGTTCCTCCACGACAACGTCACCGGGGGAAGTTGGGGCCTGGCGATCATCGGGTTGACGATCGTCGTCCGCGCGGCGTTGGTGCCGCTCACAGTGAAGCAGTTCTCATCGATGGCCAAGCTCCAGGCGCTGGGCCCGGAGATAAAGGCCCTGCAAGCGAGCCACAAAGACGACAAGCAGCGCCTCAACGAAGAGATGATGAAGTTCTACAAGGAGAACCAGGTCAACCCGTTCGGTTCCTGTCTTCCTCTTGTGCTTCAACTCCCGGTGTTCCTCTCGCTGTTCTACATGCTGCGCAGCGACCTGAAGCTCCAGATATGCGGTCCGGCGCTGAAGCTCCACGGGATCGTCAGCGATTCGATGATCCAGAAGACCAACTGCGGGGCTGTCGCCCCGCACTCGGGAAAGTTCCTCTTCATCCCCGATGTCACCGCCAGCGCCCACGGCGGGGTGCTGGTGCTCCTCATCGTTCTCTATATCGGCTCACAGCTCATATCGAGCCTGATGACGACGGCCACCGTCGATCGCAATCAGCGCCTGATCGCGCTTGGCCTTCCGTTCGTGTTCACTATCTTCATCCTGTCGTTCCCGGCTGGTCTGATCCTGTACTGGATCACCACCAACCTCTGGACCGTTGGGCAGCAGACCATCGTCAGGCGCTACTTCCCGCCCCCGGCGATGGCTGGTGCGGGGGCCGACGCCGGGAAGCTGTCGTTTCCGAAGCTGTGGTCTCGCGGCGGCGCGGACGCCGGTGCGGCGGCGAAGGGGAAGGCCACGGCGCCCGAGCCGGGGGATCGGGCCACAGGCACCCGAGCCTCGGCAAGGCCGAAGGGACGGGCGGCCAAGGGGGCGGCGGGCACGGCGGGCACAGCGGGCACGGCGGTGAAGGGTGCGCCGGCGGGACAAAAGGCCGCGGCTGGCAAGCCGGCGGCCTCGAAGTCCCCGCCTGGTAGGGCGGCGCCCCCCAAGTCCGCGGCCGGTAAGCCGGCGACCTCGAAGTCGCCGGCGGGCAAGTCGACCCCGGCCAAGACGACACCGGCGGCGGCCGCGCGACGAAGCAAGGGTGGGGGCGCCGGGGCGACGAGCAACGGCCGGGGCGCGGGCGACCGGGATGGCGGCAAGGAGGAGGCCGTGCGCGACGCCAAGCAGCCGGCGGCTCCGCGGCCGCGAGGATCGGCACCACCACCGCCGCCACGCAAGAAGAAGAAGCGTTCGGGGCGGCGACGCTGATGGCGACGAACGTGGACGTCGTGGCCGAGGACGAATTGACGCCGGCGGAGGAGCTCCGCGATCTCCTCGAGACGCTGCTCGATGCGATGGATCTGGAGGGCCGGGTCACGATCGAGGAGTCCGAGGACACGCTGATCGGAAGCGTCGAGGGCGAGGACTTAGGTCGCTTCATCGGGCGGCACGGGCAGACGATCGAGGCCGTTCAGCACCTCGCGCAGCGCATCGTGCTTCGCGGCGGCGGCGGCCCGCGCGTGGTCGTCGACGCCGCCGGATATCGCAAGCGGCGTGAGGCCACGCTGCGCGCGCAGGCCGATGGAGCCGCGGAGTCGGCGCTCCGCGATGGCCGCCCGGTCGAGCTCGAGCCGATGTCGGCCGCCGAACGGCGGTTTGTCCACGAGTACCTGCGCGAGCGGGGCGACGTCGAAACGCATAGCGAGGGCGACGAGCCGGAGCGCCGTCTCATCGTCGTTCCTCCGGGTACCTGAGCCTCCGGCCCGCCCGGCGTTCGGGCTCGGGTGTTTCACGTTTTTCATGACGGTGAAACACGCCGGGCAGGCCTGCTGCCACAATGCCCGCCGTGCCGGCGCTCTCACCACTGGAGAAGGGGATCGTCCTCGGCGTGCTGATCGGCGAGGGCTCCTTCGGTGGCGACGGGAGGCAGCCCCAGATCACTCTGCGCATGCACGTACGCCACGAAGCCCTGTTTCGCTGGCTGATGGTGCGTTTCCCCCGCAGCAAGCTCTACGGGCCCTACGGCCACGGCGGACGGAGCTACTACCAGTGGATGGCGCGCGGCACCGCCCTGATCGAGGACGTGCTCCCGCTGCTCGAGGAGCACCTGACCGCGGAGCTTGACGCCCACGCGGCGGAGCGCCTCGCGTCGATGCGCGAGCGCTACGCGGACTTCATCGAGCGGGCCAGGGCGCGGTCGTGAGTGGAGGCGAGGACGACGCGGTCGCTCACCGGCTGGCGGACCTCGGGCGGCGCCACGGTCTCACGGGAGCTCAAGGCGGCCAGCTGCGGTGCCTCCTCGAGGTTCTGGCGAGCGATGCGCACGCGCCCACCAGCGTGACGAGCCCGCGGCTGGCGGTCGACGTGCACCTGGCCGATTCGCTCGCCGCCCTCGACTTGGCGGTGCTCCGCCAAGCTTCGGCGGTCGCAGACATCGGTGCCGGTGCCGGCTTTCCGGGGCTCGCGCTCGCGGTGGCGCTGCCGGCGGCGCGGGTGGCGCTTGTCGAGAGCGCGGCGCGAAAGTGCGCCTTCATCGAGCGGGCACGGTCAGCCGGCGGCGTGGGAAACGCAAGGGTCGTGCCAATGCGCGCAGAGGCGTGGGCCGAGGGGCTGGGCGAGCAGGACGTCGTCACGGGACGTGCGGTGGCTCCGCTGCCGGTCCTCTGCGAGTACGCAGCCCCCCTGTTGCGGGAGGGCGGCGCGCTGATCGCCTGGCGCGGCCAACGCGACCGGGCGATGGAGGCGGCCGCCGCCCGGGCCGCGGCCGAGCTCGGGCTCGAGCCGGAGGATCCGGTCCGGAGCGAGCCGTATGCTGGGAGCGTCGGTCATCACCTCCACGTGTACTTGAAAGTCATGCCCACTCCGTCACGCTTTCCTCGCCGGCCGGGGATCGCCAGCAAGCGCCCACTTGGAGCCTCGACATGAGGGTCAGGTGGTTCGCCGGCAACCGCGCTCGTCGGCGCGCAGAGCGGGACTATCGAGCCGTCGCGGCTTCGGGGCTGCCGAACGCGCCGGCACCGGGCGGCGGCCCCTTCGTCGCGAGCGATTCTGACGTCGCCGCCGAGCCGCGAGGCCAGCCTGACGCGGCCGCACCGTCGGCAGCGTCGATCGCCGCGACGGCACCGGCGCAGGCCGTGGGCGATCAGCCGTGGACGGCAACCACGGAACAAGAAGGGTCGGGGCCGAACGGTTCGGCCACCAGCGGTCCCAAAGCGCAAGTCGAGGAGCCCCCTGCGGCCGTAAGGTCCCCGACGATGAAGATCTTTGCCGTGGCCAACCAGAAGGGGGGCGTCGGCAAGACGACGACTGCGGTCAACGTGGCGGCGTGCATCGCCGCGGCCGGGTACCCGACACTGCTGATCGACATCGATCCGCAAGCGAACGCCACCGTGGGGCTCGGCGCGGCGCGCGGATTGCGCCCGAGCGTCTACGACGTCCTGGCCGGCGCTTGCGACGCGAGCGACGCGCTCCACGAGACGGCGGTGCCCGGGCTGTGGCTGATGCCGGCCGGTGCGGGGTTGGCGGGAGCGAACGTCGAGTTGCCGCGGGTGGCCGGGTCGGAGACGCTCCTGCGCGACGCCCTGGGGCCGCTGACCGAGCGCTTCGCGTTTGCGCTGCTCGACTGCCCGCCGTCGCTCGGGCCGCTGACCGTCAACGCCCTGGTGGCCGCCGACCGCCTGATCGTCCCCGTGCAGACCGAGTACTACGCGCTCGAGGGACTGGCGGCGCTGCTCGACACCGTGGGGCTCGTCCAGCGGGAGCTCAACCCCCGGCTGCGGGTGGCGGGGATGCTGCTGACCATGCACGACAGCCGCACCCGCCTCGGCCGGGATGTGGCCGAGCAGGTCCGCGAGCACTTTCCCGAGCTGCTGTTCGACACGGTGATCCCGCGGAACATCCGGATCAGCGAGGCGCCGAGCTACGGCGTCCCGATCACCGTGCACGCTCCGCACTGCGCCGGGTCGGATGCCTATGTGGCGCTCGCCAAGGAGGTCGCCGCCCTTGCCTAGGCCGCGCCCCGAGGCCGTCGGATGACCGGTTCGCGCCCGCGCGGCATCGGCCGCGGCCTGGCGGCGATCCTCGCGGTCTCCGAGCCCGACGTGGCCGAGTCCGACGAGCTGCGCGAGCTCCCGATCGACCTGATCGCCCCCAACCCGCGCCAGCCGCGCCGGCGCTTTGACGAGCAGTCGCTCTCCGGGCTGGCGGCGTCACTCGGCGCCCGCGGCGTGCTGCAGCCGGTACTGGTGCGCCCCAAGCCCGGCGGGACCTTCGAGCTGATCGCCGGCGAGCGCCGGTGGCGGGCGGCCAGGCTCGCCGGACTCGACCGGATCCCCGCCCTCGTCCGTCCGCGGGGCGACGCGGAGGCTCTCGAGCTGGCGCTGATCGAGAACATGGCCCGGGAGGACCTCAACCCGATCGAGGAGGCCCGGGCCTGCGCGGCGCTCGTCGAGGAGCTCTCGCTGACGCGGGAGGATGTCGGGCTGCGCGTCGGGCGCGGGCGCGTGGCGGTGTCGAACCTCATGCGCCTCCTGGACCTGCCCGACGAGGCGCTTGAGCTGATCGAGGCCGGAACGCTCAGCGAGGGGCACGGGCGGGCGCTCCTGATTGCCTCCGATCACGAGGACCGCCGCAGCCTTGCCGCCGCCGCGGCCGCCGAGGGCTGGTCGGTCCGCGTGCTGGAGCAGCGCTCACGCGATGCGAATGCGACCGACACGGCGGTGGCGACCGCTCCGGCGGGGAGGCCAGCCGCGCGCCACCCCGACCAGGAGGAGGCGTGCGCGACCATTGCCGACGCGCTCGGTGTGGCGCTCGGCGCCGAGGTCCGGGTGACGCCGACGCGGACCGGCGCCTACCGGGCCGAGTTGGAGCTCGAGTCCGTTGATGATGCTCTCGCGCTGGTCGAGGGCCTCGGGTCTCGCGCCGGCGTCTGAAGGCGCCCCAACGGAACCGACCGAGCGGCGGGGAGGGTCCGGGGCGGCGAGGAGCGGCCCGGCCGGTAGAATGCCGAACCCGCGTCCCGGGCGATTAGCTCAGTCGGTTAGAGCGCTTCTCTGATAAGGAAGAGGTCCCAGGTTCGAGTCCTGGATCGCCCATCGAGCATGCCCTCAGGCGGGCCATCGCCATCAGCCGGCCCGGCGGGCGAGGCGGCGCGCGAACGCGCGAGGCGGCGGCGACGGCATCCGCCGACCGATCTGGACGCCCCGCCGCGCCCGAGCGTGCGATGATCACGTTCCGTGGAGAAGCCCGAACAGAGGAAGCTCGCGGCGGCGTTCGATCCGCGCGTCCCCCTCTACCGCGATACGTTCAACGAGCAGCTCGTCTTCACCCTCTCAGCCGCGGGCGCCGTCGCCGGCGTCCCGGTCATCCTGCTCATCGTCGGGGCGATCTTCGGCCGGTTGAGCGCCGGCATCTTCGTCGTCGCCAGCGTCCTGCTCGAATGGTTCTTCATCTTCGGCGTCGGCCGCCCGCAGATGACCCAGCGCCAGGCGCTCGGGTGGGCCGCTCTCTGGGGCGCGTCGGCCGCCGTCTTCGGCGTCTGCTTCTACTACCTCGTCGTCAAGTCACTCTAGGCCGCGCCGGCGAGCTCGACCGGGCGCGCCCGGGAGGCGACCCATGTCGCGCTCGCTTCGACCAGAGTGTCGAGCATCGCCCGCGCCGCCGGTGACCGGTAGCCGCCGGCTTTGGTCGCCGCGACGATCCGCCGGAACGGCCCGTCCGGACCGAGGCTGCGCAGCACGATGTCGTCGCGCACGCTCGTCGCGGCCAGGTCGGGGATCATCGCGATGCCGACTCCCGCCGCCACGAATCCGGCGATCGCCGCGTAGTCGTCGTTCTGGAAGGTGAGCCTCGGCTCGAACCCGGCCGCGCGGCAGGCGTCGGCGAAAAGACGGGCGTCGGGGCAGCGATCGGTGGTCCCCAACATCCACTCCTCCTCGCGGAAGTCAGCGAGCGCGATCCGCCGCCGCCGAGCCAGCGGATGCGTCTCCGGGAGCGCGATGTACATCGGGTCGTCGAACAGCCACAGGCGATCGATCCCGGCACTCAGAGCGTCGTCCATCCCCTCGAGGCTCAGGGCCAGGTCGAGCTCCCCGCGGAGCAGCTCGGGAAGCGCGTCCATCGGCTCGGCCATGGTCAGGCTCAGCTTCACCTCGGGGTGGGCGCGCCGGAAGGCGGCGATCGCGAGCGGCGCGAGAGTGGCGGCCGCCGTCGGAAAGGACGCCATCCGCAGCCGTCCCCCGCGGAGCTCCCCGAGCGCCCGGACCTCGGACTCGGCGTCGGCCAATCGCGCCAGGATCGCGTCCGTATGGGAGACGAGCACCTCGCCGGCGTCGGTCAGGCGCACGCCCCGCGGGTTTCGCTCCACCAGCGTCGCCCCGATCTCCCGCTCGAGCGTGGCGATCTGCCGGGAGATCGCCGGCTGGGTGTAGGCCAGGGCGGAGGCCGCAGCCGAGAACGAGCCCTGGCGGCCGACCTCCCGGAGCACCCGCAGCCGGTTCAGATCAAGCATTACCCGAGCTTATCGCATTGGTGACCAAAGATCATTTGAAGTAATGGCGCGCCGGTGGCAAAGTCGTCTCCAGATGAGCACCATCACCGACAGCCCGCTCTTGATCAGGACCTCAGACACCGGAGACCTGGCCAGGATCCGCCGCCTCGCGGCCCTCGACAGCGCCCCCGTGCCCCCGGGGCGGCTGCTCCTGGCCGAGGTCGACGGCCGGCTGCTCGCGGCGGTCTCCCTGCCCGATGGCCGGGCGATCGCCGACCCATTCGTCCGGACCGTCGACGTCGTCGAGGTGCTCCGCGCCGCAGCCCGAAGGGAGGACCGATGACCCTACTCACCCAGGCGATGGCCGCCGAGCGCCAGCGCGAGCTGATGCGCGTCGCACGGGAACTCCGGCGGGGGCGTCCGCGCCGCGCGCGCCGGGTCCGCCCGCCGAGCACGACGGCCGCCGCCCGCCGCAGCCCCGCCGCCGAGAGCCTGTGTGATCCTCGCCCGGTCGGGTCCTGAGCAGGGCCCGCCCGCGCCTGGCGGCTGAGCGGCACCGACAAGCCGGGCCCGGCAGCCAAACCGACCACCGGTCCAGCCTCGATCGGTCCGGTTTGGACACTCGTCCAAACCCATCCGCGGTTCGCCTGCCGATAATCAACGCATGGCGCTCAACGGCAGCGAGGACCGCGGTTCCGCCGCCGGGCCGCACGAGGATTCGGGCGTGGTGGTCGACGCCGCTCTCGCCGGCGTCGACCTCAAACGGCTCACCGACGACGTCGCCCGCCGCCTCCGCGGCCGGGGCGTGACCTTCGGCCCGGGGTCCGCGGAATTTCGCGTCGATCCCATCCCCCGGGTGATCAGTGCCGCCGAGTGGGGTCCGCTCGCCGAAGGACTTGCCCAGCGCGTCCGGGCCCTCAACCACTTCGTTGCCGACGTCTACGCCGACCAGCGCATCGTCGAGGCCGGCGTGGTCCCAGGCCGGGCGATCACCACGGCCGAGTATTTCGAGCCCGAGCTCGTCGGCATGGCCGCCCCGCCGGCGACCTGGATACCGCTGGCCGGCCTCGATGTCGTCCGCGACACCGACGGCGAGTTCAAGGTGCTCGAGGACAACGTCCGTACGCCCTCCGGGCTGGCCTACGCGATCGCCGCCCGGGACGCGGTGTCCCCGAGCCTGACCGCCCCCCCGGCGTCGAGGTCCGCTCGCTCGACCTCGCCTACGAGCTCCTCGGCCGCACGCTCCGGGCGGCCGCCCCCGCCGGCACCGAGGAGCCCGTCGTCGTCGTTCTCAGCGACGGCCCCCACAACGCCGCGTTCTACGAGCACACGACGATCGCCGCCGAGCTCGGCCTCCCGCTTCTCGACCCGTCGGCCCTGACCTGTCGCCGTGGTCGCCTCTACGCTCGGATCGGCGAGCAGACCAGGCCGGTCGATGTCGTCTACCGCCGCACCGACGT
Source organism: uncultured Solirubrobacterales bacterium (assembly GCA_963763785.1). Taxonomy (GTDB): domain Bacteria; phylum Actinomycetota; class Thermoleophilia; order Solirubrobacterales; family Solirubrobacteraceae; genus Palsa-513. The sequence goes on along the minus strand of CAVXPW010000011.1, from coordinate 692,609 downwards.
CGACCGTCTGTACGACGCGACGGGTGACCCCACCCCGCTCGGCGAGATCCTGGCCGAACCGTGGCTCGGCGGCCGCCTCGGCCTGGTCAACGCCTTCGGCACCGGGGTCGCCGACGACAAGCTGATCCACGCCTACGTCGAGGACATCGTCCGCTTCTACCTCGGCGAGGAGCCTCTGCTCTGGTCGGTCCCCACCTACGATCCCGGCCAGCCCGAGCAGCTGGCGATGATCCTCGACCGGATCGATCAGCTCGTGATCAAGCCGCGCGGCGGGTTCGGCGGCGCCGGCGTCGTCGTCTGCCCCCACGCCCGGCCCGAGGACGTCGAGCGCGCCGCCGCAGCGCTCGTTGCCGCCCCCGGGCAATACATTGCCCAAGAAATGGTCCTCCTCTCGCGCCAGCCCACCGTCTGCGACGGGCGCCTAGAGCCGCGCCACGTCGACCTGCGGCCGTTCGTGATGGCCCGCGGCGAGGAGATCGACGTGATCCCCGGCGGGCTGACCCGCGTCGCCTTCGACCCCGGCGCCCTCGTCGTCAACTCCTCCCAGAACGGCGGCGCCAAGGACACGTGGGTGCTCGGATGACGCGCCCCCTGATCGGCGTCACCACCTCCGAGCTACGCCGACCCGGGAACGTCACCGCGACGCCCCACGGCGAGCCGGGCCAGCCGGAGATGGCGCTCGGTCTCACTTATCTGCGCGCCGTCGAGCGAGCTGGCGGGATTCCCGTCGTCCTTCCGCCGCTGCGCGCGGCGGCCATCTCCTCGCTGCTCTCGAGCCTCTGCGGCGTCCTCCTCTCCGGCGGACCGGATCTCGACCCGATCGCCTACGGGGCGCGCAGCCACGCCATGCTCGGGCCGACCGAGCCGACGCTCGACGCCTTCGAGGTCGCTCTCGCCCGGGCCGCCGACCGGCGCGGCATTCCCATCCTCGGCATCTGCCGGGGCGCCCAGGCGCTGAACGTCGCCCGCGGCGGCACGCTCCACCAGCACCTGCCCGAGGTCACCGACGGCTCGATCCTCCACCGCCAGACCGTGCCCGGGTGTCACACGTGCCACGACGTGCGGATCGCTCCCGACAGCGTGCTCGCCACGACGGTCGGCCCCGCGCGCCTCGCGGTCAACTCCTTCCACCACCAGGCGATCGATCGCCTCGGGCGAGGCCTGAGGGCCGTGGCCTGGGCGCCCGACGGGACGGTCGAGGCGATCGAGGCGCGCGGCCGCCAACTCGTCCTCGCCGTCCAATGGCACGCCGAGACCCTCGTCGACCACCGGCGCCACCGCGCCCTCTTCAAGCGGCTCGTCCTCGCCGCCCGGGCACACGCCGAGGGTCCGCTGCTCGTTCTCGCAGCCGGAGCAGATGCCGGGGGCTCGGAGCGTGCTGACGCGGCCTGACGCTCCGCCGCAGCCGATCGCCCGCGAGCCGGCGTGGGCCGCCTGGGACGAGCGCTCGGCCGGCGCGCCCTGGACGATCGGCATCGAGGAGGAGGTGATGCTGCTCGATCCGCGGACCTGGGCCCTGACCGCCCAGATCGACAACCTCCTGCCCGCGCTGACCGACGCCCTCGCCGACCACGTCGGGGCCGAGACCCACGGCTCGGCGCTCGAGCTCCGCACCGGCGTCCATTCGACCGTCGCATCCGGGATCGAGGAGCTGCGCCACCTGCGCCGTGCGCTCGCCGACCAGCTCGGGCCGCTCGGCCTGCGGGCCGCCGGGGCGGGCATGCATCCCTTCGCCGTCTGGCAGGACACCGAGATCTCCGCGGGCGCCCGCTACCAGGAGCTCCACGGATCGATGCGCGAGCTCGCGCGCCGGGAGCCGACCTTCGCGCTCCACGTCCACGTGGCGCTGCCCGACCGGGCGGCCGCGATCCGCGCCTTCAACCAGATGCGCGCCCACGTGCCGCTCCTGCTCGCCCTCTCGGCGAACTCGCCCTACTGGCAGGGGCGCGACACCGGGCTCGCCTCCGCCCGCACGCCGCTGTTCCAGGGCTTCCCCCGGGTGGGCATCCCGCGGGCCTTCGCCGACTATGCCGAGTACGTCGAGTCGATCGACCTGCTCCTGCGCTGTGACGCCTTCCCCGAGCCGACGTTCCTCTGGTGGGACGTGCGCCTCCAGCCGCGCTTCGCGACGATCGAGGTGCGGATCATGGACGCCCAGACTCAGGTCGAGCGCTGCGCCGGGCTCGTCGCCCTCGTCCAGAGCCTCGTGCGACTGGAGGTCGAGGAGGGCTTCGCCTCGGCCGAGTCGGTCGGCGCTCCCGAGGTGCTCGAGGAGAACCGCTTCCTCGCCGCCCGCGACGGCGTCGAGGCGGAGCTGATCGATCCGACCGCCGGACGCCGGGTCCCGGTGCGCGAGATCCTGGCCGAGACGCTCGCCGCCTGCCGCCCGCACGCCGAGGATCTCGGCTGTTCGGCGGCGCTCGCCGCAACTCAGGAGATCAGCGCCCGGCCCGACCCGGCCTGGCAGCGCGAGGCCGCCGCCGGCGTCACCGGACTCCGGGGTCTCGTCGAGAGGCTGGCCGCCGTGTTCTAAGGCTCAGGCCCCCTTTACTGCCAGCTAAGTAGCAGCTTCTACCGTCACCGACGAATGTCTGCTCCCAGCAGCCTCCCGACCGACACGCGGCCGCGCGACCCGCTCTGCCCCGGGGCCGGCGCCGGAGCGAACCTGTGAGCTTCGCTGCACCCTTCTACCTTCTCGGGCTCCTCGCCGTTCCGGCGCTCGTCTCTTGGTACCTCGGGCGCCAGCGCCAGCGCCGAGCCCTCACCCGGGCGTTCGCCTCGCCGGCGCTCGAGGCCTCGGTCATGCCCCGGCGACCGGGCGCGCGGCGCCACCTGCCGCTGTCGGCCCTGCTCCTGGCCATCGTCGCCGTCATCCTCGCCACCGCCGGCCCGCGGGTCTTGGCCTCGGTCCCGGTCGGCGGGGCCTCGATCATGCTGGCCACCGACGTCAGCGGCTCGATGCTGGCCACCGACGTCTCCCCCAACCGGGTCAGCGCCGCCCAGCGGGCGGCGAACACGTTCGTCCTCGGCGTGCCCAAGCCGGTGCTGCTCGGCGTGATGGAGTTCAACCAGTCGCCGACCGTGCTCTCGCTCCCGACCCTCGACCGGGTCGCGACCTTCGCCGCCCTGGGGCGCCTCCAGCCGGGCGGCGGCACCGCCGCCGGCAACGCGATCGAGGAGGCGATCAGCATCCTCGCCCGCCGCCGAACCGTCAACGGCAAGCAGGCCCCCGGGGCGATCGTCCTGCTCTCCGACGGCAAGACGACGAGCGGCGCCGACCCGCTGGCCGCCGCCCGCGACGCCGGCCGGCTGCACATCCCGATCTATGCGGTGGCGCTCGGGACAGCTCAGGGCTCGATCGCCGTCAAGCGCAAGGACGGCACCACGGTCGACCGGCGCGTGCCACCCGATCCGACCGCGCTCGCCGCGATCGCCCGGGCCTCGGGCGGCGAGACGTTCACCGCGAGCGACGCGAGCCGCCTGAGCACCGTCTATCAGCATCTCGCCACCCAACTGGGCCGCCGCAACGAGCAGCACCAGATCGCCGGGTACTTCATCGGGTCGGGCCTCGTCCTGCTGCTCGTCGGCAGCGGGGCGTCGCTGGCCTGGTTCGGCCGCCTCATCTGACGAACGCACACAAGGAGACACGCACATGACTAACACCGACCTCGACCCCGGGCTCTTCCAGGACCCGCGGACCGAACTGCAGGAGGCGCTTTCGGAGGTCAAGCGCGTGATCGTCGGGCAGGAAGCCATGCTCGAGCGCCTGCTCGTCAGCCTCCTCGCCGGCGGGCACGTCCTCCTCGAGGGCGTCCCCGGACTGGCCAAGACGCTCACCGTCAAGACCCTGGCCCAGGTGCTGGGCGGCACGTTCAGTCGGATCCAGTTCACCCCCGACCTCGTGCCCGCCGATCTCGTCGGCACGCGGATCTACCGGCCCGACACCGGCCGCTTCGACATCGACCTCGGCCCCGTGTTCGCCAACTTCGTCCTCGCCGACGAGATCAACCGGGCGCCGGCCAAGGTCCAGTCGGCGCTCCTCGAGGTGATGCAGGAGCAGCAGGTGACGATCGGCGGGACGACCTACCCGGTGCCGCGGCCGTTCCTGGTGATGGCCACCCAGAACCCGATCGAGTCGGAGGGGACCTACGCCCTGCCCGAGGCCCAGGTCGACCGCTTCCTGATGAAGATCGTCGTCGAGTACCCGTCCTTCGGCGAGGAGGCCGCCGTCGTCGGGCGGAGTCTCGGCGTGCCGCCCGTGGTCAGCCAGCGGCTGGACATCGCCGACCTCGAGCGGTTCGCCGCCGCGTCGCAGGCGGTGCTGGTCGACCGGGAGGTGATCGCCTACGCCGTGTCGCTGGTCAGCGCCACCCGCGACCCCGCCGCCTACGGGGCGCCGGAGATCGCGCCGTTCATCGAGTACGGGGCGAGCCCGCGCGGGTCGCTCGGGCTGGTCCGCGCCGCCCGGGTGCTGGCCATGTTCCGCGGCCGCCGCCACGTCACCAGCGACGACCTGCGCGACCTCGCCCCCGACGTCCTGCGCCACCGCCTCGTGCTCACCTACGACGCGCTGAGCGAGGGGATGACCGCCGACCGCCTGCTCGAACGCATCCTGGCTGTCGTCAGCGTTCCCCTCGACGACCACATCCGTCCGATCGAACGGGCCGCGTGAGGACGCCCGCGGGCATCGAGGACCGCCGCGCCGACGCGCCGGGGCCGGCGCGCCGCAAGTCGGACGCGACCGAGCTTCCCGCGGGTCGCCAGGGCCCCGGCGCGATGCCGCAGGCCCTGATCGACGCCCTCGGCCTGGGCCTTGTCCGCCGGGCGGCCCACGGCATGCCCGGCGACCTGCGGGCGGCGAGCGTGGGCGTGGGGACCGAGCTCGCGCAGCTGCGCACCTACGAGCCGGGCGACGACGTCCGCAACATCGACGCCGCGGCGACCGCCCGGACCGGGGAGCCGCACGTCCGCCTCCACGTGCCCGAGCGCACCCACGTCACCTGGATCGTCCTGGACCTCTCGCCGTCGATGGCTTTTGGCACGGCAACCCGGTTGAAGGCTGACGTCGCCGAGGGAGCGGCCCTGGTGCTCGGCCGCCTCGGCGTACGACGGGCCGGCAGCCTCGGGCTGGTGACGTTCGGCGCCGGCCCGGTGCACCTCCATCCGCCGCGTTCGTCCAAGCCGGGCATGCTCGCGCTCCGCCGCGTCCTCGGCGACGGGATCGCCCGCGACGGCCACCGCGACCCCGACGGCCTGGCCCACGCCCTGCGGCAGATCGGCATGACGTCTCGGGCCCCCGGCCTGGTGGCCGTGCTCTCGGACTTTCGCGACCAGGAGCACTGGCTGCGCCCGCTCGCAGCGCTCCGCGCCCGCCACGCCGTCCTCGCCGTCGAGATCTGCGATCCACGCGAGCGCGAGCTCCCGCCGGCCGGGCGCCTGCTCGTCGTCGATCCGGAGACCGGCGAGACGTTCGAGGTCGACGTGTCGCGGCGTGTGCGCAAGCGCTTCGCCGAGCTCGAGGCCGAGCGGCAGGCGACGCTGGCCCATGAGCTCAAACGGGTCCGCGTCGATCATGCGGTGCTCTCCACCGACGGCGACTGGCTGCTCGAGCTGGGACGCAGGCTCCGGTGAGCTTCGCCTCCCCCGTCTGGCTGCTCGGGCTCCTGCTGGTGCCGATCGCCCTGGCCGCCTATCTTTTGAGTCGCCGGCGCGCTCGCCGCTTCGCCGTGCGCTTCACCGCCGTTTCGGCGCTCCGGCTCGCCGCGGGGGCGGGCTTCCCCTGGCGGCGCCACCTTCCCGCCGCGCTGGTCCTCCTGACGCTGGCCGCGTTCGCCCTCACTCTCGCCCGGCCCCAACGGACGGTGCGGATCCCGGTCGGCGGGGCGTCCCTCGTCCTCGTCCTCGACCACTCCGGCTCGATGGACGCAACCGACGTGCTGCCGAGCCGGCTGATCGCCGCCGAAAGGGCGGCGACCACCTTCATCCACCGCCTCCCACCGCAGGTCCGGGTCGGCGTGGTCACCTTCAGCACCGCCGCCGACTCCGTCCAGGCGCCGAGCCTCGACCACGCCGCCGCCCAGCGGATCGTCGCGGCCCAGCTCGCCTTCGGCGCGACGGCGACCGGCGACGCCCTGGCCCTCGCGCTCCAGCTCGTCCACCAGGGTCCGAAGCTCCCCGCGGCGATCGTCCTGCTCTCCGACGGATCGGCCAACCAGGGCCAGGACCCCCTCCAAGTGGCGGCCGCCTCCGCCGCCCAGAAGGTGCCGATCTTCACCGTCGCGCTCGGCACGCAGAACGCGACCGTGCCCAACCCCAACCAGTTCCAGCCCCCGATCGCGGCTCCGCCCGACCCTGAGCTGATGGCGGCGATCGCCAAGGCGTCGGGGGGCACGACGTTCACCGCGCAGAGCGCCGGGTCGCTCAACTCGATCTACCAGCGGCTGGGCAGCCAGCTCGGCACGGCCACGCGCAAGCAGGACATCACCCGAGGCTTCGCCATCGCCAGCCTCGTGCTGCTGGCCGCCGCCGGGGTCGCCTCGCTCGCCCTCGGCAGTCGCCTGCCCTGACCGTCCCCGCTACTGGTCATCCGGAGCGTCGGTGCGGCGTCTGCGGTCGAGGTCGTCGTCGTGGTGGCGCTTGGGGCTGAAGACGAAATGCCAGAGCGCCCAGATCCCGAGGTAGCCGATCACCACGGAGGCCACGCCGAGGATGGCGATCGGGGTGGTGTTGAGCGTGGCGGCGGCGGACACGTCCCCGACCCTACCGCGCGCGCGCCGGCTGGCGCCCCCGGCGACCCGTGGGTTCACGCGGGCCCGGTTGGTAGGCTCGTGGCGTGGGCGCCGAGCTACACGACGACGCGCCGGCGCCGCGCCCGGCGGCCGGTCGCTCGCGCGCACGGATGGTCGGCTACTTCCTGACGCTGGCCGTCGCGGCCCTCTTCATCTACCTCGCGGTCCGCAACGTCCGCTTCTCCGACGCCTGGCACGCCCTGCGGACGAGCGACTACTGGTGGCTGATCCCGGCTTTTGCGGCCTTCGTCGCCGCAACGCTGATGCGCGTCCTGCGCTGGCGCTCGCTGTTCGCGCCCGGCCGGCGGCCACCCGTCGGCGCGGTCGGCGCGGCCACGCTGATCGGCTACCTCTTCAACAACATCATGCCCGCCCGGGCCGGCGAGGCGGCCCGCGTGGTCGCGCTCACCCAGCGTGCCGGGACGCCGGCGGCGGAGATCGTCGGGACCGTCGTCGTCGAGCGGGCCTACGACATCCTCTCGATCCTGATCATCTTCTTCTGCGCCGCGCCCTGGCTGCCGCCGGTGGGCTGGTTCGGCACGGCGGCGATCTTCGCCGGGGTGATGGCCGCGCTGCTCGGCGTGGCGATCTGGGTGCTCGCCGTCCACGGCGACCGACCCCTGCGCTTCGTCCTGCGGCCGCTCGGCCGCCTCCCGCGGCTCTCGGCCGAGCGCGTCGAGCGAGCCGGTGTCGAGCTCGCCGCCGGGCTCAGCGGCCTGCGCGACCGCCGCGTCGCGCTCGAGGCGCTCGCCTGGAGCATCGGGATCTGGCTGATGTCGGCCTTCTGGGCCTGGCTGGTACTGCTCGCCTTCCAGCCGACCCTCGGCTTCGACGCCGGCGTGCTGGTGATCGTCGCCATCGGCCTGGCGATGATCATCCCCGCGCCCCCGGCGGCCGTCGGCGTCTTCGAAGCGGCCGGCGTACTGGCCCTCAAGGCCTATGGGATTTCCCAGACCGACGCCCTCCCCTATGCTCTCGTGCTCCACGTCGTCAATTTCGTGCCGTTCATCCTCGCGGGCGTGCTCACCCTCCAGCTCGCCTCGCGCCGACCACGCCGGCTCGCCGGAGCGGCTACCTATACTTGAGGTGTCCTTCGAAGGACAGGGAGCTCAAGTGCAGGAAATGGTCATCTACGGCGTCAGCTTCGACATGGTCGGCAAGCAGCCGATCGTCTTGCTGAAGACGGTCGAGGGCAACAAGTTCCTCCCGATCTGGATCGGCCACCCCGAGGCAGCCTCGATCCTGATGAAGCTGCAGGGTGCGACCACCCCGCGGCCGATGACCCACGACCTGCTCTGCTCGATGCTCGGCGAGCTCGAGGTCCGCTGCACGCAGATCGCGGTGACCGAGCTGCGCGAGAACACCTTCTACGCCTCGATCACGTTGAGCGTCAACGGCCGCGAGATGGAGATCGACTCCCGCCCGAGCGACGCGATCGCCCTGGCGGTGCGGTCCGGCGCCCCGATCTTCGCCGCCGATGAAGTGATCTCCGAGTCGGCCATCGAGTTCGAGCACGAGGTCGAGGACACCGACGACGTGGTCGAGAAGTTCAAGGAGTTCCTCGACCAGGTCTCACCCGAGGACTTCGCCGGCGGCGAGTCCTAGCAGTCGGTCTTCGCGCACCCGGTGTGGTCGGGCGTCGATCCCCGCCGGCGCCTGGATCCGGACGGGCCGGGCTCCTCGGGCCGGTGGACGAGCTCGAGCTCGACCGTCGAGCTCGAGTAGAAGAAGACTGACTGAGCGTACGCCGCCGCGGCTGCGGTCGAGGGCGGCCATGAACTAGGCTTTGGCGTTGATGGGTGGGATGGGGCTCAACGTCAGCGGCGGCGCCCTGCGGCGCCTCGTCCACGAGGTGCGGCAGCTGGGGCTCGGCGAGCGCACGTCCTATGCCTCCGGCCGCCTCACCGTCTCGGCGGCGGCCGCCCGCGCGCTGGTCGAGGACCCGGCGCTCGCCGAGGTTCGCCTCGCCTGCGTGGCGCCCGGCGAGTCGGCGCGCATCATCGGGGCGCTCGACGCCGTCCAGCCGTGCTCGAAGGGGCCGGGTGGCGGTGGCGTCTTTCCCGGCTTCGTCGGTTCGGCGCTGCCACCCGGCCGGGGGGAGACCCACGTCCTGCGCGGCGCGGCCGTCCTCGCCGCCGGCCACCTCCCGCGCGCCCAGGAGGCGGTCATCGACATGTCCGGGCCGGCGGCCCCACTGTCGCCGCTCGCCGGCACCCACAACCTCGTGATCGAGTTCGACCCGGCGCCGGGAGCGCCGTGGGAGGACGTCGAGGCGGCGGTCCGGCGCGGGCTCCTGCGCGTCGCAGTCCACCTCGCCGACGCGGCGCTCGAGGCCGAGCCCGACGCCGTCGAGGAGCTCTCCGGACCAGGCACCGGGCCGGCCGCCGGGCGCCCGCGCGTGGCGGTCGTGACCAACCTGCAAACCCAGGGGAAGTTCAAGGACGTGTTCGTCTACGGGCGCAGCCTGTCGGGCGGCCTGGCGACGGTGATCTCACCCAACGAGCTCGACGACGGCGCGGTGGTGAGCGGGCAGTACGGCCACCCGGCCCTGAAGAACCCGACCTACATGCACCAGACCCACCCGGTGGTCGCCGCTCTGCGGGCCCGCGACGACCTCTGCCTCGCCGCGCTCGTCCTCTGCCCCGAGCCGGTGGAGCAGGGCGCCAAGGAGCTCGTGGCGGCGCACGCCGCGCGGTTGTGCGCCGCGCTCGGAGTCGACGCGGCGATCCTCACCAAGGAAGGCGGGGGGAACGCCGACGCCGACGTGGCGCTCAAGATGGACCGGCTCGAGGAGGAGGGGATCACGGCGGTCGGGATCTTCGCCGAGATGGCCGGGCGCGACGGCACCGGGCCGCCGCTCGTGGTTGCCCCCAGCCGGGCGACGGCGATGGTCAGCGTCGGCAACTACGACGAGCGTCTCGCCCTCCCGGCGTGCGCGCGGGCACTCGGCGGCGAGCGCCTCCGGCTCCTCGACCGGCCGGCGACCGACGCCCTCGAGCTGCCGGTCGCCGCCATCTACTGCGCACTCAGCCCGCTGGGCTGGGGGCGCCTCACCTGCCACGACGCGGCGGCCTGATGCGCGTCGCCCACTACGTCAACCAGTTCTTCGCCGGCGTCGGCGGCGAGGATGCCGCGGGCACCGGCCCGGAGCTGCGCGACGGCCCGGTCGGGCCCGGGCGGCGCCTGGCGGCGCTGCTGGGGGAGGGGCACGAGATCGTCGCCACCCTGGTCTGTGGCGACGACCATGCCGCCGGCCACCCGGAGTTCGCCGCGGCCCTCGTCGAGCAGGCGCGCGCCCGCGGCGCCGAGCTCCTGGTCGCGGGCCCGGCTTTCACGAGCGGTCGCTACGGCCTCGCCTGTGCGCGGATGGTGAGCGCCGGCGCCGAGGCCGGGCTCATCGCGGTAGCCGCCATGCACCCCGAGAACCCCGGGCTCCCCGAGGCGTCCGGCCAGCCGGTGGTCGAGAGCGCGGAGACCGCCCGGGGGATGCGCCCGTCGCTCGAGCGCCTGGCCGCCGCCGTGCTCAAGGCGGCCGCGGGCGAGGAGCTGACCGCCGACGACGGCCGCATCGGGCCGGTCCCCCGCACGAACCGCCTGGCCGAGCGAAGCGCGGCTGAGCGCGCCGCGGCCCTCGTGCTCACCCGCCTCGGAGGGGATCGCGAGGCGACCGAGATCCCGCTGCCGGCCTTCGACCAGGTCACCCCGGCGGCGCCGGTCGGCGACCCGGCGACGGCGCTCTTCGCGCTGCTCACCGAGGGTGGATTCGTGCCGGCGGGCAACCCCGACCGGCTCGAGTCGGCGCGGGCGACGAAGTGGATCCGGCACTCGCTCGACGGCCACGACACGGCCGAGCCCGGGACGTTCGAGTCCGTGCACGGCGGCTTCTCGACGCAATGGGCCAACGCCGAGCCCAACCGCATCCTCCCGCTCGACACCGCGCGCGAGCTCGAGCGCGAAGGGGCGATCGGCGGCCTCCACACCGAGTACTTCGCGACGACCGGAAACGGCACGACGGTCGCCGACGCCCGGCGCTTCGGCCTCGAGTGGGCCGCCGAGCTGCGCCAGGCGGGGATCCAGGCGGCGATCCTCACCGCCACCTGAGGGACCGGCACGCGTTGCGGGTCAACGCTCAGCAAGGAGTTGGAACGGGCTGGCATTCCGACGGCCCTCCTGTGCAATCTCGTCTCGATCGCGCTCCGCGTCGGCGCGCCGCGGATCGTGCCCACCCGGGGCATCCCCTATCCGACCGGGGACCCGTCGCTCAGCCCGGGCCAGGAACGCGCCTGGCGCCGCGTCCTGCTCGAGCGGGCGCTGCACGCCGTCGCCACACCAGTCAGCGAGCCGACCGTCTTCGACGGCGAACCGGTTGAATAGGGGCGCATGACGTCCCCGGTCATCTCCGCCGCGAGCGCGGTGCTCGCGCATGTCCCCGGCCTCGCCCGCCACGGCTCGAAGCCGTCGCGCGAGCTGCCGCGCGACCCCGAGCTCGAGTCGCGGTTCCTCGGCGCCCTGCGGACGTTCGAGCAGGCGGTCGCCTACCCGCCCCACCAGGCGTTCCTCGGGGCCCTCCACCCGCGGGACCTCCCCGCGCGCCCATGGGTGTCGGCGGCCCCCGACGGGGCGAGGCGCTTCGCCGGCGTGGGCGAGCTGATGCCCGAGGAGGAGTTCCTCGCGCTGATGGCGGCGGTCGACGAGTTCGATCTGATCAAGCTCGCCGACGCCGACGCCGATGCCGCGGCGGCCGAGCTGGGCGGGCATCCGCTCGCCTCCCGCCTCGACCTCGCGCGCGTCGCGGCGTCCGGCGCCGACGCAGAGGCGATCGCCGCCGAGCCCGGCGCCGTCGCGCTGTGGGCGGCCGACGGCCGCCTGGTCGCGGCGCTCCGCCGCGCCCACGAATTCGATCAGGCCCTCGCCGCGCCGGTGCTGCTCGAGAACCTCGCCGGCAAGGCCAGCGCCACGCTCGCGCTCCTGCGCCTCCTGGCCGACAACGACCTCGACCCGGGCTCGATCGAGTACGTCATCGGCGCCGGCGAGGAAGCGATCGGCGACCGCTACCAGCGCGGCGGCGGCAACCTGGCCAAGGCCGTCGCCGCCGCCGCCGGCTGCAGCGACGCCTCGGGGGCCGACGTCAAGAACTTCTGCGCGGCCCCGGTGCCGGCCATCGTGATCGCGGCCAGCCTCGTCGCCGCCGGGGTCTTCCGCCGGGTCGTCGTGGTGGCCGGCGGCTCGCTGCCCAAGCTCGGCATGAAGTTCCAGGGCCACCTCAAGCACGACCTGCCCGTGCTCGAGGACGTCCTCGGCGCCTCGGCGCTGCTCATCGAAGCCGACGACGGCGTCTCCCCCCGCGTGCGGCTCGACAGCGTCGGGCGCCATCCGGTGGGCGCCGGCTCGTCGAACCCAAAGGTCATGGAGGCCCTGGTGATCGCGCCGCTCGAGCGCCTCGGGATGGGGATGCTCGACGTCGACGACTACGCCACCGAGCTCCACAACCCCGAGATCACCGAGCCCCAGGGCTCGGGCAACGTCCCCGAGCGCAACTACAAGACGATCGCCGCGCTCGGCGTCCGGCGCGGCGACCTGGCGCGCGAGGAGATGACCGAGTTCGCCCGGACGCGGGGCATGCCCGGCTTCGCCCCGACCCAGGGCCACATCGCCTCAGCGCTCTGCTACCTCCCCCACGCCCGAGCGCGGCTGACGGGCGGCGAGGCCCAGCGGGTGCAGCTGATCGCCAAGGGCAGCCTGTTTCTCGGCCGGATGTCCGAGCAGTCGGACGGGATGAGCGTCATCCTCGAGCGCAACGGATAGGATTGGCCCTATGGGAGCGCTGACCGAGGCCACGCGAGAGAACTTCGACGAGCTGGTCGCCGCCGGGACGACGCTGGTCGACATCTGGGGACCCGACTGCAAGCCCTGCCTGGCGCTGATGCCCCACGTGGAGAAGCTCGCCGCCGCCCGCCCCGACCTCAACGTGATCAAGCTGGAGGCGCCCAAGGCGCGACGCGTCTGCATCAGGCTGGGCGTGCATGGGCTCCCCACCTTTCTGCTCCTCCACGACGGCGAGGAGCTGGCGCGTCTGTCGGCGTCCTCGATCACGCCGCTGCAGCTGAAGAACTGGCTCGACGAGAGCCTCGAGCGGATGCGGGAGGAGGTGAGCTAGCACCCATGTTCGATGGCAAGCAGATAATCGTGCTCGGTGAGCGTGACGGGATCGCGGGACCCGCGATCGCCGCCTGCGTGAAGAGCGCCGGAGGCCACGTCGCGTACGCCTCGACAGAGTGCTTCGTCTGAACTGCCTCGGGGGCCATGGACCTCAACAGTCAGGAAACGATCAAGCGACTCGCCGACGAGCACGGACCCGATCACCTGTTGGTGATCCTGGGCGCGCCGGACCCCGAGAGCGCTGAGATCGCCGCCGAGACGGTCGTGCTCGGCGATCCGACCTATGCAGGCGCCTTGGCCGAGGCCCAGTTGGGTCTCTCCGTGTATCACGTGCTCGAGGAGGAGTTCCGAAGCCAGATCGCCGATGACGTCTGGGAAGACCAGATCGGCGTGATGGCGGACGTGCTGGAGGCCGAGGAGATCTCGACAGCAGTCCGCGGCATGCGCGAGAGCAAGCCGGTCTGACGCGGAGGCCTCCCCGCGGATCCGCTAGTGGTCGCCGGCGCGCTCCGGCGCGGAGCCTCGTTGCGCAGGTCGATCGCTTCGCGGTGTCCCCCGGTGCCTGCGCGTCACTGCGGCCGTGCGGCCGCCGACTCGAGGATCCGGGTGATCAGGGCGTCGAAGGAGATCCCCGCCGCGTCGGCCGCCTGCGGCAGCAGGCTCGTCTCGGTCAGGCCGGGGATCACGTTGACCTCGAGCACGGCGAAAGCCCCGGTGTGCTCGTCGCGCATCATGTCGACCCGCGCCAGGCCGTAGCAGCCCATCAGCCCGTAGACGGCGAGCGCCAGCTCCTGCGCCCGCACCCCGGCGCCGCCGGGGAGCTCGGCCGGGCAGATGAACGTCGTGCGGCCGATCTCGTAGCGTGCGGCGAAGAAGTCGTGGTCGTCGGCCCGCGTGACCGCCTCGAGGACGGGCAGCGCCTCCGCGGTCCTCCCGTCGGCGCTCTGGAGCACGGAGACGGCGAACTCGCGCCCGTCGACGTAGCGCTCGAGCAGCACCTTGCGGTCGTAGGAGAACGCGGCCACCAGCGCCGCCGGCACCTCGCCCGCCGACCCGGCCAGCTTCACGCCGAGCGCCGATCCCTGGGCCGCCGGCTTGACGACGAGCGGGAACCCCAGGCGGCGCTCGATGACCGCCAGGGCGGCGGCCGCGCCGAGCTCCTTGAACGCCGTCTCGTTGAAGGCGTAGAAGTCGGGCGTCGGCAGGCCGGCGTCGAGCATCACGTGCTTGGCCAGGACCTTGTCGGCGCAGCGGATGCAGGCCGAGACGCCCGAGGCCGTGTAGGGGATGTCGAGGATCTCGAGCAGCTCCTGCACGGTGCCGTCCTCCCCGTCACGCCCGTGCAGGGCGACGAAGGCGATCTCCGGCGCCGCCGCCTGGAGCTGCTCGATCAGGTCGTGCCCGACGTCGATCGGGATCGTCTCGTGGCCGAGGCGCTCGAGCGCGTCCTCGACCCGCGCCCCCGACTTCAACGAGACCTGTCGCTCCAGCGAGCGCCCGCCCTTGAGGACGGCGACGCGAGTCATGGCGAAGCGACCCGGCCTTCGCCCGGCGGGGCCCCGCCTACGCCGGCCACGTCGGTCCGCAGCGGCACCCCGACGTCGGCCGGCTCGGGCACCCCCTGGCGGCTCACTGGCGCCGCCGCGCCCCCCGCCCGCCTCCGGACCGGCGCGGCAGCTCGAACACGTCGGCCAGCGCCGGATCCGCGGCCGGCGCACCGGCGGGCGTGCGGGCCGGCGGCTCCCCCGCCGCGCGCCGGGTCCCCGATACGGCGCCGAACAGGTCGACCTGGGCGCTCACCGTCCGGGCGATCCGCTGCACGCCCTCGCGGATCTCCTCCTCGGTGACGCCGGAGAAGTTGAGTCGCATCGACGAACGGCCCCGCCCGTCGACGAAGGCCGCCTCCCCGGGCACGAAGGCCACCTTCTCGTCGAGGGCGAGGGCCAAGAGGTCGGTCGTGTCGATGTAGGACGGCAGGGTCGCCCAGATGAACAGGCCGCCCTGCGGATGGGTCCACTCGGCTTCGGCGGGGAAGTGCTCCGACAGGGAGTCGAGCATCACGTCGCGCCGGCGCCGGTAGAGCTCGCGCAGGCCGGCGATCTGCTCGAGCCAGCCGCCGGTCTCGAAGTAGGCGGCCACGAAGTACTGGGTCAGTGACGACGAGCAGAGGTCGACGGCCTGCTTGCCGAGGTTCATCTTGGCCAGCACCGGACGCGGCGCCGCCGCCCAGCCGACGCGGATGCCCGGCGAGAGGATCTTCGAGAAGGTGCCGAGGTAGATGACGAAATCGCCGCCGTCCAGGGCACGCAGCGTCGGGAGCGCCTCGCCCTCGTAGCGGAGCAGGCCGTAGGGGTTGTCCTCGAGCACGAGGAGCTCCTGCTCACGCGCGACCTCGACCAGCCGTCGCCGCCGCCCGAGCGACATCGTCACCCCGGCCGGGTTCTGGAAGGTCGGGATCGTGTAGATGAACTTCGGCCGGCGGCCCTGCGCGGCGAGCTCGGCCAGCGTCCGCTCGAGCGCGTCGATCTGCATGCCCTCGGCGTCCATCTCGATCTGGATGACCTCGGCCTGGTAGGAACAGAACGTCGGCACCGCGCCCGGGTAGGTCGGCGCCTCGGCGACGATCACGTCGCCCGGGTCGATCAGCGTCTTGCACACGAGGTCGAGCACCTGCTGGCCGCCGGTCGTCATCAACAGGTCGTCGCGGGCCACGCTCATGCCCTCGGCCGCCATCACGTCGATCACGCAGTCCTTGGCTCCGACGAGCCCTTCGGTCGGCCCGTACTGGAGCGCCCGGGCGGTCGCCGTCTCGGCGATCGTGCCCATCACGTCGAGGAACAGGGCCGGGGGGAAGGTCGAGGTGTCGGGGAGCCCGCCGGCCAGCGAGATCACGTCGGGCCGCTCGGTGATCGCCATCAGATCGCGCATCACCGACGACTTCATCACCCGCGTGCGCCCGGCAAAGAGGCTTGCGTAGCGCTCGAGCTCGTGGGAGGCCGGGCGCTGCGGGGGCCGCCCCCCGGTCGGGGCGCTCATCGCAGCGGGTTCGCCGCGACCGGCGGCGGGCCCGTCGGGGGGTGGACTATCTTCATGCCCTGAAACCGTAGCGAACCATGAACCTTCTCCATCTGATCCTCTACATCGGCGAGGGAGCCGGCCTGGCCTGCGCGGCCGGCCTGCGGCCGTTCCTGCCCGCCGTCCTCGCCGGAGTTCTGGCCTACGACGGGCTGAGCACCTACGCCGGCCTGAAGCTCGACTTCAGCCACACCGACTACTCGTTCCTCCAGTCGGGCGCCTTCATCCTCGCCGCCGTCGTCCTGCTCGCCGCTTCGTTGATCGCTCAGCGGATCCTCGGCGCCGAGCGCTTCGAGAACGGGCCGCTCGGGGCGACCGTCGCCGGCCTGGGCATCGGCCTCGGCGCGGTGCTCTTCGCCGCCGTGCTCGCCGAGCACCACGACAGCCCCTGGGCCGGGCTCCTCGGCGGGCTGCTCTGCGCGACGCTCGCCCAGTTCGCCGCCCGGGGCCTTCTGACCCGAACGCGGGCGCGCCTGGCCGAGGGCTCGGCCCGGGACGCGCTCGCCGTCTACGTCGACGGCGTCGCCCTGCTCCTCGCCGCCGCCGCCTTCCTCGTGCCGCCGGTGTCGTTCGTCGCGCTCGGGTTCTTCGGCCGGCTGCTGCTCGGCGCCCGCCGCCGGGCCGGCGAGAAATACGCCGGGCTGCGCATCCTCAAGTGACGCCGAAGAAGCTCGTCCTCGCCGTGGTCGACGGCGCCAAGCCGGCGATGCTCGAGCGGGCCGTGGCCGAGGGGCGGGCCCCGATCATCGAGCTGCTCATCGAGCGCGGCTCCTATGTCCGCGACGCCGTCGCCGTCTTCCCCTCGGTCACGCCGGTCTGCGCGTCCTCGATCGCCACCGGCGTCGCCCAGGACCGCCATCTGATCCCGTCGATGAACTGGTACCACCGCGAGGAGGCCCGCTACGTCGAGTACGGGTCGAGCCTGCGCGCCTCCTGGCGCGCCGGCTTCGCCCGCCAGCTCACCGACCTGATCTACAACATGAACCGGGCCCACCTCTCGGCCGACGTCCCGACCATCTTCGAGTCGCTCGACGACGCCGACCTGCGGACGGCCTGCACGACCTACCTGATCTACCGCGGCCGCCACCGCCACGAGCCCGCGATCGACACCGCGCTGACCCGCTTCGCCTCGCGGGTGCTCATGAAGCACCCGGTGATGGGGGCTCGCGAGCTCTTCTACGCCGACATCTTCGCCAGCCGGGAGACGACCTGCCGCGGCCAGCTCGGTATGCCGGGCGTCCGCGACCAGCACTCCGGCTGCGTCGGCGCCTACCTCGTCGAGCACGACCTCTTCGACTTCCTCCTCCTCTCGCTGCCCGACAACGACGCCCACTCCCACAAGAACGGCCCCCACGCCCAGGTCGACTCGATCGCCGAAGCCGACCGCCAGATCGCCCGCCTGGTCGAGGCCGGCGGCGGCCCCGAGGCCTTCCTCGCCGATCACGCGGTGATCGTCGTCGCCGACCACTCGCACGGAGCCGTCGAGCGGTCGATCTCCCTGGCCGACGAGTTCTCCGACTTCGCCGTCCTGCGCCCCTCGGACGCCCGCGCCGCCGAGGCCGAGATCGCCCTCTGCCCGGCCCAGCGCTCGGGGATGGTCTACCTGCTCGGCGAGGGGCCGTCGCTCAAGCGGGAGATCATCAGGCGCGCCCGGAGCATCCCCGGCCTCGATCTGACGATGTGGCGCGAGGACTCCCCGCGCGGAACCCGGGCGGTGCTCGCCGGCGAGCGCGGCGAGCTGCGCTTCGCCCCCGGCGGCGAGCTCGCCGACCCGCGCGGGCGGCGCTGGCGGGTCAGCGGCGACCTCGCCACGATCGACGCCCACCGCGACAGCGGCGTCCTGCGCAGCGAGCACTACCCCGACGCCCTCGGCCGTGCCTGGGACGCGCTGGCCTGCGCCACCTCCGGCGAGATCCTCTTCTCGGCCGCCCCGGCCTACGAGTTCTGCGACTGGGGAGGGGCGCATCACGTCGGCGGCGGCAGCCATGGCTCGCTCCACGCCTCAGACTCGCTGGCTCCGCTGATCTGCGCCGGCCTGGCCGGCGAGGTGCGTCGCGAGCAGTGGTCGATCAAGGACGTCGCCCCATTGATCCGCGCCCACTTCGGGGTCGGCTCGGCCGATGGCCAGGCGGCCCGCAAGCCGGCCCGCGGCGCGCACCGGCCGCGGACATCCGCCGCGCCCCCGCCCGAAGGCGGCACCGGCCCGGGGGCGCCGCCGGTGGCCGGGGGCAGGCGGGGGACCGCGGATTGAACCCCCGCCGGCGGGCACAGCGCCCGGCGGCGCTCGCCGTCGCCCTCGCCCTGGCCGCCGCCCCGGCCGTCGCCGCCCCGGCGGCCGCCGCCCCGGCCGCCCCGGCCGCGACCACCCCCACCACGACCCGGACGGCGGTGCGCGCCTCGCCGACGACCGTCCGGCCGCGCACCGTGACGAAGACCGTCACCGCCCCGGCCAACCCGCTCGTCCGGCCGACGATCCTCGACCGCCCGCCCGTCGGCCACCTCCGCTCGGCCGACCAGATCCTCGCCATCGCCGCCGGGGTGCCGAAGGTCGCGGCGGTCGTTCGCGGCACGCGGGGCGCCTACCCCGTCCCCTACGAGAAGGGCCCCTTCCAGTGGCAGGTCAGCTACTTCGCCCGGGGCAAGGAGATCGCCCAGGTCCTGATCGACGACTCGACCGGCCAGGTCCGCGAGGCGTGGACCGGGTTCCAGGTCGCCTGGTCGATGGCGCGCGGCTACCCCGGCGCCTTCGGCCATCGGGTCAACGCCCTCTACGTGTGGATCCCGCTCAGCCTGCTCTTCCTCGGCCCCTTCTTCGACTGGCGCCGGCCCTGGCGGATGCTCCACCTCGACCTGCTCGTCCTCTCGTCGTTCTCGGTCTCGCTGGCCTTCTTCAACCAGGGGGACATCTACCGCTCGGTGCCGCTCGCCTACCCGCCGCTGGCCTACCTCCTCGGCCGGATGCTCTGGCTCGGCCTGCGCCGCCGCCCGGCCGACCGGGGCCCGCCGCCCCCCCTGCGCCTGTCGGTCCCGGTCACGTGGCTGACCATCGGCCTGGTCTTCCTCGTCGGCTTTCGCATCGCGCTGAACGTCACCGACTCGAACGTCATCGACGTCGGCTACGCCGGGGTGATCGGCGCCCAGCGGATCGCCGACGGGCAGGCGATCTACGGGACGTTTCCGACCGACAACCAGCACGGCGACACCTACGGCCCGGCCTCTTACGAGGCCTACGTCCCCTTCGTCGAGACGTTCGGCTTCAGCGGCCGCTGGGACGACCTCCCGGCCGCCCACGGTGCGGCGATCGCCTTCGACCTCGTCTGCATCGGCCTGCTCCTGATGATCGGCAACCTGATCCGCGGGCCGACCATGGGGATCGTCCTGGCCTATGCCTGGGCGGCCTACCCGTTCACGCTGTTCGCCGCCGAGAGCAACACCAACGACTCACTCGTCGCGGCGCTGGTGCTCGCCGCCATCCTCTTCGCCGTCTCGCCGCCGGCGCGCGGGGCGCTGGCCGCGCTGGCCGGGCTGACCAAGTTCGCGCCGCTGGCGCTCGCCCCCCTCCTGGCCACCCACGGCCTGCGCGAGGAGCCGAGCCGCCGGCGCCGCGCTCGCGCGCTCGTGCTGTTCGGGCTGGCCTTCGCCGCCGCCTCGCTCCTGGCCCTGATCCCCGCCCTGGCGCACGACAGCGTCTCGCTGATCTACGACCGGACGGCCGCCTACCAGGCGAGCCGGGGCTCGCCGTTCTCGGTCTGGGGCCTCTACGGCGGCCTCGGGAGCACGCAGGGCGCCGTCCAGATCGCCGGCGTCCTGCTCGCCGTCGCCGTCGCCATCGTCCCCCGGCGCTCCGACGTGATCGGGCTGGCCGCGCTGGCCGCCGCCGTGCTGATCGCCCTCCAGCTCGGCGTCACCCACTGGTTCTACCTCTACATCCCCTGGTTCTTCGCCCCGGCGATCATCGGCCTGCTCGCCCGCCACGGGGCGCCCGGTGAGCTGCGCCCGACGCGGCCCGTCCGGGCTGGCGGCGGCTGAGCCGGGGGCCGCTCAGAGCTGGAACTCGCCGTCGCGGTAGATGACCTGCTCGCGGCCGTCGCGCAGCGTGGCGGTCACCGTCCGGTCGGCGGTCGAGACGATGTCGGTATGCACGCTCGAGTCGTTGAAGCCCAGCCGGGCCCACTCCTCCTTGGGGATCCCGCCGGGGTCGCCGGCGTAGGCGTCGTGGTAGGAGGAGCCGAGCGCGATGTGGGTGTTGCCGAACGGCCCGCCGACGTTCTCGTCGTAGAGCGTCTCGGCCATGAAGCGGGTGATCCGCGAGAAGCGCCGGTCGGTCAGCGAGAACTCGCCGACCTTGTCGGCGTTCTCGGTCGCCACCATCTCCTTGAGGACCGACTCGTTCTCGGCGGCCGTGGCGGCCACCACGCGCCCGTCCTCGAACTCGAGCCGCACGTCGCGGACGAGGTTGCCGTAGCGGTAGAGCGGCTGGTTGAAGCGGATCCAACCCTCGGTCCCGCGCCAGTCGGGGCTCGTGAAGATCTCGAAGCTCGGGATGTTGCGCCCGCTCCCGCCGACCCACTGCCGCTTCTCGCCGAGCGTGATCCACAGGTCGACGTCCTCGCCGACGACATGGAGACGGTCGATCTCGAGCGCGCTCAGCCGCTTGACGTAGTCGGTCACCTGGCCGCTCACCTCGCGCCACTTGGCGATCGGGTCCTCCTGGTCGAGGAAGCAGGCGTCGATGATCTGGCGCCAGTACTCCTCGAGCTCGAGGCCGGCCTCGGCGGCCATCGCCTCGGTGCCGTAGAGGCCGAGCGTCCAGGTGAAGCGACCGGCGTTCTCCTTCTCCATCCGCCAGTCCATCCACGGCTTCATCGCCTTGCCGGTGCGCATGATCTTCTGCGGGTCGACGCCCTTCAGCGCCCGGGGGTCGGTCGTCGAGATGACGAAGACCTGGTGGTCGATCTGGTCGACCAGGCCCCGCATGTAGCGCTCAGCGAAGAAGTCGATCTGATGGTCGGCGGCCAGCTCGTAGAAGTCGCGGGCCTTGAAGGCGTCGTCGTCGTCGGGGAGGTACTGGCCGATCACGTGGCCGCCGGCGCGCCAGATTGTCCGCAGGAGCTCGCCGTAGAGCGGCTTGGCCACCTCGTGGGCGGCCACCCGGACCACATCGCCCGACTTGATCCCGGTGCCCCCGCCGAGCGCGAAGTTGACCAGGACGTCGGCGTACCTGCTCAGGATCTCTTGCGACGGCGCGTAGGCCAAGACATCTCCTCTACTAGGTGGACGGGATCAGGATCTGCTCGATCGAGTCGGCCGAGAGCGGCTTCGAGCAGCGCACGAGCACGCCCATCACCCAGGGGTCCTCGTCGGAGGTCGAGAAGCGGACCGGCATCTGGGTGACGAGCGCCTCGACCGCCTGCTCGCGCTTGACGCCGATCACCCCGCCGCGCGGGCCGGTCATGCCGACGTCGGTGATGTAGGCGGTGCCCAGCGGGAGGACGCGGGCGTCGGCCGTCGGGACGTGGGTGTGGGTGCCGACGACGACGCTGACCCGGCCGTCGAGGTGCCAGCCCATGCCGATCTTCTCGCTGGTCGCCTCGGCGTGCATGTCGACGAGCACGTGGTCGACCTTGCCGCGCATGTCGGAAAGGACGGCGTCGATCTCGGCGAAGGCCGAGCGCCCGGCGTTGAGGTAGAGGTTGCCCGAGAGGTTGACCACGCCGAGGCGCAGGCCGCCCTGCTCGACGATGCAGTGCCCGTGTCCGGGCTGGCCGCGCAGGTAGTTGGCCGGCCGCACGATGTTCGGCTCGCGGTCGAGGTAGGGGTAGATCTCGCGGTGGTGGTAGGAGTGGTTGCCGAGCGTGATCGCGTCGACCCCGGCCGCGAGCATCTCGTCGGCGAGCTTGGGTGTGATGCCGAGCCCGCCGGCCACGTTCTCGCCGTTGACGACGACGAACGTCGGCTCGAAGCGCTCGCGGAGCACCGGCAGCGTCCGCAGCAGGGCGCGCCGCCCGACGCTGCCGACGATGTCGCCGAGGAAAAGGATCCTCGCGTCCCCGGTCTGTGGTGAACCAGTCAACGCCGCGAGCCTAGCGGCCGGCGGCGTCGACCGCGGAGGTGGTCGGTCGGCCGGCGCTGCGTAACGCGATCAGCACGGGAGGACGCCGAGCCCAGCCGGGCCCGCGGGCATACTTGTGTCATGACGATCGAGCAGCGGGTGCCCGCCGGGGACGCGGCCGAGCCGGCCGACGCGCCGACGCTCGCCCCTCCGCGGCCCGCCGACGGCCCCCCGCCGCCGCGCGACGGCCTGCCGTCGCCCCCGCCGGACGCGCCCGCCGACGCGCCCGAGCCGTTCACCGGCGCGGTCTCCCCGCCGCCGCTCCTCGTCCCCCAGAACGTCCAGCTCGTCCTGCTCGGCGTCGGCCTGCTCGGAATCTGGGTGGCCGTGCGCGCCGCCCGCAACGTCGTGCTGCTCTTCCTGATCGCCGGTCTCATCGCGCTGATCCTCAACCCGCTCGTCGCGCTCATGCACCGGGTCCACGTCCCCCGTGGGCTCGCCATCCTCCTCGTCTACCTCACGTTCTTCGCCAGCGTGATCGGCGCCGGCTTCCTGCTCTCCTCGCCCGTCTCCGACCAGGTCGGCTCCTTCCAGCGCAACATCCCGGGGCTCGGCCGGTCGGCCAACAAGTCGCTGGCCAACGCGCAGCAGTTCTTCAACAGCCACGGCGTCCACGTCCAGCTGATCAAGCAGGGCGAGACGGCGCTGCAGACCCTCCAGGATCAGGCCGTCAAGGGCTCGAGCTCGCTGGTCTCCTTCAGCGGCGGGCTGCTCAAGAAGCTGGCCAGCGTGTCGCTCGACCTCGTCCTGATCCTCGTCCTCAGCGTCTACATGCTCGTCTACGGGCGCCAGATCGGGGCGCTGACCCGGCGCGTGATGCCGACGGGCAACGGCCAGGCCGAGGACGACTACCCGCTGCGGGTGCAGCGCGCGGTCTCCGGCTACGTCCGCGGCCAGCTCCTCTTCAGCCTGATCATGGGCACGACCGCCGGGCTGATGCTCTACCTGTTCGGCGTGATCGGGATCTTCCCCGACGGGCGGACCTACGCGTTCGCCTTCGGCGCCTTCTTCGGCGTCATGGAGCTCATCCCGTTCATCGGCCCGATCCTCGGCGCCGTCCCGCCGGTGGCGGTGGCGCTCTTCCAGGATCCGCTGACCGCGCTCTGGGTGGCGCTCCTCTTCCTCGCCCTCCAGCAGCTCGAGGGCCACGTGGTGGCGCCGCAGATCTTCAGCCACGCCCTGCGGATCAACCCGCTGCTGGTGATCTTCGCCCTGCTCTTCGGCAACGCCGTCTACGGTCTGGTCGGCGCCCTGATCGCGCTTCCCCTGGCGGCCGTCCTGCGCGAGACGATCGACTACCTGCGCCGCCACGTGGTGTTCGAGTCGTGGCGGGCGTCGCCCCCGTCGTCCCCCGGGTAGCCTCGCCGCATCGTGTCCGACTTCGCGACCCAGAAACCGGCCGCGCGCGAGCCGACGGGCCGGGCGGTGCTCGAGGCGCACGGCGTCGGCAAGCGCTACGGCCAGCGCGACGCCCTGCGTGACGTCAGCTTCACCGTCGACGCCGGCGAGCTCCTCGCGGTGATCGGCCCCAACGGCGCCGGCAAGACGACGCTGCTGTCGATCCTCGCCGGGATCCAGGCGCCGAGCGCCGGCCACGTCACCTGGCCCGGCGGGTCGGCCGGCCGCGTCGGCTGGGTCCCCCAGCGCACGGCGATCTACGAGAAGCTCACGGTGGCCGAGAACCTCCGCCTCTTCGCTCGCCTGGAGCGGCTCGCCGACCCGGAGGCGGCGGTCGAGCGGATGCTCGAGCAGACAGACCTGGCCGACCGGGCGGGCGACGAGCTCGGAAAGCTCTCGGGCGGCAACCGCCAGCGCGTGAACATCGCCGTCGGGCTCCTCGCCGACCCGGCGATCCTCCTCCTCGACGAACCGTCGGGCGCCCTCGATCCCCGCCAGCGCCAGCGTCTCTGGGGCTTCATCTCGCGCCGGGCCGAGACCGGCACCGGCGTCCTGTTCGCCACCCACGACATCGCCGAGGCCGAGCGCCACGCCGAGCGGGTGCTCGTGCTCGCCGACGGCGAGCTGCTGTTCACCGGCAGCCCGGCCGAGCTCAAGTCCGAGGTCGCCGCCGGGGCGGGCGACCTCGAGCACGCCTTCGTCTCCTTCCTCCAGCGCCGCGGCCACTGACGTGGACGCCGCCGGGCCGGTGACGCGCTGATGCGCTGGCTGCTCGTCAAGGACCTCCAGATCCTCCGCCGTTCGCCGCTGCTCGTCGGCCTGCTCGTCATCTATCCGATCGCCGTCTCCCTGCTGATCGGGCTCGCTCTCTCGCGGGGCCCGACCAAGCCGCGGGTCGCCTTCGTCGATGAGGTCCCCCCGGCCCAGCGGCTGATCGCCCTGGGGTCCGAGAAGGTCAACATCGAGCAGTACGCCGACGAGCTCCTCTCGGCGGTCACGCCGGTGCGCGTCTCGACCCGCGGCCAGGCGCTCGACGCCGTGCGCTCGGGCGCCGCCCTGGCGGCGGTGATCGTCCCCAGCGACCTGACCACGCGCCTGTCGACCGGCCTCCAGTCGGCGCAGATCGAGGTGGCCTACAACGGCGACGCCGTCGCCCAGTCCTTCGTCCAGACGACGATCACCGCCAAGATCGCCGACGCCAACGCCCAGCTGTCGGGCAAGCTCGTCCAGGTCGCGGGCAGCTACGTCGACCTGCTGCGCGTTGGGGGCCGGATCAATCTCCTGGGGACCAAGGTCGACGTGCTCGGGCTGAGCGCCGCCAAGGCGATCCTCGACGCCGTCCTGGCCCGCCTGCCGCCCACATCGCCCGACCGCAAGAAGCTCGCCCCGGTCGAGCGCTTCGCCACCCTCGCGGTGGTCAACCTCGGCCTCTCCAAGGGCCTCTTCGGGGCGCTGTCGAGCCCGATCCGCGTCCAGGCGACGCTGCTCAAGGGGCACAAGACGCCGCTCGACGCGTTCGCCGTATCGGTCGCGGCGGCGGTGTCCTTGATGTTCGTCTGCGTCCTGCTCGCCTCGGGCATGCTCGCCCTCGAGCGCGAGGAGAACACGTTCACCCGCCTGACCCGCGGCCTCGTCCCCGGCGGGTCGCTGCTCGCCGAGAAGGCGCTGCTCGCCGCGGGCTGCGCCTTCGTCGTGAGCCTGGCCATGCTGATGGGGATCGGCGCCCTCGTCCACCTCGACTGGAGCCGCTTCGCCCTCTGGATCGCCGCCCTCGCCGGGAGCGCGCTCGCCTTCGCGGCGCTCGGCGTGGCGATCGGCAGCCTCGCGCGGGAGGTGCGCGCCGCCTCGCTGCTCGCCTTCCTCCTCTCGCTGCCGCTCGCCTTCCTCGCCCTCGTCCCCGGCGGGTCGGTCCCCGACGCCCTCTACCAGGTGATCCGGGTGATCTCGGCCGTCTTCCCGTTCAAGCCGGCGCTCCAGGCGATCGACGCGGCGATCAACGGCTCCCAGCCGGGCCTCGGCGGCTCGCTCGCCCATCTCGCCGCGCTGATCGTCGCCTTCGGCGCGGCCGCCCGGGTCGGCCTGCGCCGCTTCGCCTAGCCTTCGCGCGTCTCCCCTCCAGGGGCCAGTGGCACCTCCACCGCGCGGAGCATGCGGTAGTCCTCGTTGCCGAACTCGATCGTCCCCCGGGCCACCGGGACGAGCTCGGTGCCGCGGACCGAGTAGCCGATCTCGAGGCTCTCGGGCAGGAGCCGCTCGATCGGCGACGCCGGCCCGGGCACGACTGCGGCGCGGCGAAGCTCCGCGAGCACCTCGCGTTCCGAGCTCAGCCGGCGGCCTCGCCGCTCCTCGCCGCCCGGCGCCGGGCGGACCATCGGCCGGGCTCCGTGGTCGCGCACGTCATCGATGGCCAGGCGGGTGTCGAGGATCCGGCGCACCGCGCCCGAGTGGTCGACGTGGAGGCGAACCTCGCCGGCGCCCGGGGTGACCACGGGCAGTCCGGCGATCTCCTGGCGGAAGCTCACGACGTGCTCGTACACCTCGGGGTCCCGCAGCGCTCCGTCGCCCGCCGTCGTGCCGCCGGCGTGGAGGGCCGGGCGCACGCTGTGCAGGCGCAGCGACCGGTCGAGGCCGCTGACGGTGCGCGCGGCCACCGCGGCCGCCTCGGCTTCGGAGAGCGTGGATCGCCGCGGCGTGACGGGGGCGTGCTCGATGGCCAGCCCGCCGCCGCGGAGCAGCGCGACGCGCGAGCCCCGGCGATCGAGGCGGAGCCCGTCGAGCGGGCCGTCGGGGAGCTCGGCGTCGAGCTCGACCCCGTGGGCGGCCAGGGCGCGGAGCAGGTGGCGGCGCAGCGCGGCGCTCGGCGTCAGCTGGGGAAAATGGAGGCGGTCGGGCAGCGACAGCCCGGCCGGGCCGGCCGGGGCGCTCCCCACCCACCGCCACCAGTACCAGTCGCGCTTGACCGCGGCGGCCGAGAAGAACCGCTCTCCAAACAGCCGGCCCGAGGCCTCCTCGGCGCTCGCGCCGCAGGCGGCTGAGGACGGCGCTGGCCTGAGCCGGCGTCGAGCAGCGCGTCCTGCCAGGCCTGGCTGAACGAGCTTCCGCTGCTCCAGTGGTTCCAGAAACTCTTGCCGTAGTTCGGGTCGTCGTAGATGTTGGCGGTCGCGCCGAACACCATGCGCATCCCGCGGTTGGGCGGGTCCCAGGTCCGGATCGGGTTGTTGGGGGCGAACACCATGCACCCCTCGCAGGTGGCGAGGAACAGGTAGCGCAGCCGCTGGTCGCCGATCGACATGGCTTGCGAGTCGAGGGAGATCTTGTTGTCCCACGAGGCTCCGAGCGGAGCGCTGTAGTTGCCCGTGCCGGCGTCGGTGCCGCCGTGTCCGGCGTGGTAGAACACCTCGACCGAATCGCAGCCGTAGATGTCCTGCCAGTCGTCGTAGGTCGGGCTGTACTGCCACCATTCCACCTGTCCGTCCTCGGCGCGGAACGACGTCTGCTCGAACTGGTTGACGTAGGCGAGGAACCCGTCGGCGCTGGCGTGTGTCTTGTAGGCGACCTGGCCGTTGGCGTAGGTCTGCATGCTGGCCGCTCCGTAGGTGTGCGCCGGCGGCCGTCCGAGCTGGTCGGCCAGCACGTGCAGCTCGGGCGGCGCGAACGGCGACTCGAGGGCCACCCTCACGCCCGGCGCGGTCGAGATCTTCGCAGTGGTTGACACAATGGCTCCTTCGGCTCCGTTTTCACCATTGTCACGCGGCCCGCCGGGGGCGGGTGTGACAAACGTCACAGAGTGCGCCGGTTCTCCTGGCCGGCGCGGCCCCGGCGCGGCCCGCCGGTACCATGGAGCGTCCGATGGCCTTCCCTCAGACCCGTCTACGGCGGATGCGCCGGACCCGCGCGCTGCGCGACCTGGTGCGCGAGACGGAGCTCCGCCCGTCGGGCCTGGTCTCCCCGATCTTCGTCCGCGAGGGCCTGCAAGGGCGCGCGCCGATCGCCGCGATGCCCGGCGTCGAGCATCTGTCGCTCGCCGAGACGGTGGCCGAGGCCGGGGAGCTCGTCGACCTGGGCATCCCCGCGGTCCTCTTGTTCGGGCTCCCGAGCGAGAAGGACGAGTCCGGGTCGGGTGCCTGGGACGACGACGGCGCGGTCCAGCTGGCCGTGCGCGCGATCAAGGCCGCCCAGCCGGAGCTCCTGGTCATCACCGACGTCTGCCTCTGCGAGTACACCAGCCACGGCCACTGCGGGGTCCTGCGCGAGGACGCCGTCGACAACGACGCGTCGGTCGAGCTGCTCGCCCGCGTCGCGGTGAGCCACGCTCGCGCCGGTGCCGACATCGTCGCGCCGAGCGACATGATGGACGGCCGGGTCGGCGTGCTCCGGGCCGAGCTCGACGCCGCCGGCTTCGACGACGTCGCCCTCCTCTCCTACGCGGCCAAGTTCGCCTCCGCCTTCTACGGGCCCTTCCGCGAGGCGGCCGACTGCGCGCCGCAGTTCGGTGACCGCCGCGCCTACCAGCTCGACCCCGGCAACGGCCGCGAGGCGGTGCGTGAGGCCCTGCTCGACGCCGACGAGGGCGCCGACATGCTGATGGTCAAGCCGGCGCTCCCCTACCTCGACGTGATCGCCGCGATCCGCGCGGCGACCCGGCTTCCGCTGGCCGCCTACAACGTCAGCGGGGAGTACGCGATGCTCAAGGCCGCGGCCGCCGCCGGCCAGATCGACGAGCGCGCAGCGGTGCTCGAGACATTGACCGCGATCCGTCGGGCCGGAGCCGACGTGATCATCACCTACCACGCCAAGGATGCCGCCCGATGGCTCAGATAGCGCCCAAGGTCCGCAGCCGCAAAGACGGCTCGGCCGTCCCCCTCGACGAGCTCGACAAGCGCCTGATGAACCTCATGCAGGGAAGCTTCCCGCTCGACCCTCGTCCGTATGGAGCAGTCGCCACGGCCGCCGGGGTGGCGGAGGAGGTCGTGCTCGACCGGGTCGGCCGCCTCGTCCGCGAGCGGATCATCCGCCAGGTCACGCCGATCTACGACACCCGCGCGCTCGGCTACGGGTCGATGCTGGTCGCCGCCAAGGTCGATCCCGAGAACCCGTGGGCCCCGGCCAAGATCGTCAACTCCCACCCCGGCGTATCCCACAACTACCTGCGCAACCACGAGTTCAACATGTGGTTCACCCTCGCCGTCGAGCGCGACTCGGCGCTCGGGCTCGAAGGCACGCTCGAGGTCCTCCAGCGCCTGACCGGCGCCGAGTCGATCCGCCAGCTGCCGACCCTCCAGCTGTTCAAGATCCGCATGGACCTCGAGATGGAGGGCGACACCGGCTCCCTGACCACGGCCGGCGTCGAGCAGGCGCCCGTCGACCTTGAGGCCGTCGCCTACGACGAGCGCGACGTCGAGGTGATCCGGGCCACCCAGGGCGACATGGAGATCGTCAGCGAGCCCTACGCCCCGGCGGCTGAGCGGCTCGGCATGCCGGTCGAGGAGCTGCTCGACCACATGGCGGGGATGCGCGAGCGCGGGCTCCTGCGCCGCGTGGCGGCGATCCTCTACCACCGGCGGGCCGGGTTCTCGGCCAACGGGATGGGCGTCTGGAAGGTGCCGGCCGAGCGGATCGAGGAGCTCGGACCGCGGATGGCCTCCTTCCGCGGCATCTCCCACTGCTACGAGCGCCCGACCTATTCGGACTGGCCGTACTCGGTGTTCACGATGGCCCACGGGCGCTCCAAGGAGGAGTGCGACGCGGTGCTCGACGCGATTGCCGATGACACCGGGATCACCGACCGGGCGACGCTCTACTCGTCGACCGAGTTCAAGAAGATCCGCTTGCTCTACTTCACGGAGGAGTTCAAGGACTGGGAGTTGAAGTTCGCGTAGCCCGGGCGTGCGCCGCCCGAGTCGCTTCGCGTGACGAGCACGTCCCGTAGGCTGGGCCGGCCTTGAACCTCGATCAGAAGCTCCGCGACGTCCGCTCGGCCGAGCTCTATGCCCGGGCGCTGGGCGTGCTCCCGGGCGGGGTGAACTCGCCGGTCAGGGCGATGCGGGCGATCGGGCGCGACCCGCTGTTCGTCGAGCGGGGGGACGGGCCGTGGCTGTTTGACGTCGACGGTAACCGGTACGTCGACTACGTCTGCTCGTGGGGGCCGCTGATCGCCGGGCACGCCCATCCGAGCGTCGTCGAGGCGGTGGGGCGGGCGGCGGCGCTCGGGACGAGCTTCGGGGCGCCGACGGCGGGCGAGGTTTCGCTGGCGGCCGAGGTGGCGCGACGGGTGCCGGGGGTCGAGCAGCTGCGGATGACCTCCTCGGGCACCGAGGCGGCGATGACCGCCGTTCGCCTGGCGCGGGCGGCGACCGGGCGCGACGTCGTGCTCAAGTTCGCCGGGGCCTACCACGGCCACTCCGACGGGCTGCTCGCCGAGGCCGGGTCGGGCGTGGCCACGCTGGCGCTTCCCGGCAGCCCGGGGGTGCCGGCGGCGGTCGCCGGGCTGACCGTCGTCGTCCCGTGGAACGACCCGGGGGCGCTCGTCGCGGCGACCGAGCGCCACGAGCTGGCGGCGATCCTGGCCGAGCCCTATCCGGCCAACATGGGCCTGGCGCCGCCGCGGCCCGGCTTCCTCGAGCTGCTGCGCGACCGGGCGAGCGCGACCGGCGCCGTGCTCGTCTTCGACGAGGTGATCTCGGGCTTTCGGGTGGCGTGCGGCGGCGCCCAGGAGCTCAGCGGGGTCAGCGCCGATCTCGTCGTGATGGGCAAGGTCCTCGGCGGCGGGCTCCCGGCGGCGGCGCTCGGCGGGCCGCGGCGGCTGATGGAGCGCCTGGCCCCGGCGGGCGACGTCTACCAGGCGGGGACGCTGTCGGGCAACCCCCTGGCCGTGGCCGCCGGCCTGGCCACGCTGGCCCTGCTCGACGACGACGCCTACCTGCGCCTGGCGGCGACGACCGAGCAGCTCGCCGCAGGCCTACGCGAGGCGGCAGGCGGGCGGCCGGTGCAGGTGCAGAGCGTGCCCGGCCTCTTGACGGTGTTCTTCGGCGAGCAGCCGGTGCGCGACCTCGCCGGCGCCCAGGCGTGCGATCTCGACGCGTACGGCGCCTGGTGCCGGGCGCTCCTGGCCCGCGGGGTCTACCCGCCGCCGTCGCAGTTCGAGGCCTGGTTCCCGTCGCTGGCCCACGGGCCCGAGCAGGTCGAGCTCACCCTCGAGGCGGCGCGGGCCGCCTTCGCCTCGATCGCCTCGGCGGGGCGGACCGGGGCACGGTGAGCGCGCTCGAGCGCCTGGCCCGCGACCTGCGGGCCGAGGGCGGCCTACTGGCCGAGGCGCTCGACGGCGAGCCGGCGGCCGGCGGCGGGCCGGAGGAGGAGGCCGGCGCCGGGCCCGGTCCGGGGGCCCTGGCGGCCGCCGGGCCGCGGGCCGCCGCGGCGGTGGCCGAGTACGAGCTGCTGGTCGAGGCGATCCACGAGGGCTACCGCCAGCACTACGACGCCCCGCGGCTGCTGCCCGGCGCCGAGCCGGATCTGCGCCTGTTGGCCGGGGACCGGCTCTACGCGATCGGCCTCGAGCGGCTCGTCGGCCTCGGCGACGTCGCGGCGGTCATCGAGCTGGCCGACGTGATCTCGCTCTGCGCGCTGGCGCACGCCCGCGGGTGCGGCGAGCTCTCCGAGGCGATCTGGACGGCCGGCGCCCGCGCCGTCGGCTGGGGCCCGAGCCCGGCCTATCGTCGGGCCAAGGTCCTGCTCATGGCCGGCGACGAGCGGGGACCGGCGGCGCTGGCCGCGGCGGCCGACGCGCCCTGACGCTCGCCCGGGATGGCGGGGCGATATTCTTCGGGAGAGCTTTTCCGAGAGCCGGAGACCCACTTGGCCGCCCGCCGCAAGCTACGCAGACCCAAATACACGACCGATCTCCAGCTCCCTGGCGCCTTCGCCGGCGAGACGCTGACCCGGCGTCGCTTCATGACCGGCTCGGCCCACACGGCGGGCGGGGTGGCCGTGGCGGCGATCGCGCTCCCGTCGGTCGGCTTCATGCTCGGCCCGAACTTCGACAAGCTCCCGGTCCGCTGGGAGACGGTCGGCTTCCCCGACGACTTCCCCAACGACAACTACGTGCCGAAGGTGATCACCGTCACCCCGGACACCGGTGAGGCCGGCAAGACGACGGTCTACCTGCGGACGCGCAACCCGACGCTCGACAAGGATGCCCCCAACCCATACAACCGCTTCATCGCGATCTCGACGCGCTGCGCCCACCTCGGCTGCCCGGTTCGCTGGGTCCCGGCCTCCGAGCGCTTCATCTGCCCGTGCCACGGCGGCGTCTACGACCTCCAGGGCGCCCGCACCGGCGGCCCTCCGGTCCGGCCGCTCGACCGGTTCGCGACGCGGATGATGAACGGCATGGTCCAGGTCGGGCCGCGCTACAGCGTCAACAGCAACCTCAAGCCGTTCTCGCCGCGCGACCCGGGCGAGGCGCTCGACGGCATCGGCCAGTACGCCTTCCCGTCCCGCCCGTCGACGCGCAAGCTGCCGGGGCTCTGAGCAGATGGCCAAGTTCCCGCTCCCCTCCCTGCCCCCCGCCCTCGTCCCCCCGCCGCCCAAGCCGGGCACCGGGGCGAAGCCCGGGCGGCTGAAGCCGGCCGAGGCCGGCAAGAGCGTCGTCGACTGGGTCGACGAGCGGACCTCGCTCTCGGGCGGCGTGCGCTGGATGCTCTTCCGCAAGGTCCCCAAGGGCAACTGGGCCTACACGCTGGGCTCGGCGGCGCTGTTCGCCTTCGTCTCCCAGGCGATCACCGGCATCTTCCTGGCCATGTACTACGACCCCTCGGCCGTCCACGCCTACGAGTCGGTCCGCTACATCACCAACGTCGCCTTCCTCGGGCAGTTCGTCCGCGGGATGCACAAGTGGGGCTCCTCGGTGATGGTCGTCCTCGTCTTCCTCCACATGGCCCGGACCTTCTTCTTCGGCGCCTACAAGTACCCCCGCGAGTTGACGTGGGTGATCGGCGTCGTCCTGCTCATCCTGACCATGGTGATGTCGTTCACCGGCTACCTGCTCCCGTTCGACCAGCGCTCCTACTGGGCGACGATCGTCGGCGTCAACACCAGCGTCGGCGGCGCTCCCTTCCTCGGCCCGTATCTCGCCGACTTCCTGCGCGCCGGGCCGGAGTTCGGGGCGACGACGCTGCCGCGCTTCTACGCGATCCACATGTTGCTGATCCCCGGGCTGATGGCCGCGATGATCGGGGCGCACCTCTACCTGGTGGCGAAGCTCGGCATCACCGCCCCTCCGGGGAGCAAGGCCCACCCCAACCCCGAGCTCAGCAAGTCGTCGGTATAGCCGCCGTGCGCTCCGCCCGCCAGACCGGCAAGGCTTCGGCGTGAACCGGCGCGAGAAGGAGCAGTACCTCCGCGACTACTCGATCCAGAAGGCGGCGGGAAAGCCGTTCTTCCCGTATTCGGTGGCCAAGGACGGCGTGATGGCCGCGATCGTGATCTTCACGATCGTCGCCCTCTCCTTGATCCTCGGAGCCGAGCTCGGGCCCAAGGCCAACCCGGTCACCACGACCTACACACCGCGGCCGGAGTGGTACTTCTTCTTCCTCTTCGAGGTCCTGCGCCTGATCCATCCACCGGCCTTCGTTCCCCTGGCGACGTTCGGCGTGCCGACGATCGCCATGATCCTGCTCTTCCTCCTGCCGTTCTACGACCGCGGCCCCGAGCGCCGGCCACAGCGGCGGCCGATCGCCACGATGGCCGGGATCGTGGTGATCGGGGCGATGGCGCTGCTCACCTATCAGGGCGCCAACGCCGGAGCGCCGACCTCGATCGACATGCCGACGCCGGCCACCGTCCTCGCGCTCGGACCGGCGACGGTCGCCCAGTTCAACCAGGGCAAGTCGGTGGCCGCCCAGTCGGGCTGCGAGGCCTGCCACAAGTTCGGCGAGAACGGCAACTCCGGCCCGGGGCCGCCGCTGACCCACATCGGCTCGCGGATCTTCCGCGACGGGCTCGCCCGGACGCTGGTCAACCCCACGGCGCCGATGCCGTCGTTCGCCAACCTGCCGCAGGACAAGTTCAACGCGCTCGTGACCTTCCTGGCGAACCTGAAGTAGCCGTCGGGATGACCCAGACCCCCGGCACCCTCGCGCCGGGCCAGGTGAGGGCGATGTTCGACCGCATCGCCGGTTTCTACGACCTGATGAACTCGGTGATGACGGCCGGGCTCCACCACCGGTGGCGGGCCCGCGCGGTGGACCTGGCGAACGTTGGGCCGGGCAGCCGGGTGCTCGACGTGGCGACCGGGACCGGCGACCTGGCGATCGCCCTGGCCCGGCGGGTGGGGCCAGGCGGGACGACGGTGGCCTGCGACTTCTCGGAGGTGATGCTCGAGCTGGCGCGACGCAAGGCGCCGGGGATCGAGTTCACGTGGGGGGACGCGCTCGCCCTCGACTATGCCGACGACGCGTTCGACGCGGCGACCGTCGGCTTCGGGGCGCGGAACTTCGACGACCTCGAGCGGGGCGTGGCCGAGATGACGCGGGTCGTCCGCCCGGGCGGGCGGGTGGTGATCCTCGAGATCACGACGCCGACCAAGCCGCCGCTGTCGACCTTCTTCCGGGTCTGGTTCGACCGGCTGGTACCGGCGCTCGGGCGGCTGGCCGGCGACCCGGAGGCCTACGGCTACCTACCGAGCTCGGTCAAGCGCTTCCCGGGGGCGGCCGAGCTCGCGGCGATCATGCACCGGGCGGGGCTGCGCAACGTCCGCTACGTCCTCACCGCCGGGGGCATCATCGCGATCCACGTCGGGGAGGTCGCGGCCGCTTGAGCACGGCGATCGACCCGGTGGCGGCGATCGTCGAGCTCGGCGGCTCGTCGATGCGCCGGCGCATGGAGGCCGTCGAGGCGCGCCTGCTCGAGATCTCGGCGATCGACGACGACGCCCGACAGACGATCGCCGCCGGCGGCAAGCGCCTGCGGCCGCTGATCGTCTTCGTCGCCGGCTTCGACGGAGCCGACGATCTGCCGCTGGTGCGCGGGGCGGTGGCGGTCGAGCTCGTCCACTCGGCGACGCTCGTCCACGACGACGTGCTCGACTCGGCGCCGCTGCGCCGGGGGCGGCCGACCGTGTTCGCGGCCGGCGGCCGGGCGGCGGCGACGGCGACCGGAGACCTGCTCTTCTCGCGGGCCTTCGCCGAGCTCGCCGCCAACGCGAGCACCGAGCAGCTGCGCGTCCTCTCGGCCGCGAGCTCGGCCCTGGCTCGGGGCGAGCTCCTCCAGCGGGCGGACGCCTGGCGCGCGGACGTGCCGATCGACCGCTACCTGCGGCGGTGCGAGTTGAAGACGGCGAGTCTCTTCGAGGCGGCCTGCCGGCTCGGAGCCGACGCGGCCGGGGGCGGCGCGGCCGCCGGTCTCGGGTCCTTCGGCCGCTCGATCGGGATCGCCTTCCAGATCCTCGACGACGTGCTCGACGTGAGCGGGCCGGTCGAGCGGACGGGCAAGGCTCGGGGGACCGACCTACTCGACGGGACCGTCACGCTGCCGCTGATCCTGGCCCGTGAGCGCGATCCGGAGCTGGCCGAGCTCGACCTGCGGGAGATCTCAGGCGCCGAGTCGGTGTGCGACATGATCGTCGCCACGGGGGCGATCGAGAGCGCCCGCGACCAGGCGCTGGGCCTGGTCGCCGCGGCCAAGGCCGGGCTCCCAGTGGATCTCGGCGTTCGCCAGCGCCGGGCGCTCGAGCTCGTCGCCGACGGCGTGGTCGAGCGGTACGCCTAGAAGTCGGTGGGAAGGATCTGGTCGGCGTAGAGCGCGGTGACGAAGCGCTCGACGCTGTCGGCCATGTTCTCCAGCGACATCCGCTCGAGCTCGCCGATCAGGAGCGTGACCCCGCGGTTGAGCTCCTCGTCGTAGCGGTCGACGACCTCCTGCTCGAAGACGCCGGTGCCCGACCAGCCGCAGTTGGGGCAGTGGAGGGTGACGCTCCAGTAGGTCCGGCTCGCCGGAGCCCAGTCGACCGGCTGGACGAACCCGCAGCCGCAGCCGCCGCAGCGGTGAAGCTCCTGGTGGTCGGAGGGCCGGTCGGGCTCGGGAGCGTCGAAGTAGACGACGTCGATCTGGCGGCCGCTCGGCAGGGTCAGCTGGCGGGTGTAGTGGGAGCTGTGGCGCTGTCCTTCCATGGATCAGGTATCGACCGGCGGGCGCAGGACTTGAGGGGTCGGAGCGGCCATCGCCGGCCCGGGCTCCGAGGCGGGCGGGAGCGCTACGCTGTCCCGGCAGATGGCAACGACGATTCGGACGATCAAACACGAGGATCGTCTGAGCCTGATCGAGCATCTCGAGGAGCTTCGGACCCGCTTGATCGTCTCGGCCATCGCCCTGGCGATCGCCTTCGGGGTCTGCCTCTGGCAGAACCACGCGCTGCTCGACGTGATCAACAAGCCGCTCGAGACGCAGACGAAGAAGAAGGTGGCCAAGGGCCAGGGGACGCCCGGCCAGGTAGCAATCACCCAGCAGGCGCTGCTCGGCGTCGTCTCGGCCGTGAAGCAGGAGAACGCGCTGCTCAGCGGGGCGGGCAGCGGCCTGCGCCCGGCGGTGGCCGCACAGGCGGCGGCCATCAACCACGAGCTCGACGCCGCGGTGGCCAAGATTCCGCGGGTCGCGCCCGGGGACAAGCCGGTGACGCTCGGGATCGGCGAGCCGTTCACGACGACGATCACCGTGACCCTCTACTTCGCGCTGCTCTTCTCTCTGCCGATCATCCTCTTCCAGCTCTACGCCTTCGTGCTGCCGGCCTTCAGCCCGGGCGAGCGCAACATCGCGCTGCCGCTGATGCTGGCGATCCCGGTCCTCTTTGCGATCGGGGTGACCTTCGGCTACTTCGTCGTCCTGCCGGCGTCGGTCAAGTTCTTCCAGAACTTCAACAGCGACCAGTTCAACGTCCTCGTCCAGGCCGGCCCGTACCTGAAGTTCGCGTCGCTGATCCTGCTGGCCATGGGCCTGATCTTCCAGGTCCCGGTCGGCATCCTCGCGGCGACCCGGGCGGGCGTCGTGACGCCGAAGCAGCTGAAGTCGAACCGGCGCTATGCGGTTGTGGTCGCTGCGGTGATCGCCGCCGTGCTCCCGGGCGACGCGGTGACGATGGCGCTCGAGACGGCGCCGCTGATCGTCCTCTACGAGCTCAGCGTCCAGCTGGCCTCGGTGGTCGACAAGCGTCTCAAGCGGCGCGAGGCCCGGGCGGCGGAGGCCGACGCGGCCGAGGCGGCCGGCGCGGGGACGACGAGCTCGGCGACGGCTCCGACGACAGCGGCGGTGGCGGTGCCCGTTTCGCCGCCGGCGGTGCCGGCTGCCCGGCCTACACCGGCGGCCCAGCCCACCTCGGCTGCGCCGGTGCCGCCGGGTGCTCGGGCGATCGACGCCCCGCCGCCGGTCCCGCCCCTCGCCCCGACCCCGGACGCAACGGCGGCGCCGCCCCCGCCGGCCGCCGCCGTGGATCCTCCGGTCCAGCCGGTCGCCCCGCCGGGCCCGCTGATCCCACCGATTGCCCCGCCGATACGGCCCAACGAAGAGGAGGACGACGATGCTCTTTGATCTCCGCGGACGCGGACGCCGCCGGACGATCCAGACGATCTACCTGTTCCTGGCGATCCTGCTCGGCGGAGGCCTGGTCTTCTTCGGCATCGGCGGCGGTGCCGGGTCGGGGGGCCTGCTGAACGCGGTGGGCCAGAACGGCTCGAGCTCGAGCACGTCGGACATCTTCAACGGCAACGTCAAGGCGGCCGAGAAGAAGGTGGCCACCAGGCCGCGTGACCCGGCGGCCTGGGCGGCGCTGGCCCATGCCCGCTACCAGGTGGCGGGGAATCCGGGCGCGAACTTCGATCAGAGCACCGGGACCTTCACCTCGGCGGGCAAGGCCGTGCTCGTCCAGGTCAAGGCGGCGTGGGACCACTACCTGTCGCTGAAGCCGAAGACGCCGAGCGCCGACACGGCGAAGGAGATGGTTCAGGTGCTCGGTCCGGGCGGCCTCAAGGCGCTTCCCGCCGCGGTCGCGGCCGAGGAGATCGTCGTGGCCCAGAACTCGACGAGCGCCTCGGAGTACGTCCGGTTGGCGCTGCTGGCCTACCTGGCCGGTCAGACCCGCAAGGGCGATCTCGCCTCGGCCCAGGCGATCAGCTTGGCCCCCAAGGACCAGCAGGCGGCGCTCAAGCAGCAGCTGGCGAGCGAGAAGCCGCTCGCCATCGCCCAGGGCAACGGTACGTCGACGACGACGACGCCGGCCCAGCTGCCGAGCGGCTGACCGAGCGTAATCACTAAGATTGAAGGCTGGTCGCGGCGGGAAGCCCCGGCCAGCCTCCGGGCCGTTAGCTCAATTGGCAGAGCAGGGGCCTCTTAAGCCCAAGGTTGTTGGTTCGATTCCAACACGGCCCATCGGCTCGCCGCTCGAGCCCGGGTCAGCCGTGGCTCGGTCAGCGCGATCGAGCCCCCGGGAGCGGGGGCTGACCGAGCTCGGGCTGGTCGTCTCGGCCGCGGCGATCAAGTCGTGCACCGGGACGGGGCGCGCGCGCGTCGCTGTGGCCCGCCGTCTCAGCGCCAAGGTGCTCGCCCTCCTCCACAGCACGGCGGCCGGCAGGTTTCGCACCCGGGGGGCGCTTGCTCGGCGACCGTTCGGGACCCAGTGGGACACCGTGGACCGCTGCGACGGCACACTGACTCACGTCGTCCCGGCGTTGTCCTCGTCAACGACTTCCGCCGCCACCGCCAGATCATCGTCCGCGCCGGCCACAGCTACCTCGTCCGGCCCTGAGCGGGCCGACAGCAGCTGAGCCGGGCGGTGTCGCCATGGGCTCGAAATCGTCGACCGCTGCGACGCGCTTCGGCTGGCCGGCCGCGCCCGCGCGGAGCTGGTGTCCAGCGGCGCGCGCCCCCGCGCCGCACGGCGCTCAGCGGCTGTGATGCGCTGACGCCGAGCGAGCGGCGCGTGGCCCGGCTCGCGGCGGACGGGCTCGGCAACCGGGACATCGCTCAAGCCCTGTTCGTGACCATCCGGACCGTCGAGCGTCACCTGACCCAAAGCTACATGAAGCTCGACATCGCTCCTCCGGAGCAGCTGGTCGAGGCGCTGAAGGCACGCAGGCCCTGAGCCTGCCGGCGACCACCTTGACGCTGGCAGCCAAGGCGTTTGCGGCGCCGAGACGACGCCAACCGGAATCCGCGTCATCAACGCCCGTCGCCCAGCCCTCGGACCAGGCGGCGCCGGATTACGTCACGTCCGCCGCGCTGCTCAACAAGCTCGGCGTCGGAATGCTCGAGCCGGCGCCCCGCGGTCAACCATCGAGCGAGGCGCCGGCCACGCCGGTTGCTGGTCAGGCGGTAGCCGGTGACGCCGGCAGGCCCGGTGCCGAGTCGAACGGTGGGTAGGTCTCGGTGAGCAGGTACATCAGCGCGTAGGCGCGGATCGTGTAGGAGAGGCAGAACACCGTCGCGTTCTGCAGGCCGGCGGGCTGCCGGCCGGTGACCACGATGATTACCCAGCTGGCGAGCGCGATGAGGTACCCGACGAGGCCCAGGATGTAGGCGGCGATGTAAGCCGGTATCACGTAGATCGCGCGGAAAAGGACCTTCAGCCGGCTGTAGTGGTCGAGCGGCGAGGCCATGCGAAGACGCGCCGGGTAGGCGTTGTCGGGAGCGAGCCCGAACGGCGGGTAGCGGTCGACGGCGAGCAGAAAGTAGGCGTTGGTCCGGGCGGTGAAGCGCAGGGCGCCGGCCACGAAGTCGTACATCCCCTGCGGCCAGCGGCCGGTAAAGAGGAGCGCGAACCAGGCGATCAGCACCACCAGGGTGAGCGCCAAGCCGTAGAAGAAGCCGGCGATCATCAGCGGAATGGCGAGCAGCATGCGAAAGAACGTCGTAAGGCGGCTGCGCTTCTCGACGTAGTCGCGCCCAGCTGGGAGCAGATCTCCGGCTTGATGGCCGGTGATCCGGACGACTGTCCCGGCGACATGTATAACCGTCGCTTCATGAACTGGATGAGCTTTCTCGACACCAGCAGTCAGCTGACCAACGTGTTCATCCCCGGGACCCACGAGAGCGCCACCTACAGCATGCGCAGTTGGCTGCCAAACGGTCCCGGCCTGGACTCTTTCCCCGACTACATTTCCCAGACCCAGAGCTTCAACCTGCTCGGGCAGCTGCTCGCCGGCATCCGCTACTTCGACCTCCGCACCGAGGAGGTGACCGAGGACGGGGAGAGCGTTGCCATCTTCCACCATGGCTCGAGCGCGATCAAGGACACCAAGGGCCGGCAGGTGTCGCCGGTCGTCGCGGACCAGCTGCTACCGTTTATCGACGCGTTCCCCTCAGAGTTCATCATCTTCGATTTCCAGGAGATCAGCAGCTACGTGGGGTCGCCCTCCTGGATGGTGAGCCAACTACAGGACATCATCAACCAGTATCTCAACCCGGCCACACTGGCGATTCCGGCCGGATCGGTGACGAGCGATCTCACCATGGGTGACATCTGGCAGGGCGGCTGGCAGTACATGGTGATCTTCAGCGAGAAGGCGATTGAGGCCGCGACGGCCGACAACGTGACCATAGAACCGTGGGTCGTGCCGCGTCTACCGGGCAACAGCCAGCCGATTGGCCCCGGGAGGTTCTGGGACCCGTGGGACTCGACGATCTGGGGTGGGGGCGTCGGCGGCATCATCCAGGCGATCGGCAGTAACGGCGCGCAAATGGGGTCGGCTTGCCTCACCGTGCCTGTACGTCGCTCAAGCCATTTACACACCGACAGCCGAGTGCCCCGCTGGCCAACGAGGCCAGTGAGGGCTACGCGGCGGGCACGTTCAGTCAATGGGCTCTGGGGCTGACCAATTCAGCGGAGCTGAACATCGTCATCCGGGACGCCGCCGACTGGTACCCGGACGTGGTGGCGGCCGTCATCGCGCTCAACATTCCGACCAACGTCGCCGACGCCGGCCAGGCTCAGCTCCAGATCCTTATCGATGCATCGGCCCACGCCCAGTTCGCCCCCCAGGTCAACGGCACCGCCACGGCCGAATATTTCGTGGTGAACGCTCCGGGCCCAACCCAGTACTCGCTCTTCAACACGGAGATCGATTGCTCGGAGCTCGAGCCTTACGGCTATACGCTGGAGGTCGGCACCCAGAACCTCCAGGGCGCCACGACACTTGAACCCGAGGTGTTCACCGACGGGAACTGGGGTGCTGGAAGGACTTCACGATGCCGCCGGAGCCACTGGCCCAAGGCGAGGTCGTGTCCTGGTTCCAGCTAAAGTCCCTTTCGAACGGCGGGGACAACGGATGGTTTCGGATCGACAACGGCTGGGTGCTCCAGAGCTGGCTGACGATCCACGTCCAAGGCAAACCGTTCAGCGGAACCAGCTGGCAGTTGACGGTGCAGACCGTTCCGGTCACCCCGAGCCTGCTGTGCAACACGTCGGGCTGAGCGTGCCGGGCGTCTCGACAAACCTACGCCATGGAGGTGGGGCGCTGGTGCGTTCTTGTGGGCTGTCGGGGTCGGAGCGGGCGGAGTAGTAGCGCCCGTTTCGCGCGGCGCCGTCAGCGACCTTCTCCGGAACAGTTCCTCGCGAACGAACGGGCAGTCGCGGCTGCGGGCAATGGGCAGGTCTCGCGCACTGTCGACGGCGAGTGCTCCAACCGGTCGGCGAGCACCCGATACGAAGCGCCCTACGCCAAGCCGCACGAGATCTCCTCGCGCTCCCCCGCCGACAGACCCCGCGACGTTGCCGCAAAACCGGCGCGGCCCCCACCGGTCGACGCCAGGAACAAACGCAACGACCACGGGCGCCGATTCAGCGCTCGGCGCGGCCCCCTTTCAGCGATTCGCCGGACGGCTCACCGCTCCCACACCCTGGGCCAAGAACCGCCGCATCGCCGCCAGCCCGCCCGCGTGACCCGCGACACCTACGCCGCGTACTCGGCCTGGTGATCGAGCACCATCCGGACCGCGCGTTCCCGGATCTCTCTCGGGTACCTCGTGCCTGTAGCCATACAGCCCATCCTCCCAAGAGGTCAAGCCTCCATCGAAGCCGGGGCGGTCAGCCAGGCACCAGTTCTAGGCGTCATCGGGTATCTGGGCGACGTGTGCGGTGACGATCGGGTGCATCGTCACGCCGATCGAGAACCAGCAATCCTGCTCGCGCGGCCTGGCGATGACCTTGTTGTTCCAAGACCCCGAGTCCGCGCGGAGCAGGATCTGGCCGGTCGCGCCGGCCCTGCGCACGCGCGGGAGAAGTTTCGTCGACGAACCGCCCGGCGCCGCGCTGCGTGTGCCTGACGCCGCCGCAGGCGGACGTGGAGGACCTCGAGGCTCTCGGCCCCGGTCGCGAGGATCGGGTGATACCCAAGCGTGGGTGCAGCCGTAGCCGCTCCCTGCTTGCTGTGGCCGTGGACCTCCCCGACGTCAACGTCGATCACCAGCCGCTCGTCATTGGGGCCGCGCCGGCGCGCCACGCCCGCCCGAGCGCCAAGGCGAGAACGCGGTCAAGTTGACGGACATGCCCGAACGTGACCGCCCTCAGGAACGTCCCCAGCGTCGAGGCCGCCATCGGACGGTGCCCCAACACCGCCGCGGTCCGCCCGGCCCTGAGTACCTGGCAGTCATCGATGCAAACAGCGCCCAGCAGCATCGCGTGGACCAGCGAGAGCACCTTGAGGCCCCGGCCACGACGCTCCCGCGCGATCACCAAGCCGATCCGTCTGATCCACGAGCTGCTCAAGCCCGAGGCGCTGCCCAGCGCGACCGCGAGCATGATCCCGGCGTCGACGACGACCCGCTCGTCACCGAACATGACCTTCGATCGGTCCCACGGACCCTCACCGTGCAGGTGACCCACCAGTGCAGGACCCGCAGCCGCTGCCACGGCCCGTCTTGCCTGCTCAGGGGTTATTCACTCGCCGCGTCGGAGAGAACCCCGCGGAACAACGGTGGTTGAGGGGCTGAGACCCGTCGCCGTCAACCGGCTGCGACCCGGTGTGGTGTCCCCCCAGATCCTGGCCTCGACCGGAAGGGCTGATGCGGAGCAGCGCCACGATCCGTCCACACCTATAAGTCGAAGAACCGCAAAAGGGGCGTCCGTGTCGCGCGCCCGCGCGGAGGCTCCCGGCGGGGGTGGTCCGCTCGAGCGCGGACCACCCTTCCTCACCCGTGGCCGATCGGGCCGTCGAGCCCTACGGCAGCGTCAGCTGGCCGCCGTACCGGCCCGACCCGATGCTCCCGGGGGCTGTGCCGGTGGGCTGCGAGCCGTACAGCTCGAGGTGGCCGGAGGCCCCCTTCATCTTGCCGGTGCCGCTCGTGAACTTGCAGATGACGCCGCCCTGCTTGTTGCCGGTCGGCGTCAGGTCGAAGACGTAGCTCTCGTCGCAGGGCAGGTCACCGGTCTTGGTGTGGATGATGAACTTTCCCTCTCCGTAGAAGACGCCCGGGCGATTCGGGCCGAACGCCGTGTTCGTCATCACCAACTCGTCCCACGGTCCGCTGACGACGGGCCCGTGGAAGACGCCCCGCACGCAGAACAGCGCGGCGCACGGAGGCTTGGCGAGGTGGAAGGTGAACGTGCCTGTGAAGCTGCGCGTCTTGCTGGTCTTGGTCGCTGCCGTCGCTGACGCGATCGCGGCTCCGGCGACGAGCGCGGCGACAATTCCCATGGTGATGGCCTTACGCCGTAACACTTGCACTCCCTCTGTCGGATCGACGTGGTTCGCCATCTTACGTCCGCCGAACCCGGCTGTGGGCGACGTCCCGGCTCCCGTCGCGCCCGGCGCCAAGCTTCAACCCACCACCCACCAGCGACTCTCAGAGCAGGTGGATCGATGAACGGGGTCCGGCGTGGTCAGACGGGCCGGGTCAACGATATCCGGGGAACTGGACTTCCCCCGCTTCGGTGGAGAGGAGGGCTTAGGGTTGTTGCCCTTCGTTGGGTCGTTGTTGGTGATCATGACGTCCTCGTCAGTGGATCGGGGAGAGTATCCCGAGTGCCGGCGGGTCGCGTTGTCGAAGATCTCGATGTAGTCGAAGACCCCCGGGCGGAGCTCCTCGCCAGTCGGCCAAGACCGGCGGTGAACAAGCTCCTTCGTCAGTGTCGCGACGAACGACTCGGCCACCGCGTTGTCCCAGCAATCACCTTAGCGCTCGAGCAATGCGTCGCTCCCGTCGCCCTACTGGCTAGTAGACCTGACGTGCGTGCCGGCAGCGCAGCTTGCTCTACCTCACGGCCACCCGCGGCAGGGCTTGGCTGCCGCCTGCGCGACGATCGCGCCGGCGATCCCGCCACCATCGCCTCACACCGATCCGCCGCACCTGGG
Organism: uncultured Solirubrobacterales bacterium; assembly: GCA_963763785.1. Classification (GTDB taxonomy): domain Bacteria; phylum Actinomycetota; class Thermoleophilia; order Solirubrobacterales; family Solirubrobacteraceae; genus Palsa-513. The sequence continues at coordinate 648,747 of CAVXPW010000011.1, read as the reverse complement.
TGGGTCTCACGAAGTGCTCAGGGACACGATCAGTGTCGCGCCGGCGAGAAGCATGTACCCCCGGGCGGCGGCGGTCACGATCGTTGTTCGTCGCGCCTCGCTCTGATGGTTTCGCGAGAGCCACCAGGCGAGCGCGGGCAGCACGATGATGGCTAGGAGGCCTACGCCGTGGAACCACTTGAGGTATCCGGCGGTCTCGTAGGCGGCCGCCCGGTGTCCCGTCTTGATCAGGGTCTCTCCGCGCACGATCATTGCGATGCCTGCGGCGAGGCCCGCGAGCAGCAAGCCAAAGCCGGTGCGTAGTGCGATTCGCATGCTCGGGGACGCGTCGATTCTGCCGCGAAGCGCGGTAACCGAGAACGAGCCGAGCACGACGACCAGGCCGGCGCCCCCCGCAGCAAGGCTGTAGGCAATGATCGCGTCGAAGGGCGTCTCGGTGTTGAAGTGCGAGGGGACGTGGCGCCACGCCTGCACCGTGATGCCGACGACCTCAATGACCGACTCGGTGGCGAAGAGGCCGAGCAGCCGCGCGCGAGTCCGGGGCGAGAGGCGCAGGTAGGACGAGACCCACGTGACCGCGATCAGCGTGATCCCGAACGACGCCCCAAAGCTCGCCGGTTTGCGCCAGGACAGCGGCCCGAGCCAGGGCCGTGAGTCGATGGCGGCGACTCCGAGGTGCACCAGCCCGGAGACCATCAACGCGGCGCCGATCAGATAGCAGGCGCGCTCGACGGGCCGCTGGACTGCGACCAGCCGAGTCAACGCTGAGACCGCGGCTCGGCGGGCGGCCTCCCTGCCGACCTTCCATGATCTAGTCAATGATTGACTCACGCATCAGGTATGGTACCGCGAGGCATGACGACCGACGCATCCCATCGGGGTCCTACCCGGCGAGGACCTCCACTGGAGGCGCGCACCGCGCATCTGCTCAGCGAGGCCGGGCGCATTCAGTCCGGGCGCTTCGCTGCCGCCCTCCAGCCCCACGGGCTGCGGGCCAAGCAGTTCGTGCTGCTCAACCTCGTCGACCTCGCCGACGGTCCGTCACAGCACGAGCTCGGCCGACGCCTCGGCCTGGACCCCAGCGGCCTCGTAGCGACCATCGACCAGCTCGAGGCGCGCGAGCTCCTCGAGCGCCACGCCCATCCCACCGACCGGCGCCGCTATGCGCTGCACCTCACGCCGGCCGGCGAGCAGGCGCTCCGGGCGGCGCGGAGCGTCGTGCAGGAGGGCGCTATTCAGCTCTTCGCCAATCTGAGTGCCGACGAGCTCGGCATCCTTCACGACCTCTTGGGTCGCATCGTCGCCGGAACGGGCCCGCAGACCTCGCTCAGTGCCTCCTCGCCTTCGGTGGGTCCGTGAGAGAGACCCGCGATCTTCTGGTCAACCCCGGCGACGGCGGTGCGGAGCGGACGCTCGAGGGACGCCGGGCGATCGTGACCGGCGCCAGCCGCGGGATCGGTGCCGAGATCGCCAGGGCGATGGCCCGCGCCGGTGCCGCGGTCGTTCTCGCCGCCCGCGACGAGGATGCCCTCAGGCGGGTGGCCGAGGAGATCACCGATGAGGGCGGCCACGCCGTGATCGCGCCCACCGACGTCTCCGACCAAGCAGCAGTGCATCACGTGGTCGCCGTCGCAGTGACGGAGCTGGGCGCGCTCGACATCGCCGTCAACAACGCCGGCGGGAAGGGTCATCCCCCCACGCCGCTCGCCGACGTGAGCGCCGACCAATTCCACAGCGCCTTGGCGATCAGCCTCGAGGCCGTCTTTCACTGCCTCAGGTTCGAGATCCCGGCGATGCTCAAGGCAGGCGGCGGGTCGATCGTCAACATCGCCTCCACCGCCGGCCTGGACGGGGTCGGCGGTCTCGCCGGCTATGTGACGGCCAAGCACGGCCTGATCGGGCTGACCAAAGTGGCGGCGCTCGACTACGCCGCGCAGAACATCCGCGTCAACGCGCTCGCGCCCGGTCCGATCCTCACCGACAGGCTGCGGGACGCCGGCGAGGAGATGCAGCGCAGGGCAGGGATGGCGATGCCGATGCGCCGGATCGGCCAACCGGCCGAAGTCGCCGCCGCCGCAGTCTGGCTGTGCTCAAACCAAGCGTCGTTCATCACCGGCACGACCCTGGCGATCGACGGCGGCAAGCTCGCCGGCGCGGCGCCCTTCAACGCCCGGGGCAGCGGAGAGGACGCCTGATGATCGGAGGGTTCTGCGTTGCCGCTTGGGTCGCCTTGGTTGTCGGCGAGGCCGCCGTCCGGATCCGCTTCGGCGGACGTGTACAGCGACCGGCGCGACGCCGCAAGGCGGGGCGAGGACCTACACCCGTTTTGCGACCACGTACGCGGCCAAGAAGGCCATGGCCCCGACGGCTAGCCAGAACGCGAATGCCGACACGGAAGCGCGAAGCTGACCGGGATGCTCGCGGACCGAGATGGCGACCAGGTTTCCGCAGCCTGCGATCCCGCAGAGGTAGCCGAGGAGACTCTCATGAGCCATGTCAATGCGACGGGGACCCGGCACGGGCGCCGATGTAGACCTATTAGCTGCCAGCAACGCAGCGTCGGCCGATGCCGAACCTGACCGTTTGCGAGTGGGCGCCGATCCGGAACGTGAGCGGCACGCAGGCCGACGCGGAGCGCGTGTAGAAGCCGCCCGCATAGGCATTCCAGGAATCCGGGGACGGTGGACATCCTGTGATCTGGAGGGTGCTCGCGACGCCGAGGCCGTTGCCCCAACTGATCGCCGCGCGTCCCCGCCAGGCGCGCGGCACCGTGACCGTTATGGGCGCCCGCCCAGCGCGGACGACGAGCCCGGCCTTGAGGAAGTACTGCCAACTGGGGTCGCTCGAGCCCGCGGTCTTGGGCAAGGACGCGGGCGGTACGGACACGCCTCCCAGGACGAGGCGGTAACGGGCCTCGCCCACCCACGGCGCGGAATTGATGATGTTGCTGCAGGGCACCATGAGAGGAGTCGGCGCTGCTGGCCGTTCTTGGCCGGCACGCGGGCCCCGGGCCCCGGCAGCGCCGCAACTCGCGACGAGCAGAGCTACCAGGGCACCTGCTGCAGCTCCACCGCGTGCTGGCGCCTGACATCCGACCAATCGTCGTCCGTCCACCATCGAGACCCTACCCCGAGTACAGGCGACGTAAGAGAGCCGTCTTGAGCGCCGCGGTGGTCTGCGCGATCTGGTCACTAAACTAAGCGCGGCCCTGCGGACAACGCTCCAATCTCAAGTGTTCCGATCACCGCGAGAAGCCATGGTTGCCCCTTGTGACACAAACCCGAGCACCGGGCCCCGGAGGACTCGACCGTGTTCGTGTGGCGGTGATCTCCGCGCGTAGCTCGGGTTCCAGGGATTCACACCTCAGCCGCGGCCTTCTTCGCCCGGGAGAGATCCGGTAAGCGCCTTCGGCTCATCGGCGCGGAGACGGCCATCATCCGATCTCCCTGCTCTGCGGGCTCTTGGGCGTCTCCCGATCGGGGTTCTACGCGTGAAAGCGCTGGCCGCCATCCAGCCGCCACCTCGGCGACGCGTGGCTGCTCGAGCAGATCAAGACGATCCACAGCCAGAACCGGCGGGTCTATGGCGGGCCAAGGATCCACGCCGAGCTGCGCCTCGGCCAGGACGTGAGGGTCGTCCGCAAGCGCGTGGAGTGGCTGATGCGCCAGGCCCGCCTGTCGGGGCTGATCGCGAAGAGCGTGGCCGCACGACGGTTCGCGTTCCGGGTTGTCCCGGTCGCCGATGGCCTGGTCAAGCGCCGGTTCCGGCCGGCGGCGGCGAAGGTCCTGTGGCTGGCAGACATCGAGCGCCACGAGGCGCTGTTTGACCGTGCGGTGATGAAAGGACACCGCTACCGGTTCGTCGCAGCCGGGCCGGTGAAAGCTGGGGGCAGCCTGATTCGGGGGACGCCGAGGAAGGTGGACAGCAGCCCCGACAACGACGGGACGGGCCAGCACCGTCAGATGGCCTGGGTCCGGCAAGCGAGATGAGAAGGCGTACGTGAGAAACCAGCGGCTGAAAGCTCCTCAAGCGAAGCCACCAGCTCCAACCTGGCGGATGTGGGCTGGGCCGCCGCGCGCACCCGTTGACGATCGGCGGGGAACTCCTTGGGCCGGTTGATGTCGCCGGTCGGGAGGCCACGATGAAGGTCTGCGGCGTAGTCGTGGCGATGCGGCAGGGGCATAGCTGGGCGCCTCCCTCAACAAGCGGTCAGCAGTGAACGTGGGAACCGTCCCGGCGGTCCCTCACCCGCTGGTCTTCGGGCCGGTGGGCGGGAAGGTCCGTCGTCGGCTGATGCCGCCGGGGCGGGGCGGAGGACCCGTAGTAGTCCGAGCCGGGGAAAGCCCGGCACATGGCGAAGGGGTCCAGCGGGATCGCAGCATCCAAGCGTCGCGGGGAGGTCGCTGGTGAATATCGGCGCTCCGTGGCCCGGCCTCGAAGAGGCCGAGCGGCGGGTACTCGCGATGCAGAAGAAGCTGCACCGGTGGGCGGCCAGCGACCCCGGCCGCGTGTTTGATGACCTCTACAACCTCGTCTGGGACCCGGCGTTCATGGTCGTGGCGTGGACGCGGGTCAGGGGCAACAGGGGCGCCAGGTCAGCTGGTGTGGACGGGATCGCTCCCGCCCGGATCGCTGATGTCGGCGCATGGCTGACGGTTCTTCAGAGCGATCTGAAGGCTCGGCGGTACCGCCCGGACCGGGTGCGGGAGCGGATGATCCCCAAGCGTGGCGGCAAGCTGCGCCGACTGGGTATCCCCACGGTCACGTCGTACCGCGTCCATGTCCAGCGAGTCTTTGGGTTCGTTGGTGGTGACGCATCCGTTTCACCCGTTGGTGGGTGAGCGGCTGGCGGTTCTGTACGAGCGCAACGGCGCGGGCGGCCGGGTGTACGTCTGCGAGGGCGGGCCGTTGGGCAGCGTCGGGCTGCCCGAGGACGCGACGGATCGTGGGCCGGAGCCGGCGGCGGGGGCGTTGACGGTCGAGGTGCTGGCCGATCTGGCCGGGGTGGTGGCCGCGATCGACGGTTCTCGCCTTGGCGGGAAGGAGAAGTGATCTTGTGCGCGAATACAGCACACGATATGGCAGTCGAGGGCGTCTCGGACGAGGTGTTGTTGTCCCGGCGGGCGGCGCTAGCCGGTGGGTTGGGCGACGTGCAGGCGATGCTGCCGGGCGTGTTGCGCCGCCAGCAGCGGCGCTGCGGTCGTGCTGGCTGTCGTTGCGCGCGCGGGGAGTTGCACGGCCCATACCTGTATCTGGTGCTCAGTCAGGGCGGGCGTGGCCGGTCGATCTACGTGCCGGGCGAGCTGGCGGAGGTGGTCGACGCGCGGCTGGCCGCGACGGCGGCCTTTCAGTCGGTCGTCGGCGAGATCGAGCAGATCAACCTCCAGTTGCTGGCCCGTCGGGCGCTGGGGTGAGCGGTCGTGCTGGTCGTGGACGCCGTCGCGGCGCTGGCGAACATGGTCGAAGCGGCGCTGGCCGCGGGAGCGGGTGGAGGCGATGATGAGCACCGAGCAGAAGATCACGCGCGCGCATCGCGAGCGGCTGGCGTTGATCTATGTGCGTCAGTCGACGCTGGCGCAGGTTCGCGAGCACACCGAGTCGACCGAGCGCCAGTACGCGCTCGCGGACGAGGCGGTGCGTCTGGGTTGGGAGCGCGAGCGGGTCGTGGTGATCGACAGCGATCTGGGTGTCTCGGGGCGCACCGCGGCGGGCCGCGTGGGGTTCACCGATCTGGTTGGCCGGGTGTGCATGGGCGAGGTGGGTGCCATTTTCGGGCTGGAGGTCTCGCGGCTGGCGCGCTCCAGCGCCGATCTGCAGCGTCTTTTGGAGCTGTGCAGCCTGACCGACACGCTGATCGTCGACGGCGACGGGGTCTATGACCTGCGCAACTTCAACGATCGCTTGTTGATCGGCTTGAAGGGCACGATGTCCGAGGCCGAGCTGCACATACTCGCCGGGCGGTTGCAGGGCGCCAAGCGCGCGGCGGCCGAGCGCGGCGATCTGCGCTTCCCGCTGCCCGTCGGCTACGTCTATGACGAGGATGGCCAGACGGTCATCGACCCCGACGAGGAGGTCAGGGCGGCGGTCGACGACCTATTCGCCGCGTTCGCGCAGACCGGCTCGGCCTACGGTGTCGTCGGCGTGTTCGCGGAGCGCCCCTTCCCCAAGCGTGCCTACGGCGGCGTGTGGGCCGGCCAGCTTCGGTGGGCGAGGCTCACGCACTCGCGCGTGCTGGGCGTGCTCGCCAACCCGGCCTATGCGGGCGCGTACGTGTTCGGGCGCTACCGCTCACGCCGCGGCGTCGCTCCGGACGGCACGATCACCAGCAAGACGATCGAGCTGCCGCGGGCGGAGTGGCCGGTCCTGATCTGCGGCCACCACCCCGGCTACATCACCTGGGAGACCTTCCTGGCCAACGAGCAACGCCGAGCGGCCAACGACGCTCGCCGCGGGCAGCGCCCGCCGCGCGAGAGCCACGCGGTCTGCCAGGGGATCGTGCAGTGCGGCGCCTGCGGGCGCGGCATGAGCACGCTGCACCGCGCCGAGGGCAGCTACTACGACTGCTCGCGCTCCCGCGCCGATCACGTCAGCACCCCCGCCTGCCGGTCGGTCACCGCGCGCGTGATCGACGAGCTCGTCGTCGCCCGGCTGCACGCCGCGCTGGCGCCCGAACAGCTCGCGCTCGCGCTGCAGACCGCCGACCAGGTCGCCGACCGACGCAGCCGCGCCACCCGGTCACTGGAACTACGCGTCGAGCGCGCCCGCTACCAGGCCGCCCGCGCCGAGCGCGCGTTCGACCAGTGCGACCCCGAGAACCGGCTGGTCGCCCGCAGCCTCGAACACCGCTGGGAGACTGGGCTGGCCGAGCTCGAGCAAGCCGAAGCGGAACTCGCCGAGCAACAGTCCCTCCAACGCCCCGATCCCTCACGCGCCGTGCTGGAAGCCGTCGCCCGCGACGTTCCCACCCTCTGGGCCGCACCGACGACCACCGAGAAGGACCGCAAGCGGCTGCTACGCGCGGTGATCGCCGACATCACGATCACCAGCATCCCTGACAGCCGCGAACTCCACATCGGGATCCGCTGGCGCTCAGGCGCCAGCGAGCAGCACACCACCCAGCGGCCCACGCCCAGCGGGCCGGCACGCCGCACCCCGCCCGAGGCGATCAAGCTGATCGCTACGCTCAGCCCGACCCACACAGACGAGCAGATCCTCGCCGCGCTGACCGATGCCGGGCTGCGCACCGGTGTCGGCCGCCCGTTCGACCCGGCCGCCATCGCCTGGGTCCGCCACGCCCACCACATCCCCACCCCGCCGCGGCTGCGCCTCGCCAGCGACGAGCTGACCGTCACCCAGGCCGCTCAGCGCCTGGGCGTCAGCATCAACGTCATCTACTACTGGATCGCACGCGAGCAGCTCCACGCGCGCCGCGGGCCCGGCAACCGGCTGTGCATCCCGCTCGGCCCAGACATCGAGCACGCCTGCCGCGAGCGCATCGCCAACTCCGTTCACCTACCACAATCCAAAAATGCTGCTGCATGAGGAGCGCACTATGAAGCCGCCGTCCCGACCGCTCGCGACCGGGTGCGTGCAGGCCAGCCCTCAAGCTGGTGCTCGAGCCCGTCTTCGAGGCGGACTTCAAGCCGTGCAGCTACGGCTACCGGCCCGGTCGACGGGCCCAGGACGCGATCACCGAGATCGTTCGCTTCACGCGCGATCCCTCCAAGTACGAGTGCATCGTCGAGGCGGACATCGAGGCGTGCTTCGACTGCCTTCCACACTGCCTCATCCTTGAGGAAGTTGGGCGGCGGATCGGAGACAGACGCGTACTCGGGCTGGTTCGGTCGTTCCTCAAAGCCGGGGTGATGACAGAGACGGGCCGCCTCGGGCGAACAGTGACAGGCACCCCGCAGGGCGGGATCGCCTCGCCGCTGTTGGCCAACATCGCGCTCTCCGCGCTCGATCGCCCTTACCAGGACGACTGGGAGCGGTTCGGCGGCTGGCGAGGACGCCACGCCTGGCGTCGCCAAGGTCAGCCGACGTATCGGCTTGTCCGGTACGCCGATGATCTCGTCGTCCTGGTCAAGGGCGACGAGGCGCAGGCCGAGCACGTTCTCGGCCAACTCGCCGCGCGCGTCGAGGCGCTCGGGCTTCGTTTGAAGCCCGAGAAGACCCAGATCACCCACATCGACGCGGGCTTCGTATTCCTCGGCCAGCTCATCCTGCGCCGGCAGAAGGGATCCAAGCGCCACGTCTACACCTTCGTCTGCGACGACGCATTCGCGTCGATCAAGCGCAAGGTGAAGGCCCTCACGGGGCGATCGACGACCTACCTGGAACTCGCCGCGCTGTTGCACGCCCTCAACCCCGTGCTGCGGGGCTGGGCCGGCTACTTCCGCTACGCATCCGCGAAGCGCACGTTCAGCTACATCGGGCATTACGCCTGGTGGCGCGTCGTGCGCTGGCTTCGCAAGAAGCACCCGCGGATGACATGGAAGCAGCTACGGCGACGCTACATGCGCGGTGGATGGACGATCCAGATAGGAGCGATCAAGCTCTACAACCCGGCGAGCATGCGCGTTGAGCGCTACCGCTTCCGGGGAGCACGAATCGCAACGCCGTGGAACCAGGCCACGCTCGATTCGACCGGCGCGCGCTGCGGCACACGCTACGACGATCGCGCGTACCTGGGCCAGCTCCAAGAGGCACTCGCATGACCGACAACCGCTCGATGCGTCCGTGGAGAGCCGGATGCGGGGGAACTCGCACGTCCGGTTCGGCGGGAGGCGACGAGGAAACGAGCGGCCGAGAGGCCGTCACGGCGCCTCGTCGCCCACCCAACACGTGAAGGCGCAACTCAACGCGGCCGTCGATGAGGTCCGAAAGGCTGAGCGCCTAGAGCATGGCGACGCGCTCAAGCGCTCACGCTACCTGTGGCTCAAGCGGCCCGGGAACCTCAGCGAGAAGCAGCGCGGACGCCTCGATGATCTTCTCAAGCTGCCGTTGAAGACCGCGCGCGCATACAACTGGGCGCTGCGGTTCGAGCTGATCTACGAACTCGACAGCGAGGAGGCCGGCCCGTACCTGAGGCGCTGGATCGCCGGCGCCGTCCGATCGCGCTTGCACCCCCTGATCGACTTCGCGCACATGGTCGAGGACCACTGGCCGGGTGTCCTTCGCTGGTTCGAGAGCCGCATCAGCAACGGACTCCTCGAAGGCCTGAACTCGCTCGTCCAATCAGCCAAACGACGCGGCCGCGGCTACCGCTCCACCCGCAACTACATCGCGATGATCTACCTCACCGTCGGCAAGCTCAACATGGCCCTACCCACGTGAAACAGCAAGGAGCCAGGTTTTGCCGGGGCTCGGCTCGCTTCCCGGCGGCAGGACCATCTCGACGGCTAGAACCTTCCGTCTCGCGGCAGGACGCCGGCGCAGTTTGCAGGATTGTTGCTGCTTGCTCGTCGCCCCAGTCCATCAGGACGCGCTTGATGAGATAAGCGACGGCGCTCGACGGCGGCACGCGTCGCCTCCACGCGTAGCGCCCGGGAAGAGTTCCTCTCGCGCTCTGCGGGCACGCCGTTCAGCATGTCGCCACCGATGACCTCGCACCGCTCCGCGATCCCAGCCTCCTCGAGCGGGGCGGGGTCCTCCACGACCTCCCGGCAGGTCGAGGAGGGAGACCTAGCCCGGGTCAAGCGGCGCAAACCCCTGCACAACGGGGAGATCCGTGGCCCGAGGACGCCGTCCGGTCGCCGCTTGATGCGGGCGCCCGGCTCCGCTGCCCCGCGAGCTCGCCGCGGACGCGGCGAGGGCTTGCGCAATCTCCGAACCCGATGTTTGGATCGGCGAAGCACCCATTACTGTAGCAGGCTATTCGCCTCGACTGCCTGAGCCGATTCACCCCCAAAGCGACCGGAGCACCCTTTAGTCGGACGTGCCGCCGGCGCGACGTTGTCGCCGCAGCCTCGGCCAAGATGCGCGGCTTCCCGACTTCCGTGACACGTGCATACTTGGGCAATCCCGTGTAGGCTCCATGTCATGCGCTGCTTTCTGGCCGCCGTTACGTTGGCAACCCTACTCGCTCTGTCAAGCCCCTCACCCGCGAGTTCTCCTACGCGCTTTTGTGGGACCTTCAGCTACCGCTCTGGGCAGGCGTTCTCCGTTTTCGCCTCAGGTCATGTCTCCTGCGCGTTCGCCCATGACCACGCCCGTGCGGTTGCGTTGCGTCAGCGCTGCGCTAAGCGTTGGCGATTTTCACTTCGTACGCCCAATCACAACGGGATCTGCGTACGCAGCAATAGGTTCTACTTCGCCCTCGTAGTAAGATAGAAACCTCGCGGGATGCGGCGCGAAACCTAGTGTACTGTCTCGAATACAGCTTTACAGCGGGAGACCCTCTCGGGGATCGAGTCGATTGGGGCGGTCCAGACGAAGGGCTTGGGGTCGTCGTTGTGTGCGTCGAGGTATTGCTGGATCGCTTGGGTGAGGTCGGGGACGCTGTAGAACACGCCGCGGCGGATTGCTTTGTCGGTGAGTTCGCGAAACCAGCGCTCGACGAGGTTTAGCCAGGAGCTTGACGTCGGCGTGAAGTGCAGGTGGAAGCGGGGATGCTTCTGGAGCCAGTGGTTGACGTTGTCGTGCTTGTGGGTGCGGTAGTTGTCGACGATCAGGTGGAGGTCCAGGTCGCCGGGGAACTCGCGGTCGAGCGTGCGCAGGAACTTGAGGAACTCCTGGTGGCGGTGGCGGGGCAGGCATTGCCCGACGACGCTGCCATCCAGGGTGTTCAGCGCGGCGAACAAGGTCGTGGTGCCGTTGCGCTTGTAGTCGTGGGTCATCGTGCCGGCGCGGCCCTTCTTCATCGGCAGACTCGCCTGGGTGCGATCCAGGGCTTGGATCTGACTCTTCTCGTCCACGCAGAGGACCAGTGCCTTCTCGGGCGGGTTGAGGTAGAGCCCGACGATGTCGGTCAGCTTCTCGGTGAACCGCGGGTCGTTCGAGAGCTTGAACGACCGCTGCAGGTGCGGCTTGAGGCCGTGCGCGTCCCAGATGCGCTGAACCGTCGCCGGGCTGACGCCCTGCGCCTTGGCCATCGAGCGGCAACTCCAGTGCGTCTCACCGGGCGGCGTGGTCGTCGTGGTGGCGTCCACGATCTCCTTGACCTTCGCGGCGGTGATCGTCCTGGGCCGCCCACGCCCGGCCTTCACCTCGGTCAAGGCCTGCGGCCCCTCCGCCCGGAAGCGCTCGCGCCAGAGAATCACCGTCGGGCGACTCACGTCAAGGTCTCGCGCGATCGCACTTTGGAATGGCCTTCGGCCGCAAGCAGCACGATCCGCGCCCGAGTGGCCACACTCTGCGGCGTTCCATGAGCCCGCGCCCACCGCTCGTGCACCACCCTCTGCTCGTCAGAAACCTCGCTCACCGCCGTCAGCGCCATCCCAAGGGACGCTACCGCAGCCACCCACCCATGTCAAGACATTTACGAGACACTACACTAGTGCCTGGGACGACTGGCGCGGGCGCGGTGCATGCGAACTCCAAGGCGGACGGCCACCTTGTTGCAGGTCACGTGCTTCGGTCGGACCGCGGGTCTGGAAACCACGACTAGGATGGGGCGTCCTGCCGCGTGCCCGCGCCGCGTGGCGCGACGGGTGCGGACGCTCGGGCGAGTGAGTAGACTAGCCCGAGGATTGCGGCTGCGGCCGAGACGCGGTAGATGGCTAGCGTGAGTCCAAGGACTCCTGGCCGAGCGGCTCCGCGGCAAGGTCGGGCGGGAGGCCAAGCGGCTCGAGCTCCGCGCCCGGCGACGTCGGGCCGGCGCCGAGGTGCTATGGGTCGACTACGGATGGGCCGAGCTTCCGTTCACCGACGACGGCGACGACCAGGAGGTGCTCTATCACCTCCGCCAGAAGGAGTGGCTCGCCCAGGAGCGGGCCGTCCTCGGACCGCTCGTCGCCGAGGGTGCCACTGTCTTCGACATCGGCGCCAACCTCGGCTTCTACGCGGCCATGTTCGCCGCCCAGACCGGTTCGGGCGGCCGCGTGGTCGCCTTCGAGCCGGCCCGGCGGGCCTTCGCCAAGCTCCGGGCTACCATCGAGCGCAACCGCCTCGACCAGGTGGTCGCGCTCAACCTCGGTTGCGGAAGCGCCGTTGCCGACGCGGTGCTCCATCAGGTCTCGCGGAGCACCGGCAACGCGTCCTTGGTCGGCGGCGGCGACGGCGCGGGCGAGCCGGTTGACATCCGCCGGCTCGACGACATCCCCGAGGCCCGCGAGCGCCCGCCCGAGCTCATCAAGATCGACGTCGAGGGGTTCGAGGCCGAGGTGCTCGAGGGGGCGCGGTCGATCCTGGCCGAGCACCGGCCGGTCCTCTACATCGAGCTCTGCGGCGAGTACGCGACCTCGACCGAGCGGAGCGTCGCCCTCCTCGGGGAGCTCGACTACGACGTCCGGGCGCTGTCGGGGCTCGACTGGGCCGAGGTCCCCAACGGCTCGAACTTCGTGATCCTCCCGGCGGCCGCGGGCGCTTGACGGCGGCACTGCGGCCCGGCCTGGTCGTGTACCGCAAGTCGGTGCGCGCCGACGCGATCGACGAGTACTCCCGCCGGCTGGTGGACGCCCTCTGTGAGTCGGGCGTGGCCACGCGATACGTGGCCGACGGCCTCGCCAGCGCGCGAGCGCTGGTCGCCGACCCGCGGTGGATCCTCCTCCAGTACAACCCGTTCGCCTACGGCCGCTGGGGCGTTGCGCCCGGGCTCCTCGCCGAGGCGATCAGCTTCCGCCGTCGGACCGGCGCCCCGCTGGCCGTCTCGGTTCACGAGGCCTGGGTCGGCTCCGGCGACCGCGGCCGGGCGAGCTGGCGCTCGGCGCTGATGGGCTCCTACCAGCACGCGCAGCTCGCCGCGCTGCTGCAAGTGGCCGACGTCGTGCTCGCGGCGACCGAGGCCCTCGTCCGCAAGGTCGGGCGCGACGCCGTGCACGTGCCGGTCGCCTCGAACATCACGCCGGTCGAGATCACCGGCGCCGACGCGCGCGGCCGCCTGCGGCTTTCGGGCGATGCGATCGTCGTCTGTCTGTTCGGGACCGGACACCCGAGCCGGGCCCTCGAGTTCGCCACGGCGGCGATCGAGCGTCTCGCCGAGGCGAGAGGACCGGCTGCGGTCAAGGTGCTCAACCTCGGGCTCGGTGCGCCCGAGCTCGACCTGCGTCCGGAGATCGCCGTGGAGACGCCCGGACACCTCGACGGCGACGAGCTGTCGGTCCGGCTCCGCGCGGCCGACGTCCTCCTCCTGCCGTTCACCGACGGGCTCTCGACGCGGAGGACCACGCTGATGGCGGGGCTCGCCCACGGCCTCCCGGTGGTCGGCCTCTACGGCCCCGAGACCGATCACGTCCTCACCGGCAACCCGCGGGCGCTCACGCTCACGCCGGTCGGCGACATCGACGCCTTCGTCCACGCCACGCTCGCTCTGCTCGACGACCCCGGCCGGCTGCGGGCGAGCGCCGAGGCCGGGCGCGACCTCTACGCGACGCGCTTCGACTGGCCGATCATGGCGCGCCGGGTTGCCGCGGCGTTGAATGCCGATCCGCCGAGCCGGTAGCAAACGCGGCCACGAGCGGCCGCATTACCGGTTCGCCGCCCGGAGGGGCTTCGATGGTGAGCGTGATGGCGTCACCGTCGTCGCGCAGGTCCAGCGACAGGAACCCGCAGCACTCCGCCTCGGCGGCGACGATCGCCGTCAGGCCCGAACGCGTGGCGTCGGCGGCGCGGAAGCGCAGGACGGCGCGCTCAGCGCCGACCTCTCGGTCGGCGAGGCTCTCGCGACCGAACGCGGTGATCAGCGCGACGCGCGGCGCCAACTCGGCCGCCGGCAACGCGCAGGCGGGCGACCCGGCTGTGCCCAACACCTCTGGCTGAGGCTCGGGCGTCGCAGGAGAGCACGCGCAACTCGCGGGCGGAGCAGCACTGCCGCAGCAGTCGTCCTTGGCCCCGGGGTCGCAGCACGTCGCCAGCGCGGTGGAGTCGCAGCACGCCGACGGCGCCGGCTTGCGCGCGCGGATGATCGCCGAGGCGGCGTGCTCGTGCACGCGATGCGTCTCGCGGATGTCGACGTCGGTGAAGCCGGCCGCCTCGAGCGCGGCGCGGAACTCCGGGTCGGTGAGCGCGCCGGCGACGCAGCCCGTCCAGGCGGCCATGTCGGCGCGGGTGGCCTCGTCCATCGCGGCGTCGGCGATGACGTCGGAAACGGCGAGGCGGCCGCCGGGGCGCAGGACACGGGCGGCTTCGCGGATGACCCGCGCCTTGTCGCCGGAGAGGTTGATCACGCAGTTGGAGATCACCACGTCGACGCTCGCGTCGGCGAGCGGCAACTGCTCGAGGTAGCCCTTGACGAACTCGACGTTCTCGACGCCGGCCCGCGCCGCGTTGACACGCGCGAGCGCGAGCATCTCGTCGGTCATGTCGAGGCCGATCGCCCGGCCGGTCGGTCCGACCCGACGCGCCGAGATCAGGACGTCGGCGCCGGCGCCCGAGCCGAGGTCGAGGACGATCTCTCCCTCGTGGAGGTCGGCGACCGCGGTCGGGACGCCGCAGCCGAGCGAGGCCGCCACCGCGGCCGCGGGCGTACCGGCGGCCTCCTCGTCGCCATAGAGCACCCCGCCGAAGGCGACGCCGCCCGCCGTCGGAGTGTCGCCACTGCCGGGTCCACAGCAGCCGGTCTCGGCCTCGAGCGCCCGGGCGCCTCCGTAGGCACCGCGGGCAGCCGCGGCGGCGGCGCGGGCGTAGCGGGCGCGGACGGTTTCGCGGATGTCGGTCAGCTCAGCCATGCGGACAGCTCCTCCAAGGCGTCGGGGATGACGTAGTAGTAGGCCCAGAGGCCCTGGCGCTCGGAGCCGACGATGCCAGCGTGACGGAGCACCTTGAGGTGGTGGGAGACGGTCGGCTGACCGAGGTCGAAGAGGGGCACGAGCTCGCAGACGCAGACCTTGCCGGCGTGCTTGCGCAACACGTCCACCAACTGAAGGCGCACCGGGTCGCCGAGCGCCTTGGCGACCCGGGCCAGCGACTCGGCCTGCTGGCGCTCGACCTCCGGATAGACGATCGGCTCGCAGCACCGCTCGCCCGCGGCGCGCTTCTGCTTCGGCGAGAGCTGCAGATCGATGCCCATCAATGCACGTATATCGCTTGAAGTGACGATTGTCAATGGATACAGTCGGCCGCGCGATGCCCGTCCCCTGGCGCCCCCTCTTCGCGGAATGGCTCGGCAGCGCCTTCCTCGCGGCGATCGTCGTCGGCTCGGGGATCGCCGCGCAGCAGCTCTCCCCCGGCAACACCGGCCTCGAGCTGCTCGAGAGCGCGGCGGCGACCGCGGCGGGCCTCTACGCGATCATCCTCATGTTCGGGCCGGTCTCCGGCGGACACTTCAATCCGGTCGTCTCCTTCGTCGACGCCGTCCTCGGCGGCCTCTCCTGGCACCGCGCCGCCGCCTACCTCGCCGCCCAGGTCACCGGCTGCGTCACGGGCACGATCGCCGCCAACGTGATGTACGGAGGGGCCGCGGTCAGCATCTCCGCTCACCACCGCGTGACCGGCGGGCACCTCCTCGGCGAGGTGATCGCCACCCTCGGCCTGCTGCTCGTCATCTTCGCGCTGACGCGGACCGACCGAGCCGCATCGGCGGCGGCCGCGGTCGGCGCCTACATCGGCGCCGCCTACTTTTTCACCAGCTCCGCCAGCTTCGCCAATCCGGCGATCACGATCGGGCGGATGTTCTCCGACACGTTCGCCGGCATCGCACCCACCTCCGCCCCGGCGTACATCGCAGCCCAAGTCGTCGGAGGCGCGGTCGCCGTCGGGGCGATTCGAGCGCTGTACCCGCGCCTGACGCCGGACGAGGCCGCGGCGATCCTCATGCCCCACCCGCCAGAGCATTCCCGGCCCCAGTGACCGGCGCTCGGCCGGATGAGCGACGCCGGAGTCGTTCGTAGCGCACCCGCGCAGACGAGGACCTCGGGAATATCTCCCCTTCTCAGCAGAGCCGCAGCCGCCGGTAGGCTCTGCGCGTGCGAGAGCGGATCAAACGCCTGCTCGGACGAGGCCCGGAGTTCACGATCGATCCGGCGACCCGCGCGCCCACCGGGAGACTTCGACTGGACGAGGCCGTCACGCTAGGGCTCGCCGCCGTCGGCCGCCACTCCTACGGCACGTGGATGTCGCCGGCGATCCACGTTGTCGCCAGCGAAGGCCCTCGCCCGAACATTCAGATCGGCGGGTTCTGCTCCATCGCGCCGGGAGTCCAGTTCCTCGCCGGTGGTCGCCACCACTCAGAGTGGATCACCACCTTCCCGCTGCGCATCGCGTTCGGAATACCCGGCGCCGGCGAAGATGGCCACCCGTTACCGCCGCGGCCGATCATCGTCGGAAACGATGTAGCAATTATTGCGTATGCGGGGCTCCGTCCTGGTGAAGCATTGGCTCTCAAGCGGTCCAACGTAGGTCAGAAGACGATCCACGTCGTGGCGTCGATGAAACTCGACGGGTGGGGGAGACAAAGACCGGATCACCGCGGGTGGTTCCGTTCCTGCCGGAGCTTGCCGCCCATCTGGACCTAGCGGGGGATGGACCGCTGTACTCTTGGACCCACGAGGGCTACCGGAACTGGCAAAGCAAGACGTTCAAACGGGCGGTGAGGAAGTTGGGTCCTGAGTGGTCTGCCTTCCGCCCCTACGACCTCCGCCACACCTTCGGCAGCCGCCTGCTTGCCGAGAGGCGCAATCCCATTGAGGTTGCGAGCATCATGGGGAACTCGCCCCAGATCCTTCTATCGACCTACGCCCACTTCATCGCAGAACTCGGATGAATCTTGCTACCAACGTGCTACCAGCGGCGGCAGAGTCGTGCTATCAGAGCGGTCGTGGCGTCCTCCCGATCTGCCTAGGCCCAGAAAGAAATCCCGGATACGGGCTATCCATTTAGCCGGAGTTGGGCTTGCGCGTTCCGCCACGGCCGGTTGGCCGGCGGCCGGTCGAGGCTCGCGGGTTGGCGATGCGTCGCGGGCGGTGTGCGGAGCGTCGGCGTGGTGCGGGGGTTGAGGATCAGTTCGCTGTAGCGGACCGGGTCGTGGCCGGCGGCGAGCTCGAGCACGCGGTAGAAGACCATCCCGCGGCTGCGGGAGTGGCGGCGGTTGAAGCGGAACACGAACTCGTCGAGGTAGAGGCTGAGGTGCGACTCGTTGACGGCGCCCTGATGAGTCCCGAGCAGCCAGCGGTCGACAAGTGAGGCGATGCGGTGAACGCCCGGCAGTAACTCGGAAGCCTTCGTGCCGGGCTGCACGACACGCTCGTGGACGTAGAGGTCCTTCGTCGCGGGCCGGTAGGGCCCCCAGCCGTCGGTGATGACCGTCGCGCCCTGCTGCACGTGGTCGGTGAGGAACGCGCGCAGCGTGTCGCCGGACCCGTCGAGCAGCCACGCCATGCGGCAGCGCCCGAAACCGCGGGGCTCGACGCGCTCGACAGCGATCCCGACGAGCGCCTTCTTGCCCTTCGCGCGCCCGCCGGAGAGGCCCGGCTCGACGCCGCCGATGTACGTCTCGTCGACCTCGACGCGACCTTGGAGCAGCTCGCGGCCGGGGCGCACGAGGACCGAGCGCAGGCGGTGCAGCATCGCCCACGCCGTCTGGTAGGAGCCGATCCCGAGCGCGTGCTGCAGCGCGAGTGCTGAGATGCCGTCCTTCTGCGTCGCAAACAGCCAGCATGCCGTGAACCAGACCGTCAGCGGCGTTCGCGTCTTGTCGAACATCGTGCCTGCCGTGGCCGACGTCCGCAGGCCGCAGTCGGGACACATCAAGCGGCGGTCACCGAGGCGCCAGACGCCGCGATGGCCGCAGGCTGAGCAGACAAACCCCTCAGGCCAGCGCAGCCATTCTAGGTAGTCCAAGCAGTCGGCGTCGGTCCGAAACCACGCCTGGAACTCGCCGAGCGAGCGCGGATAGTGGACGCCGGCGGCCGGATTGGGCATTCCGCCACTCTACTCCGGCTAAATGGATAGCCCGTTCCCGGATTACCAGGGGTTTGCTCAAGCCCTCTTCCGGACTCGAACCGGAGACCCCTTCCTTACCATGGAAGTGCTCTACCAACTGAGCTAAGAGGGCGCGACGGCCAAGGTTATCCGACCGAGACCCGCCGCTCGCGGCCGACCTGGTCTCGCTTCGAGCCCGGTCATCCCCCGCGGCATCACCGGCTCGGCCGGCGGCGGGGCGGCAGCGGAACGAAGCCGCTCGTCCGGTCGATGTAGTCGGAGTAGCCCGGCCGTCGTTCGGCGATCGTCGACTCGAGTAGCGGCTTGCCGGTCAGGCGCGCGAGGATCACCGTGTTGACCGCCGGACCCACCAGCGCCCACCAGGCGCCGCCGGCGCCGAGGCCGACGATCCCGACGCCCCACCAGGCGACAACGTCGCCGAAGTAGTTCGGGTGGCGCGTGTAGCGCCAGAGGCCCCGGTCCATCACATGCCCGGCGCTCGCCGGGTCGGCCTTGAAGCGGGCGAGCTGCAGATCGCCGATCGTCTCGAACGCGAGTCCCACCGCCCAGACCGCGATCCCCACCCAGTCGACCGGCCCGAGGCCCGCGTGGCGGCCGTGGGCCGAGCCGACCGCGACCGGGAGGGCGATGACCCACATCAGCGCCGCCTGCACCAGGTACACCCGGTAGAGGCTGGTCCGCCAGAAGCGCCGCCCGTCGCGCTCGCGCAGCCGGGCATAGCGGAAGTCCTCGCCCCGGCCGTGGTTGCGCCGGCCGATGTGGAGCGCCAACCGCAGGCCCCACAGGCTGACCATCACCGCCAGTGCCAGCCGTCGGCCCGGGGCGCCGTCGCCGGCGGCCAGGCACAGCCAGCCG
Organism: uncultured Solirubrobacterales bacterium; assembly: GCA_963763785.1. GTDB lineage: Bacteria > Actinomycetota > Thermoleophilia > Solirubrobacterales > Solirubrobacteraceae > Palsa-513. The sequence continues at coordinate 629,856 of CAVXPW010000011.1, read as the reverse complement.
ATCACGACGAACCCGACCCCCCAGAAGACGTCGATGATCGAAGCGTCGTGGAGGCGCAGGCTGGCCAGCCACACGGCGAGGACGAGGATCCCGGCCGCGGCGGCGCTGAGGAGCATCGTCTCACCGAGCATCGCCAGATCTTCGCGGGTGGTGGAGGTTCAAGGAAAATGCCCGAGCCATGTGCCGCCTCTTTGGCATGACCGCCGGCCGGCGGGAGGTCTCGGCGACCTTCTGGCTGCTCGAGGCGCCCGACAACCTCACCGTTCAGAGCCGCCGCGAGCCCGACGGCACCGGCCTCGGCTGGTTCGACGCCTCCGGCGCCCCCCACGTCGAGAAGCAGGCGATCGCCGCCTACGAAGATCAGGCCTTCGCCGCCGCTGCGCGCGACCGCAGATCGCCGACGTTCGTCGCCCACGTCCGCTTCGCCACGACCGGTGCCCACGCCCTTCGCAACACCCACCCCTTCGAGCAGGCCGGTCGCCTCTTCGCCCACAACGGCGTGATCGGCGGCCTCGACCGGCTCGACGAGCATCTCGGCGAAGACCGCCGGCTGGTCGTTGGCGACACCGACTCCGAGCGCTACTTCGCCCTCATCACCCGTGAGATCCAGGCCGCCGCCGGCGACGTCACAGAGGGGATCTCGCGAGCCGCGCGCTGGATCGCTGACGAGCTTCCTGTCCTTTCGTTGAACCTCGTGCTCGTCACGGCCGGAGCGCTCTGGGCCCTCCGCTACCCCGAGACCGACGACCTGTTCGTCCTCGAGCGTCCGGCCGGCGGCCGGTCCGGCGCCCGGCACCTCGAGCAGGCCAGCGCCCTCGGAACCCGCGTCCGCTCGCCCGAGCTCGTCGAAGCGCCCGCCCTCGTCGTGGCCAGCGAGCCCATGGACGAGGATCCCGGCTGGCGACAGATCGAGCCCGGTCACCTGCTCCATGTCGACCGGGAGATGACCGTACGCTCGACCCGGATCCTCGACCGTCCACCCCGGCACCGGCTCGAGAAGTGGTAGCCACGCGCCTTGCGTCGGGCGGCTGCCCGGCGGCCGGTCGCGTCCGTTGGACGCGCGCGGACCCTGCTTGACGTCTCTTATGGCGGGGGCAGGATTCGAACCTGCGAAGGCAGAGCCACTCGGTTTACAGCCGAGCCCGTTTGACCGCTCCGGAACCCCGCCGGGCGGTGTAGCGTAGCCGGTCAGGCTTCGAGCGCCGGCCAGGACGGCGTCCCGCGCTCGACTTCGAACGAAGCGCACTTCGGTCCGCCGAGCGCAATGGGCATACCTCCCGGCGCTCGTCGCGAAACGGCGACATCGTGACCTGAACTCGCACGGCGTCGGGCCGAGCCCCGCGATCGGGTCGCAGGGGGCTGTGGCCGAACCGTGCTCAGCTGGCGTCGCGCAGCCGCTGTGCCTCGGGCAGCGACTCGAGCTTCTTCAGCGTGTGGTTCTCGATCTGGCGGATCCGCTCCCGGGTCACGTTGAACGCCTGGCCGACCTCCTCGAGCGTCCGCGGACGCCCGCCGGTCAGGCCGAAGCGCATCTCGATCACCTCGCGCTCCCGCCGCGGCAGCACCGCCAACGCCCGGTTGACGTTCTCGTCGCGCAGCGTCTTCGAGGCGATCTCGAACGGCGACTCGGCCGTCGCGTCCTCGATGAAGTCCCCGAGCGCCGAGTCCTCCTCCTCGCCGATCGGCTTCTCCAGCGACACCGGCTGCTGGGACATCCGCAGGATGTCGCGCACCTCCCGCGACGTGCACTCGAGCTCCCGCGCGATCTCCTCCGGGCTCGGCTCCCGCCCGAGCTCCTGCACCAGCTGGCGCTCGATGTGGATCACCTTGTTGAGCTTCTCGACCATGTGGACCGGGATCCGGATCGTCCGGCCCTTGTCGGCGATCGCCCGGGTCACCGACTGGCGGATCCACCAGGTCGCGTAGGTCGAGAACTTGTAACCCCGCCGGTAGTCGAACTTCTCGACCGCCCGGATCAGCCCGAGCGAGCCCTCCTGGATCAGGTCGAGGAACGACAGCCCCCGGCCGAGGTAGCCCTTGGCGATCGAGACGACCAGCCGCAGGTTGGCCTCGACCATCTGCTGCTTGGCGCACATGTCGCCCCGCTCGATCCGCTTGGCCAGCGAGATCTCCTCGCCCCCGGTCAGGAGCGCCACTCGCCCGATCGACCGCAGGTAGAGCCGCAGCGAGTCGAGGCTCGGCTCGACGCTCAGATCCAGGGCGACCTTCTTGTCGCGGATCTGCTCCGGCAGGACCTCGACCTTGGCCGCCTCGGGCGCCGCCGCCGCCTCGGCGCCGACCAGGTCGATCGCGTGCTCCTCGAAGTAGGCGTAGAGGTCGGCGATCTGCTCCTTGGTGACCTCGACGTCCTCGAGCGCCGCCGCGATCCCCTCGTAGGCCACGTACCCCCGCTCGTGGCCCTCGGCGATCACCCCGGCGAGCTCCTCGAGCTCCGCTAGCGGCGCCTCCTCCGGGGCGACCTCCGGCACGGGCCGATCCAGTTGAACTACCGCCTGACCCTCGTCGCTCATCCTTGCGTCCCCCAAAGTCGTGGCCGTCGGCCTCCCCGCAACCCGAGGGCCGACGGGGCGCTGCCCCTCACTGCACCTATGTCACGGCTCCGCGCCTCGGGCGCGATGGGGCGGGGCCGGCGAGTCCTCTCGTACGGCGACGGAGGTCGGCCACGAACCTGGCGGAGTGATACCACAACCGACGGCCGATTTCAGATGCGTGACCTTAAGCACAAGGGCCGGCCGCCCGGCCCGCGCTCGGCCCCAGGTACCCTCCGGGCGGAGACCCGATGGCCGACACCCAGCTCAACGCCGCCGCACCCGACGTCCAGGCCCAGCTCCCCGGCCTGCGGATCGGGCTCTCCCGGGTCGGGGTGACCGGCGTCGAGAAGGTCATCCGGATCATGCAGAACGGCTCCGAGCAGCTCTTCTACGCCAAGCTCGAGTGCTTCGTCGACCTCGGCTCCCGCCAGAAGGGCGCCCACATGTCGCGCTTCGAGGAGGTCGTCAACCAGGCGATCGGCGAGGTCATCATCGGCGAGGCCACCTTCCGCGCCGAGAACCTCGCCCAGCAGGTGGCCGAGCTCGTCCGCGACCGCCAGGGCGCCCGCCGCGCCGAGGTGACGATCGCCGCCCGCTACCCCGAGCACAAGCCGGCCCCGGTCTCGGGGATCATGTCGCAGGAGATCTACACCCTCTTCGGATCGGCCGTCGCCTCCGAGCGCGGCACCCGCCGGCTGGTCGGCGTCGCCGCCGCCGGGATCACCGCCTGCCCGTGCGCCCAGCAGCTGATCGCCGCCGACGCCCGCGACCGCCTCGCCCTCGAAGGCTTCGCCGACGAGGAGATCGACCGGATCTTCGCCGCCGTCCCCGTCGCCACCCACAACCAGCGCGGCCTCGGCACCCTCCACGTCGGCGCCACCGAGGGCAACCCGCTCGAGATCGACGCCCGGCAGCTCCTGTCGATCGTCGAGCAGTCGATGTCGGCCGAGATCTACGAGCTGATGAAGCGCACCGACGAGGCCGCCGTCGTCGAGAAGGCCCACCGCCGCCCCCGCTTCGTCGAGGACTGCGTCCGCGAGATGCTCCGCGGCCTGGTCGAGGACCTCCCCGAGCTGGCCGACGACGCCTTCGTCTCCGCCCGCCAGGAGAACCTCGAGACGATCCACCAGCACAACGTCCTCGCCGAGCGCCACGGCACCCTCGGCGAGCTCCGCCGCGAGATCGCCACCGGCCGGCCGCTCGCCCGCCACACCACGCTCCGCGACTGGCTCGACGGCTAGCTCGGCCGGCTCGGCGCGTCGCCCAGCTTCGCTGCCGTCTTGGCCTTGGCCTGGGCCTGCGCCTCGTTGATTCGCTTGCGCAGCCCGAAGAAGTAGTCGAGGCCGCTGAGCACGGTCACCACCACCGTCGCGTAGATCATCAGCGCCACCCACAGCGGGTGCCCGGGCACGGCGATCACCGCCATGATCGTCGCGATCTGGACGCAGGTCTTGATCTTGCCGAACATGCTCGCCGCCATCACCACCCCGGCCTGGGTCGCCCCCATGCGCAGGACCGTGACCGCGAACTCCCGCGTGATGATCACCATCGCCACCCACGCCGCCAGCCGGTGCAGCGAGACCAGCGCCACGAGCGCCGCGATGATCAGCAGCTTGTCGGCCAGCGGATCCATCAGCTTGCCGAACGTGGTGATCGAGTTGCGCGTCCGCGCCAGGTAGCCGTCGACGAAATCGGTCAGCGAAGCCGCCGCGAAGACGATCGCCGCCAGAAGGTCGCCGTCGTGCGTGTTGTCGAGCAGCGCCACGACCAGCACCGGCACCAGCAGGATCCTGGCCACGGTGAGGAAGTTGGGCCAGTTCAGCGTGAACATGCCGCCCGCGATTATGCGTCATCCCGGCCGCCGCTGCGACGGCGTGGCCGACCCCGGAGGGCTACGGCTTCAGCCGGCGACCTGTGCGGAACAGGAACGCGCTCCAGATCACCGTCGCTCCCGCGAGCGCCCCCGTGACCCCGAGCGCCAGCCAGACATTGACGTCGCTCGTCCCCAGGAAGCCGTAGCGCACCGCCTGGACGAGGTAGAAGATCGGGTTCGCGTGCGACAGCTCGTGCCACGGCGACGGCAGCCGGCCGACCGAGTAGAAGACGCCGCCGAGGAAGGTCAGCGGCAGGATCACGATGTTGTTGACGAACGTGTGGTGGTCGTAGCTCTCCGCGTAGATCCCGATGACCACGCCGAGCGAAGAGAACAGCGTCAGCCCGAGAGCCACGGCCAGCCCGAGCTCGACCGGCTGGCGCAGCGGAACGCCGGTGAACGGCTCCGCCGCCGCGAACAGCGCCACCCCGATCAGCAGCGCCCGTACCGCCCCCCCGAGCGACAGCCCGAGGTTGACCTCCCAGTTGCGCATCGGCGCCGCCAGCACGTCGTGCAGGTAGCGGTCGAACCGGGCCTGGAAGACCGACGACGAGTTGTTCGAGTAGGCCGCCTGCACCATCGCCATCGTGATCAGCCCCGGCACGATGAACGCCTTGTAATCGACGCCCCCGGTCGGGTGGATCCGACTGCCGAGCGACAGGCCGAAGACGATGATGAACAGGAACGACGAAAAGACGGGGGCCGCGATTGTCTGCGTCCATAATTTGAGCACTCGCAATACCTCGCGACCGGCGAGGGCGGAGAGGCCGCGATGGCGCTCGGCCAGGCGGCCGGCCCCGGCTCGGGCGGCGGCGCCCGGGCTCATGCCCGCGACCCCGCCATCGCCTTGACGTACACGTCGGCCAGCGAGTCGGCCTCGTAGGTCGCCCGCAGCCCCGCCGTGCTGTCGCGGGCCAGCAGCCGCCCGCCGTTGATCAGGGCGATCTCCTCGCAGAGCTCCTCGGCCTCCTCGAGGTAGTGCGTGGTCAGGAGGATCGTCGTCCCCTCACCGTGGAGGCGGCGGATGTAGCGCCAGAGCTCGATCCGCAGCTCGAAGTCGACCCCGGCGGTCGGCTCGTCGAGGATCACCAGGCGCGGCTCGTGCATCAGCGCCCGGGCCAGCAGCAGCCGCCGGCGCATGCCGCCCGACAGCGCCGGCGCCCTGACCTTGGCCTTGCCGGCCAGCTCGAAGATCTCCATCATCTCCCGCGCCCGCTTGACCGCCGCCGGCCGGCGCATCCCGTAGTAGCCCCCGTGGTAGACGAGCGTCTCCTCGACGTCGAGGAAGCGGTCGAGGTTCACGTCCTGCTCGGCCAGGCCGATCATCCGCCGCGCCGCCATCGTGTCGTGGCCGGCGCCGAAGACGTCGATCGTCCCGCCGGTCACCCGGATCAGGTTGCAGATCGCCGAGATCAGCGTCGTCTTGCCGGCGCCGTTCGGGCCGAGGAGGCCGAAGAACGCCCCGCCGGGACGTCCAGGTCGAAGTCCTCCAGGGCGAGAAGGCCGCTGTCGTAGCGCTTCGTCAGCTGTCGCACGGAAAGCGCCCGCGTTTCGCCGGCTGGCTCGCTCCGCTCGGGCCGGCTCACGCGGTCCCTTCCCGTGCGCCAGCTCTCGTACCGCTGGACTGCGCGCGGCTGAGAGCGGACTCGGGCATGGCTCCTACGGTAGACGGATACGATGGAGGTTGTTTGCGCAACCTTTTGGAAGGACGTTGATGAAGACTCGTATGCTCGGTAGGGACGGACCCGAGGTTTCGGAGATTGGGCTCGGCTGCATGGGGATGTCGGCCTTCTACGGCTCGACTGACGAGGCCGAGTCGACGGCGACGATCCACCGGGCGCTCGAGCTCGGCTGCAACTTCCTCGACACGTCCGACATGTACGGACCGCACACGAACGAGCGACTCGTCGGGCGGGCGATCGCCGACCGCCGCGACGAGGTCGTCCTGGCCACGAAGTTCGGGATCAAGATCGAGATGGGGCCGCCGGTGGCGCGGTCGGTCGACGGAAGCCCGGACTACGTGCGCGCCGCCTGCGACGCGTCGCTCGAGCGGCTCGGCGTCGACCACATCGACCTCTACTACCAGCACCGGGTCGACCCGAACACGCCGATCGAGGAGACGGTCGGCGCGATGGCCGAGCTCGTCGCCGCCGGCAAGGTCCGCCACCTCGGGCTCTCGGAGGCGAGCGCCGAGACGATCCGGCGCGCCCACGCCGTCCACCCGATCGCCGCCGTCCAGACCGAGTACTCGCTCTGGACGCGCCACGTCGAGGACGAGATCCTGCCGACGCTGCGCGAGCTCGGGATCGGCCTGGTCGCCTACTCGCCGCTCGGCCGCGGCTTCCTCTCCGGCCGCTTCAGCTCGCCTGAGGAGCTCGACGAGGGCGACTTCCGCCGCCAGGGCCCGCGCTTCACCGGCGAGAACCTCGAGCGCAACCGCGAGCTCGTCGAGCGCGTCAAGCAGCTCGCCGCCGAGCACGACGTCGCCCCCGGGCAGCTCGCCCTCGCCTGGGTGCTCGCCCGGGGCGAGGACATCGTGCCGATCCCCGGGACCAAGCGGCGGACCTACCTCGAGGAGAACCTCGCCGCCGCCGACATCGAGCTCTCGGCCGACGAGCTCGCCCGGATCGGCGACGTCGTCGGCGCGGCGGCCGGCGACCGCTACGACCCGAGCGGGATGGCCAGCGTCAACCTCTGACCGCCGGCCCCGTGACGACGCATCCGTCGGCTCGATCGCGGGGGCAGGACGGCGGCCGCCGTTGCGCGACCGGTCGGCCGGCGCGGCCGATCGCCTAGGCTGGGGGACATGCCAATGGTTCCGATGGTCATCGAGCGCACCGCCCGCGGCGAGCGCGAATACGACATCTACTCGCGCCTGCTCAACGAGCGCATCGTCTTCCTCGGCAGCGAGGTCGACGACCAGGTGGCCAACGTGATCGTCGCCCAGCTGCTCCATCTCGAGGCGGCCGACCCCCAGAAGGACATCTCGCTCTACATCAACTCGCCCGGCGGATCGATCTACGCCGGCCTGGCGGTCTACGACACGATGCAGTTCATCAAGCCCGACGTCGCGACGATGTGCATCGGCGTGGCGATGTCGATGGGGTCGCTGCTGTTGGCCGGCGGGGCCAAGGGCAAGCGCATGGCGCTGCCCAACAGCCGGATCCTCATGCACCAGCCGTCGGCCGGCTTCGAGGGCCAGGCCACCGACATCGAGATCCACGCCCGCGAGATCCTGAAGACCCGCGCCCGGATCGACGAGATCTACGCCCGCCACTGTGAGCGGCCGGTCGAGGAGGTCCACGTCGACATGGAGCGCGACCGCTTCTTCAAGGCCGACGAGGCCCAGGCCTACGGCCTGATCGACCGGGTCATCTCCTCGCACTAGAGCCGCACCGGTGGCCGCCCGCTCCGAGCTGATCCTCCGCCCGCTGGCCGAGGAGGACGTGGCAGAGCTCCGCCGCATCCACTCGACTCCCGAGGTCGCCTTCTGGTGGGACCTTCCCGAGGACGCCTTCCCGCTGACCGACGAGCCGGAGGCCACCCGGCTGACGATCGTCGTCGACGATGCCGTGGCCGGGATGATCCAGTTCACCGAGGAGACCGAGCCGCGCTATCGCCACGCGGCGATCGACGTCTTCCTCGACCCGGCCCTCCACGGACGCGGCCTCGGGACCGAGGCCGTCCGCCAGGCCGTCGCGTACCTGATCTCAGACTGCGGGCATCACCGGGTCACGATCGACCCGGCCTGCGCCAACCTGGCCGCCGTCCGCGCCTACGAGAAGGCCGGCTTCCGCACCGTCGGGGTGATGCGGCAATCCGAGCGCGAGGTCGACGGCGACGCCTGGCACGACTGCCTGCTGATGGAAATCATCGCCGGCGAGAACTGACCGCCCCGGCGCCGACCGGCCCGACCGGGCCGGTCGCTCAGGCGACGGCGTGCTCGATCAGGCCGAGTCGCTCGATCTCGATCCGCACGACGTCGCCGCTGGCCAGGAACTGCCGCGGCTTCATCGACATGCCGACCCCGCTCGGCGTGCCCGTCAGGATCAGGTCGCCGGGCTCGAGCGTGCACGTCTCGCCGATGAAGGCGACGAGCTCGGGCACCCCGAAGATCAGGTCGCTGGTCCGGGCGTCCTGGCGGAGCTCGCCGTTGACCCACGTCTTCAGGGCGAGGTCGTGGGGGTCGGGCACCTCGTCGGCGGTGGTGATCCACGGCCCGTAGGGGCAGAAGCCGTCGGCCCCCTTCGCGCGTGTCCACTGGGGCTCGGCCTTCTGGAGGTCGCGGGCGCTGACGTCGTCGGCGACCGCGTAGCCGGCGACCTCGCCGTGGGCGCCCATCACCACGGCGAGCTCGCCCTCGTAGTCCAGCCGGCGGACGACCGCCGGGCAGTCGACCGGGGCGAAGGGGCCGGCGGCCGAGCTCGGGAGCTTCATGAAGACGATCGGCCGCTCCGGCAGCTCGGCCCCCTGCTCGCTGGCGTGGGCCCGGTAGTTGAGGCCGATGCCGAAGATCGCCCGCGGCCGGGGCACCGGTGCGAGGAGCTCGACCTCGGCGAGTGCGAACGACTCGCCCGCCGCCGGCGACCGGTCGCCGGTGGCCAGCCGGTCGCGGACGGTCGCGCCCTCCTCGGCGAAGGCGATCGCCCGGTCGTCGCGAATCTCGCCGGCCAGCGACCGGCCGCCGGCGGACGGGAGAAAGGTGGCGAGCTTCACGCGGCTAACCCTGGCATATCGCGGCGATGCCCACGGCTTCGGGCGTGGGCCCTGGTCGCGATCTATGTCATCCTGGCCGCCATCACGCTTCTATGAGTAGCCCGAACCGCCCACGCCGTTTCGCCGCGCTCGCCCTGGGAGCGGTCGTCGCGCTCGCCCTGGTCGCCGGCGTGGTCTTGACCCTCGGCGGCGGCGCCCGCAGCGGTGGGAGCGGCGCCGGGAGCGGCGGGGCGAGCGGCGCATCGTCGGCGTCCGGTCCGTCGGCGCGCTCGACCGGCGGGGCCGGGCGCGCTCGGACCGGCGGGAAGAAGACGCGGAGCCCGACCCTGCTGGCGGCGACGAGCTCGACCCCCGGCCTGGTCGCCGACCCCGAGGCGGCGCAGAGCTCTCCGCTCCCGGCGGGGTCGCCGGCCCACGCGGCGGCGATCACCCCCAACCAGGCGGCCCTGACCAGCTCGGTCAGCCCGGGCGCCCCGACCGACGCCCAGGTCAAGGCCGAGCTACGCCAGATGGCGGCGGCCGAGAAGGCGGCGAGCGCCGCCGCCCAGCCGGGCACGATCAGCGCCACCGGCACGGTGACCCCGCCCAAGGCCGGCCCGGCGACGATTGCTCGGGTGATCAACGGGGCGAACGCGATCGCCGACTTCCCCTACGTCTTCGGCGGCGGCCACGCCTCGTTCGTCGACACCGCCTACGACTGCTCGGGATCGGTCAGCTACGCGCTGGCCGCCGGCGGCATGCTCGACCAGCCGTTGACTTCGGGCGACCTCGAGACCTGGGGCGTGCCCGGCCCCGGCCGCTACCTGACCGTCTTCGCCAACCCCGGCCACACCTTCATGTACGTCGACGGCCTTCGCTACGACACCAGCGGTCGCAGCGGCGTCTTCGGCTCGCGGTGGCAGACCGCTCCCCGCTCGCTCGCGGGCTTCGTCGTCCGCCATTGGCCGGGGCTGTAGCCACAGGCTCAGCCCGGGGGCGCGTCCTCGTCGCGGCCATCGTCGTCGTCGCGGCCGCCCTGCGCATCGCGACGCTCGGACTCCAGAGCTTCGACGAGGACGAGACGGTCACCGTCTGGCTGATGCACCACTCGCTCGGCGGGATGCTCCGGGCGATCCCAGACCGAGTCGACTCCGCCGCTCTACTACATCCTCGCCTGGGTCTGGACCCGAGTCTCCGGGATCGGTCCGGTCGGGATCCGCTCGCTGTCGGCGCTGATCGGCGTGGCGACGATCCCGGTCTTCTACGTGGCCGGCTTCGAGGGCGGCGGACGGCGGGCGGGGGCGATCGCCGCCGCCCTCGCCGCGATCAGCCCGGGGCTCGTCTGGTACTCGCAGGAGGCGCGCTCCTACGCCCTGCTCGTGCTCACGTGCGCCGGATCGCTGCTCTACGTCCTGCGCGTCGTGCGCGACGCCCGCGGCCGGCCGCCCCCGGTCGCGATGTGGGCGCTCGTGTCGGCGCTCGCCCTGGCCAGCCACTACTTCGCGGTCTTCGTCGTCGCCCCCGAGGCGCTCTGGCTGCTCCTCGCCGGGCCGCGCCGCCGCGGCGTCCTGATCGCCTGCGGAGCCGTCGGCCTCGCCGGCGCGAGCCTCCTGCCCCTCGCGGTCCGCCAGCACGGCAGCGGCGGAACCGACTGGATCGACAAGATCCCGCTCGGCGACCGCCTGCCGACATCCCGCCGCAGTTGCTCCTCGGTGAGGGACGCCCGCTCTACCACTTCTTCGCTCTCGGCCTGGGCCTGGTCATGGTCGCGCCGCTCGCCTTCGTCGTCCTCGCCGGCGGACACCAGCGCCGGCGGGCCGTGCTCCTGGCCGGGGTCGGCCTGGTCGGGATCGTCCTGCCGGCGCTCGTCGACGCCTCCGGCCTGCACATCGTGATCGACCGCAACCTGCTGGGCGTCGTCCCGGCGCTCGTCGTCGCCGTCGCCCTCGGCATGGCGCGGCTCCGTCGGGTCGGCGTCCTGGCCCTCGCCGGTGCCGTCGCCCTGTGCTCGCGGGCGCTTGTCCTCGTGCTCAGCGACCCGCTGCTCCAGCGCGAGGACTGGCGCGGCGCGGCCGCGGCCCTCGGGCCGGCATCCGTCCCGCGGGCGATCGTCTACGGACCGGCGACGAACAACCCGTCGCCGGTACCACCGCTCGTTCCCTTCCAGGCCGTCTACCTGCCGAGCGTCCGCCCGATGCCCGACCGGGGGGCGTGGGTCGGCGAGATCGACGAGCTCGACGTCCGCGACGATCTCTCGGACACCTCGCCGCCGCCGCAGCCCGTCTCCCCGGGGCGCGGCTTCCGGCTGATCGCCGGCGCCGGGCAGCGGTCGTTCCGGCTCTACCGCTTCGTCTCGGCCCGGCCGGTCCGCGTCACGCCCGACCAGCTCTTCGGCGCCGGCCTGCTCGAGAACCGCGACGAGTCGGACAGCCTGATCGGCTTGCAGCTCCCAGCGGCGGGTCTCATGCCCCGGTCGCCGCCGTCGGGCCGCCGCCGCAGCCATGGGCGCCGGCTCGCAACTGGGCCGGCGACGGCGGGTCGGCGGCGAGGAGCTCGGGGAGCGTCACCGTCCGCAGGCCGGAGCGGGCGAGGGCGGGGATGATCGTGGCCAGGGCCCTGATCGTCTGGCCGCGGTTCTCGTGCATGAGGATGATCGACCCGGGGTGCAGCCCGGCGATCACGTTGCGGGAGATGCCGGCGTAGTCGGCGCCGAGGGAGTCGGCGCTGTCGACCGTCCAGATCACCTCGACCAGGCCGAGCGACCTGGCCTCGGCGTCGATCGCCGGGTTGTGGGCGCCGTAGGGCGGGCGGAAGACCGCGACCGGCTGGCCGCTGCTCTGCTCGATCAGCGGGCGGGCGTCGGCGATCTCCCGGGCCATCCCCGAAAGCGACAGGCCGGGGAGGAAGGGGTGGGTCATCGTGTGGTCGCCGACCGCACCCACCGGGCGCTCGAGTCGGGCGAGCCCGGGGTAGCTGTTGATCGACTTGCCGACGAGGAAGAAGGTCGCCTGGAGGTGGTGCTGGCGAAGCTTCTTAATCGCGAGCTTGGTGTAGGGGCCGGGGCCGTCGTCGAAGGTCAGGGCCACGAGCGGCTTGCCGCGCCCGCCGCAGTAGACGGGGAGGCCGAGGGCGGCGAGGCGGGTGAGGGCGGCCGACTGCGTGGCGGCGGCGGCACCGGTGGCGCCGGGGGCGCTCCGGCCGACCAGCGGCGGCGGCGCCGAGGCGGGGGAGGGGGCGCGAGCGGTGCCGCCGACGAGGCCGGCGAGGACGATCGCCAGAACGACGACGACCGCCAGGCCGACGAGCCCGGCGCCGAGGCGCCGCCGGCGGAGCTCGGCCGCGCGGGCGGCGCGGCGGGCGCGTAGACGGTTGGCGTGCTCGTCCACGCGGTGCATGGTCGCATCCCCGCCGGACCTGGGAGCCGCGGTGGGTCGAGCGCGCTAAACTCCGGATACCTCGCGCCGCGGCGGGGTTTTTCCTTGCCCGGCAACCGACAGATCGATCACGAACCTGGATGGCTCATGGCCCGCGGAGACGTGCGTATCGCTGTCACCCTCGCCTGTGAGGAGTGCAAGCGTCGCAATTACCAAACCAATAAGAGCAAGCGCAACAACCCCGATCGCATCACCCTGCGCAAGTACTGTCGCTGGTGCCGGCGTCACACCGGGCATCGGGAGACGCGCTAAGCAGGCGGCGTGCCGTGGCTCCTCCTAAGAAACGCAGCAAGCGACGCCGGGCCCCTCAGGCGCAGCCCGTGCGGGCGCGGCCGCGTCCGGCCGCCGGCAAGCCGCCGGCGCCGGCCGACAAGGCTCCACGGGCGCCCAACGGTCCGGAGCCCCCGCCGCCGCCCCCGGTCGACGCGGTCGAGGATGGACCTCCGCCGCTGCTCGGCGACCCCGACGGGCCGACGCTCGGCGAGGTCGACCTGGCGATCGGTGCGCCGCCCGAGAATCTGGGCGCCCCGAGCCGGACGCCGCCCGAGCCGGAGGAGGTCGCGGCACTGGTCACCGGGGAGCTTGCGCCGGAGGACGACCACGACGCGGTCGAGCTGGTCGACGACGATCCGGCCCGCACCGCCGAGGCGCTGCCGCCCCGGTCGGGACGGGCGCCGTCCAAGGCCGATCAGCTCGACGCCGAGGACGAGCTGCTGCCGGCGGCCCGGAACGTCAAGGGCCGACCGCCGGCCAAGGTCGGCGGAAACCGGGTCACCGCGTTCCTGCGGGCGAGCTGGGCCGAGCTCCAGCGCGTGCAGTGGCCGAACCGGCGCCAGGTCGGTCAGGCGACGGCGGTCGTGCTGGGCTTCGTCGTGATCGCCGGCGGCTACCTCGGCCTGGCCGACCTGATCTCGTCGACCCTCGTCGACGCGATCCTGTGACCCGCCGCGGTCAGAGCTCCACCGGCGCCCGCGTCGCGTCGATCTTCTAAGTCAACTTCTGAAACTGGGTCCCGATAAATGTTCCGCTGGTATGTCGTCAACACCTACTCCGGCCACGAGAACAAGGTCAAGCAGAATCTCGAGCACCGCATCGTCTCGATGAATCAGCAGCGGGCGGTCAAACAGGTCGTCGTCCCGACCGAGTCGGTCTCGGAGATGAAGGACAACCAGAAGATCACCGTCGAGAAGCGGACGATGCCGGGCTACGTGCTGGTCAACATGGAGCTCAACGAGGACTCGTGGACGCTGGTCAAGGGCACGCCGGGGGTCACCGGGTTCGTCGGCGCGTCCAACGAGCCGGTGCCGCTGACGCAGATGGAGGTCGACCGGCTGCTCCACAAGGCGATCGCGGTGCGCGAGCGGACCCGCGCGCAGTTCGCCATCGGCGAGTCGGTCAAGGTGGTCTCCGGGCCGCTGTCTGACTTCTCGGGCGAGATCTCGGAAATCAACGAGGACGCGTCCAAGCTCAAGGTGCTGGTATCAATCTTCGGGCGCGAGACCCCGGTCGAGGTCGGCTTCGATCAGGTCAAGAAGCTCTAGTGGGCGCCCGCCTCGCGTATCTTCCAAGGAGCGGGCCCTCGGCGGCCGGCTCGAGGTAACCAGTCAACATGGCCAAGAAAGTCCTAACCACGATCAAGCTTCAGACCGTCGGCGGCGCGGCGACGCCGGCCCCGCCGGTCGGGCCTGCCCTGGGTCAGCACGGGATCAACATCATGGAGTTCTGCAAGGCGTTCAACGCCCAGACCCAGGGCGACGCCGGGACGGTGATCCCGGTGGTGATCACCGTCTACGAGGATCGCTCGTTCAGCTTCGTCACCAAGACCCCGCCGGCGGCCGTGCTGATCCGCCAGGCGATCGGCATCGACAAGGGCTCGGGCGAGCCGCACCGGGTGAAGGTGGGCAAGATCACCGCCGCCCAGATCCGGGCGATCGCCGAGAAGAAGATGGATGACCTGAACGCCAACGACCTCGATGCGGCGAGCAAGATCGTCGCCGGGACCGCCCGCTCGATGGGCGTGGACGTGATCTAGATGGCCAAGCACGGAAAGACATACCTCGCCGCCCGGTCGGAGGTCGACCGGGAGCACGAGTACACGCCGGCCGAGGCGATCGCCCTGGTCAAGCAGCTGAAGCGGTCGAGCTTCGACGAGACGATCGAGGTCCACGTCCGGACGGGGCTGAACGTGCGCCACGCCGACGAGCAGCTCCGGGGGACGGTGGCGCTGCCCAACGGCCTGGGCAAGGACGTCAAGGTCGCGGTCTTCGCGCAGGGGGAGAAGGCGCGCGAGGCCGAGGAGGCCGGCGCGGACTTCGTCGGCGCCGAGGATCTGGCCGCGCGGGTCCAGGAGGGTTTCACCGACTTCGACGTCGCCATCGCGACGCCGGACCTGATGCCGATCGTCGGCCGGCTCGGCCGCGTGCTCGGGCCGCAGGGGAAGATGCCCAACCCGAAGGTCGGCACGGTGACGATGGACGTCCGCCGGGCCGTCCGGGAGTCGAAGGCCGGGAAGGTCGAGTACCGGACCGACCGGACGGCGATCGTCCACATGGTGATCGGCAAGACGAGCTTCGAGGATCGGGCCCTGCTCGAGAACTACGCGGCGATCATCGACGAGCTGATCCGGGCCAAGCCGCCGGTCGCCAAGGGTCGCTACCTGCGGACGATCGCGCTGGCCTCGACACAGGGGCCGGGCGTCAAGGTCGACCCGAGCCGGACCCGCGACATCCTCGAGGAGGCCGCCGCGAGCGCAGCCGCCGCGTAGCCGTCCACCAGGCCACCAGAGACCCCCGGCACCAAGCTAAGCCCGGGACAGGAGCCGCATGAACAGAGATCAGAAGGCAGTGGTGATCGAGGAGATCGCCACCAACATCCAGGATTCGCAGGCGATCTTCGCGATCGACTTCCGCGGGATCACGGTTCCCCAGGCAGCCGAGCTCCGCGACAAGCTCCGGGCGGTCGACGCGTCGTTCCGGGTCGTCAAGAACTCGCTGACCGAGCGGGCGGCCGACCGGGCGGGGATGGTCGAGCTCAAGGGGCTGCTCGCCGGGCCGACGGCGCTGACCTTCGTCCGCGGGGACGCGGCGACGACGGCCAAGGCGATCTCCGACTACGGCCGGGCGACGCAGCGGCTCGCCTTCAAGGGCGGCGTGATGGACGGGATGGCGCTGTCGGCCGAGCAGGTCCAGGCGATCTCCCGCCTGCTCTCGCGCGAGGCCCTCTACGGTCAGCTCGTGGGGCTCGTCGCCTCGCCGCTGACCGGCCTCGTCCGGACGCTGAACGCCCTGGTCGGCGGCCTGGCCATCCAGCTCGGCGCGATCCTCGAGAAGAAGGAGTCGGGGGAGATCCCGGCCGGCGATCCGCCGGCGGCGGCGTCGACCCCGGATCCCGAGGAGCCGGCCCGGGCGGCCGATTCGGCTGCCTCGGAGCCGCCACCGGTCGAGGAGCCGGTCGCCGCGGAGGCGCCGGCCGGGGACTCGGCCGGGGAGGCGGTCGTCTCAGACCCGGGCGTCGCGGCGGCGCCGGCGTCCGAGGAACCCGCTGAGACGGCAGACGTCTCCGATCCGGGCATCACGCTGGCCGCGGCGTCCTACGACCCCCCCGAGGAGTCGACGGTGTCCGATCCGCCCGTAGCAGAGCCGCCCGAAGCACCCGCCGCAACCATAGATTCCGGCGAGGAAGTCGCCGGCGCGGAAACCGCCCAGGCCGGAGCGGCGTCAGCCGAGCCAGCCCCGGCGGACGAAGCACCGGCGACTGACGAGCCCACACACAAGGAGAGCACCTGATGGCAACCAGCACTGCGGAATGGATCGAGGAGCTCAAGGGCATTTCGGTGCTCGAGCTCGCCGAGCGGATCAAGGCGCTCGAGGAGGAGTTCGGCGTGTCGGCCGCCGCGGTGGCCGCCCCGGCCCCGGGCGGCGCCGGCGCCGGCCAGGAGGAGGAGGCCGAGGAGCAGACGGCTTTCACGGTCCAGCTGCTCGCGGCCGGCGACAAGAAGATCCAGGTGATCAAGGTCGTCCGCGCGGCGACCGGCCTCGGCCTCAAGGAGGCCAAGGCCCTGGTCGACGAGGCGCCGAAGGCGATCAAGGAGGGCGTCGACAAGGACGAGGCCGAGAAGCTCAAGCAGGAGCTCCTCGAGGCCGGCGCCAGCGTCGAGGTCAAGTAGCTCCGACCCCGGTTTCGGGTCCTGCGGCCGTCGCCTCCCCCGGGGGAGCGGCGGCCATCGGGTTTCACGGCGCTTGGCGTTTCACGGGCCTTGGCGTTTCATGGGTCCTTGGCAGCGTTTCACGGGTCCTTGGCGTTTCATGGGTCCTTGGCGTTTCATGGGTCCTTGGCGTTTCATGGGTCCTTGGCGTTTCATGGGTCCTTGGCGTTTCATGGGTCCTTGGCGTTTCACTGGGCCTCGGCGTCTCACAGGCCTTAGCGGCGCGGCTACGATCAGCGGGTGGCGCGCCGGCGACGACCAGCTCCGCAGACCGATCCCCCGCCGGACGACCGGGCGTGGTCGGCGCGGACGAGCATCTCCGCGCGGGCGGCCCGCGCCGACCTCGTCCACTACACGGCGCTGCCGGCCGAGACCGGGCCGACGTGGGCGCCGGATCGGCTGTCGGTCTGGCCGGTCGAGGGCGGGCGCTTCGGCATCGACGCCCACTACCAGGGAACGAATGGGGCCGAGCGCGCCGCCCACCAGCAGCGGCGACTGGCCGCGGCGGGCCTGCAGAC
Source organism: uncultured Solirubrobacterales bacterium (assembly GCA_963763785.1). Taxonomy (GTDB): domain Bacteria; phylum Actinomycetota; class Thermoleophilia; order Solirubrobacterales; family Solirubrobacteraceae; genus Palsa-513. The sequence continues at coordinate 612,580 of CAVXPW010000011.1, read as the reverse complement.
GACGATCCGCCCGGCCGGGCCCGATGATGGCGCGGCTCTGCGGCTCGGGCCGCTGACCCACACCGCGGTCTGGCTCGCGCTCGAGGCCTTCCTCGGCAAGCCCCTACCGGACTAAGCTAAGCTAAGTCGAACTCGACCGCATCAGACTAGCTGAGTCGGACTCGGGCTCCCGCCGACCAGACTAAGCTAAGTCGGACTTAGGGCACCCGCACGTACACGGATCGGGCCTTGGCCGCGAGCAGCGTCGGGGTCCCGGCGAAGCTGACCCGGACCTGGATCCTCCCGCGGCCGGTCTTGGTCTTGGTCGTGGCGAAGGTGCAGGTCGCGCGGACGGCCACGCGCCGCCGGAGGATCGTGTGCCCGGAGCGGACCGCCCGGACCACCACCGCGGCTCCGGCGCAGTCGCCCGCCCGTGGGGTTACGAGGCTGCCGGTAACCCGCAGACGCCCACCCGATTCGGCGCGGGCCCGGAGGCGCAGGCGCGCGGCCGCGCGCGGGGCCCCCGCGGCGCACTGGGCACCGCGCAGGCTCGCCAGGTCGACCATGTCGGCCATCTTCTGGTAGCCGAGATAGCTCGGATGGACGTGGTCGCCGCTGTCGAGCCCCGGGTTGAGCTCGCTGGACTGAACAGGTCCGCGGAGCGCCGCGTCGAAGTCGATGACCCCGTCGGCGTGGCTCGCCCCGCTGCGGATCCAGGCGTTCACCATCACGCGCACGCCGTTGGCCGAGTCGGGGATGAAGATCGACGGGAGGAGGCTCCCCAGGCTGAGCAGGCCGGTGCCGGCCGGGCTGAGCGTACCGATCAGGACGCGGACGCCGACTTGGTGGAGGCGGTCGACGACCTGGGCGAGGCCGGCCTCGACCTGGCCGGCGCTCGACATCAGCGCGATGTCGTTGATTCCCTCGAGCACGATCGCGTCGGTCACCCCGGCCACGCCGAGCACGTCGCTGCCGAGGCGCGAGAGCCCGGACGGCCCGGCCGAGCCCGCGTGCCCGTCGACGAGCAGCCGGTTCCCGCTGATCCCCGCGTCGACCACCGAGAGTCGCGGGCCACCGGGCTGGGCGAGCAGTCTCCGGGCCAGGTAGTCGGGGAAGCGGTGGTTGAGGTCGATCCCGCCGACCTCCTCGCCGGATCCCCCACCGTTGCTCTCGTAGCCGTCGGTGATCGAGTCGCCGAAGGCGACCACGGTGCCGACCCCCGCCGGGACCGCCGCGTCGACGGCGTCGACGTAGGCGGCGGTCGTCGTCGAGCTGCCGAAGGCGCCGGCCGCCTCGTCGCTGGTGTGGTCGCCCGCTGACCGGGCCGTCGAGTACGAGCGCTCCCGGGCGAGCAGGTGCCCCGTCGCCGGTCCGGGCTGGTCCTTGAGGTAGAGGCTGACGGCGAGGTCCTGGAACGCGGCAAAGGTCAACGCCGCCGGGTCGCTCTGGACCTCGCCCCCGACGGGGACCGTGACGCTCGCCGCTCCGCCGAAGGTCACCGGCACGCTGGTGCCCGGCGTCAGCGCCGCCCCCGCCTGGCGCCGCGCCACCGACACCCGGTCGAAGGTCACCGGCTGGGAACCGAAGCGGTTGGAGAGGTGGATGCGCAGCGCGATCGACGCGACGTGCGGCGTGAGGATTATGCGCAGGGTCCGGTCGCTCGATCCCCCCCGAGCGTGCCGCTCGGATCGGCGGCCCACGCCCCCGCCCAGACGGGCGTCCCGCATGTCGGCAGGGCCTGCCCGCTGGCCGCCGGCCCGCCCACCGCGATCGCTCCCACGAGCGCGATCAGCGCTACGGCCGGTGCGAAGCGGACCCCCATCGCCGACAGCAAACCACAAACCCCGGACCCCGGGGTCAGCCGGCGCGGCAGTGGACCCGCCGCAGCCCGGCCAGGTCGACCGCGGCGGCCATCGCCCGGCGCCCGGCGGCGTTCGGGTGGATGTGATCGCCGCTGTCGTAGCGCGGATCGAGCCGCGTCGGATCGGCCGGGTCGCGGACGGCCGCCTCGAAGTCGATGATCCCGTCGGCTCCGCCGCCGCCACCGCGGATCCACCGGTTGACCGCAACCCGGACCGCCTCCCCGGCGATCGCCGCCGAGCCGGCCGCGCCGGCCGCCCGGAATGGGGTGAGCGTCCCGAGCTGGACGCCGAGGCCGGCCGCGTGCAGCCGGGCGACGATCTGCCCGAGCCCGGCGATCACCGGGCCGGCCGCCGACCCGGTGCCGATGTCGTTGATCCCCTCGAGGACGATCACGTCGCTGACCCCCGGGACGCCGAGCACGTCGCTGTCCAGGCGCGCGAGGGCCGACGGGCCGGCGCCCAGGGCGTGGCCGTCGGCGAGCACGCGATTGCCGCTGATGCCGGCGTTGAGCGCCGTGAGGTTGTGGCCCACCCGGGCGTCCAGGCGCCGGGCGAGGATGTCGGGATAGCGGTCGTCGCCGTCGGTCGGACCGCCGAAGCCGTCGGTGGTCGAGTCGCCCAGGGCGACCACGTCGCCGACCGCCCCCGGCGCCTGGATGTCGACCCCGCTCACGAAGTACCGCGCCTTGGTCGGGAGGACGAACGCCGCCCCGCCCGGATCGCCGGTGCGGTCGCCGCTCCCCGGAGCCGAGAAGAAGGAGGTCTGCTGACCGTAGACGTGCTCGGTCGCCGGTCCGGTCGCGCCCGCCGCGAACAGGCTGACCGCGACGTCCGCCGACGGGAGGAGGTGGAGCGCGATCGGATCGCTGACCGCCTCGCCGCCCGCCGGGATGGTGACCGACCCGGCCCCGGCGAAGGTGACCGGCCGGGCCGAGCCGGGCACGAGGGCCGCCCCGGCCGACCCGCGCCGCAGCCCGACCGTGGCCTTGGCGAAGGTGATCGGCCCCGAGCCCAGCCGGTTGGAGAGGCGGACGCGCAGGGCGTCGGCGCCGATGTGGGGCGTCAGGATCGTCCGCGAGGTCTGGTCCACCAGCCCCGGGTTGAGCGCGTCGCTCGGGTCGGCGCGCCACGCCCCGATCCAGCTCGGCGCACTGCAGGCCGGAGCCGAAGCGGGCGCGAGCGATGACGAGGCGCCGCCGCATCCCCCGAGGAGGACGAGCCCCAGCGCCGCCGCTCCGAGCGCGGCCGCTGGGCGCCGGGTCGGTCGGTGGCGCTCCACCTGGCCTACCGGTAGCGGCGCCTTCCGCCTCCGCCGGCGCCGGCGCCGGCGCGCTGGCTCGACGGCCGCCCGCTGGCGATCCGCCGCGTCGGTGTCGCCGCGTAGCTCAGGCCGGAGTCGGCGAACTGGCGATGGAGGCTGAGGTCGCTGGCGATCTTGCCGATGTCGCGCGCCTGGTCGTCGAGCACGAAGGTCACCGCCGTGCCGCTGCGACCGGCCCGCGCCGTGCGGCCCGTCCGGTGAACGTAGGAGTCGCGATCCTCGGGGGCGTCGTAGTTGATCACGTGGGTGATGTCGTCGACGTCGATCCCGCGGGCGGCCACGTCGGTGGCGACCAGCGTGTCGACGTGTCCGGCCTCGAAGCGGGCCAGCGCCTTCTCGCGCTGGGCCTGCGACTTGTCGCCGTGCATCGCCACCGCGGCGACGTCGAGGGTGTTGAGGCGCTTGACCAGCCGGTCGGCCCCGCGCTTGGTGCGCACGAAGACGAGGGCGAGGCCGCGGTCTGAGTCGTCGAGCTCGCGGACCAGCGTCCTCACCTTGGCCTCGTGCGCGACGCGCAGGAAGCGGTGCTCGACGGTTACCCCGTCCGCCGCCGGCGGGGTGTGCTCGTGGCGCACGGCGTCGTGGGTGTAGACGGCGGCGATCCGCGCGACCTCACCCTCGAGCGTGGCCGAGAAGAGCAGGGTCTGGCGCTTCTGGGAGGTCTGCTTGACAATCCGGTCGACGTCGGGCTTGAAGCCCATGTCGAGCATCCGGTCGGCCTCGTCGAGGACGAGCACCTTGACCCTGGCCAGCGTGAACGACCGCCGGGCGAGGAGGTCGAGCAGGCGGCCGGGCGTGGCGACGATGATGTGCGCGCGCTGGGCCATCCGCTCCTGCTTCTGGATGCCGACGCCGCCGTAGACGGCCGCGATCGAGAGCGCCCGGGCGTGGGCCACGTCGCGCGACTCCTCGACAATCTGCGAGGCCAGCTCGCGCGTCGGGGCGAGGACGAGGACGCTCGGGCGCGGATCGGTCGCCTGCACGCGGTCGGCGATCGGCACGGCGAAGGCCAACGTCTTGCCCGATCCGGTCGGCGACTTCACGAGCACGTCGCGCCCGGCGAGGACATCGGGGATCACGAGGTTCTGGACGGCGAAGGGGATGGCGATCTTGCGGGCCGCGAGCGCGTCTGCGACCGCTTTCGACACGCCGAGATCGGCGAAGGATTTTTGAGGCATGCTGCTCCGTTCAGCGGCCGCGCGGGCCGCGCTTGCGATTCGGGAGATTCGACTGACCCGAACCACGCTGGAGCGCAACCAGAGACAAGAACCTCGGGATGGCAAGGAGCCACCCGTGGGGCGGAGGCTAGCAGCCGCCCGCGCTGCGCCGGGCCGCCGGCACGCGAATCGCCTGCACGGCCGCGCGAACCCGGCGGGTTTACGCCGTTACCGACATCCGTCGCAAAAAGCCCCCCAGAAGGGCCCAGATTCGCTACAGTCCGCCTGCCGACCGATAGTCGAAGCCGCTCGAGGCAGCACGGCGACGCGCCACATACGCGTCGCTGGCGAGCGGGGTCCGTGAGCGTTGGCGGCCCTCGGAGGGGGCACAGCTTCGCTGTGCTACATTTCCCTGTCCCGCGCCGTCGCGCGCTCGCCTGCCCGCCTCTACTCCTCAGGAGTCGCAACTTGGCCGCTGCAATCGTCCCTCGGACGCGCCGGACTTTCGCGCGTCTGAACAAGCCGCTTGACGTTCCCAACCTGATCGACATCCAGCGTCGGTCCTTCGAATGGCTTACCGATCCCGAGACCGGCGGCCTCCGGGAGACGATCGATGACATCTCCCCGATCGAGGATTACACCGGGAACCTCGCCGTCCAGTTCGGCGAGTTCGTCTTCGACGAGCCCGTCGCCCCGATCGAGGAGTGCCGCGAGAAGGACTTGACCTTCGCCCGTCCGCTCACGGTCACCGTCGCCTTCGTCAACCGGGAGACCGGCGAGATCCGCGAGCAGTCGGTGTTCGTCGGCGACTTCCCCTGGATGACCGAGCGCGGCACCTTCATCATCAACGGCACCGAGCGCGTCGTCGTCACGCAGCTCGTCCGTTCGCCGGGCGCCTACCTGATGGAGCCCAAGGACCGCGAGAAGCAGGTCTTCATCGCCAACCTGATGCCGGCTCGCGGCTCGTGGCTCGAGCTCGAGATCGACAAGAAGGGCAAGGTCTTCGTCCGCATCGACCGCAAGCGCAAGCTCCCGGTCACCGTCCTGCTCCGCGCGATGGGCTATGCCCAGGACGAGAAGATCCTCGAGCTGTTCGACGACTCGCTCTACATCCGCAACACGATCGAGTCCGACACCGAGCAGACCCGCTCGGAGGAGGGCGCACTGGTCGAGCTGTTCAAGAAGCAGCGGCCGGGTGAGCCGCCGAGCGTCGAGAACGCCCGGGCTCTGCTCAACCAGCTCTTCTTCGACCCCAAGCGCTACGACCTCACCCGCGTCGGGCCGCTACAAGCTGAACTCGCGCCTCGGGCTCGAGATCGACCTCGACACGCGGACGCTGACCCACGACGACATCATCTCGCTCGTCCGCGAGCTCGTCGCCATGCCCAAGCGCCTCGGCATGCCCGAGCACCCCGAGGTCGAGATCAAGGACTACGCCGCCGAGGCCCAGAGCATGGCCCGCGAGCCGGTGGCCGACCACCTCGACGAGTACGAGCACTTCGGCAACCGCCGCCTGCGGACCGTCGGCGAGCTGATCCAGGAGGCCTTCCGGATCGGCCTCTACCGGATGGAGCGCGTCGTCCGCGAGCGCCTGACCACCGAGGACGCCGACACGATCACGCCGCAGACGATCATCAACATCCGCCCGGTCGTCGCCGCGCTGAAGGAGTTCTTCGGCTCCTCGCAGCTCTCCCAGTTCATGGACCAGACCAACTCCCTCGCCGGCCTGACCCACCGCCGGCGCCTCTCGGCGCTCGGCGCCGGCGGCCTGACCCGCGAGCGCGCGCCGATCGAGGTGCGCGACGTCCACCCGACCCACTACGGCCGGATGTGCCCGATCGAGACGCCCGAGGGCCCGAACATCGGCCTGATCGGCTCGCTGTCCTCCTACGCCCAGGTCTCCGAGCACGGCTTCGTCACGACGCCCTACCAGGTCGTCGAGGACGGGATCGTGACCGACCGGATCGTCCACCTCGACGCGACCCAGGAGGAGGAGCAGATCATCGCCCAGGCCAACACGCCGGTCGATGCCGCGACCGGCCGCCTGACCGGCGAGGAGATCCTCTGCCGCACGCAGGCCGGCCAGTACGTGACCGTCGGCCCGAAGGACGTCGACCTGGTCGACGTCTCGCCCGAGCAGATCTGGTCGGTCGCCACGGCGATGATCCCCTTCCTCGAGCACGACGACGCCAACCGGGCGCTGATGGGCTCGAACATGCAGCGCCAGGCCGTGCCCCTGCTGAAGACCGACGCCCCGCTGGTCGGGACCGGGATGGAGCTCCGGGCCGCGCTCGACACCGGCGACGTGCTCCTGGCCCGCAACCCCGGGACGGTGGCCTTCGTCGACGCGACCGAGATCGTCGTCGAGACGACCGAGGGCAAGCGCGACGAGTACGAGCTCCAGAAGTTCATGCGCTCCAACCAGGGCACCCTGATCCACCAGAAGCCCCTGGTCGGCGCCGGGCAGGCCGTCGAGGCCGGCGACGTGCTGGCCGACGGCTCCTCGACCGACCGCGGTGAGATGGCCCTCGGGAAGAACCTGATGGTCGCCTTCATGTCCTGGGAGGGCTACAACTTCGAGGACGCGATCATCCTCTCGAAGCGCCTGGTCAAGGACGACGAGCTCACCTCGATCCACATCGAGGAGTACGAGATCGACGCCCGGACGACCAAGCTCGGCGAGGAGGAGATCACCCGCGACATCCCCAACCGCTCGGAGGAGTCGCTGCGCAACCTCGACGACCGCGGCATCGTCCGCGTCGGCGCCGAGGTCGGGTCGGGCGACCTCCTGGTCGGCAAGGTCACGCCGAAGGGCGAGACCGAGCTGACCGCCGAGGAGAAGCTGATCCGGGCGATCTTCAAGGAGAAGGCGCGCGAGGTCCGCGACACCTCGCTGAAGGTGCCCCACGGCGAGGGCGGCGTCGTGATCGACGTGATGACCTTCAGCCGCGAGCACGGCGACGACCTCCCGCCGGGGGTCAACGACCTCGTCCGGGTGTTCGTGGCCAAGAAGCGCAAGATCTCCGAGGGCGACAAGCTCGCCGGGCGCCACGGGAACAAGGGCGTGATCTCGAAGATCGTCGACGAGCAGGACATGCCCTTCCTCGAGGACGGCACCCCGGTCGACGTGATCCTCAACCCGCTCGGCGTGCCGAGCCGGATGAACGTCGGCCAGATCCTCGAGACCCACCTCGGCTGGGCCGCGGCCCAGGGCTGGTACGACGACGGGACCGAGGCGTTCAAGCACTCGCGCACGGCGACGGCAACGGCCGGGTCTACGTGGCCACCCCGGTGTTCGACGGGGCCACCGTGGCCGACGTCGACCAGGCGCTCGTCGCCTGGCAGGGCGAGCATACCGGGCCGCATCCGCATGGACATCGACAAGGGCCGCCGGGTCTCCGAGCAGGCGTCGGGCAAGTTCACGCTCTACAACGGCCGCACCGGCGAGCCGTTCGCCCAGCAGGTGACGGTCGGCTACATGTACATCCTCAAGCTGCTCCACCTGGTCGACGACAAGATCCACGCCCGCTCGACCGGCCCGTACTCGCTGGTCACCCAGCAGCCGCTGGGCGGCAAGGCGCAGTTCGGCGGCCAGCGCTTCGGCGAGATGGAGGTCTGGGCGCTCGAGGCGTACGGGGCCGCCTACACGCTCCAGGAGATGCTGACGATCAAGTCCGACGACACCGTCGGGCGGGTCAAGGCCTACGAGGCGATCGTCAAGGGCGAGAACATCGCCGAGCCGTCGATCCCCGAGTCGTTCAAGGTGCTGCTCAAGGAGATGCAGTCGCTCGGGCTCGACGTCAACGTCGTCTCCGAGGAGGGCCAGCGGGCCGAGATGCGCGACGAGGACGACGACCTCCTGCGCGCGGCCGAGGAGCTCGGCATCGACCTCTCCGGGGTCCGCGCCGCCGAGGACGAGGTGCCCGACCCGGTCGTCGAGGAGGCCCCGGCGGCCGTCGCTGGCCGACGACGCTCGCGACCGACGACGACGACCTCGAGGACGAGGACGGGATCGACGTCGACGCCGCACTTGACGGCGACCTGGCCGCCGGGTCGCCGACGGCGGCCTCGACCTCAAGACGCTGGATGCTGACGACACATTGGATGAGGAGACCACATGATCGATATCAACAACTTCGACGCGATCGAGATCAGTCTCGCCTCGTCCAAGCAGATCCGTGGGTGGAGCTCGGGCGAGGTGACCAAGCCGGAGACGATCAACTACCGCACGCTCAAGCCGGAGAAGGACGGCCTCTTCTGCGAGCGCATCTTCGGTCCGACCAAGGACTGGGAGTGCTACTGCGGCAAGTACAAGCGCGTCCGCTACAAGGGCATCGTCTGCGAGCGCTGCGGCGTCGAGGTCACCCGCTCGAAGGTCCGCCGCGAGCGGATGGGCCACGTCGACCTGGCCGCGCCGGTCAGCCACATCTGGTTCTTCAAGGGCGTGCCCAGCCGGATCGGCTACCTGCTCGACATGGCGCCCAAGGAGCTCGAGAAGGTGCTCTACTTCGCCGCCTCGATCGTCACCTGGGTCGACGACGAGGCGCGCGAGCGCGGATCTCGAGAAGCTCGAGGGCGAGGTCAACAAGGTGCTCGACGCCTACGCGGCCGAGCGTGAGGAGCGGGTGCTCGAGCTGCGCGAGTCGCTCGCCCGGCGCGAGGAGTACCTGGCCACGGCAAGCAGACCGGCTTCGCCGACGACGACTACCTCTGGGCCGACTCGCTCGACGTGAAGATCGCCAAGCTCTCCGACGAGGAGCGGGAGAAGCTGCTCAAGGAGCTCCGCAAGACCTTCGAGGCCGACATCGCCGACACCGAGGCCTACATCGACGATGCGGCCGAGCGGATGCGGATGGTCTGGGAGTTCTTCAAGGACATGGAGCCCAAGAAGATCGAGCACGACGAGACGCTGTTCCGCGAGCTCAAGGAGCGCTTCGGCTCGCCCTACGGCTTCGGCGAGTACTTCCGCGGTGGCATGGGCGCCGAGGCGATCCGCGACCTCCTCGCCCAGGTCGACCTCGAGGCCGAGCGGGAGGAGCTCTCCGAGACGATCAAGACGGCCAAGGGGCAGAAGCAGGCCCGCGCGGTCAAGCGGCTGCGCGTCGTCTCCGCCTTCATCCAGTCGGGCAACAAGCCCGAGATGATGGTGCTCGACGCGATTCCGGTGATCCCGCCGGAGCTCCGGCCGATGGTCCAGCTCGACGGCGGACGCTTCGCCACCTCAGACCTCAACGACCTCTACCGCCGGGTGATCAACCGCAACAACCGCCTCAAGCGGCTGCTCGACCTCGGCGCCCCGGAGATCATCGTCAACAACGAGAAGCGGATGCTCCAGGAGGCGGTCGACGCACTGTTTGACAACGGCCGCCGCGGCCGTCCGGTGACCGGGCCGGGCAACCGCCCGCTCAAGTCGCTCTCGGACATGCTCAAGGGCAAGCAGGGGCGCTTCCGCCAGAACCTGCTCGGCAAGCGGGTCGACTACTCCGGACGCTCGGTGATCGTCGCCGGCCCCTACCTCAAGCTGCACCAGTGCGGCCTGCCGAAGATCATGGCCCTCGAGCTGTTCAAGCCGTTCATCATGGCGCGGCTGGTCGAGCGCAAGTCGGCGCAGAACATCAAGGCGGCCAAGAAGATGGTCGACACGATGATCGGCGAGGTCTGGGACGTCCTCGAGGAGGTCATCCACGAGCACCCGGTGCTGCTCAACCGGGCGCCGACGCTCCACCGCCTCGGCATCCAGGCCTTCGAGCCGCTGCTCGTCGAGGGCAAGGCGATCCAGGTTCATCCGCTGGTCTGCCACGCCTTCAACGCCGACTTCGACGGCGACCAGATGGCGGTGCACCTGCCGCTCTCGGCCGAGGCCCAGGCCGAGGCCCGGATCCTCATGCTGTCGTCGAACAACATCCTCTCGCCGGCCCACGGAGCGCCGCTGGCCACCCCGACGCAGGACATGATCCTCGGCGCCTACTACCTGACCTACGGCCTCGAGGCCGAGGATCTGGTGGGGATCGACCGGGCGACCCACGAGCCCCGCCCGCACGTCTACCGGACCGCCCAGGAGGCCGAGCTGTCCTACGAGGCGGGGGTGGTCACCCTCCACGACCTGGCCGAGTTCCGGCCCTTCGGTCGCGAGGGCGGGCACGTCCTGACCACGGTCGGGCGGATCATCTACAACGACCGCATCGAGCGGGCGCTGGAGGAGGCGCTCGGCGACGAGTTCGACCCGTCGACCTACGTCTTCGTCAACCAGTCGATGAAGAAGCGCGACACGACCCGCCTGATCGACGCGCTCGTCCAGCGCTACGGGGCCACGACGATCTCGCTCGTCCTCGACGCGTTCAAGGATCTCGGGTTCAAGTACGCGACCCAGGCCGGCATCACGATCTCCAAGAACGACGTCGTGATCCCGCCCGAGAAGCAGAAGATCCTCGGCAAGTACGAGGCCGAGGTCGCCGAGATCCAGGAGCAGTACGACACCGGCCTGATCACCCAGGAGGAGCGCCACGAGGCGGTCGTCGAGCGGTGGAACGAGTGCACCGACAAGGTGGCCGACGCGATGGTCGACAACCTCCACGAGCTCAACCCGATCTTCATGATGGCCAACTCGGGCGCCCGGGGCTCGTTCAAGCAGATCCGCCAGCTCGCAGGGATGCGCGGGCTGATGGCCAACCCGAAGGGCGAGATCATCGAGCGGCCGATCAAGGCCAACTTCATGGAGGGCCTCTCCGTGCTCGAGTACTTCATCTCGACGCACGGCGCCCGCAAGGGACTGGCCGACACGGCGCTGCGCACGGCCGACTCCGGCTACCTGACCCGCCGACTGGTCGATGTCGCCCAGGACGTCATCATCCGCGAGCCGGATTGCGGAACGGTCGGGTTCATCGAGATCCCGGCCTTCAAGGACGGCGGCGACCCGAACGACAACCTGATCGGGCGGATCGCGGCGGCCGAGGTCAAGACCAAGCGCGGCCGCGTGCTCGTCGCCCACGGCCACGAGATCGACCGGGCCGAGTTCGCCGAGATCACCGAGGCCTTCCGCGACGATTACGAGAAGGGCACCAACCAGCGGGTCGCGGTCCGCTCGGTGCTCAAGTGCGAGGCCCACAGCGGGGTCTGCCAGGCCTGCTACGGCCGGGCGATGGCGACCGGCAAGACGGCGCAGATCGGCGACGCCGTCGGCATCGTGGCCGCCCAGTCGATCGGCGAGCCCGGCACCCAGCTGACCATGCGCACCTTCCACACCGGCGGCGTCGCCGGGGCCGACATCACCCACGGCCTCCCGCGCGTCGTCGAGCTGTTCGAGGCGCGCAAGCCCAAGGGCCTGGCCAAGATCGCCGAGCAGGACGGCGTGATCGGGGTCGAGGAGTCCGACAAGGCCCTGACCGTGGTGATCACCGACGAGTCCGGCGAGGAGCACCGCCACACCTTCCCCCGCCGCACCCGTCTGTTCGTCATCGCCGGTCAGCGGATCGAGGCCGGCACCCAGCTCAACGAGGGATCGCTCTACCCGCACGAGCTGCTGGCCATCCGCGGGCGCACCGAGACCGAGCAGTACCTCGTCCGCGAGGTGCAGGAGGTCTACAAGTCGCAGGGCGTCGACATCAACGACAAGCACATCGAGCTAATCGTGCGTCAGATGCTCAAGAAGGTGCGCGTCGACCAGAAGGGCGATACCGAGTACCTGCCCGGTCAGTTCATCGACCGGTTCGAGTTCGCCAAGGTCAACGACGAGGTGATCCGCAAGGGCGGCGAGTCGGCCGAGTTCGAGGACATCATCCTCGGCATCACCAAGGCGTCCCTGAACACCGACTCGTTCCTCTCGGCGGCTTCCTTCCAGGAGACCACCAAGGTGCTGACCGACGCGGCGCTCGAGGGCAAGATCGACCGACTCAACGGCCTCAAGGAGAACGTGATCATCGGCAAGCTGATCCCGGCGGCCACCGGGCTCAAGCGCTACCGGAGGATCGAGATCCAGCCGTCGGAGCCGCTCCCCCGGGCGATGGACGACCTCGGCCTGCTCAGCGACGACGACCTCGCCGCCGAGCTCGGAATCGGAAACGGCGGGTTCGGCGCCGAGTTCGACCAGGATCTCGCCTCGCTCGAGGAGATCGGGCTCGGCAACGACCCGAGCTTCGTCGAGGAGCTCGCCGAGCTCGACGTCCCGGGCGAGAAGGCCTAGGAGAGCCGGCGCAGCCCGGCGCCCGCTCCGCTCGGAGCGGGCGCCCGCGTTTCATGGGCCGGATCACGCTCCACCGCGGCGACATCACGACCGATCGGGAGGCCGGGGCGATCGTCAACGCCGCCAACTCGAGCCTGCTCGGTGGCGGCGGCGTCGACGGCGCGATCCACCGGGCGGCCGGGCCCGAGCTCCTCGCCGAGTGCCGCGAGCTCGGCGGCTGCGAGACCGGGGAGGCCAAGCTCACCGCAGCCGGGCGCCTGCCCTGCGTCTACGTGATCCACGCCGTCGGCCCGGTCTGGCGGGGCGGCGGGCACGGCGAGGCCAAGCTCCTGGCCTCGTGCTACCGGCGGAGCGTCGAGCTGGCGGCGACCGTCGGCGTCCGGGTGATCGCCTTCCCGGCGATCTCGGCCGGCGTCTACGGCTACCCGCTCGAGGCGGCCGCCGCCGTCGCGCTCGACGCGGTGCGGGCGGCGCTGGCCGCCGCGCCCGGTGTCGAGGAGGCGCGCTTCTGGCTGTTTGACCAGCGCGCCTACGACGCGTTCGCTGCCGCGGCCGCCGCGTAGAGGACGCGGACGCGGGCGAAGATCTCCTCCGCCGCGGCGAGCTGCTGCTCGCGCGTCGGGTCCGGGCACCTTTCGAGCCGCAGCGGCTCGCCGTAGCTGACGGTGATGCCGGGAAAGCGCCCGCGGCGCCACTGCCGGACTTCGTGGGACCCGTGGATCGCCACCGGGACGACGGGTGCCCCCGACTCGAGCGCCAGGCGGCCGATGCCAGGCCGGGGCTCGCCGAGGCCGCCCGAGCGCGACCGGCCGCCCTCGGCGTACATGCCCACACAGCCGCCGCCGGCGAGGATCGACCGGGCGGTGGCGAAGGCCTCGTCGTCGCGGTGGCCGCGACGCACCGGAAAGTGGCCGGAGACCCGGAACACGTAGCTGAGCAGCGGGCTGTTGCCGAAGAACTGCGACTTCGACATGAAGCGGATCCGCCGTCGGAGGTACACGCCGCAGAAGAAGTGGTCGAGGTTCGAGAAGTGGTTGGGGGCGAGGATGAAGCCGCCGGTCGTCGGGACGTTGGCCCGCCCGGTCGCCCGCGTCCGGTAGAGCAGGACGGCCACCGGGGTGAGGAGGATGCGCACCGCCGTGTAGGTCCAGCCCGGCTCGTGGGTGCGAGCCCACGCGTGGAAGGCGAGCATCGCCTCGGCCGGGCGCTGGTCCTCGTAGACCTGCGGCCGGAGCTCCGGGCTCAACCCGGCGCCCGTGGCCGCGGATCGGCGGTGACGAGGGCGGCGAGCCGGAGCAGGGTACAAATTCTAACCTCTGCCGAGCGTTCGCCGCGCAAGAAGGGAGCCGCCGTGACCGATCCCCCACCCGCCGCCAGACCACCCGTGCCGCCGTTCGACGAGGAGACCTGGGCGGAGAACCGGATCGCCGTGCGCTTCCAGTACGAGTGGCGCGACGAGGCCGGCCGGTGGTGGCGTAGCTACGGCAACGAGAATTGGGAGTTCGACGCTGACGGATACATGCAGCGGCGGGCGGCCAGCATCAACGACGTCGCCATCGCCGAACCCGATCGCCGGATCGTCGGCCCCGGCCCGACGCCGAGCGCGACCAGCCGCTCCCGCTCAGGTAGGCGACCGGATCGATACACACAGACCGACCACGAGAGATAGGAGCACGATGACCGACGAGCACGCCCACGAGGCCCCGCACGTCCACGAGCACGAGCACGACGGCGAGACCCACGCCCATGCCCACACCGCGCACGACCACGACCACGTCGAGCACGCCCACGAACACGAGCACGACGGCGAGACCCACGCCCACCCGCACCCGCACGAGGCCGGCCTCGAGGAGGCCCACGAGCACGAGCACTGACTCGTCCCCGCCCCGGCCGGCGCGTGCCCCGAGCGTGAGCTCGCGGGGCGCCGCCGGCGCGGGGGAGGGCGGCGAAGGGTCTCGGCGGGCCCCGCCGGACCCCGGAACCGATCGAGTGAAGCGAGTGTTTGACGGCTCGCCGAGCGGGAATCCTAAGGGCGAAACACCCTGCCGCCATCGCCTGAACGGCAAGGATCGCCGTTGTGCACGCAACTTCTTCTGCATTAAGTCAGATAAAGATTCGGTCAGAAAGGCATCCTGCGGCGCGGAGCCCCGCTAGGGTGACCACACAGCGAGCCGTGCTTCAAGTGCGAGCGGGCAGGTGCCGATAGGTGCCGGACCCGCACTCCCTCCGCTCTTGGGCACGGTGCCCCCACGCTGATCTATGACGCTCCAACTCGGCATACTGCTCGCGCTCCTCTGCGCTTTTGTGACGAACCTCGCGTTCTTCTACAAGCACCGGGGGGCGTGCCAGGTCCCCGCCGTCTGCGTTCGCCACCCGCTGCGGACGGCGCGCTCGCTGCTCGGCTCGCGCTGGTTCGCCCTCGGTCTGCTGATCGCCGTCGGCGCCTGGATCCTCCACGTCGCCGCCATGGCCCTGGCCCCGCTCTCGGTGGTCCAGGTCGTCCTCGCCGGCGGCGTCGTGATGATCGGGATCATGGCCGAGCGTATCTTCGGCTTCAAGGTCGGCCGGCGCCAGTGGGTCGGCCTCGCCCTGACCGCCGCCGGGTTGGTCGCCCTCGCCGTCACCGTGCCGGCCACCCACGGCGCGCACTCCGCCTTCTCGGTGCCCGCGATGATCACCTTCGAGGCCGTCCTCTTCGGGATCGGCGGGCTCCTGATCATGGGCCCCCGGGCCGGAGCCCGGGCCGAGCACCACGGCACCATGCTCGGCGCCGCCGCCGGCATCCTCTTCGGCGTCTCTGACGTCTCGATCAAGGCGCTGACCGGCATCGTCGGCGCCCACGGCTTCCTCGGGCTGGTCAGCCCCTGGCTGTTCGTCGCCGCCGCCGCCTCGGTGATCGCCTTCTACGCCTCGGCCCGCGGGCTCCAGGACGGCGAGGCGGTTCCGGTCATCGCCGTCACCGGCGCCGCCGCCAACATCGCGGCGATCGCCGGCGGCATCCTCGTCTTCGGCGACCCGCTCCCCGGCGATGCCCTCGGCATCGTCGTCCAGGCCCTCGGCCTCGTGCTCGTGCTCGTCGCCTCGGCCATTGCGCCGGCACCCCTGCGGGCCGCCGCGCCCGCGCAGGGCTTCGCCTCCTAGCGCCCCGCGCGCCCCCCGGCGGACCACCCGTGCCGGCCGACGAACCCCCGCGCCGCGCCGCCCCGCGAGACCTCTGCGCGTGCCGGCCTCAGGGGCCGGGCAGTCGGCTCGAACCGCCGCCGGGGATCGTCGACAAGGCCGAGAACGCACTGCCTGCTCCGCAAGATCAAGACGCCGACGCGCCCTCGAACCATCGAAGCGCTCCGCCGCTACCCGCCGCCGAAGCTTTTCCATGTCCCTTGTCTCCTCGCGCTTTAGCTCATTCCTCGTTAATCGACATATGGACGATCCGTCTTGAACCGCCCGCCCACGGGCGCTCGGCCGCGGCACCCTGCTACCATCCGCCGCCGCATGCCGACAACCTCACAGCTGGTCCGCAAGGGCCGTAAGCCGCCGAAGAAGAAGCTCGCCACGCCCGGACTCAAGTCCGGCAAGGGGCGCAAGAAGAAGGTCGCGGCTCCGCAGCGGCGCGGCGTCTGCACCCGCGTGTACACGACGACGCCGAAGAAGCCGAACTCCGCCCTGCGCAAGGTGGCCCGGGTGCGCATCACCGGCTCGATCGAGGTCACCGCCTACATCCCCGGCGAGGGCCACAACCTCCAGGAGCACTCCGTCGTCCTCGTCCGCGGCGGCCGCGTCAAGGACCTCCCGGGCGTCCGCTACAAGGTGGTGCGGGGAACGCTCGACGCCGCCGGGGTCAGCGACCGCAAGAAGGCGCGCTCGCAGTACGGCGTGAAGAAGCCCTAGGCATGCCCCGCCGCGCCGCAGCCCAGATCCGTCCGGTCGAGCCCGACCCGATCCACCGCTCCCGCCTCGTCCAGCAGGTGATCAACAAGGTCATGCTCGACGGCAAGAAGTCGACCGCCGAGCAGATCGTCTACGACGCCCTGGCCATTCTCTCCGAGAAGAGCGGCAAGGATCCGGTGGTCGCCCTCGAGGAGTCGATCAAGATCCTCACCCCGGCCCTCGAGGTCCGCTCCCGGCGCGTCGGCGGCGCCACCTACCAGGTGCCCGTCGAGGTTCCGGCCCGCCGGGCCCGCACGCTGGCCGTGCGCTGGCTCGTCGAGTTCGCCCGCAACCGGCGCGAGAAGACGATGGCCCAGCGACTGGCCAACGAGCTGCTCGACGCCTCCTCCCAGCAGGGCGGCGCCTACAAGCGCAAGGACGACATCTTCCGCATGGCGCAGGCCAACAAGGCCTTCGCCCACTACCGCTGGTAGGACCCCGCGCCCGGGCGCCGGGTCAGGCCCGCCCGCTGTCCTCCGGGGTCTCGGTTCGAGGGTTCCCCCGGAGCTTCAGAACCACATCTCCGGCTCGGAGGGCTCCGTCTCTGGGGGCTCCGTCTCGGGCGGCGGCGGCGGGCGACGACGTTCGCGGCCGGCGGAGGGCGGCGCCGTCGACCCCCGCTCCGGCCGGACGCGCGGCCGCGGCTCGGCCGAGGGCTCGCGCGACGGGTCGGGCGAGGGGTCGGGCGAGGGGTCGGGCGAGGGCTCGGGCGACGGGTCGGGCGGCGGCTCGGCGTCGGGCTCCCTGGGCGGTGGCCGCCGGCGCCCCGGGGCCGGGGAGGGGCCGACGGTCGGTCGCCCTCGCGGCAGCAGGAGCCCGCCGACGCCGCCGGCGATCAGGAACACCGCCCCCAGGGTCTCGCAGTAGAAGCCCCGCCCCGGCCGGGCGCTCGCGTTCTCATACAGCTGCCCGATCAGCCCGGTCGAGTGGACGTCGTGGAGGTCGCCGGCGACCAGCGCGATCACCAGCGCGAGCGCCCCGAGGACGGCGAGCGCCCCCGCCGCCCGCCGGTTGCGCAGGGCGGCCAGCGCCATCGGCAGGGCGGCCAGCCCGACGACGACGAGGGCGTAGCTGTGCTGGGCGCGACCGCTGACCGTGGCTCTGGCGACGGTCAGAACGCGGACCTCATACAGCGTCGAGAGGTCGGCGGCGACCAGCAAAACACCGCCGAGCAGGGCACTTAGCAGGAGCCCGACGCGGGCGGCCCGGGCGGCCGGGCCGGGCGAAAATCCTCTGCTATAGTCATGCGTCGCCTCGGTGCCGGTGGCGCTCACGCGCCCATACTCCGTGGTGAAGTGCAACCAACCCATGGAGAGCTCGAGCACATAGCTACAACGACTGGGCCTCGACCCGCGGTGTGCATGGGCCCGAAGGGCCCATTTTTTTGCTCTCGACTCGCCCAGCCTCGACCGCCACAACCCACCTCCGCTAACCCATGCCACGAGCATTCACACTCCAGAAGACCCGCAACATCGGGATCATGGCGCACATCGACGCCGGCAAGACGACGACGACCGAGCGCATCCTCTACTACACCGGCCGGACCTACAAGATCGGCGAGGTCCACGAGGGCGCGGCGACGATGGACTGGATGGAGCAGGAGCAGGAGCGCGGCATCACGATCACCTCGGCGGCCACCACCTGCGAGTGGGAGGGCCACCGGATCAACATCATCGACACGCCCGGCCACGTCGACTTCACCGTCGAGGTCGAGCGCTCGCTGCGCGTGCTCGACGGGGCGATCGCCCTGTTCGACTCGGTCGCCGGCGTCGAGCCCCAGTCGGAGACGGTCTGGCGACAGGCCGACAAGTACTCGGTCCCCCGGATCGCCTACATCAACAAGATGGACCGGATCGGCTCGGACTTCGACATGGGCATCAGGACGATGATCGACCGCCTCGGCGCCCACCCGGTCCCGATCCAGCTGCCGATCGGCGCGGAGTCCGCCTTTCTCGGGATCATCGATCTCGTCCGGATGAAGGCGATCTACTACAAGGACGACCTCGGGGTCGAGATCGACGAGCGCGAGATCCCCGCCGAGCTCCTCGACGAGGCGACCGCCGCCCGCGAGCACCTGCTCGAGGAGGTCTCCCGCTACGACGACGCCCTCGTCGAGCTCCTGATCGAGGAGCAGGAGATCCCCGAGGCGGTGCTCAAGAACGCGATCCGCAAGGCGACGCTCGAGATCGCGATGACGCCCGTCCTCTGCGGCTCGTCGTTCAAGAACAAGGGCGTCCAGCCCCTGCTCGACGCCGTGATCGACTACCTCCCCTCGCCCCTCGACGTCCCCGCCGTGACCGGCGTCGAGCCGGTGCGCGGCGACGAGAACGGCCGCGAGGCGGCCCGGCCGCCCGAGGAGGGCGCCCCGTTCGCGGCGCTGGCCTTCAAGATCATGGCCGACCCGTTCGTCGGCAAGCTCACCTACTTCCGCGTCTACTCCGGCAACCTCGCCTCGGGCGCCCGCGTGCTCAACGCGAGCACCGGCAAGACCGAGCGGGTCGGGCGGATCCTGATGATGCACGCCAACGACCGCGAGGACGTCGCCGAGGTCTACGCCGGCGACATCGCGGCGGCGGTCGGCATCAAGCAGGTGACGACCGGCGACACGCTGTGCGACCCGGCCCACCCGATCAAGCTCGAACAGATCATCTTCCCCGAGCCGGTCATCAAGGTCGCCGTCGAACCGAAGACGAAGGCCGACCAGCAGAAGATGTCGGTCGCCCTCGGCCGCCTGGCCGAGGAGGACCCGACCTTCCGCGTCCAGACCAACGAGGAGACCGGCCAGACCGAGATCTCCGGGATGGGCGAGCTCCACCTCGAGGTGCTCGTCGACCGGATGCGGCGCGAGTACAAGGTCGAGGCCAACGTCGGCCGCCCCCAGGTCTCCTACCGGGAGACGGTGCGGGCGACGGTCAAGCACATCGAGGGGAAGTTCATCCGCCAGACCGGCGGGTCGGGCCAGTACGGCGTCGTCTACATCGACATGGAGCCGGCGCCCGGCGAGGGCTTCGACTTCATCAACAAGATCAAGGGCGGCTCGGTTCCGTCGGAGTTCATTCCGGCGGTCGAGAAGGGCTGCGAGGAGGCGCTGGTCAACGGCGTCAAGGCCGGCTACCCGATGGTCGACATCCGGGTGACGCTGGTCGACGGCAAGTACCACGACACCGACTCCTCGGAGATCGCCTTCAAGGTGGCCGGCTCGCTGGCCTTCAAGGAGGCGGCGCGGCGGGCCAAGCCGGTCCTGCTCGAGCCGATCTTCGCCGTCGAGGTCGTCGTCCCGGAGGACTTCGCCGGTGAGGTCATCGGCGATCTCTCGCGCCGCCGCGGGCGGATCGAGAGCCAGGAGCGGCGCGGCAACGCGCTCGTGATCGCCGGCATGGTGCCGCTGAGCGAGATGTTCGGCTACGTCGGCGACCTGCGCTCCAACACCCAGGGCCGGGCGACCTACACGATGCAGTTCGAGAGCTACGACGAGGTTCCGCCAAACATCGCCGAGAAGATCGTCGAGTCGCGCACCGGCGAGTCGAAGGCGGCCTAGCAGCGTGGGCGAGCACAGCGCGGGACCCCGAGCCGCCGGCGGGCGCAAAGCCGCCGGGGCCGCAAGTTTGAGAGTATTCCCAGGTTCGCCTACATACGGCGAGCCCAAACTTCAAGTCAGAGGAGCAAGTCAAAGTGGGTAAGGCGAAGTTCGATCGCGACAAGACGCACGTCAACGTCGGCACGATCGGTCACATCGACCACGGCAAGACGACGCTCACCGCGGCGATCACCCACGTCCTGGCCGAGAAGATGGGCGGCGAGGCGAAGAGCTTCGAGGAGATCGACAACGCTCCGGAGGAGAAGGAGCGCGGGATCACGATCGCCACCTCGCACGTCGAGTACCAGACCGCGAACCGCCACTACGCCCACGTCGACTGCCCCGGGCACGCCGACTACATCAAGAACATGATCACCGGAGCCGCGCAGATGGACGGCGCGATCCTCGTCGTCTCGGCGGCCGACGGCCCGATGCCCCAGACGCGCGAGCACATCCTGCTCGCCCGCCAGGTTGGCGTTCCCTACATCGTCGTCTTCCTCAACAAGGCCGACATGGTCGACGACGAGGAGCTCCTCGAGCTCGTCGAAGTCGAGGTCCGCGAACTGCTCTCGGTCTACGACTACCCGGGCGACGACATCCCCTTCATCATCGGCTCGGCGCTCAAGGCGCTCGACGGCGACGAGGATGCCAAGGCGGGTATCCTCGAGCTGGCCGACGCGCTCGACACCTACATCCCCGATCCGGTCCGCGAGCTCGACAAGCCGTTCCTGATGCCGGTCGAGGACGTCTTCTCGATCACCGGCCGCGGGACGGTGGCGACCGGCCGCATCGAGCAGGGCGTCGTCAACACCGGCGACCGGGTCGAGATCGTCGGCGTCAAGAAGACGGCGGAGACCGTGGTCACGGGCGTCGAGATGTTCCGCAAGATCCTCGACCGCGGCGAGGCCGGGGACAACGTCGGCTGCCTGCTGCGCGGCACCAAGCGCGAGGACATCGAGCGCGGCCAGGTGCTGTGCAAGCCGGGCTCGATCACGCCGCACACCCATTTCAAGAGCGAGGTCTACGTGCTCAAGAAGGAGGAGGGCGGTCGCCACACCCCGTTCTTCACCGGCTACCGGCCCCAGTTCTACTTTCGTACCACCGACGTGACCGGCTCCGCGCACCTCCCCGAGGGCGTCGAGATGGTAATGCCGGGCGACAACGTCCAGATGGAGATCGAGCTGATCGCCCCGATCGCGATGGACGCAGGTCTGCGCTTCGCGATTCGCGAGGGTGGCCGTACGGTCGGGTCGGGCGTCGTGACCGAGGTCATCAAGTAATCAGCTAAGCAGGGCGCGCCCCGGGCGCGTCGGTAATTCAGATACGACGACTACCGGACCGCCCTGGTTGAGCGGGTCCAGGCGGGCAGCCCCGGAGCACGGGGTTGGCCGGTCACGCGCCGAGCGTGCGCGGGAGTCCAGAAACCACAAACATCAGCAGATCCACAGGACGACAAGAGAGCAGCGAGCGGCCCAATGGCCACCACCCCACAGAACAAGATTCGGATCAGGCTCAAGGCCTACGACACCCAGGCGATCGAGACGGCCGCCAAGGAGATCGTCGACACGGCCACGCGGACCGGGGCCACCGTCTCCGGACCGGTGCCCCTGCCGACCGAGAAGAACGTCTACTGCGTGATCCGCTCGCCCTTCAAGGACAAGGACTCGCGCGAGCACTTCGAGATCCGCACCCACAAGCGGCTGATCGACATCCACCAGCCGACGCCCAAGACGGTCGACTCGCTCCAGCGCCTCGACCATCTCCCGGCCGGCGTCGACATCGAGATCCGGCTCGCGACCTAGGCCGATGGCCGCGATCCTCGCCAAGAAGCTCGGCATGACCCAGGTCTTCCAGGAGGACGGCTCGGTGGCGCGGGTCACCGTGCTCGAGGCCGGGCCCTGCCACGTGACGGGCATCCGCACCCACGAGCGCGACGGCTACGAGGCCGTCCAGTTGGCCTACGGGCAGACCAGGGAGAAGCACCTGAGCCGGGCCGAGCGCGGTCACCTCAAGCGCGCCGACGCCCCGCCGCTGCGCCACCTCTGCGAGTTCCGCGACGAGGCGGGCGAGCTGCTGATCGGCGAAACGGTCAAGGTCGACGTGTTCGCCGCCGGCGAGCGGGTCAAGATCTCCGGCGTCTCCAAGGGCAAGGGCTTCGCCGGGACGATCAAGCGCCACAACTTCGCCAGCGGACCCAAGTCCCACGGCTCGCACAACGTCCGCGCGCCCGGCTCGATCGGCGCCTCGGCGACCCCGTCGCGCGTCTTCAAGGGCATCCGCGGCCCCGGCCAGATGGGCAACAAGCGCGTCACCCAGAAGGGCCTCGAGGTCATCGAGATCCGCGCCGAGGACAACCTCATGCTCGTCCGGGGCTCGGTCCCCGGCCCGCGCAACGGCTACGTCGAGGTGCGCACCGATGCCTGACGCCCCCTTCCTCGGCGCCGCCGACCGAACGGTCGGCCTCGACGACGCCGCGTTCGGCGCCCGCTTCAACGGCCCGCTCGTCCACGAGTCGGTTCGCGCCGAGCTGAACGCCCGCCGGCGGGGAACCGCGGCGACCAAGACCCGAGGCAAGGTCTCGGGCGGCGGGGCCAAGCCGTGGCGCCAGAAGGGCACCGGGCGCGCCCGGGCCGGCTCCTCGCGCTCGCCGATCTGGACCGGCGGCGGCACGGTGTTCGGCCCCCAGCCGCGCTCCTACACCTTCAAGGTCAACCGCAAGGAGCGCAGGGCGGCGCTCCGCTGCGCCCTCTCCCTCCACGCCGAGCGGGGCACGCTCGCGGTGCTCGACCCCGCGATGTTCGACACCCCGTCGACCAAGACGGCCGCCCGGCTGCTGGACGAATGGGGCAAGCCGCGGGGGACCCTGGTCGTGCTCGCCGCCGACGAGGCCGACGCCGCCCTGTCGTTTCGCAACATCGCCCGGGTCGGCGTGCTCGAGGTCTCGAACGTCGGGATCGCCGATCTGATCGGCGCCGGCTCGCTGATCGTCTCCGAAGCGGCCCTCGCGTCGCTGAGCGCCCGGGCGACCCAGACCAGGACGACCGAGCTCGAGGAGGCCGCGGCCTGATGCATCCCTCACAGGTGATCATCCGCCCGGTCGTCTCCGAGAAGAGCTACGTCCTCTCGGCCGTCGACAAGTACACCTTCCGCGTCCATCCCGACGCGCACAAGACCCAGATCCGCCAGGCGGTCGAGGCGCTGTTCGACGTGCGCGTGCTCGAGGTCCGCACGATCACGGTGAAGTCGAAGCCCAAGCGGCGCGGCGCCATCAAGGGCCGCACCCGCAACTGGAAGAAGGCGATCGTCCAGGTGCGCCCCGGAGACACGATCCCGATCTTCCAGGGCCTGGAGGCGCTCGAGTAATGGCCATTCGCAAGCCCAAGCCCACCAGCCCCGGCCGGCGGTTCGTCTCCTATCCGGACTTCGCGGAGATCACCAAGACCGAGCCCGAGCGCACCCTCGTCGAGGGTCTGACCAAGAGCGGCGGACGCAATGCCCACGGCCGCAAGACCTCCCGCCACCGCGGCGGCGGGGCCAAGCGGCTCTACCGGCGGATCGACTTCAAGCGCCGCAAGGACGATATCCCGGCCAAGGTGGCGGCGATCGAGTACGACCCCAACCGGACGGCCTACATCGCGCTGCTCCACTACCGCGACGGAACCAAGGCCTACATCATCGCCCCGGCCCGCCTGACCGTCGGGATGACGGTGATGTCGGGCGAGAACGCCGACATCCAGGTCGGCAACTGCCTCCCGCTGGCCAAGATGCCGACGGGTACGGTCGTCCACAACCTCGAGCTCGAGCCGGGACGCGGCGGCCAGCTCGGCCGCTCGGCCGGGGTCGCGATCCAGCTGATGGCCAAGGAGGGCGACCTGGCGACCGTTCGCCTGCCCTCCGGCGAGATGCGCCTCGTGCGCGCCGACTGCCGGGCCACGGTGGGGACGATCGGCAACTCCGATCACCAGAACGTCAAGGTCGGCAAGGCCGGCCGCAAGCGACACATGGGCGTGCGCCCGCAGACGCGCGGCACCGCGATGAACCCGGTCGACCACCCGCACGGTGGCGGCGAGGGATCGACCACGGCCGGCCGCCACCCGGTCACGCCGTGGGGCGTGCCGACGCTCGGCTACCGCACGCGTAAGAAGGGCAAGGCGTCCGACCGCTACATCGTGCGCGGCCGCCGCCGGGGCAAGGGAAAGCGATAGAAAATGAGCCGCTCGAGCAAGAAGGGACCATTCGTCGAGGAGCGCCTGATGGCGCGCATCCAGGCGATGAACAAGGCCAACACGCGGACGATGATCAAGACCTGGTCGCGGTCGTCGACGATCTTCCCCGACATGGTCGGGCACACGATCGCCGTCCACGACGGCCGCAAGCACCTGCCGGTCTTCGTCAGCGAGTCGATGGTCGGGCACAAGCTCGGCGAGTTCGCCCCCACCCGCACCTATCGCGGACACGCCGGCTCGGGGAGGGTTCGCTAGGCATGGCCGAGGATTCCCCGACGCCCTCCGAGCCCGAGACTCCAGCCGCTGATGCCGCGCCGGCGACGCCGCCGGACGTGACGCCGAAGGACACCCCGGCGTCAAAGACGCGCGCCCCGGCCCCCAAGGCCAAGGCCAAGGCCGCGGCCGCCAAGCCGGACAAGGAAAAGGGCAGGGGCGCCAAGCGGACCCCGGCCGACGGACGCGCCAAGCCTAAGCTGCCGGCCGCCGCTCGCTCCAAGCGCCGCCCCCAGGAGATCCCCGAAGGAGCCCAGCCACCGATCGTCCGTGCCCAGGCGAAGTACGTCCGCACCTCGGCGCGCAAGGCCCGCCTGGTCTGCGATCACATCCGCGGCAAGTCGGTCGCCGAGGCGCGGGCGATCCTCGCCTTCGCCCCCCGCGCGGTGGCCGCCGACTGGGCCAAGCTGCTGAACTCGGCGGTCGCCAACGCCGAGCACAACCACGAGCTGGTGGGCGAAGATCTCCGCGTCCTGGCCGCCTTCGCCGACGAGGGGCCGACGCTCAAGCGCTTCCGCCCCCGGGCGATGGGCCGGGCCACGCCGATCCGCAAGCGCACCAGCCACCTGACGATCACGTTGACCCCGAAGGAGTAGACGATGGGACAAAAAGTCCATCCGGAGTCGATGCGCGTCGGCTACATCCACGACTGGCAGTCGAACTGGTTCAACGAGCGCAACTTCGCCGCCTTCCTCGAGGAAGACATCAAGATCCGCTCGCACATCATCGGCAAGCTCGCCCACGCCGGCCTCTCGGACATCACGATCAAGAAGGACCAGAACGAGGTCGAGGTCAACATCCACACCGCCCGTCCCGGCATCGTCATCGGCAAGTCCGGCTCCGAGGTCGACGCTCTCCGCAAGGACCTCCATCGGATCACCCGCAAGCAGGTCAAGGTCAACATCCTCGAGATCAAGCGGCCCGAGCTCGACGCCAAGCTCGTCGCCCAGTCGATCGCCGAGCAGCTCCAGAACCGGGTGGCCTTCCGCCGGGCGATGAAGCGCGCCCTGACCAGCGCCATGCGCTCGGGCGCCAAGGGCGTCAAGGTCCAGGTCTCCGGTCGCCTCGGCGGCGCCGAGATGGCCCGCCGCGAGAGCTACTCTGACGGCCGGGTGCCGCTCCACACGATGCGCGCCGACATCGACTACGGCTTCCACGAGGCGAAGACCACCTTCGGGCGGATCGGCGTCAAGTGCTGGATCAACAAGGGCGAGATCATGCCCGAGGGCTACAGCGGCGCCGACCTGACCGACATGAGCGCGCCGGCCCCGTCCGGCGACCGCCAGGATCGCGGCGGCCGCGACGACCGCGGCGGACGCGGGCGCGGCGGCCCCGGCGGACGCGGCGGCCCCGGTGGTCCGGGTGGGCGCGGCGGTCCCGGCGGCGGGCGCGGCGGCCCCGGCGGCGGGCGCGGCGGCCCCGGCGGCGGTCCGGGCGGCGGGCGCGGGCGCCCGCCGGGAGGCGGACGCTGATGCTCTCCCCCAAGCGCGTCAAGCACCGCAAGCAGCATCGCGGCCGTCGCGGCGGGATCTCGCGCGGCCAGGTCAAGGTCCAGTTCGGCGAGTACGGGCTCAAGTCGCTCGACGCCGGCTGGCTGACCAACCGCCAGATCGAGGCCGCCCGGATCGCGATGACCCGCAAGATCAAGCGTGGCGGCAAGGTCTGGATCAACGTCTTCCCCGACAAGCCGGTGACCAAGAAGCCGGCCGAGACCCGCATGGGCTCGGGCAAGGGCTCGCCCGAGGGCTGGGTCGCGGTGGTCAAGCCGGGCCGCGTGATGTTCGAGCTCGCCGGGGTGCCCGAGCCGCTCGCCCGCGAGGCGCTCCGCCTGGCCGGCCACAAGCTGCCGGTGAAGACCAAGTTCGTCGTGCGTGAGGACTAGCGGGATGCCTCAGGCCAAAGAGATCAGGGACATGGCCGACGACGAGCTCGTCACCCACGTCGCCACCGTCCGCCGCGACCTGTTCGGACTGCGCTTCCAGCACGCCACCGGCGAGCTCGAGAACACCGCCGGGCTGCCCGTGGCCAAGCGCGAGCTGGCGCGGGCGCTGACCGTCGCGCGCGAGCGCGGGCTGACCGTCGACACCTCCCATACGGAGAGCTGAGGAACATGGAAATCGATACTTCGGGAGGCTCGGCCGTCGGTGAGCCGGCGGCGACGCCCCCAGTGAAGGCGGAGCCCGTCGAGGTGCTGGCTCCCAAGGAGCGGCGCCGGCGCAAGCGCGCCGGGCGCGCCCCCGGCGTCCGCGGACCGCGCACGCCCGAGGAGCGCCAGGCCGAGCGCGACGCGATCCGCGCCGCCAAGGCGCGCGAGCGGCGCGCCGGCCGGACGGCGACGCGTGCGAAGGCGCGGGCCACCGCTGCGCCGGCCGTGGCCGAGGAGCCCGCCGTCTGGGAGCCCGGCGCCCAGAAGGTCCGCCAGGGGATCGTCGTCTCGGCCAAGGCGGCCAAGACGATCACCGTCCGGGTCGACACGAGCCGCCGCCATCGCCGCTACCAGAAGATCGTCCGCAGCTCGAAGACCCTTCACGCCCACGACGAGCACGACGAGGCCCACGAGGGCGACCTCGTCCGGGTGGTCGAGACCCGTCCGATGTCGAAGACCAAGCGCTGGCGGCTGACGTCGGTCCTGGAGCGTGCCAAGTGATCCAGAACGAGACGAGGCTCAAGGTCGCCGACAACACCGGCGCCCGGGAGATCCTCTGCATCCGCGTCAAGGGCGGTTCGCGGCGGCGCTACGCCCACGTCGGCGACATCATCACCGCCACCGTCAAGCAGGCGACCCCCCAGGGCACGGTCAAGAAGGGCGACGTCGTCACCGCGGTCGTCGTCCGGACCAAGAAGTCCTTCGGCCGCGACGACGGCACCTACATCGCCTTCGACGAGAACGCCGCCGTGATCATCGACGACCAGCGCAACCCGCGCGGGACGCGGATCTTCGGGCCGGTGGCCCGCGAGCTGCGCGACCGGAACTTCATGAAGATCGTCTCGCTCGCCCCGGAGGTTCTCTAGCCATGAAGATCCGCCGCGACGACCAGGTGACCGTGATCAGCGGCAAGGACCGGGGCAAGACCGGCCGAGTGCTCCGCGTCGACCGCACCAAGGACCGCGTCTACGTCGAGGGCCTCAACATGATCAAGCGCCACGAGCGACCGCGCCAGGTGCGCGACGTCCAGCGCGCCGAGTCGGTCGGCGGGGTGATCGAACGCGAGGGTCCGATCCACGTCTCGAACGTCGCCCTGCTCGACCCGAGCGACAACAAGCCGACCCGCGTCGGCGTCGTCCGTGAGGACGGCAAGCGCTACCGCGTGACCCGCCGCTCCAAGACCAGGATCGACTGATGGCCGAGACGACCACCACCGCCCGACTGAAGACCCGCTACGAGCAGGAGATCCGCCCGGCGCTGACCGAGCGCTTCGGCTACTCCTCGCCGATGCAGGCGCCGAAGATCCAGAAGATCACCCTGAACATGGGAATCGACGCCCGCCAGGACTCGAAGGTCCTCGACCAGGCGACCAAGCAGCTGGCGACGATCGCCGGCCAGAAGCCCAACATCCGCCGGGCGCGCAAGTCGATCGCCGCCTTCAAGCTCCGCGAGGGGATGCCGGTCGGGATCTCGGTGACGCTGCGCGGCGAGCGCGGCTACGAGTTCCTCGACCGCCTCTGCTCGATCGCCATCCCCCGGATCCGCGACTTCCGCGGGCTCAACCCGAAGTCCTTCGACGGGCGCGGCAACTACTCGATGGGCGTCCGTGAGCAGATCATCTTCCCGGAGATCGACTACGACGAGGTCGACGCGGTCCGCGGCATGGACATCACGATCACCACCACTGCGGTCACCGACGAGGAGGCCTTCGCCCTGCTCACCGCCTTCGGCATGCCCTTCGCCCGCGAGGGCGGCGACCAGGGCGGCGCTGCCGGGGCGACGATCGCCCCTCCGGCCGCGGTGGCCGTCGAGGAGCCGGCGGCCGCGGTGGCCGCCGACCTCGAGGCCGCCGAGGCGGCCGAGGATGTGCTCGAGGCGCAGGCCGCCGCCGAGGCGGCCGCCGCCGCGCCTCCCGAGCGGCTCTCGCTCCCGCCCGAAGAGGACGTCCCGTCGACCGACGCGGCGAGCACCGGCGCCGAGCCCGCCGGCGACGCGGCCCAGGCCGAAACCAAGGAGAACTGATGGCCAAGACCTCGCAGGTCGTCCGCCAGGCGCGGACACCCAAGTTCAAGACGCGCGGTTACACGCGCTGCCACCGCTGCGGGCGGCCGCGGGCCGTCTACAAGAAGTTCGGCCTCTGCCGGATCTGCCTGCGCGAGATGGCCCATACCGGACAGATCCCCGGGATGACGAAGTCATCCTGGTAGTGGGAGCCGCTCTATGTCAATGACCGATCCGATCGCCGACTTCCTGACCCGGATTCGCAATGCGATCCGCGCCTCGCACGAGACCGTGGTGATCCCCGCCTCCAGGCAGAAGGCCGAGCTCGCACGGATCCTCGCCGAGCAGGGCTACATCGACGGCTTCACGGTGGCGCCGAACCCCGACGCCCCCGGCGAGGTGCTCGACATCGTCCTCAAGTACGACGCCGGGCGCCGCTCGGCGATCTCCGGCCTGCGGCGCGTCTCGCGGCCGGGCCGGCGCACCTACGTCGACGCCAAGCACATCCCCCGGGTCCTCGGCGGGATGGGCACGGCGATCGTCTCCACCTCCAGCGGCGTGATGACCGGCCACGAGGCCCGCTCGGCGGGCGTCGGCGGCGAGGTCGTCGCGGAGGTCTGGTAGCCATGTCGCGCATCGGCAGGCAACCGATTCCCGTCCCCGCCGGGGTCCTGGTCTCGATCGAGCCGAACCTCGTCCGGGTCAACGGCCCCAAAGGCGAGCTCTTCGAGCGGATCCCCCGCGACATCACCGTCGCCCAGGAGGAAGACCACCTGGTCGTCACGCGTCCGACCAACCGCGGCGAGCACCGCTCGCTCCACGGGCTGGTCCGCACGCTGGTGGCCAACATGGTGACCGGGGTGACCACCGGCTACGAGAAGCGGCTGGAGATCCAGGGCGTCGGCTACCGGGCCCAGCTCAAGGGGGCCGACCTCGAGCTCGCGCTCGGCTACTCGCATCCGGTGTCGGTCCCCGCGCCCGACGGGATCCAGTTCGAGGTGCCCCAGCCGACGCGCATCGTCGTGCGCGGCATCTCCAAGCAGCAGGTCGGCGAGACCGCCGCCAAGATTCGCAAGAAGCGCCCGCCCGAGCCCTACAAGGGCAAGGGGATCCGCTACGAGGGCGAGTACGTGGCCCGCAAGGTCGGCAAGCGGGCATGAGTTCTCTACGCGCCGTCGGCGCCGGCCACGGCAAGGAGATTCGAGCATGACTGTGATGACCACCCAGGCCCGGCGCCTCAAGCGCCGCCGCCGGGTCCGCGCCAAGATCTCCGGGACGCCCGAGCGCCCCCGGATCTCGGTGTTCCGCTCCAACCGGGGGATCTCCGCCCAGCTGATCGACGACCTCGGCGGCCACACGCTGGCCGCTGTGAGCTGGACCGAGGCCGAGCTCCGGGCCCTGCCGCGGGGCGATGTCGCCCGGCGCGCCGGGGCCCTCCTCGCCGAGCGCGCGCAGGCGGCCGGGATCACCTCGGCGGTGTTCGATCGGGGCGGCTACCAGTACCACGGACACGTCAAGGCGCTCGCGGAGGGAGCGCGCGAGGCCGGCCTCTCGGTCTGAGGCCCGCTACCCTTCCCGCCTCATGCGCATCGACAGAACAGTCAGCCCCGCCGGCCTGGACCTCCAGGAGCGGGTCGTCGAGATCAACCGGGTCGCCAAGGTCGTCAAGGGCGGCCGGCGGTTCTCGTTCACCGCGCTCGTCGTCGTCGGCGATGAGAAGGACGTCGTCGGCGTCGGCTACGGCAAGGCCAACGAGGTGCCCCTGGCCATCCAGAAGGGCGTCGAGCAGGCCAAGAAGAGCCTCTTCCGGGTGCCCAAGCACGGATCGACGATCACCCACCAGACGACCGGCGTCTTCGGCGCCGGACGCGTCTTCCTGAAGCCGGCCTCGCCGGGTACCGGGGTGATCGCCGGCGGCGGCGTCCGCGCCGTGCTCGAGCTCGCCGGGATCCATGACATCCTCTCCAAGAGCCTCGGCTCGCAGAACCCGATCAACCTCGTCCGGGCCACGGTCGAGGGGCTCCACGGCCTGCGCACCCCGCGTGAGGTCGCCTCGCTGCGCGGCCTGTCGATCGCCCAGGTCCTCGGCGTGACCGACAAGCGCATCGAGCGCGCGGCCGCGGCCGAGGCCGCCGCCGCCGAGGCCGCCGCCGCCGCTCCTCCGGCGCCCGCCGCCGACGCTCCTGCTCCTGCCGCTCCGGCTCCTTCGGCCGACGCTCCGGCTGCCGCCGCCGACGCGGCCGAGCCCGCCCCGGCCGCCGAGGTTCCCGCCGAGACGGCGACCGAGCCGGCCTCCGAGGAGGCGATCACCCCGTGAGCACGATCCAGGTCGTCCAGCGCAAGTCGCGCAACGGCGCCAACCGGCGCCAGCTCGACACCCTGCGCTCGCTCGGGCTGCGGCGGATCGGCCACCGCGTCGACGTCGTCGACACCCCCCAGTCGCGGGGCATGCTCCACGCCGTCCGCCATCTCGTCTCCGTCGAGGAGAAGCCGTCGTGAGCCCGCGGGAGCCGAAGCTCCGCAAGCCGCCGGTGGAGCGCGAGGAGTGGATCGGCCTCCACTCGCTGTCGCCGGCTCCGGGCAGCCGTCGTCCGCGCAAGCGCGTCGGCCGGGGCGAGGGCTCGGGCACCGGGAAGACCTCGGGCCGCGGCCAGAAGGGCGCCGGCTCGCGCGCCGGCTCCAAGGACCGCGCCCGCTTCGAGGGCGGCCAGATGCCGATCCACATGCGGATGCGCAAGCTGCGCGGCCCGACCAAGAAGATGTCGATGCCCTTCGGTCCGTTCCGGACCCACACCCAGCCGGTCAACATCGGCGACCTCGAGGCGCGCTTCGAGGCCGAGGCCGCGGTCACGCCGGCGACCCTCGCGGCCGTCGGCCTGGCCACGCGCAAGGGCATCCCCGTGAAGATCCTGGCCAACGGCGCGATCAGCAAGGCGCTGAGCGTCGAGGCCCACGGATTCAGCGCCACCGCGCGCGCCCAGATCGAGGCGGCCGGCGGTACCTGCACGGTCATCTCCGGCTGACCGGGCGCTGCGAGCCCCGACCCCGACGTCGTCTAAGATCGACGGGCACGCATGCTGAACACCATTCTCAGCGCCTTCACGGTCGCCGACATCCGCAAGAAGCTCGCGTTCACCGCGCTGGTGCTCGCCCTCTACCGTGTCGGCTCGCACATCCCGGTGCCGGGGATCAACACCCAGGCAGTCAAGTCGCTGTCCCAGTTCAGCGGCTCGAACATCCTCAGCTTCCTCAACCTCTTCTCCGGCGGGGCGCTCTCCAAGCTGGCCCTCTTCGCGCTGGGGATCATGCCCTACATCACGGCGTCGATCATCCTCCAGTTGCTGACGGTGGTCGTCCCCTCGCTCGAGAAGCTCTCCAAGGAGGGCGAGGTCGGGCAGGCGCGTATCACCCAGTACACGCGCTATCTGACCGTCGGGCTGGCCTTCGCCCAGTCGATCGGCTACGTCTTTCTCTTCAAGTCCCTCTCGGCCGCCTCGGGGACGCCGGTGATCACCCACTTCGATCTGCCGCACGTCTTCCTGATCGTCGTCACCCTGACCGCCGGGACCGTCCTCCTGATGTGGATGGGCGAGCTGATCACCCAGCGGGGGATCGGCAACGGCATCTCGCTGATGATCTTCGCCTCGATCGTCTCGCGCCTGCCGAGCGGGCTCCAGGCCTGGTGGACTTCAGACCAGCAGGTCTTCAAGGTGATGATGCCGTTCATCGTGCTCGGCGTCGTCGGCTCGATCGTCTTCATCCAGGAGGGTCAACGGCGGATCCCGGTTCAGTACGCCAAGCGCGTCATCGGCCGGCGGATGACCCAGGGCGGCCAGACCTACCTGCCGCTGCGCGTCAACATGGCCGGCGTCATCCCGGTGATCTTCGCCGCCTCGATCATGGCCTTCCCGCCGACGGTCGGCCAGCTGATCAACACGCCGTGGGCCCAGTCGATCTCGAACTTCTTCAGCCCCAACGGCTGGCACTACGTGCTCGGGGAGTCGGTCTTCATCGTCCTCTTCACCTACTTCTACACGGCGGTGACCTTCAACCCGGTCGACCAGGCCGACAACCTCAAGAAGTACGGCGGCTTCATTCCCGGGGTGCGCCCCGGCCGGCCGACGGCCGAGTTCCTCGACCGGATCCTCGCCCGGCTGACCTTCCCCGGCGCCCTCTACCTGGCCGCCGTGGCGGCGCTGCCGACGATCCTGATCGCCCGGGCCCACGCCAACTTCTTCTTCGGCGGGACATCGGTGCTGATCGTGATCGGGGTCGCCCTCGACACGATGAAGCAGCTCGAGGCCCAGCTGATGATGCGCAACTACGAGGGTTTCCTCAAGACCTGATCCCGGTGCCGGCCGCGCGGGTCTGGTGGCGCCTGTCACGAGGGCGCTAGGCTTATCTGTCGCCGCCCCGTGCCCGGCGTGGCGCACGTCCGTCCTCGAAGGAAAGACCTGCCGTGTCCGAACTGAATCTGATCCTCCTGGGCCCGCCCGGTGCCGGCAAGGGCACCCAGGCCGCGCGCCTGACCGAGGACTTCGGGCTGCCCCACATCGCCACCGGGGAGATCCTCCGGCGGGCGGTGGCCGACGCGACGAAGCTCGGGCGGACGGTCCAGCACTTCATGGACGCCGGCGAGCTCGTCCCCGACGACGTGATCATCGGGGTGATCCTCGAGCGCCTCGAGGAGGACGACGCCCGCGACGGCTTCGTGCTCGACGGCTTTCCGCGGACGATCGAGCAGGCCGACGCGCTGGCCGCCGAGCTCGAGAAGCTCGACCGGCGGCTGACGGCGACGCTCCTGATCGACGTCCCCGACGACGATGTCGTCCGCCGCCTGTCGGGCCGGCGGGTCAGCCGCAAGACCGGCCGCGTCTACCACGTCGACTTCGATCCGCCCAAGCACGAGGGGCGCTGCGACATCGACGGCTCGCAGCTGATCCAGCGCACCGACGACGAAGAGCAGACCGTCCGCCACCGCCTGTCGGTCTATCACAGCCAGACGGCGCCGCTGATCGACTACTACGAGGACCGCGGCCAGCTGCGCCGCTTCGACGGGACGCGGGACCCGAGCGAGGTCCACGACCACATCCGGGCGACGCTGGCCACGCTGCGCCTCGAGGAGCAGCTGTAGCGGCGGCACGCCGAGCTCGCCGGGGGGCGGCCCGGCGCGCCTCGACCCCCCAGCCCATGATCATCAAGAAGACACCCGAGCAGATCGAGAAGATGGCGGCGGCCGGGGACATCCTCGTACGGACGCTGCGCCTGCTCGAGCGCCGGGTCCGGGCGGGCGTGACCACCGCAGAGCTCGACGCGACGGCCGAGAAGTTCATCCGCTCGCAGGGCGCCGAGCCCGCCTTCAAGGGCTACCGCGGCTTTCCCGGGTCGATCTGCGCCTCGCCGAACTCGATGGTCGTCCACGGCATCCCCGGGCCCTACGCGCTCGAGCGGGGCGACCTGATCTCGATCGACGTCGGCGTGACCCTCGACGGCTGGGTCGCCGACGCGGCCCGCACGTTCCCGGTCGGCCCGATCAGCGCCGTCGCCTCGAAGCTCCTCGAGACGACCGAGCGGTCGCTGTTCGACGCCGTCGAGCAGTGCCAGGTCGGCAACCGGCTGGGCGACGTCTCCCACGCGATCCAGGTCTGCGTCGAGGAGGCCGGTCTCGCCGTCGTCCGCTCGCTGGTCGGCCACGGGATCGGCCGCGACATGCACGAGGATCCGCAGATCCCCAACTACGGGCCGGCCGGCAAGGGGCCGCGGCTCGAGGAGGGGATGGTCCTGGCCGTCGAGCCGATGACCACCGCCGGGCGCCAGGCCGTCCGCGTCGGCGGCGACGGCTGGGCGATCTTCTCGCAGGACGGATCGCTCGCCTCCCACTTCGAGTTCACGATCGCGATCACCGGCGAAGGCCCGCGGATCCTCACTCCCTGGCACCTGACGGCCCACGACGACGGCCTGGTGCGGCCGTCCGGCGGCGTACCGAGCCACCCTTGACGCTCGCCGTAGCGCGGCTTAGTCTGCGCCCGAGTGCGGCCCGGGGCCACTCCCCGCCGACCACCCCGGTCCCGCCGTCTGCCCTTCGTCGGCCCGGCTCGACGGGGACGGCGCGGCACTTGCTAACATTCCCGGTCGCGCTCAGGTGCAGTGAACCGACGCGCGTCTGCTCATCCGCGAGCGGTAGCGGTCGCCGTCCCGGCGACCAGAGCCGACTCGACTGGACTCATCGAAAGGGATCATGAAGGTACGACCGTCGGTCAGGCCGATGTGCGAAAAGTGCAAGATCATCCGGCGCCACGGCGCCGTCCTGGTCATCTGCAAGAACCCCCGTCACAAGCAACGGCAGGGCTAGCCCATGGCACGGATCGCCGGGGTCAACCTCCCGCTCAACAAGCGCGTGGAGATCGGCCTCACCTACATCTTCGGCGTCGGCCGGGCCACTGCCGGCCAACTGCTCGACAAGGCCGGGATCTCGCACGACAAGTACGTGCGCGATCTCACCGAGTCTGAGATCGGCAAGCTGCGCGACCTCATCGACACCGACCTGACGGTCGAGGGCGACCTGCGGCGGGAGCGCTCGCAGGACATCAAGCGCCTGACCGAGATCGGCTGCTACCGCGGCATTCGCCATCGCCGCGGCCTGCCGGTACGCGGTCAGAAGACCAAGACCAACGCCCGCACGCGCAAGGGACCCAAGCGCATGCAGGTGGCGGGCAAGAAGAAGGCGGGAAAGAAGTAGATGCCGGCACCTCGTCGCCCTGCCCGTGGCCGCCGCAAGCCGAAGAAGAACATCCCGATCGGGCAAGCCCACATCAAGACCTCTTTCAACAACACGATCGTCTCGCTGACCGACCAGCAGGGCAACGTGATCGCCTGGGAGTCAGCCGGTGGAGCCGGCTTCAAGGGGTCGCGCAAGTCGACTCCGTTCGCCGCTCAGGTCACCGCCGACGCCGCCGCCCGCAAGGGCATCGAGCAGGGGCTGCAGAAGGTCGAGGTCTTCGTCAAGGGCCCGGGCTCCGGCCGCGAGACGGCGATCCGCTCGCTCCAGGCCGCCGGACTCGAGGTGACCGGCGTCAAGGACGTCACCCCGCAAGCCCACAACGGCTGCCGCCCGCGCAAGCGGCGCCGGGTCTGAGGTTCTAGATGGCTAGAGACACATCTCCGCAGTGCAAGCAGTGCCGCCGCGAAGGCCAGAAGCTCTTCCTCAAGGGCGAGCGGTGCCTGACCGACAAGTGCGGCGTCGAGCGCCGCGCCTACCCGCCGGGCGAGCACGGGCGCGGGCGCCAGAAGCAGAGCGAGTACCGCCTCCAGCTGCGCGAGAAGCAGAAGGCGCGCCGCTACTACGGGGTGCTCGAAAAGCAGTTCCGCAGCTACTACGAGAAGGCCTCGCGCCAGCCAGGGATCACGGGCGAGAACCTGCTCACCCTGCTGGAATGCCGCCTCGACAACGTGCTCGTCCGCCTCGGCTTCGCCGCCTCCCGGCGCCAGTCGCGCCAGCTCGTCCGGCACGGCCACTGGACGGTCAATGGCCGGCGGGTCGACATCCCGAGCTACCAGGTCCGCCCGGGCGACGTGATCGCCGTCAAGGCGGAAACGGCGGCCGAGCAGGTCATCCGGGACGCGACCGAGCTGACCGGACAGGTACCGGCCTGGCTGCAGGCCGACCACGATTCTTTGACCGCGAAGGTGCTGAGGCGGCCTGAGCGGCGCGAGGTCGCCGCGCCCGTGCAGGAGCAGCTCATCGTCGAGCTGTACTCCAAGTAGCAACCGCGCCGCACCCGCCCTCGCCCGCCCTGGCGTGGGCCTTGAGAACACGACGACGTTAGGACCCCGATGCTTGACTTCCAAATCCCCCGGATCACGAGTGAATCCGTCGAGGAGAACCGTGGTTCGTTCGTGATCGAGCCGCTCGACCGCGGCTTCGGCTACACGTTCGGCAACTCTCTGCGGCGGGTGCTCCTCTCGTCGCTGGCCGGCGCCGCCGTCACCAGCGTCCGCATCGAGGGTGTGGCCCACGAGTTCTCGACGATCAAGGGAGTCACCGAGGACGTCACCGACATCGTCCTCAACCTGAAGGGCGTCGTCTGCCGGATGCATTCGGACGCGACCGAGGTCGAGGCGGCGCTGGTGGCGACCGGGCCCGGCGAGATCACGGCAAAGGACATCGACCTGCCGTCCGGCGTCGAGGTCCTCAACCCTGACGTCCACATCGCGACGCTCGAGAAGAAGACCAAGCTCGAGCTCTATCTGACC
Source organism: uncultured Solirubrobacterales bacterium (assembly GCA_963763785.1). Lineage (GTDB taxonomy): Bacteria > Actinomycetota > Thermoleophilia > Solirubrobacterales > Solirubrobacteraceae > Palsa-513. The sequence goes on along the minus strand of CAVXPW010000011.1, from coordinate 575,679 downwards.
GTCGGCCGCGGCCGCGGTTACCGCCCGGCCGAGGAGAACAAGTCGCCCGACCAGCCGATCGGCGTGATACCGATCGACTCGATCTTCTCCCCGGTCCGCCGGGTCGCCTACGCGGTCGAGCAGGCCCGCGTCGGCCAGAAGACGGACTTCGACAAGCTGACCCTCGACATCGAGACCGACGGCTCGGTCGAGCCGTCGGCGGCGCTCCGCGAGGCGGCCGAGCTCCTGATCTCCCAGCTCGCCATATTCACCGACGTCGAGCGGCTGGCCGAGCTGCGCGAGGGTCCCCACGGAGCCCTCGACGGCGGCCTCGCCGGCGGCGGCGCCGGGGCGGTCCCGGCGGCCATGCAGGGCGAGGAGTGGGGCATCCTGATCGAGGAGCTCGAGCTCGGCGTCCGCTCCTACAACTGCCTCAAGCGAGCCGGGATCCAGACGGTCGGCGACCTGATCTCGAAGTCCGAGGCCGAGCTCAACGCGATCCCCAACTTCGGCAAGAAGTCGATCGACGAGGTCATCGAGACGCTCGAGGCCCGCGGGTTGCACCTGCGCGCCGACTGAAACGGAGAGAGAGATGCGCCACCAGAAGACACGTCACAAGCTGAGCCGGGATTCGGCGCACCGCAAGGCGCTCCTGCGCAACCTCTGCAAGGAGGTCATCGAGCACGAGCGGATCAAGACGAGCCAGGCCAAGGCCAAGGCGGTCAAGCCGGAGATCGAGAAGCTGATCACGCTGGCCAAGCGCCGGGACCTCCACGCCCGCCGCCTGGCCCTCTCGGCGCTCGGCCAGGACAAGTTCATCGTCCACAAGCTGTTCGAGGAGGTCGCGCCCCGCTACGAGACCCGGCCCGGCGGCTACACCCGAATCCTCAAGCTCGGCCCCCGGCGGTCGGACTCGACGGAGATGGTCTTCCTCGAGCTCGTCTGAGCGGCCGGCGGCGGACGGCTTGGCTCGGACGGACGGGCGGGCGGCGCCAGGGGTGGTGGGCACAGGCTACGATCGCGCGGTGCCCCAGTCGACCCCGCGCGGCGTGTGGATCCTCGCGCTCGCCCTCGCGCTCGCCCTCGCGCTGACCCTCGGCGCCCCGGCGGCGGCGCAGGCGCGCGGCAGGCTGCTGGGCATCTTCGCCCGCACGGCGCCGCCGGCCGCGTTCGGCGCGGCCCTGCCCTCGCGCGCGGCAGCGCCGGGCGCCGGAGGGCCCACCGGCCATCTGAGCTATCTCGGCGGACCGGTCATGCACGCCCACCGGACGTTCGTCATCTTCTGGGACCCCAACCACGCGCTGAGCGCCGACTTCGAGGCCCGCCTCGGCGGCTACCTGACCGACGTCGGCGCCGACAGCGGGACGCCGACGAACGTCTACTCGGTGGCCACCGAGTACGGCGACAGCGCTGGGAGCGTCGGCTACCGGTCGAGCTTCGGCGGCTCCTTCGTCGACACCTCGGCCTATCCTCCCGAGACCTGCGCGGTCGGCACGCTCGGCCTCGCAACCGCGCCGTGCCTGACCGACGCCGCGATCCAGGCGGAGATCGCCGCGGTCCTGCCGCGCGCCGGTTGGGGCCCGGGCCTCGACCGGGCCTATTTCGTCCTGACGCCGCCGGGCGTCGTCAGCTGCCAGGACACGACGACGGCCCAGTGCTCGACCAACGCCTTCTGCGCCTACCACTCACAGCTCCTCGGCTACCCGGCGTTCCCCGACGCCTCGCCGGTCGTCTACGCCAACATCCCCTGGGCGGACGTCGACGGCTGCCGGCCTCCGCAGGCGCCGAACGACCCGGCCGCCGACGCCGCGGTCAACATCATCAGCCACGAGCACATCGAGATGCTCACCGATCCCTTGGTCAACCAACCGGCCTGGGTGGACACCGCCGACCAGAGCGAGATCGCAGACAAGTGCCGCCGGTCCTACTCGGCGCCCGGCCCGGGCGCGGGCAACGAGACGATCAACGCCCACGGCTACATGCTCCAGGCCGAGTTCTCCAACGCCCAGAACGCGTGCCTCGGGCGGACGGCCGAGAACCAGCCGCCGGTCGCCCGCTTCACGGCTGCTGCCACCGGCGACCAGCAGACCTTCAGCTTCGACGCCGGCGCCTCGACCGACGCCGACGGCCGGATCCTCGCCTACACCTGGGACTTCGGCGACGGGCAGGTGGGGGCAGCGCCGCAGACGAGTCACGCCTATGTCGGTCAGGGCGCGCGCACGGTGACCCTGACCGTGGCCGACAACGCCGGCGGTCGGTCGAGCGCCGCGCAGACCGTCCAGCCGGGCGCCGCCCCGCCCGCCGAGCCGCCGCCGGCGATCACGCCGCCGCCCTCGGCGCCGCCGCCCCCGGCCGCGCCGGCCGCCGCCGGAGCGCCGGCGGCGGCGACGGCCGCGCCGCTGGGGCGGCTCACCGCGCCGCCGGGGCGGCTCACCGCGGCCGCGGTGTTCGGCACGCTGACCGCCCGCGGCCTGTCCGGGTCGATCACCGCCAGCCGCGTCGCCCGGGTCGAGGTCGATCTGCTCATCCCGCGGGCGCTGGCCGTGCGCCTGCGCCTGCGGGCCGGGGCCGACGGGGGACCACGCTCGACCCAGGTGATCCTCGCCTCCGCCGTGCTCGGCGCGGTCGGGCCCGGACGGGCGGCCTACGCGGTGCGCCTGGCGGCGGCCGCGGTCGCGGTGCTCCGGCGAGCCGCGCCGGTCACCCTCGGCGTGCGGGCGACGGTCACATCGCCCGGCCAGGCCCCGGTCGTCGTGAGCTCGCGCCGGCGCTTTCACCGCTGACCCGGGCGCCGACCACCGGTCGCGGTCCGGCCGCCGGGCGCCCGCCTATCCTCTGTGCGTGCTCGAGGTCCTGCTCACCAACGACGACGGCATCGAGGCCGAGGGTCTCCAGGCGCTCCGCCGCGCCCTGCGCGAGGTCGACGGGGTCGGGGTGACGGTCATCGCCCCGGACGGCAACCGCTCGGCGACCGCCCGGTCGATCACCACGCGCCGGCCGCTGCTGGTCAACGAGGTTGACTTCGGCGACGGGAGCGTCGGCTTCGCGACGGACGGGACGCCGGTCGACTGCGTCCGCCTCGCCCAGCTCGGCCTGATCGACGGCCTCCACGTCGACCTCGTGGTCTCGGGGATCAACCACGGGGCGAACCTCGGCGACGACATCACCTACTCGGGCACCGTGGCCGCCGCGCTCGAGGCGCTGATCCTCGGGGTGCCGGGGATCGCCGTCTCCCAGCAGTCGCGCGGCCGGGGAGTCGACTTCTCCGTCGAGTCGGGCTTCGACTTCGAGGTGGCCGCGCGGTTCGTCGCCCGCCTCGTCGACTCGCTCGAGCGGCAGCCGCTGCCGCCGGGCACGCTGCTGAACATCAACGTCCCGGGCGTCGCCCCCGACGGGGTCGAGGTCACGCGGCTCGGCAAGCGGATCTACCGCGACGAGCTCCGCCTCGAGCGCGAGGAGGGCGCCGGACGCCACTACTGGGTCTACGGCAACGATCCCGGGTTTCGCGACGAGCCGGGCACCGATCTCGCGGCGGTCGCCGCCGGCCGGATCGCCCTGACGCCGATCCACTTCGACCTGACCGACCTGCCGGGGATCGAGGTGCTGCGCGAGTTCGAGCTCGAGCGGCTGCTGGATGGCTGACCCGGGCGACGATCGGACCTCCCGCTCGGCGGCTCCCGAGCCGGCGCCGGCCGCGGCCGTCCCGGCGGCTCCCGAGCCCGCAACGGCCGCGGCCGTCCCGGCGGCGGAGCGGGCCGCGCAGCTGCGGGCCGAGCTGATCCACCACGAGCACCGCTACTACGTCCTCGACGATCCCGAGATCGGCGATGACGAGTACGACGCCCTGTTCGACGAGCTGAAGGCGATCGAGGCGGCCGACCCTGCGCTGATCACCCGCGACTCGCCGACCCAGCGGGTCGGGGGGACGCCGGTCAGCCGGCTGACCAAGGTCGCCCATCTGATGCCGATGCTCTCGCTGGCCAACGCCCGGTCGGCCGAGGAGCTCCGCGCCTGGGTCGCCCGGATGCGCGGCCACCTCGCCCGCGAGGGCATCGCGGAGCCGGAGTTCGAGTTCGTCTGCGAGCCGAAGATCGACGGGCTGGCGATCTCGCTCCTCTACCGCGACGGCGTGCTCGAGCGCGGCGCCACCCGCGGCAACGGCGAGATCGGCGAGGACGTGACGCACAACCTCCGCACGATCGGCCAGATCCCCCTGCGCATCTCCGACGCGCCGCCGCTGATCGAGGTCCGGGGGGAGATCTACATGTCGCTCCCGGACTTCGCCGCCCTCAACGAGCGCCGGGCCGGGGCGGGCCTGCAGACCTTCATGAACCCGCGCAACTCGGCGGCCGGGACGATCCGCCAGCTCGACCCGGCGCTCGCCGCCCAGCGCCCGCTGTCGATGCTCGCCTACGGCGTCGGGGTGACCGAGGGAATCGTCTTCGAGACCCACTGGGACGCTCTCGCCTGGCTGCGGCGCAGCGGCTTCCCGGTCAACCCGGACATCCGGCTGCTCCACAGCGAGGACGACGTGGTCGCCCAGTGCCAGGCGTGGGAGCAGCGGCGCGGGAAGCTCGACTTCGAGATCGACGGGGTCGTCGTCAAGGTCTCAGACCACGAGCTCCAGCGCCGGCTCGGCGCCGTCGGGCGCGATCCGCGCTGGGCGGTGGCCTGGAAGTTCCCGCCGACGACGGCGAAGACCACGCTGCGCGCCGTCCATTGGAACGTCGGCAAGTACGGTGACCTCCACCCGTTCGCCGAGCTCGAGCCCGTCGCCGTCGGCGGGGTCACCGTCAAGCTGGCCACCCTCCACAACGAGGAGGACCTCCGCCGCAAGGACGTCCGTCCCGGCGACGAGGTGATCGTCCTCCGCGCCGGCGACGTGATCCCCCAGGTCGTCTCGCCGGCGCCGGGCGCGGTCGGACGCCCCGACCGCGCCGCGTCCCCCGGGCCCCCGGAGCGCTGCCCGGCGTGCGCGACGGCGACGGTCAAGCCGGCCGAGGGCGTCTTCACCAAGTGCCCGAACCCGGTCTGCCCGGGGCGCCAGTGGCAGCTCCTCAAGCACTTCGTCTCGCGCGGGGCGATGGACATCGACGGCCTCGGCGAGAAGCAGGTCCACGCGCTCCAGTCACGCGGCCTGCTGACCACCGCCCCCGACATCTACGCCCTGGCCCCCGAGCAGCTGATCGACCTCGAGGGCTTCGGGGAGATCTCGGCCGGCAACCTGATCGCGGCGATCGACGCCTCGCGCGCGCGCCCGTTCGGCCGGGTGCTCTTCGCGCTGGGGATCGAGGAGGTCGGCGCCGTCACCGGGCAGAACCTCGCCCGCCAGTTCCGGAGCATCGACGCCCTGCTCGCCGCCCCGCCCGAGGCGATCGAGGAGACGCCGGGCATCGGCGCGAAGATGGCCGCCACGATCGCCGCTCAGCTGGCCGAGCCGGCGATGCTGCTCCAGATCAACCGACTGCGCGAGGCGGGGCTGAAGTTCGCCGAGGACGGGCCACCCCCGGGGGAGGGGCCGCTGGCCGGGCTCACCCTGGTCCTCACCGGCACCCTGCCGATGCTCTCGCGCGAGCAGGCGACCGAGCGGATCCTCGCCGCCGGCGGCCGGGTCACCAGCGCGGTGTCCAAGAAGACCGACTACCTCGTCGCCGGGGAGAGCGCCGGGACCAAGCTCGCCAAGGCCGAGCGCCTCGAAGTGCCGGTGCTCGACGAGGCCGGGCTGCTCGAGCTGCTCGCCAGGCCGCCCGTCGACGCCCGGCAATAGGCTCAGCCGCTGGCCGCCAGCTCGATCGTCATCCGGTCCTGGAGGGCGTGAACCCGGTTGAGGTCGACGACGGCGTTCATCAGGAAGGCGAAGGCGAAGCGACCGTCGCAGACGCCGGCGAGCGTCGACACGTCGGTGAGGGTGCCCGTCTTGGCCACGCAGCGCCCGGCCGCCGGGGTCGCCCGCATGCGATGGATGAGGGTGCCGCTGCGCCCGGCGACCGGCAGACCGGCGAGCAGGGCGGCGCCGACGTCGGCCTGGCGCCCGCCGCCGCCGGGGCGCAGCGCGCGGAGGAGGTCGACGAGCTGGCGCGGGCTCGTCCGGTCGGCGCGCGAGAGACCCGAGCCGTCGACGATGCGCGGCGTGACCCCGAGTCCGGCCAGCCACTGCCGGACGACCGCGGCGCCGGCCGCGCTCGACCCGGCGCTCCCGAAGCGGGCCCCGAGATCCTTGAGGAGCATCTCGGCGAAGAAGTTGTCCGACGGGAGGTCGGTCATCGCCACCAGGGTGCGCAGCGGCGGCGACGGGACGCTGGCCAGGACGCGGGCCTCGGGCGGCGCCACGCCGGCGGCCGAGCGCCCGGTGACCTTGACCCCGCCGGCGCGGATCGCCGCCGCCAGCTGCGAGGCGGCGAACGCGGCCGGGGACGGGAGGCCGCCGGTCCTACCCCGGTCGTAGGCCAGGCCGCTCAACAGGCCGCCGAGGTCGCTGTCGGGCTGGTAGCCGGCGGCCGGGTCGCCGCGCAGGGCGTCGAAGACCGACTCGTCGCCGAGCACCGCCCCGTCGACCCGGCTGATCCCGGTGGCGGCGAACAGCGCCGCCGCCAGGTTGGTCGCGCTGCCCTGACCGCCCGCGGCCGCCCGGCTGCCGAACGTCGGGTCGCCGCCGCCCCGGAGGTAGAGGTCGCCGTGCCAGACGCCGGTGGCATCCGGCGAGCCGACGGCGGTCACCGCCGTCTGGAGGCGCGCGTCGGGCCCGAAGCGGGCCAGCGCGGCCGCGGTCGTGTAGAGCTTCTCGACCGAGGCCGGCTCGCGCGGGACGTTCGATCGCAGCGAGAAGAGCGTCCGCCCGCTGCGTAGATCGACGACCACGGCGCCCGACTGCGGGCCGGCCTGGCGCATCTCGGCGCTCATGATCCCCCGCAGGCGGGCGAGCGTCGCCGGGGCGGCGGCCCCTGCGGCGGCCGGGACTGCGCCGGCGGCGAGGGCGAGGAGCGCGGCCAGGGTGAGCAGGGCGCGGGGCAAGCCCTGCCCAGGATAGGGCCCGGTCCGGAGGCGGCGGCGCACCTCGAGCGGCGGGTGCGCCAGGTAGTCAAGCACTTTGCCGGTGAGCCGAAGAAGACCCGCGCCCGGCGGAACTCCTCGATCAAGCCACGGCGGCCCTGCCGCGCCAGAGCGGCGCCTAGACGGGGTGCTGGGCCGGGGCGGCCGCGGCGCCGGGCCCCCGCTCGGCACCGCGTCCACCGGAGCGCGCCGCCGTGCTCGGGTGCGGCCCCCGCCTCATATCCGGGGCCGGGCCCCGCGTGTGCTGCGCTCTTAGCCCGCTGCCTCCAACGGCTGGCGTGAATCGCCGACCTTGCTCAAGCTGCTGAGGAACAGATACTTGTCGATGCGGCCCTGAAAAATCGGCACCCCCATCTCCATGCACTTGGAGATGACCTCGCGTCGCTCCAGCCCAGCTTCGCGCGCGAGTTCGGTGGGCGTCAGGTGATTCGGCATCGGTGCGGCCTCCTGTTTTTGACCTTCTCCTGTATACCGCCTCGGGCGGACGGGCACAAGCGATGCGGACGGACAGGCCGCCACCGCCGCCGCCGCTCGGCGGGTCAGATCGGGTTGGGCACGTCGACGAACACGTGCTCGACGCCGAAACGATCGGCCAGGCGCTCGCCGAGGGCGCGGACGCCGAAGGTCTCGGTGGCGTAGTGGCCGGCGGCGAGGAAGTGGATCCCCGACTCCTGGGCCTCGGCCATCGCGCGCTCGGCCGGCTCGCCGGTGATGAAGGCGTCGTAGCCGCCGGCGATCGCCTCGCCGAGGTGGCCGCACCCGGCGCCGGAGACGATCGCCACCGTCCGGATGACCGCCGGGCCGGCGGCGAAGGCGAGCGGCGCGCGCCCGGTCAGCGCCTCGACACGATCGATCAGCTCCGCGGCGGTGATCCCGCCGTCGGCGAACCGGCCACAGCGGCCGATCGCCTGACCGCGGTGGATGCCGAACGGCTCGTGGACGGCGCAGCCGAGGCCGTCGGCGAGCAGCGCGTTGTTGCCGACCTCGGGGTGGGCGTCGAGCGGCAGGTGGTAGGCGGCGAGGGCGATGCCGTTGCCGATCAGCAGCCGCAGCCGTTCGTGGAGCCGGCCGGTGATACGCCGGTCGTCGCCGTCCCAGAGGATGCCGTGATGGGTGAGCACGAGGTCGGCCCGGCGGGCTGCCGCGGCCTCGAAGAGCTCGACGTGGGCCGAGACGCCGGTGACCACCGTCCCGATCGCCGTGGGTCCGGCGACCTGGAGCCCGTTGGGGCAGTAGTCGGCGAAGCGCGCCGGCTCGAGCAGGCGATCGAGGTCGGCGAGGATGTCGTCGAGAACGGCCGTCACGGCGGGGCTTGGCGTATCCTTCTCACTCCGTCGACGATCGAGGGAGAGGGCCCAGCCTGGGGCCCTCGTACGGAGACGGTACACGGAGGCGGTGGTGGTGGACCCGTCGGAACGGAGTACGAGGTCAGCGGGGTGGCCGGCGGACGGCGACCTGGTGGCCGCTGTGCGCGGCGGCGACGACCGGAGCTTCGAGCGGCTGGTCGAGCGCTACCGCGGCCGGGTGATCGCCTACGTCCGCTCGCGCGTCGGCGACCGCGAGCTATCGGAGGACATCGTCCAGGAGATCTTCATCTCGGCGCTCCGCAGCATGCGGGCCGGCGAGCGGCCGATCGCCTTCAAGGCGTGGATCTACGAGATCGCCCGCAACGCCTGCATCGACGAGCACCGCTGGCGGGTCCGCCGGGCCGAGATGGCGGCGCTGTCGGACGATCTCGTCCAGCTCCGCCCGTCCTGTGACCCGCAGGCGGCACTCGAGGTGAGCCAGCAGATGGCGGCGCTCTGCTGCGCCTTCGGCGCGCTCTCGCCGCTCGAGCGGGAGCTGCTCGGTTTGCGCGAGCTGGCCGGCCTGCCCTACTCGGAGCTCGCCGCCTGGACCGGCCTGAGCGTGCCGGCCGTCGAGAGTGCGCTCCACCGAGCCCGCCGGCGCCTGCTCGGCCACTACCGGCTGGTGAGCGGCGACCGGCCGCCCCGGCCGGCCGGCCTCGCCGAGCGCCGCGCGGTGGCCGAGCCCACGCCGGTCCGGCTGTGAAATACTCCCATGTTCATCGGGGCGTGGCGCAGCCTGGTAGCGCGCACCGTTCGGGTCGGTGAGGTCCCCGGTTCGAATCCGGGCGCCCCGATTGAAGAGAACCGGCGGGAAGCGACGAGAAGCCCCGCGAAACGGGGCTTCTCCATGTAAACGCCGGCAGACAGCCGGCTGGGCCAAGCGACCGCTGCCGGGCCGGTTGACGAGCCGGTCGCAGATCAGTTGTTGGACAACTGCGTCAGCGACCGGTATCGCTCGAGCTGACCGACGCGCACGCGGACCCCGTCCTCGCCGCCGTTGCGGTCCGGGACGACGGCTATGTTGCGCTCGTGGTCGGCGCGATCAGCGAACTGGACGGCGTAGAGTTGTCCGAGGTCGAGGCAGTCGTCGGATCGCGGTCCTTCAAGCGCGGGCGCGGCTACGCGCGCGGCAACAGGGTGGCCGCGATCAAGTGGGACCCGAACGCCGAGAAGTTGACCGGCTCGGTGGTCGGCCAGGGCGCGCTCTATAGCACCGCCGCGTTCTTCGCGACTGACCCGGACGGCGCCCTGGCGTTCGACGACGGCGAATGCACCTGCCCGGTGGGATACAACTGCAAGCACGTCGCGGCGATCGTGATCGCCGCGACCGCCAGGCAGGGCGCCGGCCGCCCGAGCCGGGAGCGGCACGCGCCACGCCAGGTTCCGTCCAGGGCGCAGCTAGGTCCGTGGGAGAAGCCGCTGCTCGTGTTGGTCGACACGCCGGCGACGCACGCGACGGGCAGCCCCCTGGCCATCGAGCTGGCTTTGCACCGGGATGCCGTCTCGACCCGTCGCACGCCGCGCCTGATGGCCCGGCTGATGCGACCCGGCACGCGCGGCGGCTGGGTCAACGGGTCGCTGGCGTGGAGCGGACTGGATTCGTGGCATGTCCAGAGCGCCGGTTACCGCCCTGATCACTTGGCCGTCGTGCGCGAGCTGTACGCGATCCACCACGCCCGGACGGGCACCGCGGCCTACTACCCCCGTTACGGCGGTGACAGGACGCTCGACCTCGGCGCCTGCGACAGCACACAGCTGTGGTCGCTGCTGGACGAGGCGGCCCGGCTCGGGCTGGCGGTCGTGCACGCGCGGACGGCCCTGGGCGAGGTGCCGCGGTACCAGCGGGGTGAGCTGCTCATGGACGTCAGGCGCCAAGGCGACGCCGGGTCGCTCGTGGCGGCCGCGATCCGCGTCGACGGCGAAGATGCGCTCGACCTCGAGCCGGTGCTATTCCTCGGTACCAGCGGACACGGCATCGTTTGCGCCGAGCGCGCCGACGTCACCGCCGGCGGCGGCCGTGAGAACCGGCGTTTGCGGCTCGTGCGTCTCGCCAGGCCGGCGGCGCCGCCGTTGCAGCGGATGGTGCTCGACGGTGAGCCGCTGGAGATCCCGGCAGGCGATCTCTACCGCTTCGCCGACGAGTTCTGCCCCGCGCTGCGCCACGTCGCCAAGGTGGTGTCGTCGGACGGGTCGTTCACCCCGCCGGAGATCTCCGCGCCGGCGCTCACGCTGCGTGCGAGCTACGGCACCGATCATGCGCTCGAGGTCGGCTGGGAGTGGGCCTATCAGGTCGGCCCGACCACGCGGCGGGCAGCGCTCGGCACGAACGGGGGGCCTCCGGGGTTTCGCGACCTCGAAGCCGAGCGCGAGATCCTAGCCGGCACCGTCCTCACCGGCACCGGCCTCGAGGGCTTCGGCCTGCTCGACGGGGCCGGGCGGCCCACCGGCGCATCGGCGGTCTGGCTGAGCGGCCTCGACAGCATGCGGCTGACGACCGAGGAGTTGCCGCGACTTGCCGAGCGGCCGGAGATCACCGTCGAGGTCGCCGGAGCGCCGGCCGACTACCGCGACGTCGGCGACTCGCTTGCCATCGGCGTGTCCACCGCCGACATCGCAGGAGATCGCGATTGGTTCGACCTCGGCGTGACCATCAGCGTCGAAGGCGGCGAGTTGCCGTTCGCCGACGTGTTCACGGCCCTGGCGAGCGGCGAGTCCGCACATGCTGCTCGCCGACGGCGCCCATTTCTCGCTGCTCGCCCCCCGACTGCAGTCCCTGCGCAAGCTGATCGAGGAGGCCCGGGCGCTGTCGGAGTCGACGTCGGCGCCGCTGCGGATCAGCCGCTACCAGGCCGGGCTTTGGGCCGAGCTTGCCGCGCTCGGCGTCGTGACCGAGCAGGCGCAGGCGTGGCAGCGGCAGGTCGGTGCGCTGCTCGAGGTGGATGCGGTCGCCGAGTACGACCCGCCGGCGACGCTGACGGCGCGGCTGCGCCCCTACCAGCGCGAGGGGTTCTGCTGGCTGGCGTCGCTGTGGGAGCTCGAGCTGGGCGGGATCCTCGCCGACGACATGGGGCTCGGCAAGACCCTCCAGACGCTCGCGTTGATCTGCCACGCCCGCGACCGCGACCCCAGCCTCGGGCCGTTCCTGATCGTCGCCCCGACGAGCGTCGTCTCCAACTGGGTGGGCGAGGCGGCCCGGTTCGCTCCCGGGCTCACGATCGCGCCGGTCATCGATACGCTGGCCAGGTCCGGCCGCAGGATCGACGAGGTGGCGGCGGCCGACGTCGTCGTCACCACCTACACCCTGTTTCGGCTCGAGGCCGACGCCTACCGCACGGTGGTCTGGGCGGGCTTGATCCTCGACGAGGCCCAGTACGTCAAGAACCACCAGTCTCGGACCCACCACTGCGTCCGCCAGCTGGCCGCCCCGTTCAAGCTGGCTATCACGGGCACGCCGATGGAGAACAACCTGATGGAGCTGTGGTCGCTGCTCTCGATCACGGCGCCCGGTCTGTTCCCCGATCCGAAGCGCTTCGCCGAGCACTACGCGCGGCCGATCGAGCGTCGCGGCGAGGCGGAGCGGCTGGCACGCCTGCGGCGCCGGATCAAGCCGCTGGTCAAGCGCCGGACCAAGGAGCTGGTGGCCGCCGACCTGCCGGCCAAGCAGGAGCAGACCCTGGCCGTCGATCTGCATCCCCGCCACCGCAAGCTCTACGACACGCGCCTGCAGCGCGAGCGCCAGAAGGTCCTCGGGCTGATCGACGACTTCGATCGCAACCGCTTCACGATCCTGCGCTCGATCATGCTGCTGCGTCAGCTGAGCCTGCATCCGGGCCTCGTCGACGACGGCCATGACGCCGTGCCCTGCGCCAAGCTCGGCGCGCTCGTCGAGCAGCTGGGCGATGTCGTCGGCGGCGGTCACCGGGCCCTCGTATTCAGCCAGTTCACGGGATTCCTGGCGAAGGTCCGCGACCGCCTGGACCACGAGGGCATCGGTTACTGCTACCTGGACGGCCGTACGCGTCGGCGTGATCGCGTGATCGAGCGCTTCAAGGATGGCGCGGATCCGGTGTTCCTGATCAGCCTCAAAGCCGGCGGGCTTGGCCTGAACCTCACCGAGGCCGACTACTGCTTCCTGCTCGATCCTTGGTGGAACCCCGCGACCGAGGCCCAGGCGATCGACCGTACCCATCGCATCGGCCAGACCCGCTCGGTGATGGTCTACCGGATCATCGCGCGTGAGACGATCGAGGAGAAGGTCGTCGCTCTCGCGCGCCGCAAGGCCGAGCTATTCCGTGGCGTCATGGACGAGGGCGACCTGTTCGCGAGCAGCATCAGCGCGGACGACATCCGCGGCCTCTTCGGCTGAGCGACCGCCCCGTCCTTCCAACTCAGGCCCGCCGCTCCTGTCGGCGGTCGCCGGGCCTCGAGCCGGTAGGTGCGCCACGGGGGAAGCCGGTTCGGATAGAGATCGCTAGCCGACGGTGCAGATTGCGTCATCGGGTCCGCTCAGGAGCGATGCCAATCGAACTGCCGCTCGTCACGCGCCGCGAGATTGTCCGTGAGTATCGACCTGAGAGCGCAGTGACCGAGGCTTCCGCAATCCGCGGCCTACGCGCCAAGCACGTGCTCTCGGATGGGTTGACAGTCGAGATGCGCGGCGTCGGCGGCCGGCTAGGCGGAAGGCTGCACGTCTCCTACAGGGCGCTCAACCGTGATGCAGCGAGGGCGCTGCGCCGCCACGACCTCAAGCTTGCAGTCCAGCTAGGCAAGGCGGCGGCGGCACTCGAGCGATCTCCCGAGATGCGTCGGCTCCACTCCGCGTTAGCTGCTGGCGGCGCCGTCGATAGCACTGCAGCGCTCGCACGCGCGCTCTCGGTGCCCTCCGTGGCCAAAGACGTCGCGCTACTCCAGCGCAAGCACATCGAGGCGCGGACGCAGATCGCTAAGACGCTCGCGCCCATCGTGCTAGCCGGTCGCATCGCGGGACTCGACGCGACCACGGTCGTCCTGAAGTTCCCGCACCACGCCTCGCCCCTCACATTGCCGCGGTTGGTCGCAGACGAGGCCGGCGTCGCGGCGCTCGGCGCCGCCGTGAGCGCGATGTGGGAGGTCCTGTCGGGTGGCCGCACCCTAATCACGATCGAGCCTGCCGTCGACAACCCAGAGCTCAGTGCCATCGAGGAGCCGCTCGCGGACATCTATGGAACGCCGTGGGGTCGTATCTTGAGCGAGGCCGACGGGGTCGCGTTGGGTGTCACCGGCAGCGCAACCGTGGCGATTCCGGACGGGATCCCTGACGTGCCGTGAAGGCCGGCGACCTGGAGGCTCGCCAGGGCTCGTGAGCACGACCTTCCGCAGCTGAAGACGTTTCGCTGCAGCACGGGCGAGCCGTGGGAGAACCTCGTCGAGGACCAGATCCGCGGACCGTTGGCCGCGCGCTACCTGAGCTCGCCGGCGGCCTTCGACGGCCGCCTGCTCCTCGGCTTCGATCGCGGTGGCCCCTTGCTCGTGGTCGGTGCCCACCGCATAGAGCCGACTTTCGTGCCGGACGTAGGTTACGTCGAGGTCATCGCCGTCGCCCTCGACGCGCGCGGCACTCTTGTCGAGATGCCCCACGGCGAAGAACTCTCGCTCGGCCACTTCATGCTGGCAACGATCTTCCGACAGATGGTGCGCCTGGGCCGCCACCGGCGCACCTTCGCTCGCGTTGACCACCGCAACACTCGCAGCTTGTCCCTCCTGCACCGTGCAGGCTTGACCCACGAACTGCCCGACCCACATGATTCCCAGCTGGTTCAGCGCTGGGGCGAGCTTGGGCAGGCGATCGCCATCGAGCGCTCCCCGACTCCGTGACATCCCCGCGCTGCCGCGGAGCTGCTGAGTTGAACGATCGCGTCCGTGCTCGGTAGCGCGACCGGCTGCACCGACGGCCCCCTTGCCTAGCAGCCGGTCGTGGCAGTGTTGCGCCCTGGCCTGCCAAGCGAAAGGCGCGAGTTGAACAGATCGCCCCGATTACTACAAGCCAAGCGAAGAAGCGCGAAGTACCGCGACGGCCTGGACGAACCATGCACGCCGACCTCTGGCTCGACGGCGAGCAGGTCGCGGGCACGTTGGTCTGGCCGACGCCGCCCCCGCCTGAGAGGCCGGCGAGGGGACTAGGCTGGGCTGGTGCTGCGCCGCCCGAGCCTGCCGGCCCTGCTCGACCCGGATCCGCCGCCCCGGTGGGTGGGGATTGGCGTGACGGTGCTCTCGGTCGCGGTCATCACCGCGGCCATCTATCCCCTCTCCGCCCCGAGCTCCAGCGGGGCGCTCTACGTGCTCGCCGTGCTCCTCGTGGCCACAATCTGGGGCCTCTGGCTCGGCCTGTTGACCGGCGCCCTGAGCGCCGCGGCGTTCAACTTCTTCCATCTACCCCCGGTCGGGCGCTTCGCCGTCAGCGACAGCCGCGACCTCGTCGCCCTCGCCGTGCTGCTGGTCTCGGCCGTGGTGGCCAGCTCGCTGGCCGATCTGGCCCGCAGCCGGACGCGCGAGGCTGTCCTGCGCCGCCGCGAGGCCGACCTCACCGCAGACATGGCCCGGCTCCTGTTGGGCGGGTCGACCGTCGGGTCGGTGCTCGGCGTGGTCGCCCACCAGCTCGCCGCCGCGCTCGAGTTGTCCTCGGCCAGCATCGAGTTGCGCCAGACAACCGGCGATGCGCGGCGGCTGGCGCTGCCGCTCGTCGGTGCGGCCGGCCCGCTCGGCACGCTGCTCGTCCCGGCCGGCGCCGACCCAGCCGGCGGGCGGTTGCGCGAACATGTCGTCCCGTCGCTCGAGACGCTCCTCGCCGTCGCGCTCGAGCGGGAAAAGCTCCAGCGCGAGGTCGTCGAGACCCAGGCGCTCCGGCGCAGCGACGAGATCAAGACCGCCGTCCTGCGGTCGGTCTCCCACGACCTGCGCACCCCCCTGACCGCGATCGTGACCGCCTCCGAGCTGCTGTCCTCGGCTGCGATCAGCCCGGCCGAACGGGCTGAGCTCGCCGGTGCCGTCGCCGGCGAGGCCGAGCGGCTAGCCGATCTCGTCGACAAGCTGCTTGACCTTTCGCGTCTGCATGCCGGGGCCGCTGTCCCTCGGCGTGACTGGTGCGCGATCGACGAGCTGCTCGACGTGGCCCTCGACCAGCTGCGGGGCGGCCGGGCCGGGTTCGTGCTCTCGGTGGACCGCGACGTGCCGCTGATTCGCGCCGACGCGGTGCAGATCGAGCGGGCGCTGGCGAACCTGCTCGAGAACGCCGCTCGCCATAGCGGCGGCCATCCGGTGTCGGTCCGCGCCCGGGCGGTTGGCCGGCGGCTCGTGATCCGGATCGTCGATCGCGGACCCGGGATCGTTGGGAGCGAGCTCGAGCGAATCTTCGAGGCGTTCTACCGGTCCCCGCAGGACCAGACCCCGCACACCGGCTCGGGTCTCGGCCTGGCGATCGTTCGCGGTTTCGTCGAGGCCAACGGCGGGCGCGTCTGGGCCGAGTCGCTTCCCAGGCAGGGGACCAGCTTCGTCGTCGAGCTGCCCGTCGACGAGGAGCCGGCCGAGCTGCGCCGGTCGAGCGTCTCGTGAGCGACCGGCGGCGGATCCTTGTCTGCGACGATGAGCCCCAGATCCTGCGCGCCCTGCGCGTCGTCCTGCGCGCCGATTTCGAGCCGGTCCTAACTGCCACCGTCAGGGAGGCGCTCGACGCCGCCGCCGTCCGCCCGCCCGACGCGGCGATCCTCGATCTGCTCCTCCCCGACGGCGACGGGATCAGCCTGTGCCGTGAGCTTCGGGAGTGGAGCGAGATGCCGATCCTGATGCTCTCGGCCGTCGGCAACGAAGATCAGAAGGTCGCGGCCCTCGAGGCCGGGGCAGACGATTACCTGGTCAAGCCGTTCGGGGCCCGCGAGCTCGTCGCCCGCCTCAACGCCGTCCTGCGACGGTCATCGGCGGGCCGGGGGGAGCCGGTGATCCTCTTCGGCGGCCTCGAGGTTGACCTAACCGCCCGGGCCGTGCGTCGCGACGGCCAGCCGATCCATTTGACCCCGATCGAGTATGACCTGCTCCGCGTGCTCGCCCGCAACCGCGGGCGGCTCCTGACCCACCGGATGCTGCTGGTCGAGGTCTGGGGGCCGGGCTATGCCGACGACACGCAGACGCTTCGCACCCACATCGCCAACCTTCGCCGCAAGCTCGACCCGGACGCCGGGTCGCGCTACATCACTACCGATCCTGGGATCGGCTACCGGCTGAGCATGTAGCGATTCGCACAACTGTGCAGAATCTTCACGGCCGGTTCACGAACCTTGATGCGGCCTGTACGACCGGGGTCCCATAGTGGAGTCGTGATCGTTCTCGCCGCATTCCTGGGGATCCCGGGCGACGCGGTTGCCGTCCTGCTCGGCGTCGTGATGTTCGCGCTTCTGCTCCTTCTGCTGGAGGGGGTCGACCGCGTATGAGCGCGCCGCCGCTCGCCGCGTTCATTGCCGGGATGAGCGGCGCCGACGCGTTCGGCCTGGTCGTCTCGATCCTCGTCATCCTCTACCTGCTCTACGCGCTGTTGCGAGGCGAACGGCTGTGACTGCCGAAGGCTGGGGGCAGATCGGCCTCTTCATGGTCGTGCTCATCGGCCTGGCAGTGCCCTTGGGCAACTACCTGGCGCGGGTGCACACGGGCGAGACCGTCGCGTTGGGCCGGATCCTCGGGCCTGTGGAGCGCCTCCTCTACCGACTGCTACGGGTCGACGAGCACCGCGCGCAGGGTTGGAAGGAATACGCCCGCAGTCTGCTCGTCTTCTCCCTAGTCGGCTGGCTGGCCCTCTACGCGGTCCTCCGCACCCAGGACATCCATCCGTGGAGCTCCTCCGCCGGCATGAAGTTCCACTCGGGCACCTGGGACGTCACCTTCAACACCGTCTCGTCGTTCCTCACCAACACGAACTGGCAGTACTACGGCGGCGAGACGACGATGACGTACTTCAGCCAGATGATCGGGCTGACGGTGCAGAACTTCCTCTCAGCCGCGATCGGCGCCACCGTGGCCATCGCCTTGATCCGGGGCATCGCCTCGCGGAGCGGGAAGAGCCTCGGCAACTTCTGGCAGGACCTGGTCCGGACGATCCTTTACGTCCTTCTGCCGATCGCCTCCGTCGCGGCGCTGGTGCTCGTCTCCCAAGGGGTCCTCCAGAACCTCGCCCACTACGTTACCGCCACCGGTCCGACCGGGCTCGCGCAGACGATCGCCCAGGGGCCCGTCGCCGGGCAGGAAGCGATCAAGATGCTCGGCACCAACGGCGGCGGCTTCTTCAACGTCAACTCGGCTCACCCGTTCGAGAACCCGAACGGCCTGACCAACTTCCTCTCCATGCTGCTCGTGCTGGTGATCCCGGCCGGCCTCGTCATCACGTACGGCAAGATGGTCGGCAGCCGGCGCCAGGGCTACGCGATCCTCGCCACGATGTTCATGCTGTTTTTTGTCGGGGTCGTCGTGGCGTACGCCGCCGAGGCCCACGGGTCGGCCGCGCAGCACGCGGCCGGTCTCCACACCCAAGTGATCGCCGGCTCGACCGGCGGCAACCTAGAGGGCAAGGAGCAGCGCTTCGGCATCGCCGGATCGGCGCTGTTTGACGTCGTGACCACCGTCACCTCGTGCGGCGCCGTGAACAGCGCGCTCGAGTCCTACACCGGGCTGGGCGGGGCGATCCCGTTCGCCAACCTCTCGGCCAGCGAGGTCATCTTCGGCGGCGTCGGCACCGGGCTCTACTCGATGCTCCTCTATGTCCTGCTCGCCGTCTTCGTCGGCGGCCTGATGGTGGGCCGAACGCCCGAGCTGCTCGGGAAGAAGATCGGGGCCAAGGAGATCAAGCTGGTCTCCCTCGGTCTGCTCGTGACGCCGCTGACCGCGCTCCTCTCGACCGGGCTCGCGACCGCCGATCACGACGGGCGCACTTCTGTCTCGAGCTCCGCAACCGGGCCGCAGGGCTTTTCCGAGACCTTCTACGCCTACCTCTCCCAGGCCAACAACAACGGGTCGGCCTTCGCCGGCTACACCGGCTACGTCCAGCCCAACCCGGGCAACCTCGGCGCCCACGGGGTTCGCTTCGCCGACCTCCTCGGAGGGTTCACGATGATCCTTGCCCGCTACGCGCCAATCATCTTCGCCCTGGCCGTGGCCGGCGCCCTGGTCGGCGAGCGGGTCAGCCCGGCCGGCCTCGGGACCATGCGTACCGACACCCCGACGTTCGTGGTCCTCCTGATCGGCGTGATCGTCCTCGTCGGCGCCCTCACGTTCTTCCCCGCCCTGCTCCTCGGCCCGCTCGTCCAGGCGTTGACCGGACAGCTCTACTGATGCGCCGCGACGTCGTCACCTCGGTGCTGGCCGTCCTCCTACTGACCATCCTGCTTGGCCTCGCCTACCCGCTGCTGGTGACCGGCGTCAGCCAGCTGGTGTTTCCCGACAAGGCCAACGGCTCGCTGATCAACGTCGACGGGAAGGTGGTCGGCTCGAAGCTGATCGGTCAGAACTTCGCCGACGTCGTACGGGACAAGACCGCAAGGCCGAAGCTCGACAAGAACGGCAACCCTGTGACCAGTCCCGATCCCCGCTACTTCCAGACACGTCCGTCCGCGACGAGTCCGCCCGACAACGCCGCGGCAACCACCTTCTCCAACCTCGGACCGAACAACGTCGCCACCAAGCTGGCAATCGACGGCAACATCCAGGGCTACCTGGCGCTCGAGAAGCCCTACGTCCCCGGCCTGCGGCCCGCCATGGTCCCCGTCGACGCCGCCGACAGCTCGGCCTCCGGAATCGACCCGGACGTCTCACTGGCCAACGCCCACATCCAGGCCCACCGGGTGGCCGCGCTGCGCCAGCTGCCGCTGGTCGACGTCGACCGCCTGATCGCCGCTTACACCGACGGGCGGACGCTCGGGATCTTCGGCGAGCCCGGGGTCAACGTGCTCGAGCTGAACCTCGCTCTCGACCGCGCGGCGCAGCGATGACGAGCGAACGTCAAGCGGTCTCCCTCCTGCAGCGCGAAATCGTCGTCCGGGCGCTGATCGACAGCTTCGTGAAGCTCGACCCCCGCGTGCAGATCCGCAACCCGGTGATGTTCGTGGTCGAGATCGGCTCGGTGATAACCACGGTCGCCTGGCTGATTCAGATCTTCGACGGCAGGCCGCTCGGCGGCGGCAGCGAACCCGCGTGGTTCACGTTCTCGATCGCGCTTTGGCTCTGGCTGACGGCGGTGTTCGCCAACATGGCCGAGGCCTTCGCCGAGGGCCGCGGACGGGCGCAGGCCGACACGCTCCGGTCGATGCGCCGGGAGACGGTGGCCACGATGGAGGACGGATCGACCCGCGCGGCCTCAGAGCTCACACGCGGAGATCGCGTCGTCGTGGTCGCCGGCGAGCTGATTCCCGGCGACGGTACGGTGATCGACGGGATCGCGACGGTCGACGAGTCGGCGATCACCGGCGAATCCGCCCCGGTGATCCGCGAGTCGGGCGGCGACCGGAGCGCCGTCACCGGCGGTACGCGGGTCACCTCCGACCGCATCGTCGTCGAGATCACCCAGGAGCCCGGCCAGTCGTTCCTCGATCGGATGATCCGCCTCGTCGAGGGCGCCGACCGGCGCAAGACGCCGAACGAGATCGCGCTGAACATCCTGCTAGCCGGACTGACGCTGATCTTCGTCGTCGTCGTCGCGACGCTCCGGCCGTTCGGCCTGTTCGCTGGGACGAGCATCTCCGAGACGACCCTGATCGCGCTCCTGGTGGCGCTGATCCCAACGACGATCGGAGCACTGCTCTCGGCGATCGGCATCGCCGGCATAGACCGCCTGGTCCGGCGGAACGTCCTCGCCCTGTCGGGGCGTGCCGTCGAGGCGTCGGGGGACGTCCACGTCCTGCTCCTCGACAAGACCGGGACGATCACCCTCGGCAACCGTCAGGCGTCGGAGTTCATCCCCATGCCGGGCGTCACCGAGGCGCAGTTGGCGGAGGTCGCCCAGCTCTCCTCGCTCGCCGACGAGACGCCCGAGGGCCGCTCGATCGTCGTTCTGGCCAAGAAGTACGGGATCCGCGAACACGACATGGCCTCGGTCCACGCTGAGTTCGTGCCGTTCACCGCCCAGACCCGGATGAGCGGCGTCAACCTTGGCGGGCAACAGCTGCGCAAGGGCGCCGGCGACTCGGTGGTCGCCTTCGCCCGCGGCGAGGGCGGGCAGGCGCCGCCCGAGTTGCAGCCGGCCCTCGATCGCATCGGGCGCGACGGCGGCACACCACTCGCCGTCTGCCGCGACAGCCAGATCCTCGGCGTCGTCTACCTGAAGGACACGATCAAGGAAGGCATGCGCGAGCGCTTCGACCATCTCCGGGCGATGGGCATCCGCACGGTGATGGTCACCGGGGACAACCGCTTGACCGCGGCGAAGATCGCCGAGGAGTCGGGGGTCGACGACTTCCTCGCCGAGGCCACGCCCGAGGCCAAGCTCGAGCTGATCACGGAGCAGCAGGCTCTCGGGCTGCTGGTCGCGATGACCGGCGACGGGACCAACGACGCCCCGGCACTTGCCCAGGCCGACGTCGGAGTAGCGATGAACACGGGCACACAGGCGGCCCGCGAGGCCGGGAACATGGTTGACCTCGACTCGAACCCGACGAAGCTGATCGAGATCGTCGAAGTCGGCAAGCAGCTCCTGATCACCCGCGGCGCCCTGACCACCTTCTCCATCGCCAACGACGTCGCGAAGTACTTCGCGATCCTGCCGGCGATCTTCCTGGGCACCTACGCGGCGGCCGGTAGCGCCAAGGGACCACTCGCCGTGCTCAACCTGATGTCCCTCGGCGATCCGCGGTCGGCCATCCTGTCTGCGGTGATCTTCAACGCCCTGGTCATCCCCGCGTTGATCCCGCTCGCCCTCAAGGGCGTCCGCTATCGGCCGATCGGCGCGAGCGCGCTGCTACGCCGCAACCTGCTGATCTACGGCCTCGGCGGCATCGTCACCCCGTTCATCGCAATCAAGCTGATCGATCTGCTCGTCCACGGCGTGCTCGGCGGGTAAGGCAACGTCGCGTGACCCACCCCCCGCCGTGCGCCCGCCCGCTCGGATGACGTGATGCGCAACCGCGGCCATCACAAGGTGTTCCTCGGCATGGCCGCCGGCGTCGGCAAGACCTATCGCATGCTCGAGGAGGGCCACGAGGATCTCGCTGCCGGAAAGGATGTGTCGATCGGCGTGCTCGAGACCCACGGGCGCGTTGACACCGCCCGCGAGGCCGAGGGCCTGGAGATCCTGCCTCGCCGGCTGGTGCGCTACCGCGACAGCACGCTGTGGGAGATGGACCTGCCCGCGATCATCGCGCGTGGCCCGGACCGGGTGCTGATCGACGAGCTCGCCCACACCAATGCGCCCGGACTCGAACACAAGAAGCGCTACGAGGATGTGATCGACATCCTCGCCGCCGGGATCGACGTCCGCTCCACCGTCAACATCCAGCACCTCGAGTCACTCAACGACCAGGTCGCCGAGCTCTCCGGCGTGCGCGTGCAGGAGACGATCCCCGATCAGATCGTCACCCAGGCCGATGAGATCGTGATCGTCGACGTGACACCCGAGGCTCTTCTGGCGCGCCTGCGAGCGGGCAAGATCTACCCGGCCCAGCGGATCGAGCCCGCACTCAACGGGTTCTTCAAGATCGAGAACCTCACCGCACTGCGCGAGGTCGCCCTCCGCCAGATCGCCGAAGACGTCGCCCCCAAACGCATCACCGTCGACCCGAACGACGCCCGCCCCGGCAGCCTCGCCGGCGACGTGCCCCGGGCGATCGGAGAGCGCCTCCTCGCCCTCGTGGAGCCGGAGCCGTCCGCCCAGCGGTTGATCCGCCGCTCCTGGCGCTCGGCCCAGCGACTGGGCGCCACCCTCGACTTGCTGTGGGTTCGCCAGCACGGCCGGTCGCTCACCGAGGACGAGGAGCACCAACTGGCGAGTATGCGCCGCGTGGCGTCCGTGCTCGGCATCTCGCTCCTGATCGAAGACGGCGACGACGTCGCCCAAGCCGCCGCGCGGGTGGCCCGAAGACGCGGCACCACCTACATCCTGATCGGGCAGCCGGCCGCGTTCCGCGGCCTGCGACGACTGCGAGAGCCGCTGCCGCAGCAACTCATGCGGCTCCTCCCAGGCGTCGATCTGCGGATCGTCGCCGCCCGGGGCCGGCGGGATCCGGGGCCCCTGCCGTGACCATCGCCGCCGGCCTGCTCGTACCCCTGGCCGGCCTCGTCGCGATGCTCGTCGGCGTGCTCCTCGGGCTCCTCCCGGCCCGGTCGCGGCGCCGGACGGCGCCGGTGGGCGCCGGGCGCGTTCACCGGATCCTCCTACCCTTCACCGGCACCACGATCTCCCGCCGCTCGCTCGATGCAGCGCTGCGCCTGGCCGGCGCCGAGGGCGCGACGCTCGTTCCCGCCTATCTCGCCGTGGTCCCCATGAACCTCGCGCTCGATGTGCCGATCCAGCGTCAATGCG
Source organism: uncultured Solirubrobacterales bacterium (assembly GCA_963763785.1). Lineage (GTDB taxonomy): Bacteria > Actinomycetota > Thermoleophilia > Solirubrobacterales > Solirubrobacteraceae > Palsa-513. Next base: position 552,777 of record CAVXPW010000011.1, on the reverse strand, counting down.
AGACCGCGTTCCCGCTGCTGGAGGCGATCGAGCAGCGCGCGGGCGTGGCCCGCATCCCGGTAGATGCTCGCATCGAGCGCGGCCGGTCCTACCGCGACGCCCTGCGACGGATCCTGGTCGAGGAGCCGTTTGACCGCGTGATCATCTCCGCCACCGCCAACGAACACGAGAGCTTCAGCTCCGACGACATCGACTGGCTGCTCAAACGTGCCCCGGCCGAGGTGCTCATCCTCCGACCGGCACCCGACGACCATCGCACGGTCGCCCCCACTGGCCTCAACGGCCGTGGATGAGCAGGAGGCTGCGACATCGCCGGCGCATTCCATCCCACGGCCCTTTATGAGCGCGGACCAGCAGAACTGGAGGCTGAGCATGGCGAGCCGTTCCGCTGCTTGAGTCCGCCGCTCGCCCCGCGCCGGACAGCCCGATCCCTGGCGCAAGGGACGCGCGGGTGCATCACCCCGGCCGGCTGGGGCCCCGACCGGGGTGGCGCCTATACGCCGGGCCGGTTTTGTGACCTCTGCCCGGGGGTAGCGACCCCTCGAGACGACGCACGTTCACCGCGAACGAAAGCTCCGCTGACATGGCCAAGACCGCAAAGAAGACCGAGCGTGACCTCAGTGACCGGCTTCACGCCCTCGGCCTGCGCAAGAGCACCGCCAAGAACATCGCTCACGCCACCGCGAACATGAAGGGCCCGATCCCCGAGTCGGCCCGCGGTGTGCTCAAGGACATGATCGCCAAGGTCGACGACCTCGGACCCGGCGCGAAGAAGCGCAAGCGCGCCGAGGAGAAGGCCGCCGCCAACGCCGACGGGCCCAAGAAGGTGAAGAAGAAGGCCAAGAAGAAGGCGAAGAAGGCCAAGAAGAAGGCCAAGAAGGCCGCGAAGAACGCCAAGAAGGCCGTCGACGGCGCCTAGTCGCCCGGGCCGAGAACCTGCCCGCGGTGGAGCGGTCGGGGTCGCGTCCGAGCTCGGCCTTCCCGCTCCGGCGAGCGACCACGCCATCCGCCGGAGCCGGGCCACGCGGGTGAGACCGCGAGCTTGACGTGCTTGAACGCGGCGTTGGTCCCCGTGCAGGGGTTTGCGGTAGCGTTGGACCAGGACCTCGAACGCGCGTTCATGGTCCTGTCCGGCAAGTTCGACCAAGCGCGAGTCCGACTGCGTTTGCAGCAGGCGGAGCGGCAGCATCGGTGTTATCGGTTTTGTCACCGGGGAGTAGGCCTCCACACATCAGACGCCGCCCGAGCCGCGATCTCTCACGCGACTTGGCCGATTCGACATACGCCCGATGCGGCGGCTGCCGGTCGTGACGACGATCACGCGCGAAGTCCCCGCCCGCTCCGCCGCCTCGCGCCGCAAGGCGCGGGCCGCTCAGCTGTCGGTCGCCTCCAACACCGCGCTGATCGCGGTCAAGCTGATCGCCGGGCTGATCACCGGCTCGGTGGCGATCCTGAGTGACGCGATCCAGTCGATCATGGATCTTGTCGCATCGGTGATCACGCTGTTCTCCGTCCGCAAGGCCGAGCAGCCGGCCGACGCGATGCACCGCTACGGCCACGAGAAGCTCGAGGATCTCAGTGCTGCGATCGAGGCCATGCTGTTGCTCGCCGGGGCCGTCGTCATCGCCTTCGAGGCGATCCACCGGCTGGTCACCGGCGGCAGGATCGGATCGATCGGCGTCGGTATCGCCGTCGTCGCCGCGGCCGCGGCGATCAACGTCCTCGTCTCCGCCCACCTCGGTCGCGTCGCACGGGCCACCGGCTCACCCGCCCTCCAGGCCGATGGCGCTCACCTGCGCACCGACGCGCTGGTGTCGATCGGCGTGCTCCTGTCGCTTGTGCTCTCCACCTTCACCGGCGCCCAGTGGATCGACCCGGTGGTCGGCCTGCTCGTCGCCATCGCGATCACCGTCACCGGCGCGCGGATCCTGATCGGCTCCGGGCGGCGCCTGGTCGACGAGAGCCTGCCGGCCGAGGAGATGGCCATCGTCGAGTCGGTAGCCGAGTCGTTCGTCCACGGCGCCGTCGCCGGCTTTCACGATCTCCGCGCCCGCCATTCCGGTTCGAGCCACCAGGTCGACCTCCATCTGCAGTTCCGGGCCGGCACGAGCCTCGAGGACGCCCACGCGATCTCCCATGACTTGCGCGATGCCGTCGTCGATCGGCTGCCCAACACCACCGTCCTCGTCCACCTCGAGCCCGAGGACCGCGTCCGCCCCGACAGGTTCGGCGAGGACGGGGCCGTCGTGATCGACTAGGCCGGCTTGAGCAGCCGGCCGATCGCCGCTCGGGTGAAGGCGAAGGCCGCCGGGTCGCGGGTGATCCGAAAGCGCTGGTTGCCGCCCACGAGGAGCGCGTGGAGCTCGAACGCCAGTTGACGGGCGTCGGCACCGGCGGAGAGGCGCCCGCCGTCCATGGAGCGCTCGACGGCGCCTTCAAGCGCGTCGAGCTGCCGCTCGACGGCCGCGGCGAGCGCGTCGTGCACCGGGCCGTCGCGGTTGGCGAACTCCATGCCCGCCGTGACGAACAGGCAGCCGCCGGGGAAGACCTCGCGCTCGTAGTAGGAGATCCAGCGCTCCACGAGGCCGACGACGGTGTCGTCGGCCGGCTCCAGCACGTGCTCGCAGAAGACGACCCAGGCGCATTCGACGGTCGCCAGCTGGAGGTCCTCCTTCGAGGCGAAGTAGGCGTACAGGCCGCTCTTGCTCATCTGCATAGCCGCGGCCAGGCGGCCGATCGAGACCTGGTCGAGCCCGTCGATCGACGCCAGCTCGCCAGCGACCTTGAGGATCGGCCCGCGCAGCCTCGGACCCCTGACCCGGGGGGTCCGGTCGTTGCCCTCGGCGCGGATCTCGGCGTCGCCGCTCACCATCCAGAGCCTATTGCCGGAGGGTCCCTGGTGCCACTAATTTGCACGACCGGTCGTGCTAATGTCGCCGTTGGTCATGCGCGCGGAAGAGCTTGGCGAGCTGGACGAGGCCGGTGACACGGAGCCGGCGACCGACGCGCTCAACCTGTTCCTGCGCGACATTCGTGGCATCGCGCTGCTGAGTGCCGGCGAGGAACTCGCGCTCGCGCGCCGCGCCCACGACGGAGAAGAGCAGGCCCAAGGGCGAATGGTCGAGGCCAACCTCCGGCTCGTCGTATCGATCGCCAAGCGCTTCCGCGGCCAGGGGCTGCCGTTCCTCGACCTCATCCAGGAGGGCACACTGGGGCTCATCCACGCGGTCGAGAAGTTCGATCCCGACCGGGGCTTCCGCTTCTCCACCTATGCCACCTGGTGGATCCGCCAGGCGATCGGCCGTGCCCTGGCCGACAAGGCGCGAACGATCCGCATCCCGGTCAACGTGGTCGAGAAGCTCAACGCCGTCGCCCGCGCCGAGCGCCGGCTGCTCGACGCCCACGGCCGCGAACCGACCGCCGTAGAGGTCGCCGAGGTGACCGGCCTGGACGCCGGCCAGATCCGCGCCCTGCGCCACTGGGCGCAGACGCCGATCTCGCTCGAGCAGCCGGTCGGCGACGACGGCGGTTCGCTGCTCGTGGACTTCGTCGCCGACGAGCACACGCCGTCCCCGTTCGCCTGCGCCGTGGCCAACGTCAACGCCGACACCGTGCGGAAGTTGCTGCTCACGCTCGACGAGCGCGAGCGGCAGGTGCTCGAGCTTCGCTACGGCCTCACCGGTGAGGAGCCCTGCTCGACCAGCGAGGTCGGCCAGCGCTTCAACGTCTCTCGCCAGCGAATCCGCCAGATCGAGTCGCGTTCGCTCTCGAAGCTCGAGCGCCTCCCGTCGACGAGGGACCTCCTCGACCCGCCCTAGTAGCGCGGCCCGGTCGGAAGGAACGGGCCCGGCCGGCGTCTTCAGAGGACAACAGCCAAAGCCCAACCGCCGGAGGTCGCATGTTCACCAGCAGGCGCACACCAACACTGATCGGCGCCGCCGCTCTCGCCGCGCTCGCGCTCGCCGCCTGCGGCAGCAGCTCTTCGTCCAGCAGCTCCAGCACGGCGGCCGCCCCGCCGGCGAGCACCACGGCGACCGGAAGCGCCGCCGCGCCGACCGCCGGCGCCGTAGTCGTCAAGCTCAGCGCCGACCCGACCGGGGCCCTCAAGTTCAACGTCTCGACGCTCCACGCCAAGGCCGGCACCGTCACCCTGCAGATGGCCAACCCCTCCGGCTCCGGCGTCCCCCACGGGGTCGCGGTCCAGGGCAACGGGGTCGACAAGGACAGCAAGATCGTCCAGCCCGGCGCCAGCGCCAGCGTCACCGTCACCCTCAAGCCCGGGACCTACAGCTTCTACTGCCCGGTGGCCGGGCACGAGGCAGCCGGCATGAAGGGCACCCTGATCGTAACCTGAGCCACCTTGGCGTCCTCGCGCCGCCGCGGCCTCATAATCCACCGATGGCCGCGGTGGCTCGACGCCACGACCGGCGGTCACTGCCGCTCGGCACCGTCGTATTCCGCGTCGAGATCGAGACGGCGGCCAGCGGCGCGGCGCTCTGCGCGCTGGGCACCGACCTCTCCCGCTACACGGACATCGAACCACGCATCCGGGCGGCTCGTTGGCTCGACGCCACCGCACCGCGGCCGCGGCCGGGCGCGCAGGCGGAGGTCGTCGGCGACATCCCCTTCAGCTTCCCTGTCTTCGAGCGTCTCGTCGGTCAGCCTCGCGGAACGGCGACCCTCGAGGAGTTCGAGCCGCCGCGGCGGCTCGCCTACCGCCTCGACACCCCCCACGCGGTCGGGCGCCTCAGCGCCACCTTCACCGACAACGACGCCGGCTGCCGAGCCTCGATCGAAGGCTGGATCATCCCGCGCCGGCGTGGACGCATCGCCCTCGCGCCCCTGACGCCGGCGCTCGCCGAGCTCGTCGAGCACGCCGTCCGGCGGGCCTTCGCCCGGGCAGCGGCCGAGGCCGCGCGCCGCAGCGCTTGAGACGCACGTCCCGTTGGCGGCCGCGAAGGCGCGTTGCGTGACCTTGGTCACACTGGCCGGGCTGAGCGCCGCCTATCCTCGGACGGCCGTGACTCGGCCACCACCCGCACCGTGCGCAGGCGTCGGTCGCTCGCGCCCCTGACGCTTCCACCGAGCTCCAGCGTCCGCTCAATGTAGGCCAGCGTCGCGGCGGTCAGGCGCTCGCCGGGGAGCACGTTGGGGATGCCCGGCGGGTAGGTGGCCAGCGATTCGGCGGCGATCCGCCCGGCCGCCGCTGTCGCCGGGACCGCCTCCTGGGCCCCGAGGTAGGCCTCGCGCGGGCTCATCACGAGCTCCCCCCACGGCGGCGCCGGGGCGAACCCGACCTCCTCGCCGCCCCGATTGAGCCCGATCCGCGCCACGGCGCCGCCGAGCGCGCGGACCAGGCGATCGGCCTCCGGAGCGGCGTGCTCGCCCAGCCCGAACACCGCGACGATCACGTTCTGGCCGTAGAGCTCGAGGTTGACGTCGCCGATCTCGCGGAGGATCGGCCCCAGCTCGTAGCCGGTGGCCGCGATCCCGCGGACGTCGACGGCAAGCCGGAGCGGGTCGTAGGCGAACACCCCGGGGCGCCCGACCAGCCGCTCGTCGAGAACGTCGAGGCCCGGGATCCCCCGGATCTCCGCCCGCGCCGCCGCCAGAGCGGCGATCGTCTCGCCGAGCAGCTCCCGGCCGTGGACCGCCGCCTGGCGGCGTGCCGCGTCCAGCGAGGCGAGCAGCAGCGAGCTCGGGCTCGTCGACTCAACCAAGGTCACCCCGCGGTCGACGACGCTCTCGTCGATGCGAGCGCCGCGCCCGAGGTGGAGCATCGCCGACTGGGTCAGGCTGCCAACGATCTTGTGCGTGCTCGAAATGACCAGATCGGCTCCAAGGGCCAGCGCGTGGCGGGGGAGGTCCTCGTGGAAGGCGAGATGGGCGCCCCACGCCTCGTCGACGATCAACGGCACCCCGCGAGCGTGGGCGACCTCGGCGAGCCGCCCAACGTCGGCCACCGCCCCGAAGTAGGACGGGGTGACGATCCAGGCCCCGACCGCCCGCGGTGTCCGCGCGAGCGCCCGGTCGAGCTCGTCCGGCGCCAGGCAGTGGGCGATTCCGAGCTCGGGATCGACCTCCGCGGCGACGAAGGTCGGGCGCAGCCCGGAGAGGACGAGCGCGTCGATCGCGCTCGAGTGGACGTTGCGCTGGACGACGACCTCGTCGCCGAGCTGGGCCAGCGCCAGGCCGGCGGCGAGGTTGCCCTGTGAGGCGCCGTTGATCAAGAACCACGCCCGCCGTGCACCCCACGCATCGGCGGCGAGCTGCTGCGCGCGGTCGAATGGGGTCGGCGGGTCCCCGACGTCGATGCCGTGCGTCAGCGCCGGGATGTCGAGCCGCAGGGCGGCCGGGCCGAACGCCGCGACGAGCCCCGGGTCGGCGCCGCTCCCACCCTTGTGCCCCGGCACGTGGAGCCGCGCCGGGCGGCGCGCCGAGTAGGCCTCCAGGGCGTCGAGGTAGGGCGTCTGCGTCTGGGGATCGGGCTCTCTGGTGCCGGGCTCGGCCATCGGCTGCCGATTGAACCACGAAGCCCCGGTGGTGGCCGCGCGCTGCGCACACCTCCCGCTGGCGCTACCGTTGTTCGCAGTGTCCGCTCGCCGTCCACACAGGCGACCGGCCCCGAGAGAAAGAGGAGCGAAATGGCCACCCACCTGACCGGCCCGGCGGCGGCGGTCGCGACCGGCGATCTGCAGGAGCTGGCCCGGCGCCATCTGTGGATGCACTTCACCCGCATGGGCGCCTACACCGCCGGTCACGAGGTGCCGATCATCGTCCGTGGCGACGGCTGCTACGTCTACGACGAGCACGGCCGGCGCTACCTCGACGGCCTCTCGGCGCTCTACTGCGTGAACATAGGGCACGGCCGCGAGGAGCTCGCCGAGGCCGCCGCCGCCCAGTCCCGGGAGCTCGCCTTCTACACCAACTGGAGCTACGCCCACCCGGCGTCGATCGAGCTCGCCGCCCGGATCGCCGAGCTCGCCCCGCCCGGTCTCGACCGGGTCTTCTTCACCTCCGGGGGCTCGGAGGCCGTCGAGTCGGCCTGGAAGCTCGCCCGGGCCTACCACAAGGTCACCGGCCAGCCGACGCGGACCAAGTTGATCGCCCGCGAGCTGGCCTACCACGGGACGTCGATGGGCGCGCTGGCCGCGACGGGGCTGACCTCGCTGCGCCAGCCGTTCGAGCCGCTGACCCCGGGCGGCTGCCACGTGCCGAACACGAACTCCTACCGCTGGCGCGAGGACCGCGACCCGCTCTGGGCGGCCGACGCGATCGAGGAGCGGATCCTCTTCGAGGGCGCCGAGACGGTCGCCGCCGTGATCCTCGAGCCGGTCCAGAACGCCGGCGGCTGCTTCACCCCCCAGGACGGCTACTTCCAGCGGGTGCGCGAGATCTGCGACCGGCACAGCGTACTGCTGATCTCCGACGAGGTGATCTGCTCGTGGGGGCGCCTCGGCCACTACTTCGGCTGCGAGCGCTACGACTACCTACCCGACATCATCACCACGGCCAAGGGCCTGACCTCGGCCTATGCGCCGATGGGGGCGATGATCGTCTCCGACCGTGTGGCCGAGCCGTTCATGACCGGCGGAGCGATGTTCGTCCACGGCTTCACCTTCGGCGGGCACCCGGTCTCCGCGGCCGTTGCCCTGGCCAACCTCGAGATCATGCGCCGCGAGGACATCTGCGGCCGGGTTCGCGAGCAGGAGCCGGCCTTCCGGGCGATGCTCGAGGGCCTGCGCGACCTCGACATCGTCGGCGACGTCCGGGGCGCCGGGTTCTTCCACGCGATCGAGCTGGTGAAGGATCGGGAGACCAAGGAGACGTTCAGCGACGCCGAGTCCGAGGACCTCCTGCGCGGCTTCCTCTCGGGCGAGCTGTTCGCCCGCGGCCTGATCTGCCGCACCGACGACCGCGGCGACCCCGTGATCCAGCTCGCTCCGCCGCTGATCTCCGGGCCCGAGCAGTTCGCCGAGATCGAGGCGATCCTCCGCGGCGTCCTCACCGAGGCCTGGGAGCGGATCGCCCCCGAGCCGGCGCGGTGAGGGTCGCCGTCCTCGGGGCCGGCGGGACGGTCGCCGGGGCGATCGCGCGCGACCTCGCCGAGTCGGCCGAGGTCTCCGCCCTCGTGCTCGTCGACCGCGACGGCGGCCGGCTTGCCGCGGTCGCCGCGGTCGCCGCCGGGCAGGCCACCCCGACCGAGACGGTCGAGCTCGACGCCCCGGCCGGGCTCGCCGAGGCGATCGCCGGCTGCCAGGTGCTCGTCAACGCCGCGGGGTACCGCCTCAACCTCGAGGCGATGGAGGCGGCGCTCGAGGCCGGCTGCCACTACGTCGACCTCGGCGGCCTCTACTGGATGACGGCCCGTCAGATCGAGCTCGACGAGCGCTTCATCGCCGCCGAGCTGATCGCCGTGCTCGGCATGGGGTCGAGCCCCGGGAGCACCAACGTGATGGCCGACCGGGCCGTCCGCGAGCTGGGCGGCGAGCGGGTGCTCGAACTCGTCGTCAGCGCCGCCCGCCACGACCCGGCGGACGGCGACGCGCTGCGCCTCCCCTACGCCCTGCGCACCCTGATCGACGAGCTGACCATGCCCCCGATCGTGTGGGAGGACGGCGTCCCCCGCGAGCTTGCGCCGTGCGCCGCGGGCGGGCGCGTCGAGTTCCCCGAGCCGATCGGCTCGGCCGAGACGATCCACACGCTCCACTCGGAGGTCCAGACGCTCGGCCGCTGCCTCGGCGTCGGCCGGGTCAGCTTCCGCCTCGCTCTCGCGCCCGCGCTGCGCGAGCGCCTCGAGGCGCTGTTCGGGTCAAGCGAGGAGGAGCTCGACGCGGCGGCGGCGGTCAGCCTGCCGCCGTCCGACCAGGCGGTCGCCGCCGAGGTCGTCGAGGCGCGCACCGAGCGTCGGATCGCCCGCGTGACCGCGCTGACCCGTCCGTCGGCGGCCTGGGGGCTCGGCGGCGGGATCGTCGCGACGGCCGCCCCTGCCGCGGCGGTCGTCCGCCTGATCGCCCGCGGGAAGATCGAGCCAGTGGGCGTGCTCCCGCCGGAGATGTGCGTCGAGCCCGACGACCTCCTGCCCGAGCTCGAGGCCCGCGGCTGCGCCTTCACCGTCGAGGTCTCCGAGCGCAGCGAGGACCCGGCGTGAGGATCGGCGTCCCCACCGAGATCAAGGCCGACGAATACCGGGTCGCGCTGACCCCGGCGGGCGTGCGCGAGCTGACCGGCCACGGACACGAGGTGAGTGTCCAGGCCGGGGCGGGGGAGGGGAGCGCGATCGAGGACGCCGACTACCGGGCCCAGGGCGCGGCGATCGCGCCCGACGCGGCGGCGGTGTTCGCCGCCGCCGAGCTCGTGCTCAAGGTCAAGGAGCCCCAGCCGGCCGAGGTCGAGCTCCTGCGGCCCGAGCACACGCTGTTCACCTACCTCCATCTCGCCGCCGCCCCCGAGCTCGCCGCCGGTCTGGCCGCGTCGGGCGCGACGTGCATCGCCTACGAGACGGTCGAGGCCGAGAACGGAACCCTGCCGCTGCTGGCCCCGATGAGCGAGGTGGCGGGCAAGATCGCCACCCAGGCCGGGGCGTTCATGCTCGAGAAGCCGCTCGGCGGCCGCGGCGTCCTGCTCGGCGGCGTCCCCGGGGTCGCCGCGGCCACCGTCCTGGTGATCGGCGGCGGGGTGGTCGGGATGAACGCCGCGCTGATCGCGATCGGCATGCAGGCCGACGTCTTCGTCTACGACCGGTCGATCGACCGGCTGCGCGAGCTCGATCTCGTCTTCGGAGGGCGCGCCTCGACCGTCTACTCCTCGACGCTCGCCATCGAGGAGATGCTCCCGGCGGCCGACCTGGTGATCGGGGCGGTGCTGATCCACGGCGCCCGGGCCCCGTGGGTCATCCGGCGCGAGCAACTCGCCCTGATGAAGCGCCGGGCCGTGCTCGTCGACGTGTCGATCGACCAGGGCGGCTGCTTCGAAACGTCGCGGCCGACCACCCACTCGGTGCCGACCTACGAGCTCGACGGGATCACCCACTACTGCGTGACCAACATGCCGGGGGCCGTCCCGGTGACCTCGACCTACGCGCTGACCAACGCGACCCTCCCGTACGTGCAGAAGCTAGCCGACGAGGGCGTCGTCGCCGCCCTGGCCGGGAGCCGCGAGCTGCGCCACGGGGTGAACATCTCGGGCGGGCGGGTCGTCCACCCGGTCGTCGCCGAGGCGCTCGCGACCGCCGGGGCGCTCCGCGGCCGCGAGACGGTGCAGCCATGACCGAGCCCGCGACCGAGCTCGCCAACTTCATCGGCGGCGAGCTGCGCCCGGCGCAGGACGGCGCCGCCGAGGACATCCTCAACCCGGCGACCGGCGAGACGATCGCCCGCGCGCCGCTCTCGGGCGCGCCCGACGTCGACGCGGCGGTCGAGGCGGCTGACCGGGCCTTCGCGGCGTGGTCGCAGGCGACGCCGGGCGAGCGGTCGCTGGCGCTGCTGCGGATCGCCGACGCGCTCGAGGGGCGCGGCGAGGAGCTCAGCCAGGTCGAGTCACTGAACGTCGGCAAGCCGATCGAGGCGATGCGCGAGGAGATCCCCTTCCTGGTCGACAACCTGCGCTTCTTCGCCGGCGCCGCCCGGTGCCTGGAGGGCAAGGCGGCCGGCGAATACGTCAGCGGCTACACGTCGATGGTGCGGCGCGAGCCGGTCGGCGTCGTCGGGCAGATCGCGCCGTGGAACTACCCGCTGATGATGGCGATCTGGAAGGTCGGTCCGGCGCTGGCGGCGGGGAACACCGTCGTGCTCAAGCCGTCCGAGCAGACGCCGATGACCGCGGCCCTGCTCGCCGGGATCGCCGCCGAGCATCTGCCTCCCGGGGTGCTCAACGTCGTCTTCGGACACGGCGAGTCCGCCGGGGCCCCGCTCGTCCGGCACCCCAAGGTGGCGATGGTGTCGCTGACCGGCGACGTCGCCACCGGGCGCGAGGTGGCCCGGGCGGCGGCGGCCACGCTCAAGCGCGTGCATCTCGAGCTCGGCGGCAAGGCGCCGGTCCTCGTGTTCGACGACGCCGACCTCGATGCCGTGGTCGCCGGCGTCCGGATCGCCGGGTTCTGGAACGCCGGCCAGGACTGCACGGCAGCGAGCCGGGTGCTCGCCGGCCCGAAGATCCACGACGAGCTGGTCAGCCGGCTGGCCGACGCCGCCGGGAGCCTCGCCGTCGGCGACCCCCAGGCCGAGGGCACCGAGATGGGGCCGCTGATCTCCGCCGCCCAGCGCGAGCGGGTCGCCGGGTTCCTTGAGCGGGCCCCGGCCGGCGTCGAGACGCTCACCGGCGGCGCCGCCCGGGCCGGGCCGGGGTTCTTCTACGAGCCGACGGTGGTCGCCGGGCTGGCCCAGGACGACGAGCTCGTCCAGCGCGAGGTGTTCGGGCCGGTCGTCACCGTCCAGCGCTTCTCCTCCGACGAGGAGGCGATCGCCTGGGCCAACGGCGTCGACTACGGGCTGGCCTCGAGCGTGTGGACGCGCGACGTCGCCCGGGCGATGAACGCAGCCAAGCGCCTGCGCTTCGGCACCGTGTGGATCAACGACCACATCCCGCTGGCGTCGGAGATGCCCCACGGCGGGGTCCGGCAATCGGGCTACGGCAAGGACATGTCGAGCTACTCGCTCGAGGACTACACCGAGGTCAAGCACGTGATGATCAGCCTTGCCTGAGGAGTCCGCCAGGGCGGCTCCCGGCCCCCTCCCGGGGGTCGTGCGGATGCCGGCCGAGTGGGAGCCGCACGAGCGCTGCCTGATGGCCTGGCCGGCGCGGGTCGAGCTCTGGGGCGAGCGCCTGGCCGAGGCCGCGCGCGACTACGCGGCGATCGCCCGGGCGATCGCCGAGCGCGAGCCGGTGCTGATGCTGGCCCGACCCGACGCGGTCGCCCTGGCCCGCGAGATGTGCGGCGAGGACGTCGAGGTCGCGCCCGCCGAGCTCGACGACTCGTGGATCCGCGACACCGGGCCGATCTTCGTGCGCTCGGCGAGCGGCACCCTGCGGGGCGTCGACTTCGAGTTCAACGGGTGGGGCGGGCACTACGTTCCCTACGCCGCCGACGCCGCGCTCGCCGGGCGGGTGCTCGAGCTGCTCGGCATCCCCCGGGTCGAGGCGGGATTCGTGCTGGAGGGCGGGGCGATCACCGTCGACGGCGAGGGTACGCTGGTCACCACCGAATCGGTCCTGCTCAACCCCACCCGCAACCCGACGCGCTCGCGCGCCGAGCTCGAGGGCCTGCTCGAGCGCCACCTCGGCGCCGAGCGGGTGATCTGGCTGGCCGGCGGCTTGGACGAGGATCGCGACACCGACGGCCACGTCGACAACGTCTGCCACTTCCTCGCCCCGGGCCGGATGATCGCCCAGACGATCCCCGACCCGGCGCGCCCCAACCACGCGGTCTGCGCGGAGAACCTCCGCCGCCTGCGCGCGGCCCGCGACGCCCGGGGCCGGCGCCTGGAGGTCGTCGAGATGCCCTACCTGCCCTACGTCCCCGACTGCGACCCGCCGGTGGTCGCCCCCTACCTCAACTTCTACCTCGCCCAGGGCGCGGTCGTCGTGCCGGTCATCGGCGCCTCGACTGACGCGGCGGCCCTGGCCCTGCTGGCGGCGGCGTTCCCCGGCCGCGAGCTCGTGCCGGTGCCCGGGGCGATGCTGGCCCGCGGGGGCGGCGGCGTGCACTGCATCACCCAGCAGCAGCCCCGCGGGCAATGACCGAGACCCATCAGCTGCTGACCGCGCTCGAGCCGCCGTCGTCGCCGGCCCGCACCCAGCGGCCGGAGCGGAAGACGCTGCGCGTCGGGCTCGTCCAGGAGCGCTGGCACCCCGAGGCGGCCGAGCACCGGGCGTCCCTGCGCGCCGGGATCGAGCTCGCCGCCGCGGAGGGCGCGCGGCTGATCTGCCTGCCCGAGCTGACCCTCCACCCGTACTTCGCGGCCGCCGCGGACGGCTACGCGGCGGCGGCCGAGCGGGCCGAGTCGATCCCCGACGGCCCGACTACCGCCTTCGCGGCGGAGATGGCGGCGCGGACCCGCGCCCACGTCCACGCCTCGCTCTATGAGCGGGCGACCGACGGCGGGCTCGGCTACAACACGGCGGTCTGCCTGGCGCCGGACGGATCGCTCGCCGCCCGGACGCGCAAGCTCCACATCCCGCGGACGGCCGGCTATCGCGAGGACCTCTACTTCCGTCCGGGCGACAGCGGCTTCCCGGTCGCCCGGCTGGGCGGGGCGGGGATCGGCTTCCCGACCTGCTGGGACCAGTGGTTTCCCGAGCTCGCCCGGGCCTACGCGCTGGGCGGGGCCGACCTGCTCGTCTACCCGACGGCGATCGGCTCCGAGCCCGACCATCCGCAGTTCGACACCGCGCCGCTCTGGCGGCAGATGTGCGTGGCCCACGGGATCGCCAACGGCCTCTTCATCGCGGCGGTCAACCGCTTCGGTGTCGAGGGGCCGCTGCGCTTCTACGGCTCCTCGTTCGTCTCCGACCCTTACGGGCGGATTCTCGTCAGCGCGCCGCGGGACGCCGCGGCCGTCCTCGTCGCCGAACTCGACCTCGACCAGCGCCGCGACTGGCTGGACCTGTTTCCGCTGCTCGGCACCCGCCGCCCCGATGTCTACGGGGCGCTCACCGAGCCGGCCTAGCTTAGTCTGACTTAGCTAAGCCCGACCACTTAGCTAAACTAGACTGGACTTAGCTTAGCTAAGGCTGGCTAATTGTCGGCCGCGCGGGCGATCCGGCGCCGGGCCATGACCCGCCCGTAGGCGTCGCGGACGAGGAGCTCGCTGGCTGCGCCGGCGGTACCGCTCCGGGCGGCGCGCTCGGCCTCCTCGCGCGTCGCCCAGCGCTGCGGGCGTTGCCCCGGCACGCGGACCTGCCAGCCGCCGCGGGGGTCGATGTCGACCCGCACGACGAGTGTCGCTTCACGTTCAGTCATCAATCGCGTCCAAGGCGGAAAATCGGTCTGCGACCACCGTAGCGCAGGCCCGGGCTCGATCAAACGGCTTGGCGCGATGACATCTTGCGCCCAAAGCCTTATTGCTAAGCGTCTGCCCCGCGCCCCGGCTCGCCTATCGGTCACGATGTAGTCCGCAGTCAACCAAGGAGGCGTCAGTGCGGGAAAGCAGAGCCGGGCTTGCCGTCGCGTTCGGCGCCGGAATGGCGGCCGGCCGGCTGATCGGGGCCGAGCAGGCGACCTTCGCGCGCCTGGCCGGCTCATCGATCGCCGGACCGGACGCCGCGGGCTGGGTGACCGACTTCCTGAACGCCGCCTATTTCCGCCGGGAGCCCGACGAGCGCGAGCTCGCCGACCTGCGCATGGCCTTCTCGATCATCACCACCCACTGGGCCGGAAAGGGAGGGCGCAAGCTCCGCGCGCCCGACGTCCTCCCCTTCCACAGGGCCTTCGGTCGCCGACGCCTGGCCGCGTCGAACGGGTCGCCGCGCGGCATGCTCACCCATGAGCAGCTCGCCGCCGGCGCCGGGAGTCTCCTGGGCGACTGGTTCGACGAGGCCTACCGGGACCCCGCGCGGCGCGGCTGGGGGATCGCCTTCCGCACGCCCGAGGGCAAGGCGCGCTTCCGCCCGGAGACGCGGCTCGGGTTGGCGGGCGTCGGCGAGCTGACGCCGCCGACGGCGCCCGGCGAAGAGCAGAACTGGCACACCTACTCGCCGGTCGAGGTGCCCTCGGCCGAGCGGGTCACCGCCGCGCTCCTGGCTACCGAGACGTGGCCGGACTACGCGACCGAGGTCGGGCGCTTCACCGCCCTGCGGAGCTCCCCACTGCTCGGGCAAACCTTCGAGATCGAGGTCGCCGCGGGAACCGAGTCGGGGCGTCCGGTCTTCCAGCGCGGCTATGTGACGATCACCGACCTGGTCACCCGCGACGACCCGGCGGCGCTGCGCCGTTACTTCGACGAGCTCGAGGACGGCCTCGCGCGGTTCGGCCACGACGAGCCGCCGGCGGTGCCCAAGGGCGGGGAGCCGCTCCTCGGCTGCGACCTGACCACCCACAAGGGGCACTTCATGGGCCACGGGAAGAACCGGCTGCTGCTCTTCCGCCACGACGGCCGCGAATACCTTCGCGCCGCCGGCACGTGGGACCCGATGCCCTGGCACGTGGCCACCGCCTACGAGCTCGCCGGCCGCGAGGCCCAGCACACGTTCTGGGGCGAGGGGGCGATCGTGCGGCGGAGCATGCTCCACCAGCTCGCGTCGGTGGCCGCGTGATAGCGATCGTGCACCGGAGCAGGTCCCACCGGGTCGTCCCGGTGGCCGCGTGATGGCCCACGACGCGGTGGTCATCGGATCGGGCCCCAACGGCCTCACCGCGGCGATCCGGCTGGCCCGGGCCGGCCGGCGCGTCGTCGTGTTCGAGGCGGCCGCCGCCCCCGGCGGCGCGGTGCGCACGGAGGAGCTGACCCTGCCCGGCTTTCGCCACGACACCTTCTCGTCGGTCTATCCGGCGGCGGCCGCGTCGCCGGTCTATGAGGACATGCCGCTCGAGCGCCACGGGCTCCGCTGGATCCACCCCGGGGCCTGCTACGCGCACCCGGTCTCGGCCGACGGCGCGGCCGTCGGGCTCTACCGCGACCTCGACCGGACGGCGGCGACGATGGATGCGCTCCATCCGGGCGACGGCCGCCGTTGGGAGACGTTCGCGGCCCCGTACGTCCGGAGCTTCGACGCGCTGCGCGCGACGATGCTCTCGGGGTTCCCGCCGGTCGCCGGGCCCGTCCGCCTCCTGGCCGGAATCGGCGTCGGCGGGATGATCGACTTCGTCCGCCTGCTGCTGATGCCCGCCGAGGCGCTCGGCCACGAGCTCTTCCGGGGCAGCGGCGCCCGGGCCTGGCTCTACGGCTCGGCCATGCACGGCGACGTCCCGCCGCCGGGGAGCGGCAGCGCGATCGCGGCCGCCTACCTGAACCTCCTCGGCCACGGGGCGGGCTGGCCGAGTCCGGAGGGTGGGGCGGGCCGCCTGAGCGGGGCACTCGTCGGCTACCTCGAGGAGCTCGGCGGGAGCGTGCGCACGGGAGCCCGGGTGACCCGCGTCGCCTCCGCACGCGGCCGCGTGGTCGGCGTAGAGCTGGCCGACGGCGAGCGGATCGGCGCCCGGCAGGTGATCGCCAACGTGATGCCCGACGGGCTCCTGCGCCTGGCCGGGGACGCGCTCGGCGGCCGCTACGCGGCCGCGCTCGGGCGCTACCGCTACGGCCCGTCGACGCTCAAGGTCGACTGGGCGCTCGACGGCCCGATCCCCTGGGCGTCGCCGATCGCCCGCGAGGCCGGCACCGTCCACGTCGGGGGCGAGGCGGACGAGGTCCTGGCCACGACCTCGCACACCCTCGGGCTCCCCGAGCACCCGTTCCTGCTCCTCGGCCAGCAGTCGCTGGCCGACCCGTCGCGGGCGCCCGCCGGCAAGCACACCGCGTGGGCCTATACCCACGGCCCGCGGGACGCCGACTGGGCGGGTGAGCGCGAGCGCCACGTCGAGCGCATCGAGGCCCAGGTCGAGCGCTTCGCCCCCGGCTTCCGCGACCTGATCCTCGCCCGGCACGTGCTCGGTCCGGCCGATCTCGAGAGCCGCAACGCCAACCTCGTCGGCGGCGACGTCGGCGGCGGGAGCTACACGCTCGACCAGGTGATCTTCCGCCCGGCGCCGTCGCTGAGCCCGTACCACACGCCGCTGCGGGGCCTCTACATGACCGGGGCGGCGACGTTCCCCGGCGGCGCCGCCCACGGCGTCCCGGGGCACGCCGCGGCCGGCCTGGCGCTGGCCGAGGACCGGGTGCGGCTGGTCGCCTTTCGGCGGGTCCTCGCGCCCCTCCGGCGGCGCCCGCCGCCGAGCTGGCCGCCGGCGGGCGAGGACGGGCAGGCCGGGGTCGGCGGGTCCGACCGCCCCGCCGCGCCGCGGGACAGCGAAGCCGATGATGGTCGGGAGGCGGCGCCGGGTAGCTGAGACCGCTCAAGGCAACGAACGGAAGGCGGAGGCGAATGGCGACGAACGAGCCGGTGGCGGTCCTCGGGGCCGGCGGGACGATGGGATTCGGGATCGCCCGGAACCTCGCCCGCGCCGGGATCCCGGTCCGGGCCTGGAATCGCTCGCGCGAGAAGGCCGAGCCGCTCGCCGACGACGGCGCCACCATGGTCGACACGCCAGCCGAGGCGGCCGCCGGCGCCGCGGTGATCCTCACCATGCTCGCCGATGCCGACGCCGTGATCGCGTCGATCGAACGCGCCCTCGACCGGGTGGGCGAGTCGACCGTCTGGCTGCAGATGAGCACGATCGGCGAGACGGCCACCGAGCGCTGCGCGGAGATCGCCGCCGACCACGGTGTCACTTTCGTCGACGCGCCGGTCCTCGGGACCAAGCAGCCGGCGCTCGAGGGCAAGCTGATCGTGATGGCCTCCGGGCCCGAGGAGGTCCGTGAGCGCCTCGAGCCGATCTTCGCCGCCGTCGGCCAGAAGACCATGTGGGTCGGCGAGGCCGGCCAGGGCACGCGCCTCAAGCTCGTGACCAACAGCTGGATCGTCGCCGTGGTCGAGGGCGCCGCCGAGACGATCGCGCTGGCCGAGGGCCTCGGCGTCGACCCGGCGCTCTTCCTCGAGGCGATCGACGGCGGCCCGCTCGACCTTCCCTACCTGCGGATGAAGGGCAAGGCGATCACCGAACGGAACTTCGAGCCGTCGTTCCGGCTGGCGCTAGCGGCCAAGGACGCCCGCCTGGTGGAGGAGGCCGCCGCCCGGCGCGACCTCGACCTGCCGCTCGTCCGGGTGATCCGCGAGCGGCTCGAGCAGGCGGCGCGCGAGCACGGCGACGAGGACCTGAGCGCCACCTACCTGCTGAGCGCGCCCGCCTGACTTCAGGCCGCGGCCTCGACCCGGCGCTTGAGCGCGGCGACCGGCTCCTCGATCAGGAAGTGGCGCGCCTTGCCCTTGATCAGGCGCTCGGTGAACATGCCGCCCGGGACGCTCATCTCGGCGGCGATCTCGAACGTCGCCCGCGTCCCCCCGCCGGCCTGGCGCTCGAGCGTCCAGCCCCGGCCGTCGATGACCAGGGCGCCGCCCTCGGCGCTCGGCTCCAGTCGATCCTCCCCGCGCGGCTCGAGGCGCAGGACGCATTCGATCTCCGCGAGCACCGGAAGCCCGGTCCCGAAGACGAGCCGGGCCATCGCCGCCCCGTCTCCGGCCTCGAGGACTTCGGCCTCGCGGACCCCCGGGTACCAGTCGGGGTAGGCGGCGAGGTCGAGCAGGGCAGCCCGGCAGGCCTCGGGGCCGGCCTCGACGAGGGCGGTCTCCGATCCCGACACGCGCATCGCACCAGCCTACCGGCGAAGATCGACGCCCCTCCCGTCTTCACGCTACGGTGAGGGAATGGGGATGCGCAACTGGACGTGGATGGCATGACCGTCTCCGACGCCCAGCGCGCCTCGCCGCTCTACGCGATCGCTCGGGCCATCGAGCGCGCCGACGGGCTCGACCGCCTGGCCGCCCCGCTCAGCGGGGCCGTGCGGAGCGTCGTCCCGGCCGGGCCGCTCAAGGACGCGCTCAGCGGGACGTGGCTCGGCCACGCCCTCCATCCGCTCCTCACCGACCTCCCGATCGGCGCCTGGTCGAGTTCGCTGATGCTCGACTTCGTCGGCGGCCGCCGCAGCGGCCGGGCCGCGGACCGGCTGATCGCGATCGGCGTGATCACCGTCCTGCCGACCGCGGCCACCGGCCTCGTCGACTGGGCCGACAGCCCGCCGGGGCCCGAGAGCCGGGTCGGCCTGGTCCACGCCGCGGCCAACGTCACCGCGCTCGGCCTCTACGTCGGCTCGCTCTCGGCGCGCCGGCGCGGGCACCGGCTGCGCGGGATCGCGCTCAGCCTGGCCGGCGCCGGGGCGCTCGGTGCCGGCGGCTTCCTCGGCGGCCATCTCGCCTACTGCCGCGGCCTCGGCGTCGACCAGACGGCCTTCGAGTCGTTCCCCGAGGACTGGGTCGACGCCGCGGCCGACGCCGACGTCGCCGAGGGCTGCACTGGTCTGCGCCGACGTCGGCGGCACCGCCGCGGTGATCGCCCGCCACGGCGGCGAGCTCCACGCGCTCGCCGACCGCTGCACCCATCGCGGCGCGCCGCTCCACGAGGGCGAGCTCCACGACGGGTGCGTCGTCTGCCCCTGGCACCAGAGCACGTTCCGCCTGGCCGACGGCGGCATCGTCCAGGGCCCGGCCACGACGCCCGCCCCACGCTTCGAGGTCCGCGTCCGCGACGGCCGCATCGAGCTGCGGATCGATCCGGCCGAGCCCTCCTGACCGCGGAGTCCGCCCCGGGCGCCCGGCCGGCCGAGGCGGCCTTTCCCGGCCGGCCCGACCTCGCCCCGGGGGCGGTCTTCCCCGACATCGAGCTCCTCGACCACGCCGGCAACCGCCGCCGGCTCACGGCGCTGGTGGCCGGCGACCCGGCCCTCGTCCAGTTCTACCGCGGCTGGTGGTGCCCCAAGGAGCAGGCCTTCTTCCGCCGGCTCGTCGCCCTCCAGGACGAGGCCGAGGTCGCCTACTGCCGGTTCATCTCGATCAGCGTCGACCCGCCGGCCGTCGCCGCCGCCTTCCGCGCCGGGCTCGGCGCCCGCTGGACGTTCCTCAGCGATGCCAACCGCGCCGTCCAGGGCCGCCTGCGCCTCCGCGAGGCGACCGACACCCTCAATGACCCCTACGCTCCGGCGACCTTCGTCCTCGACCCCGACCTGCGGATCGAGTCCGCCCACGACGGCTACTGGTACTGGGGCCGGCCGACCGACGAGGAGATCCGCCGCGCCATGCGCCGGGTCACCCGCCGGATCCGGCCCGACTGGGAGGCTCCGCTCGGTTGAGCCCGCCGAGCTGGACCTGGCTCGCCCTGGTCTCGGACGGACCCGCCGGGGCGGACGCCTGCGCCGCGCTTTCTGAGCTCGACGGTGCCCCGGCCGGCCACCTCGCCGCCTGGGCGGGAGCGACCCAGCCTCGACCCGGAGCGCTTCGGGTCTGGCGGGAGATCATCGACCCGGCCGGGGCGGCGGCCGTGGTCTCGCTCGTCCTCGCCCCGCCCGGCGTCCGCGTTCCCTTCGACGACCTGGCCGTCGCGCAGGCCCGCCGCGCCCGGCTGGCGGCCCGCCCGCCCGCCGCGTTCTCGACGCTCCTCTCCGACGACTCCCATTGCGAGGGCGCTCTGACCGCCTGGCGAGGCGTCCCGCTCGGCGCCGCGCGCGAGGACCCGTTCGCCCGGATCTTCCCTGCCCGGATCCTCCGGCTCGGCCCCGGCCTGCTCGGCGAGCGGCCGCCGCCCTGCGGGCCGACGATCGAGCGCTACGGGAGCGCCTCGCCCTGGCCGGCGGACCGCTTCCCGACGCATCAAGACGGTGCACTAGGCTGCTCGACATGAGCCTGCGCGGCGGAGTCGATGTCGGCGGCACCAAGATCCAGGCCGTCGTCGTCGACGCCGGCGACGCGGTCCTCGGCTCCGCTCGCCGGCCCACGCCGTCGACCGGCGGCCCGCCCGCCGTGGTGGCGGCGATCGTCGAAGCCGTCGCCGAAGCGGCGAACGGCGCCGGGATCGACCCGGCCGAGCTCGCCGGGATCGGCGTCGGCTCGCCCGGGCAGGTCGACGTCGACCAAGGCACGGTCGCCCGCGCCGGCAACCTCCCCGACTGGAGCGCGAGCTATCCGCTGGCCAGCGCGCTCACCGAGCGGCTCGGGCCGCGGGTCGCGCTCGGCAACGACGTCGGCGTGGCCACCGACGCCGAGTTCGCGCTCGGCGCCGGGCGCCCCTACCGCTCGCTGCTCGGCGTCTTCTGGGGCACCGGTGTCGGCGGCGGCCTGATCCTCGACGGCCGGCCCTGGTTCGGCCGGGGCGGGGCCGGGGAGATCGGCCACACCGTCGTCGTCCTCGGCGGCGAGCAATGCCCGTGCGGCCGCCGCGGGTGCCTCGAGGCCTACGCCGGACGCGGAGCGATGGAGGCGCGCGCCCGCCGCCTGCACGCCGACGGCCACAAGACCGAGCTCTTCGAGCTGATGGCCAAGCGCGGCCGCACCCGGCTGACCAGCGGCGTCTGGGCCCGAGCCCTCAAGCGGGGCGACGGTCTCGCCGAGGCGATCGTCGACGAGGCGGTCATGGCGCTCGGCGCCGGCATCGCCTCGGCGGTCAACCTGCTCGACATCGAGGCGGTGATCATCGGCGGCGGGCTCGGCGATCGCCTCGGTCAGCCCTACGTCGACCGGATCGCCGGGGCCATGCTGCCGCACCTGTTCGTCGACGACGACCCGCCGGCGGTCAAGCTCAACGCGCTCGGCGACCTCGGCGGCGCGCTCGGCGCCGCCCTCCTGGTCCACCTCCCGGCTTGACCGCGCCCGACCACGTCGTCCGCCTCCGGGCCGAGAACCCCGGGCCCTACACGCTCGACGGAACCAACACCTGGATCGTCGGCCGCGATCCCGCCTACGTCATCGATCCCGGCCCGGCCCTCCCCGCCCACATCGCGGTGATCGTCGCCGAGCTCGACCGGCGCGGCGGGCCCGGGGCGATCCTCCTGACCCACGACCACCACGACCACAGCGAGGGGGTCGCGCTCCTGCGCGAGCGGCGGCCGGCCCCGCTCGCCGCCGCCCGCGGCCCGGTCGACATCCGGCTCGCCGACGGCGACCGCCTCGGCCCGCTCGTCGCCGTCGCCACCCCCGGGCACGCCCCCGACCACCTCGCCTTCCTCGCCGGCCGCGCCTGCTTCACCGGCGACGCCGTGCTCGGTGCCGGAAGCGTCTTCGTCGCCCCGCTGCCCGGGGCGATGGCCGCCTACCTCGACGGGCTGCGCCGCCTCCGCGCGCTCGCCCCGACCGTGCTCTGCCCGGGTCACGGCTCCCCGATCGGCGATCCGGCGGCCAAGCTCGACGAGTACCTGGCCCACCGGGAGGACCGCGAGCGGCGCGTGCGCACCGCCCTGGCCGACGGCCTGCGCTCAGTCGACGATCTCCTCGACCGGGTCTGGGGCGAGGTGCCCCCAGAGCTTCGGGGCGCCGCCGCGATCACCCTCGAGGCCCATCTCGACAAGCTCGCCGGCGAGCACCGGCTACCGTCCGGCGTCGAGCGGCGCGACTACGGCTGGCTCGGCGCCGCCCCGGCCAATTGAGGCGCCGGGCGGGGAACCCAGGTCTGGACGATGCTCGTCGCGCTCGCCGCCGTCGCCGACGGGCTGCCCGCCGCGGCGCCCGCGCCGGGCGAGCTCGTCCCCGTCGCCGCGCTCGGGCTGCCGGCCGGCGGGGCGGCGCCCGTGCCCGCCGCGGAAGCGGCACCGGGACGGGTCGCGCCGCCGGCCGGGTCGCCGGCCGGCGACGACGGATCGGCCGTCGCGACCGCTCCCCCGGCGCTGCTGCTGGCCGGCGCCGCGCCGGTCGCCGCGTCGAGTCCGAGCGTCCCCGACGCCGGGTCGGTCGACGTGCCGTAGCCGTCCTGGCCGGTCAGCGGCGCCTCGGTCGCCGCCGGAGCACCGCCCGCCTGGCCGGCGGTCCGGTTGGCCCGGGCCGGGGCCGGGGTCGACGCCCGGGCCGGCGACGGAACCGGCATCGGTGCCATCGTCGCGCCGGCGATCCGCGCGATCAGCCGCGAATCCTCGGCCGGCGCCGCCGGCGTCGCGTGGCGGGGGGTCGCGATCCGCCCGGAACGGCCGGCGTGCCGGCTGTCCTGCGGGCGCAGCGCCCCGGCGCTCCCGAAGACCGCCGCGCAGCAGACGAGCACGGCCACCTTGGTCGCCGTCACCCCGACCCCGCCGCCGAGCGCCGCCGCTCCACCGCCTGCGGCCAGGCCGCCACCCGCCCCCGCCCCGCCGCCGCCGAGGCCGAAGATCACGCCGAGGTGCCCGAGCGGGCCGACCGGAGCGAGCGCCGCGACCTGCCGCCGCATCTCGCGCAGCTCGCCGCGGTAGTCGCAGCAGCGCTCGCACTCGCGCAGGTGGCGCCGGACCCGCCCGCTCGCCCGCACCCCCCGGTCGTGGGCCGAGACGAGATCGAGGCGGATCTCCGCGCACGGCGCGTCCCGCGCCTCGGCCGCGTCGAGCACCCCGCCCCGCGCCCGCAGGAGCACCGACTTGACCGCCGCGACCGAGATCCCCAGCGCCACCGCCAGCTCCTCGTAGCTCAGCCCCTGCAGCTCGCGCATCAGGAGCGCCGAGCGCTGCTGCTCGGGGAGCGAATGGACGTCGGCCACCAGGCGGCGCAGGTCCTCGCTGCGCTCGGCCTCGACCGGCGGATCGTGGCGGGAGCCCCGCGACAGGGCCGGCTGCGCCCCCGGCGTGATCTCGCTCGGGATCGGCGTCGGGCGCCGGAGCTGGTCGATACAGCGGTTGTGGGCGATGCGGTAGAGCCAGGCCCGCAGCGAGATCGGCGCCGAGCTGGCCAGGAGCGCCGCGTGGGCGCGGACGAACACCTCCTGCAGCGCGTCCTCGGCATCGGCCGTCGATCCGGCCAGCATCTGGCGTGCGTAGGCCAGCAGCCGCACCCGGTAGCGGTCGTGGATCGCCCGGAACGCATCGTCCGAGCCGGCCCGGAACAGCGCCACCAGCTGGTCGTCGGAGCGCACGCGAAGCAGGGGCGCCGGCACTCCGGGTCGCGGGCGCGACAGTGCTGCGGGGCGGGGTAGGGCGGAGGCTTCCATTGGGCTCGGGCCGCCTTCCGTGGCTTCGCTGCGGCTCACTCTAACGCCCGCGACCAACGGAAAGCCCCGGCCGCCCGGCAACCCGCCGTGGCCGACCCCCTCCCCGCCCCTCCGCGCCCGACGGTTCGCCGACCCGATCGCGCTCCAGATCATCCGCCAGTCAATATGCTGCGCCCCGTCGAGCAAGCCCAAGGAGATCAGTGGCCTACTTCAAAGACGAGCAAGAGGTCTACAAGTACATCGGCAGACTTTTCCAGGATGTTCGCGACGACCCGGTTCTCTTTCCCCAGTTCCAGAAGGCGAACACGATCGTCCAGTTCCCCTTCAAGAACCCCCAGTCGCAGATCACGCTGAAGATCAAGGAGGGCGAGAAGGGTCAGGTCGATCTCGGGCCGAGCGACCTCGTTCCCGAGGTCGTGATGACGATGGACGCCGACATCGCCCACAAGTTCTGGCTCGGCAAGGTCAACGTCACCGTCGCCCTCGCCCGCGGCCAGATGAAGGCCCGCGGCCCGGTGGCCAAGGTCCTCAAGATGCTACCCCTGACCAAGCCTCTGTTTCCCCGCTACAAGGCGCTGCTGGCCGAGGACGGGCGCCCCGAGTGAGCGGTTCCTGATGCCCGGGGATCCCGCCGGCCGCCAGATGGCCGGCTTCAAGCCGTTCTACCAGTTCCTCGCCCCGACCCGGGTCATCGCCGGACGCGACCTGATCGCCAGCGCCGGCTTCGAGTTCGCCAAGGAGGGGGCCAAGCGCGTCCTGATCCTCACCGACGAGGTCATCCGCGCCACCGGGCTCGTCGACCGGGTCCACGACGGAGTGACCGACGGCGGCCTCGAGGTCGCCGGGATCTTCGACGGCGTCCCCCAGGACTCTGACTCCGGCATCGTCATCCGCGTCGCCGAGATGGCCCGCGAGAAAGGGGCCGACTCGATCCTCGCCGTCGGCGGCGGCTCGGTCATGGACACGGCCAAGCTCGCCAACGTCGTCTTCGTCCACGGCGGCAGCCCGCGCGACTGGGAGGGCTACTTCGGCCTGCCCCGGGCCGACGACGGCGACGGCCGCTCGCTCGAGCTCGCCCCGTTGGCCTGCATCCCGACCACCGCCGGGACCGGCTCCGAGGCCAGCATGGTCGCCGTGATCAAGGACCGCGACGAGCGCGTGAAGTACCAGATCGCCGACCTTCCCCTCTACCCGCGGCTGGCCATCCTCGACCCCGAGGCGACCCGGACGCTCCCGCCGCCGCTCGCCGCCTCCACCGGGATGGACGCCATGACCCACGCGATCGAGGGCTACGTCTCGAGCGAATGGAGCCCGCACACCGACGCCTACGCGATGTCGGCCCTCCGGCTCCTGCGCGACAACCTCCAGCGCGCGGTCGAGCACCCCGACGACGACGACGCCCGCGGCAACATGCTGATCGCCGCCAACCTCGCGATCATTCCCACCTCGTCGACCGCCTGTGGCATCGCCCACTCGATGGCCCACGCCTGCGGAGCCCACTTCGACGTCCCCCACGGCGTGGCCAACGCGATCACCCTCCCCTGGTCGATCGTCTACAACGCCGCCGGCGGCGAGGACATCGCCGTCCGCTACCGCGACATCAACGAGGTCTTCGGGGTCGAGACCGGCGGCACCGGCGAGGCGATCGGGCAGGCGCTGGCCGACCACGTCCGCGGCCTCGTCTCGACGCTCGGCTTGCCGACCCGCCTCTCCCAGGTCGGGGTGACCGAGGCCGGCATCCCCGACCTCGTCGAGGGCGCCATGGGCGACGGCTGCTCCGTGGTCAACCCGCGCGAGCCCTCCGAGGAGGACTTCGCCGAGCTGTACCGCCGGGCCCTGTGAGGAGGGCGCGGGCGGCTTCGCCGGCTCGAGGGTGCGGCGCGGTCGAGGCGGATCGGCCGAGCTCCTGATCGGGCGGGCCGAGAGGGCGAAAGGGCCGATCGCGTCGCGGGGATGCTGGGCTCTGGGCCGATCTCCGGTGCACTAGAGTCGGTGGGGGCAAACCCTTGAGGAGACGAGATGGCGACTGAGACGGCGAAGCAGGTGCGGGCGTGGGGCAACTACATCGGCGGGGAGTGGGTCTCGGCCGATGACGGGGCGACGATCGAGGTCTACGATCCCTGCACCGAGGAGCTCATCGCAACCGTTCCCAGCATGTCGCGCGAGGAGGCCCGCCGGGCGATCGAGGCGGCCCGCGCCGTCCACGACTCCGGCGTCTGGTCCGAGGCCGCGCCGGACGAGCGCTCGCGCATCCTCCTCCAGGTCGCCGAGAAGCTGACCGAGCACGAGGACGAGCTCGCCCAGCTCGAGGCGATGGAGTCGGGCATGACGATCCGCGCCGCCTCCACCGTCCAGCTCGGCCAGTCGGTCCTCCACTGGGACTACTTCGCGCGCAAGGCCGACCGCCAGCTCCAGGAGCCGCTCGAGCCGGTCAGCTTCCCGACCCACTCCTACAACTTCGTCCTGCGCGAGCCGATCGGCGTCTGCGCGGCGATCGTCCCCTGGAACTTCCCCCTCCTGATGGCCGTCTGGAAGCTCGCCCCGGCGCTCGCCATGGGCAACACCGTGGTGCTCAAGCCGGCCTCCAACACCCCGCTGACCGCCCTGCGCCTGGCCGAGCTGATCGAGGAGACCGAGCTTCCCCCCGGCGTGGTCAGCGTGATCACCGGCCCCGGCGGCAGCGTCGGCGAGGAGCTCGCCGCCCATCCGCTGGTCGACAAGGTCTCCTTCACCGGCTCGACCGCCGTCGGACGGCGGATCATGGAGCTCGCCGCCCAGACGATCAAGAAGTGCACGCTCGAGCTCGGCGGAAAGTCGCCGAACATCGTCTTCGCGGACGCCGACCTCGACGCCGCGGTCGACGGCTCGCTCTGGGCGACCTTCTTCCACCAGGGTCAGGCCTGCGAGTCGGGGACCCGGCTGATCCTTCCCGAGTCGATCCACGACGAGTTCGTCGAGCGGCTGGTCGAGCGCGCCCGTTCGATCCGCCTCGGCGACACCCTCGACTGGGCCACCGACATGGGGCCGCTCGTCTCGGCCGCCCAGCGCGACATCGTCGCCGACTACGTGCGCATCGGCCTCGAGGAGGGCGCCCGCCTCGTGCTCGGCGGCCACGCCGTCGACGGGCCCGACGGCAAGGGCTACTTCTTCGAGCCCACGATCTTCACGAACGTCGAGAACTCGATGAGGATCGCCCAGGAGGAGATCTTCGGGCCCGTCCTCTGCGTGATCAAGGTCGCCGACGACGAGGAGGCGATCGCCGTGGCCAACGACACGATCTACGGGCTGGCCGCCGGCGTCTGGACCGAGGACACCGACCGCGCCCTCTCGACCGCCCGGCGCCTGCGCGCCGGGACGATCTGGATCAACGACCACCACCTGATCAACTGCGTCGCCCCCTTCGGCGGCTACAAGCAGTCGGGCAACGGGCGCGAGCACGGGACCTACGGGCTCGACGAGTACACCGAGATCAAGCACGTCCACCTCGACCTCACCGGCGGCGTCGAGGAGAAGTGGTTCGGGGTCCTGCTTTCGAGCCCGCCGTCACCGACCAGCTCCGAGCCGTGCCCTTGAGGCCGGCTTCGCCGGCCAGGGGCCCGTTCGGATCTGGTCGTTGACGCCGGACTCGAAGCACGCAGCCCGGCACCCCGGCGGGGGTCGAGCACGGGGGAGTGGAGATCTCGCGACGAGCGCCTGCGGGCGGCGGGGCGGCGGCTCAGGCGCGGGTCAGGGCCGCGACCACGGGTTCGAGCAGGGCGAGGACCTCGTCGAGGGCGGCTTCGCCGAGGGTCTGCAGGGTGCCGCCGGCGCGGGTCAGGGCGACCCCGGCGGCCGTGGCGACGAGGAGCTCGGCGCGGAGCCGGGGGGCGTCGACGCCGCGGGCGGCGAGCTCGGCGGCCAGCGGCCCGACCAGACGGCCGTCGACGATCTCCCGGATCTGCTCGCGCGTCGCGCCGGTCAGCGTCGGGCTGACCATGGCCAGCGGGACCGGGCCGATGCCGCGCTCCTCTGAGCGGCTGAGCATGCACTCGAGCAGGCGCGTCGGGTCGGTCGGCATGCTCGGCCGGTCCTCGCGCTGGAGCGTCGCCAGGTAGAGGCCCTCCTTGCCGCCGAAGTAGCGGGCGATCAGGGCCGCGTCGACGCCGGCGCGCTCGCCGATCTCGCGCACGGTCGTCGCGTCGTAGCCGCGCTCGTCAAACAGCGCGTCGGCGGCCTCGAGCAATGCCTCGCGGCTCGCGTCGGCGTCGTAGCGACGGCGGCCGGACCGGGCCGGGCTCGCGCTCGTCATCCACGGGCTCCTCGGTGGTCGCGGCCGTCGCCGTGGTAGCCTATGTCAGCGTACGATGACATCGTCTGCTGACAATATCATCTCGCCGCTGGCGGCCCACCGCCAGCACTACGGGTTGACCTTCGCCGTGCTCGCGCTCGGCGCCGGCACCTTCGCGGTCCTCCAGTCGCTCGTCGCGCCGGCGCTGCCGGTGATCCAGCGCGACCTCCACACGACGACGACGGCGGTCGCCTGGATCCTCACCGCGTACCTGCTGAGCGCCTCGGTCTTCACGCCGATCCTCGGGCGGCTGGGCGACATGTTCGGCAAGGAGCGCATGCTCGTCTTCTCGCTCGGGATCCTCGCGGTCGGCAGCCTGCTCGCCGCGCTGGCGACGAACGTCACGGTGTTGATCGTGGCCCGGGTCATCCAGGGGGCCGGCGGGGCGATCTTCCCGCTCTCCTTCGGAATCATCCGCGACGAGTTCCCCCGCGAGCGCGTCGCCAGCGGGATCGCCCTGATCTCGGCGATCCTCGGGGTCGGCGGCGGCCTCGCCATCGTCCTGGCCGGGCCGATCGTCGACCTGCTCTCCTACCACTGGCTCTTCTGGATCCCGCTCGTCCTGACGGTGGCCGCGGCGGCGATGACCGTCTTCTTCGTGCCCGAGTCGCCGATCAAGGTCCCCGGGCGGGTCAACTGGCTCGGCGCGCTCCTGCTCTCGTCGTGGCTTGTCTGCCTGCTGATCGGGATCAGCGAGGGGTCCTCCTGGGGCTGGGGCGACGGCCGCACGATCGGCCTGGTGATCGCCGGCGTCGTGCTGCTCGGGGTCTGGATCGACAACGAGCGGCGGGCGGCCGAACCGCTCGTCGACATGACGATGATGCGCGTCCGCGCCGTCTGGACCGTCAACGCGGCGGCCTTCCTCGTCGGCGCCGGGATGTACAGCTCGTTCATCCTGATCCCCCAGTTCACCGAGATGCCCCGCTCGGCCGGCTTCGGCTTCCACGCGTCGATCACCCAGGCCGGGCTGTTCCTCCTGCCGGCGACGGTGATGATGCTGATCGTCAGCCCGCTGGCCGGCCGGCTGGCCAACCGGGTCGGCGCGCGCGTCCCGCTGATCGCCGGATCGCTCGCGACCTGCCTGGCCTTCGCCTTCCTCGCCTTCGCCCACCAGGACCGCTGGGAGGTCTACGTCGGCGCCGCCGCCCTCGGGGTCGGCATCGGTCTGGCCTTCGCCTCGCTGGCCAACCTGATCGTCGACGCGGTGCGCCCGGAGCAGACCGGCGTGGCAACCGGTATGAACACCGTCATGAGGACGCTCGGCGGCGCGGTCGGGAGCCAGATCGGGGCGAGTGTCATCGCCGGCAGCGTCGCCGCCCGCGGGCTGCCGACCGAGCACGGCTTCACCATCGCCTTCCTCGTCGCCGCCGGGGCCTGCGGACTCGCGGCAATCGCCAGCGTCGCCGTGCCGCGTCCCGGTAGACGGGCCGAGGCGCCGACCGGGCCGGTCGTCGGGGAAGCGGCCTAGGCGAGCTGACGGCGTGAGCTGCTACCGGACGATTCTCGTCGCCGTCGACGGCTCGGTCGACGCCACCGCGGCCCTGCGGCACGCGGCGACGCTCGCCCGCGACCAGCACGCGAAGCTGATCGTCCTCACCGTCGTCCCGTCGTCGGCGCCGGTTCCCAGCACCGGCGTGGTGGTGCTCTCGGCGGCCGAGAACGACGCCGCCTACGCGCGCGTCCTGCGCGAGGCCGTCGATCCGCTCCCGCAGGACATCGGCGTCGAGACCCGGATCGGGCGCGGCCGGCCGGCCGGCCGGATCCTCGAGACGGCGCGCGACTGCGGGTGTGACCTGATCGTCATGGGCGCCCACGGCCACGGCCGCCTCCACCACGCGCTGATCGGCTCGGTCTCGGACGCCGTGCTCCGGGGCAGCGACGTGCCGGTGCTGCTGATGCGCGCCGCCGAACGCCGCGTCGACCCGGCCGACGACGGTGCCCGCGCCGTCGTCGCCTACAGCGGGCCGGCGTGGCCGTAGCCGACGAACTCGAAGCGGCGCGGCTCGCCCGGCGTCAACCCGCGCCCGGCCGGACGCCGACGAGGAGCGCCATCTCGAGCCATTTCCAGTAGCAATCGACGTCGTCGAACCCGGCGGCGCGCAGCCAGGCGAGCTGGCGCTCGACGTCGAGCAGGCGGTCCGAGGGATCCTCGTCTTCGAGCGGCTCGCCGATCGCCGAGAAGAACGCCAGGTGCAGGCGATGGGTCGGCGAGGCCACATGCTCGAAATTCGCGAACACCCCGCCGGGTTCGAGCAGGGCGAAGATCTCGCCGTACAGCGAGCGCTTGCGCTCGTGCTCGAGATGGTGGATGGCCATCGAGGAGACGACGGCGTCAAAGCGCCCGAGTGCCGGCAGCGGGTCGGCGAGGTCGTGCTTGACGAGCTCGACCCGCGGCTCTACGCCGAAGCGCTCGCGGGCCGCGCCGAGCATGGGCTCGGAGAGGTCGAGGCCCACGCCGACCATCTCGGGGCGATCGGTCCGCAGGAGGGCGAGCAGCCGCCCGTCGCCCGTCCCGAGGTCGAGGATGCGCCGGGCGTCGTGCGGCACCAGGTCGAGCAGGACGCTCTCTCCCTCCGCACGGCGCGGGTACGACTCCGCCCGTTGCAGGTAGCGGTGGACGTGCTCGGCGGTGGTCCATTCCTCGGCGGGCACGCCCTGACCGGTTTCGCGCCTCGAGGCTCGGCCGCTACCGCACCATGCGCGAGAGCCGGTTGGCCTCGATCGTGGCACGGACGGTCGACCGGGCGTCGTGCTTGGGACGCCAGCCGAGCTCGCGGTGGGCCTTGGTCGTGTCCATCATCACCGGCTCGCGCAGGGCATTGACCCACTGCGCCTCGGCCGGCAGGAACGAGAGGCGGGCGATGATCTCGGCCGCCGCGTCGACGGCGATCTCCGGGACCGGGATCGAGTACCACCCGAGCTCGTCGGCGAGGTCCTTCATCGTCAGCTCGCCCGGGCCGGCCAGGTTGTAGATCCCCGGTGCGCCCCGGCCGAGCACGGCGGCCTTGAGCGCCTGGGCGACGTCGTCGTGGTGGACGATCTGGAACGGGATGCCCGGGTCGGGAAGGACCGGCTTGAGGATCGGCATCCCGTCGAGCAGGCGCTGCACACCCCCGGGGAGCCGCCCGGACAGCTGGGTGTAGGGCATCTTCTCGATCAGGAGGGGCGCGTCCGGCCCGGCGACGATGCACGGGCGCAGGACGTACGTCTCGGTGGCCGTGCCGGCGACGATCTCCGCGAGCAGCGCCTCGACCTCCGCCTTCTGGGCCGAGTACTGGTGCGCCTCGGTGCCGCGGGCGGGGTCCTCCTCGCGCAGGAGCGGCGGGTTGTCCTTGTGGAAGCCGTAGGCGGCGACCGACGACGTGTAGACGAGGCGCTTCACACCGGCGGCGACCGCCGCCTCGAAGACGTTGCGCGAGCCGTCGAGGTTGACGCGGCGACTCTCCTCGAGCGACCCGTGGATGATGAAGGCCAGGTGGACGACGACGTCGGCCTCGGCCACCAGGCCCTCCAAGGACGCGCGGTCGAGGACGTCGCCGCGGCGGTATTCGGTCTTCTTCCAGCCGTGCTCGGCCGGATCGAAGTCGCTGCGCGCCATGCCGATCACCCGGGCCACGCCCTTGGTCCGCTCGAGGGCCCGGATGAAGGCCTGGCCCATCTCCCCGGTCGGCCCGGTGACCGCCACCGTCAGGCCGGCGGCCGGCTCGGGCGCGGGCGGATCGACGGAGGGAGCTCTGACGGGAGCGGGGGACACCGGGGGCAAGGGTACTCGCCGCAGGGGCGGCGTCGGGTCCGGCCCGACGCGTCCGCAGAGCCGGCGGCGGCGGGCCCGGCCCGACGCGTCCCCGGGCGGCGGGAGGCGTGCGCCTCAGCCGGGGTCGTAGCCGGGCTCGCCCGGCATGACGACGCCCTCGATCTCGCCCCCGGCGACCACCATCCGCGGCCGGGTGGTCGGGATCTCGCGGCCGCGGGCGTGTTCGAGCAGCGCCTCGACGGTGGCGAAGCCGCGGAGCTGCTCGAGCTGGCGGATCGTCGGGAAGACGAGCAGGATGCGGCCGTCGGCGTGGGCGTCGAGCGCCTGCTGGGCGGTGAGCCACGCCGCCTCGACGCACTCCTGGCCGTCGACCGTCGGCTCCTGGTCGGCGGGCAGCGCCGCGATGTAGAAATGCGTGTCGAAGCGGATGGCCAGCTCGACCGGCGTGATCCACCGCGAGAACTTGACGAGCCGGCTCGGGTCGACCGGGCCGAGGCCCGCCTCCTCGGCGAGCTCGCGCACCGCCGCCGCCCGGTGGGCCCGGTCGCCCTCCCCTTCGCCGGCGTCGACCGCCCCGCCGGGGAACACCCAGACGCCGCCCATGAAGCGGGCGTTCGGGTTGCGCTTGACGAGTAGCAGCTCGAGCTCGCCGGAGCCCTCGCGGACGACGATCACCGACGCGGCCTGGCGGGCTCGGGCCGGTTGTCCCGACCCCAGCCGGGCGGCCGACTCGAGCTCGGGCGGGCTGGGGCGGGCGGACGCCGGGGCCGCCGGGTCGGGCTGAGGGCCGGTCTCGTCCCGGCCGCGGTCGTCGGGTCGGGAGAGCTCGGCGGCCATCGGCTCTCCAGCCTACCCGCCCAGCAACTAACCTTCCGGCCATGAGCACCGCCACCGAGCGCTGGGTCTGCGAGTCCTGCGGCTACATCTACGACGTGGCCGACGGCGACCCCGACGGCGGCATCCCGCCGGGGACGGCGTTCGAGGACATCCCCGAGACGTGGTACTGCCCGGTGTGCGGCGCCCGCAAGAAAGACTTCATCCCCTACGACGACTGAGCCTCCCCGCCCCGGCCGGCGGTGGCCTCGACGATCGCCTCGGCGGTGATCGCCACCAGCCGGCGCAGCTCGTCCTCTGTAATCGCCAGCGGCGGCATCAGGACGATCACGTCACCGAGCGGCCGGATGATCGCCCCCCGCTGACGCGCGGCCAGGGTCACCCGATGGCCCATTCGGGCCCCCGGCGGGAAGCCGCCGAGCTCGACGCCGACCATGAAGCCGCAACGGCGGACCTCGGCGACCGGCGCCAGCGGCGCGATCCGCTCGTCGAGCAGCCGGCCGAGTAGCTCGATCTTCGGTCCCAGCCGCTCGAGCGTGTGCTCGGCCTCGAAGACGTCGAGTGTGGCCAGGGCCGCGGCGCAGGCCAGCGGGTTGCCGGTGTAGGTGTGGCCGTGGAAGAACGTCCGCCACTCGTCGTGGGCACCGAGGAAGCCCTCGTAGATCCGCTCGGTGGCGAGCGTCGCCGCGAGCGGGAGGTAGCCGCCGGTGAGGCCCTTGGCGACGCACATCAGGTCGGGCGCGACCCCCTCGTGCTCGCAGGCGAACATCTTCCCGGTCCGTCCGAAGCCGGTCGCCACCTCGTCGCAGATCAGCAGCACCCCGTGGGCGTCGCACAGGTCGCGCACCGCCCGCAGGTAGCCGGGGGGATGGACGAGGATGCCGGCCGCGCCCTGGACGAGGGGCTCGACGATCATCGCCGCGACCTCGTCCCCGTGGGCGGCGAGGAGGCCCGCCAGCTGGTCGACGTCTCCCGGGTCGGCGCGCCGGGCACCGAATAGGAGCGGCTCGTAGCAGGCGTGGAAGAGGTCGATCCCGCCGACCGAGACCGACCCGATCGTGTCGCCGTGATAGGCGTCGCGCAGGCAGATGAAGCCGCCCCGGCGGGTGTCGCCGCGCTGGGCCGACCACTGGAAGGCGATCTTCAGCGCGACCTCGACCGCGGTCGAACCGCTGTCTGAGTAGAACACCCGGGTCAGGCCGGGCGGGGCGAGGTCGACCAGCCGCGCGGCCAGCTCGATCGCCGGGGGATGGGTCAGGCCGAGCATGGTCGAGTGGGCGACGCGCCCGAGCTGCTCCCGGATCGCCGCGTCGATCGCCGGATGGCCGTGCCCGTGGACGTTGCACCAGAGCGACGAGACGCCGTCGATGTAGGAGCGGCCGTCGGTGTCGATCAGCCGGGTCCCGTCGGCGCGCTCGATCACCGGCGCCGTCTCCTGCGACCAGCCCTGCTGCTGGGTGAACGGATGCCAGAGGTGGGCGCGGTCGAGGGCCCGGAGCCGATCGGTCGAGGAGGCGGAGCCGCCCGGCTCGAGGGGCGGGAGTCGCCCGGCCGGCGCCGGCGTCGGCGGCGCGTCGGTCTTGGCCCGGAGCTCCGTCTTCATGTCGGTCAACGGTAATCCCTCGCCCGGTCGGAAGCGACCCGATGGGCGTGTCGTCGGCGCCGGGCTCATGGTGGGCCTCGCGCGGCCGATAGGTAGAAGTGAACCCGATGAAGACCGCTCTGGCCGCCACGATAGGCGCCGCACCGCCGGTCGCGTCGACGGCCCGGCTCCGGACCGCGCTCCGCGACCCCGCGCGCCTGGCGGCGCTCGGTGCCGGCCGACTGCTCGACGGCGGGCCCGAGCCGACGTTCGATCGCTTCGCCCGGCTCGCCTCCTGCGTGGCCGACGTGCCCGTCGCCCTGGTCTCGGTCCTCAGCGACGAGCGCCAGGACTTCGCCGGCCCCTGCGGGCTGCCGCCGCCGTGGGCCGACACGCGCCAGACGCCGCTGTCGCACTCGTTCTTCCAGCACGTGGTCGCCAACGCGAGCCCGCTGGTGATCGAGGACGCGCGCCTGCACCCCGTCCTGCGGTCGAACCTGGCGGTCGTCGACCTCGATGTCATCGCCTACGCCGGCTTCCCGATCGTCTCGCCGACCGGCCACGTTTCGGAAGCCTCTGCGCGATCGACGACGCGCCGCGGGTCTGGGCGCCGCGCCACCTCGAGGCGCTCGCCGACATCGCCGTGCTCGTCGGCAACGACTCGAGCGGCGCGACCTGATGGCGGTCGCCCGAGCAGACCGTCGCCGAGGCCGACCGCGCACTCTACGGCGCCAAGCGCGACGGCCGTGACCGGGTCTACGTCAGTCGCGCCGGCGCGTCCGACTGAGGCTCCGCCGGCTCGCCCGGGAGCCTCTGGCCCGACCGCAGGTTTGGCTCGTCGCGAGGCGGGAAGCTGGTCGGCGTGCGGGTCGGCTACTTCCTCTCCAGCGAGCAGTACGGGGCCGGCGACCTCGTCGCCCAGGCTCAGCGGGCGGAGGCGGCCGGTTTCGCCGGATTGTGGATCTCCGACCATTTCCACCCGTGGAACGACGCCCAGGGTCACAGCCCGTTCGTCTGGTCGACGATCGGGGCGATCGCCCAGGCCACCGAGCGGCTCCCGCTGACCACCGCGGTGACCTGCCCGACGGTGCGGATCCACCCGGCGGTGATCGCCCAGGCGGCGGCGACGTGCGCC
This sequence comes from uncultured Solirubrobacterales bacterium, assembly GCA_963763785.1. GTDB lineage: Bacteria > Actinomycetota > Thermoleophilia > Solirubrobacterales > Solirubrobacteraceae > Palsa-513. The sequence continues at coordinate 517,465 of CAVXPW010000011.1, read as the reverse complement.
ACGCTTATGGACGGCCGCTTCGGGCTCGGCGTCGGGACCGGCGAGGCGCTCAACGAGCACATCCTCGGGGATCGGTGGCCGGCGGCGGGCGAGCGACTGGAGATGCTCGAAGAGGCGATCGAGGTGATTCGGCTGTTGTGGGAGGGCGGCGTCCGCAGCCACCGGGGCCGCCATTACCGCGTGGAGAACGCGCGGATCTACGACCTGCCGAGCGCCCGGCCGCCGATTCTCGTCTCGGGCTTCGGCCCGCGGTCGATCGCGCTGGCCGCTCGCGTCGGCGACGGTTTCTGCACCGTCGTCCCCGACGGTGACGCCGTGCGCAGCTTCCGCGACCAGGGCGGTGGGTCCAAGCGGGTGCAGGGCGGGATGAAGGTCTGCTACGGCGACGACGAGGCCGCCGCCCGGGCGACGGCTCACCGGCTCTGGCCGAACGAGGCGCTGCCCGGCGAGCTCGCGCAGCTCCTGCCGATGCCCGCCCACTTCGAGCAGGCGTGCCGGCTGGTCGACGAGGACATGGTCGCCGCGGGGATGCCGTGCGGACCGGATCTCGGGCCCCACCTCGAACTCCTGGAGCGCTACGAGGAGGCCGGCTTCGACGAGGTCTACGTCCAGCAGGTGGGCCCTGACCACGAGGGCTTCTTCTCCGCCTACGAGCGGGAGATCCTCCGCCGCTATCCCGCGGCGTCCGACTCCTCGCCCGTCACCGTCTAGGAGATCGCCTCGACGACCTCGTCGGGACCGTCGAACGTCTCCTCGGCGACGTCGCGGATCGCGTCGACGATCTCCTCGGGGGCGTCGTTCTCGTCGGCCAGCTCGAGCAGCTCGTCCTTGGTGGCCGGGTACTGGGCGCCCTTGAGGTAGCGCTGGAGCTCGATCGGATCGACGTCCACGGGCGCGGGGTACCCGCCCGGCCGGTCGGGTCAAACGGCGGCGGTCGATCGGTTCCAGAAGGCCTCGAGGCGGGCGCCCCCGGCGTCGACTGCCCGGCGCGACCGCGCCGGCAGACATAGCCACGGTTCAGCAGCGGCGCCAATCGGTGGTCTGCCGGGCCCACCGCAGGTCCACCGGCCCGCCGGCGCCTCGCGCCGCAGCAGATCGGCGTGGGGCGACGCGCGCCGCGCCGCGCGGCGGCACTCAGGCCGGCAGGCGTTCGTGGTCGACTGCGTCCGAACATCGTGCCGGATCGCCGTCCCATAAGTCACCGCCTTCGCAGGAGTCGAGCGAGCAGGCCCGGCCGAGCCGGCTCGATCTCCTCGCGGAGCGGCAGCCGTCCTGACCGGCGCGCGTCCATCACACAGTCGCCGTGGGCGTGGCGGCGGCGCGCCGGGTCGCCCTCAGGGAGCACGAGCATGTGGGGGGTCAGCGCCGGGAGGAAGCGGCCGCACAGCGGGCAGCGGTAGGTACTCGGCTTGCGGTTCGCGGCCGGGCGCACCGTGTACCAGCGAGCCCTGCGGAAGTCGTCGGCCATGCGCCCCGGTCTATCAGACGGCGCAGGGCCCGACCTGTGGCTTGCCGGCGGACGCCACGTCGGGTTCGGCTCAGCAGCCGGCGGCGACGTCGAGCGCCGCGCAGAGCTCGGCGAGGCGCCCGGGGGCCAGGGTGGTGATGCGCTCGGTGAGCAGCGCTTTGCGCACGGTCAGGAGGTTGTCGAAGCTCAACGCGCAGTCGTCGGGCATCCCGTCCTCGCGGCCGAGCGCGACCTCGCTGGGGATGCCGCGAGCGGTCCGCGTGGCCGGGGCCACGAGCACAGCGTTGAGCACGGGAATGGCCGCTTGGCGGGTCAGGATGCACGCGGGCCGCCGGCCGGTCCCGGGATGCTCCATCCACCACACCTCGCCGCGGTTCATCGCGGCCGCTCCGGGTGGAGGCTGAGCTCGAGGAGCTTCGCGAGCTCCTCATCGACGTCTTCAGCGTCGAGCTCCTCGGCGGGGTGGTCAGGCACCCGTGTCCTCCCACGCCTCGGCGGCGATCGCCTCGCGGGCCGCCCAGTCGTTGCCGAAGTCCTCGGGCGGAATGCGGGTGTAGCCGTCGACGATGGCCTGGTCGATCGCGGCCTCGCGGCCTCGGTCGAGGTAGGCCTCGATCGCTTCGCGGATCACCTCGGAGCGCGAGCGGCCGTCGCCGGCGCGCCGGGCGTCGAGCTCGGTGAGCAGCTCGTCGCTGAGCTGAACGATCGTCTGCCTCCTGGCCACCACCATATGATAGACCCATGGTCGGGTCGGGCGGGGGTGCGTCGTCGGTGCCGGCGCCCCGACCCCGAGTCCCCGGCGCCCGTCCTGGTTGCTGGGCTGCCCGCGTTCGACGACCTGACCGACCGCGCGGCCGGTCAGCGTGGCACGCGGGCCGCGGCGGCCGCGGCGCTCGTAGCAGGTCGAGGCGACGGCCTGGGTGTTTCTATCCGCGGGTCGAGGCAGACTGTCGCTACGCCCATCCCAGCGGCGTCACCGCCACTCCGGGCCGCCGCTTTCTGCTCATCCCGACCGCTAGGCGAGCATCACGACCGGGTTGGCCGTCCCGCGGCGGCTTGCGTCACTCACGGTGCTTGGAGCCGTTGTTGGCGACGATGTTCCAGAGGCTGTTCGCGTCGGCGCCGCCGTTCCCGGAGAACAGGACCGGGGACGCCGCGCCGGAGACGCTGCCACCGGCGGCGAGGCCCGACACGAACGTGTCCATCGGTTCGCGGCAGTTGTCCAGGACGGAGCTGCAGCTGGTCCCGGCCGTCGGCGCCGAGGCCGTCGCGAAAACCCCGTGCGCGAGGTTGTCGGAGCCGTAGGAGGTCGAGATGTAGTCCCCGACCATCCTGCCTTGGCTCGTCGTCGCCGTCCAGGTCGATGGCATGCCGCTGGCCAGCGTCTGCGGCGTGCTCCAGCTGCCGCCGGCGTTGGCGGAGGAGATAAACCCGACGCCGAGCTGCGTGCTGCCGGAGGGGTAGAAGTAGTACGTCAGGCCGAGCTGCGCCCCGGCACCCGAAGTGGCCTTGTTGACCGCCAGGCCGGGGATGAAGTGGTCGATGCCGCTACCGGTCGCATCGATCGGGACGCGGGCGAGCGACGACCAGCTGGTGCCGGTCGCGTTCAGTGCGTGGCTGAGCACGATGTCGTTGGTCCGGCAGGACCGGCGGAAGCGGCAGTCCGTCCACGCGACGTACACCGTCCCGCTTCCATCGATCTCCGCGGACGGCAGCGGCCCCTCGCGCAGGCTTCCCGCGACCGCGTGGTGGCGGATCGTCGCGATCGTGGTGACCGCGCTCCAGCTCGCGCCGCCGTCGGTGGAGTTGAACGCCCCGATCGCGGTCTCGTTCGCGTTGGCGGTCGGCACGATGACCGTGCCGTCGGGGCGCACGAGGGGCTGGCCGCCGATCACGCCGGTGTTGTTGGTCGCCGGGGTCGACCACGTCTGGCCGCCGTCGGTCGACCTGCTCATCTGGAGGGTGTTGCCGGCGCCATGGTCGTCCCACTGGGTGTAGCAGTTGCCATAGAACGGGCTTGTCGCGGTGTTGTCGCAGACGATCCAGTTCTTGTCGAGATCGCCGCCGGTCGCCGTCGTGAAGGGGCGGCTCCAGGTGAAACCGCCGTCGGTCGAGCGACTCGTGACGACCGCGTTGCCATGGACGCCACCGGCTTCGAGCAGCGTCAGCGACGAGATCAGCCAGGCGTTGTGCTTAGCGTCGTAGACGACAGAGGCGTCGGTGGCGCGGTCGTTCGGTCCGCTGCCGGCCCACTTGGTGATGCCGGGCAGGAGACCGTTCGTCCAGGTGGCGCCGTTGTTCGTCGACGTCGCGAACCCGATGGCGCACGCGCCGCCGTCATAGATGCGGCCGACCTGGTAGGCCGCGACGATCGTCGGGCCGTTCGCATAGGTATCGGGCTCGACCTGGGTCTGGTGGTTGGTCGTGCTGGACGCCTTGCACGTCGCCTGGGTGAACGGGTCCGAGCTGACCACCAATACCGCCGCTGCGGCGGCGGCCGCCAGGACCAGCGCCGCGGTCAGCGCGACACCCAAGGCGAGCAAGCCTCGATGCGACAGCGATCGCAGTGACATGTGCATCTCAACGTCCTCCGGGAGACGACGATGGACCGAAGGCGAGCGGCGTGGACGCACGCGCCCGCCGACCGTGCACACTACTCCGGCGGCCCGCTGCGTGCACTAAGGATCCGAGCGCGGCGTGGACGCTGGCCAGCAGGCGCGTGACGCCGATGCGCACCTTTTGCCGGGCTTTCTCGATGGGCGCGGCGGGTTTCGAACCTGCGACCTCTCGCGTGTGAAGCGAGCGCTCTCCCACTGAGCTACGCGCCCTCGAGCGCTGATTCTAGGGGTGTCGGGCGCCGCGCCGCGGGTCGCACCGCGGCTGCTCCCGGGCCGACGAGCACGCACTTCCGCGACCGCCGGCTCCGGAGCTTCCGCTTCGCGCCGCCCGATCGGGCGGCGGGCACTGCTCAGGAGGCCTTGACGGCCGAGATCTGCAGGACGATGTTGACCTTGTCGGAGACGAGCATGTTGCCGCTGCCGAGCGCCTGGTTGAACTTCATCTCGTAGTCGCTGCGGTTGATCGTGGTGACGGCCTCGACGCCGACGCGCTCGTTGCCCCACGGATCGGTGTCCGGCCCGTCGATCGTCGCCTCGAGGCTGATCGGGTTGGTCACGCCGCGGATCGTCAGGTCGCCGTCGATGGTGACGCCGCCCTTGCCGGCGGGAGCGATCCGGGTGGAGCGGAAGGTGATCTCCGGGTGGTTGGCGGCGTCGAAGAAGTCGGGCGACTTGAGATGGCCGTCGCGGGCCTCCTCGCGGGTGCTGATGCTGTCGACCTTGACGACGCCCTCGGCCTGTGCCTGCTCGAGCGACTCGCCGACCTCGAGCTTCCCGCCGAACTCCCCGAAGAAGCCCTTGACCGTGGCGATTCCCATGTGCTTGACCTGGAACTCCACGCTCGAGTGGGCCGGGTCGACGTTCCAGGTCCCCTGGGCGATGGCTTGCTGCTCGGTTGTCGGCATCTGCTGCTCCTGTCGGTAGGTCGCAAAGGTGGTTGCACGTGCAACCGTATCAGAAAGATGCACGCACAACTAATCGGGCGGTGCGGCTCATTTCCGCGACGCAGGCCGGCGCCGAGCCGAGACGAGCGCTAGGATCAGCGACGGACCGTGCTAGGCGGGGACGTAGCGGCGCCCTGAATCCGCAATCCGCTCTAGCGGGGCCGAATTCCCTCTCGAGGGGTGCGTCCCCCGTGTCGCCCCGTCGTCCGGGGCGTCGATGGCTCGGGTCCCCTGCGGTGTCGGTCCGTGAACCAGGTCAGGTCCGGAAGGAAGCAGCCTTAAGCGGTAACTGGCAGGCGCAGTGGGAGCCCCCGAGCCGGAGCTACCGGACGACGTAAGGTGCCCGGGTTATGCCCTCGACAGCGGGTGCACGGTCCATTTTCTTCTTAATGGGGGCCCTCCGGGCCCAAAAATTGGCGTTGCTTCAACCGCAGCGCGCGTAGACCCGCCATGAGGCGTCGCCGCCGGCCAGGCTGAAGCCGGGGGGGACCTGGTGGACGACCTGAACCGGGTCGCGGGGGTCGAGCACGTAGTCGTGGGCCACCTGGGCGTCGGCCGGAGTCACGTAGGTCCCGTGGGTCGGGGCCTGCGCTTCGGCGCTGACCACGGCGGTGGGCTCGATGTCGAGCCAGAGGGCGAGGAGGGGGGCGGGGCGGTGGTTGGGCACCGCGACCGGGGTGCAGCCGGCGCCGATCGTTCGGCGGCTGATCAGGCGGCCGAGATCGGCCTGGATCGCGTCCTGGCGGCCGAGCGTGGCGCGAAGCGTGGTGATCCGGTCGACCTGGGAGGGGATGAAGGCGATCAGGGCGAGGGCGACCGCGACCGCGGCGAACCGCCACCAGCGGCGGTGGGGGTCGCCTGGGTCCAGCGCCAGCCAGCCGAAGGCGCCGGCCCCGCAGAAGATCGCCAGCAGGCAGGCGGGGAGGAGCAGGTAGCGGGTGATGATCGGCAGGCCGGCGGCGGCGAGGACGCAGAAGGCGAGCAGGGCGGCGGCGGCGGTCGCCGCGCCGAGCGCGGCGCGGCGGCGGAGCCAGAGGAGCGAGAGCAGGCCGCCGACCGCGGCGCCGAAGAGCACCGGCTCGCGGAGGATCTCGCCGAGTCGGAAGGGCGCGGTGGTCGGGACGTGGAGGAGACCGGTGACCCGCCCGAGGACCTGGGCCGTGTGCCGGGTCCCGGTCAGCGAGTGGAGCGGGTCGCCGGTGACCAGGAGGTCGGAGGCGAACCAGAACAGGGGGGCGCTGGCGGCGATCGCGGTCAGGCGCAGCAGTCGGCCGAGATCGCGCTCGGTCCACCAGAGCCAGCCGAGATAGGCGGCCGAGAGCAGCCACGCCTCGGGGCGCAGGAGCCCGGCGACGGCGAGCAGCCCGAGGACGGGGGCCCCGGCGCGGGGGCGGTTGGTCTCGACGAGGAGGGCGCCGAGGACGAGCACGAGGTAGGGGATGTCGACGTAAACGCGCGCGCCGAAGTCGAGCACCGGCTCCCGGGTGAGGACGATCACCGCGGCCAGGGCCCCAGCCCAGGGGTGAAACCAGGCGGCGCCCAGGCGGTAGACGACCCAGCCGAGGAGGGCGAGCGAGACGAACGCGAGTCCGACGACGACGACGGCGGCGAGCTCGCCGTGGACCCCGTGGCGATCGAGCGTGGAGAGCGGGGCGAGGAGGACGCTCAGCCCGGTCGCCAGCGGGTGGGGGGTGGGGGCGATCGCGACGCTGTAGTCGGGGAGCCGCCCGCTCGCGAGATCGCGTCCCCAGACGAGGGCGTAGAGGGTGTCGTAATTGACGAGCCCGTGGCCGACGACGGCGCGGATGGCGACCGCGAGCACGGCGATCAGGGCCGCGAAGCGGGCGCGCGCCATCGCGCTATGCAACCAGATGCGGCCCGACGCGGCTGACCGGCGTAGCCGAGCGCGACCGCGAGACTCGGCCCGCCGCGGCCGACCGGCGTCGCCGAAGCGCAAGCGCGAGACTCGAGGACGTATGACGGGCGCTGTCCGACGAGGACGGGTCGGCACCCCGAGATACACTGGCCCTTCGTGTCGACCAGTCCCTCGCTCTACCGTCGCCACCGCCCGCGCAGCTTCGCCGAGGTGGTCGGCCAGGAGCACGTCGTCCGGACGTTGAGCAACGCGGTGACCCGCGGGATGGTCCACCACGCCTACGTCTTCGTCGGCTCGCGGGGGACCGGCAAGACTTCGATGGCGAAGATTCTCGCCGCCTGCCTCAACTGCGATCGGGGGCCGACGACCGAGCCGTGCGGGGCCTGCGACTCGTGCGTGTCGATCGCCTCGGCGACGTCGCTCGACGTGATCGAGATGGACGCCGCGTCGTCGAACTCGGTCGACGACATCCGCGCCCTGCGCGAGTCGGTCGCCTACGCGCCGGTCAGCGGCGGGCAGAAGGTCTACATCCTCGACGAGGCCCATATGCTCTCGACGGCGGCGTGGAACGCCTTCCTCAAGACACTCGAGGAGCCGCCGCCGAACACCGTCTTCGTCCTGGCCACGACCGAGGCGCAGAAAATCCTGCCGACCGTCCTCGATCGCTGCCACCGTTTCGACTTCCAGCGCCCGACGGCTGATCAGATCGCCACGGTCCTGCGCCGGACGGCCGAGGTCGAGGGGATCGTCGTGCCGCCGGCCGCCGTCGCCCTGCTCGCCCGCCACGCGGCCGGGAGCTTCCGCGACGCCCTCGGCACCCTCGAGCAGCTGCGGACCTACAGCGGCAGCGAGATCCTCCTCGAGGACGTCCTCGCCGTGCTCGGGGTCGCCGATGCCGAGCTGCTCTTCGCCACCGTCGACGCGATCGCCGCCGGCGATCCGCGGGCGGCGCTGCTCGCCGTGGCCGGGTGCGTCGACTCGGGCCGCGACCCGGCCGGCTTCATCCGCGAGCTCGAGATCCATGCCCGCGAGGCGCTCGTCGTCCGCCTGCTCGACGGCCAGGTCCCGGCCGAGATCGCAGTCACCCCCGAGCGCGACGAGCAGCTCGCCGAGCAGGCCGCCCGCGTCCGGCCGGCCGCCCTCGTCCGCCTGCTCGACCTCCTCGCCGCGGCGCTGGCCGCCCTCCGGGCCGGGGCCGACGGCCGGACGCAGCTCGAGCTCGCCGTGGTCAAGGCGGCGACGCCGGAGGTCGACGCGTCGACAGATGCCCTGCTCGAGCGGATCGCCCGCCTGGAGGCCGCCCTTGCCGGCCGCCCGACCGGCGCCGCGCCGCTCGCGGCGCCACCGTCGGTCCCGGCCCCTCCGGCCGCAGAGGAGACCCCACCGGCACGGGAGGCCTCACCCGCACCCGAGGCCTCACTCGCACCCGAGGCCTCACTCGCACCCGTGGCCTCACTCGCACCGGAGGGCTTACCCGCACCCGTGGCCTCACTCGCACCCGAGGCCTCACTCGCACCCGTGGCCTCACTCGCACCGGAGGGCTTACCCGCACCCGTGGCCTCACTCGCACCCGAGGCCTCACTCGCACCCGTGGCCTCACTCGCACCGGAGGCCTCACTCGCACCCGAGGCCTCACTCGCACCGGAGGGCTTACCCGCACCCGAGGCCTCACTCGCACCGGAGGCCTCCCGCCGCCCGGCTCCGCCCTCCGGACGGCCGGCCCCGCCGGTGCCCGCGGTCGGCGACCCGCCCGCCGTCGGTGCCGAGCCGGCCGTCGCGGTGATCGAGCCGGCCGCCGGGGACGAGCCGGCCGCTCCGGCACCGGCCGCGCCGGCAGCCGAGCCGGTCGGCGTCACTGAGTCGGCCGCCGCTGTCGCCAGCTCGGGCGCCGCCGCCCGGTCGTTGAGCGCCGTGGCGCTCGCGTCCGAGCCCAGTCGCGAGATCGCCGAACCGGCCGCCCCTGTCGCCCCGCCCGCCGCCGGGCCCCTGCCTCCCGGCGCCGCCCCCGCACTCGCCGCCGCCCCACCCGCGGCCCCAGCTGTCGGTGCCGCCCCCGCGCCCGCCCCGGCCGCCGGCGCCGCCCCGGCGCCCGCCCCACGCGCGGCCCCGGCTGCCGGCGCCGCCTCCGCGTCCGCCGGCGCCGAGCCGGCGCCCGCCCCGGCGGTGCCGACGCTCGAGCGGCTGGTCAGCCTCTGGCCGGCGGTGCTCGAGGCCGTCGGGGTCGTCAACAAGATGCTCGCCGCGGTGATCGCCGAGGCCGTCCCGGTCGAGCTGACCGATCGGCGCATGCTCCTCGCCTTTCCCGCCGACTCGGCCTTCCTGCGCCGCAAGGCCGACGACCAGCCCAACCGCCGGGCGGTGGCCGAGGCGGTCCACGCCGTCACCGGACACGCCCTTACCGTCGCCTACGATCTCCGCGAGCTCCAGGTCTCCGCCGTCGGTCCGCCGCCCCCGCCGCTCAGCGAAGAGGAGTGGGTCGCCCGGCTGAAGGCCGAGTTCGACGCCGAGGAGCTCGATGGTTGACCGCCGGACTCCCCGGCACCGGCAGCGCGACCAAGAAGAGGAGCCCGACTGATGCCCCAGCCGAACATGCAGAACATGCTCAAGCAGGTCCAGAAGATGAAGGAGGACATGGAGCGCGCCCAGCAGGAGCTGGCCACCGCCGAGGTATCGGCATCGGCCGGCGGCGGCATGGTCACCGTCAAGGTGACGGGCGCCCTCGTCGTCAAGGAGATCACGATCGACCCGGCCGCGATCGACCCCGACGACCCCGAGCTCCTCGCCGACATGGTGCTCGCCGCCGTCAACGAGGCGCTCCGGGCCGCCCAGGAGCTGGCGACCGAGAAGCTGGGGGCGACGACCGGCGGCCTCGATCTTGGCGCGCTCGGCGGCCTCGGGCTCTCCGGGCTGTGAGCACCGCCGCCCGACGCCGGCGCGGCGAACGCCCACGACCGGCCGCCGGCCGGCGCTGAGGTGCACGCCGCCCCGATCCAGCGACTGGTCAGCGAGCTTTCGAAGCTGCCGGGGATCGGCAACCGCACCGCTCAGCGGCTCGCCTTCTACATCCTCCGCGCCAGCCCCGAGGACGCGACCGCCCTGTCCGACGCGATCCGCGAGGTCAAGGAGCGGATCGGGCTCTGCCAGGTCTGCTTCAACCTCGCCGAGGGACCGCGCTGCCGAATCTGCGAGGACGGCCGCCGTGATCCGGCGGTGATCTGCGTGGTCGAGGAGCCATCCGACGTGATCCCGATCGAGCGGACCCACGAGTACCGCGGTCGCTATCACGTCCTCGGCGGAGCCCTCTCGCCGATCGACGGCGTCGACCCCGACGATCTCCGGATCGCCGAGCTCTTCGCCCGGATCGCTGCTCCGGGCTCGCCGGTCCGCGAGATCGTCCTCGCCACCAACCCGACGACTACCGGCGAGGCCACCGCGCTCCACGTCGCCGCCGGCCTGCGCGAGCGCGCCCCCGAGCTCGTCGTCACCCGGCTCGCCAGCGGCCTCCCCGTCGGCTCGGATCTCGAGTACGCCGACGAGGTCACCCTCGGCCGGGCGTTCTCCGGGCGCCGGGCCGTCTAGCGCCCGCCTCGACGCGTCCGGCGAGACGAACAACCCCACCGTCGCCCCCGGCTAGGCGATCCCGTAGGCCTTCTTCAGCGCCGCCACCCGCGCCATCGACCGGGCGACCACCCGCGAATCGAGCTGACCCTGGCGGATCGCCCCCAGGACCGCGTTGTAGGCCGACTCGGCGTCGGTTGCCCCGCCCGGGAGAAAGAGCAGGTCGCAGCCGGCCTTCAGCGCGCGCACCGCCGCATCGGCCACGCTGCCGCCGGTCGCCGCCGTGACCGCCAGGAGGTCGCCGCTCAGCACGACGCCCTGAAAGTGGAGACGGTCGCGCAGGAGGCTCGCCGCGTCGGGCAGGAGCGTCGCCGGGGTCACGCCGTCGAAGGCCGTGTAGAGGGCGTCGGAGAGCTGGATCACCGGCGCGATCCCGGCGACGGCGGCGAACGGCCTGGCGTCTCGCCCCATCAGATCCGCCATCCCCTCGCCGACCGTCGCCGCCCCGACCCCCGGATCCTGGCTGGCGCCGCCCTCCCCGGGGAAGTGGCCGGCCATCGCGATCAGCCGTCCGCCCCGGTAGCCGCTCACCGCCGCCCGGACCAGCGCTGCTACCACCGTCGGGTCCGCCGAATAGCCCCGGCCGTCCACCGGGCCGCCCGTCACCGCGAGGTCGGCCACCGGCGCCAGCGTCGCGTTCACGCCCAGCCGGCGCAGGGCCTGGGCGGTCAGCTGGGCCTGACTGACGACGACGTCCGCCCGGTCGGCCGCCCCCAGCGATGCCTGGCTCGCCGGCGGGAGCTTCGGAAAGCCGTTGCTCTGGCCGCCGGCCTGACGGGCGACGATCAGGGGCGCGGTCGTCAACGATCCCCGGATCGCCGCGGTCAGCGCCGCCAGCTGGGTCGTCGAGGTGTAGTTGGGCCGGCCGAGGACGACGCCGCCCCAGTCGTGGGCCCGCAGGCGCCCGAGCGTCGCCGGGGTGGCGGTCGTCCCGTCGACGCCGATCAAGAACAACTGGGCCAACCCGCGCGCCACCGCCGCCGACGACGCCTGCGCCCCGACGGCCTGGCCCGGATCCCGCGCCAGGAGGGGCGCCAGCGCGTCGATCAGCGACTCGCCCGGGTGGACCGACGGACCCGCCCCGAAGCGGGAGCCGCCCTCGATCACCGTCTTGCGCGCCGGGGCCCCCTGCAGCAGCGCCAGCCCGCCCCCGGCCACCGCGGCGAGGACGACGGCCACGAGCAGGAAGCGGGGCGACGGGCCCTTCCCCTTCACCCCGTATCCTCCGACGCCGTGCTGGAGATCGTCGTGATGAAGTTCGGCGGCACCTCGGTGGCCGACGCCGACCGCCTCAAGCGGGCGGCCCGACGCATCGTGGAGAAGCGCAACGCCGGCCACCGCGTGGTCGCCGTGCTCTCGGCCCGCGGCAAGACGACCGACGATCTGATCGCCATGGCGGCGGAGGTCTCGGCCGCCCCCCACCCCCGCGAGATGGACATGCTGCTCTCGACCGGCGAGCGGATCTCCTGCGCCCTATGCGCGATGGCGATCAACGACCTCGGGCACGGCGTCATCTCCCTGACCGGTTCACAGGCCGGGATCGTGACAGACACGTCGCATACCAAGGCGAAGATCCTCGACGTCCGCGCCGACCGGATCATCCGCGCTCTCGACGAGGACAAGATCGTCCTCGTCGCCGGCTTCCAGGGCGTCTCGACCGCCCACGACGTGACCACGCTCGGCCGCGGCGGCTCCGACACGACCGCAGTCGCCGTGGCGGCCGCCCTCGGCGCCCGGGAATGCGAGATCTACACCGATGTCGCCGGCGTGTTCAGCGCCGATCCCCGGATCGTCCCGCGGGCGCGCAAGCTTCCGGTCGTCTCCTTCGAGGAGATGCTCGAGATGTCGGCCTCCGGCGCCGGCGTCCTCCAGCTCCGCTCGGTTGAGTACGCTCGGACCCACGGGGTGCAGATCCACTGCCGCTCGAGCTTCGACGACGGGCCGGGTACCGTTGTCCTCGGAGAGGCCGACACCATCGAACGACCACTTGTCACCGCAGTCACCCACTCGACCGGCGAGGCCCGCGTCACCCTGCTCGGCGTCCCCGACCAGCCCGGCATCGCCGGGCGCATCTTCAGCACCCTGGCCGAGGCCAACGTCAACGTCGACATGATCATCCAGAACGAGCCGCTCGACGACCGCCGGGCCGACATGTCGTTCACCGTCCCGGCCGACGACCTCCGCGACGCCCGCCAGGCTCTCGAGCTCGTGATCGGCGACCTCGGGATCGCGGAGATCGCCACCGACGAGGCGATGGGCAAGGTCTCGATCATCGGCGCCGGGATGCGCAGCCACCCCGGCGTGGCCGCCAAGGTGTTCAGCGTGCTCGGCGACGCCGGCATCAACATCGAGATGATCTCGACCTCGCCGATCAAGATCTCCTGCGTGATCCAGCTCGACCGCGTCGCCGAGGCCGTTCAGGTCCTCCACGACGCCTTCGGCCTGACCGACGACGCCGAGACCGAAGACCCCTTCGGCCCGAACGGGGCGAGTCGGTGAGCGCCGGCTATCGGGTCGCCGTCGTCGGCGCCACCGGAGCCGTCGGCAGCGTGATGCTCGACGTCCTCGCCGAGCGCCGGTTCCCCGCGGACGAGATCGTCCCCTTCGCCTCGGCCCGCTCCGCCGGGCGCGAGCTGCCCCAGGGCATCGTCCAGCCGCTCGAGGAGGACACCATCCAAGGCTTCGACCTCGCCCTCTTCTCCGCCGGCTCGAGCGTCTCGGCCGAATGGGGGCCCCGCTTCGCCGCGACCGGCTGCCTGGTCATCGACAACTCCTCCCACTGGCGGATGAAGCCCGACATCCCGCTCGTCGTCGCCGAGGTCAACCCCGAGGCGATCGACGACCACCGCGGCATCGTGGCCAACCCGAACTGCTCGACCATGCAGATGGTGGTCGCCCTCAAGCCCCTCGACGACGCCGCCGGGCTCGAGCGCCTGGTCATCTCGACCTACCAGTCGACGTCGGGCACCGGCGTCCGCGCCGTCGCCGAGATGCTGGACCAGGCCCGACGCATCCTCGACGAGTCCGAGCCGGCGCCGGCCGAGGTCTACCCCCACCAGATCGCCTTCAACGTCGTGCCCCAGGTCGAGTCGTTCAAGGACGGCGACGACTACACGACCGAGGAGCGCAAGATGATGGCCGAGACCCGGAAGATCCTCGGCCTCCCCGCCCTGCGAGTCAGCGCCACCTGCGCCCGCGTCCCGGTCCGAACCGGCCACTCCGAGTCGGTCAACGTCGAGACCCGCGAGGACCTCAGCCCCGAACGCGCCCGCGAGCTCCTGGCCGCCGCGCCCGGGGTCCGGGTCGTCGACGACCCCGGCAGCGCCGTCTATCCGCTGCCGATCGACGCCGAGGGCGGCGACGACGTCCTCGTCGGCCGGATCCGGACCGACCCGTCGAATCCGCGGACGCTCAACCTCTGGATCGTCGGCGACAACCTCCGTAAGGGCGCCGCCCTCAACGCCGTGCAGCTCGCCGAGCTCGCCCACGAGCGCGGCCTGCTCCGGCGCGAGCCCGCACTTCCCTAGGAGCCGTGCCCGAGCCGGCCGGCCGACGCCTCCCGTCGCGCCGGGGCGTCCCGGCCGGGTTACGGCCGCCCGCCGGCGGCCCGGCCGATCGTCTCCCGCCGTCGCGGCGCCCGTCGCCGCGCGTCCGGCCGGGCGCAGCGGCGGTCATCGCGCTGCTCCTGGCCGCGGCCGCCGTCGTGCTCGGGCCGCCCCCGTCGCCGCCCCCGCCCCCGCCGCCATCCCCGCCGGCCCCCGGCCAGTGCGCCGGCGCCGGCGGGTTCGACCTTCCCTTCCGCGCCGACCAGGTGCTTCCGATCTGCCGCTTCGCGGCCGCCGGGCGCCTCCTCGACAAGCTTCCCGAGGCGGCGGCCGTCGGCCAGGCCAAGCCCTACGACCGGTACGGGAGGGCCCACAACGGCGGCAAGGCGAAGATCTTCCTCGCCGGGTTCGTCGCCAGCCCGACGCCGATCCCGCTCGAGGACTCCCTCGGCAACGTATTCGCCACCGTGACCCAGACCGCGCCGGGGTGCTTCGCCTTCGCGCTGCGCCAGCGGCCGGCCGGCTTCCCGTCTGACCCGAACAACTGCCCGCCGCCCGGCGGACCGGCGCGCGCCCGCTCCAGCCGCCTCCGCATCGAGATCCTCGCCCCGCCCTGCATGTCCCAGCCGAGCCGGGCATTGGCCCGCGACGGCAGGGGCCGGCTCGCCCCCGCCAGCTATCTGATCGACTTCGTCCCCGCCCCCGGCGACCGCGGCAGCCCGCCGGCCGCGACCGGCACCTTCGCCATCGTTCCCGCCGCCTACCTGACCCCGCCGCCGGCGGCGATCCCCCAGATCGTCGCCGCCTACCCGGGCAACCTGGACGCCGGCCTCGGCAGCCTCGGCTGCGGGCGGCCCGGCGACTTTGGCGCCCCGCCCGGGCCGGCGCTGCCGATGACACGCCTCGACCCCGCGCCGAGCACCCGTCCACCCCCCGGCGCCCCACGCGGCGCCGCGCCCCTCACGGCCGCCAACAGCATCTATCTCAACCAGGGCAACTACGCCGGCTGCGCGGCGCATCCGCCGCCGCCCTGCCGCCTCGACAGCTACCTCAACTACTACCTGGCCTGGGCGCCCAGCGTCCGCTACCTGGTCAGCTCGACGACCGCCATCAGCAGCGCCACCGCCGCCCGCCCGGCCGGCCGTCCGCCGAGCGGCGTGATCCGAGCCATCCTCCAGGACACGCCGACTCAGTTCTTCCGCGTCTACGGCGATGTCTCCTATGCCGACGGCAACGTCCCCTGCGGGCAGCAGCGAACCGCCCGGTGGCAGTTCGGCGATGCCAACCCGAACGACCCGAGCCCCGACCACCACATCTTCGGCTGGCTCTTGACCTACGACTACCAGGGCCCGCGCCGCTGTTGAGCGCTCGCCAAACCGGGTAGTCAATCAGCCGATATCGATCTCACTCGCACTCACGGCGAGTCCAGAAGGAGGCGATTACCATGGCCAAGGATCACGGTTCCAGCGTCAAGAACGACAAGCAGTACGAGGGCCTGCGCAAGCAGGGCATGAGCAAGGGCCGAGCGGCGGCCATCGCCAACACGCCCGACGCCTCGTCGAAGGGCGGCAAGAGCTCCGGCAGCACCCAGAGCAGCAAGAGCAGCGGCAAGGGCAGCGGCGGCAACCGTGCACAGAAGTCCGCCGCCGGCCGCAAGGGCGGCAAGAAGTCAAGCTGAGACCACTCGACTGGGAGGCCGAAAATGGCAGAGCCAGTCCCAGCGGGTAGCGACGTGTCGGCCGGCACGTACACGTGCACGAGCTGCGGGTACGAGCTCGGCGTCCCGTCGACGCAGCACCTCCCGCCCTGCCCGGCCTGCTCCAACGGCTCGTGGCATACCGAGACCGGAGGTGACAGCGTCGATGACCCCTACCCGAACCGCTAGCGCCGCCCGGGCTTCGCGGGACGCAACGCGGGCGGGGTTTCCTGATCGATGTTCGCCCCCCCGTTTCCGGGGGCGAGATCGATCAATCAGGGCCAGGCTTCCCCTGGGCTAGCCCGCGGCCCCGACCACCGTCGTCGTCCAGTCGATCACCGACGACGGCCGCACGACGTGTCGGTTGAGGCCGAGCTCCTTCGGCTCGAGGCCGAGGGCCAGGCCGACGAGCTGGGGCAGGTGGAGGACCGGCATATCGAGCTGGCGGCCGACCACCCGCTCGGCCAGCGGCTGCTGGAGGTCGAGGTTCAGGTGGCACAGCGGACACGGCGTGACCACGCAGTCGGCGTCGGCGTCGCGCGCGTCCCCGAGGTGGCGGCCGGCCTGGAGCAGCGAGGCCCGCTTGTTCATCGTGATGATCGGAAAGCCACAGCACTTGTGGGAGCCGGCGTAGTCGACGACGCTCCCGCCCAGCGTCGTGATCACCTGCTCGAGGTAGCGGTCGCGCGGATGCGCGGCGTCGATCCCGACCCGCTTGCGCGGGCGCACGATGTAGCAGCCGTAGAACGGCCCGACCCGGAGGTTCTCGAGCGGACGCGTGACCCGCGCGCCCAGCGCCTCGAGGCCGATCTCCTCCACCAGGAGCCAGAGCAGGTTCTTGTTGGTCAGCCCCTTCTCGTATACGAGCCCCTCCCCGGCCAGCGTCTCGTTGACGTGCGCCCGGTACTCGGCGTTCGCGTCGAGGCGCTCCTGGCACTCGCTCTGCGCCCCCTGGCAGGTCGAGCAGATGTTCATCATCAGCTCGCCGTCGGTCTGCTGGGCCATCGCGAAGGTTCGGGCGTTGAGCGTGTCGGCCAGCTCCTGGCTGTGCTCGGCGATCACCCCCGCCCCGCAGCAGTTGGCCCGGTCGAGCTCGATCAGCTCGATGTCGAGCAGCGGGGCGATCTTCGCCATCGAGCCGTGGAGCTCCGGGGTGAAGCCGCGGCTGACGCAGCCCGGCCAGTAGGCGACCCTCATTGCCCGGCCTTCGCCTTCGGCGCCGGCGCGTTGTCCTCGTCGCGACCGCTCACGTAGAGGTTCAGCTCGTAGCGCCGGTCGTGGCTCTCGATCTCCTTGAAGATCGCCTTGACCTGCTTGCTCGCCTTGTGCGGATGGAGCAGCACCTTGCCCGGGGTCATCTTTCCCCGCTTGAGCGCCTTCCACACGACCGGCAGCGACCCGACGAGCGTCGGCAGCGCCCGCGGGTGGAGCTTCCCGCCGTAGGAGTCAGGGAGCAGGTCGGCCTCGTGGAGGATGCCGTTGCGCTTGATGTTCTCGACGAAGGCGTGCTCGTGGCGGGCGCCGTTGTTGCGGTCCTCGATCTTCATGTCGTTGCCGGCGATCCGCCGCAGACGCATGATCTGCCCCATCGGGTCGACGCCCTTCGGGCAGGCGTCGACGCACTTGAAGCAGTGGGTGCACGTATAGAGGCCGTGCTCGTCCTCGGCCAGCGACCGCAGCCGCTCCTCGTGCTCGGCGTCCCGCGGGTCGCCGACGAAGCGGTAGGCCTTGGCCAGCGCCGCCGGCCCGGTGAACAGCGGGTCGACCTCCATGGCCAGGCAGTCCGACACGCACGCCCCGCACTGGATGCAGGCCATCGACTGGGTGACGTCGACCATGTTCTCCCGCGGGACGAGGTACTCGCGCACCGGGACGGGCTCCTTGGCCAGGAGCCACGGGGTGACGGCGCGGATCTTCTTCCAGTGGACGGCCTCCATGTCGACGATCAGATCCTTGATCACCGGCATGTTGCCCATCGGCTCGACCTCGATCACCCCGTCGCGCGAGCTCGCCTTGGCCGCGTCGAGGTGGGTGTGGCAGGCGAGCCCGGGCTCGCCGTTGACGCGCACCCCGCACGAGCCGCAGATCGCCGCCCGGCACGAGCAGCGGATCCCGATCGACCCGTCGAAGCGCGCCCGCGCCTGGAGGATCCCCTCGAGCACCGACCGGTGGGCGGCCAGGTCGACCGTGTGCTCCTCCCAGTAGGCAGCCTCCCCGGACTCTGGGTCGAAGCGGCGCAGGCGCAGGGTGAACTCGGCCATGTCTACTCCTAGTACTTTCGCTCTTCAGGCGGCCAGTCGGTGATCGTCACCGGCGCCGAGGAGATCTCCGGCTCCCCGTCCGCCCCGGCCGTGATCACGATGTGCTTGAGCCAGTGCTCGTCGTCGCGCTCGGGGAAGTCGGTGCGGAACTGGGCGCCCCGCGACTCCTTGCGCTCGATCGCCCCGACCACGGTCGCCTGCGCCGCGTCGAGCATGTAGCCGAGCTCGATCGCCCCGAGCACGTCCTGGTTGAAGACCCTTCCGCGGTCGTCGATGTACGCGCGGTCCGACTCCTCCCTGAGCCGGCGCACGACCTCGAGCGCCCGCTCGAGGCCCTCCCCGTCGCGGTAGACGGCGACGTCGGCGTTCATCGTCGTCCCCAGCTCCTCCTTGATCTCGGAGATCCGCCGGGCGCCCTCGCGCGGGCGGGCGATGATCGCGTCGATCGTCGCCGCGTCGTCGCGCAGCTGGGCGTCGGAGACCTCGGGCATCGGGATCGACCCCGCCCGGGTTGCCGCGTGCTCGGCGCTCCGCCGGCCGAAGATCAGCGTGTCGAGCAGCGAGTTGGCCCCGAGACGGTTGCCCCCGTGGACCGAGACGCAGGCCACCTCGCCCGCCGCGTAGAGGCCGGCGACCGCCGTGCGCCCATGCACGTCGGTCTTCACCCCGCCCATGATGTAGTGCTGGCCCGGCCGGATCATGATCGGCTCGCGCGTGATGTCGACCCCCGCGAAGTCGCGGCCGATGTTGACGATCTCCCGCAGCGCCTCGAGGATCCGCTTGCGCGCGACGACCGTGATGTCGAGGTAGATGCTCTGACCGTCGGGGCCGACGCCCCGCCCCTCGAGGATCTCGGTCTGCTCGGCCCGGCTGACCACGTCGCGCGACGCGAGCTCCATCTTGTTGGGGGCGTACTGCTTCATGAACCGCTCGCCCTCGCTGTTGAGGAGATGGGCGCCCTCGCCACGGGCCCCCTCGGTGATCAGGAAGCCGTTCTCGGCCAGCGTCGTCGGGTGGTACTGCACCATCTCCATGTCCATCAGCGACGCCCCCGCCCGGTAGGCGTGGGCGATCCCGTCGCCGGTGCAGATCAGCGCGTTGGTCGTCGGCCGGTAGCACTGCCCCGCGCCGCCCGAGGCGAGGATCACGCTCTTGGCGCGGAAGGTCTCCATCCGCCCGCTGCGCACGTCGCGCGCCACCACCCCGACGCACGTACCCGACCCGTCGAGCACCAGCGAGCTGGTGAACCACTCCTCGTAGCGGTCGACCGTCGCCGAGTGCTTGAGCAGCTGCTCGTAGAGCACGTGGAGCATCGCCTGGCCGGTGATGTCGGCGACGTAGGCCGTCCGCTTCTTCGACGCCCCGCCGAACGCCCGCAGGTCGAGCTCGCCATCGGCGTTGCGGTGGAAGGTCACCCCGATGTGCTCGAGGTGCATCACCTCGTCGGCCGCCTCCCGGCACATGATCGCGATCGCGTCCTGGTCGCCCAGGAAGTCCGAGCCCTTGACCGTGTCGTAGGCGTGCTCGCGCCAGTCGTCGTCGGCGGCGATCGCCGCGTTGATGCCCCCGGCCGCCGCCACCGAGTGCGACCGCACGGGGTGGACCTTGCTCATGATCGCCACCGTCACGCCCGCCTCGGCGGCCGCGAGGGCCGCCCTCTGGCCGGCGAGGCCGGCTCCGATGATCAGTACGTCGTGTGCGGGCATGCGAAGGCTCGAGATCGTCGGGAGCGGGAGAAGGGCCGGCCGGCCGAGGGGCGCGGCCCGACTGGCGTGGACTCTATACGCCCGCTGCCGGGGTCAGCGCCCGCCTCACCTGCGCCAGCGTCACCACCCCGGCGAGCCTGCCGTCGGCCTCGACGGCGACGACCGCGCCGAGGAGGCGCAGCCCTTCGGAACCCAGCAACTGCTCGAGCGAGTCGCCCACGCCGACCCGGAAGGGCGGCTCGTCGTCGGAGGCCTCCCCCGCCGTCAGCGCCGGGCGTCCCTCGCGCAGCTCGGTGTCGAGCCGCTCGGCTCGCAGCAGCCCGACGTAGTGGTTGCCCTCCGAGACGACGGCGAACCACGGCCAGCGGTAGCGCAGGAAGAACTCCTCCTGGGCGTCGAGCAGCGACGTCGCGGCCGGGATGGTCACCGGCTCGCGGTCCATGATGTCAGCCACCGTCAGCGCCCGGATCCGGTCGCTCAGACCGCTCTGGACGATTGCCGCCCGGGCGGCCTGGTAGAGGAAGAGCGCCACGAGCATCGCCCACACGCCGCTCGAGACCAAGCCGTTGATCAGCAGGACGAGGCCAAGCGCCGCGAGCAGCAGGGCGAACGCCCGCCCGGCCTGCGCCGCCGCCCGCGTCCCCCGGCCGCGGTCGCCCGTCACCCGCCAGGCGATCGCCATGGCCAGGCGCCCCCCGTCAAGCGGGAGGGCGGGGATCAAGTTGAACACGAGAACCAGCGCGTTGATCGTCGCCAGCCAGCTCAGCAGCACGAGCCCCGCGGTGGCGTGGACGCCGTTGCTCAGGAGCACGAGGTCCCAGAAGTGCTGCGCGTCAGACAGCGCGATGCCCACGCCGGCCGCCACGGCGACGACGAGCAAGGTGACCAGCGGGCCTGCCGCGGCGATCTTGAACTCGGCCCCCGGCGTGCGCGTCTCGCCCCGCATCTTGGCCAGCCCGCCGAAGAACCACAGGTCGACACCCTCGATCTCGAGGCCGAGGCGGCGTGCGACGAGCGCGTGGCCGAGCTCGTGGAAAATCAGCGACGTGAAGAAGAGCAGCGCGCTGGCCACCGCCACCACGTAGCCCCCGCTCGACGAGCCGAGGATGTCTCGGAAGTACCCCGAGAGGACGTAGATGAAGAAGAACAGCACGAAGAACCAGCTCGCGCTGACGCCGATGCGGATGCCGAAGATCCGCGCCAGCTGGAAGCTTCCGCTCCGGGGCATCCGCTAATGGTGGCAGGCGCCCCCGCTCACGCCGCGCGGTGGCGCTCGAGGATCGCCTCGAAGTCGGTCCCGGGCGCAAGGGTTCCGTACTCGTGGCCGGCCTCGCCGCCCAGGCGCGCCGCGCAGAACGCATCGGCCACCGCCGCCGGGGCGTGGCGCACGAGCAGCGCGGCCGAGAGCCCGAGCGCCATCTGCTCGACGATCAGCCGGGCCCGCGACTCCCGCTCCAGAGAACTCGACAGCTCCCGGCGCAGGCGCTCGGCGTAAGCGTCGAGCCGCAGGTCGGCCCCGCGCGCGGCTTCGATCTCCTCCCAGTAGAGCGCGACCGACTCCGGGTGGCGGGCCAGCGCCCGCAGCACGTCGAGGCAGATCACGTTGCCCGACCCCTCCCAGATCGAGGCCAGCGGCGCCTCGCGGTAGAGCCGCGGCATCCCCGACGCCTCGACGTAGCCGTTGCCGCCCAGGCACTCGAGCGCCTCCGCCGCGTGGGCGGGGACGCGCTTGCACAGCCAGTACTTGACGATCGCCGTGGCCAGCCGCTTGAGCTCCGAGCCCTCGTCGTAGGTTTCGGCCAGGCGCATGGCCAGGGCGGTCGCCGCCTCCGACTCGAGCGCCAGGTCGGCGAGCACGTTGCGCATCAGCGGCGCCTCGATCAGCCTCCGGCCGAACGCTGCCCGGTGGCTCGCGTGGTGGATCGCCTGGGCCACCGCCCAGCGCATGCCCCCCGCCGCCCCGATCGCGCAGTCGAGCCGGGTGTGCCCGACCATCTCGATGATCGCCGCCACCCCCCGGCCCGCCGGCCCGACCAGGCGCGCCCACGCCCCGTCGAAGGCGACCTCGGCCGACGCGTTCGACCGGTTGCCGAGCTTGTCCTTGAGCCGCTCGAGGTGGAAGGCGTTGCGCGTCCCGTCGGCCAGGATTCGCGGCAGCAGGAAGCACGACAGGCCGTCCTCGGTCTGGGCGAGCACGAGGAAGACGTCTGACATCGGCGCCGAGCAGAACCACTTATGGCCGCTCAGCGCGTACTCGCCCTCGCCGTCCAGCCGGGTCGCGGCCGTCGTGTTGGCGCGCACGTCCGACCCGCCCTGGCGCTCGGTCATCGCCATGCCGCAGATCGCGCTCCCCTTCTCGCTCGCGCTGCGCAGGCGCGGGTCATAGGAGGTGGAGGTCAGGAGGGGTTCCCACTCGGCGGCCAGGTCCGGTTCGGCGCGCAGGGCCGGCACCGCCGCGTAGGTCATCGTGATCGGGCAGCCGAAGCCGGCCTCGGCCTGGATCGCCGTCATGTAGAGCGCCGCTCGCGCGCTGTGCGCCGCCGGCGCGGCCGTCCGCCACGGCAGGGCGTGGAGCTCGGCGGCCACGCCGAGGCGCATCAGCTCGTGCCACGCCGGGTGGAATTCGACCTCGTCGATGCGGTTGCCGTAGCGGTCATGGGTGTGCAGGCGCGGCGGGTTCTCGTTGGCCTGGAAGCCCCACCGCAGGGGCTCGCCGCCGATCCGCCGGCCGAGCTCGGCCGCCCGGGGCAGCACCCAGCCGGCCCCGGCGCGCTCGGTCGCCTCGACCAGCGGCCGGTTGGTCGAGAACATGTCGATGCCCTCGAGCGGGGGCGCCTGGTTGAAGACTCCGGCCTGCGCCGGGAAACGCATGGGAGACAGCCTAGAGCGGTAGCATCGCCCGCGACATGGCACCGCACGAAGTGACGCTGATCCCCGGCGACGGGACCGGGCCCGAGCTCGCCGAGGCGACCCGGCGCGTGCTCGAGGCGACCGGGGTCGAGTTCGACTGGGACGTCCAGCAGGCCGGCATCGATGCCTACGAGGCGACCGGCAACCCGTTCCCCGACGAGACGCTCGCCTCCCTGCGGCGGACCAAGGTCGGCATCAAGGGACCGACGACGACGCCCGTCGGCTCGGGCTTCCGCTCGGTCAACGTCCTCCTGCGCAAGGAGCTCGACCTCTACGCCTGCATCCGCCCCTGCAAGGCCTACGACGGCGTCCGCACCCGCTTCCCCGAGACCGACGTGATCGTCGTGCGCGAGAACACCGAGGACCTCTACGCCGGCATCGAGTTCGAGCAGGGGACACCGGAGAACGCCCGGCTGCGCGCCGCGCTCGCCGAGCTCGGGGCGACCGTCCGCGACGACGCCGGCATCTCGATCAAGCCGATCTCGATCTTCGGCTCCGAGCGGATCGTCGAGGCCGCGTTCGCCTACGCCAAGGAGCACGGGCGCCGCAAGGTGACGGCGGTCCACAAGGCCAACATCATGAAGTTCTCCGACGGGCTCTTCCTCGCGGTCGCCCGCCAGGTCGCCGAGCGCCACCCGGAGGTCGAGTTCGAGGACCGGATCGTCGACAACCTCTGCAACCAGCTCGTCTCCCGGCCGGAGGAGTACGACGTGCTCGTCCTGCCCAACCTCTACGGCGACATCGTCTCCGATCTCGCCGCCGGCATGATCGGCGGGCTTGGCTTCGCCGGCGGGGCCAACATCGGCACCCACGCCGCCGTCTTCGAGGCCACCCACGGCTCGGCGCCGAAGTACAAGGGGCTCAATCGGGTCAACCCGACCGCCCTGATCCTCTCCGGCGTCTACATGCTCGAGCACCTCGGCGAGGGCGACGCCGCCGCCCGCGTCGAGCGCGCCCTGGCCGCCGTCATCCGTAAGGGAGAGAAGGTCACCTACGACCTCAAGCCGCACCGAGACGACCCCACCGCCGTCGGCACCTCGCAGTTCGCCGACGCCGTCATCGAGGAGATGAGCGCATGACCAGCGTCACCCAGCCCGTCCGCGTCGCCGTGACCGGCGCCGCCGGGCAGATCGGCTACGCCCTGCTGTTCCGGATCGCCAGCGGGGCGATGCTCGGGCCTGATACGGCGATCGAGCTCCGCCTGCTCGAGGTGACCCAGGCGCTCGGCGCCGCCGAGGGCATCGCGATGGAGCTCGACGACTGCGCCTTCCCCCTGCTCGCCGGGGTCGACATCACCGACGACCCCAACCGCGCCTTCGACGGTGTGAGCATCGCCCTGCTCGTCGGCGCCCGGCCCCGCGGCCCCGGGATGGAGCGCAGCGACCTGCTCGAGGCCAACGGCGGGATCTTCAAGCCTCAGGGCGCCGCGCTCAACGCCCACGCCGCCGAGGACGTGCGGGTGCTCGTGGTCGGCAACCCGGCCAACACCAACGCCCTCATCACGATGACGCACGCCCCCGACATCCCGCGCGAGCGCTTCACCGCGATGATGCGCCTCGATCACAACCGCGCCCGCGCGCAGCTGGCGCGAAAGGCCGGCGCCGGCGTCGCCGAGGTGACCAATATGACGGTCTGGGGTAACCACTCCGCCACCCAGTACCCCGACATCTTCCACGCCAAGATCGGCGGCGCCGACGCCGCCGGGGTGATCGACGACCAGGACTGGCTGGAGACCGAGTTCATCCCCACCGTCCAGAAGCGCGGCGCGGCGATCATCGCCGCCCGCGGCGCCTCGAGCGCCGCCTCGGCGGCCAACGCCGCGATCGACCACGTCCACGACTGGATGCACGGCACCCCGGCCGGTGACTGGGTCTCGATGGCGATCCCCACCGACGGCTCTTACGGGGTCCCCGAGGGGATCGTCGCCGGCTTCCCGGTGACCTGCGAGGCCGGAAGCATCAGCGTGGTCGAGGGGCTCGAGATCGACGACTTCTCGCGCGGGCGGATCGACGCCAGCGCGGCCGAGCTGGCCGACGAGCGCGCCGCGGTGGTCGAGCTCGGGCTGCTCTGAGCCGCCGCCCGCCGCGCTTGGCGCCCCTCCGCCTGGCTAGTCGGCGGTGGGCTCGGCGGCGTGCCACCCGCGGTCGCGCTTGACGACCTTGCCCTCCTGCTCGAGCGTCGGCAGGACCCTGTAGAGGTAGTTCTGCTTGATGCCCATCTCGCCCGCCATTTCGGGGATCGTGATGCCCGGGCGCGAGCGCACGAGCTCGAGCGCCTGGCGGGCGCGCGTCCCGCTGCCGCGCGGACGCCCGCGGCGCCCGGCGCCGGTGCCGTCCGCTGAGCCCGAGTCGCCGGCGGCCGCGCGGGGAGCGGACGCGGCCGCGCGGCGCGGCGCGGCGGGCCTCGCCGAGCGCGCGGGGGAGACCCCGGCGAGGGCCTCGGCGGCGGCCTCGAGGTGGCGGTACTCCTCGATCAGCGGTTCGAGCTCGCGCATGCGCTCCGCGATCTCCTTGCGCTTCTGTTCCAGAAAGTCGCTCACGGCGAAACCCTCCTCCTCAAAGAGGTCGAATCGGACGTATGGCACGACTCCGGCCGGCGCGCTCGATGCCGAGAGGGGGGCTCAGGAGCCGGCGCGGGCTCCGCGTCGCCGTGTGTAGAGAAACATACCGCCCCCGGCGGCAATTACCACAATCACGATGGCTCCGCCGATGTAGCGCAACGTGTGATGCACGGCCGCCTTCTTGCGTCGCGTGTACTTCACATGCGCGCCGTGGGCCTTCAGGCGCGCCACGAGCTGGCGCTCCTGGCGCGAGGGGTAGACCGCGCGGAAGCTCGAGGAGTCCTGCAGGGTGACCTTCACGTCGTGGCCGATGCGGTTGACGATCGCCGTGGTCACCGAGCGCGAGTCGATCTGCGTGAGCAGCTGCGCGTAGGTCTCGCCCGGGGACGCGCTCGCCCCGTAGCTGACCGCCGCCAGGCCGAGCCCGAGCGCCACGAGGACCGCGAGTGCGGCGAGGCGGGGGTGTTCGACGCGTCGCATAGCCGTGAGACCCTACCCGTCCGCCCGCTCGAGCAGCCTCTTGAGTTGCTTCAGCGAGCGTTTTGCCTCCCGCTCGGAGATGCCGCCCACCAGCGCGTGACCGGCCAGGGCCCCGAGCGGCCCGAGCGGGGCGCGGAACTCGTTGCTGTAGCGAAACCGCGTCGCCCCGCGCTCGGGTGTGAGCCGGTACTCGATCCACGCCCGCGAGCGCGCCGGGCCGCGTCCGTCCCACACGGCACGCTGCCCCGGCTCGCACTCGGCCAGGGTCCAGCGCACCTTGAACTTCGCCCCGTGGAGGTGAATCGTCTGCGTCATCTTGAAGCCGACCCGCGCCGGGCCGCTCGAGATCTCGTTCACCTCGAAGTGGATCGTCACCCAGTCCGCCAGGCGGCGCGGGTCCATGACCATCGCCCACACCGATTCGGCTGGCGCGTCGATCAGCGTGTCGGCGTGGACGGCGGTCATCGTCGGTGCACGCTAGCGGGCGCGCAGGGGCTCGTGCCGCTCCCAGTCGCGCAGCGCTCGCTCGACCGCCGCGTCGTAGCTGTGGAGACGGACGCCGAGCAGGGCTCGGGTCTCGCGGTCGTCGGCCAGCAGGTCGGTGGCCAGGCTCTCCATCAGCGGGCCGGCCAGGGCCAGCTCCTCCCCGGCGATCCGCGCCGCCACCACGCTGGCCACCGGGGTCAGCGAGACCCCGAGGCGCAGCGGCGGCCGGCCGACCAGCATCAGCTCGGCGACGCGCTCGATCATCGCCCCGTAGGAGAGCGTGTCCGGACCGGCTATGTCGAGCGTCCGCCCGCCGACCGCCCCGGTCGCCGCGCGCGCCAGGTACTCGAGCATGTCGCGCTCGTCGAGCGGCTGGGTGCGGTGCGTGCGCCACGGCGGCAGGGCGAGCACCGGGAGCCGCTCGACCAGGCGCACGAGGAAGCGGAACGATCGCGACCCGGCGCCGACGATGATCGACGCGCGGAGGACCACCGAGTCGGGCACCGCTTCGAGCAGCGCCCCCTCGACCGCCCGGCGGCTGCGCAGGTGGGCCGACACCGGTCCCCCCGGGGCGGGCAGCAGGCCGCCCAGGTAGACGATCCGCCGCACCCCGGCCGCGGCCGCGGCCGCGGCGAACCGCTCGGCCGACTGGCGCTCGCGCGCGGCGAACTCCCCGGCCGCCCCCGGCTCCATCGAGTGGATCAGGTAATAGGCGACCTCGACCCCGGCGAGTGCCGCGTCGAGGCCGGCGCCGCTCAGCGCGTCGCCCCGGTGGATCTCGACCGCCAGCCCCGCGTCGACCCGGCCCGGGTCCCGGGTCAACCCATGGAGCTCGTGCCCTTCGCCGCCCAGGCGGCGCGCCAACACCGAGCCGACGAACCCGCTGACGCCGGTGATCAGGATCCGCATGCCTCCTCACACTAGGCTCTCGTCGTGTCCGAGCCGCCCGAGCGCGCCGATCTCGCCGTGGTCGGCGCCGGCATTCTCGGCCTCGCCGTGGCCCGCGAGCTCGCCCGACGCCACCCCGACCGGCGGGTCTGCGTGCTCGAGCGCGAGACCGCTCCCGCGGCCCACCAGAGCGGCCACAACTCCGGGGTCATCCACGGCGGGATCTACTATGCCCCCGGCTCGCTGAAGGCGCGCCTCTGTGTCGACGGCGCCCGCCGGATGTACGAGTTCTGCGTCGAGCACGGCGTTCCCCACGAGCGCTCCGGCAAGCTGATCGTCGCCACCGCCCCGGCCGAGCTCGGGCGCCTCGACGAGCTCGAGCGGCGCGGCGCGGGCAACCGCGTTCCCGGCCTGCGCCGCCTCGACGCCCGCGAGCTGCGCGAGGTCGAGCCGCACGCCGCCGGGGTGGCCGCCCTCCACTCGCCGGCGACGGGGATCGCCGACTTCGCCGCCGTCTCCCGCGCCCTCGCCGACGACCTCCGCCGTACCGGGGGAGCGGTCGCCACCGGCTGCGGGGTGCGCCGCGTGGAGGACGCCCCGCGCGCGATCCGCCTCGTCCATGCGCGGGGGACCCTCGAGGCCGCGGCCGCCGTGTTCTGCGCCGGGGCCTGGGCCGACCGGCTGGCGGTGGCCGCCGGGGCCGACGCGGACCCGCGAATCGTCCCCTTCCGCGGCGCCTACCTGCGCCTGCGCCCCGAGCGCCGCGAGCTCGTCCGCTCGCTGATCTATCCGGTGCCCGATCCCCGGCTCCCGTTCCTCGGCGTCCATCTCACGCGGGACATCCACGGCGATGTTCTGATCGGACCGACCGCGCTGCTGGCCGCGGCCCGCGGCGGGTCCGGGGTCGCCGGGGCGGCCGGCGTGGCCGGCGTGGCCGGCGTGGCCGGCTTGGCCGGGGCGGTCGACCTGGCCGGCACCCTGACGTGGGCCGGCACCTGGCGGATGATCGCCGCGCATTGGCGGGCGGGGCTCACCGAGCTCCACCACGCCGCCGTCCCGGGGGCGCTCGTCCGGGCCGCGGCACGGCTAGTGCCCGAGCTCGGGCCCGCGGACGTCGAGCCTGCCTTCGCCGGCGTCCGCGCCCAGGCTGTCGGGCGCGACGGTGGGCTCGTCGACGACTTCGCCTTCTCGCGGACCCGGCGCGCCCTCCACGTCCGCAACGCTCCGTCGCCAGGGGCGACCGCCGCCCTGGCGATCGCCCGCCACGTCGCCGACCAGGCCGATCTGGACTTCGCCTGAGCGGCGGCGAGGCGAAGAAAATCAATTCGCCGGGTTTTGCGGGGAGGGCCGTTGTGCGGGGCCGGCGCCGCTGCTTTGATCCATCGCGGTCGAAGCGACGGGGAGGTCGAAGGGTGCCACGAGGACGGGTCAGCAAGCCGACGTGCGACGAGTGCTATTTCCGGTGCAACCTGCTCTGCGCCCTGGCCGAGCCGGAGCCGTGCTCGACGTTCCGACCCAACCACCCGGACGGGTTGCGCCCGCCCCAGCAGATGCGCTTCGTCTTTCGCGCCGAGCGCCGAACCCGCGCCGCCTGGGCGTTCCCGACCGCCCAGGAACAGGCCGCGCTGCACGCCTGAGCCCGGCCCGCGCAGCCGCATCCTGCCCTCGGCGGGCGCATCCGGGCGACACCGGCCGCCAAACAGATCTGGACATTTGTTCGAAATTCGGGCCAAACATTTGATGAGGCGGCCAGGCCGCCGATGTGGGGGGCATGGATGCCAACCAAACCCCCGCCAGAGGCCGTCGCGCCAAGGACCTGCTCGGTGCGCTCGTCCTCGCCGGCTCGCTCATCGGCGGGGTCGGCGTGGCCGCTCCGGCTTCGCTCGGCGCCCACCACTCGGCCGCCGACAGGGCCGCCTCCGCCGCCGCGGTGGCCAGCGCCGACGTCACGAACTTCGCCACCGACTCGGCGGCAATGGGCCAGGCCGAGACGATCGCCGTCAAGCACTGGGGCGCCGTGCCCTGCGGGGGTTCGGTCAGCGTCAGCTGGGCGGTGCTCGACCCGACCGTCAACGCTTCGTCCGACTGGTGGAATCCGGTCGCCGCTTACGGCAACGCGCCGGCCAACGCCCAGTGCAAGATCACGCTCAACGAGGTCCAGGCCTTCGATTGGCCGATGTTCTGCACGGTCATGGTGCACGAGATCGGGCATCTCGTCGGCCAGCAGCACACAACCGACAAGACCTCGGTCATGTATCCGATCTACACCGCGCCGATCCCCGAGTGCACCGGCGCGCCGGCCGGAAGCCCTGCCCCGGTGCCGGTCGCCGGGCGGGCCACCGCATCGGCCACCAACGCCAAGGCTCACAGCCGTCACAAGAAGGCGCACACGCACAAGGCCAAGAGGAAGGCCAAGAAGAAGGCCTGAGCCCGGGCTTCCCGACCGGGCGCCCAGCTATAGTTCATGCCAGCCGGGGGTGGCTCCCCCCGCCGCCCCGGCGAAGGGGCGCCGGCCGGCCCGACCCTCTCTCCTGGGCTGGCACGGTCGCTGAGCACGGGCCGCGCGTCCGTCGCCCGGCGGCCGGGCGCCCCGCGTGCGCTTGCCCCGCCACACGCAGGCCCTAGCATGAGGGGGATGCCTTCCGAACGCGACCTCTTTGCCAACTTCGAGCGCATGCGGCGGGAGATCGACGAGCTCTTCGGCGACGCCTTCGAGCGCCCGCTCGCCAGCCGCCGGCGCGTCGGGTTCTCGCCCGCGGTCGACGTCTCCTACGCCGACGATCCGCCGCGCGCCATCGTCACCGCCTCGCTGGCCGGGATCCGCCTCGACGACCTCGACCTCGAGGTCCAGGGACGCGAGCTCGTGATCTCCGGCCATCGCCGTCCGGCCCCGGCCGAGGGCCTCGTCTACCAGCAGATCGAGATCGAGCACGGCCCCTTCCGGCGGGTGATCGCCCTCGGCGCCGATGTCGTCGCCGAGGAGACGCGAGCCAGCTACGCGGACGGCATTCTTCGCGTCGAACTCCCGCTCCACCGCCCGGAGCTCCGCAGCCGCAGCGTCCCGATCGAGATCGGCAGCCGTCCGCAGCCACCGACCGACATCGATCCGTGATCGAGATCGTGTCGTCCAGCGAGGGGTCGCGCGAGATCGAGGTCGGCCGCGATCGACCGCTCCCGACGCAGCTTCCGGTGCTGCCCCTGCGCGACAGCGTCACCTACCCGGACACGCTCACCCCGCTGGCGGTAGCCCAGGACCGGTCGATCAGCCTGATCAACGACGTGCTCGGCGGCAACCGCATGCTCGTGATGGTGGCCAGCCGAAACCCCGAGCTCGAGGAGCCGGGGCCGGCGGACCTCTACGACATCGGCGTCGTCGGCGTGGTCGCGCGCATGCTGAAGGTCCCCGACGGCACGATGCGAATCCTCGTCCAGGGGGCCCAGCGCGTGCGCCTGACCGATTGGGTGAGCGAGGAGCCCTACCTGGTCGCCGGGATCGAGGCGGCGCCCGACGTCGTCGAGGAGACGCCGGCCCTCCTGGCGCTGACGCGCAACGTCCAGTCGACGTTCTCGTCGATCGTCGAGGGCGTGCCCTACCTGCCGGAGGAGCTCCAGATCGCGATCGCCAACGTCGACGACCCGAGTGCGCTCAGCCACCTGATCGCCGGCTCGCTGCGGCTGAAGACCGAGGAGAAGCAGGCGCTGCTCGAAGAGGTCGACGTGGCCAGGCGGCTGCGGCGCCTGTCGGAGATCCTCGCCCGCGAGCTCGAGGTCATCTCGATCGGCTCCCAGATCCAGTCCCAGGTCCAGTCGGAGCTCGGCGCCACCCAGCGCGAGTACTTCCTGCGCCAGCAGCTCAAGGCGATCCAGGAGGAGCTCGGCGAGGACGACGAGATGGAGGCCGAGGTGCGCGAGCTGCGCGAGCAGCTCGACGCGATAGAGCTCCCGGCCGACGTCCGGCGCCAGGTCGACCGCGAGCTCGCCCGGCTCGGGCGGCTCCCGCCGGCTGCCGCCGAGCACGGGGTGATCCGCAACTACCTCGAGTGGATCGCCTCGCTGCCGTGGGACCGCCAGACGGTCGACAACCTCGACCTCGTCCACGCCCGCAGCGTGCTCGACGAGGACCACTACGACATCGACCGGGTCAAGGAGCGGATCGTCGAGTTCCTCGCCGTCCGCAAGCTCAAGCCCGACGCCCGCGGCTCGATCCTCTGCTTCCTCGGCCCGCCCGGCGTCGGCAAGACCTCGCTCGGACGCTCGATCGCCCGCGCCCTCGGCCGGGAGTTCCAACGCATCAGCGCCGGCGGCATACGCGACGAGGCGGAGATCCGCGGCCACCGTCGCACCTACATCGGGGCGATGCCCGGCACGATCATCCGCGCCCTGCGCGACGCCGGGTCGCGCAACCCGCTTTTCATGATCGACGAGATCGACAAGATGGGCGGCTCGTCGTGGTCGGGCGACCCGGCCAGCGCGATGCTCGAGGTCCTCGACCCCGAGCAGAACGACAGCTTCCGCGACCACTACCTCGACGTGCCGTTCTCGCTGGCCGGCGTCATGTTCATCACCACCGCCAACAGCCTCGACCCCGTCCCCGGGCCGCTGCTCGACCGGATGGAGGTCATCGAGCTGAGTGGCTACACCGAGGCCGAGAAGCTCCAGATCGCCAAGCGCTACCTCGTTCCGCGGCAGATCGAGCGCAACGGCCTGACGCGCTCGCGCCTGCAGATCTCCGACGCCGCCCTGCGGGCGGTGATCTCCGACTATACCCGCGAGGCCGGAGTGCGCGGCCTCGAGCGCGAGATCGGCACGCTGGCCCGCAAGATCGCTCGCCAGGTCGCCGAGGGCACCGCCCCGCGGCGCGTCTCGATCTCCGAGAAGACGGCGCGCGAGCTGCTCGGCCGGGCGCGCTTCTTCTCGGAGGCCAAGCGGCGCACCGCCCAGCCCGGCGTGGCCACCGGCCTGGCCTGGACGCCGGCCGGCGGCGACGTGCTCTTCATCGAGGCCACGGCGATGCCCGGCGACGGCAAGCTGACGATCACCGGGCAGCTCGGCGAGGTGATGCGCGAGTCGGCGCAGGCGGCGCTCTCCTACGTGCGCGCCAACGCCGGCGCCGTCGCGCCCGGCCTCGAGAGCGATTGGTTCGCCAAGCACGACCTCCACATCCACGTGCCGGCCGGGGCGACCCCCAAGGACGGGCCGAGCGCCGGCATCACGATCGCCACGGCGATCGTCTCGCTGATCTCCGGGCGGCGCGTGCGCGACGACGTGGCGATGACCGGGGAGATCACCCTGACCGGCCAGGTGCTGCCGATCGGCGGCCTGCGGGAGAAGGCGCTCGCCGCCCAGCGCAACGGCCTCACCACGGTGATCGCCCCGGCGCTCAACGCCGCCGACGTCGAGGAGTTCCCCGAGCACATGCTGGCCCGGTTGAGCCTCGTCTTCGTCGCCGAGATCGGCGACGTCCTCGCTCGCGCACTCGAGCCGGCCGCCGCCGCGGTGCTCGGAAACGGGGCCGCCCCCCGGCGTCCACGCCCGGCGCCGGCCATGCGCCGCACCGCCCGGCCGCGATCCTGAAGCGCCGCGGCGACGCTCCGGCGTCTATGTTTGAGCCCGCCGTGGCCGAACGAACCGACTCACGCAAGGTGATCGTGGTGATGCCGGCGCGCAACGCCGCGCGGACGCTCGCCGCCACCTTCGCCGCCATCCCGCAGGGCTGGGTCGACGAGGTCATCGTCGTCGACGACAAGTCGACCGACGCGACGATCGAGGTGGCCCGGGGCCTCGAGCTCCACACGACCTGGCATCCCCACAACGTCGGCTACGGCGGCAACCAGAAGACCTGCTACCTCGAGGCGCTCCAGCGAGAGGCCGACGTCGTGGTGATGCTCCATCCCGACGGCCAGTACGAGCCGACGCTGATCCCCGAGCTCGTCGCGCCGATCCTCGCCGGGGACGCCGACATGGTGCTCGGGTCGCGCCTGGCCGAGAAGGGCATGGCGCTCGCCGGCGGCATGCCGCGCTACAAGTACGTGGCCAACCGCTTGCTCACCGCGGTCGAGAACCGGATGATGGGCACCTCGCTGAGCGAGCTCCACACCGGCTACCGGGCCTATTCGCGCGAGCTCCTGCTGACCGTTCCCTTCCTGCGCAACGCGCTCGACTTCTCCTTCGACTCGGAGATGCTCATGCAGGCCGCCCACTTCGGCTTTCGCATCGTCGAGGTCCCCGCCCGGACGCGCTACTTCGACGACGCCTCGTCGATCGCGCTGCGCCCCGCCGCGATCTACGGCTGCAAGTCGCTGTGGGCGGGCGTCCGCCTGATCCTCCACCGCCGGGGCCTCTGGCGCTCGGCCAAGTTCCGCCCATGACGACGGTCACCGGCGAGCGGGTCACCACCCCCGACCGCGGCTTCAACCCGACCTGGCAGCGCCACGTCGCCGCCTACCGCTGTGCGGCGGAGCTCCTCGGGCCGGGCCGGGTGCTCGACCTCGGCTGCGGCATCGGCCACAGCTACGAGCTGCTCGCCCCGCGCGAGACCGTCGGCCTCGACCGCGACAGCGCGGCCCTGGCCGGCCAGGCGCGCGAGACGGTGGCCGGCGACATGCGGGACCTGCCCTTTCCCGCCGGGAGCTTCGCCTCGGTGCTCGCCGTCCACTCGATCGAGCACGTCCCCGACGCCGACCGTGTCGCCGCCGAGGTGGTGCGGGTGCTCGAGCCGGGCGGCGTCGCGCTCTTCGTCACCCCCAACCGCTTTACCTTCGCCCGGGCCGAGGAGATCATCGATCCGTACCACTACGTCGAGTACGGCCCGGCCGAGCTCGCCGAGCTGCTCGCCCCGTCGTTCGCCACCGTCGAGATCCACGGGCTCTTCGGCTCGCCGGCCTACCTCGAGTTGGTGGCCGAGCAGCAGGCCAAGCTCGACCGCCTGCTCGCCCTCGATCCCCTGCGCCTGCGCCGCCTGGTGCCGCGCCGCGTCCGCCAGCGCCTCTACGACGTTCTCCTGACCCGCGAGCGCGCCGCCGAGGACCCGCGGGCCGCGCTGATCACCCCGGCCGACTTCGCCTCCGGCACGGCCCGCGTCGCCGAGGAGGCGCTCGACCTGATCGCCGTCTGCCGGCGCGTGCGCTGAGGGGAGGCGCCCCGGCCGGCCCGGTATTGTCCCGGCTTCCCCAGGGTCGATTTCCGAGGTGATGGACATGGTTCGCAAAGTCGTGCCCCTCGTGCTGGTCGCAGCCGTCGCCGTGGCGGTCAACGAGCAGCTGCGCAACCGCCTGCTCGATCTCCTTTTCGGGGCCGAGGAGGAGTTCGACTACACGCCGACGACCTCCGGCTCGGCGCCCCCCGCCTGACGGCGGCTCGCCGCGACCGCAACGGGCTCGGCTCCAACGACCGGCCACGCGGCGACGAGGACGCCGCCGAGAGCCGGCGAGGTGTCGGCTTGCGCTAGGTCAACGTCCACAACGCGAAGTACCCGAGCGTGCGCGCCCACTGGTCGCGAGAACCGATGTCGAGCATCATTGTTTGCTCAGGCGCACCTCGATGGTCAGCCGCTCGCGGGCGGCCGGAGGACGAGTCTCGCGATGCCCGGCTCGGTGGAGGAGAAGCGTCGCCGCTCCGAGCAGGTCTCGAGGAGGAAGCCCTGGAACTCGCCGGAGCAATCGAAGATCACCTCGCACACCTTCCCGGTGAAGCGCTGTCGGTCGTCGGGATCGCCTGGTGGATGTAGCGGAGCACCGCGAGGTTGCGCACCGCCTTCTCCACCAGGGCCTTCCCGCACCTCACGGCCACGGTGAGGCGGAAGGCGCCAAACACCCTCCGCGCCCGGCGCCGGGCGCCGGGCGGGCGCCTCAGCGGCGCCGGGCGCCGGGCGGGGCCTCAGCGGCCCAGCGTTGGCGGGCCGGTCAGGCCCCAGCGCGGGCGAGCTGGAGGGTCGCGGTCAGGCTCGCGACCTGGCTGCGCCCGGTGGCCGCGTCGAACGAGGAGGCGTAGGCGGCGACCTTGACGGCGCCGGCCTGGCGCAGCAGGGCGACGAGCGTCCGCTTGGGTCGGACGCTGAGCTCGGCCCGGCGACCGCCGGGGATGATGAACAGCGTCGAGCCGATCGTCTGAGCCCGGCGCAGGGGCGCCAGCCGCGAGTGGAGCGAGGCGAGGGTCGCCACGTTGAGGCGCCCGCGGCACTGGCGGGCTGCGACGGGGCAGCGGACGCCGACGATGACCGTCCCACCCCGGGCGAGGACCGGGGTCGAGAGGCCGAGCCGCAGGGGCGCCGGCGGGGGTGCCGCTCCGGGGGGCGTCCCGCCCGGCGGCGGCGGGGCGACGGTCACCGTGGCGCCGGCGCCGGCCTGGCTGCCGCCGGCATCCTTGATCGAAACCGTCGAGTTGAAGGCGCCGGCCGCGGTGTAGGTATGGGTGGCGGTCACCGCGAAGCCGCCGGCGGGCGCGGCGGCGACCACGCCGGCCGCGGTGGTCCCGTCACCCCAGGAAACCGTCGCGGTGAAGTCGGCGGGCGTGGCGCCGGGGTTGGCGTCGGTGAAGCTCGCCACCGTGGACGCCGACGGCGAGTTCTGGTTGGCAGTGAAGCCGGCGGCCCGGGCGCTCAGCGGCGCATCGCGGACATCGACCGTCGCCGGACCGGTGCTGCCGGTCGCCATCCCGCCGGCGATCGCCACCGAGTAGCTGACCGGGCCTTCCTCGGCGTAGGTGTGGCTGCCGTTGATCGCGTAGAGGCAGCCGGCGAGAAAGGTGCCGATCCCGCCGGTCACGGTACCCGGCGTGGTCGTCCCGTCGCCCCAGTTGATCGCCGCCGTGTAGGTGGCCGCGCCGCCGCAGCCGAACAGGGTGATCGCCCCGTCGGTGAAGCTCGCGACCGTGCTCGAGAGCTCGGTGCCCTCGAGCGCCCCCGGGGGCTTGGCGGTGGCGACGATGGCCAGCGCCGGAGCAGCCTGCGCGCCGAGCGCCACCGCCGTGGCGGCCACGGCCACCGCGGTTGCCTTCCATCCTCGCACCGGCTCAGCCTATCCGCCGGGGGTGACGCGGAGCGTCACCCGGATCCCCAGGGGGTCGTAGAGCATTCCGGGGCCGCCGACCCGCACGAGGAGGTGGTGGACGCCGATCGACAGGAGCGGCAGGCGC
Source organism: uncultured Solirubrobacterales bacterium (assembly GCA_963763785.1). GTDB lineage: Bacteria > Actinomycetota > Thermoleophilia > Solirubrobacterales > Solirubrobacteraceae > Palsa-513. The sequence continues at coordinate 481,277 of CAVXPW010000011.1, read as the reverse complement.
AGCCGGCCGGGTCCGCAGAAGAAGGGCAGCCGGCGGTCGATGCGGCACTCGAAGGCGGTCGCCCGGGGATCGTCGGCGCCGATCACGACGCTCGGGCGGCGACCCGTCGTCGGCCCGCTGCGGAGGAAGCCGCGGGGCGGCGTCATCAGCCGCAGGAAGACCTCGGGCGCCCCAGAGGAGTTGCCGGTCAGGTTCGCCGCGGAGGAGGCGAAGGTCGCGACCGTGCCGTCGCCGGAGATCGTCGGGCGCTCGAGCAGCTGGCTGGCGAGCTCCGGGCCGGGCGCCGGCCCGCCCGGCGCCGCGTTGACCACGGCGGTCGTCCGCGTGTTGAAGTCCCGGACGAAGATGTTCTCCCGCGGGCCGCCGCCGCGGGCGAGGTTGCGGGCGAAGGACTCGAACGTCACGTAGAGGCCGCTCGGACTGATGAACGGGGCGAAGCTGTCGTTGTTGCCCTCGTAGCCGGCGTTGTCCTGGCTGACCAGGAGCGTCGTGTGGCGGCGGCGGTCGCGGAGGAAGACGTTGGTCCGCGACCGGGGGTCCTCGCCGGCCACGAGGTTGGTCGCGTTGGAGTCGAAGGCGACCAGGCGCCCATCGAGGCTGAGCGAGGAGATCTGGGTGTAGGGCGCCGCGACGGCGGCGTTCTGCGCCTGGGCCCGGCTCGAGACGCTGACCCGTTCGGTGCCGTCGGTCGACGGGACGCGGACGAAGACGTCGCCGACCCCGTTGCGATCCCCGGGGACGAGGTTGGTCGCCGTCGAGGCGAAGCTGATCACCCGTCCGTCGCCGCTGATCGCCGGGGTCGTCGACGGCCCGTTGGCCTCGATGCCGCCGTGGGCGACGCTGATTCGGGTGGTCGTCGCGGCCTGGCGGTCGCGGAGGAAGATGTCGCTGGCGCCGTTGTGGTCGCCGGGCACGAGGTTGGTGGCTGTCGAGGCGAAGACGACGAAGCGGCCGTCGGCCGAGATCGCCGGTGCCGAGGACGGGCCGTTGGCCAGCCCGCCGCCGGCGGGCACGCTGACGTCCTCGATGTCGCCGGCCCCGGCGCGCACGAAGACATCGGCCACGCCGTTGACGTCGCCGGCGATCAGGTTGGTCGCCCCCGATGCGAAGGCGATCACGCTGCCGTCGGCCGACACCACCGGCTGTCCGGAGGTGCCGTTGGCCGGAACCCCGCCGAGCCCGCCGGTGATCAGGCGGCTCGCGCCGGTGAGGATGCTGGTCACGAAGACGTTCCCGCTCGCGTCGAAGGCCACGCTGCCCCCGTCGGTCGAGAGGGCGCCGTCCGGGCCCGAAGCCACGGCCGGCGTGCTGACCGGGAAGGTCCGCTCCGGCAGGCTGCTGGCCAGTCCGTCGGCCGCGAACCCCCCGAGCAGCCCGGCGGCCGCGGCCGCCGCCAGCGCGGCGCGCCTCACTGGCGGCCCGGCTGACCCGAGGGGGCCGACGGCTTGGTCTGCGAGGCGGGGGGCGTGGTCGGGGCGACCGCGACGGGTGCCGGCCGCGGGGCGGGCGCCGAGGTGGTGACCGGCGCCGGTGTCGGGGTGGGGGCGGGCGCCGGGCTGCTGACCGGCGCGACGGCCTGGACGGGGTTGGCGGGAGCGCTGACCGTCGCCGGCTTGGGCTTGGCCGCCGTCGGCTTCGGCTTCGGCTTCGGCGTGGGTTTGGGCTTCGGGCCGGGTGCGACCTTGGGCGCCGCCGCCTTGGGGGCGGTCGTGGCGGCCGCCGGCGGCGGGGTGACCGGGGCCGGGGGGGCGGCCACGGCGGCCGAGCGCGCGCCGGGTGTCGCGGTGCCGCCGCCGAGCACGCCGGCGATGCTGAGCGTGATGGCCAGGCCGGCGAGCACGACCAGCAGGGGGGCGAGGACCCGGACGAGGAAGGTCTTCATCGCGGGCCCCCGGGGGCTCGCCGGGCGTCGCAGGCGCCGGGGCGGCGCCGAGATGTCGGGTGCTCGGACACAGGGCCAACGATAACCCAGGCCGCCGCGGGAGGAGCGCGGTTCAGGCGAGCTTCGGCGTGCGCCACGGCTCGGCGAGTCGCGCCTCGAGCGCGGGGGCGAGCTCGTCGATGGCGAGGCGCCGCTGGTCGAGCGAGTCGCGCTCGCGGACGGTGACCGTCCCGTCGGCCAGGCTCTGGTGGTCGATCGTCACGCACCAGGGCGTGCCGATCTCGTCGTGGCGGCGATAGCGCTTGCCGATCGAGCCGCCGTCGTCGTACTCGGTCTGCATCCGGCGGCGCAGCTTGGTGTAGACCTCGCGGGCGAGCTCGGGGTGGCCGTCCTTGCGCAGCAGGGGCAGCACGGCGACCTTCACCGGGGCGAGCGCCGGGTGGAGGCGGAGCACGGTGCGCGGCCCGCCGTCGAGCTGCTCCTCGTCGTAGGCGTCGACGAGGAAGGCCAGCGTCGCCCGGTCGGCGCCGGCGGCCGGCTCGATCACGTGGGGGACGTAGCGCTCGCCGGTCGGCTGGTCGAAGTACTCGAGCTTCTCGCCCGAGTGCTGCGAATGGGCGGACAGGTCGAAGTCGCCGCGGTTGGCGATCCCCTCGAGCTCCGACCAGCGGCCGGGCTCGGGGGCGCTCGCGGAGGGGAAGAGGTACTCGATGTCGCTGGTGGCCGACGAGTAGTGGGAGAGCTCGTCGGGGTCGTGGGGGCGCAGCCGCAGGTGGTCGGGGCGGATGCCGAGCTCGAGATACCAGCGCTCGCGCTCGGCGATCCAGTGCTCGAACCAGCGGCCGGCGTCGGCCGGCGGGACGAAGAACTCCATCTCCATCTGCTCGAACTCCCGGGTGCGGAAGATGAAGTTCCCGGGGGTGATCTCGTTGCGGAAGGACTTGCCGACCTGGGCGATGCCGAAGGGCGGCTTCTTGCGCGCGAACTGGAGGACGTTCTTGAAGTTGACGAAGATCCCCTGGGCGGTCTCGGGCCGCAGGTAGACGGTCGCCGCCGAGTCCTTGACCGGGCCGGCCGTCGTCTCGAACATCAGGTTGAAGTCGCGCGACTCGGTGAGCGAGCAGCCCTCCCACTCGCCGGGGTGCTTCGAGGGCTTCTGGGGGCAGGCGAGGTCGTCGAGATGGTCGGCGCGGAAGCGCTGGCCGCAGGTGCGGCAGTCGACCAGAGGATCGGTGAAGCCGGCCAGGTGGCCGCTGGCCTCCCAGGTCCGCGGGTGCTGGATGATCGCCGAATCGAGGGCGACGATGTCGTCGCGCTCGCCGACCATCGCCCGCCACCACTCGGCCTTGACGTTGTTCTTCAGGAGCACGCCGTAGTGGCCGTAGTCGTAGGTCGAGCCGACCCCGCCGTAGATCTCAGACGACGGGAAGACGAAGCCACGCCGCTTGCAGAGCGCGACGATTTTCTCCATGGTCACCGAGTCGGACACCGACGAGATGCTATGCGACAGATGGCCGCGATAGCCGGCCGCTGGCACTCCTATACTAGGAGTGCCATGCCGATCTACGAATACCGCTGCGACCGCGGGCACACGTTCGAGGTCCTGCGCAAGATGAGCGACGAACCCCTCGCGGCCTGCCTGACGTGTGAAGCGCCGGTGGAGCAGATCTTCTACCCGATCGCCATCCACTTCAAGGGCAGCGGCTTTTACAACACCGACTACGGGACCAAGAAGCGCTCGCGCGAGCAGGAGTCCAAGAACCGCGAGGCCAAGTCGGACGCCAAGGCTTCCGAGACCAAGAGCGCCGAGGGCAAGTCGGAGTCGAAGTCCGGCGAGGGCAAGGCGCCGGAGGCGAAGGCGAGCAAGCCCGAGAAGTCGGCAGTCAGCTCGACGAAGAAGTCGAAGGACTAGCCGGCGAGAAAGCGCTGCGTCTCGGCGCGGCGCTCGGCGGGGGAGACGAGGAGGCCGACGCCGCCGTCGGAGAGCGTCGCCCTGCCGTTCGGCTTGAGCACGTTGGTGCCGGGCGAGCCGCTGGTCACCAGGGCGCCGAAGAGGCCGAGCAGGGTTGGGGCGCCCATGTCGCTGCGGATCGCCTTGGGCGCCCGCGCGGAGACCCACGGGAGTCGCAGGAGGGCGCCCGGAGAGAGCAGGCGGTGCTCCATGGCCGAGAAGATCTTCTGCTGGCGGCGGGCGCGGACGAGGTCGGTCTCGCCGGGGTTGCAGTCGTTGTGGCGGGTCCGCGCGAGGGCGAGCGCCTGGGCGCCGTTGATGTGGTGGGTCCCGGCCGGGAGGCGCAGGGTGTAGCCGCCGTTGCGAAAGCCGCCGCTGATCAGCGAGACGACGCAGCCGCCGGTGTAGTCGACGCCGCCGAGGGCGTCGATCAGGGCCGGGAAGTTCCCGAAGTTGACCTCGACGAGGTGGTTGATCGGGATGCCGAGGTACTGCTTGACCGTCTTGATCGCCAGGGCCGGCCCGCCGAACGCGTAGGCGGCGTTGATCTTGGCCCGGCCGTGGCCGGGGATGGGGACGATCGTGTCGCGGGGGATCGAGAGGCGGGCCGAGTGTCCGCCGCCGACGCGGAGCAGAAGCATGACGTCCGAGCGCGAGGGCCCGGAGGTCGAGGCGCCCGCCTCCTTGGTGCCGGGGGTCCGCTGGTCGGATCCGAGCACGAGGATCGTGTTGGCGCTGGTCAGCGGCCAGCCGCCGCCGTCGAGCGCGGCGCGGGCGCTGTCGGAGACGCCGGGCGCCTGATTGACGCTGACCACGAAGAGGACGAGCGAGAGCACCAGCCAGGCGCCGAGGAGGGCCGCGAGCCCGAGGAGGACCCGCCGCGGGGTGACCTGCCGCCGCGGGCGGGGCTCGCCCGGTGGTGTGGTCGGCGGCCGGCGGGGGAGCAGGCGGGGACGCGCCCGGTAGAGCGTGTACTCGGGCTCGTCGTGGGGGTTCTGGGGCGGCTGCGGGTCGGCGCGGCGGGCATTCGGGCGTGCGGCGGGAGCGGGACTCGGCCGCGACCGCGGCCCGGGAGGGAGTGGCGGGCGCGGTGGGCGGCGGGGCGCCCGGGGGTCTTCGTGGTCGGCCATCGGGCGCCCTATAGTGGCGTACCCCGCGGGGGGCAGAGCCGGTGGGCCGCAGCCGCCGTCGCCGTCGCCGCGGAGTCACCCGCCTGATGCTCCTCCATCGCCCGCCCTCACCCGCCCTGACCCGCTGAGGTGCCCGGGGAATACGTGATCGGGGTCGACATCGGCGGGACGAAGCTCCTCGCCGGGGCCGTCGACCGCGAGCTGGGCGTGAGCGGGTGCGTGCGCCGGCGAGCGCCGGCCGAGGACGTGGAGGCGCTCCTGGGCGCGGTGACCGAGGCGGTGGCCGAGGTTCGGGAGGCGGCCGGGGCAAGAGCTCTGGCCGTCGGCTTCGGCGTCCCCGGCCTGGTCGAAGCGTCGGGGCGGATCGCCGTCTCGGGCGGCCACCTGCCGATCGCGGGCCTCGGCTTCGGCGTGGTGATGGCCGAGCGGGTGGGGCTGCCGGTCTTCGTCGATAACGACGGGAACCTCGCGCTCGTGGCCGAGCACCGCCACGGGGCGGCGCGGGGGGCGCGCGATGCGCTGATGCTGACCCTGGGGACGGGTATCGGCGGCGGCGTGGTGATCGACGGCCGCCTCTACCGGGGGTCGGGCCGGGCGGCGGGCGAGCTCGGCCACATGGTCGTGTGGCCCGACGGGCCGGAGTGCGGCCCGGGCTGCCCGAGCCGCGGCTGCCTGGAGGCGGTCGCCTCGGGCACCGCCCTGGCGCGGGCGGCGCGGCGGGCGGCGGCGGAGCGTCCCGATTGCGGCCTGGGGAGGGCGCTGGCGGCGGGGCGGGTGCTCGACGGCGCGTTGGTCAGCGAGCTCGCCGGGGCCGGCGACGCGAGCGCGCTGGCCGTGCTCGAGGAGATCGGCCGGTGGCTCGGGCTCGGCCTGGTCAACCTGGTCAACATCTTCAACCCGGAGGTGATCGTCGTCGGCGGCGGGGTGAGTGGCGCCGGCGAGCTGCTGCTCGGGCCGGCCCGGACGGTGGTGGCCGAGCGGGCGCTGCCGCTCCCGGCCGGAGGCGTCCGGATCGCCGCGGCGCACTTCGGCGCCGAGTCGGGCATGCTCGGGGCCGCACTGCTCGCGTACGACTCGATCGAGGGGAGGCCCGCATGAAGGGACGCCTGGTCGTCTGCCCGACCCCGATCGGCAACCTCGAGGACGTCACCCTGCGGGTGCTCTCGAGCCTGCGCGAGGCGGACATCGTGGCCTGCGAGGACACGCGGCGCACCCGGGTGCTGCTCGACCGCTACGGGGTGCGGGGCAAGCTGATCAGCTACCGGGAGCACAACGAGCGGGAGCGGGCGCTCGAGCTGGTCGAGAGGATGCGGGCAGGCAACGTCGTCGCCCTGGTCTCCGACGCGGGGATGCCGCTGATCTCAGACCCGGGCTTGCTCCTCGTCCAGGCCTGCGTGGCCGCCGGGCTCGCCGTGGAGGTACTCCCGGGGCCGAGCGCCGTCCTCGCGGCGCTCGTCGCCTCGGGCCTGCCGGCCGCCCACTGGCGCTTTGCCGGCTTCCTGCCGCGGAAGCGGAGCGAGCTGGAGACGATGCTGCGGGGCAACGGCGAGACGCTCGTCGCCTTCGAGTCGCCGAAGCGGACGGCCAAGTCGCTGGCCGTCCTCGCCGAGGCCGACCCTGGGCGGCCGGTGGCCGTATGCCGCGAGCTGACCAAGCTCCACGAGGAGGTGCGCCGGGGGACGGCGGACGAGCTGGCCGCCCACTACGCGGCCGAGGAGCCGCGCGGCGAGGTGGCGCTGGTGATCGGGGCGGCCCCGCCGCAGGAGACCGAGGAGGCGGCGGCGCTCGAGGCCGTGCGGCTCTTGGTCGAGGCGGGCGCGAGGAAGCGGCCCGCGGCCACGGTCGTCTCCAAGCTGACCGGAGTGCCCGCCAATCGGCTCTACCGGGGTCTCACCGAGTGAACGAGCTCCCCGCCTTCGTCAGCACCACCTTCGAGGGCGCTGGCGCCGAGTAGTGGAGCGGTTCGGATGCCGAACGGGGCGGCGCTCAGGTGGCGCTGGCGGCAGCTCGGGCTCGCCGGGTGAGCTCGATGGTCGCCGCGCGCAGCTGCGAGCCGTCGAGAAGGGGTTCGGGAAAGGTCACGCGGGTCGGCGCGGGTCCGCGAGGCGTCCGGACGGCCAAGTCGATCCCGCGTCGATCGAGACCGGAGCACCGCGCCGCGGTCGCATCCGGGTAGCCGCCGAGCGCTTGGGCGATCGCCAGCAGTGCGTCGGCGTGATCATGGTTGAGGTGGGCGACCGCGGACGGGGAGCTCATCGCGACCGGATCCGGCGCGGCCGACGCGTAGGCCGCTCCGGGAGCCGAGTCCATCCGACCGTAGCCGCCGACCCAGCGCACTCGGTCGACGCGAAGGACCCAGAGCGAGAAGTCCGAGAAATCGACATAGATCGCCGCTGACGGGACACCGGCGAGATGGGCGGCGCGGGCCGCCTCGGTCGGCGCCGTGCCGGTCGCTGGCTCAGCGTGGCCGGCGAGCGTGACTCGGGCGGCGGCGAGCGGATCGAGCGGCCGGGCGACCTGCGTGATCATCAGGCTGGCCCGGGGGTCGCGAGCGAGGTTCCGGCCGTGCTCGGCGAGATGCGAGAGGCAGAGCACCGGGGAGCCGTCGCCGAGCTCCCCGTAGGTGACCAGCGACGCCCAGGGATCGCCCTCGGCGGTGACCGTCGCCAGCGCCGCGACGTTCGTGGCGGCGACCAGGGTCCGCGCCTCCTCAGCCGGGCTCAGCCGCGGCGAGAAGTCGGTCGCGACGAGCGGCGGCGGGACCGAGGTCGCGCCATCGACCACGCCGTGGTCGGGTGCGCCTGCGGTGGTCTCGCTCATCCACCAAAGCCAAGCAGATCGATGGTAGGTGCGCGAGAAGCCCGAGGATTCGCGCGAGCGGTAGCCGCCGCGCGCGAGGGCGGCGTCGCGGCTCCTACCGTCGGGCGGTGCTGCCGGCCACGCGACAGGCGGTAGGGGCGGCGATATGGTGATCCCGGTGGGCTTGGACCTTTTCGCGGGGATCCGCGTCAGCGACTACGAGACGGCAAAGTCGTGGTACGAGCGGCTGCTCGGCGCAGAGCCCTCCTTCATCCCGCATGCGACCGAGGCGGTCTGGGAGCTGGCCGAGCATCGTTACGTGTTCGTCGTGGAGGACGCCCGGGGCGCCGGACGAGCGACCCACACGATCTTCGTCGACGACCTCGACCGGCGAGTTGCCGATATCGCCTCGCGCGGCATCGACCCGGAGGAGCTGGCGACGTATCCCGGCAGGGCGCGCAAGGCGATCTACCGCGATGCCGACGGCAACGAGATCGGCTTCGGCGGCGCGATCGATTGAAGCCCGGGGTCCGGTCATCCACCCCTGCGGCGGGGCTGCGCGACCAACAGCCGACGGCGAATCGCTTATCCGGTCGACCGGGCTGTCGATCTGCCGCCTCCCCATTTGTCTTCAGGCCAGACAATCCCGACCAGACCGACGACCTCAGGAGGGACCATGAGCGACTCTTCCACCCAGGGAATCAAGACCGTGCTGCATCCCGTGTCCGACCTGGCGACGGCCAAGGTGGTGTACGCCGCCCTGCTCGGCGTAGCGCCGCTGGCCGACTCGCCGTACTACGTCGGCTTCGAGGCCGCGGGCCAGCACATCGGGCTGCTGCCGGGCGGCGGACCGCAGGGCATGACCTCGCCGGTGGCCTACTGGCAGGTGGCGGACATCGAGGCGAAGCTGGCCGAGCTGACCGCCGCGGGCGCCACCGTGAAGGAGCCCGCGCGGGACGTCGGTGGCGGACGCCTGGTGGCCACCGTCACCGACCCCGACGGCAACGTCCTCGGGCTGCTCGAGGATCGCTGAGCGGCTGGCCGCGCATCTCGCCGGGCCGCGCCGACGGAGACCGAGAAGGCGGCCCGGCCTAACCGATGGAGACAGGATGAACATGGCCCCGAGGACGAACGCGCGGTCGGCTGCGCCGCACGTAGCCGACCGCCACGAGCTGATCCGGGTGCACGGCGCGCGCGCGAACAACCTCAAGGACGTAAGCCTCGAGATCCCCAAGCGCCGGCTGACGGTGTTCACCGGCGTCTCCGGCTCGGGCAAGAGCTCGCTGGTGTTCGACACGATCGCCGCGGAGTCGCAGCGCTTGATCAACGAGACCTACAGCGCCTTCGTGCAGGGCTTCATGCCGACGCTCGGGCGGCCCGAGGTCGACGTGCTCGACGGGCTGACGACCGCGATCATCGTCGGCCAGGAGCGCATGGGCGGCGACGCCCGCTCCACGGTTGGCACCGCCACCGACGCCAACGCCATGCTCCGGATCGTCTTCAGCCGACTCGGCCAGCCGCGCATCGGCTCGCCCAACGCGTACTCGTTCAACGTCGCCTCGATCCGGGCGAGCGGTGCGATCACGGTCGAACGCGGTGACGGCAAGACAAAGGCCGTCAAGTTCACCCGGACCGGCGGCATGTGTACCCGCTGCGAGGGCCGCGGCTCGGTCACCGACTTCGACCTGTCGGCGCTGTACGACGACAGCAAGTCGCTCAACGAGGGTGCGCTCACGATCCCCGGCTACAGCATGGACGGCTGGTACGGCCGAATCTTCGGCGGCTGCGGCTTCTTCGACCCCGACAAGCCGATCCGCAGGTACACCAAGAAGGAGCTTCACGACCTCCTCCACAAGGAGCCGACCAAGATCCAGGTCAACGGCATCAACCTGACCTACGAGGGCTTGATCCCGAAGATCCAGAAGTCGATGCTGTCCAAGGACCTCGACGCACTGCAGCCGCACGTCCGCGCGTTCGTGGAGCGCGTGGTGACGTTCACCACCTGCCCCGAGTGCGGTGGCACCCGGCTCAGCGAGGCGGCTCGATCGTCGAAGATCGAGGGGATCAACATCGCCGACGCCTGCGCGATGCAGATCAGCGACCTGGCCGGCTGGGTCCGCGGCCTCGACGAGCCGTCGGTGGCGCCGCTGCTGGCGGCGCTGGTGGAGACCCTCGACTCGTTCGTCGACATTGGGCTCGGTTACCTCAGCCTCGACCGCCCGTCGGGCACGCTCTCCGGCGGCGAGGCGCAGCGGACCAAGATGATCCGCCATCTCGGCTCCTCGCTCACCGACGTCACCTACGTCTTCGACGAGCCGACGATCGGCCTGCACCCCCACGACATCCAGCGGATGAACGACCTGCTGCTGCGGCTGCGCGACAAGGGCAACACCGTGCTGGTGGTGGAGCACAAGCCGGAGGTGATCGCGATCGCCGACCATGTCGTCGACCTCGGCCCGCGCGCCGGCACCGCGGGCGGCGACGTGGTGTTCGAGGGCACCGTCGAGGGGCTGCGGGCCAGTGGCACGCTCACCGGGCGGCACCTCGACGACCGCGCCTCCTTGAAGCCATCGGTGCGGACGCCGTCGGGTGTGCTCGAGGTGCGCGGCGCCGGCACCCACAATCTGCAGGACGTCGACATCGACATCCCGCTTGGCGTGCTGGTCGTCGTCACCGGGGTGGCGGGCTCGGGCAAGAGCTCGCTGATCCACGGCTCGATCGCCTCCCGCCCCGGGGTGGTGTCGATGGACCAGGGCGCGATCCGCGGCTCGCGACGGAGCAACCCGGCGACGTACACCGGACTGCTCGAGCCGATCCGCAAGGCGTTCGCGAAGGCCAACGGTGTGAAGCCGGCGCTGTTCAGCGCCAACTCCGAGGGTGCCTGCCCCAACTGCAACGGGGCCGGCGTCATCTACACCGACCTGGCGATGATGGCCGGCGTCGCCACCACCTGCGACGAGTGCGAGGGGAAGCGGTTCCACGCATCGGTGCTCGACCACCACTTCGGCGGCCGCGACATCAGCGAGGTGCTCGCGATGTCGGTGACCGCGGCCGAGGAGTTCTTCGGCGCCGGCGCCGCGCGCACGCCGGCCGCTCACAAGATCCTCCAGCAGATGGCCGACGTCGGGCTGGGCTACCTGAGCCTCGGCCAGCCGCTCACCACGCTGTCCGGCGGCGAACGGCAGCGGCTCAAGCTGGCCACCCAGATGGCCGAGAAGGGCAGCGTCTACGTCCTCGACGAGCCGACCACCGGCCTCCATCTCGCCGACATCGAGCAGCTCCTCGGCCTGCTCGACCGGCTCGTCGAGGCCGGCAAGTCGGTCATCGTCATCGCGCACCACCAGGCGGTCATGGTGCAGGCCGACTGGATCATCGACCTCGGCCCGGGCGCCGGCCAAGACGGCGGCCGGATCGTCTTCGAGGGCACGCCCGCCGACCTCGTCGCCGCCCGCTCCACCCTCACCGGCGAGCACCTCGCGGCCTACGTCGGCACCTGATCCGAGGCCCTCGCCGACACCGCGACAGCCGGCCGTCGTCTGGTGCGACAGGGAGATCGCCGACGACCTGCAGGTCGCGCCGAGCGTCGACCAGTTCGCCACCAGCCTGCGCCCAGAAGTCGCGTTCGAGGACGCGTCTCGTGCCGGTTCGCTCGACCGGCAGGTCACGACGGCGCTCGCACGCGGGTGTGGTCATGGGGTGCGAAGCGAGTCAGGGCGGAGGAGCGCACGGCCGCAGCGAACCATCGCCGAAACGCTCGCGCCACTCGACGAGGTCCGCCTCGGTGATCTTGCGGAAGAGGACCCCGGGGATCTCGAAGGCCCGACCGGCCGGGACCGCCCCCGGGTCGAAGCGCTCGGGCCAGCCGCGCTCGTCGGTGGGCACGCCGAGCGCGTCGAGGACAGTGTCGACCGTGGAGGGCATGACCGGCGCGCTCAGCCGGGCAAACAGGGCGGCCAGGTTGATCGCCGTCCGCAGGGTGACGGCGGCGTCCTCTGGGTTCTCCTTGACCGCGCGCCACGGCTGCTTGCGATCGAAGTAGCTGTTGCCCCGGCTCCAGAGGGCCCGCAGAGCGGCCATCGCCTTGCGGAACTCGAGATCCGCGAGCCGGGCCGCGTACTCCCGGATCCCCGCGTCGACGTCGGCCGCGAGCAGGGCCTCCTCCTCGCCGGCGGTGCCGCCGGCCGGCACCTCGGGGCCGAACCGGCGCGTCGACAGGGTGAGCGAGCGGTTGACGAAGTTGCCGAACGTGTCGGCCAGATCCTTGTTGACCGCCACGGCGAAGTTCTCCCACGAGAAGCTCGTGTCGTCGGACTCCGGGGCGTTGGCCATCAGGTAGTAGCGCCAGTAGTCGGGGGCCAGCAGCTCGATCGCGTCGTCCATGAACACCCCGACTCCCCGGCTCGTCGAGAACTTGCCGCCGTAGTAGGTGAGCCAGTTGAACGCCTTCAGGTAGTCGACGAGCTTCCACGGCTCGCCCGAGCCGATCAGCATCGCCGGGAAGCCGATCGTGTGAAACGGGACGTTGTCCTTGGCCATGAACTCGACGTACTGGACGTCGTCGGCCTCGTACCACCAGCTCCGCCAGGCGTCGGGCTCGCCCCGGGCGTCGGCCCATTCGCGGGTCGCCGCGATGTACTCGAGCGGCGCGTCGAACCAGACGTAGTAGACCTTGTCCTCGAACCCCGGCCGATCGACCGGGACGCCCCACTTGAGGTCGCGGGTGATGCTCCGGTCCTCGAGGCCCTCGTCCAGCCATTTCAGGCCGATCGACCGGGCGAGCACCGGCCAGTCGGTCTTCGACTCCAGCCACTCCCGCAGCGGCCCCGTCAGCTTCGACTGGAGCAGGAAGAGGTGGCGGCTCTCCCGCACTTCGAGGGCACCGGTGCCCGAGATCGCCGAACGCGGCGCGATCAGCTCGGTCGGGTCGAGCAGGCGCCCGCAATTCTCGCACTGGTCGCCCCGCGCCCGGTCGTAGCCGCAGTGCGGGCAGGTGCCGATGATGTAGCGGTCGGGTAGGAAGCGCCCGTCCGCCGGCGAGTACATCTGCCGCGTCGTGCGCTCCTCGATCAAGCCCTGCTCCTCCAGGCGGCGGCCGAAGCGCTGGGTCAGCTCGCGGTTCTGGGCCGACGAGCTCCGCCCGAAGACGTCGAAGGAAAGGCCGAACCGCGCGCACACCCGCGCCTGCACCTCGTGCTGCTCGCGGCAGTACTCGGCGACGTCGAGACCGGCCTCGGCCGCGGCCAGCTCGGCCGGCGTCCCGTGCTCGTCGGTGGCGCAGACGTAGAGGACCTCCTCGCCCCGCGAGCGCAGGAAGCGTGCGAAGACGTCGGCCGGAAGCATCGACCCGACGAGGTTGCCGAGGTGCTTGACCCCGTTGATGTACGGCAGGGCGCTGGTGATCAGGTAACGCGGCATCGGCGCGGATTGTACGAGCGGTGAGCCGAATACCCTGAGGGCGATGATCGACAGCCACACCCATCTGCACCTCTGCGAGCCTCCCGACGACGAGCTCGTCGCCGCCGCGCAGCAGGCCGGGGTCAAGCGCATGCTCACCGTGGCCACCGACGACGAGTCGTGTGTCGCGGCGCTCGCCGCCGCCCACGCCCACCCGGCCGTCTACGCCGCGATCGGGCGCCACCCGAACAGCGCCGCCGGCTTCGATCTCGAGCGCCTGCGGCCCTACGCCTGCGATCCCCGCTGCCTGGCGATCGGCGAGACCGGCCTCGACTACCGCCACCAGCTCGCCTCGCCGGCCGACCAGCGCCGGGCCTTCCTCGAGCAGATCGAGCTCGCCCGCGAGCTCGGCAAGCCGCTTGTCATCCACACCCGCGAAGCCGACGACGACACGCTCGCCGTGCTCCGCGAGCACGCCGGCGGCCTCCGCGTCCTCCTCCACTGCTTCTCGATGGCCGCGCGGATCCACGACTGCCTCGCCGAGGGCTGGTGGATCTCGTTCGCCGGCAACGTCACCTACCCGAAGGCGGCCGACCTGGCCGCCGCCGCCGAGCTCGTCCCCGCCGAGCGCCTCCTCGTCGAGACCGACGCCCCCTACCTCGCGCCCGTCCCCCGCCGCGGCCGGCCCAACCAGCCGGCCGGCGTCGTCCACACGGCCCGCTTCCTCGCCGAGCGCCGCGGCGTGCCCTATGCCCGGTTCGAGGACGAGGTCGAGCGCTGCGCGGCCGAGCTCTTCGGGTGGTAGGCGACGACGGGGATCCGGCACCGGCACCGGCGCCGGCGCCGCGCCAGGCGAGCCTGCGCCGTCTCGACGAGTTCGGCGTCCGGCCCCGGCGCGAGCTCGGCCAGAACTTCCTCATCGACTCGAACATCCTCCGCGTGATCGAGCTGGCCGCCGACCTCGGCCGCGACGACGTCGTGCTCGAGATCGGCGGCGGCCTCGGCGTCCTCTCCGAGCACCTGGCCGCCCGCGCCGGCCACGTCCACGTGGTCGAGATCGACCGGCGGCTCGAGCCGCCCCTCCGCGACGCGCTCGACCCCTTCGCCAACGTGACCCTCCACCTGGCCGACGCCATGGCGCTCGATTTCGGCGCGCTCGACCCGCCGGTCGAGAAGGTCATCGCCAACCTTCCCTACAACATCGCCGCCGGGGTGATCCTCCGCACGATCTTCGAGCTCCCGACCGCCGTCGCTTGGGTCGCCATGGTCCAGCGCGAGGTCGGCCAGCGGCTGGCCGCCGGCCCGGGCAACGGCATCTACGGCATCCCCTCGGTGCTCGCCCAGCTCTCCTGCGAGGTGCGGGTCCTCCGCCGCGTCGCCCGCACCGTCTTCCATCCGGTGCCGAACGTCGACTCGGTGCTCGTCGTTCTCCGGCGGCGGGCGCCGGCCGCCGACCCGGAGCTCCGGGCGCTGGTCGCCGGGGCCTTCGCCCACCGCCGCAAGGCGCTCGCCCGCTCGCTCGCCCTGAGCACCGGTGCCGACGCCGCGCAGGTGCGGGACGCCCTCGTCGCGCTCGGCCACCCGCCCGACACCCGCGCCGAGCGCCTGCGCCCGGATGAGTTCGCCGCCCTCCGGAAGCTGATCTAAGTGGACGCCGCCGCCCCCGGGCCCCCGCCGCGGCGCGAGCTCGCCCCGGGCAAGATCAACCTCTGCCTCTACCTCGGCCCGACCCGCCCCGACGGCCGCCACGAGCTCGTCACGGTGATGCAGTCGCTGACCCTGGCCGACCGGCTCACCCTCCGCGACCGCCCGGGCGAGGCCGCCGACGAGGTCCGCTGCCCCGGCGTCGCCGGGCCGAACATCTGCGCGGCGGCGCTCGCCGCCTTCCGCGCGGCCACCGGCTGGGACGGTCCGGGGCAGCTGTTGGAGATCGACAAGCAGGTCCCCGTCGCCGCCGGGATGGGCGGCGGGTCGGGCGACGCCGCCGCGACCCTGCGGCTGATCTTCGCCCGGGCAGCCCTGACCGACGACGCGCTCGCGCTCGCCCTGGCCACGGAGCTCGGCGCCGACGTCCCCGGCCAGCTGAGACCCGGCCGCGTGCTCGCCACCGGGGCCGGCGAGCGGGTCGTCCGCCTCCCCGACCCCGAGCCCTTCGGCGTACTCGTCCTCCCCTCCCCGGTCGCACTCAGCGCCGCCGCCGTCTACGCCGAGGCCGATCGCCTCGGCCTCGGCCGCAGCGCCGCCGCCCTGACCGCCCTCGACCCCCTCGGCCGGCCCGAGCACGTCAACGATCTCGAGCCCGCCGCGCGGGCGCTCGTGCCCTCGATCGACCCCGCCCTCGCCCTGGCCCGACGGCTCGGCGCCCATACGGCGATGGTGACCGGGTCGGGGCCGACGGTGGTCGGCCTTTTCGACACGCCGCAGGAGGCGCGCGAAGCTGTCCAAAAGGCCGCCGGACGCATTCCGGAGCCGCTCGCGGCATTCCCCTTCGGCGTGCGTCACAATCCAGGCGGCCGGCAATGAGCAATACCACCGCCATTTACATCGTCGCGGCAGGCTGCGGGGTTCTCGGCCTCGCCGCCTTCTTGGGCCTGATCCTCGTGCCCGCGTGGAGCTCCTACACGCGCCTGTGGCAGCGGATGGCCGCCAGCTTCCTCTCGCTCTACGTGCTCGCCGCCCTGCTCGGGATCGGCCTGGCCGGCGCCGCCGGGGTGCTCTGGCTCTACGACCACTTCTCCGCATGACGGCCACCGGGAGCCCTCACTCCGCCCGGCGCCCGGGCCCCAGCGGCTGATGGCCGCGATCTCGACCTCCGTGGATCTCGCCGCGCTCGACGCGATCACCGAGGCGGTCGAGTCGGGGGCCGGGCTTCCCGAGGTGATCCGCGCCGCCGCCCGGGTGCTGGACGCGAGCCTCGCCGTGATCGATCGGGCCGGCCACACGCTGGCCGTCGCCGCCCGCTCGCC
Organism: uncultured Solirubrobacterales bacterium; assembly: GCA_963763785.1. Lineage (GTDB taxonomy): Bacteria > Actinomycetota > Thermoleophilia > Solirubrobacterales > Solirubrobacteraceae > Palsa-513. Next base: position 465,155 of record CAVXPW010000011.1, on the reverse strand, counting down.
GGCCGACGAGCGCGCCCTGCTCGGCGAGGGACGCGACGTCGAGACCCTCGAGCTCCGGGTCGCCGACGCCCAGGTCGGCCGGCTCCACCTCCGGGCCCGGTCCGAGCGCGGCGCCGCCATGCTGCGCCTGGTCACCACCCTGATCGCCTCGGAGGTCGAGCGGGTGCAGGCGCCCGACCGCGCCTCCGAGGCGGCGGCGTCGTCCTTCGTGCGCGCCGTGCTCGACCGCCAGCTCGTCGATCGCGAGGCGCTGGTCGCCCGCGGCCGCGAGCTCGGCCTGGGCCAGATCGAGGCGGGCGGCTCGATTCTCGTCGCCCACGTCCGCCCCCAGGTCCCGGCCGAGGAGGGCTGGCGGGCGCGGGTGCGCCAGGTCGCCGAGCGGGGCGCCCGGGGCATCCTCCCCTCCGCCGTCGCCCTGCTCTCCCACCGCGACGCCCTGGCCGGCGCCGAGGTCGTCGTACTGATCTGCGGCGCCGACGAGCCGGCAGCCCAGCGGGCCGTCGACGGCGTCCTGCGCGAGCTTCAGGCCAGCCTGCCCGGCTTCCTCTTCGCGCTCGGACGCAGCCGCGTCGCCGGCGACCCACTCGCGCTGCCGCGCGCCGCCGACGAGGCCCGGCTGGCGGCCAACGTCGCCGACGGCGAGTCCGAGCGGCAGGTGCTCGCCTTCGAGGAGACCGGCGCCTACCGCCTTCTGCTCAGCGCGATGAGCGAGAACCCGGCCGAACTCCAGCGCTTCTACGCCGAGACCGTCGAGCCGCTGGTCGCCTACGACGAGCAGTACGAGACCGATCTGGTCAGCACCGTCGAGGCCTTCCTCGAGGCCGACGGCAACGTCGCCGGCACCGCCCAGCGCCTCTTCACCCACCGCCACACCGTCCGCTACCGCCTCGAGCGCGTCCGCGAGCTCTCCGGCCTCGACGTCGGCTCGAGCGACGGGCGCGAGAAGCTCAGCCTCGGCCTCAAGGCGATGCGCGTCCTCGGCATCGCCTCGGCCCGCGGGCCGGCCGACGAAGCCGGCACCGGAGCCGGACGGGTGCCGGCCCGGGGCGGGGCCAAGCTCCCGTGAGGGTCGGCGATCCACCGCCGCCGACCGAGCTGATCGACGCCCGCGGCGCCTCCACCACGCTGGCTTCCCTCCGCGGCGAGGCCACCCTCCTGATCTTCCTGCGCCACCTCGGCTGACTGGCCTGCCGCGAGCACCTCGTCGAGGTGGCCGAGGCGAAGGTGCGGGCGGCCGTGATCACCTTCGCCGGCGCGGGCGCCCTGGCCGCCTTCGCCCGCGAGCTCGGCGATCTCGGGATGCCGCTGCTCGGCGACCCCGACCGCTCGCTCTACGCCGCGTTCGGCTTCGGGCGCGGATCGGTGGCCCGGATCTGGCTCGATCCCCGGGCGATCGGCAACGATCTGCGGCTGCGGATGCGCGGTCGCGCCGCCCCGGCCCGCCTGCCCGGCCAGGACACCCGCCTGCCCCGGCAGGACACCCGCCTGCCCCGGCAGGACACCCTCCAGCTCGGCGGCGACGTCGTGCTCGACGCCGCCGGCCGCGTCCGCTGGGTCTACGCCAGCCGGGGCCCCGAGGACCGGCCGACGGTCGAGGCGATTATTGGCGCTGTGTTGAGATGCCCGTGACCACCGAAACCTTCTCGGCTCGGGCTGCGTATGAACAGGTAATGACCGAACGCGCTGCCACGATTCCCCCAACCTGCCCCACCGCGACCCGACATACCGAGCCCCGATGACGTCGGTGGTGGTCACCCCGATCAACGAGCTGGTCGCCGCCACCGAGCGCGAGGCGGCGGCCGACGAGTTCGCCGACCTGCTGGCCGCGCTCGCCGACCTCGCCGTCGGCGCCCGCCGCCAGCGCGAGCGCCTCGCGGGCATGGAGACCGCCGGCGACGGCCGGGTCCAGCGGGCCGTCGAGCACCTGGCCGAGCTCGAGCGCCACGCCCACGAGGTCGGCGTCGAGGCGGCCCGCGTTCGCCACGAGCTCCAGCGCGCCCGCCTGATCTGAGGCCCGGCCCGGCCGAGGCCGAGGCCGAGGCCGCCGCGGCGGGAGCTGGGGGGCAGGGACTCGAACCCCGATAGCCGGCGCCAAAGGCCGGAGTCTTGCCATTAGACGACCCCCCAAGGTCTGCCCGCGATCTTAGATGGGATGCCCGGCCGCCCACCTCGGCGTCCGATGAAGCCTTACGCTCTCGGTCGTGGCCTCTCCCACGATCGTCATCCTCGCCGCCGGACACGGCACCCGGATGCGCTCGCAGCAGCCCAAGGTGCTCCATGACCTCTGCGGGCGGCCGCTGATCGCCTGGACGATCGCCGCCGCCCGCGAAGCCGGGGCCGGGAAGGTCGTCGTCGTCGCCGGTCGCGGCGGCGAGCTCGAGGGCCGCCTCGGCGAGGACGTCGTCATCGCCGTCCAGGCCCAGGCGCTCGGTACCGCCGACGCCGTGCGGGCCGCGGCGCCCGAGATCGAGTTAGACAGCGAGGTGATCGTGCTCGCCGGCGACGTCCCGCTGATCACCGCCGAGTTCATCCGCGGCCTGAGCGCCGCCCATCAGGCGAGCGGCGCCGCGGCGACGATCGCGACCATGGTCCTCGCCGACCCCAGCGGCTACGGCCGCGTGGTCCGCGGCGACGCCGGCGAGGTCGAGCGCGTCGTCGAGACCCGCGCCCCCGGCGACGCGACCGAGGCCGAGCTCGCGATCGAAGAGGTCAACACCGGGATCTTCGCCTTTCACGGCGGCGCCCTGCTCGACGTGCTCGCCTGGGTGCGGCCCGACAACGCCCAGGGCGAGCTCTACCTGCCCGACGTCCTCCCCCTCCTGGCCGCGGCCGGCGAACGGGTGGCGGCCTACCCGGCGCGAGACCCCGGACTACTGCTCGGGGTCAACGATCGGGTCGGGCTGGCGGCCGTGCGAGAAGCCGCCCAGCGGCGGATCCACGAGCGGCACATGCTCGCCGGCGTGACGATCGTCCAGCCGGCGACGACGAGCATCGACGTCGGGGTGGAGATCGGCCCCGACACGGTGGTCGAGCCCTGCACCCAGCTCCACGGCTCGACCCGGATCGGCACCGCGGCCAGGATCGGCCCCCACAGCACGGTGATCGACTCGCTGCTCGGCGACCACACCCGGGTCGTCCACTCCCACCTCCAGGGCTGCGAGCTCCGCGACGGGGCGAGCGTCGGCCCGTTCGCCTACCTGCGCCCCGCCGCCCTGCTCCGCGAGGGGGCCCGGGCGGGGACCTTCGTCGAGATCAAGAACTCCGACATCGGCGCCGGGGCCAAGGTGCCCCACCTCTCCTACATCGGCGACGCCGACATCGGCGAGGCGACCAACCTCGGCGCCGGGTCGATCACCGCCAACTACGACGGGCGCCTCAAGCACCGCACGACGATCGGCGCCCGGGTTCACGGCGGCGTCGACACCGCCTACGTCGCCCCGGTCACCGTCGGCGACGGCGCCTGGACGGCCGCCGGGTCGGTGGTGACCGAGGCCGTCCCGCCCGGTGCGCTCGCCGTCGCCCGCTCGCGTCAGCGCAACGTCCCCGACTACGACCAGAAGCGTTCCGACGAGTCGGCCGCGTAAACTGGCGGCCCCATGAGCGTGCTCGAGCCGCGGTCGGCTGAAACCAGCCTGCCCATCGACTACGACAAGCGGCTGATGCTCTTCTCGGGGCGCGCCAACCCGGTTCTCGCCGCCGCGATTGCCGGGCGGCTCGGCGTCGACCTCGGCCAGATCACGTTGAAGACGTTCTCCAACGGCGAGGTCTACTGCCGCTACGGGGAGTCGATTCGCGGCGCCGACGTCTTCATCGTCCAGCCGACCTGCGCCAACCCGGTCACCGCGATCACCGCCAACGACGCCCTGATGGAGCTCCTGGTGATGATCGACGCGGCGATCGGCGCCTCGGCCCACCGCGTGATCGCCGTGATGCCGTGGTTCGCCTACTCGCGCCAGGACAAGAAGTCGGCCCCCCGCGAGCCGATCAGCGCCCGCCTGGTGGCCCACATGCTCGAGGCGGCCGGGGCCGACCGCGTCCTCACCATGGATCTCCACGCCGGGCAGGTCCAGGGCTTCTTCAGCAAGCCGGTCGACCACATGACGGCCCAGTTCATCCTCACCCAGTACATCTCCGACCTCCACCTTCCCGATCTCGTCGTCGTCGCCCCGGACGTCGGGCGAGCCAAGCTCAACCAGAAGTTCGCCGAGCGGATCGGAGCCGATCTGGCCATCCTCAGCAAGGAGCGCCCGAGCCACGACGAGGAAGCCGAGATCGGCTACCTGATCGGCGACGTCCGGGGAAAGACCGCGCTCGTCGTCGACGACATCGTCGATACCGGGACCACGCTGCGCGCCGCCGGGCTCGCCCTGCTCGAGCGCGGCGCCAGCCGGCTGTTCGCCGCTGCCACCCACGCCGTCTTCTCCGGCGACGCCCTGGCCAAGATCTCAGACCTCCCGTTCGAGCAGATCGTCGTCACCGACACGATCCCCGTCCGCCGCGACGCCCCGGCGAACATGGTCGTCCTGCCGTGCGCCGATCTCCTGACCGACTCGATCCGGCGGATCTTCACCGACGGTTCGGTCAGCGAGGTGTTCGGCGGCGAGAACCAGCTCTTCTAGTGGTCGCTCCCGGAGACTGAGCGTGGCCAGCCCGGCGGCCGTGCTGATCGATCGCCTCGGGCTGACCGACGAGGAGGCCCTCGCCGTGCTCGAGGTCGACCCGCTCAGCCTGATCGCCGGCGATCTCGACCACCGCCCCGAGCTCGAGATCCTCCTCGCCCTGACGGCGGCCGCCGCCGAGCGCGTCGGCGAGCCGCTCCTGCGCCGGTGGCTGCGGGCCGACGGCCCGGCCGGGCGCCCGATCGCCCTGCTGGAGGCGCGCGAATTCGCCGCCTTCGAGGACGCCTTGGCCGCGCTCCTCAAACGCGGGCTGGTGATCGGCGGCCGCCGGCCGCCGTCGGCCTGACTCGCGAATGGCCTTCCGGTTGCCCGGGTAGCCCGTCGGGCGTCGAGGGTGGCCCGGTGGGCTCTTGCTTATCGCCCGACCCGCCGATTAGCATCTTGCGAGGTAAGGGGCCGGCAGGTCACCGGGCCCGCGACAAAGGAGGCCGGGTGGACGCTCAGGGCTCAGACAGGGACGGCGAAGCGGAGGAGCTCCTCCGGCGGGCGCTGCTCGACACCGACGGCTCGGTGGCGGTCGCGCTCCGGGTCGGCGGCCTCGCACTCTGCGACGCGTTGACGGTCGTCTTCCACGGCCGGCGCGATCTCGGGACGATCCAGACCTACGTGGCCCACGGCGGGCGCGGGGCCGGGTCGGCGCTGACCCCCGACGAACTGCTGCGCGTGCCGTGCGACATCGATCTCGGCGACGCCGCCGACCGCGCCGACGCCGAGCACCTCTACGCCAGCCAGGCGGCGACGATGCGCGACGCGCTGCTCGCCGCCGACACCGTCCTGGCCGTCTGGCGCGAGCCGCTCGAGGCCCTGCTCGGCGCCGACGTCGCCGTCGACCGCTCGATCTCCCTGACCACCCGACTCCCCGCCGCTCGCCTGATGCCGATCGCCCTCGTCGCCCCCGACCGGCGGCTCACCGTCACGCCGGTGTGCGGGGCGCGCACGCTGGCCGACGGCCGCCCGCCGCTCGGCATCGCCTGCGCCCAGCAGGACGTCGCCCGCGTCTACCCGCTGCCCGACGACCCCGAGCGCTGCCTCGAGGACTTTCTCGACCTGACGATCGAGCATGCCCGCGCCCTGGCCGAGCAGCTCGATCACCAGGAAGCCTCGATCAAGCGCTTCCTCGAGCTCAGCGACGGCTGACCGCGGCTGAGCGCCGCCGGCCCCGGGGCGCGACGCGGAGCCCCACCGCGTAGTCTCGCGGCATGGATTTCGACGAGCTGGTCGCCGCGCTGACGGCCCTCGAGGGGCGGTCGGTGCGCCTCCAGCTCGGCACCCCCGGCTTCGAGACGGTTGCCCTGGAGACCACCGGCCCGCTCCACGCCGAGGACGCCGGCGACGGCTGGGCGGTCTTCACCCTCGAGGAGCCGGGCGTTCGGGTCAACCTCAGCGCCGCCGAGTTCGCCGAGGCCGAGAGCTCGCTCGACGGGTCGGGATCGCTGCGCTTCCTGAGCAGCGGCGTCGAGTTCTACGTGGTGCCCGCCAATCGCAGGTAGGCCCGCCGCGCTGCCGGTGAGGACCCGAGGCTCCCGGTCGATGCCGCGCCGGCTGCGCATCGCGCTGATCGCCCTCGGCGTCGTCGTCTTCGTCGTCATCAGCGGGCTCCTGGCCCGCTTCCTGGCCGTCGAGAACGTAGAGCGCGACGCCGTGCTCGGCCTCCTGCGAGCCCAGGCCCGGGGCGACGCCCCGGCCATGCTTGCCAGCCTGCGCGCCTGCCCGAGCGCCTGCCAGGCCACCGTCCGCGCCGACGCCGCCACCCTGCGCGGAGCGGGCCCGGTGACGATCCTCAACACCGTGTCGCCGACCGCCTACTCGCTGGCGGGCGCCACCGGCAGGACGCGGATCGCCTGGAAGATCCCCGGCCGCCTGCCCGTCGTCCAGTGCGTGCTCGTGCGCCGCACCGGGAACGTGCTCGGCGGCCTCTCGGTGGCGCTGCTGTCGATCGGCGCGCCGATCCCCGGCACCTCGGACTGCTGAGCGGGCGGAGCCGGCCGGGCGGCCGGCCGGAGCCGGGCGGGCGGCCTGCGATACCATCAGCACCCGGATGGCCCGTAGTCAACCCACCAGGCTGGAAGTCGTCAGCCGCGCGAGCTCCGGCTCCCGTTCCGTGCGCCGCCTGCGCCGCGCCGGGATGGTCCCGGGCGTCCTCTACGGCGGCGACCAGGATCCCGTCGCCTTCGAGGTCGGCGCCCGTCCCCTGCGCCAGGCGCTCGCCGGTACCGGCGCCGTGCTCGACCTGAGCGTCGACGGAGCCGCGGCCACGCCGGCCGTGCTCAAGGAGGCCCAGCGCGACGCCGTGCGCGGCCACACCCTCCACGTCGACCTCGTCCGCGTCCGGCTCGACATCGCGATCCACGCCATGGTCCCGTTCGAGCTGACCGGCGCCGAGGACTCGCCCGGCGTCAAGGAGGGCGGCGTGCTCGAGCAGATCGCCCACGAGCTCAGCGTCGAGGCGCTCCCGACGTCGATCCCCGAGTCGATCTCCCACGACGTCTCGGCCATGGACATCAACGACACGCTCACCCTCGCGGCGGTCGTCGCCCCGGATGGCGTCACGCTGCTCGACGACGCCGACCTCACGCTCGCCGTCCTCTCCCCGCCCCGACTCCAGGCCGAGGCCGAGGCCGAGCCGGAGATCGAGGGCGAGACCGAACGCGTCGGCGAAGGCATCACCGGGGGCGGCAACGCCTCCGGCGACGAGTAGCCGTCGCAGCCGAAGGTGGCCCGGCCCGGAGGACCCGCGTCAGCGTGGCCGCCCAGCCTGCGGCCGAGTCCTTGATCCTCAAGCGCGGCGGCCCGGTCGACTGGCTGGTCGTCGGCCTGGGCAATCCCGGCCGTGCCTACGACGGGACCCGCCACAACCTCGGCTTCGCCGTCGCTGCGGAGCTCGCCCGCCGGTGGGGGCTCGAGCGGGAGCGCACGCGCTTCGGCGGCCGGCTGCGCGAGGGCCGGGCCGGCCCGGGCGGCCCCCGCGTGGCCCTGCTCGAGCCGCAGACGTTCATGAACGACGCCGGCCGGTCGGTCGGCCCGGCCCGCGGGGCGCTCCACCTCGACCTCGACCGGGTGCTCGTCGTCCACGACGAGATCGACCTTCCCTTCGGCGAGATCCGCCCCCGCCTCGGCGGCGGCCTGGCCGGCCACAACGGCCTCAAGTCGCTGCGGCGCGAGCTCGGCAGCCCCGACTTCGGGCGCGTCCGCGTCGGCGTCGGCCGCCCCGACTCGACCGATCCCGAGATCGTCTCGGCCCACGTCCTCGGCCGTTTCACCGAGCCCGCCGCCGACGTCTGCGAGCTCGTCGAGCGGGCGAGCGACGCGGTCGAGGCGATCGTCACCGGCGAGCGATCGCTCTGAGCCGTGGTCGGATCACCCCTCCCCGTCCGGGGTCCGCGGCGGCTGCCTCCGACCCGGCGGACCGCCCGCTGATGGGGCTCCGCGACCTGCTCGGCCACATCGCCCGCGACGAGGCGGCCGTCGCCCTGGCGCGCACCGGCGGCGACGCGTTCTGCGCCGGCGCGCTGCGCCCGTTCCTGCTCGCGGCCCTCCTCGACGGGGTGCCCGACGCCCCGGGCCACCGCGGCCCGGCGGTCGTCGTCGCCCCCGACGACCGCTCCGCCCGCGACCTGGCCGGCGACCTGGCGAGCTGGCTCGGCCCCCGTCCGGTGCGCTACTACCCCTCGCGCGGGGTCACCTACGAGTCGCACCTGGCCCCGCCGCCCCACCTCGTCGGCCTGCGCATCGCCGCCCTCGACGCCCTCCTGGCCAATCACGGCGACGGCGACGGCGGCGACGGCGGCCCGGTGGTCGTCGTCTCGGCGCCGGCGCTCGCCGAGAAGGTCCCCGACCCGTCCCTGCGCCCCCACTCCTTCGAGCTCCGCGTCGGCGAGCTGCTCGACCTCGACGAATGCGCCCAGGCGCTCGTCGACTGCGGCTACGAGCGCGTCCCCCAGGTCGACGACCGCGGCCAGTTCGCCGTGCGCGGCGGGATCCTCGACGTCTACCCGGCGACCGGGGAGCGCGCCGTCCGGGTCGAGATGTTCGACATCGAGATCGAGTCGCTGCGCACCTTCTCGACCTTCACCCAGCGCTCGCTCGACTCGCTCGAGGTCGTCGAGATCGCCCCGGCGGCCGAGCTGGCGCTCGCCTACCGCGGGGACGCCGACCTCACTGCCGGCGAGGACCGCCCAGACATAGCCGAACTGCTGCCGGTCGACCGCTTCGGAGCGCTGCTCGACCTCGTGCCCGACCACAGCACGATCCTCGTCGCCGCCGCCGAGGAGCTCGGACCGACCCTGCGCGACCACTGGACAGACGTCTGCGCGGCGTTCCACGACGCCGACGCCCACCACCTCTACGTCCCCCCCGAGGAGGTCGAGCGCGAGCTGGCCGGCCGCTCCCACGTGCGCCTGCACTCGATCGCCGGGCCCGCCCCGGTCGAGTTCCACGCCCAGGCCGCGGGGAGCGCCGCCCGGTCGCTGGCCGAGGCCGAGTCCGGCCTGGAAAAGCTCCTGCGCTCGGACTACCGCACCGTGGTGACCTGGCCCCGGCGGGGTGAGGGCGAGCGCGCCGCCCACAACCTCGCCCGGCTCTCCGCCGGCTGGCTCGACGCCGCGCGGCCGCCGCCGACCGGCCTCGGCTTCGCCCACGCCCGGCTGCGCGACGGCTTCATCGCCCCGAGCTTCGGCCTCGCGGTGATCCCCGAGCACCGGCTCTACCGCCGCCGCCGCCCCCAGCAGTCGACCCCGTCGGTCGGCGGCCGGGGCGCCCTGCGGTCGTTCGCCGACCTGCGCACCGGCGACATCGTCGTCCACGAGGCCCACGGGATCGCCCGCTTCGCCGGCTTCGACACGCGCACCGTCTCGGGGGTGACGCGCGACTACCTCTACCTCGAGTACCAGGGCGACGACCGCGTCTACGTCCCCACCGACCAGCTCGCCCGGATCTCACGCTACGTCGGCGCCGGCGGCGACCACCCGCCCCTCTCGAAGCTCGGCGGCACCCGCTGGGACGCGATGAAGGCCCGCGCGCGCCACGCCGCCCAGGAGCTCGCCGGCGAGCTGCTCCAGCTCTACGCCGAGCGCCGGCGCCGGCCGGGGCACGCGTTCGGGACCGACGGCGACTGGCAGCGGGAGTTCGAGCAGCGCTTCCAGTACACCGAGACCCCCGACCAGCGCGACGCGATTGACGCGGTCAAGGGCGACATGGAGGCCCCCCGGCCGATGGACCGCCTGATCTGCGGCGACGTCGGCTACGGCAAGACCGAGGTCGCCCTGCGCGCCGCGTTCAAGGCCGCCGCCGACGGCCGCCAGGTGCTGATGCTCGTCCCGACGACGATCCTCGCCCAGCAGCACTTCGGCACCTTCAGCGAGCGGTTGGCCGACTACCCGTTCACGATCGAGCACGTCTCGCGCTTTCGCAGCCCCGCCGAGCAGCGGCAGGCAATCGAGGGTTTCCGCGAGGGCCGCGTCGACATCCTCATCGGCACCCACCGCGTGCTCTCCCGCGACGTCCGGGCCAAGGACCTCGGCCTGCTCATCCTCGACGAGGAGCAGCGCTTCGGGGTCAAGCAGAAGGAGCTCCTGCGCCAGCTGCGCCTCCAGGTCGACGTGATCGCGATGTCGGCCACGCCGATCCCCCGCACGCTCCAGATGTCGCTTGCCGGCCTGCGCGACATCTCGGTGATCGAGACGCCGCCCGAGGGACGGCGGCCGGTCAAGACGTTCGTCGGCGAGTACGACGAGGAGCTCGTCCGCCAGGCGATCGTCCGCGAGCACGGGCGCGGCGGCCAGGCCTTCTTCCTCCACAACCGCGTCGAGACGATCGCGGAGACCGCCGAGCGCCTGCGCGGCCTCTGCCCGGGGGTGCGCTTCGTCGTCGGCCACGGCCAGATGGGGGAGACCGAGCTCGAGAAGGTGATGCTCGGCTACCTGCGCGGCGACGCCGACGTCCTCGTCTGCACCTCGATCATCGAGTCGGGAATCGACATCCCGCAGGCCAACACGCTGATCGTCGAGCGCGCAGATAGTTTCGGTCTCTCGCAGCTGTACCAGATTCGGGGCAGGGTCGGTCGCAGCCGCGAGCGCGCCTACGCCTATCTGCTGTTCGACTCGGCCGCCGCCCTGACGGCGCCGGCGGCCCAGCGGCTGGCGGCGCTGTCTGACTTCACCGAGCTCGGCGCCGGCTTTCAGATCGCCATGCGCGACCTCGAGCTCCGGGGGGCCGGGAACCTGCTCGGCGACGAGCAGTCGGGTCATGTCGCGGCGCTCGGCTTCGAGCTCTACATGCAGATGCTCGACGAGGCGGTCCGCGCCGCCGGCCCGCGCGAGGACGACGAGCCGGAATGGGAGCCGGTGCGCCTCGACGTCGACGTCGACGCCTATGTACCCGCCGCCTACGTCCCCTACGAGCAGGCCAAGATCGACGTCCACCGGCGGATCGCCGGGGCGCTCGACGTCGCGGCGATCGAGACCCTCCGCGAGGAGCTCGAGGACCGCTTCGGCCCGGTGCCGGAGCCGCTGGCCAACCTCCTCTCGCTCCAGCGGGCCCGGATCAAGCTCGGCCAGGCCGGGGCGCGGACGGTCACCTTCCGGGGCGGCCGGCTGACGATCGTGCCCATCGAGCTCGACTCCGTGGCGGCCAAGGCGCTCCGCGCCGAGCTCCCCGAGGCGCTCTACGAAGCGGGGCGCTCGCAGGTCTCGCTGCGCGTGCCGGAGGACCCGGCCCGGCGCTTCCCGGCGGTGCTCGCCGCCGCCGACGCCGTGCTCGCGGCCGCGCGTGCCGCGGCCTGACTCCGCTACCATGCGCGCCGCGTGGCCCGGCCGATCCGATTTCTCCTGGCGCTTGGCGCCCTGATCCTCTGCGGCGGCGCGGTCGCCGCCTGCGGTAGCAGCATCCCCAGCGACTCGATCGCCAAGGTCGGCAACGTCACGATCACGAAGGCCGCATTCAACCACTGGCTGACCGTGGCCCAGAAGTCGGCGTCCGCCGGATCGAGCACCCCGACCCAGATCGCGCCGCTCGATCCGCCCAACTTCACCCAGTGCGTGGCTTTCCATCAGCGCACCGATCCCAAGCCGGCCAAGGGCCAGCCCAACCCGACGCCGGCCTCGCTGAAGGCCAACTGCCAGCAGCTCTACAACTCGGCGCGCGACCAGGTCGTGCCCTTCCTGGTCACCGCCGACTGGCTCCAGGGCGAGGCCGCCGATCAGGGCGTCAAGGTGACCGCCGCCGAGGTGGAAGCGATGCTCAAGAAGATCGAGGCCCAGCGCTTCCCGACTCCGTCGCAGCTCGCGCAGTTCCTCGCGAGCTCGGGCGAGACCAACGCCGATCTGCTCTACCGGGTGCGCATCGACACCCTGTCGAACAAGCTGCGCCAGAAGGTCACCGGCGCCAAGGTGACGATCACCCCGGCGGACATCAGCGCCTACTACCAGAAGAACATCGCCCAGTTCGGCACGCCCGAGAAGCGCGACCTGCGCATCGTGCTGCTGAAGACCCAGGCCCAGGCCAACCACGTCCACGCCCTGCTCGCCGCCGGCCAGAGCTTCAGCAAGGTGGCGAAGCTCTACTCGGTCGACCAGGCGACCAAGGCCCAGGGCGGCGCCCTGATCGGCGTCCAGCGCGGCCAGCAGGACAAGACGCTCGACGCGGCGATCTTCAGCGCCTCGGTCGGCCGCCTCGTCGGCCCGGTCAAGACGGCCTTCGGCTATGAGATCTTCCGGCTCCAGAAGATCTCCCCGGCCACCCAGAAGTCGCTGGCCCAGGCCACGCCGCTGATCCGTCAGCTGATCACCACCCAGCGCCAGGGCGACACGCTGAACGCGTTCGTCAAGCACTTCGAGGCCAAGTGGCGCAGCCGGACGACGTGCGCCTCGGGCTACATCGTCTCCGACTGCAAGAACGGCCCGAAGGCCACGGCGCCGACCGCGTCGGCGCCGAGCACGCAGGGCACGGCGACCGGCCAGTAGCGGGCCGGCATGGCGGAGCCGCAAGGGCGGACAGAGGCGGCGCTGCTCGGCCTCGACGCGCTCACGCGCCGGCTGCGCCGGGAGTGCCCGTGGGATCGCGAGCAGGACGAGCGCTCGATCGTCCCCCACACCGTCGAGGAGGCCTACGAGCTGGCCGACGCCGCCCATTCGGGCGACGACGCCAAGCTGCTCGACGAGCTCGGCGACGTGCTCTTCCAGGTGCACTTCCTCGCCCTCCTGCTCGAGGAGCGCGGCGCCGGCACGCTGGCCGCGGTCGCCGAGCACTGCACCGAGAAGCTCGTGCGCCGCCACCCCCACGTATTCGGCGACACCGCGGTCGCCGACGCCGGCGAGGTGCTCCGCAACTGGGACGAGATCAAGCGCACGCAGGAGGGCCGCGACACGCTGTTCGGCGATCTCCCCGAGAACCTCCCGGCCCTGTCTCGCGCGCGCAAGGCACAGCGGCGCGTGGCCTCGACCGGCTTCGACTTCCCCGGCGTCGACGTCGCCGCCCAGGCGGTCCGCGACGAGCTCGTCGAGCTCGAGGAGGCGCCCGACCCGCAGACGCGCTTCCACGAGGTCGGCGACGTCCTGTTCGCCGCCGCCAACCTCGCCCGCAAGCTGAAGGTCGACCCCGAGCTCGCCCTCCGGGCGGCGACGGTGCGGTTCTGCGACCGGGTCGGCTCGGCGGAGGCCGAGGCCGGCGCCGCCGGCGAGCGGTGGTCAGAGCTCCCGCTCGAGCGGCAGCTCGAGCATTACGCCCGCGCGCGCCTGCGCGAGGCGGCCGCGGGGCCAGAGGGGGCGGCCGGAACGGCGGGGGCCACCACACCCGAAGGAGGGCAATGAGCAAGATCGACACCGTCCACGCTCGGCAGATCCTCGACAGCCGCGGAAACCCGACCGTCGAGGTCGAGCTGACCCTGGCCGGCGGTGCCCGCGGCCGCGCCGCGGTGCCCTCGGGGGCCTCGACGGGCGAGTTCGAGGCGACCGAGCTGCGCGACGGCGGCGACGCCTACATGGGCAGGGGGGTGACCCGCGCCGTCGCCAACGTCAACGGCGAGATCGCCGGGGCGCTGGTTGGCAGCGACGCCGACGACCAGGAGGCGCTCGACCGCCGGCTGATCGACCTCGACGGGACACCCAACAAGTCGCGCCTCGGGGCCAACGCCGTGCTCGGCGTCTCGCTCGCCGCCGCCCACGCGATGGCGGCCGAGCGGGGGCTGCCGCTCTGGCGCCACCTCGCGGGGGAGGAGCCGCCGGTCCTGCCCGTCCCGATGATGAACGTGCTCAACGGCGGCGCCCACGCCTCCAACAAGGTCGACTTTCAGGAGTTCATGATCGTCCCCTGGGGGGCGCCGAGCTTCTCGGAGTGCCTGCGGATCGGCACCGAGGTCTTCCACAACCTCAAGGCGACCCTCCACGCGGCCGGCCTGGGCACCACGGTCGGCGACGAGGGGGGCTTCGCCCCCGACCTCCAGTCCAACGAGGCGGCGCTCGAGATCCTCGTCCGGGCGATCGAGGCGGCCGGCTACCAGCCCGGGGAGGACGTGGCCATCGCGCTCGATCCGGCGACCAGCGAGATCCACGACGACGGCAGCTACCGGCTCGAGCACGAGGGGCGGAGCCTCGACTCGGCGGCGCTCGCCGACTACTGGGCCGATCTCGTCGGCCGCTACCCGATCGTCTCGATCGAGGACGGCATGGACGAGGAGGACTGGGACGGCTGGAAGCTCCTCACCGAGCGGATCGGCGACCGTGTCCAGCTGGTCGGCGACGACCTCTTCGTCACCAACACCGAGCGGCTGCGGCGCGGGATCGACGACGGGGTGGCCAACTCGATCCTGATCAAGGTCAACCAGATCGGCACCCTCTCGGAGACGCTGGCGGCGATCGGCATGGCCCGGGCCGCCGGGTATACGGCGGTGATGTCACACCGCTCGGGGGAGACCGAGGACGTGACGATCGCCGATCTCGCCGTCGCCACCGGGTGCGGGCAGATCAAGACCGGGGCGCCGTCGCGCTCGGACCGCGTGGCCAAGTACAACCAGCTGCTGCGGATCGAGGAGCAGCTCGCCGAGCGCGCCAGCTTTCCCGGGCGCCGGGCCTTCCGAAGGTAGGGGTCACGGGCTGCAGCGGGAGGAACGCGCGCCGGCGGGACGAAAGGCGTCGGGATGGCGTCCGCCGGCAGCATCCCCGCCTCATCGCGCCGCCGGCCGGCGCCCCGGCAGGCCGCGCGGCCGGCGCCGCGGGCGCGGGTGCGCTGGGACCGGCTCGGCCGGGTTGCCATGCTGTTCGTCCTCTGCGTCCTGCTCTACCTCTACATCAGCCCGGCCCGCTCGCTCGTCGGCGCGATCTCCCAGTCGGGACGCCGCCAGGCCGACATCGCGGCGCTGACCCGGGCCAACGCCGCGCTTCGCGCCCGGGTCGCCGCCCTGGGCGCCCCGGCCGCGATCGAGGGCAACGCCCGCAGCCTGGGCCTCGTGCGCCCGGGCGAGAAGCCGTTCGTCATCTTCGGGCTTCCGCCGGACTGAAGCCGCCGGCCGGCGGGTGCCGGCGCCGGTGAGCCTCGAGACCGCGCTCCACCACTGGCAGGACGGCGAGCGCAGCCTGCGCGAAGCACCGCCCGAGCGCCGGGCGACCCTCGAGCGGGTGTGTGAGCGCATCTACCGCGAGCTGCGCCGCCGGCTCGGCGGATCCTTCAGCTCCGACGAGCTCGTAGCGCTCTACGAGGCGGGGGCCGGCTGGTGCCTCCAGCTGGCCGCGGCCACCGCTCCCGACGCGCCCTGGGCGTGGGAGGCCCGCGTCGCCGACGCCGCCTTCCATCGCTACCTGCGCGAGGCCTACGACTATGCTGGGGGCCGGCTCGAGCGGTGACCGCCGGGCCGGCCGCTCAGACCTCGTCGGCGGTCTCGGCCTCGGATCCGGCGGCGGCCGCGGGGGTCTCGGGCGCCTCGGCGGCGGTGTCGCCGACCCGGCGGATCACGATCTGGTCCTCCTCGATCGTCACCTCGACCGGCCGATGCCCGGCCCAGTGCTCGGCGTAGACGCGGTCGTCGACGATCGCGGCGTCGAGCCAGAGGCCGTAGCCCTCCTCGCCGTGGTCGAAGGTGCCCTCGAGCGGACCTCCGGGCGTCCGCGTCCGCCGGCCCCGTCCGCCGCGGCGGCCACGACGGCGGCGGGCGACGTCGGCTCCGGCCTCCTCGGCGTCCGCCTCGGCCTCGGCCTCGGCCTCGGCTCGGGCGGCGGCCTCGGCGTCGGCCGCGCGCTGGGCCTCGGCGGCCTCGAGCTCGGCGGCGATCGCCGCGTCGTCCTCGGCGCGGAGGTCGATCTCGTCCTCGAAGTAGAGCTCGCCGGTCGGTGACTCGGACTGCTCGCCGTCCCCGGTCAGGCCGTTCTCGCGCTTGAACACCTGGATTTGCTGGACGCTCACCTCGAGCTGGTGGGCCACCCAGGCGTCGGTGCGCCCCTGGCGCGTCCAGGCGCGGATCTGGTTGAGATGGGGTCGGAGCGACTTACGTGCCACAGGCGGCCCGGAGACTAGCGGAAAGCCGTCGCACACCTGCGTCGCTTGCATTCTCGGCCGCCACCAGGCTTAATGGAAGTCCACGTGAGGCAAATGGAGGTGCTGCATGCTGGTCCTGACGCGAAAGTCGAACCAGAGCATCATGATCGGGGACGAGATCGAGATTTCCGTGCTCTCGGTGATGGGTGACAAGGTGCGCATCGGCATCCAGGCCCCGCGCGAGGTACCGGTCTTCCGCCGGGAGGTCTACCTGGAGATTCAACGCGAGAACGCCGGCGAGGTCGGGCCCCGCACGCCGCAGCCGCTCGAGCCCCGTTAGCGTCCGGCGGGGGCCGTCGCGGGACGGCGTCAGCCCATCACCACGTAGAGCGCCTTGAACATGCCGACGGTGACGATCACCGCGGTGGCGATCAACGTGATGCAGAGCGCGGCGAAGCGGAGCGAGCTGCGCTTGGTCTCCCGCTGGTGGCGGCGCTGGCGGGCCCGGTGAGCGGCGGCCCGCCGCAGCGACTCGCGGCGGTCGCGATCCTGATGGATCTCCTCGACGAAGGCCCGCTCGAGCTGGGCGAGACTCTGACGCATCCTCATCGCTGGAGAGCCTAGCCGACTTCACGCTCCATAATCGGCGAAATCGCCGCCCGGCGCGTCTCGGGGAGGCGATCTCCCCGCAAACCGCGGGCCTCCACCGCGCCGGCGGCAGATCCGGGCTCGGGGCGGCCGGGCGCCGGTCGCGGCGCGCGGCCGCCGCCGCGCGAAAGGTGCTCGAAGGCGGCCGGGGTATCCCTAGAATCAAGCGGGATGTCACGGGCCGACCTGTTCGTCGTCTGCAAGAACCCGGATTGCGGGGCCGAGGTGAGCCCGTACATCACCGAATGCCCCTACTGCGGCGCCCGCCTGCGCAAGCGCGCACCCAAGCTCGATCGCGGGCGCCCGCGCGAGCGGCGCCCGTCCCGGCTCGCCGCGCCGTCGCTCGGCCGGCTGCGGCGCAACGAGATCCCCGGGATCCGTGCCGACGCGCCGCCCTATGTCACGGGCGTGATCGTGGTCGCGACCTGCGTGGTCTGGATCATCACGCGCGGCGGCTACCTCAACGCACCCGATCTCGTGGTCGGCGGGCCGCTCCACGGCGAGTGGTGGCGCCTGATCACCGCGCAGTTCACCTACTTCTACACGACCGGCTCGTCGCTCACCGGGACCGGCGTCTATCAGTTCGTCACGCTCCTGGCCGTGGGCGTCTTCGGCTGGCTGCTCGAGCGCCGCCACGGCGGGATCGGCGTCGCCGTCCTCTTCCTGCTCGGCGGCGCCGGCGGCGCGCTGGTGGCCAGCCTGCTCGATCCGTCCGCGGTGGTCGCCGGCGCCAACGGCGGGGCGCTCGCGCTGATCTGCGCCTGGGCGGTGCCCGATCTCCTGGCCCGCCGCCGCGGCGAGGACTACGAGGGCGACCTGCTCGGAACGGGCGCCTTCGCCCTCGTGCTCCTGGCCATGCCGATCGCCCGCCCCGAGGCCAACGCGATCGCCGGCGGCGTCGGGGTCCTCATCGGCTACCTCGCCGGCCTCGCGCTCGTTCGCTTCGACCGGCGCTAGTCGCCGCTGACCTACCTCGCCGGCCTCGCGCTCGTTCGCTTCGACCGGCGCTAGTCGACGCTGATCCGGCCGGCCGGCCCCTCGCAGAGGCGGCCGATGACCGGCCCGAGCGCCTCCCCGGCCCGGGCGGGGTCGACGGCGGCCAAGAGCCCGCCCGAGGTCATCGCGTCGCATACCAGCCAGCGCCGCGACTCCGCGACACCTGAGGCGAACCGGGCGAACGTCTCGGCGTAGTCGCGGTTTCGCCGCGTTCCCCCGGCGACCACGTCGGCGCCGGCGCGCAGCAGCTCGAGCACCCCGGGTATCGCCGGGACCGCCGCGGCGTCGAGCTCGGCGGCCAGCCCGCTGGCCCGGGCGAGCTCGTGGAGGTGGCCGAGGAGGCCGAAGCCGGTGACGTCGGTCAGCGCGTGGGCGCCGGCCCGGCGGGCGGCGAGCGAGGCGTCGCGGTTGAGCTCGCACATCACTTCGGTCGCCCGGGCGATCAACCCGGCGTCGGCCAGCCCCCGCTTGGCTGCCGTGGCGACCACCCCGGCGCCGAGCGGCTTGGAGAGCACGAGCAGGTCGCCGGGCCGGCCGCCGGCGTTGGTGAGGATCTCGGCCGGGTGGACGAGCCCGGTGACCGCGAGGCCGAACTTCGGCTCGGGGTCGTCGATCGAGTGGCCGCCGGCGATGCTGGCGCCGGCCAGCCGCACGGCGTCGTGGGCGCCGCGCATGATCTGCTCGAGGACCTCGCCGCCGAGCGTCTCGAGCGGGAAGGCCACGAGGTTGAGCGCCATCACCGGGCGGGCGCCCATCGCGTAGATGTCTGAGATCGCGTTGGTCGCGGCGATCCGGCCGAAGTCGTAGGGGTCGTCGACGATCGGCGTGAAGAAGTCGACGGTCTGGACGAGCGCGAGGTCGTCGCTCAGGCGGTAGACGGCGGCGTCGTCGGCGCCCGCCGCCCCGACCAGGACGTCGGGATCCTCGAGCGCGGGCAGCCGGCCGAGGATGGGGTGGAGGGCGCTCGCCGGAAGCTTGCAGCCGCAGCCGGCGCCGTGGGATAGCGAGGTTAGCCGCACGCTCACGCCCGTATGATGACCCGGCGTGGATCAGCGTGCCTACACCGCCGAGGAAGTCGACGCCGCCGTCCAGAGGCTTCAGGATCCGGCCCGCTTCGTTCACGCCTCCGAGGTCGTCACCCACGCGGCCCCGAGCCTCGCCGGAGTGCTCGACGCGGCGCTCGCCGAAGGCGGCTGGTTCGGGCCGGCCCACGACGACGAGGTACGCCGGGCGGCCCAGGGCGCAGACGTCCTCGAGCGCTGCGAGGCGGTCGAGCGGCTGGTCGCCGAGCAGACCCGGGTGGGCATGCTCGTCGGGGTCGCCGTCGGCTTCGAGCTCGCCCGCGAGCTCGAGGGACGCGACGCCGGCCCGGCTTCCTAGATGACCCACGCCGTGGTCCTCATCGAGGCCGAGCGCGACGCCCTGCAGAGCCTGGGCGGGGCGCTGGCCGAGCTCGACGGCGTGGCCGAGGCCTATTCGGTGACCGGCGACTGGGACTTCGTGGTCATCGTCCGGGTGCCCCGCCACGAACAGCTCGCCGACATCGTGACCGGGAGCATCGGCCAGCTGCCCGGCGTCTCGCGGACCCAGACGATGGTGGCCTTCGAGGTCTTCTCCAAGCACGACCTCGACGCGATGTTCTCGATCGGCGAGTAGGCCGCCGGTTCGCCCGCCGCCGGTCAGGGCGCAGTTCGGGCCAACCTTGCCCGAGCTGGTCGCGCCACGCTGGCGCGGCGCGACGCCGGGCGCCCGCCGGCGGATCCTCGCCGCCACGGCGGCGTTCGTGATCGTCGTGGCGGCGGTCGCCATCCTCTATCCCCGCGACGGGTGGGTCCTCTACCACGGGCGCACGGCGACGTTCAACCTCCGCTACCCGCGGACGCTCCACCGCGTGGGGACGCCGCCCGGCGCCTATGCCCGGGTCGAGCAGCGCGACGCCCACGGCCGGCTGCTGCGGTGGTTCGAGGTAGATCCCCTCCACCTGGCGCCGTTCCACGGCGAGATCAGCGGCATCCTCCCCGAGTACGCGAGCGTCTACGTCGCCGGGCTCGCCCGGCGCACCCCCGGCTTCCTGCTGCAGACGGAGACCAAGACGCGGGTCAACCTCAATCCCGGCTACACCGTGACCTACCGGTCGCTGCTCGACGGGCGGCTCGTCTTCAGCCGCGTGGTGATGCTCGTACCCGCCCTCTCGGGGGTGCAGGACGGCGTCGTCCTGGCCATGGGCACCGTCCCCAGCCCGCTGGTCCCCGGCCCCGACCAGGTGGCGGCCAACGACGTCCTCCAGGTCCCCCTGCGGAGCTTTCGCTTCGGCACGTGAGGCTCGGCCGTCGGCTCAGCGGGGGGCGGCGGCGTCCGACCCGGCGCCGGCGAGGACGGTCCCGCCCGGGACGACCGTGTCGGTGCTCGGCGGCGTGGTCGCGGCGGCTGGCGGCGGGGTGACCGCGCCGGACGGCGCAGTGGCCGGCGCGGCCGGTGCCGGCGCGGCGACCCCGGTCTGCGTGATCACCTGAACGACGGCCGGCGGGCTCGTCGCCGGCGGCTGGGCGACCGGCGGCTGGGGCGGCAGCACCGAGGTGTTCGAGATCTGCTGGACGGTCTGAGCCGGCGGGGCGGGCGTCGCCGCGACGGGGACGGCCGCCGGGACGACGGTCGGCGCGGTGGCCGCGGCGAGGGTGACCGCCGGCGGGCTCGCCGCCGGCTTGGCCACGGCCGGGAGATCGGCCCGGGCGGCGTGGGGGTGGACGGCGGCGGGCAGGGTGGCGATCGGCTGGGGCAGCGACCCGGCGACCACGGGGACCACGACGACGCCGCGGGGCACGGCCTGGGCGACGGCCGCCGGCGGCGGCGTCGGTCGACGGGGCGCGTGGCGGACCTCGACGGCGGCGCCCGCCGTGACCAGGGCGGCGGCGGCCAGCCCGGCGACGGCCTTCGAGGCCAGGGTGCCGGCGGCCATCGCCCCGGCGAATCCGCCGCCGGCCGCGCCGGCTCCGCCGACGGCCGCCGCGCCGCCGGCCGCGGCTCCGGCCGCGGCACCGGCTCCGCCGCCGCTGCCCGCCCCGGCCGACAGGCCGAGCTTGGTCAGGGCCAGCTTCTTGAGGAGGAGCAGCGGGCCGACCGGGAGCGCGGCGGCGAGCACGCGGTTGTTGGCCCGTAGGTGGGAGCGGAACTCGCGGCAGCGCTGGCAGTCCTTGACGTGGCGGCGGATCGGTGCCGAGGTCGAGCTGATTCCCTCGGCGATCGCCCCGAGCTCGACCCGGACCTCGGCGCAGCTCAGCTTGCGCGCCTCGGCGGCCTCGCCGAGCGAGACCCGGGCGCGGACGAGCAGCGACTTGACCCCGGGCACGGTCGTCTCCATCGCCTCGGCGATCTGCTCGTAGGAGAGGGCGTCCATCTCGCGGAGCAGGAGCGCCGTCCGCTGGGTCTCGGGCAGACGGCGGATGTCGGCCATCAGCAGGCGGAAGTCCTCGCGCCCGGCCGCCTTCTCGACGGTCGACTGGCCGGCGTCGGCGAAGTGGACGTCCATCGAGTCGACGCCGATCGCCGTCTGTCGGCGGAGGTGGTTGAGGCAGCGGTTGCGGGCGATCCGGTAGAGCCAGGGCCGGACGTTGATCGCCCGGCTATCGGCGAGGATCGCGTTGTAGGCGGCGGCGAAGACCTCTTGGAGGACGTCCTCGGCGTCCTCGCGCGAGGCCAGCATGTGGCGGCAGAAGGCGAGCAGGCGGGCCTGGTAGCGCGAGACGATCGCCTCGAAGGCGGCGTGCTGCCCGCGGCGCACGAGGACGATCAGGCGCTCGTCGGGGGCGAGTCGCAGCAGGGGGGAAGGCCCGCGGAGTCCCGGCAGCGAGGTGTTCTTGATGACCGACGACTCCATGGCTACCTGTTCGGCATACCTGCACCGACACCGTAGCAATGCGCGAGTTGCGCCCTTGTTGCGTCGCCGCGAGGCCTCGCGCCGGCCGGGCGATGGGCCGGCGGTGGGCCGGGGCGAGCCGGCTCCGCGGGCTCCAGACGCGCAAGAATGGCCGGGCGCCCGGGTGGCGGAACGGTATACGCGGCCGACTTAAAATCGGCTGCCCGCGAGGGCATGTGGGTTCGAGTCCCACCCCGGGCATGCCGCGCAACATATTTGGTCACGTTTCGTCCGGCCGGCGGGGTGTCACCTCGAGGCCGCCCCGGGCACCGTCGATAGGACCGCTCGCTCAGGGTCGGCTTCGCCCGGGCGGGCGCGGAATCGAGGGGCCTCGACACGCGGCCGGGGAGCGGACGGTCGCGTCCGATCGGTCACATATTCTCCGGAGAGTGTGGGTTCGGAGATCACACTCATCGACACCGCCCTCCCGCCGGGAATGCTCCCCGCGCTCGCCGAGATGTTCCTCGCCGACCTCGCCAAGTCGGCCAGTGCGAACGGCGACGAGACGTACTGGACGGCCCGGTAGCACGCCGCACGCCGGCGCCGGAGCGCCACTGCGCGGCCCGGATCGCATAGGCTCGGGGCGTGTCCGAACTGGTGTCCGAGGAGGAGCTCGAGGCGGCGATCACCCGCGTCCTCGAGCTGCCCGACGGGCTCGCCGTGGCCGCCGCCTTCGTCTACGTCGGGGACTGCCGGCCGGGCTTCTACAAAGCCAAGCTGCTCCCCCGCGGGAAGGGGCTCGACTTCGAGATCCTCGTCGCCCAGACGATGATCGATGTCGACCTGACCGGGGGACCGCCGCCCGGCGACCTGGCGACGCTCGCCCACATCGTCTCGCACTCGCGGCTGGTCCTGGCCGGAAGCCGGCTCGCCCAGGGCCCCTACGGCGACCTCTTCTACCGCGTTCTCATCGGCTTCGGCGCCGCGCTCGACCAGATCGGCCTCAAGGAGCACGGCGCGGCGCCGACCTTCGACGAGGCCGACCGGATCGGCTCGCCGCTCGTGCGGATGTTCCTCAACCAGGTCGGCCACCGCTTCAGCGAGGCGCTCCGCGGGGAGGAGCCCCACACCCGCTCCGGAGAGCTCGTCGACGTGCTCGCGAGCCTCGCGGCCGAGCTTGGAAACACGCCGCCGCTGATCGCCGCCCTCCGCGGAAAGACGCCGATGGTGATCACCGTCCACAAGCCGGTACCCGGCTGGGCCGGCAGCTTCACGGTCAAGGACTTCATGGACGCCACCCTCGACCCGCTCCTCTCCGAGTCGTTCGCCGCCGCCGAGCCGGTCTGAGCTCGCCCCGTGGCGGCGGCCCCCCAGCGCCGCCCCGCCCCGTCCCCGCCCGCCGTGCGGCGCCGCCCCGCGCAAGCGCCGCGCCGCGCCGCGCCGGCAGCGGGCCCCGCGCCGAGCGCCCGGCCGGCGGCCGGACGCTTGCCGATTGACACCCCCGAAATCGGCTTGCTAGCGTCGCGGTCGACCACGTCCGGTCCCCCGGTCATGGTTACCGCCTAGGGAGGGGTGCTTTGCCGAAAACGAGGATGACCGGCCGGACCGTCGTGCTCGTCGCCGCGGTCCTCGTCGCCGTGCTCCTCGCCGCCGTCCTCCTCGGCGTCGGGGCCACGCACTACCGGGTCCACGCGATCTTCCAGAACGCGAGCCAGCTCGTCAAGGGCAACCTCGTCCAGGTCGCCGGCGTCCCCGTCGGCACCGTCTCCGATCTGCGCCTGACCCCCGACGGCCAGGCCGACGTGACGCTCCAGATCAACGACGGCTCCTACCAGCCGCTGCGCCGGGGGACGATCGCCACCGTCCGCCAGGCGTCCCTCTCGGGGATCGCCAACCGCTACGTCGACCTCCGGCTCCCCGGCGCCGGGACGGCCGACATCCCCGACGGCGGCCGGATCACCGAGGCCCAGACCAACAGCGCCGTCGACCTCGACCAGCTTTTTGACACCTTCGACCCGACCACCCGCCACGACCTGAGCGGCGTGATCCGCGGCCTCTCGACGATCTACGGCGGCCGCAGCCGGGCCCTCTCGCGCGGGTACCTCTACCTCAGCCCGGCGCTCGCCGCCTCGAGCGACCTCTTCGCCGAGCTCAACCGCGACACCCCGCTGCTGACCCGCTTCGTCGTCGCCAGCTCGAAGCTCGTCACCGATCTGGCCGCCCGGCGCGAGCACCTCGCCGGGGTGGTCGACCACCTGGCGACCACGACCACGGCGATCGGCAGCCAGCGCGCCGCCCTGGCCGACGCGATCCACCAGCTGCCGCCGTTTCTGCGGCGGGCCGACACCACCTTCGTCAACCTCCGGGCCACACTCGACGACCTGACCCTGCTCGTCGAGGACGCCAAGCCCGTGGCCAAGCAGCTGCGCCCGTTCCTCCACGTCCTGCGCCCGCTCGCCCGCGATGCCCGACCGACGCTGCGGATCCTCCAGCAGCTGATCGAGAACCCGCGGACGCCGAACGCCGACCTGCTCTCACTGGTCCGTACCACCGTTCCGGTCCGCAACGTCGCCGTCGGCCCCGTCGCGGTCAACGGCGCCAGCCGCCCGGGCGCCCTCCCGGCCACCACCGACGCACTCGGGACCGCGACTCCCGAGCTCGGCTTCGCCCGTCCCTACGCGCCCGACCTCACCGCCTGGTTCAACAGCTTCGCCCACTCCGGCGTCTACGACGCCCTCGGCGGCGCGAGCCGGGTGGCGATCTCCGCCAACCCGCTCGCCCTCGTCTCCGGCCTGCTCACCCCGATCCCGCCCGAGCTCCGCCAGGCCGCCCTCCTCTCCACCCTGACCGTCGGCCAGCGCAACCGCTGCCCCGGCACGGCCGAGCACCCGAGCGCCGACGGCTCGAACCCCTACCACCCGCCCGGGTTCCCCTGCGACCCGACCCAGGTCCTGCCCGGCCGATGAGGCGCCTCGCGGTTGCCCTCGCCGTGCTCGGCGTCCTCGGCCTCGCCGCCCTCGCGCTCACGCTCGGCCCCGGCTCCGGCGCCGCCAGCGGCGCCGACGGCAGCGGCGCCGGCGGCGGGCAGCCGAAGTACCGGGTCGAGCTCGACAACGCCTTCGGCCTCGTCCAGGGCGGCGACATGAAGGTGGCCGGGGTGCGGGCCGGCCGGATCACCGCCATCGACCTCGACCGCCAGACCCTCCGGGCGCTCGTCGAGTTCCAGATCACCGAGAACGGCTTCGGATCGCTCCGCGCCGACGTCACCTGCGAGACCCGGCCGCAGTCGCTGATCGGCGAGTACTACCTCGACTGCCTGCCCGGGACCTCGCCCACCCGGGTCAAGCCCGGGAGCGTGATCCCGGTGACCGCGACGTCCTCGACGGTCGCCCCCGATCTGGTCACCGACATCTTCCGCCTCCCCTACCGCGAGCGCCTGCGGATCATCATCTCCGAGCTCGGCGCCGGCGCCGCCGGCAACGCCGCAAACCTCCGCGCCGCCCTGCGCCGGGCGAGCCCGGCCCTCCAGCAGACCGACCGGGTGCTGGCCATCCTCGCCCGCCAGAACCAGACCCTCGCCAACCTCGCCCGCGACGGCGACCAGGTGCTCGGGGCGCTGGCCGCCAACCGCAAGGACGTCGCCCGCTTCGTCGACACCGCCGGCCGGACGACCGCCATCGCCGCCGAGCGCCAGGCCGCGCTCGCCGAGGGCATCCGCCGGCTCCCCGGCTTCCTCGCCGCCCTCGGCCCGGCGATGTCCGCGCTCGGCGACGTCGCCGGGAACACCACTCCGGCGCTGCGCAACCTCGACGCCTCGGCCGGCCAGCTCAAGGCCTTCCTCGACCGGCTCGGCCCGTTCGCGACCGTCAGCCGGCCGGCGATCCGCGCCCTCGGCCGCGCCGCGGTCACCGGGCGCCGGGCGCTCACCGCCGCCGGCCCCACCGTCGGCCAGCTCAAGCAGTTCGCCACCGGGACGCCGGAGCTCGCCAAGAACCTCAACATCGTCCTCGGGCACCTCGACGACCGCTCCTTCGCCGTCGAGAAGGACCCGCGCAGCCCCGGCGGCCTGGGCTACACCGGCCTCGAGGCGCTCCTCAACTACGTCTTCTACCAGGCGACGGCGACCACCCTGTTCGACGCCAACAACCACCTCCTGAACGTCGACCTGCTCGCCAGCCTGACCTGCTCGCCCTATCCCGACCCGGCCGCCGTCACCGCCGCGGTCAAGAGCCCCGGCTCCAACCCGATCAGCAACTGCCGCTCCTGGCTCGGGCCCTCGCAGCCCGGGATCACCACCCCCGACCCGACCGCCGCCGCCGCCGGAGCCCCCCGCGCGGCCAGACGCCCCGCGGCCGAGCACCCGGCCGCCGCCGCCCCGACGCCAGCCGCCGCCAACCCGCAACCGCTCCAGAGCACCACCCCGGCACCCGCCGGCAGCGCCGCTCCCGGGCCGGCCCCGGCGCCGGCGGCCGGGCTGCCGCCGCTCGAGAAGATCGTCGGCAACCTCGTCAACAGCCTGCCGAGCCTGCCCGACACGCTCAACAACCTGCTCGGCCCGGCCCACCGCCAGCCGACCAGCCCGCGCGCGCAGAAGCAGCTCCTCGACTACCTCCTCGCGCCATGAGACGCCGCGACGGGCGAGGGCTGACGCCGTTCTCGACCGGGATCGCCCTGATCGTCGTCGTCGTCATCGCCGGCTACCTCGCCTTCACCAAGTCGATCCCCTTCCGCCACCACTTCACGATCCACGCGGCGTTCAAGAGCGCCAACAACATCAAGTCGAGCTCGCCGGTCCGGGTCGCCGGCGTCGACGTCGGCAAGGTGACCGGCGTGCACACGATCGGCGGTGGCGGGGACGGGGCGATCGTCGACATGACGATCGACTCGGGCGCCCTCCCGCTCCACGCCGACGCCAAGTTGACGATCAGGCCGCGGATCTTCCTCGAGGGCAACTTCTTCGTCGACGTCCAACCCGGCTCGCCCTCGGCCCCGGCGCTCCACGACGGCGACACCGTGCCCGTCCAGCAGACGGCCGCCCCGGTTCAGCTCGACCAGGTCCTGGCCACCCTCAACACGAGCACCCGCAGCGATCTGAAGATCCTCCTCCACGAGCTGTCGACCGGCCTCAGCGGGCGCGGCGGCGCCGGGTTCAACCGGTCGATCCCCTTCTGGGGCCCGGCCTACAAGGGGACCGCCCTGGTCAGCGACGCCCTCCAGGGAACGATGACCCACGACCTCTCGAAGCTCGTCGCCAGCACCGGCGCGGTGGCCGCGGCCGCCGACGCCGACCCGCGCGCGCTACAGGACCTGGTCACCAACCTCGACCGGGCGGTGACCCCGCTGGCGGCCGAGAACGCCGCCCTGGCGGCGGCGATCAACGAGCTCCCGCGGACGCTCCGCGCCGGTATCCCCGCCCTCGACGCGCTCGAGGCGTCGTTTCCGTCGGTTCGCCGGCTTGTCTCAGAGCTTCGCCCGGCGGTGCGCTCGCTGCTCCCGGTGCTCGTCGCCGGGATCCCCTTCGCCCGCCAGGTCCGGCGCCTGGTCTCCAAGCCCGAGCTCCGCGGCCTGGTCTCCGACCTGCGCCCGACGGTCGCCGCCCTGACCCGCCTGAACATCGAGAGCGTCGCCCTGCTCGGCCAGGTCCGGGCCGCCTCCTCCTGCCAGAACACGGTGATCCTCCCCTGGTCGCAGCAGACGATCGAGGACGCCCAGTTCCCGGCCACCGGGCCGGTCTACCAGGAGTTCCCCAAGAGCCTCGTCGGCCTCGGCGGCGACAGCCGCGAGGGCGACGCCAACGGGATCTGGTTCCGCGTGCTCGCCGGCGTCGGTAACGTCGCCTTCCCGTCGAGCCCCGGCCAGCTCACGCTGTCGAACTTCCCGATCGCCGGCGGCAACCCGGTCAAGCCGGCGGCCAAGCCGGCGTTCGACGAGACGACGCCCTGCGAGACCCAGCAGGTCCCGAACCTCGCCTCGACCCCGGGGCTCGCCCCGGCCGGCCAGATCAGCGCCGCCGGCCAGCCGCTGAACGCCGCCGGGCGGGCGCTCTACAACCGCTCGGAGAAGCTCACGCTCAAGGCGACGGCCCGGCAGCTGAAGCTCCAGCACCTGAGCCGGTCGCTGCGGGTCGCCGGCGCGCCGCTCGCGCCGAGCCAGGTGCCCCGGCTGCGCACACTCGGGCAGCCGGCGGGAGGCGGGCGATGATCCGGGCGATCGGCAAGCACGCCCGCGACTTCGCGGCGATCATCGTGCTCGGGGTGATCGCGATCGCCGTGGCTGCCTACGTCCTCCACGAGCAGCGGCTGCGCTTCCCGTTCTTCGAGTCGACGCCCTTCACCCTGAAGGCCGAGTTCTCGACCGCCCAGGCCGTCACCCCCGGCCAGGGGCAGACCGTCCGGGTCTCGGGAGTGCGGATCGGCGACATCAGCGGGGTCACCCTGACCGCCGGCCGGGCCGTCGTCTCGATGGCCGTCGACCCGCAGTTCAAGGGGCTGATCCACACCGACGCGACCGCCCTGCTGCGCCCGAAGACCGGGCTCAAGGACATGTTCGTCGAGATCACGCCCGGCAGCCGGCGGGCCCCGACGGCGCCGGCCGGGTTCACCATCCCGGTGGCCAACACCCTGCCCGACGTCAACCCCGACGAGATCCTCGCCGCGCTCGACCAGGACACCCGCGACTACCTCCAGCTCCTCGTCCAGGGCGCAGGCCTCGGGCTGCGCGGTGGCGGCCCGCGCCTGCAGGACACCTTCGCCCGCTTCGCGCCGACCCACCGCGACCTGGCAGCGGTGACCACGCTGGTCAGTCGCCGCCACGAGAACCTCGCCCACCTGATCCACTCGCTGAGCCTGCTCGACCAGGAGCTCGCCCACCACGGGCCGCAGATCCGCACGCTCGTCCGGTCGGCCTCGCAGACCTTCGGGGCGATCGCCTCCGAGCAGGCGAGCCTCGGCGCGGCCGTCCATGCCCTGCCCCGGGCGTTGCAGCAGACGACGCGGGCGCTCGGCAAGGTCCAGACCTTCGCCGAGGTGCTCCACCCGACCGCGGTCGCCCTCGCGCCGGTCGCGACCTCGCTGACCGCGGCCGACCGGTCGCTCGCGCCCTTCCTGCGGGAGACGACGCCGATAGTGGCCAACCAGATCCGCCCGTTCGTGCGCAGCGCCCGGCCGGTCGTCCGCGACCTGACCCCGGCGGCCCAGTCGCTGGCGGCGGCGGCGCCCGACCTGACCGGGTCGTTCACCGTGCTCAACCACCTGTTCAACATGCTCGGCTACAACCCCTACGGCGGCAGCCGCTACGACTCGACCAAGAACGGGACGCTGCTCTTCTGGCTGGCCTGGCTCGGCCACAACGGCGACGCTGTGTTCTCCACCAGCGACGCCAACGGGCCGTTCCGAGCGCTGACCCAGACGACGACCTGCACCACGCTGAAGGCACTCGTCAACTCGCAGCCGACGCTCGCCTTCCTGGCCAACCTGGCCGGCGTCCTCTCCAACCCGGCGCTCTGCGGATGACCGCCTGATGCAGCACCAGGCCCCGACCCCCGGCCGGATGCTGACGATCGCGGCGTTCGCGCTCTCCTGCTTCGGCCTCCTGCTCTACCTCTGGGTCTCCTTCGGCGGGGCGATCCCGCTCAAGCCGAAGGGCTACCGGATCCGCGCGTCGTTCCCCCAGGCCGTCCAGCTCTCCGAGCAGGCCGACGTCCGGGTGGCCGGGATCAGCGTCGGAAAGGTCGTCGCCCTCGGGCTCGACCCGGCCGGCAACCGGACGGTGGCCACGATCGAGGTCGATCCCCGATTCGCCCCGATCCACACCGACGCCCAGGCCATCCTCCGCCAGAAGACCCTGCTCGGGGAGACCTACATCGAGCTGACGCCGGGGACGGCCGGGAGCCCGGAGGTCAAGGAGGGCGGCGTCCTCGCGGCCGGCCGGATCGGCCGGGCGGTGACGCTCGACCAGGTCGTCCAGGCCTTCGACCCGGTCACCCGCCAGGCCTTTCGCAACTGGCAGCGCGACATGGCCGCCGGGACGGCCGGGCGGGGGGCCAACCTCAACGACGCGCTCGGCAACCTCCCGGGGTTCGTCGCCGGAGCCGGCGACGTACTCGACGTGCTGAACGCCCAGTCGGCCGCCGTCCGGCGGCTGGTCCGCAACGCCGGGATCGTCTTCGGGGCGGTCAGCCAGGACCGGGCGCAGCTCCACAACCTGATCGTCGGCGCCGATCAGACGTTTGCGGCGACCGCCTCCGAGCAGCGCGCCCTGGCGCAGACGATCACGATCCTCCCGACCTTCCTCGACGAGACGAAGGCGACCCTGGCCAAGCTGCAGCTGTTCGCGGCGAACACCGACCCGCTGATCCGCGACCTGCGCCCGGCGGCCCACGACCTGGCGCCGACGCTCCACGACGTCCGCGTGCTCGCCCCCGACCTGCGGCGGACCTTCCAGAAGCTCGATCCCCTGATCCGGGCGTCGAAGACCGGCCTGCCCGCCCTGCGCGACATCCTCCGGTCGGCCAAGCCCCTGCTCGGCAACCTCGACCCCTTCCTCGAGCAGCTCAACCCGATCCTCCAGTGGCTCGAGTACAACCAGTACAACGTCGGCGACTTCATCTCCAACGGGGCGGCGACGCTGGCCGCCACGACCACGCCGTCGACCTCGCAGGAGGTCGGCCACTACCTGCGCCAATACAGCCCCTTCGGCCCGGAGACGCTGGCCATCTATCCCAACCGCGCCCCCAACAACCGGGGCAACGCCTACCAGGCCGGCACCGGGCTGGCCGACTCGCCGCAGTCGGCCAAGCACCTGATCTTCCCGAACTTCGACTGCAAGCCGTCGGGGGGCGACGTCCTCCCCAACGAGAGCATCAACCCGCTGCTCGGGAGCCCGGGCTGCTTCACGGCGACGCCGCCGGCCTTCCCGCCCGGCAACACCTTGTCCTTCCCCCACGTCGACGCCGGCAACTACAACCCTTGAGCGCGGGGTGACCGACCCTCCGGAGTTCCACGGCGGCCGGCTGATCGCCCGCCGCCTGCGGGCGGGCGGGGTGGGGACGGTGTTCACGCTCTCGGGCGGCCACCTCTTCTCGATCTACGACGGGGCCCGGGCGGAGGGCATCGGCCTGGTCGACGTCCGCCACGAGGCAACCGCGGCGTTCGCCGCCGAGGGCTGGGCGAAGACGACCCGGACGCCCGGCGTGGCGGCGCTGACCGCCGGACCGGGGGTGACCAACGCGATCAGCGCGCTGGCCGCCGCCCAGATGAACCAGTCGCCGATCGTCGTCCTCGGCGGGCGGGCGCCGGCCGGACGCTGGGGGCAGGGTTCGCTCCAGGAGATCGACCACCTCCCGCTCGTGCGCCCGGTGACCAAGCAGGCGGTCACGGCGCAGAGCACGGCCGAGATCCCCGGGCTGATCGACGCGGCGCTGGCCGGGGCGATGGCGGCGCCGACCGGCCCGGTGTTCGTCGACTTCCCGCTCGACTACGTGTTCATGGAGGCGGTTGAGAGCGCTCCGGCGGCGGGGGCGCCGGCCCCGGCCGCCGCTCCGGACGGCGACGCCCTCGAGCGGGCGCTGGTCCTCCTGCGGGCGGCCGAGCGGCCAGTCGTGATGGCGGGGACCAACCTCTACTGGGACCACGGGGAGGAGGCCCTGCTCGAGCTGATCGAGGCGCGGCGGATCCCGGTCTTCCTCAACGGGCTCGGGCGGGGCTGCGTGCCCGCCGACCACGAGCTCTTCTTCTCGCGGGTCCGCCGCCAGGCGCTCGGCGGCGCCGACGTGGCGGTGGTGGTCGGCGTGCCGATGGACTTCCGGCTCGGCTTCGGGGCGGTCTTCGGCGAGCGGACCGAGATCATCGTGGCCGACCGGTGCGAGCCGCGGCGGGCGCATCCGCGGCGGGTTGCCGCGTCGCTCTACGGGTCTCTGGGGGCGACGCTGACCGCCCTGCGCCTCGGGGCCGGGGCCGCCGCGCCGGCCGTCGCGTCGTGGGTGCGGGATCTCCGGGCGGCGGAGAACGAGGCGCGGCAGGCAGAGCAGACGGAGCTGACCGACGAGCGGTCGCCGCTCCACCCGATGCGGATCTACGGCGAGCTCGGCCGGCTGCTCGACCGGGACGCGATCGTGATCGGCGACGGCGGGGACTTCGTCTCCTATGCCGGCCGCCTGATCAAGTCCTACGCGCCGGGCTGCTGGCTCGACCCGGGTCCCTACGGCTGCCTGGGGTCGGGGCTCGGCTACGCGCTCGGGGCGAAGCTGGCGCACCCGGGGCGCCAGGTCGTGCTGCTGGTCGGCGACGGGGCGTTCGGGTTCGCCGGAATGGAGCTCGACACGCTGGCCCGCCACCGGGTCGGCGTGGTGGTCGTCGTCGGCAACAACGGCATCTGGGGCCTCGAGAAGCACCCGATGGAGTGGCTCTACGGCTACAGCGTGGCGGCCGACCTGCGTCCGGGGACCCGCTACGACCTGGTGGCCGAGGCGCTCGGCTGCCACGGCGAGCTCGTCGAGCGGCCGGAGCAGTTGCGTCCGGCGCTGGTGCGGGCGCTCGAGGCCGGGGGACCGGCGCTGGTCAACGTGCTGACCGATCCGGCGGTCGCCTACCCGCGGCGGTCGAATCTGGCCTAAGCCCTCGGGCCAACTTCCGTGCCGACCGCAGAGCCGGCCCGCCGGGGTCAGCTCGTCGAGCCGAAGTCCTGGGTGTAGGTGGCGCCGGGGCCGCTGCCGATCGTCGGCGCCCCGTAGGCGACGCCCATTCCGCTGTCGCGGAAGCCCGCGGTGAGGATGTTCGCCCGGTGCTCGGCGGAGTGCATCCACATGTTGACGATCGCGGCCGGGGTGGCGTAGGAGCCGGTGGCGGCGGCGATGTTCTCGCCGACGTTGAAGCTCTGGCGGACGTAGCCGACGCTGCGCATGCGCGACAGCGGATCGGACCCGCTGGGGCTCGTGTGGCCGAAGTAGCCCTGGGCGACCATGTCCTGCGAGTGGCCGACCGCCGCGCGGTCGAGGGCGGCGTCGGCCCGGAGCGCCGAGAGACCCTGGGCGGCGCGCTGGCGGTTGACCAGACAGAGCGTGGCCGCGGCGATCCGGTCGAGGTTCGACGGGCTCGGCATCAGGGTGGCGTCCGAGCAGGCGGCGCCGACGGCCTGGGTCGAGGCGGCCGACAGCCTGGCGGAGCGGTGGTGGTGGCGCGCGGCGTGGGCGGACGGCTTGGCCGCGGTGGCGGCGAGCGCCGGGGCGGCGGGCGCCGCGGCGAACGCGGCGGCGGCGACGGCGGCGGCAAGGGTGGGGAGAAAGCGGCGTTGACCTGCGACGTGACGGAGCACGGTGGCGAACCTCCTGCGATTGACGCGCCACCACCCATCCTTCGGTAGCCCGGCCTACCCCCACTCGCGTGGCGGCACCGTGGGCTTTGCGTCCCCGCCTCGCGACGGGTTTGCCCTTCTCGAGATGGCGGCTGATTTTTGAGCTGCTCCGCCTACATCGGTCGGGTCGGGGCCGAGTGGAAACCGAGCCCCGAGAACTCGACAGATGGTCTGCCCGGGGCGGGCCCCCGGGGCTCGACACCGGCGGGGAGGGGGCGGATGGCTGGTGTCGACCTAGTCGGCGGCGGCCTCGAGGGCGAACCCGGCCCGGTCGAGGGCGACGCCGCGGAGAATGTCGTGCTCTGAGGTCTCGAAGCCGGGGAGGTCGAAGGCGTCGAGCAGCTCGATCAGCATGGCGACGCCGGCGACGATGGTCGGCGCCCGATCGGGCTGGAGGCCGCGGACGGCGCGGCGCTCGGCGAGCGGGAGGCCGGCGAGGCGGGCGAGCAGCAGTCGGCAGGTCGTGAGCTCGAGGCGGTAGCCGTGGACGCGGGCGGGATCGTGGGGCTCGAGCCCCTGGTCGATCGCCGCGAGCGAGGTGGCCGTGCCGGCGACGGCGATCGCCTCGCGGGGGAGGCGGCGCTCGGCGGGGGGGACGTGCCGGTCGATCTGGGCGCGGAGATCGGCCCGCAGGGCGCCGAGCTGCGCCCGGGTCGGCGGGTCGCTGGAGAGATGGCGCTCGGTCAGGCGCACGACGCCGGCCTGGAGCGAGACGTGGAAGGCGGCGTCGCGGCCGCTCCCGCGGATCAGCTCGGTCGAGCCGCCGCCGATGTCGATCACCAGGGTGGGGACGCAACGGTCGGGGTCGCGCTCGCTGGTGGCGCCGAGGAAGGTCAGCCGGGCCTCGTCCTCGCCGGGGAGCAGGCGGGCGTCGAGCCGGTATCGATCGGCGACGAGGGCGACGAACTCGGGGCCGTTGGCGGCGTCGCGCACGGCGCTGGTCAGAACGGCCGTGGCCGTCTGGCAGCGGTCGGCGGCGATCATCGCGGCGAACCGGTCGAGCGTCGCGCAGACCCGGTCGATCGCCGCCGGCTTGAGCTGCCCGTCGCGGTCGACCCCCTCGCCGAGCCGGGTCACCCACGAGTGGCGCCGGCGCTCGAGGATCTCGCCGGCCGGGCCGACGTCGGCGATCAGCAGACGGGTCGAGTTGCTCCCGATGTCGACGACGGCGACCCGCCGGTGGTCGGCCGGTCTGGGATGGGAGCGCGCCATGACGGCGGATCTTCCCGGTTGGCGACCGGAAGGCCGGCCGGTGGCGGGAATCTTGCCGCCGGCCGCGCTCGGCCCGGCCGCCTGTTGCTACTCTGTCGGTGAGACGCCGCGGGGTGGAGCAGTCTGGTAGCTCGTCGGGCTCATAACCCGAAGGTCGCGGGTTCGAATCCCGCCCCCGCTACTCACGAAAAGGTCCGCATTTGCGGGCCTTTTCTATTTCCTAGAGCGTAATCCGCACAAGCTTGGTGAAGGTGGAGTACCACCCTGGAGTACCAAGCAGGGCTCGAAAGTGACGGTTCTTGGGAGCCGAAAGGATGGTCGGAGACCAAGTCGCCGGTGTCCTGCGGGTGTTGGAGCGGGCAGCGTGCCGTGTTCGAGGCACGCCGACGAATCCAGATCAGCGCCGCTGATTCCCGGCGAAGGCGGCCGGCGCGCAACTCGTGCCGCGACCTGCCCGACTGCACACACCGCACCGCTGCGTCGTCTGGCGGGCGGATCCCCCTCGCGAGACGGACACTGCGACCAGCATGGAAGGGCGTCTCTGCCCCTCGCCAAGCTCAGGACTCGCCGGGCACGGTCGGGCGGACCTGAGAACACCCGGGTGGAGGTCCGCTCAGGTCCGGAGCGGGGGAGAGACCGGATCGTCGCCGAAGCGGTCGTGGGCTCGGCGACGTTGGGCCAAGCAAAGCTGTCGTGCGCGGCGGTGGCCACGGCCCGCCTGGTGGTGGGCGGAAACGGGCATCCCCGTCATCCAGGTAGTCGCCAGACGATCGGGCATCGTGGCACAGGTACAGGTTGCGCATCCCCAGCCCGCCCACCGCTCCTCCGTTTCGTCCGCGGCAGCCGCGCCGAGCACCCCGATCGACAGCCCTGCTTCGTACCGGACGTCCCTGCGGGCTCGCCCTGTGGCTGGAACGCGCTTATCGGGTCGTCAGCGATCCGGCTGGCGACGCGCGGCATAGCGGCGCAGTGTCGCCCCTGCCAGTACGAGCGCCGCGCCGCCGAGCAGCAGCCATAGGACATTGAGGCCGGTGAACGGCAGCCTGGATGTGGTGGTCGCGCCTGTGGACGTGGCGGTGCTACCCGTCGTGTCGGACGCCCCAGAGTTGCCGGTGCTGGCCCCGGTCCCGGTCGTCCCGGTACTGGCCCCGGTCCCGGTCGTGCCGGTAGTCGCCCCGGCCCCGGTCGTGCCGGTACTGGCCCCGGTCCCGGTCGTGCCGGTAGTCGCCCCGGCCCCGGTCGTCCCGGTACTGGCCCCGGCCCCCGTCGTGCCGGTGCTGGTCGCGGCGTTCGCTGGGTTGATCGTGATGGTGGCGGTCGCGGTCGGGGAGGTGCCGTTGCTAGTGGTGACCTGGTAGGTGAAGGTGTCCGGACCGCTGTAGCTGCCAGTGGGTGTGTACGCGACGGTACCGGCGCCCTGATTGATCGGTCCGAGCGTTCCGTGTGATGGGCCACTTGCGATCGCGTAGGTCAGGGGCGCGCCTGTGGCATCGGTACCGAGCAGCGGGATCGTCACTGGCTGGCCTGCGCTTGTGGTGGCCAAGGCGTTGGACGCCGTTGGCGGCGCCG
Source organism: uncultured Solirubrobacterales bacterium (assembly GCA_963763785.1). Classification (GTDB taxonomy): domain Bacteria; phylum Actinomycetota; class Thermoleophilia; order Solirubrobacterales; family Solirubrobacteraceae; genus Palsa-513. The sequence goes on along the minus strand of CAVXPW010000011.1, from coordinate 429,389 downwards.
CGGGCTGCGCCGCGCATGTTGCTCGGGTGATCCTGTTGGTGTCAAGCGTGACTGCTGCGACGCGAGCTAGCGCGCGGCCGTAGAGCGTCGCGCCCGTTTTCAACGAGATCGATTGGTCGGCAAGGATGTTTCCGGCGAACTGGGTGGACGTCTCGATCGTCGCTGAACTCCCCACCTGCCAGAACACGTTGCAGGCCTGAGCGCCATTTCGCAGCAACACCCGGGTGTTCGGGACGCCGGAGGTCGTACCCGCTGCGGTAATGAGCGTCCCGGTCTTGGCCTGGAAGACAAACACCGCGTTGGGATCACCACCACCGTCCAACGTCAGATCGCCGCCGACGAAGACGTCCGCGGCTGCCGTGTAGACGCCGGCGACCAGCGTCGTACCGCCGCCCAAGGGTGCCGAGATCGCGCTGCCTCCTGTCCGCGCGAACGCGTTGTTGTACGCGGTGGTCAGGTCAGTCTGCGCCTGTAAGGCGACCGCGTCGGCGGCGTGTACGGCGCCGGGGTTCAACAGCCCTGGCGGAAATCCCGTCACCGCGGTGCCTGGACTGACCCCGAGGTCGCCGCTGACCACGCTGGGTCCCGTATTCGTCACGGTGCTGCCTGCCAATATCGCGAAGCCCGCCGTCGTTCCCAACGGGACCGCGGCGGCCTGAGCGTTCGCGGCGAGTAACGCCGACGCCAACAACGCCGACATCAGCCAAACCGCAGCATAGATCCGGCGGTGGCCACTCAGAAGACCGGCCCACGATCTCGCCGAACCTGTGTTTACGGGGTAAGCCAAGATATTCTCCGGTCCGCGCTGCCCGTGAAGAGCCCATGTTGGCCATGAGCAAAGTCGGAGGACGAATAGACCCGGCACTCCCGAACACTGCGGGCACAGCGTCAGCGACACCCCCGAGGTATATCAGTCGCCCCGAACCACCGCTTGCAGACCGGTGCTTACACGGTAAGCAAGCCGACCCGATTGGGCTCACGGCGGCGGGAGCAGGCTCAGCCGTCGCGAAGCACACGATCCTCGTGAAAACCCAGCCCGACAGGGATCCACAGGACAGCCACCGTCGAAGGCGGCGCTCTCGGCCGGGACACTCGGCGCACCCGCTCGGGACGAAACTCAGCAGCCGTCGCCGGCTCGTCGGTGCCCGACCGTAGGCGTTCGGGGGGTCGTCGGGCTGGTTTGAAGGTTTCCTCGGACGTGCAGGGAATCTTGCAGTGTGCGGCGTGAGGAGATCGAGCTTGTCTGGACGGCTGGGCGCGATGCGGTCGTCGCGTTGATCGAGGCACAGGCGGTGCGCATCGATGAGCTGGTTGCGTTGAACGGGACACTGGTCGCGCGGGTGGAGGAGCTCGAGCGGCAGGTCGGGCGGTCGTCGCGCAACAGTTCGTTGCCGCCGTCGCGGGACTCGCCGGACGCGCGCAAGCAACGCTCCAAGAAGCAGTCTGGTCGCAAGCAGGGCGGGCAGCCTGGTCATCCCGGTCAGCATCGTCAGATGGTCGCCGACCCCGACCGCGTCGTTGAGCATTGGCCGTCGGCGTGCGCGGGCTGCGGGGAGCAGATCAGCGATCGCGTTGGCGACGGCGATCCGGTCGCTCACCAGGTCAGCGAGATCATCGTGCGGGTCGAGGTCACAGAGCACCGCCGGATGCGCGCGCGTTGCCGGTGCGGGTGCCGCACGCTGGCCGGTCTGCCCGCCGGCGTGCCGGCCGGGGCGTTCGGGCCGGCGGTCGCGGCGGCAGCCGCGACGCTGACCGCGGCCCGCGTCTCGCGCCGCGAGGCCGCACGGCTGCTGGCGGACTTGTGCGGTCTTCACCTCAGCGCGGCGTCAGTCGAGACGCTGGTCAAGCAGGCATCTGACGCGCTCGAGGACGCGTACGTCGAAGTGCTGGGCGCCGTGGATCAGAGCGCGGTTCGCGGCGCTGATGAGACAAGCTGGCAGCACGCCGGCAAGACACGCTGGCTGTCGGTCGCGACCGCTGAGCAGGCGGCGTTGTTTCAGATCGCTGATCGCCGCGACCGCGACAGCGCCAAGGCGTTGCTGGGCGAGGATCCCGCCGGCGTGATCGTCTCCGATCGCTACGCCGTCTACCTGTTCATCGACGACAGCCAACGCCAACTGTGCCTCGCCCACATCCTGCGGGACTTCATCGCCCTCGGCGAACGCGGCGGCGCCCCAGGACGCCTCGGCCGCAAGCTGACCCGCGAACTGGCCGACGTATTCACCACACTCAACGCTCCGCGCCGCGACCGCGCCGACCTCACGGCGCTGGCCGCCGACATCCAGCCCGCCCGCGACCGCATAAGCGAACTACTGGCCCAAGGCGCCCGCTGCCGCGATCCGCGGACCCGCCGCTTCTGCGCCGGCCTGCTCGAGCACGAAACTGCGCTGTGGACGTTCACGCGAGTGCCCGCGGTACCCGCGACCAACAACGCTTCCGAGCGTGCCCTGCGCCACGCCGTAATGTGGCGCAAGACCAGCTACGGCACCCAGACCGACCACGGCGACCGTCTCATCGAACGCCTCCTGACCACGCGCGAGACCTGCCGCCTCCAAGGCCACCGCCTCCACGAATACATCACCGCCACCATCACCGCCAACCTCCACGGCCAGCCGATCCCCGCCCTACTCACCCCGACCTAACCGGCGGACCCCCTGAACGCTTACGCCCGACCCGTGCACACGCACGGGCGTCGCCACCGGCGATGGCGACGCCGACCAGCTCGCGATGCACTCCCGCCGCAGGGGTGCGCCCGCAGCGCCTGTGCCGCGCAACTCCTTTGATGCCGCGGCCGGCCGCCGGTGGCGCCACTCCTTCGGCGACCTTGCGAGCGTGAACTGGACGCGCACCGCTAATCAGCCGTTGTCGCGGAGACTGATCACGAACTCGGCCGGTGTGAGAATGGGCAAATTCTCCCGCAAGCCGAGGAGGTGCTGGTCGCCGGTGACCAGAAACGCGCGCCGGTCGATGGCCAGAGCGAGGAGGTAGTCGTCGTCGGGATCGGGCGAGCTGACCGGGGCGGGGCCGGGTGGGTCCTCGGCGAGCGTTCCGTGGTCGCGGACCCAGCTGACGAGGGCGGCAGCCTTCTCGGCCGGGATCCGTTTCCGGAGCTTCGTGTAAGCGAGCGCTCGTGTCAGCTCGGCGATCAGCAGCTCTGAGACGACCAGTTCAAACGCGCCGTCGCGGTTGCTACGAAGGATCTCGGCGGCCGGACCCTGCGCTGAGAGCGCCGCTGAGATCAGCACGTTGACGTCAACGACGGCGCGCACCAGATGCCCGAGGACGAGGCCTGGTCGCGTGTTGCGCCTCGAGCGCGAGTTCGGAAGCCTTCGACTCCGACAGCGTCGCCGTCGACCACAACTCGTCGAGGACGTCAAGCTTGAGATCGCGGCGCAGCGATTCCTCGATCACCGCACTATCGGACACGCCGGTCCGCGCAGCGCGGATCTTCACCCATTTCAAAACGTCCTCATCGATCGTGAGCGTCGTTCTCACCTTCGCCATAGGCGCATCATAGCATCACGATGCGACTATGCGGCATGTGCCCAGCCCAGTGTCGATCGTCGTCAAGACGAGGACGTCATGCAACCCGCACCACTATTGGACTGCGCCGGGCGTCGTCGTTCGCCGGCAATGCTCGCGAGCGGCCACCAAGGGCTCCCACCCCGCAACAAGGGGCTCCGGTACCCGCCGGACCCTCCCCGACCTTCGAGGATGTCATCGCCGTCATGCACGCCGCGGGTGATGATCCGGACGGGCTCGGCTCCGCGGCGTCATCGTCGTGCTCGAAAGCGGGACTCACGCGAGGTCCGGCTGCTTCCCTGCCTCTCGCCAAAGAGAGAGACCCGGACTCACGCTCGCTTCCCTCGAGCGGCGTCCCGCGCCACTTGGCTCGGACGATTCCTTTCGACCTGACGGCCGGCCCGCGGCCGGCGATCGCCTCGGCGACTGACCGGCGGTCGGTCAGCAGCCGGCAGCCCGTGCGAGTGCTCGGCAGATCTCGTCCATTGGGTGGGCGTCGAGCCGGGTGATCGATTCGTCAGGAGCGCCAGCGGCACGGTGCGGAGGTTGTCGAGGCTGACCGCGCACGCGACGGGCATCCCGTCCTCGGGTCCGAGTTCGACCTCGGTAATCGATCCCGCGGATCGTGCGGGTCACGAGCGCCACGACGACGTTGCGCAGCCGTGGGAGCACTTCATCACGCGTGAGGACGACAACTGGGCGGCGGCCCTCATGTTCGAGCTCCAGCCAGGCGACTTCCCCGCGGGCTACCAACGTTCTTCGCGGATCGCTGCGCGCGCGTTCGCGAGCGCCCAGAGATCCTCGGTCGCGTCGCTGTCCTCGGCCCCGGTCCAGTGTTGGAGCAGTTCGCGCTCGCGGACCAGTCGGGCGAGTGCCGCCTGCGCTTCGGCGTCGCTGAGTTCAGCGACCAGGAGGTGGAGGTTCTCGCGCGGAGTCATCGAGCTCCAAATCTAGCGCGGACCCACGTCGGCATCGCGGCCCGGTCACCGGTTGCCCTCACTGCTCGGCGCCCCTCAACGCACTGACCGCGGCGAGCAGACTCGTGGAATGCCCGATTCGCAAGGGCGCATGGGTGCGGACGTGGATCACCGCCTGGAGGCAGGACGTCATGCAATCCGTCCGCTGGTCGGTGGGCCCCCGCCGCTCGCCGGGCATGCTGGCGAGCTTCCGTGCGGGCGAGGTTCAAGCGGCCGGTCGACCAGCCGGATGTCCGGGCGGCAGCGACCGGTTTGGCCGCGCTGCGCGCGCCTGGGAGCACGGCGCCGGGGGCAGGTCGGCCGGACGACGATGGTCCTGTCAACCATCACCCACAGGAGGACGTCATGGAATCCCTACCGTTGCTGGATCGCGCCGGGCGACGCCGTTCACCGGCGAGCACGTCCAGCTTACCGGGGCGTTTCGCGGCGCAACAAAGGGCTTCGGTATCCACCGGATCCGCCGACCGTGGAGGAGATCGTCACGGTGATGCGCGCTGCCGGTGGGGATCCCGACGGCGTCAGGCTACGCGGGGTGATCGTCGTGCTCTGGCGCGCGGGGCTGCGGATCAGCGAGGCGCTTGCGCTCAGCGAGACCGACCTTGACCGCGACCGCGGCGCGCTGCTTGTCCGACACGGCAAAGGCGATAAGCGCCGCGAGGTCGGAATGGACCGCTGGGCGTGGTCGCATCTGGAGCCCTGGCTCGAGCTGCGCACCACCCTGCCGGTCGGTCGACTGTTCTGCGTCGTACGCGGACCGACACGCGGCCGCCCGTGCGCACCGGCCGGCATCCGCGAACAGCTCCGCTACACGGCGCTCGCGGCTGGGGTTCGTCGCCGGTTCGCGCTGCATCAACTGCGGCGCGCACGCGGTTGAGATGTCGCGCGAGGGATTTCGCTGATCGCGATCCAGAGCCAGCTCGGTCACGCCGACCTGGCAATCACGTCCCGATACCTCCGCGGAATCGACAACACCGAGATCATCCAAGCCGTCCACCAGCGACCCGAACCGATGATTCCCGCCGGTCGGCAACTCCCGCCGACGCGCTGATCGCCGTTGGGCCCCTGACGACGCCGGCGCTGTGAGGCCGCGGACGTGTCGCGGCCTCAACTGCCGCGGTTGACACCGGCGAGAAGCCTGCGATCCAAGCGTCGCCGAAGCGATCGTAAGCCCGAGGCGTCGAACTGAGCAAAGCGATCGTCCGCGACGGCGCTCACGGACGGCCTGCCGAGAGCAGTCGTGGGATCGCGCCGCCGGATTGGTCGTGGCTGCGTGCGGCGCCGGCGCATAGGCACACGGTTGAGATCAGCCAGCTATCCGGCGCTCTCGCTGCTCGACGGAAGCCGAGCGGCCGCGGCCAGGCGATCCTGCGGCGCCGCGACGGCACCCCGGCAGCCCGGACTTCGTCTGTCCCGAATCGTGCCCCACCCCGGTCGCTCGGACCTCACCGGGAGGGTCGCGCAGGCCTCAGCCGGGCGGTCGCGTGGGCCCAGGGCCCAGGGCGGTCACGCGTCTCCAGAGCTCGCGCGGGCGGCCTATTTGGGGTTTTTGAGGGAGTCGCCGATCAGCCAGAACATCGGCGGCCAGAGACCGACGAACAGGGATCGCCGCTCGGCGTTGCCGCGCTCGTCCTCGCCGGTGGTCTTCGCCCGTATCCACAACCCGATGCAGAGGCCGATGCAGCTCAGTGAGGCGAGGTGCATCTGCCAGCTGCGCAATCCCAGGGTGTTGTAGAGGAATCGCACAAGCATGCCGGTGGCCCTACCCGGCGCGGGGCGCGGCTACGCGCAAGGTTGAATGCGCCGGTTGGCGGGTAGCCGCCGAATCGTGGCTCGACGCCCATCGTCCGCCAGCCGGTGGTCCACCGCGCTGCGGTGGCCGGTGGGCCTCGCGCTGACGTCCTGGCGATATATGTGGCAGACGACGCCGGTGCACCGCTGGGAGTTGTGGGGGACGCTTGCCGACGACGGGGGCCCGGACCTGCCCGCGGATGGCGATGACACCGATCTCCAAGTCGTCGGCGACGGAGTGGGCACGCTCTTTCACCGCGTGTACCGCACGTCGATTCGCGGGTCGGCGCTCGGTGCGGCGGAGTTGATGCGGCGGGTCATGGGCGACCTCGACGCTGTCGCGCCGTCGGGACTCGCCCGATTCCAGAAGGTACGCGGCGACGAGGGGGAGCTGCGCGTCGGCGATGAGTATGTCGTGCGCATCCCGGGGCCGTGGGATGGGCCTGTGCGTGTCGTCGCCGTCGGCGAGAACGCCTTCAGGCTGGCGACCATGACGGGCCATCTCGAGGCGGGACAGATCGAGTTCCGCGCCCATCAGACGGCCCGATCGATCGAGTTCGTGATCGAGTCGTGGGCTCGCAGCGGCGACCGCTTCTCCGACGTCCTGTACACCAACCTCCGTATGGCGAAGGAGGTGCAGCTGCACATGTGGACATCGGTCCTCCTGCGCGTGACCGCACTTGCCGGCGGAGACATGCGCAATGGCATCCGCGTCATCACCCACCGCGTCAGCGCCGAGGACTCCACGGGCGCCGCACCGGACCGCCATGGACAGCGCCTCGCCCGGCTGCGCGGCCTGCCGGTCAACTTCGACCCCGCCCATACCGACCCAGGCGCACCCGGCGCCGGGTGGCACGTCGACGACCTCAGCGTCGAGCTGCCGACCGAACCCTCGGGCGAGCCCGTCGCCGGCGGCAGCTGGCGGGTCGCCCGTCGCCTGATGGACGACTACCAGATCGCCGACCCCCATCGCGTGCGCGGCATCTTCGACCGCCAGGCGCCGCTCGAAGGACGCGACATGCTGCTGGAGATCCGCTTCATGATGCTGCGTGCGCACGTCGGCGTCCGCGTCGATGTGCCCTACGAGGAGATCCGCACCGTCGACGGTCGCGACGCCCGCGTCTTCGGCTGGGCCTACCACACCCTCGAGGGCCATTTCGAGCAGGGCGAGATGCAATATCAGCTGTGGAAATGGCTCGACGACGGCAGCGTCGAGTTTCGCATCCACGCATACTCCCGCCCTGCGACCACCGGCCCGCTCTGGCTACGCATCGGCTTCAGGCTCGTCGGCCGCCGCCAGCAGCTCCAGTTCTACCGCACCGCCTGCCGGCGAATGCGGCGCCTGACCGAATCCGAGCTGGAGCTCGCCGACGTACGCCGGCGCGAGCAGGCCCTCGAACCCCTCACCCGCGGCCGGGCCGCCGCCGCCGAGGAACCCAACGAGCAGATCACATAAATCCGCGCGCCGCCGGGCCGCGGCGGCTCGTGGGACCCGTCGCCCGGGCGCTTCGAGCTAGGCGAAGCAGGCAGGCACGGCGGAAGGGCGCCCCTCGCGAGGGCGCGTGCCCCCGCCACCCGCACCGCGCCCGTCCAGACAGCGGAGGCCGCAGCCGCCGCGATCGGAGCCGCCCGGGCGGGCGAGCCGACAAGTCCGTTTTCGGCCGCGACCCCGTCGCCGGGCCCTATAGGGGCAGTTGCGACGATCCACGAGAGCAGAGCGCCGACTCGGACTCCGGTCGGCGGACGTGCAATCCGAAAGCCAGGAAAATGCCTAGCGCAGAACTGCTCAGTGCTGGGACGTCCGGCGACAGCCCGCAGCGATTGGCTGCGGTCCGCCGGTATGCCGTCCTCGATTCGCCGGCCGACGGCGCGTTCATCCGGGTCTGCGCGCTGGCCGCCCGTTTTTTCGACGTGCCCTTTGCTTCGGTCACGATCGTCGACGACGAGCAGATCTGGATCAAGGCGGCCAAGGGGCTCGACGCCCCGCACATCCGCCGCTCGGCCGGGCTCTGCGCATCGGCGATCCTCCAAGACGAGCCCTATGTCGTCTCCGATGGTTTGAGCGATCCCCGGACGGTGGGCAACGAGCTGGTGCACGGCGGGCTCGGCGCCCGCTTCTACGCGGCCGCGCCGATCATCACCCGCGACGGATATCGCTTGGGCACCGTCTGCGTCCTCGACACCAAGCCGCGCGAGGCCAGCCCCCGCGAGACGCGGACTATGTGCGATCTCGCGGCGATCGTGATGAACGATCTCGATCTCCGGCTGGCTGCGATGGGCGAGGTGAAGCGCCAGCAGATCATGCGCAAGGAAGCCGAGCATATCGCCGGCACCCTCCGGCGCAGCCTGTCTCCGGCCAGCCTGCCGCGCATCGCGGGCATCGACAGCGCGGTGCACTACGAGCCGTTCGACGGCGGGGACATCGGCGGTGACTTCTACGACGTCTATCCCCTCGGGGTGGGGCGCACGGGGTTCTTTCTCCGCGATGTGTGCGGTAAGTAAGGGCCTCGAAGCGGCCACGATCACCTCGCTCGCGCGATACACGATGCGAACCGCCGCGATGCTCACCGACGGACCTGCCGCGATTCTCGCGAACCTCAACGACGCCCTGCTGCTCGAAGGCGTCGATTCCATGAAGACCTGCACAGCCGTCTGCGGCGAGATCCACATCACCCCGGCGGGCGCCGCAGCCACGCCTGCCGCCGCCGGTCATCCCCCGCCCTTCGTCGTCCGCGCGGACGGTTGCACCGTCGAGCCGACCACCCCTCACGGCACGATCCTCGGCGCGGTCGGCGATCCCGAGTTCCACGCGTCCACGATCCACCTCAATCAGGGCGACGCGATCGTCATCTTCAGCGACGGCCTGCCCGACACCAGTCCAGTATCTCGCGCAGGGCCACGAGCGAGTGACGCAGGTGCGGGCGCGATTGCCAGCGACGGGTGTCGTGGGACGGCTGCCCGTCCTCAGCCAAGATCTTCACGGCGAACCCGAGGCGGTGAGCGCTGCGCTGCGGCGTCGCGTCGCGTCGGGCATCGGCGCCAGCCAGACTAGGCGGCGGCGGGCGCAAGCGGGGAGCCGGCGAGGCGCGCCGGAGGCTCGACTGGCGGGCGCGGCCGTCGCCGCGGCCAAACCTCATTAGCCCGCCGCGTGCAGTAACGAGCCGCGCCCCCTTGGAGCGGGGGCGCGGGAACGTCCGACTGAGCGGGGATTCTTTGGCTTGCTGAAGACCCGGAAGCCGAGCTCAGGAGGATCACCTTGAAGGTGCAGCGCGATGGCCGCGATATGAAGGTAGTCGTCACGTCGGACGGAACGGGCCTGGTGTCGCACGCGGGCAGCGCGCTGCTTGGTCAGGTCGCTGACAAGGTCGGCCTCACGCGGGCACTCTCGCTGGGTCTGGCGGGGATCAAGCAGCGGCGGCGTGGTCACGATCCGGGCCGGGTGATCAGGGATTTGGCGGTGATGCTCGCCGACGGCGGCGACGCGGTCTGCGATCTGGGAGCGGTGCGTGACCAGGCCGTGTTGTTCGGGCCGGTCGCCTCTGACTCGACGGCGTTCCGGGTGATCGACAGGATCGCCAACGACCCGGTCCTGCTTGACGGGTTGCGGGCGGCGCACGCGCGGGCGCGGGCACGTGTCTGGAAGCTGACTGGGCCGCCCGAGGAGCTGACGATCGATATCGACGCGACGTTGATCACCGCGCATTCCGAGAAGGAACGCGCGTCAGGCAACTACAAGGGCGGCTTCGGGTTTCACCCGCTGCTCGCCTACGGGGACGAAAACCGGGAGGCGCTCGCCGGGGTTCTGCGCCCCGGCCGCGCCGGGTCCAACACGGCCGCCGACCAGATCCAGGTCGCCGGACGCGCGCTCGAGCAGATCCCCGCGGCGCACGTCGCGGGGATCAAGCTGTTGTTGCGCGCCGATAGCGCGGGGGCCGTGCACGGCCTGATCGACTGGTGCCGCGAGGGCGAGATCCGCTACAGCGTGGGCTATGAGCTGACCGAGTCCGCCAAGCGATCCTCAGAACGCCCGAGAACACTTGGATTCCCGCGATCACCGGGGAGGGCGCGACACGCGGCAACGGCGAGGTCTCAGAGCTCACCGGCCAAGTCGACCTCGCCGCGTGGCCCACAGGTTCTCGGCTGATCGTCCGCCGCGAACGCGCGCACCCCGGCGCGCAACTCTCGTTCACCGACGTTGACGGGCATCGCTTCCAAATCGTCCTGACCGACCAGACCGACCCCGATATCCAGCTCCTCGAGTGCCGCCACCGCCAACGCGCCCGGATCGAAGACGACATCCGCAACGACAAAGACACCGGGATGCGCAAGCTCCCCTTCCACGACTACAAGCTCAACGAGGTCTGGCTCGAACTCGTTCTGATCGCGCACAACCTGATCATCTGGACCCAGACGCTGCTCCTCACCGGCGACCTCGCGAAAGCCGAACCCAAGCGGCTGCGTTATCGCCTGCTGCACGTCGCTGCCCGCCTCGCCCTGCACGCCCGCCAAGCCCGCCTGCGCCTCCAAGCAACCTGGCCCTGGGCCCCGGCGCTCGCCGCCGCGTTCGCGAAACTCGAAGCGATCGCAGACCCGCCCGCCTGACCGCCCGCCCGCGCTCCGCTCACACACCCCCAACAGCGACCCGGCCAACGGCCGCGATCACCGCTGCCCGCGAACCCCGCGCGGCCCACCCCGCGAGACCAACACAACGGCCAGCCGCGCCGCGACGCCCTCGCATCGACCCCCGGAAACGGCAATCAGCCCGCCACCGGCACCGACGCCCACCCCAGAACGCTTACTGCACGCGACGGGTTAGGCGAGCCCAGCGCGCTCCTGGATCAGCCGCACGAACGCGTCGACTTCGGCCAGCGTCACGGTCAACTCAGGATGACGCATCACCCCGAACGGCTCGATGGCCGCAACCTTCTCGCGGAAGGTCAACATCACCCCCCGACGTCCGTTGGTCCCGAAGGTGATCCCCAGGTCGGTGATGCCGAGACGCGGCGGGCCGATGACCTTGGAGAGCCTGTATGGCCCCGTGACCTCAACGGCGGCGACGTTCGCTACCGGCGTAGTCAGCTGCCAGCGGCCGAAGTTCGCGTCGAGCGTCTCGGTATCCACGTCGACCCAGCACCGCGCCGGCGTGATCCTGAACAGACGACTCGCGCGTTGCGCCCGAGGGTCCCAGGCAAAGTCAAACCGCCTCGCTGTCGCTGTCGCTGTCGCTGTCGCTGTCGTGCCGGCGGGCACTTGATCGGGGGATGCTCGCACCTGCTCCACGCTACCCCGCTCGGCGGTAGCCAAACGGAAGCCGGGCGCGTAGGACGCTGAGGCTCCGTCCTAGTGCTCAGAGACGTAGGCCTGCGGGTCCTGGTTCTGGGCGTCCACGCCGTCGACGTGGCCCGCCTCGAACGCGGCGAACGCCACCGCGAGGTCGTGGCGGGTCCGCGCAGCGGAGCGTGCGCCCGGAAGTCCTTGAGGCTTTCACTAGGAACCTCGACCCCGGCTCCCGGCGCGAGGACGGTGGACGGCAACAACGCGTAATGCAGCAGCGTCCGTTCAATCGTGCCGGGACCGGCGACCCCTGCTCTTCTTCCAGCACCAGCCTCTTGCTTCTCGGGCCGTCTTCCCCGCAGAGCATGGAAGGCGTGCCGGTCGCCCGCGATCGCTTCCGGTCCGGACCCCTGCCGAACCGCGCGACTGCTTCGGCGACAACGCGGTGGCTGAGGCCGAGCGGCCCGCGGCGGCCAAGCGCTTGCGCGTCCGCCCAGCAGCGGGCGCCGGTGTCGTCCACGAGTACTCGTATCGGACGAAGCTCCGGCGCGACCGGCGCGCGCCGGCGCTCCCGCAACCGCGGCGGGAGCGGTAGCGTCCTGGCCACCGAAGCCCTGACCTCGAGGTCGTCCGGAGCGGGGCTGTGCTCGGCGCCGACCGAGGCCCCCTGCCCGGCCGCCGTTTCCCGCACAGACTTCTGTCAGCCCTGGGGGCGTGCGGCCGCGGTGGCGTCGAGAGCGTCGGCAAGGCGGGCGCGCTCGGGGGCGGGCATGCTGCTGACAACGGTTTCGCCGTTGACCGCGTAGAGGGCCAGGAGGTTGTCGATGAGGGTTCGGCGATGGCGGGAACCGCCCGGAGGTAGGCGCGGGCGGTGGTGGCGCCGGCGGCGTTGGTGGCGGTGACGAGGTTGTGGCGGATCGCCCAGGCCGCGACGCGGGTCCGGTGCGGCGGTCGGGGGCGCTGCGGACCGCGTACCTCGCGCCGACGCGCGAGATGTTCTTGACATGCGGGGCGAGATCGGCCGTCGGTTTGGGCGTCGCCCGCCGGCTGGTCGGTTCGGGAGTGGCGGGGGGCGTGTCGGGTCTGGGCGCCATGCCCGCTTCCCACGCGAACTGGCTGATCTTGCCGTTGGTCGCGAGGACGTGCAGCTTGTCCTTGGCGCGCGTCAGGGCGACGTAGGCGATGCGTCGTTCGGCCTCGAGCCCCTCGCCGGCAGCCTGCTGCTCAGCGGTGACCTGCAGTGCGCGGCTGTGCGGGAGCTGTTCGGCGTCGAACGCGAACACGATCACGGTTGGCCACTCGCGTCCCTTCGCGCGGTGGACGGTCGTCAGCTCGATGCCGTGCTCGTCGTCGCGGATCGCTTGCAGCGCGTCGTGCTGCTCGCGCAGCTGGTCGGCGTACTGCGCGACGCTCAGGCCCGCCGCGTCGCGCTCGGCGTCCTCGAGCGTTTCGACCTCGACCTGCTCGGTGGCGCCGCTCGCGCGCTCGTACTCCTCGAAATGGCGGTCAAGGCCGCCGGTTGTGCGTAGCGCACGCACGAACCGCCTGGCGTCGGTGATCGCGTGGATCGTTTCGACAGCTCGGCGGCGTCCGCGATCCGGCGACGGGGATCCGGCTGGCCGTGGACGGCCTGGGGCCACGCCGCGCCGGCGCGCAGATTGGACGCGATCGTGGTCTCAGCCTCGAGCGGGAGACCGCGCGCGGGGTGGCGCATGACGGCCAGCACATCGCCGGGTGCGGCCAGGTCGGGATGGGCTGCGAGCTGCAGGTGCGCGCGGATGACTGCATCGGCGCCCGCGGACTCGAAGACCTCCGGCGGCGCGCTGATCCCGATCCCCAGCTCCACGCACGCCCACGCGACGGTCCGCAGCAGCCGCGTGGTCCGCGCGAGCACAACGATCTCACCGCGGCGGCTCGCGGCAAGCCGACGCGCGACCCAGTGCGCGGCGGCGGCCGGTGTCCTGTCCTCGCGTAGCTGGAACGCGCCGTCGGCTGCGTCGCGGCCGGGCGCCGCCCGGATCTGCTGGGGAAAGCGGGATCTGGTTGTGAGCGATCAGCCGGCCCGAGTGCTCGACGACTGCGGGCGGGCAGCGGTAGTTGGTCTGCAGTCCGTGGCGCTCGAGCCCCGGGCAGGTCTGGTCGAGCGCGACGATCCGCGCGGCACTTGCGCGCAGCCACCCGTACAGCGTCTGGTCGGGGTCGCCGACGACGAACAGCGAGTCCTGCGGCGCGGCGAGGATCTGCACGAGCAGTTCCTGGACGGGCTCGATGTCCTGGTACTCATCGACCGGGACACGGTCAAAACGCCCCTGCCAGCGCGCGCGGAGCTCCCGATCGGACCGCAGCGCGGACCGCGAGGAAGATGTGGTCGTCGAAGTCGTGACAGCGTTCGCGGTGGAGCTCACGTTCGTAGATCCGATACAGCGCCGCGAGCGTCTGGCTCTCCGGGTCGCCCGGCGCGCAGCGCGCCCACTCCGCGGCGCTCAGCAGCCGCCCGAGCTTCAGCTCGGAGATCCCCTCGGCCGCGTCCTGCGGCTCGATCCAGACGCCGTCCGGCGCAACCTCGCGCTGGGCGAGTGCCGCCAGGCGCCGCCACTGCGCAAACGAACGCGGCCGCGGCTCCCCCACCAGCAGCCCCTCCTCCTTGAGCAGCCGACGGCCGACGCTGTGAAACGTGCGGGCTTCAACGGCCGCGGCGTCAGCGGCCGCGAGACGGTCGCGGAGCTCCTGCGCTGCGGTGGCGTTGAACGTGACGCACAGGATCCGCTGCGGTGAGACGCCGCGACGAACCAGCTCGCGGACGCGTTCGATCAGGACAGTCGTCTTGCCGCTTCCCGCGGGCGCGATGACCTGCACGACCCCGTCATGCGCGCCGACCGCCCGCAGCTGCTCGGCATCCAGCGCACGCGCCGGCGCCGGGGCGCCGGGCGTCGCCGGCGGCTCAGAACACCGGCTCATCAGTCCGGCGAGGAAGCGGGCACGCTCGAGCGTCCACGGGTACTCGAAGCGATTGTCGTGCAAACTCGCCGAGTCAAGTTCCTCAAGCGTGCGATCGGCGTGGACGATCAGCCGACACCAGGCTCGCCACGCCGGCTCAAGCGCATAGCCGAGCAGGTCACGCAAAGCCTCGAGATCTCGAGGCTCACGTCGGTGAGAGCAACGCCGCGGTGGCGGCGGTAGCGCGCGAGCAGCGCTGCGGCGGGGCTGTCGAGCGTGGTACGCGCCACGCCGGTAGCCCGCGCCGGCGCGACAAACTCGGCGCGCCACGCCGCGAAGCTGATCACGGCGAACCGGTGCGCGGCCAACCACTCCGGTCAGGCGGCGCGACCGTCCACGACAACATCGAAAGCGCTCGCGTAGCGGCAGTCATGGACGCCGAGGCGATCGTCGGAATTGTGGCCGACGCTGAGACGGAAGCGATCGCCGGCTCTGAAGGCCGCCGGTGCTCAGAGGCAGCCGCACGGCTTGTCCGGCTCCCGTTGTCGGACGGCGCCAGAGGGGTCACGCCTGATTCTGGCCGCCTCCCGTCGGGTCATGTCGGTAGAAGTGGTGTAACGGGCCGCGGGAGACGGATCGCGGGGCGCCGGGATCTGGATCGAGGCTCTGGGAGGCGTTCTGCGGGCTTTGGTGTTGGCGGCCAAGGGGTTTGGTTGCCGGGATCTGGGTGTCTTTGGCGGTTCTGACCACCGTGGCGTCCAAGCTCGTTGGCTCCACCAAGAGTCGATGAGAAGGAGCACCACGATGGTCGAGAACAGGATGACGGTTGCCGATGTCGTTGCTGGGGTGCTTGCGGGTGAGCACGGCGATTTCGTGCGCGAAGCAGTCGCTTTGATCGCGCGTGAACTGATGGAGGGCGAAATCTCGGCCGAGATCGGTGCCGGCCTGGGCGAAGTCAGCGCCGGCAGGGTCACGCATCGCAACGGCTATCGCCCGCGGTCGTGGGAGACCAGGGTCGGCGAGCTCGAGCTGTTGATCCCCAAGAAGCGCCAAGGCCCCTCGTACTTCCCGTCGTTTCTTGAGCCGCGCCGCCGTTCAGAGCAGGCGATCGTCGCGGTCGTGATGGAGGCCTACGTCAACGGCGTATCGACGCGGAAGGTCGACCGACTCGTTGAGCAGCTCGGGATCGGCGGCATGACCAAGGACCGCGTGTCCGCGCTGTGCAAGGGCCTTGACGGGCAGGTCGAGGCGTTCCGCTCGCGGCCACTGGAGGGCGCCTACCCCTACCTGTGGCTGGACGCCAAGCACGTCAAGGTCCGCGACCAGGGCCGTGTCGTCTCCAAAGCGATCGTGATCGCCTACGCCGTGCATGAGACCGGCGTGCGTGAGGTCCTCGACCTTGATCTCGGCGAAGTTGAGTCCGGCGCGTTCTGGCGCGAGTTCCTGCTGCGGCTCAAGCGTCGCGGCCTCCAAGGAGTGAGCCTCGTGATCTCAGACGCCCACGAGGGACTGAAAGCGGCGATCGCCCGCGTCCTCGCATGTCCGTGGCAGCGCTGCACAGTCCATTTCGTCAGGGACATGGACCAGCACTGCCGCCGCGACCAGCGCGGCATCATCAACGCGGCGCTGCGCGAGGTCTTCAACGCCGAGAACCGTGACCAGGCCCGCGAGCGCGTCACCCAAGTCATCGGCCGGCTCCAATCGGTCGCCCCGAAGGTCTGCGGGCTGCTCGAAGACGCCGAAGAAGACCTGATCGCTTTCTACGCCCTGCCCCGGGATCACTGGACCAAGCTGCGGTCCACGAACCCCTTGGAGCGCGTCAATCGCGAGATCGGCCGCCGCAGCGACGTCGCCGGCATCTTCCCCAACGACGCCTCCGCGATCCGGCTCGCCGGCGCGCTCCTGATCGAGCAGAACGACGAATGGCTCGTCACCCGCCGCTACCTCTCCGCCGAATCGATGGCCCTCATCCTCAACGCCCAGGACACCGGGGAAGTCCCGACCGAGAAAGACCAAAAGGAGGTGATCGAACTCAACCCCGCCTGAGCCACAACGCCCCAGCCGACGAGCGCTCCGCCGCTACACCACTACAGACGACTTGACTTCCCGTCGGGCGGGTGCGGCGATGACGGACAGGTTCGGGCGTGAGCTCGGCCGGTGGGTCGCGAGCGAGCAGTTCTGATGTCGCACGATCGTTCGGTCGCGGCGCGCGTGTCTACCCGCGCGCGTGCCGCCAGGCGGTCAGGATCTCGGGCCGCAACCGGCCGCGGTCTGCTACCGCGATCCCGTGTGCGCGCGCCCACGCGCGCAGCTCACGGGCACTCGGGTCCGGCTCGGCTCGTCCGTAGGCCTGTACCTCGGTGCGCAGGCGTTGGGCGATCAGTCCCTCCTGGGTCGCCCACGCGTGCGCGGCGGCGAGGTAGCGGTAGGTCCACTCCTCGGCGAGCTTGCGCGTTTCGCAGAACACGATCGGGACGGTCGGGAAGCGGACCCCGAGCTCCGCGATCCCGTCGGCGAGCACCGCGCCGCGGACGTGCTCGTGCGCAAACACGTGGCGGTAGCCGTCCTCCACGACCACCGTTGCTCGCGGGAGCGCGGCGAGCTCGGCGAGCGCGTATTTCAACCGCCCGCTGGTGAGGCTCGTGGCGAGGTCGCCGATCGACTTGCGCTCGACCGCCGCGATCACCCTCCCGTCGGTGGCGATCGCGTAGTCGCCGCACGTGAGCGCGCGACGCTGGGTGCGTGCCTGCTGGCGATCGAAGGAGTAGGGGTAGCGCTCGTGCGCGTCGACCAAGATCTCAAGCTCTACAAGCCCCTGTGCCCGCGCGGTAGGCAACTCGACCGCCGGCCGAGACTGCTTGCGGGTGCGCGGCGCCTGCCAAAACACCATCTCCCGTCCGCGGGCGCGGGTGAAGACAATCTGCGAGCGCTGCTCGCGACCTCGCTCGCACACCACGTCGATCGCCGCACCGCGCCGCTCACAGGCCCGAAGCGGCACCCGTTCGACGATCTCCGGCTCGAGCGGCCACTCATCCAAGCCGACCGGATGGCAGTAAAGGGCGCTGGTCCGCGGCCACGTCCCCTTGGTGCGAAACAACAGCCCCGCCCCGACCGGCAGGCGCAGCAGGTACGGCAGCGAGCTGTCGGGATCCGGATTGCGAGCGAGGAGAAGCTCCACGCACGAAGTCTCCCAGCACGCGCGGCGAAGCGGCACCGCAATGCCGATCCTCCCCGTACCGACGACGGCCCACGCCCACCAGCCGTAGCCAGACGATCAGACCGTGACGTTGCAGTCGTCCGGCGGCGGCCCGCAGATCCCCATGTCGCTCAGTGGGAGGCTGGGAGCTATACCCAGAAGTTGTGGATGGACCTGAGAATGAAGGCGGCGTACCTTCCCGGTTGATCAAGACCGATGCCGGTGTTGGCCGGCAGGAAGGCACGCCATGGTGGATGTTCGCAGGATCGATGGGGGCCGCGTTGAGTTGGCGGCGGTCACGCTGGATGACCTCGCGCGGGAGGGCGCGCGGCGGATGATCGCGGCCGCGCTTGAGGTCGAGGTCGAGGAGTACGTCGGGTCGCTGGTCGGCGAGGTCGGTGAGGACGGCAAGCGGCTCGTGGTGCGTAACGGCCGGGCGCGGGAGCGTCGTTTGACGGTTGGGTCGGGGACGGTCCGGGTTCGGGCGCCAAGGGTCAATGACAAGCGGGTAGACGCCGGGACTGGGGAGCGGCGGCGGTTCAGCTCGCGGATCCTGCCGGCGTACGCGAGGCGGTCGCCGAAGGTGACCGAGGTGCTGCCGGTGCTCTACCTGCACGGCCTCTCGACCGGGGACTTCGCGCCGGCGTTGCGGGATCTCCTCGGCGAGGACGCCTCGGGCTTGTCGGCGAGCTCGATCCAGCGGCTGACCGAGGCCTGGCAGGCCGAGCACGCCGCGTTCTCCCGGCGCGAGCTGCGCTTCCATCAGTACGCGTACTGGTTCGTCGATGGCGTTCACGTTTCGGTGAGGCTGGGTGAGGATGACCGGCTGTGCCTGCTGGTGGTGATCGGCGTCCGCGAGGACGGCACCAAGGAGCTGCTCGCCGTCGAGGACGGGTACCGCGAGAGCACCGAGTCCTGGGCGGGGGTGATGCGCGATCTCAAGGCCCGCGGCGCCAACGAGCCCAAGCTCGTCGTTGGTGACGGCGCGCTCGGCACCTGGGCGGCGCTGCGCGACGTGTACCCCGGGGCGCGACGCCAGGCGTGCTGGGTGCACACGATCGCCAATGTTCTCGACGCGCTCCCCAAGCGGCTGCAGCCCCGGGCGAAGACGATGCTGCACGAGATCATGGAGGCCCCGACGCGTGGGGACGCCAGCCGAGCGCTCGAGCGGCTGCGGGAGGATCTCGCGGCCAAGTACCCCAAGGCGATCGCCAAGCTCGAGCGTGACTGGCAGCACCTGACCGCGTTCTACGACTACCCCGCCGAGCACTGGCGGCACCTGCGCACCAGCAACGCGATCGAGTCGAGCTTCGCGACGGTCAAGCTCCGCACCCGCGTCACCAAGGGCGCCGGCTCCAAGAAGGCCGCACTCGCGATGGCATTCAAGCTCCTCGACGCCGCACAGGAACGCTGGCGGCGCTTCAACGGACACGAGCTCGTCGCCGACGTGCTCGCCGGCACGACCTACAAGGACGGCATCCGCGTCACCGAAGACGACACACACAACCCCGAAGAGACAGACGAGAAGGTCGCCGCCTGAAAGATCTCATGCATCCATCCACAACATTTGACAATTGCTCAGTGGGAGGCTGGTGGTGGATCGGTGTTGTCCGGCAGGTCGGTTTGGCTCTCGGTCGGTGGCGGGCTGACTCTCTTTGTCGCTGTCGGCCAGATGGTCTGACTGGCTTTGGCTGCGTCGCCCGTCACCGACCGAGGACCGCCGGCGTGACTTGATAGGAGCGTGGCAGCGCCCCCGGTCCCCGGGCTCGGGCGGCTGGCGAAGGTTGCTCGCCGCCTCCACCGGTAGTATCGGACTCGGAGGTCGGACTTTGGCGCGACAATCCCGATGTCTCGCTCGAAGGGCGGTCGCACGCCCGTCCGTGCCGCTCAAACAGGAGCACAGCACGCGCAACCGCCTCATGAGGCCGCGTTCAGACCGAGGTCGGTAGGCGCGCATCGCGCCCTCGCTAGTCGCGGTGCCAGCGCACAAATCGGCAGGCGCCGGCGGCGCGCCTGGTCCGCAACTGACGACGCAGTCGATTTGGCGCAGCGTCCAAGGTTCGCAGTTGAGGACTGCGCTGTGGGCTCCCTTCATAATCGCTCTGACCCGCCGCTCTCGGGCGTGCCGGGAGCTGACGTCTGGCTGCGGGGTCAGAATCTGACAAAGGACGCGGGCCGGCAAGAAAGCCCGACCACTCCGTGGCTCCCAACGCAGGGGACATCGGCCAAATCGTCTTTGATGCCGTCCGGCGCGCCGGAATCGCGTAGTCACCTGCCGGTGACTACGGCACGGTGCTGACTGCGCCCGCGCTTGTCTTCCATGGCACGCACCGGTCGAACTTCGCGATCCTGGACTGCGAGGGACGCACGATCGGCGCCGCGGTGAGAGCCTGCATGAGCGACACGGCCAGCGTGTTTGGGCTCATCTGCAGCTACCGATACGGCTACGAGATCACCGACACCGAGCCACGCCTCATGGTTCGCGTTTCCATCCGCCGATATGCCGCCGTTCTCGGGGGCGCACGATTTGTGGTCTGCGCGGCTGACGGGTCTGAGATCGCCACACTCGCCACCCCAATCTGGTTTCGCGACCTGTCCGTCGTGGCTCAGGCCAACCGAATCGGCGCAATCACCCAATCCGGGGACTTGCGACCCAACCGCTCGCCGATCGGCAGCCTTCGTCGAGCGGCTAGCCTCGTGGCTCGCCGTCCAAGAGTGGGCTCTGAAGGACAGTGCCGGTGACACGGTGGCGTGGATCAAGAACATATATCCGGGGCTGCGAGTCGGGGCGACGCTCGTGGTTGAATTCGCGCCGTCAGCACCAGAGACGCTCCGGAGCGTTGCGCTGGCCGGGTGCCTGGCTGTGGCCAACGAGATGCCTACCGTCGAGTTCGGCTGAGTAGACCGCGACGCTCTGTTGGCTCGCCACGTCGACCGGAGCCTGTCAAGCCCGGTGAGACGCTTCGTGTTCGAATTTAGTACCAACTGAGGGGAAAATGCGCTCGCGCCCTATGCGGCTGCTTCCTGGAGGGTGACGGCGTGCCCGAGGGCTTCGAGCTGGGCGATGAGGCGCTTGGTCGTCCGCGCGGGGTCGCGGCGGCGGTAGTAGTCGCTTCCGAGGTCCTGGTAGAACTGGCCGTTGGTGAGCATGTGCCAGGCGGCGACGATGATCGAGTGTTTGACGGCGCCGAGCGCTTTGCCGTGCCCGATCCGGGAGCGGTGGCGTTCGTAGAGCGCGCGCAGATAGCTGTTCTTGGTGCGGATCGCGGCCATCGCCGCGTCGTTGAGCGCCGCGTTGAGCCACCTGGATCCCTTGCGGGTGCGCCCGGAGCGTTGTTTGCCGGCGGAGCGGTCGTTGCCGGGGCATTGTCCGGACCAGGACGCCAGGTGCCGTGCGGAGGGAAAGACGCTCATGTCCGGGCCGGTCTCGGCGATGATGACCTCAGCGGTGCGCCGTTGAACGCCAGGGATGCTGCACAGCAACTCAACGGCCGCCCCGAAAGGGGCGATGCGCTGCTCGATCGCGTCGGAGAGCCCGTCGATCTGCTCGTCGAGAAAGTCCAGGTGGGCGAGGATCGCCCCGATCAGCAGCGCGTGGAGATCGTTGAAGCGCCCCTCCAGAGCCTCGCGCAGCGCCGGGATCTTCTGGCGCAGCCGGCCCCTGGCGAGATCGGCCAGGATCTCGGGGTCAGTCGTGCCGGCCACGAGCGCGTCGAGCATCGCGCGACCGGATACGCCCAACAGGTCCGAGGCGACGCAGTCGAGCTTGACGTTGGTGTCCTCCAACGCCTTGTGCAGACGCTGCGCCTCACGCTGGCGCTCGGCGATCTGCGTCTTGCGATAGCGCGTCAACTGGCGCAGGTCACGGATCGGCTTGGGCGGCACGAAGTTCGCGCGCAACAAGCCGGCCTCGGCGAGCTGGCACAGCCAGGCCGCGTCGCTCATGTCCGTCTTGCGACCCGGAACCTGCTTGACGTGCCTGGCGTTGACGAGCATCAACTCGAAGTCGTCCTCCAGGACGTGCCAGACCGGCTTCCAATACACGCCGGTGGCCTCCATCACGACCTGCGTCACGCCGTGCGCCGCCAGCCAGTCGCGCAACCCCAAGAGCGCGCGGACCGTCGTCGGAAACTCGGCCAGATGCGGCTCGCGGCCACCACTCGCCGCCGGCTTGCGCACGCACGCGGTCACGCTGGCCTTGTGGACATCGAGCGCCGCGACACGCTCAACGATGACGTCCATCATGACTCCTTTCGCTGGATCACAGGAGCGCCGTATGCGAGGGCCTGTGAATTCAGAGAGTCTGAGGAGCGTGCTCGAGCAGCGACAGTCCGGAGTTCCGGAACAGACCCCCACGCCAAACTAAACGACGGGCTCGCAAGCGCCATAGTGGATCGGCGTCCGCACACGACCCCCGAATCATCCCCGATTTTCACCCGCCCAGAGCCGGCGCCCCGCGCCGAGAGGAACTAACGAGCGCTCCCTGGCTCTCGCTCTCGCGCCACTGAGGTGTTGCCAGGCGGCATGCGCACCTGCGTCGCGCGGAAACCACGACCGCCGCGGACGATTGCATTCGTCTCCCGGCCCGCACGCCGCGGGCGGGCGCTCCGGCGACGATGCAGAAGCCCATGAATCAATCATGAGGTCGTCCGGGGTGCGCCAACGCGCTCACCCGTACGGCCGCACTCGTCAGCGTTCCCAGCCTGGCCCACGGGTGGCCTCGGCGTTGTCGCGAATGAGCGCGGGCTTGTGGCAACCCGGCTCGATCTCAGGTCCACGGGGCCATCGCCGGCGGCGTGCGTCTCGATCGGGATGGCCGGGAGTGTTCGGGTCAATTGCGGATTCGCGCGACAGCGGCGTCGCGCTCTGCAGTCGCACGTTGGGTGTCGCGGTCGCTCATGCCGTTGAACGCCTCGTTGGCCGAGGGACGCTCCCCGGACTCCGGGACGATCGTGGTCAGGCGGCTGTGAGATCGGCCTGCTGGACTCGTTGTTCGTCCCGCGGCGGGTCGGTGACGGGGCCGAGCGCGGGTGCGATGATCGCGTCGATCACGACGAGCGCGACGAGGACGAGGATCAGCGCGATCGCGACGCCGATCGCACCGAAGTGGATCGCACCCGCGATCATGAACACCGCCCCCAGGGCAGCGACCTCCACCGGCGGCCTGGCGATCCACCGGCGGCGCGGCCCTACCTGATGCGACGGTCCCCACCCGTCCGGTTCGTCCACAGGACTCATCTCACCATCCCCACCGGCGGCTACTCCCCAGCAGCCGCTCGATACGCGGCCGCAGGAACCGCCACGCCCGTCCAAGCCGACTCGCCGGCAGCTCGCCGCGGCGCGCGAGGTAATAGACGGTCGAGACCGGAAGGTGCAGAAGCTCGGCGACCTCCGAGGCGGTCATCACCTCATCCCGGGTCAGCGGCACGCGCCCAGCCTGGTCGCGCGCGAGCCGGTCATCTGCGGGGTCGCGGTGATCATGCTCGTCACCATGCAGACTCGCCTGGGACGGCGCAAGGGCATCTCGGGACATCCCCCAGGACGTCCCGGGACGACTTCGGACATCTACGCTCAACAATCCGCCGCTTTCGGGAAGGGGGGAGGGTTGGAGAACGAGCACCTGCGGGCCGCGATCACCGGCGCCGGCCTCACGCTCGAGGAGTTTGCCGATATCGTCCAAGTCGACGTCAAGACCGTCCGGCGCTGGCTCGCCGGCCGCACGCCATACCCGCGGCATCGCACCAGGGTGGCCGGCGCGCTCGACACGACCCAGCGCGCGCTCTGGCCCGGCACCGTTTCCGCTCCGACTGCGACCGGAGCGGGCGAGCCGTCGACCCGCGCGACCGGCGACGTGATCGCGGGGTATGGGCACGCCACCGACTCCGCCGCACCGAACCCCGTCGGCCTCTACGTCACCGACAGCGACGGCAACGTCGGAGTGGCCGGGCACAACATAACCACCGCGACGGCGGTCGGCGGGCGTAGTCCGGCTCGCCGCCGGCCCGCGCGGCGCTGCTTGCGGCCAGCGCCCGCAACGCGACGATCGTCGCGTCGCCGGCGGGCGGCCCGGCGATCAACGACCGGCTGAGAACGCCGGGGGTCGTCGGCGCGCACCAGCGCCACCTGCCGGCCGCGCCGCGCCGCACCCCGCCGCACCGCGCCCAATGGTCGACGGCGAGCCACGAGGCGGCCACTGACGCGGCTCAGCGCGGGATCCGGGGCCGCATGTTCTGGCGCGCCGATACCTGCCGGACCGGGTCAGACAACGCCTTGAGCTCGTCGGCGATCGCCGATCGGCTTCCCGACGGCCGCAGCGTGGCGTTCAACAGCGCGAACAGCTTCCGGAAGCGGTCGACCGTCCGCGGATCGACGCCGGCGAAGAACTCCAGGCGGTGCTCGGTCAGCGCCTGGGCCGGGCGCGCGTGGTCGAACCGGCCGAGCGCGTCCTCGATGCGCCGCCGCACCGGTTCGGCGGTGTTGGCCACGTCCTTCGAGGCGATCCTCGTCCCGAAGGCCCAGTTGTAGAGCTTGAGGTAGTCGCCGAGCGCGAAAAGGTCCTCGAGATCGGCGTCGCGCGGCAGCGACGGGTCGGCGTCGGCGCAGGCGACGAGCGCGGTCAGCGGGACCCCGTTCGCCTCGGCCGCCGCCCTGATGCGGTCCCACCCGGCGCTCGCCCGCGACCCGGCAATCAGCGCCGAGACCGGGCGCTGGCGCCCCATCAGGGCGACGAAGGCCGGCAGGTTCGCCGCTCCGCCCACCGGGATCCCCGCGAGTCTCGGATTGAGGCCGCTGTCGTCGCCGGCCCGCAGCAGGTGCTCGGTCAGCCGCTGGAGGTAGATCAGATCGCTCGTTTCGGCCACGGCCAGACGCTGGCCCGCGCCGAGGAAGAGGTGCTGGCTGACGGCGTATCCGAGTGCGGCCTCGATCGGCAGCAGGGTGTCGCGGTCGGCGGTGAGGTCGACCGGTGTCACCACGACCGCCAGGTCGGGGTTCTCGCGGGTCGCGCGGTCGTGGACGGCTCGCACCTTGTCGTACT
The DNA here is from genome assembly GCA_963763785.1 of uncultured Solirubrobacterales bacterium. Taxonomy (GTDB): domain Bacteria; phylum Actinomycetota; class Thermoleophilia; order Solirubrobacterales; family Solirubrobacteraceae; genus Palsa-513. The sequence continues at coordinate 404,659 of CAVXPW010000011.1, read as the reverse complement.
TCGCCGGGTCGACCATGTGCTGGGAGTGCGTCGTGTAGAGCGTCTGCTTGGCCACCGCCAGCTCCTCGCTGACGAAGCGGACAAAGTCGATCTGGGCGTCGCCGTGGAGGCTGGTGCCCGGCTCGTCGAGCAGGACGATCAGCCGCTCCTCGCTGTCCTGGAACTCGCTGAAGGCGGCGAAGAAGGAGAAGAACCAGCGGAACCCGGCCGAGCGCGCCTCGAAGTTCGTCTCGACATCGCCGTGACGGCCGTCGCGGAGCTGGATCTTCAGCAGCCGATGCATCGGGTCATCGGTCTTCGACTTGACCTCGACGCGGACGTTGTCGGTGTCGAAGACCACCGCGAGGTCCTTGTTCTGACCCCAGTACTCGAAGGCCCGTCCGCTGAGGTCGGCGCTCGCCGCCTGGAGCTCGGCCTTGCGGCTGTCGTAGTCCTCGTCGAGGAAGTCCTTCGGCTCCTCGCCCGCGTGGGCCAGGAGCGCGACGACCGTCCTCTCCTGGGGCGTGATCGCCGCGCCGCCCGCCAGCTTCGCCGCCAGCTCGGTCAGGTCGCACTGGCCGGGGAGGTTCTCGTAGTCGGAGAAGTAGAAGAACCGCGGCAGGCGCTCCCACAGCGCCGTCGCGGCCGCGCCCTCGAGCCGGGCGCCGTCGAGGAGGTAAGCGTAGCCGGGGACGGTCGACGCGAAGCTCGCCAGCGCGTCCGCGCGGAGGGCCGCGTCGGGGGAGGTCTTCAGGCTCTCGGCCAGGCTCCTCGCCTGGGCCCCCGCGGCCTCGAGCGTCCTCTCGCCGCTCAGCGCGGCGAGGTCGGCGCCGGCGACGCCGGCGATCTCCGCCGCGACGGCCACGACCTGCGCCAGATCGGCCCGGATCTCGATGTGCGGCGTGTTCCCGTAGGACCGCGCCGCCGTGCACACCGAGCCCACCGGCGGGGTGGCGGGGAGGCAGGCGGTCATGTGGTCGCAGTCGGCCTGATCGAGGACGAACTCGGCCGAGACCGGCTCGAGATCGAGAATCCGCCGGTTGCGTCTGCGGTCGGGCGCCAGCCGCCAGCGCGGGTAGTCCGTTCGCAGCTCGAACGCCGCGTCGTCCTGGTTGGCCGGGTTGAGCCGATGGAGCGCCTTGAGGATCGTCGTCTTGCCCGACTCGTTCTTGCCGACGAACACCGTGAGATCGTCCTCGATGCGAACCGTCTGCGCCTCGACGAAGTTGCGAAAGAACTGAATGGTCAGGCCGGTCAGCAGCATGCTGTACCTCCGAGTTAAGTGCCGATTGTCCAGCGAGCCAAGGCAGCCCGTCTCGCTCCACGGGAAGTGCCCTTCACTATTCGACGGTGATCCGACGCGTCCTTCCACCCGCCCATGCGCGTCCGTGAGCAGTCGGGCAACGCCCTGAGAGAATTCCGCCCAAGGGATGCGGCGCCTGGCGATCAACCTCGACGCGCTCCGGGCCTCGCGCGACTTTCGCCTCCTCGCCGTCGGCGAGGTCCTCTCCGGCCTCGGCACCCAAGCCGCCCTGGTCGCGGTCCCCTATCAGGTCTTCGTGCTCACCCATTCGGCCGGCCTCGTCGGCCTGCTCGGCGTCGCCGAGCTCGCTCCGATGATCGTCGTGTCCCTGCTCGGCGGTGTCGTCGCCGACCGTATCGATCGGCGGCGGCTGCTCGCGGCCGCCCAGCTCGCGACCATGCTCGCCGCCGGCCTGCTCACCCTGATCGCCCTGGACGGGCGGCCGCCCGTCGCGCTCATCTTCGTCCTCGCCGGCGTGCTCGCCGGCGGCTCCTCGCTCCAGCTGACCGCCCAGTCGTCGATGATCCCCGGCCTGGTCGGCGGACGCCTCCGCTCGGCCCTGGCCTTCAACTTCGGCGCCTACCAGCTCACGGCGATCGTCGGCCCGGCGGTCGGCGGACTGCTGATCGCCGCGTTCGGAGTCGCCTCGGCCTACGCCTTCGACGTGGCGAGCTGCCTGGCCATGGTCGCCGTCGCCGTCGCCATGGCCCCCCAGCGACCGACCGCCCCGGTCGGCCCGCGCGACCCGATGTTCGCCTCGATCCTCGAGGGCCTGCGCTTCGTGCGCTCCAACAACGCCCTGCTCGGCAGCTTCGTGATCGACCTCGCGGCGATGACGTTCGGCATGCCCCGCGCCCTGTTCGCCGTGCTTTCGCTGACCGTCTATCACTCCGGTGCCGGCGGAGCCGGCCTGCTCTATGCGTCCGTCGCCGCCGGCGCCACGCTCGCCGCCCTCACCACCGGTTGGCTCGAGCACGCCCGCCGGCTCGGCCGCATCGTGATCTACGCCGTCGTCGTCTGGGGCGCCGCGATCGCCGCGGCCGGCCTCGTCCACACGCTCTGGCCCGCGGCGGCCCTGCTCGCCGTCGCCGGCGCCGCCGACAGCGTGAGCGCCGTCTGTCGCTCGACGATCAACCAGACCGTCACACCCGACGCCATGCGCGGCCGGATGTCCTCGGTCTTCGGGCTGGTCGTCGCCGGCGGCGTGCGACTCGGCGACATCGAGGCCGGCGCCGTCGCCTCGCTGACCTCGGCGCGGATCTCGGTCTTCAGCGGCGGCCTCGCCTGCATCGCCGGAGTCGGGCTCGTCGTCCTCGCCTTCCCCGCCCTGCTGGCCTATGACGGCGGAGAACGCACACCGCTCCCGCCCGCGTCCCGCGTCGAGGTCGAAGGCGCGTGACGACCGCCCCGCGACGACCGCCCCCGCCTCGACCGGCGCTGCCCGCCGATCCGCGAGACAGTGAATAGCTGAACGATCGTTCAGCTATAATCTCCGACATGAGCCACGGCGGACACGTGCGGAGTCCCGATCAGCTCGACGACGCCTTCGCGCGGGTGGTCGCCGACACGATGCAGGCCCTCGCCACCCCGAGCCGGCTGCGCATCCTCGGCTGCCTGCACATCGGCGCCCGCTCGGTGAGCGAGCTCGCCGAGCACGTCGGAATGGAGGCCTCGGCGGTCTCCCACCAGCTCCGGCTCCTGCGCCACCTCGGCCTCGTCGCCGGCCGCCGCGACGGTCGCCGGGTCGTCTACTCCCTCCACGACGACCACGTCGGCCAGCTGCTCGACGAGGCCATCGCCCACGTCGAGCACCTCCACCTCGGGCGCTCCCGACCCGCGGACGACGTCCAGTTGGCGGAGGCGTAGACGTGGCGCCCGCGCCCCCATACCCGGCGACCGACGAGGTCAAGGCAGGTCCGCCGGCTCCCCGCGGGCGCGCCCGGCACGACGGCGGGCTCGACCACGGCGGGCTCGACCACGACCGGCTCGACCACGACGGGCTCGACCACCACGGGCTCGACCACGACGGGGTCGACCACGACGCGCACGACCACGATGGGCTCGACCACGACGGGCACGACCATGACGAGGGGCACGGCCACTCCCACGGCCTCGTCGACCCGTCGATCAAGCGCTCCCGCGACGGCGTGCGCGTCGTCCTCGTCTCCCTCGCCCTGCTCGGGGTCACCGCCTGTCTCCAGGCGGCGATCTACCTCGCCACCGGGAGCGTCGCCCTCCTCGCCGACCTGATCCACAACTTCGGCGACGCGCTCACCGCCATCCCGCTCGGCGTCGCCTTCATCCTGCGCTCCGACCGCGCCGAGCGCGCGGCCGGCCTCGCCGTCGTCCTCACGATCCTCGTCAGCGCCGTCACCGCCGGCGTCTTCGCGGTGCTGCGCATCATCCACCCGCTCGCCCCGAGCCATCTGCTCGCCCTCGCGCTCGCCGGGGTCGTCGGCGTCGTCGGCAACGCGATCGCCGCTCGCGTCCGCCTCTCCGGAGGCCGACGCCTGCGCAGTGCGGCGCTGATCGCCGACGGCCAGCACGCGCGCTCGGACGCCATCGTCTCCGTCGGCGTCGTCCTCAGCGCGCTCGCCGTCGCCCTCGGCGTGCCGATCGCCGATCCCATCGTCGGCCTCCTGATCACCGCGCTGATCCTCCGCATCACCTGGGAGAGCTGGAACACCGTGCGCGCCGCCCACGTTAGCTAAGCTAAGTCAGCCGTAGCTAAGCCGAGCTAAGCGGGACGCGCCGCCGGCGGGGGATGCCGGGCTCAGGCGGTCCAGCGCCCGCCGGCGCGGGGGAGCCCGTCGTCGGGGATCGGCTCCCACGACGCGGCCGAGTCGACCCACTGGCGGTACTGCGGCCGGATTCCCGGGTCGCCGTCGACTACGCCGAGGCGGATCGCCACGTCGTCGCCGGCGAACGGGTCGCCACTGAACAGGTGCGACCCGCACCGACGGCAGAACACCTTCGGGTTGCTCTCGGGCGTCGGCTGGAAGGTCTCGAGCAGCTCGCGCCCGGCGAGCAGCCGAAACCCGCTCCGGGGAACCCGCCCGTTCACCGAGGACGCGGTCCCGGTCCGCCGCTGGCAGTGCGTGCAGTGGCAGTAGCCTGACGACGCGAACGGCTCGCTGAGCTCGAAGCGGACCCCGCCGCACAGGCAGCCGCCGCCCAGCGGATTATCCGGCGAGGGCGGCTGGGCGCCGGTCGCAGCCATCTCGCCAGCCTACACCCAGGCGCCGGCGCCACCACGACCACGCCGCCGCCCCGGCCGCGCCATGATGTCGGCATGGACCGCATGAACATCGTCGACCGTGCCTGGCCGGTGCTCCGCCGCCTCGCCGCCGGTCACGTCGCCGCCTACCGGGCGACCGGCGGCCTTGTCGGCCATCGCCTACCCGGCGGCCCGCCGATGCTCCTGCTCGATCATCGCGGGGCCCGAACCGGTCAGTCGCGGACCACCCCGCTCGTCTACGTCGAGGACGGCGAGGACACGGTCATCGTCGCTTCCAAGGGCGGCAACCCGCGCCACCCCGCCTGGTTTCACAACCTCCTGGCCAACCCCGACACGACGATCCAGGTCGGCCGCGAGCGGCGGCCGGTCACGGCCCGGGTGGCCAGCGCGGCCGAGCGCGACCGGCTCTGGCCCAAGGCGCTCGAAACCTACCCCGGATACTGCTCATATCAAGAACGAACCGAGCGCCAGATCCCGCTTGTCATCCTCGAGCCCCGCGCTCCCGCCGGCTGAGGGCTCCGAGCCGAGATCCGATCCGGCCCCCCGGTTCTGCGATGCTCCCGGCACGATGACCGGGCGGTCGCGATGACGGCACTCGAGGCCACCAACGGGTTCATCCGCGAGGCATCCAGGATCATGGATCTCGGGGCCCACGTCGAGCTCCTGCTGCTCTCGGCCGAGGCCGAGCACGTCGTCACGCTGCCGATCGAACTCGACAACGGCGAGCTCGCCGTGTTCACCGGCTACCGCATCCAGCACAACTCGGCCCGCGGGCCGATGAAAGGCGGGTTGCGCTTCCATCCGACCGTCGACGCCGACGACGTCCGCGCGCTCGCCTCGCTGATGACCTGGAAGACGGCGCTCGTGAACGTCCCCTTCGGCGGGGCCAAGGGCGGGATCGCCTGCGATCCCAAAGCTCTCTCGCCCGGCGAGCTCGAGCGCCTGACCCGCAAGCTCGTCCAGCGGATCGGCTCCGACATCGGGCCCCAGCGCGACATCCCCGCCCCCGACGTCAACACCAACGCCCAGGTGATGGCCTGGATCATGGACGAGTACTCACGGGCCCACGGCTACTCGCCCGGCGTGGTGACCGGCAAGCCGCTCGAGCTGCTCGGCAGCGAGGGACGCGAGGCGGCGACCGGGCGCGGTGTGATCGCCGTGACCGAGGCCTATCTCCTCGACGCCGGGCGCTCGCTCGCCGGGGCGACGCTGGCCGTCCAGGGCTTCGGCAACGTCGGCTCCTACGCCGCCCTGATCGCCCACCAGCTCGGCGCCAAGATCGTCGCCGTGAGCGACGCCGCCGCCGGCCTGGCCGCGCCCGACGGGCTCGACGTGCCCGCCCTCTTCGAGCAGTTTGCCCGCACGCGGCGGCCGCTCGACGAGTACGAGGCCGACGGCGTCGCCCAGGTCAGCCACCACGAGGTGCTCACCGCCGAGGCCGACGTCTTGGTCCCGGCGGCGCTCGGCGGGGCCGTCACCGCCGACATCGCCCGCGAGCTCCGCGCCCGGGTCGTCGTCGAGGGCGCCAACGCCCCCACCGTTCCCGAGGCCGAGGCCATCCTCGCCGAGCGGGGGATCCCCGTCATCCCCGACATCCTCGCCAACGCCGGCGGGGTGACGGTCAGCTACTTCGAGTGGGCGCAGAACGTCCAGCGCTTCCGCTGGAGCGAGGCTGAGGTCAACGACCGTCTGGCCGATGTGATGGCGACCAGCTACCGGACGGTCCGCGACCTCGTCAGCAGCCACCGGGTCAGCTGGCGCACGGCGGCCTACATCGTCGCCCTCGGCCGCGTGGCCAAGGCCACCGTCCTGCGGGGGATCTGACGCCGTGGCCGCCGCCGCCGAGCATCCCGATCCCGCCGCCGTCCGCGCCGTCCGCTGTCTGGCCGACCTGAGCGACGCGGATGCCGCCGCGAGCGCCGGCCAGCTGCGGATCCGGACGCTCGACCCCGAAGAGGTCCTCTTCCGCCAGGGCGACCCCGGCGACTCGGTCTACGTCCTCGCCCGCGGCGAGGTCGAGGTATGCGTCCGCGGCACCGACGGCGACCATCACCTCGCCAACATCGGACCCGGCACGTTCATCGGCGAGTTCGCCGTCCTCGCCGACCAGCGGCGGACCCGGACCGTCCTCGGTCGCACCGAGGCGGAGCTCTGGGAGCTGACGCGCGAGACCTTCGAGGCCGGCCTCGGCGCCGGCGACCTCTGGGCGACACAGTTCCTGCGGGCCATCGCCCGCGAGCTCGCCTGCCAAATGCTGGCCGTCGACCGCCAGTTGGTCGCGCTGATGGACGAGGGCCGCCACCACGGCGAGCCCGGGGCGCGCGTGCGGGAGCTCGAGAAGCTCCGCCGCCAGCTCTCCGGGGAATGGACGTTCTAGGGGGCGGGCGGGGCCGTGATCATGAGCGGCCGCCAGCCGCCGGGGAGGCTCACGACCTGACGGCCGCCATCGCCGTCGCCGGCGGGCGGGGGCGTCAGTGCCCGTGCGCGGCCAGGAAGGCCTTGACCGTGCTGCTCGGTACGGCGAACCCAATCCCGGTGTTGCCGCCCTGACCCGCGCCTGCACTTGAGGCGATCTGCGAGTTGACGCCGATCACCCGACCGGTCGCGTCGAGCAGCGGGCCACCCGAGTTGCCCGGGTTGAGCGCCGCGTCGGTCTGGATCACGTGGGTGATCGACGCGTTGTTCGGGGCGGTGATCCTCCGCTGGAGGGCGGAGATCACCCCGGTGGTCAGCGTCCGATCCAGGCCATAGGGGTTGCCGATCGCGTAGGTCGGATCGCCGACCTGCAGGCCGCTCGAGTCGCCGAGCCGGAGCGCGGCGACCTTCAGGCCCGCGGCGCTGATCTTGAGCAGCGCCAGGTCGTGGGAGACATCGGTGGCCACCACCGACGCAGGAAGCGACCGGTCGCGGTGGGCGCCGAACGCGACCGTCACCGTCGTCGCGCCGTCGACGACGTGCTCATTGGTGAGGATCAGGCCGCCGCTGCCGATCACGAACCCCGACCCGGTCGCGATCTGAGGCCGGCCGCCGCCACCGCCACCGCCGCCGCCGCCGCCGCCGAACGGCGAGGCGACCCCGCCGGCACCGCCGCCCGTAGCCTGGATGGCCAGCACCGACGGCGCCGCCTGCTTGTAGATCTGGCGCGGCGACAGCGTTCCGACGAGATGGGAGATCGTGGTCGTCCCCGAGCTCGGCTGCTGCTGCACGACCACCGAGGTGGACTTCGAGCCGACCCCGATCGCCACGCTGGCGGCCAGGACGGTCAGGCCGCCGAGCATCCCCGAGACCAGCACCGATGTCTTAGCCGCGCGAGTCATTGACCGAGCAATCATCGCCCGTCCTCCTGAAGCGACCGTAATCGCTCCTGAAACGCGGTCTAAGAATCGGCTCCGGCTTCGGCGAGGGCCTCGCGGTCGCGCTTGGCCGCCCGGCGCTCCTCGGCCTCCCGCCGGAGCTGGGCCTGCTGGTCGGCCAGCTGAGCGGCCTGGCGGGCTCGCCGCTCGGTCGGCGTCTCCGGCGCGACCGGCTCCTGTTGCGATACGTCGACGCGTTTGCGCATGCGTGCCATCGCTTCTCCCGTCGGACTGCGTGACCTACGCCGCCCTGTCCCTTCCGGATCGGCCGGCCGCGGAGGAAGGGAAGAGGTCCGGCGGGCGACTCTGCCCGTCGAGCATAGCGCGCGCGGCGGGGACGCCCGTCGGGGTCGCGTGATCCCGCTCCACCGGACGGGCAGCCGGAGCGGTCGCGCCGAGCCTCCTGGCCGGGCAGGAGCAAGGGCCGCACCGACCCGTGAGCGAGCGGTACGTCGCTCGGGATGCCGCCCTGCCGGCGGCTGCGTCCTCGAGACCCGGAGGCCGCACACGCGGACCCGCTCAGTGCGGCAGCGCGTCGGTCTGGGTCGCGCGCAGGCCGCGGGTGCGCCGCGCCAGGGCCGCGCGCGCGAGAGCGGCAGCGGCCCCGAGCACCGCGACGGCCGCGAGCACCCACGCGCCGGTCGGCCAGCCGCCCCGCCCCGGGTCGGCGTGCGCGGCCGGCCCGCCGCGCCGCAGCCCCGCCGTCGCCCGGCCGCGCGTCGTGTAGGCGATCCCCGGCTCGGTGCCGAGGTTCTGCCAGACGGCGACCGCCGTGTCGCTCGTCGGGTCGACCGCGGCGCGCGGCGCGGCGACCGCGCCGGGCCCGGCGACCGCCTCCGGGGCCGAGAAGGCCGCCAGGCCGGGCAGCACGGCGACGCCGCGGGCGGCCAGGAGCTCGGTGCGGCCGACGTCGAAGCCGCCGGCCCGGCGCGGGGCGCTGGTCCACAGGGCGATCGCCTCGTCGCGCGGCCCGGTGGCCAGGTCGGCGAGGATCGCGTCGCCGGACGGCCCCGAGATGGTCCGGCTCGGACGGCTGGCGAACAGGCTGACCGAGGCGGCCCGGACTACGTAGCGTCCGGCGCTCATCCCCGTCCAGGCCATCATCACCCCTTCGCTGGCCAGGCGGACCAGCCGCAGCGAGCCCTCGGGCAGCTGCAGCCCGGGCGGGCTGCGGAACGCCTCAAGCAGGCGCGGACGCCCGAAGTGGAGTCCGGCGCTCGAGGCGTCGAGATAGACCCGGGTGGCGGTGCCGCTGCCGGTCGGCCGCTCACTGGTCCAGGCGACGATGCCGTGGTTGTCGTCGCTGATCAGCGCCTGGAGATGCGGCGCCGGTGGGGTCGGCGCGACCCGCTCGGTTGCCTCGAGCCGCCCGTCGGCGCGGAGCACCCGGGCGTAGATCCAGCCGTCCTGCGCCCAGACGACGATCGCGTCCCCACGGTAGTCGAGGCCGACCGCGACCGCGCTCACCGCCGAGGCTCCACCGGTCAGGGCGACCGGCCGCGAGAGGCCGGGCGCTCCGTGCCGCTGGAGGCGAAGCTCGACCTGCCCGCTGCGCGGGCGCACGGTCGCCAGGGCGATGTCCCCGAGGTAGCTCGTCGCGCCGGCCAGCGGCGCCGTCCGGGAGCGGAGCGGGTTCGGCGGACCGAAGGGGCCGCCGGCCCGGCCCTCGACGACGCCGGCCGGGCTCGCCGGCGCCGTCCCGAGACCGGCGGCCACGACGATCCGACCGTCGCCGGTGCCGAGCGTGGCGGCCAGGCCCCCGAGTGCGGTCGGCGGCCCCGGAGCGAGCGGGAGGGAGGTCGCCGCCGCGGCCACGTCGTTGGGGCCGATCGGCGCCACGCCGACGCCCGAGCCCGGGCCGGCGCCGCCGCAGGCCACCGGATAGCCGCTCCAGAGGATCGCCCCCGGCCCGGCGCTCGTGTGGGGATCGGCGCTCGGGAAGACGACGCTCGGCTGGGAGGCGGCCGGGCAATGGGTGACGATCCCCGGCGGCGACCAGCTCGCCGCCGCCGCCCCGGCGCCGGCCGGCACGAGCAGGAGCAGGAGCAGGAGCACGAGCAGGAGCCCGACGAGGACGCCCGCCGTCGCCACGGGCCGGGCCACAGCGCGCCGGGCCCGGGGCCGGCCGGCCCACGGGCCATCCCCCGGCCACGGGCCGGACCGCGTCACCCCGGTCAACCTCGACATTCCCTCTCCGCGCAGCGAATGGCGGCGAGACTACCCTGGGCGGCCGGCGCCCGGCGTCGCCACGCGGCGCCACCGGCGGCGCGGCGCGGTCCGGCGCCGCCCGCTAGGGTCCGCCCGGATGTCCGCCAGTGAGCCGATCAGCCGGGCGGATGCCGAGAAGCGAGCGGCGGCCGAGGCCGCGGCCGAGCTCGTCCCCGACGGCGCCCGCGTCGGTCTCGGCACCGGCTCGACCGTCGCCTACCTCCTCCCGGCCCTGGCCCGGCGGGGGCTCGACATCGTCTGCGTGGCGACGTCGGTGGCCACCGAGCGGGCGGCGGCCGACCTCGGGCTTCGGGTGGTCTCCTTCGACGTGCTCGACCGGCTCGACATCGCGATCGACGGCGCCGACCAGATCGACCCGGCGAGCTGGCTGATCAAGGGCGGCGGCGGTGCGCACACGCGCGAGAAGATCGTCGCCGCGGCCGCCGAGCGCTTCGTCGTGATCGCCTCCTCGGAGAAGGTCGTCGACGCGCTGAGCCCGCCGGTGCCGCTCGAGCTTCTGGCCTACGGTCTCGCCGCGACGCTCCACGGCCTCGCCCCGATCGCCCGACGCGACGCCCCGCCCAGCCCCGACGGCGGCGTGATCGCCGACTACCAGGGTGCGGTGGATGACCCGGCGGGGCTCGCCGCCCGGCTGTCGGGGGTGCCGGGCGTCGTCGACCACGGCCTCTTCGCGCCCGACCTGGTCAGCGACCTGATCGTCGCCCGCACCCAAAGCGACCGCGAGCCGACGGTCGAGCACACCGTCGTGTCCAAGTAGCGCCGCGCGCGAGCTGGCCGGCGGACGGCGGGCCGGCCTAGGCGACCGGGCGGAGGTGCTGGAACGGCTTGCCGTCGCGCAGCTCGCGCACGACCGCCTCGACCAGTCCCCCGCCGACGGCGGCGCGCCCGTCGGTGACGGCGTCGACGATGCCGCGCTTGTGGGCGATCAGGTTGGCCATGGTCTCGTCGATCGTCTCCGCCGCGAGCAGGTAGTAGGCGCTCACGGCGTCGCGCTGCCCGATCCGGTGGCAGCGATCCTCGGCCTGGTCGTGCATCGCCGGGGTCCACTCGAGCTCGAGGAAGGCGACGTTCGAGGCCCGGGTCAGGGTGATCCCCTGGGCCGCCACCCGGGTGGCGCAGACGATCAGCTGGGGGCCGTCAGGCCGCTGGAAGGCGGCGATCGCCTCCTCGCGGGCGGCGATCGAGTCGCGGCCGAGGAGGTGGGCGGCGTGGGGGAAGCGCTCGAGCACCGCCTGCTGGACCTCGACGTGGCGGGCGAAGACGACGAGCGCCTCGCCCGAGGCGATGAAGTCGTGGATCCAGGTGAGCGCGGCGTGGAGCTTGCCTCGGGCGGCGAGGCGCTGCAGGGTGCCGAGCTGGGCGAGCCGCTCGGCGCGCAGGGTCGAGGCGATCCGGGCGTTGAGGACCGAGAGGTCGAGCGGCTGCTCGCGCAGCCAGGCGATCACGTCGCGCTCGGCGAGCCGGTACTCGGGCTCGTTGGTCAGCGCGATCGGCACCACCACCTGGCGCTTGGCCGGCAGCTGGGGGATGACGTCGCGCTTGAGGCGCCGGACGAAGCACCGGCGGCGCAGGTGCCAGTGGAGGCGCTCCTCGCTGCGGTCCCCCTGGAACTGTCGCGAGAAGCGGGCCCCGGAGCCGAAGTCCTCGAGCCGACCGATGACCCGCAGCTGGGCGATCAGCTCGTCGGCGTGGTTGAGCACCGGCGTCCCGGTCAGGGCGAGACGCAGGCCACCGTCGGTGACGGCGGAGGCGAGCCGGCGGACGGCCTGGGTGCGCTTGGCCTGCGGGTTCTTGCAGTAGTGCGACTCGTCGATGACCAGCGCTCGCGGCGCCCGCCGGGCCAGCGCGTCGCGGTGGGCGGCGACGATCTCGTAGTTGACGATCACGACGTCGGCCACCGGCGGGGCACCGCCGCGCCCGGCGGCGATCGCCACCGTCCGGTGGGGCAGCCATTTCCCGGTCTCCCGCTCCCAGTTGAGCTTGAGCGAGGCCGGGCAGACGACCACCGCCGGGTAGGCGCCGTCGGCCTCGAGCGTGGCCAGCGCCTCGACCGTCTTGCCGAGCCCCTGCTCGTCGGCCAGGAAGGCGCGCCGGGCCTCGAGGACGTAGCGGACGCCGGCCCACTGGAAGGGCTGGAGCTCCCCGCCGAGCACGGCCGCCACCTCCGGGATCGGCGGCGCGCTGGTCGCGCGCGAGCTCCGCACCGCGGCCGCCGCCTGGTCGTGCTCGTCGCGCAGGCCGGCGAGGAGCCCCTGCGCCTGCGGCGTGACCGCGACGTCGTGGAGGGCGACGAAGGCGTCGAGGGTCGGGACCAGCCACGGGTCGGGCGCCACCCGCCCGCCCACGGTCCCGGGGAGCTCCGCGAACGCCGCGCCGACGGCCGGATCCCAGAGGACCTCGAGGCGCAGGCGCAGGCCGTCGACGCCGCTGCCGAGGACGAGCCGGGCCGGCGGGGGGACGTCGCCGAGCTCGACCGCCGCCAGGCACCGCTCGGCGCCGGCGTCGATTCGGGCCGAGCGCTCGTCGCGGAGGGCGGCGGCGGCCGCCGCGGTGATCGGGACGAGCAGGCGCCCGTCGGGGCGGACGACCGCTCCGACCTCGAGCACCGGCGGGATCCGCCCGGCGCGGGTGTCGAGCAGGAGCCAGCCGCGGCCGTCGTGGCGGACGGTGGTCACCCGCCCGACCCAGCGGCGCTCGATCGCCCCGAGCCAGGCGTCGACCCCGGCGCTGGTCGTGAGCTCGGGGAAGCGGTCGAGGACCTCGGCGACGTGGACGCCCGACCAGTCGTCGGCCGGCGCCGACCACTCCCGGGAGTCCCAGTCGAAGCGACGGTGGGGGATCGAGCGCACCGCGGCGACGATGTGCGGGTCGTAGGGAAAGGAGAGGACGACGATCGGGTCGCCTCCGTTCTGGGGGCGCAGCGCGATGTTCGGGCGGCCGGGGACGAACTCCATCAGTGGCCTTACGGTACTTCGCGCCGCGGCCGGCCTTCGCCGCCCGCCCCGACGCCGCCGATTCGCGGCGCCGCCGCCCCGACCGCCCACCGCCGGGGCGCCGGGGCGCCGGGACGCCCGACAGCGGCGGATATCCTGGGTCGGTGGAACGCCAACTGGCGCCGGGGGACGTGTTCGCCGGGTATCGCATCGAGTCGCTCGCCGGGCGCGGGGGGATGGGGCTCGTCTACAAGGCGTGGCAGGTCCGTCCGGAGCGGATGGTGGCGGTCAAGGTGATCATGCCCGAGCTGGCGGGCGACGCCGACTTCCGCGCGCGCTTCGAGCAGGAGGCGATGCTGGCGGCACAGATCGAGCACCCGAACGTGATCCCGATCTACGAGGTCGGCGACGAGGACGGGCTGCTCTACATCGTCATGCGCTTCGTCGAGAGCATGGACCTCAACCACCTCCTGCGAAGCCGCGAGCGGTTGGCGCCGACGCATGCGGCGCGGATCGTCACCCAGATCGCCGCCGCCCTCGACGCCGCCCACGAGCGGGGTCTCGTGCACCGGGACGTCAAGCCGGCCAATGTGCTGGTCACCGGGACCTATCCCGACGAGCATGTCTATCTCACCGACTTCGGCCTGACCAAGCGGGTGACCGACTTCGGCGGGGGGATGACGGCGACGGGCGGCTTCGTGGGCACGCTCGACTACATCGCCCCCGAGCAGGTCAGCGGCGACCCGGTCGACGGCCGGGGCGACGTCTACGCGCTGGGCTGCGTGCTCCACCAACTCCTGACCGGAAAGGTCCCCTTCCCCCGCGACCAGGAGGTCGCGAAGATCTTCGCTCACCTGAGCGTGCCGCCGCCGCCGCCGAGCCAGCTCGTGCCGAGCGTGCCGGTCGAGCTCGACGAGGTCGTCGTCCACGCGATGGCCAAGCACCCCGACGACCGCTTTCAGTCGGCGGGCGAGCTGGCGCGGGCGGCGGCCGCGGCCGTGGCCGGGCAGAGCGAGATCTCGGTGCGGCCGGCCGCCGCGACCGGCTTCCACCGGAGCGGGACGTTCGCGTCGACCGCCGGCGGGCGGGCCGACGGACCGCTGCCCCTGCCGCCGTTCACCGCGTCGCTCGCCGAGCGGGAGTTCGTCGGGCGCGAGGAGGCGCTCGCCGACCTGCGCGCCCGCTGGGCGGCTCCGGCGCCGGGCCTGGTGTGCGTGACCGGGGACGCCGGCATGGGGAAGACCTACCTCAACGCCCGGTTCGCCCGGGAGGTCCACGCCGACGGCGCCGCCGTGCTCTACGGCCGCTGCGACGAGGAGGCGGTCTCCTCCTACCAGCCGTTCGTCGAGGCGCTCAGCGAGTACCTGGACCAGGCGAACGTCGAGGCGCTGATCGCCGAGCTCCCGGGCGAATCGCTCGAGCTCGGACGGCTGATCCCGCGGCTGGGCATCCGCCCGGCCGGGGCGGCGGTGGTGTCCCCGGACGCGGGCGACGACCGCTACCGGTTGTTCGAGGCGGTCTGCGCGGTGCTCCGGCGGCTGGCCGCCAGCCGGCCGGTCCTCCTCCTGGTCGACGACCTCCACTGGGCCGACAAGCCGACGCTCTCGCTGCTGCGTCACGTGCTGCGCTCGCTGGCCGGGTCGCGGCTGATGGTGATCGGGACCTACCGGGAGCCCGAGGCGACCGAGGACCTCGGCGCCCTGGTCGCCGATCTGCGGCGCGACCACCAGTTCGGCCAGATCCCGCTCGCCGGCTTCGGGGCCACCGAGGCCGAGCGCCTGCTCGCCGGCGACACGAAGGTGCACGCGAAGCCGGCCTTCGTGCGCAAGCTGCTCGGCCACACCGGCGGCAACCCGTTCTTCATCGATCAGATGCTCCGGAGCATCGGGGGAGGAGCGGCGGCGGCCTCGATGACCGGCCGGGAGATCCAGGCCCTCGGAGTGCCCCAGGGCGTCAAGGAGGTCATCCTCCGCCGGCTGGCTCCGCTCGCCAAACCGGCCGTCGACCTGCTGGCGGTGGCCGCCGTGGCCGGGCAGCGCTTCCGGCTGAGCGTGCTCGAGGCGGTGCTCGGCAAGGACGCCGACGAGCTGCTGGAGACGCTCGACGAGCTGATCGCGCTGGACCTCGTCTCCGAGGTGCGGGGGGAGATCGACGTCTTCTCCTTCACGCACAACCTGGTCCGCGAGACCCAGTACGAGCAGCTCAGCGCGAGCCGGCGGGCTCGTCTCCACGCGGCGATCGGCCGGACGCTCGAGGCGGGCGGACCGGCGTCGAGCCCGCCGGCCGAGCTCGCCCGCCACTTCTTCGAGGCGCGCCAGCTCGTCGGCCCCGAGCCGGCGATCGGCTACGCGCTCGAGGCCGCCCGGCGGGCTTCGACCTCGCTGGCCCACGAGGAGGCCATCGAGCACTACGAGCGGGCCCTGGCGGCGATGGAGCTGGCCGAGCCCGACCGGCGGCGCCGCTACACGGTCCTCATGGAGCTGGGCGACGCGCTCGAGCGGATCCACGACATCTACGGCGCCCGCGACCGCTACTCGGCCGCCGCCGGGCTCGCCCGCGAGCTCGCCGCCCCCGAGCTCCTCGCCGGGGCGGCGCTCGGCTTCGCCAAGTGGCAGCGCTACGGGGTGATCGACCGGGAGGCGATCGCCCTGCTCGACGAGGCGCTCGCCGGACTCCCGCCCGAGGCCGGGGTGCTGCGGGCGCAGACGCTGGCGCGGCTGGCCAACGGCCTCGACCCGCTGGAGGCCCAGGAGCGGCGCGAGGCGCTGCTCGAGGAGGCGCTCGCCATCGCCCGGGGTCTCGATGACCCGGCGACCCTGGCGCCGATCCTCCGCCTCGGGCCGTTGGTGCTTTGCCGCCCGGAGAGCCTCGACCGGCGGCTCGCCCTGGCCGTCGAGGCGATCGAGCTCGGCGAGCGCGCCCACGACCGGGAAAGCGTCGCCCGCGCCCAGATGCACCGCTTCCTCGCCCAGTTCGAGCTCGGCCGGGCGGCGGAGGCCGCGGCGGCGCTCGAGGCGTTCGCCGCGGCGCAGGCCGGCCTGCGCCAGCCGTGGTTCGAGTGGTCGCTGCTCGTCGTCCAGGCGATGCTCCGCGTCCTCGAGGGCCGCCTGGAGGAGGCCGAGGCGTTCGAGGCCCAGGCGACCGCGCTCGAGCAGGCCACCGACCCCGAGTCGATCGAGTCGACCGCGATCCAGACCTTCCTGATCGCCCATGGGGCGGACGCCTTCGACCGCGCCGACGAGGACGCGCTGCGCCGGTGCGCGGCCCGCTACCCGGGCCAGCCGATCTGGAGGGCGACCCTCGCCCGGCTGCTGCTCGGGCTGGGGCGCGAGGACGAGGCGCGGGCGGAGTTCGAGCTCTACGCCGGCGAGAACTTTGTCCGGGTCGCCCCGACCTGGGACTGGCTGGCCTCGCTGGCGCTGCTGGGCGAGTGCGCCCACGCGCTCGGCGACGCACCCCGGGCGGCCGTCCTCCACCGCCTGCTCCTCCCGTACGCGGATCGGACGGCGACGATGGACAGCGGGTGGGCGGCGTGGGGCTCGGTGTCGCGCGTCCTCGGCCTGCTGGCGGCGACGATCGGCGACGCCGAGCAGGCGGCCGATCACTTCGAGCGGGGGCTGACCGCCGATCGCGACCGCGGGTCGGTGCTCTGGTTCGTCCGCGCCGCCGCGGTCTACCGCGAGCTCCTGCCCGACCAGCTCGCGCGCTCGGCGACGGGGCGGGCGCTGGTCGAGGAGGCCGCCGCTCTGGCCGCCGCGTCAGCGGGCCGCGATCGGGAGTCGGCGGGCGTCGAGGCGCATGGTCAGCCGGCGGAGCTCAGCCCCGCCACATCCCCATCGCCTGCTCCATGATGTCGACCGACTTCTGGGCGTGGGCGACGACGGTCGGCCGGGGGTTCGGGCGCGCCTGCTCGAGCTCGAGCACCCGCTTGGCGCGGCCGTGGGCTTCGGCGAGCGGCTCGTGGACCGCGCCCTTGGCGTACTCGGTCGCCTCCTGCTCGTCGTCGATGGCGGTGAGGCCCTGTTCCCACGATGGTGACTCGTTCGCTGACATCGCGTCCTCCTGTCCGGGACCGGTTTCCCGGTGGATCATACGCGCGCGCTGTGGCGCCGACCGGTCAGTTTTCCGCCACCCGCCGGCCGCGACTCGGTAGCGTGAGCGGTCATGGCAGACGGTGACGGCGATGTGAACATGCTGCTCGTCGGGGACGGCGTCGCGCTCGGGCCGCTGCGCTCGGATCTCGTCGGCCTCTACGCGCGCTGGTGGAACGATCGGGAGGTCCGCCGGGGCCTGTCGTCGATCGACATCTGGACGATCGAGGCGGCCGAGCAGTGGGTCGCCGAGGCCGGACGGGCCTCAGCCCGCCAGCAGCCCGAGGCGGCGCACTTCACGGTGTACGCGATGCCCGAGATCACACCGGTCGGCACCCTGGCGCTGATGCGCATCGACCATCACAACCGGCGGGCCGACTTCGGCATCCTCATCGGCGAGCGGCGGGGCGAGGGGATCGGCGGCGAGGCGACGCGGCTTCTGCTCGAGTGGGCCTTCACGGTCGTCGGGCTGGAGAACGTGCTGCTCGCCGTGCTGCCGTCGAACCCGGCCGGGATCCGGGCCTACGAGCGGGCCGGCTTCGAGCTGGTCGGCCGGCGGCGCAACGCCGCGTCGTCGATGGGGGGTCGGGAGGACGAGATCCTGATGGACGCGGTGGCGTCTGACTTCCGAGCCGCGGGGGGCGCGAGCCGCGCCGATGGATGAGGTCCCCGGGGACCTCATCGCTGCCCTCGAGGAGGCGGCCGAGTTCGAGCACGCCGTGCTTCTGCAGTACCTGTTCGCCGCCGCCTCGCTCAAGCGCCGCGAGGACGAGGGGGCGAGCGTCCTCGAGCTCGAGCGGATTCGCGGCTGGGAGCGGACCCTGCTGGCGATCGCGCGCGAGGAGATGGCGCACCTGGCGGCGGTCAGCAACCTGCTGATCGCCGTCGGGGCCAAGCCGTGGCTCGTGCGGCCGGGGCTTGCGGGGGGGCGCCTGGCCGGCGGGCCGGGGACGGCGGTGCTGGTCCTCGAGCGGTTCGGCCGGCGGAGCCTCGAACGCTTCGTCGCCCTCGAGCGCGACGAGTCGGGCGAGGGGGAGATCGCCGGCCACTACGGCGCGATCAAGCGGGAGATCGCCCGGCTTGCCGCGGCCGGGCATCCGGTCGTTCGCCGGACGCCGACCGACCGGGTGGACGGCTGGGGCATCAGCGGGGCGGTCCGGCTGCGGCCGGTCAACGGGGCGGGGGACATGCTCGAGGTGATCGACGCGATCATCGGCCAGGGCGGCGCCGAGGAGGCGGCCGACTCGCACCTGCGGCGGCTGCGGACGATCGAGGCCGAGCTCGACGGCGAGACCTGCGATCCGGCGCGTCGGGTCGTCGCCAATCCCGTCCTCGGGACGGGAGCAGGCACGCCGATCGGCAACCGGTCGACGGCGGCGGCGGCCGCCGCCTTCGCGGGCGCCTACCAGGCGATGCTGCTCTCGCTCGAGCTCTACTACGCGCTGCTCGAGGTGGGATCGCCCGCGGCCGTCGGGGCGCGGCGGGTGGCCGCGGGGTTGATGGGCGGGGTGCTGCGGCCGCTGGGCGAGGTGCTGGCCGAGCTCCCGATCGGCGCGGGCACCCCCGGCTGGACCTGCGGGCCGACCTTCGGCTGGGACGGGCGGGTCGCGCTCGCCGGCGAGCGGAGGGAGAGCTGGCGGACGCTCGAGGCGCTGCTGGCCGGCGCCCGGGCGCAGCTCGAGGCGCTCGGCGGGCGGCCGCCGCGCCTGGGCCCGATCGGCGAGAACCTCGGGCTGGCGGCGCGCCTGATCGGGCGGGCGGCGGGCGAGGATCGGTGATGGTCGAGCTCTCCTTCGCCGGCTGGTTTTCCTGCCGGCTGGCCACCGACCCCGACCCGTTCGACGAGCCGCGCGGCGTCAGCGGGACGACCTTCGCCTGCGCGGGCGAGCCCGACCTCGACCGGATCATCCGCTTCCGGCCGCAGCCGGTCGACCGGGTGCCGGGACCCCGGGTCGGCGTCCGGGTGACCGCGGTCGCCGGGGAGGGCCGGGCGATCGAGGATCCCTGGCTCGGAGCGGCGGTCGAGCTCGGGGGCGAGCCCCGCTTCGAGGGGCGCAACGGCCTGCTGAGCATCCCGGGGAGCGAGGTCATCGACCCGCTCGAGATCGCCGTCGCCGGCCGCGGGGTGGTGCTCCGCCGGCGCGACTGGCTCGACGGGTCCGACGGCGGCGTGCTCGCCGCGGCTGCGGAGGACCTGGCCCGGCGGGCGGCGGGGGGAATCGAGCGCGGCGAGGCGGCGTCGGCGGCGATCGGCGAGGCGACCGGGATCGATGACTTCCTCGCTTACCGCCTGGATCGGGCCGCGGCGCTCGAGCGGGCGCTGGCCGGCGCCGCGGATCCGGTCGCGGCGGCGGGGCTGCGCCGCCGGCGGGAGGCGCTCGGGCCGGTCGCCCGGATGCGGGTCTCCTACGCGGTCGACCTGGGCGAGCGCGGCGGGCGCGGGCGGATCGAGGAGGGCGGGGCGGATCCGGGGATCGACCTCGACGCGCCTTGGCCGCTGCGCTTCTGGATGGGGGCGTGGGACGCCGACGCGCTCTGCGGGTTCGTCGCCGGGACCCTCGGGCTTCCGGTCAGCTGAGTGGGCGGCTGCCCGATGAGCCGGCCAGCCCGCGGCGGCGGGTCTCGGTGTCGACCCACTGCCGCATGCGCTTCTGCTCGCCGAGGAGGTTCGGCAGGCGCCCGAGCTCGCGATGAGTCCGCTCGCCGCCGACCGGCCAGTGGTCCTGCCACATCGCGTGGGAGTGGGGCACCTGCCAGGTGATGTAGCCGCCCTCGAGGACCTCAAACGAAGCTGTGACGCTGCCGTTGAAGGAGCGCGGAGCCTCGGGCGGGGCGTCGGGGTCGTAGTAGGCGGGGGTGAGGAAGTCGGAGACGACGAGGCCGTCGATCGCGTAGGCGTGACCCGCCTGCTGACAGGGATCGCAGACCTCGACCAGGAAATGGACCTCGTCCTTGCCTCCGGTCGGCGACGGTCCGGGGAGGATCCGGTTGCCGAGCGGGTCGACGAGCATCTCAAGAAGCTCGTGGCTGGCGGTCAGCGACCAGGCCGGGTCGTATTCGATGACCGCCCGCGGGCGGCCGTCCTCGTCGTGATGGAAGCCGAGCTGACCCTGAACCTGCGCCTGTATGGTCAGCGTCCAGGCGCCGCGCGGGGTCGGCTGGCCGGGAGCGACGGCGATCAGCTTGGCCTGGACGCCCCAGATCGGGCCGAAGTCGTGATCGACCTGCTTCTGGAGCGCGGCGACGACCGGCGCGAGCTCGGCGAGGGTCAGGTCCGGGACCTCGGAGACGATGGCGACGCGCTCGACGGGCACCGACGGATCTTGGCGGCCGACGCAGGGGCCGTCAAGGCGCCCGGTAGGGTGTGGCGATGCCCGTGTCCCTGGTCGAGTTCCCGGCCGACGACGTAGAGCGCGCCCGCCGCTTCTGGGGTGGATTTCTCGGGGCAGCCCTCGAGCCGCGGGACGCGAGCGCGGGCGAGGGATGGGAGCTGCGGTCGGCCGCGGCGGCGGTCGGTGTGCACCCGCGGGGGCGGGGGCCGGGTGACTCGTTCTCGCTGCCCTATTTCTCGGTCGACGATCTGGCCGGGGCCCTCGAGCGCGTGCGCGAGCTGGGCGGGAGCGTCGTCCATCCGGGGGAGCGGTGGGCGGTGTGCCGCGACTCGGAGGGGACGCCGTTCGGGCTGGCCGGACCGGGTGAGACGGGGGGCGCCGGTTGAGCAGGCCCCGCCGCCGCTTGAGCGCCGCTGGCGCGACGGCTAATCGGGGAGCTCGATCTCCCGCTTGAGGATCTTGCCCGTCGGCCCCTTGGGCAGGTCGTCGACGAACCAGACACGCCGCGGGTACTTGTAGGCGGCGACGCGCTCGCGGACGAAGTCGCGAAGCTCGTCGGCGTCGGCACTCGCGTCCGCTCGGAGCGCCACCGCGGCGCCGATCTCCTCGCCGAGCTCGGGGTCCGGGAGGCCGACCACGGCGGCCTCGCGCACCGCCGGGTGCTCGTAGAGGACCTCCTCGATCTCGCGCGGGTAGACGTTGTAGCCGCCGCGGATGATCATGTCCTTCTTGCGATCGACGATGAAGAAGTAGCCGTCGTCGTCGACGATCGCCATGTCGCCCGTGCGAAACCAGCCGGCGTCGTCGATCGCCGCGGCGGTCGCCTCGGGATTGCGCCAGTAGCCCTTCATCACATTGTGGCCGCGGATCATGATCTCGCCGACCTCGCCGGTCGGGAGGGACGCTCCCTGCTCGCCGACCACCTTCATCTCGACGCCGGCGATCGGTGTGCCGATCGACCCGGCCTTGCGCTCGCGGTCGGGATGGTTGAAGGAGGCGACGGGTGAGGTCTCAGAAAGCCCGTACCCCTCGAGGATCTTGCAGTCGAAGGTTGCCTCGAAGCCCCGCATCAGCTCCACGGGAAGGGCGGCGCCGCCGGAGGCGCAGACCCGCAGGGCGGAGGTGTCGTAGCTGCCGGGGTCGGGCAGGTTGAGCATGGCCGAATACATCGTCGGCACGCCCTCGAACACGTTGACCCGGTCGCGCTGGATGATCTCGAGCGCCTTGGCGGCGTCGAAGCGGGGCAGGAGGGTCAGGCAGCCGGCGACGGCAATCGTCGCGTTCATCGCGCAGGTCTGGCCGAAGGAATGAAACAGCGGCAGCGCGCCGAGCGTCACCGCGTCGCTCTCGAGCGAGAACAGGCTCGCGGCGATCTCGGCGTTTCGGGCCAGGTTGGCGTGGGTCAGCTCGGCGCCCTTCGGGGTCCCGGTCGTCCCCGAGGTGTAGAGGATCACCGCCGTGTCGGTCGGCCCGACCGCGGCGACCTCGTCGTGCGGGTCGGCGGCGAACACGAGCTGCTCGAAGTCGCCCGGCGTGACCAGCGTGCAGGCGGATCCGGCCGTCGCCGCTCCCGCCTCGGCGTCCTCGGCGAACCCGTGCCAGGCGAAGATCGCCCTGGCCTCGGAGTCCCCGAGGTAGAAGGCGACCTCGCGGTGCTTGAGCAGCACGTTCAGCGGCACGACCACCGCCCCCAGCCGGAGGATCCCGTAGTAGACGATCGGGAAGTAGGGCACGTTGGGCAGCATCACGCCGACCCGGTCCCCGGACCCGACGCCGGACGCGGCGATCAGACCGGCCACCCGGGCGCTCGCCGCCTCGAAGGCGGCGTAGTTGACGGCGATGTCGTCGAGCCGCAGGGCCGTGCCCTCCCCGTTGCGCTCGGCCGCCGTGCTCAGCATGTTGGCGAGGTTGCTCATGGTCTCCTCCTCGGCTTTCCGCCCGCCCACCCTACCGAGTCCGCCCTGTAAGCTGGTTGCACAGGCAACCAACCGTAGGAGTCCTCGGATGAAAGCGATATGGCACGGCGCGACCCTCGCCGACAGCGACCAGACGGTGGTCGTCGAGGGCAACCACTATTTCCCCCCCGACTCCGTGAGCAGCGAGTACTTCCACGACTCGCCGACCACGTCGATCTGCCCGTGGAAGGGCACCGCCAGCTACAAGTCGCTCGAGGTCGGCGGCGAGGCCAACCCGGACGCCGCCTGGTTCTACCCGGAGCCCAAGGAGGCGGCGGCCGAGATCAAGGACCACTACGCCTTCTGGAAGGGCGTCGAGGTGGTCGAGTAGGCGGGGCTCAGCCGACCGTGTAGAGGTCGAGCACGCCGCTGGTGCGGTGGTCGTTCGCGTTGCCCTCCGGCAGCGCGACCCGGCCGCCGGCGATCACCGGGCTGTTCCAGTGCCCGCGCCCGGCATCGAGGCTGGCCAGGAGCCGGCCCGAGGCCGGCGTGTAGACATCGAGCCGGCCGGCGTCGATGTCGTAGACCCAGAGCAGGCCGCCGGCGAGCACCGGGCTCGAGCCGTGGCCGGGGGCGCTCCACCGGAGCTGCAGCCGGCGGCCCCGCAGCGCGTAGGCGGCGGTGCCCCCGCTGCTGGCCACGAAGACCGTCCGGTGCCAGACCGCCGGCGTGCTGAACAGCTCCGCCCCGCCCGGGGCGCCGAGCTGCTGGAGCTCGCCACCGGTGGCGAACGGGCGCGCGGTCGGGCGCCCGTCGAGCCGGGCGAGGGTGAGCAGGCGGAGGATCGCGTCCTTGCCGGCGATCAC
Organism: uncultured Solirubrobacterales bacterium; assembly: GCA_963763785.1. Lineage (GTDB taxonomy): Bacteria > Actinomycetota > Thermoleophilia > Solirubrobacterales > Solirubrobacteraceae > Palsa-513. The sequence goes on along the minus strand of CAVXPW010000011.1, from coordinate 381,440 downwards.
CGCGAGGCCGCCCGGGAGGAGAGCCGGCGTGCTCGAGCCGAGATCGGCGTCGGTCGCCGCGAGCCTGGCCTGGTTGGTCGGTGTGTAGGCCTGGCGCAAACCGAGGTCGGCCACGGCGAGCTCGAGCACGCTGTCGCCGAAATCGGTGCGCGCGTCGTAGGGCCCGTTTCCGGTCGCCACGAGCAGCCGCTGCCCGCCGGGCTCCACCACCGCGCCGGCCCGCGCCCAGATCGCCGAGTCGCTCGACTTGCAGCTCGACGGCACGATCAGTCGGCGCCGGTCGGCGCACAGCGAGTTGAAGACGTGGAGCAGGCGTCCGTTCGTCCGGGCGATGGTGACCACGTGGCCCTGGTAGGGCGGCTGGTCGCCGTAGTAGCCGCCGGTCACCGCGATCACCGCTCGGCCGGCGATGTTGAGCGAGCCGGCCAGCTTCTCGCGCCGCGGGTCGCGGGTCACCGTGACCGGCCAGCCGGCCTGCTCGTGCCCGTCGGCGACCGCCAGCTTGTGGATCTGCCCGTCGGGGGAGGCCGCGTAGACGAAGCGGCGGTCAGGATCGGCGATCGGGCTGGCGTTGGTGATCTGGTCGCCGCCCTCGTAGGAGCCGATCCCCGGCGGGGTGAACTGCCAGAGGATCTGCCCCCCGGTCGCGTCGAGGGCCAGGGTGCGGCCGTAGGACGTGGTGACGACGAAGATGTCGCGGGCGGCCCCGGCGACGGTCACGGCATGGAGGTAGATCGGCGAGGAGTCGACGGTCCCCGGGAGCGCGACCCGCTGGCGGCGCAGCCGCCGCAGGGCGCCGGCGTCGATCCCGGTGGCGGCGTCCGAGGCGTTCGAGCGCTGGGCGTCGCCCCCGAACTCGGGCCAGTCGATCGCCGCCGCCGGCGTCGTCGCCGCGCGGAGGCCGACCGGGACCGCCGCCACCGGGAGCGGGCGGCCGGCGGTGCTGCCGGCGCCGCAGGCGCCGACCGCGAGGGCCGCGGCGGCGAGCGTGAGGATCGGCGGTCGGGCGAGGCGCATGCTGTTCCGACGATAGCGTCGTGACCAGCGGCCCCGCGCCCCTTTGTCGCCGAGCCGGGGGGCCGGTAGGCTGGCGCCAATGACGGAGTTCGACGTGATCGTCATCGGTGCCGGACCCGCCGGCGAGGTGGTCGCCGGTCGCCTCGGTCAGGCCGGCCTGGCGGTGGCGATCGTCGAGCGCGAGCTCGTCGGCGGCGAGTGCTCCTTCTACGCGTGCATGCCCTCCAAGGCCCTGCTGCGTCCCGCGGAGCTGCTCGCCGAGGTCGCGCGCGTCCCGGGTGCCAGCGAGACGGTATGCCGCGACCTCGACCCGAAGGACGTGCTCGCCCGGCGCGACGAGGTCATCCACAACCTCTCCGACGACGCTCAGCTCCCCTGGCTCGAGGACCAGGGCGTCACGCTGATCCGCGGGCACGGACGGCTCGCCGGGGACCGCCGCGTGCAGGTCGACGACCAGCCGCTCACCGCCCGCCTCGCGGTCGTCCTCGCCACGGGCACCGGGGCGGCGATCCCACCGATCCCCGGACTGCGCGAGATCGAGCCGTGGACCAACCGCGAGGGGACGACGACCGGCGAGCCGCCCGAGAGCCTGCTCGTGATCGGCGGCGGCGTCGTCGGTGTCGAGCTGGCTCAGGCCTGGGCGACCCTCGGAACCCGCGTCACCCTGGTCGAGGCCCTGCCTCGCCTGCTCGCACGCGAGGAGCCGTTCGCCGGCGAGCAGGTCGGCGACGCCCTCCGCGGGCGCGGCGTCGACGTGCGGGTCGAGGTCAAGGCGACGGCGGTCGAGCGCACGGCCGAGGGGATCCGCCTGACCCTCGAGGACGGTGACGCGCTCAAGGCGCAGCGCCTGCTCGTCGCCGTCGGGCGGCGCCCGCTGACCGAGGATCTCGGGGTCGAGGCGTTCGGGCTCGAGGCCGGCAGGGCGATCGCCGTCGACGACCAGATGCGCGTCCCCGGGCACGGCTGGCTCTACGCGATCGGCGACGTCAACGGGCGGTCGCTGTTGACCCACATGGCCAAGTACCAGGCGCGGATCGCCGCCGACACGATCCTCGGGCGCGAGGTACAGGCGACCGAAGACGGTCCCGGCGCCCCGCGGGTGGTGTTCACCGACCCCCACGTGGCCGCCGTCGGCCTCACCCTGGCCGCCGCGCTCGAGCAGGGCATCGAGGCGCGCGCGGTCGACCACGCGATGGCCGCGAGCGCCGGCGCGAGCTTCTACGGCCGCAACGCACCGGGCACCGCACGGATCGTCGTCGACGAGGCCGAGCAGGTCCTCGTCGGGGCGACGTTCACCGGCGCCGGCGTGGCCGAGTTCCTCCACGCGGCGACGATCGCCGTCGTCGGACGCGTGCCACTCGAGCGCCTCTGGCACGCCGTGCCGTCCTTCCCGACCCGCAGCGAGGTCTGGCTGCGGCTACTCGAGAAGTACGGCCTCTAGCTCGGCTAGTTGGCCGCGGTGGCCGACTCGGCCGCCCGGGCGGCGTGCTGGCGCATGAGCTCGGCCTGGGCGTCGTGCGGCTCGTCGGAGGCGGGCTCGCGCCGCTCCCACCGCCCGTCCGACTGGAGCACCCAGGCGTTGCGGGTGTCGGCGAAGTAGAGCTCGATCGCCTCGAGGATCTCGACCCGGAGGTCGTCGCTCTCGATCGGCACGGCGAGCTCGACGCGCGTGTCGAGGTTGCGCGGCATGAGGTCGGCCGAGGCGATGTACGCGGTGTATTCGCCGGCGCGCTCGAAGGCGTAGACCCGCGAATGCTCGAGGAAGCGCCCGACCAGCGAGACGACGGTGATGTTGTCCGAGACCCCCGGGAGACCGGGGCGCAGGCAGCAGATCCCGCGGACGTTGAGGTCGACCCGCACCCCGGCCTGCGAGGCCCGGTAGAGGGCGGCGATGCACTTCTTGTCGACCAGCGCGTTCATCTTCATCACGATCCGCGCCGGCGTCTGCGGCGAGTGGGCCTCGGTCGTCGCCTCGATCTGGTCGGTGATCGCCTGGCGTAGGTGGGTCGGCGCGACGAGCACCTTGCGGTAGCTCGACGGCCGACCGAAGCCGGTCAGGTAGTTGAACAGCTCGGCGACGTCGCGGCCGATCTCCGGATCGGTGGTGAAGAGCCCGTAGTCGGTGTAGAGGCGGGCCGTCGCCGAGTGGTAGTTGCCGGTGCCGATGTGGACGTAGTTGCGCACGCCGTCGCCCTCCCGGCGGACGACGAGCACGCACTTGGCGTGGGTCTTCAGGGCCGGATGCCCGTAGACGACGTGGACGCCGGCCTGCTCGAGCGCCTTGGCCCACTCGATGTTCGTCCGCTCGTCGAAGCGCGCCTGGAGCTCGACCAGGCAGACCGCCTGCTTGCCGCGCTCGGCGGCCCGGATCAGCGCCGGCACGAGCGGCGAGTCGTCGCTCGTGCGGTAGACCGTCTGCTTGATGGCGAGCACGTTCGGGTCGGCCACCGCCTGCTCGACGAAGCGCTCGACCGAGTTGGTGAACGAGTCGTAGGGGTGGTGGACGAGGATGTCGCCCTCGCGCATCGCGCTCATCACGTCGGCGCGGCCCTCGTCGTCGGCGCGGAAGCGGGGATGGACGGTCGGGACCCACGGCGTCTCGCGGAGCTCCGAATGGCCCGGCAGCTTGACGACCTCCCACAGGCCGGTCAAGTCGAGCGGGCCGTCGATCGGGTAGACGTCGCCCTCGCCGACGCCGAGCGCGGCGGTCAGCTCGTGGAGCAGGGCGGCCGACATCCCGGCCCCGATCTCGACCCGCACGACCTCGCCGAAGCGGCGCCGGCGCAGCTCGTCCTCGACCGCTCGCAGCAGGTCCTCGGCCTCGTCGGAGACGCTCAGGTCGGCATCGCGGGAGACCCGGAAGACGTCGTAGTCGACGATCTCCATGCCCTGGAAGAGCGAGTCGAGGTTGTGGGCGATGACGTCCTCGAGCATCACGAAGGTGTTGGTGTCGCCGATCGCCACGAAGCGCGGGAGAACCTCGATCGGGACCTTGACCCGGGCGAAGGTCGTGTGGCCGCTGCTCGGGTCGCGGACGATCACCCCGAGGCTGAGGGAGAGATTCGAGATGTAGGGGAAGGGCTGCCCGGGGCCGACGGCCAGCGGCGTGAGGGCAGGGAAGATGACCCGGCGGAAGCGCTCGCGGAGCACCTCGCGCTCGTCGTCGTTGATGTCGGCCACCCGGGTGACGCAGATCTCGTGCTCGGCGAGCGCCGCCAGCAGCTGGTCCTTGACGCAGACGGTCTGGCGCACGGCGAGCTCGAGGACGCGCTTGCGGATGCCGTCGAGCGTCTCGCGCGCGGTGAACCCGTTGATCGCCGGCTTCTCGACGCCGGCCTCGATCTGGTCCTTGAGCCCGGCGACCCGGACCATGAAGAACTCGTCGAGATTCGACGAATAGATCGCCGCGAACTTGACGCGCTCGAGGAGGGGCAGCGAGGCGTCCTCGGCCAGCTCGAGCACGCGCTCGTTGAACTCGAGCCACGAGAGCTCGCGGTTGAAGTAGAGGCCCGGGTCCTCGAGGCCGCCCGTCCGGCCCTCGGCCTCCGGGGCAGTCGCCTCGGTCATCCCGATGATTCAATCATGCTGGGGCCCCAACGTTTAGGCTGCGGCCGATGTCCCGTCAAGTCTGGCTGCTGCGCCACGGCGACGCCGTCCCCCACGGAGCCGGAGCCGACGCCCAGCGGCCGCTGACCGAAAAGGGGCGCCGCCAGTCGCTGGCCGCCGGTCGGACCCTGGCCCGGCTGGGCGTCGAGTTCGAAGCCGTCTACGCGAGTCCCCGCAAGCGGGCGATCGACACGGCCTGGCTGGCCGCCGCCGAGCTCGGGGTCTCCCCCCGCGTATACCAGCCGCTCCACGCGGGCTTCGCCCGCGGCGACGCCGAGGAGCTCCTGGAGTCCGCCGGGCCCGACGCCCGGCTGCTGCTCGTCGGTCATGAGCCCGACTTCTCCCAGCTCGTATACGACTTCGGCGGCGGCCGCATCGATCTCAAGAAGGGCGGCATCGCGGTGCTCCGCGTCCCCGGGGAAGAGCTGCTGCTGCTCCTACGTCCGCGCGAGATCGAAGCGCTCGCCGGCGTGGGGTAGTCCCGGCCCAGCGGCCGGCCGCCCGAGGTCGCGGCTTTCGGTCGGTTCCGCGGCGAAGCGGTAGCCGATCCCGAAGTGGGTGTGGATGTAGCGCCAGTCGGGCGAGGCGCGCTCGAGCTTCTGGCGCACCTTGCGCACGAAGACGTCGACCGAGCGGTCGCCGCGGACCATCGAGTAGCCCCAGAGGCGCTGGTAGATGAACTCGCGCTCGAGCACCCGTCCGTCCGAGCCGGCGAGGAGCTCGATCAGCTCGAACTCGCGGCGGGTGAGGTCGACTCCCTGGCCGCGGACGAAGGCCTGGTACTGGTCGCTGCGGATCTCGACCTCGCCGGCGAGGATCGGCTCCGGGGCGCGCCGCGCCTCCATGCGCCGGCGGCGGCGGACGACCGATTCGATCCGCGCGATCAGCTCCTCCGGGTGGCAGGGCTTCGAGAGCCAGTCGTCGGCTCCGAGCCGCAGCCCGCGGACCCGCTGGGCCACGCTCGAGGACCCGGTGCAGACGACGATGCCGAGCTCGGGAAGCGTGCGGCAGAGCCGCTCGAGCCAGTCCCAGCAGGGGGCTCCGAGTACGGCGAGGTCGACGACGAGCGCGTTCAGGCGCATCGCCGCGATCGATTCCGGGGTCACCGTCGAGCCGAGCACGCGCTGTTCCCAACCGGCGCGCTCGAGACGCTTGCCGAGGACGGCGAGGAAACCGGAATCACGGTCGAGGACGGCGATGCGCAGTCCGCTCGGGGCGCCCGCGGACCGTGCTGCCTCGGGGCCCGGCGCGGCGGTGGAAGGGTGGTCGGTCATGGGCTGGAAGTCTAACCCGGCGCCGGACGCTCCCGGCCCCCGAAAGGGCTGATCACACGATCTTCACAGTTGGCGATGGGAGGAGTCTGAGAACTCGCGGAACAGGCCGGTGACCACGAAGGCCGTCTGCTCGCCGATGTCGACTGCGTTGTCACCGATCCGCTCTATGCAGCGGGCGATGAGGATCATCGTCATCGCCCACTCGCGCACGTCGACGTCGTCGCCGATCTCGATCGCCCGGCGGAAGATGTCGCGCTGGATGGCGTTGATCTCCCGATCCCGGTGCACCAGATCCTCGGCCAGTTCGGCGTCGCGGGCGGCGAAGGCGGCCTTGGCCTGGACGACCTCCGAGCGGGCGAGCAGGCCCATCCGCAGCACCATCTCGTGCACCCGCTCCTCGGTCGGCGGCTCGTTGCCCGAGAGGGGGATCAGCTTGCAGATGTTCACGCACTGATCGCCCATCCGCTCGATGTGCTTGATCACGTGGAGCAGGGCGGCCACGAGGCGCAGGTCGCCGGCGACCGGGGCCTGGCGGGCGAGCAGGGAGAGGATCCCCTGGTGGACCTCGAGGTAGCGTCCGTCGATGCGGTCGTCGTCGTCGATCACCAGCGATGCCAGCTCGACGTCCTGTTCGCCGAGCGCCTCGAGGGTGCGGTCGAGCTGCTCCAGGAGGAGCTCGACGCCGGCGAGCGTCTGCTCCTCGAGCGCGTGGAGCTCCTCCTGGAAGTGCGGCCGCCCGGCGTTGGAGGGGCTATCCAAACTTGCCGGTGACATAGTCCTCGGTCCGCGAGTCCTCGGGGTTGGTGAAGATCGTCTGCGTCGGCCCGACTTCGATGACCTCGCCGGCGAGCATGAACGCCGTGCGGTCGGCCACGCGCGCCGCCTGCTGCATGTTGTGGGTGACGATGACGATCGTCACCGCGCGCTTGAGCTCCGCGATGAGGTCCTCGATCTTCAGCGTGGCGATCGGGTCGAGCGCCGAGCACGGCTCGTCCATCAGCATGACCTTCGGGTCGACGGCGAGCGATCGGGCGATGCACAGACGCTGCTGCTGGCCGCCCGAGAGGCCGACGCCGGGCTGGGCGAGCCGGTCCTTGACCTCCTCCCAGAGCCCGGCGGCGCTCAGCGCCGCTTCGACCTTGTCGCCCAGGTTGCCGCGGCGCCCGCCCGATAGCCGCAGGCCGGCGGCGACGTTGTCGAAGATCGACATCGTCGGGAAGGGGTTCGGCTTCTGGAAGATCATCCCGACCGCCCGGCGGACGGCGACGACGTCGACCGAGGGCGCGTAGATGTCGGCATCGTCGAGCAGGACGCGGCCCTCGGCGTGGGCGCCGGGGATCTCCTCGTGCATGCGGTTGATGCAGCGGACCAGTGTCGACTTGCCGCAGCCGGACGGCCCGATGATCGCCGTAACCTGGTTGGCCGGGAACTCGAGGTCGACGCCCTTGACCTGCTCGGCCTTTCCGTAGAAGGCGCGAAGCTCCTCGAGGTAGACGGCATGCGCCCGCGTCTGCGGGCGGGCGCGGTCCTCCGGGGGGGCCCCGGGCGACCCGTCGGGCGCGGTCGATGCCTGCCCCGAGCCCGTGCCGCGGAGCGGCTCGCGCCGCGCCACGGCACGGTTTCGTTGCAGCGGTCCGTCGGGGGTCACGTGAGTCGACTCCTTCGCGATGTCAGGCGAGCGATCAGGTTGAGCACGAGGATCATTAGCACCAAGGTCAGCGCGGCGCCCCAGGCGCGATTGATCACCGCGGTGGTGGGCGAGATGATGTCGTTGTAGATCTGCAGCGGCAGGGCGTTGAGCTGGTCGCCCAGCTTGAACGACGCCTTGTTGGCCCCGGCCACCGTGAACAGCAGGGGCGCCGTCTCGCCGGCCGCCCGCGCGATGGCGAGCAGCACGCCGGTGATCATTCCCGGAAGCGCGGTCGGCACGACCACGCGGAAGATCACCCGCCAGCGCGGTGCCCCGAGGGCCAGGGCCGCCTCGCGCAGGGCGTTGGGCACGAGCAGGAGGACGACCTCGGAGGCGCGGATCACCACGGGGAGCATCAGCAGTGCCAGGGCGAACGAGCCCTTATAGCCGGCGAAGCCGCGGCCGACGACGTTGGTGATCACCAGGGTGATGTAGATGAACAGGCCGAAGACGATCGACGGGACGCCGGTCAGGACGTCGACGAAGAAGCGCACGAGGGTGGCGAACAGGCGCTCGCGCCCGTACTCGACGAGCCAGATCGCCACGCCGACGCCGATCGGGATGGCGATTGCCGAGGCGAGCGCGACCATCTCGACGGTGCCGAGGATCGCGCTCTTGATCCCGCCGATCGAGACGCCCCTGAAGAAGCTGGCACCGGTCGGGTCGGTGGTGAAGAAGCTCCAGCTCCAGGAACCGAGGCCCTTCTGGAGGAGGTAGTAGACGACGAGGACGAGCGGGATCATCGCCACTACGGTCAGCGCGGCGATCACCCCCCGGGCGACCCGGTCGCGGCGCCGGCGGGCGGCGCTCGGGGCGAAGGCGGCGAGGATGTCTGAGGGCGGCGTGCTCACGCCCCGACCGCCGCCGCGGCGCCTGCCGCGCCGGGTGCGCCGGTATCCGACGAGCGGACGACGCGGGTCCCGCGCGCGGCCCGCAGTACGAAGTAGCGGGCGATGCCGTTGATGACCAGGGTGAGCACGAAGAGGAGCAGCCCGGCTGCGAACAGCGCCGAGCGGTGCAGGCCGGTCGCCTCGCCGAACTCGTTGGCGATCACCGCGGCCAGCGAGTAGCCCTGGCCGAAGATCTGGTGGCCGAGCACGGGGGAGTCGCCGATCAGGATGGTCACCGCGATCGTCTCGCCGATCGCCCGGCCGAGCCCGAGCATCGCCGCGCCGACGATGCCCGAACGGCAGTAGGGCAGGACGGCGACGCGGATCATCTCCCAGCGGGTGGCGCCGAGCCCGAGCGCGGCCTCCTTCTGGTCGGCGGGCACGGTGGCCATGACCTCGCGCGAGATCGCGCTGACGATCGGCAGGATCATGATGGCGAGGACCAGGCCGGTGACGAACTGGTTGGGGATGGTCACCGTGCCGCCGCCGATGTAGGGGACGAACGACAGCTTGGCGGCCACCCACTTCTCCGCCGGGTAGAGCTTCGGAGCGAGGAAGAAGATCCCCCAGAGCCCGTAGACGACAGACGGCACGGCGGCGAGGAGCTCGACGAGGATGGTCACCGGGGTGCGGAGCGCCCGGGGGCAGAGCTCGGTGATGTAGAGGGCGGTGGCGACCGCGACGGGAACGCCGATGATCAGGGCGAGGAACGAGGTGACCAGCGTCCCGACCAGGAGCGGCAGGGCGCCGAAGTGGTCGACGCTGACGTTCCAGTCGTTGTTGAAGGCGAATCCGAAGACGCCGAAGCGCGCCAGCGCCGGATGGGACTCACCGACCAGGCGGATGAAGAAGAAGGCGATCAGCGCCAGGATCAGCGCGGCCAGGGTGGTCAGCCCGTACTTGAGCGCGCGATCAGGGAGCCGCGCCGCCGGCGACCGCTCGAGGAGCGAGCGCTCGCCGGTGGGAACGGATGCGGTGGTCATGCGCTGGGGCGGAACTCCTGTGGTCAGGCGCCGATCGGCGCGCCGTTGCACTGCAGGCCGGCGACGGCGGCCTTGGCCTTGGTCAGGATAGTTGCCGGCAGCCCGGCGTAGTCGGCCTGGCCGAGGATCGACTGGCCGCTGCCGAGTCCGTAGGTGAGGAACCTGACGACGTCCTTGGCCACCGACGCCGACTCGCCCGCCTTGCAGAGGTCCTTGTTGACGACGATGAACGTCTGCGAGGTGATCGGATAGGCGCCCGCGCCCGGCGGGTTGGTGATCGCGAAGCCGAGGTTCGCGGGAACGTTGATGGCGGCGGCGGCCGCGGTGGCCGAGGCCAGGCTCGGCGCGACGAAGTTGCCCGCCTTGTTCTTCACCGAGGCGTAGGTGAAGTTGTGCTGGAGGGCGTATGCCTGCTCGACGTAGCCGATCGACCCCGGGGTCTGCTGGACGGCGCCGGCGACGCCGGCGTTGCCCTTGGCGCCGGTGCCGCCGGCCGGCCAGTTGACGTCCTTGCCCGAGCCGACCTTGGTCTTGAACTCGGGGTCGACGGCGGCCAGGTAGCCGGTGAAGCCCGCCGTGGTGCCCGAGGAGTCAGAGCGGTGGATCGTCGTGATCGTCGTGCTCGGCAGGGTCAGCCCCGGATTGAGCGCCGCGATCTGCGCGGCGTTCCAGCTCTTCACCTTTCCGAGGTAGATGTCGGCCAGCGTCTTGCCGTCGAGCTTCAGCCCGGTCTTCAGCCCGGGGACGTTGTAGGAGGCGGTGATCGCGCCAAGGAACATCGGGATCTGGACGGCCGGGCTGCCGTTCTTGGCGATCGCGGTCTCGTCAGCCGGCTTGAGCGGCGGATCGCTGGCGCCGAAGTTGGCGGTCTTCGTCTCGAGCGCGGTGATCCCGGCGCCCGAGCCGACGGCCTGGTAGTTGACGCTCACCCCGGACGGGCCGCCCTGCGAGCCCCACTGCGTGTAGACGGGCTGCGCGAGGGTCGAGCCGGCACCGGTGATCGTGCCGCCGCCGGAGGTCGCCGGCGTGGAGGCCGCCGGAGTCGGGCTCGACCCCGACGAAGTCGAGTTCGACGAGCTCGAGCTGCCGCACGCCGCGAGGGCGAGCGAGAGCGCTGCGGCCGCGGACACCGCGACCAGGTTACGTGGCTTCAACTTGACTCCTTGGTTGTCATGACCGGGCCGCGATTGCTCGCCGGGCAATCGACCCGGCCGTGGCGCGGTGGCGCGGGCTAGAGTCTCTCGCCGACCGCAGTCTGCACACCGTCCCGGTCCCGGTTGTCAAGATTTCGTGAAGGCTGGGGCTGGAAACGGTAGCCGAAGCCGGGGTGGGTATGGATGAAGCTCTGGTCGGGCATCGCGGCGTCAAGCTTCGAGCGCAGCTTGCTGACGTAGACGTCGACCGAGCGGTCGCCGGGGCGGAGATCGCTGCCCCAGACGGTGCGGTAGAGCTCGTCGCGGCGGAGGATGCCGCCGGTCCGCCGGGCCATCGCCACGAGCAGCTGGAACTCGCGGACCGAGAGGGTCAGCACGCGGCCGGCGGCGCGGACGAGCCCCTCGCCGAGCCTGATCTCGAGTTCGCCCGCGTGCAGGACCTCCTGGCGGTCGCCGATCGTCTCCATCCGGCGCAAGGCTCCCGGCCCGGGCGTCGCCTCGTGTTATCAAACGGTGATCGAGTCGTGAAGAAGGCGTGAGAGCCGCCCCGGCCTGCGGCCGTCCACGTCAGGCTGCCCGGATGGCCCTTTTGCTCAGACGATCTCTCGGCGACGGCCTGCTCACACTCATCGAGGAATCCGGGCGCAATGCCCAGCGCGCCTGCCTCCTCCTGCGCGACATGCTGATTGACTACCCGGAGCGAGCGGCGCTGGCGACCGACATCCTGCGGTGTGAGCACGAGGGCGATCGCATCACACACGATGTGATCCACTTGATCGGCGGCACGCGGCGGATGCGCGCGCCGTTCGACGCCGGCGACGGATACGCGCTGGCCACCGCTCTCGACGACATCGTCGACCACGCCGAGCAGGTGGCCGACACGCTGGGCGTCTACGCGGTCGAGGCGTCGATGGAGGCGGCGGTCGAGCTCGCCGAGGTCCTCGCGGGCGCCGCCGAGCAGGTCGCCCGGGCCCTGCGCTGCCTGCGCAACGGCACCGAGCCGGCGACCCACCTGGTCGAGATCCACCGGCTCGAGAACGAGGGGGACCGGATCCGGCGCGACGCGGTGGCCTCGCTGTTCGTCAGCGGAACCGACCCGATGGTGGTGATCCGCTGGCGCGACATCTTCGAGTCGCTCGAGGCGGCGGTCGACGCCTGCGAGACGGTGGCCCACCTGCTCGAGGGGATCACCCTCAAGCAGCACCGCCGGCGCCGCTGAGCGCCCGAGCTCTGAGCCGGGTCCACCAGGTCGACGAGGAGTGTCGACCAGCCGAACGCACGGGCGCCGGGGCCGCGGCCAGTGCCCGGGTCACGGCGCGGCGGTCGTAGGTCGCGGCTCGACGTCGTGGAGGGCGACGGCGAGCGTCCGCGGGGCGTGCCGGACGGGGCGACGGGCGACCGGCCCGCTGATCCTTGTTCGTCGCCGGTGTGCGTCGGTCAGTGACCAACCGGTGAAGTCGCGAGCCCGTTATCAGGATCTTGACCCCGGCACGCCTCGCCGGTGGTGGAGTGCATCTGCGGGCCTGACCAACTCGCCGGCGAGCCCTCGCACCCACGGCGACTCCTCGGGGTCGTCCGCCAGGGCCGCCCCCAGCAACGCCCCGGGCTACGAGCCCGGGGCGCTTGGGGCCGCTTGGGGCCCGGCCCCCCGGGGGTCGCGCCGGGTCGGCGCCGAATAGGATTCGCCGGCGTGCACGGCCCGATCTCCTACTTCCAGGCCATCATTCTCGGCCTCCTGCAGGGCATCGCCGAGCCCTTCCCGGTCTCGAGCCTCGGCCACGGGGTGATTCTCCCGCGCCTCGCCGGCTGGAACATCCACCAGAACGACAAGTTCTTCATCACCTTCCTCGTCGCCGTCCATCTGGCCACGGCGATCGTCCTCTTTTTCTTCTTCCTCGCCGACTGGCTGCGCATCTTCAAGGGCATCGGGCGTTCGTTGCGCGACCGGGTCATCGCCGCCGACGACGTCGACGCTCGGCTTGGCTGGCTGCTGGTCGTCGGCACGATTCCCGTCGGTATCATCGGCCTGTTGACCCAGGATCCGCTCCGCAGCCTGTTTGCCTCGGCCACCTCGGCCGCGGCGTTCCTCGTCGTCAACGGGCTGGCGCTACTGGCCTTCGAGCGCCTGCGCAAGCGCCCGCCGGCGCCCGACGACCACGGCGGCGATGTCGACGCGCGCATCGCCAAGCTCTCCTGGCGCCAGGCCGTGTTCGTCGGGATCGCGCAGGCGGCCGGTCTCATTCCTGGGCTCTCGAGGTCCGGCTTCTCGATGGGCGGGGGACTCGTCGCCGGCCTCTCCAACGAGGACGCCGCCCGCTACGGCTTCCTGCTCGCCACCCCGATCATCGGGGCGGCGGCGGCGCTCAAGCTGCCCGAGCTGCTCGGACCGACCGGCAACGGCGTCCGGGGGCCGGCGCTGGCGGCAGCGGTGGCGGCGGCCTTGACCACCTTCTTCGCGGTCAAGTTCCTCCTGCGCTTCTTCGAGACCAATCGCCTGACTCCGTTTGGGATCTACTGCATCGGCGCCGGCGTGACCTGCCTGCTCGTCTTCAACCTCGGCGGCTGAAGCCCCGGGTCAGGCGCGGGCGGGCTTCGGACCGCTCTGGAACCAGGCGAAGGCGAAGCAGGCGAGGGCGACCACGACCGCGGCGATCCCGTGCTTGGTGTGGTGACCGGCCATCGCCGGGTCATGACCCGGGAAGAAGGACGGCAGCGACTTGGCCGGCTCGGCGAGATAGACGCCGGCCACGACGAGCAGGAGGATGCCGGCGAGGACGGCGAGGGCGATCAGGACGCGAGAGTTTGGCATCGGCGCAATTCTAGTGGCGCGACATCTTCACACGAGGTTAAGGCGACGTCCTCATGATGATTGCTGCCGCGCCATTCACCCAGACCTCCCCGGCCCGGGGAACAGGAGGCCGCTATGCCACGGATCATCGTCGAGGCCCTGCCCAGCGACGGCGACGCGCCGGTCATGACGATGGCCGAGCGCGTGCTCCCCAGTGACCTCGAGAGCGAGTACTTCGCCAGCCAGCTGATCGAGCGCCTCGGCTGGGCGATATCCGACGCCAAGGCCGTCGAGGTCAACCCCGCCGGCGCGGGGCGCGGTTGACCCCCCGGTTGGGTTCAGTCGAGCAGCAGCTCGAGCGCGGCGACCGTCGCCGCCGAGGGCGCCTGGGGGATCCCCGACCGCAGCAGGAAGCGCGGATTGGCCTGGGTCAGGTGCCAGGCCTGCACCGAGGAGGCGCCGGCCCGCAGGGCGAGCTGGAGGCCCAGCCGGAGCGTGTGGTCGCGGGTGCCCGGATGGGCATCCGAGGCGATCGCGTAGGCGAGGCCGCTGCGTAGCAGGTGGACGGCGGCCTCCTGCACCACGAGCCCGTGGTTGCCGAGCAGCGAGCAGACGTTGACCTGGAGGACGGCCCCGGCGCTCAGCTGGTCGCGCAGCCGGTTGAGGCCACCCCCGCCGTCGAGCAGGTTGCCGGCGCGCTCGGGGTGGGCGATGACGAGGCCGAAGCCGCGCGAGCGCAGGCCTTCGCAGACGCCGACGAAGTGGTCGCCGATGCCGCCGAACGGCGACTCGAGGAGCAGCCACCGGCTCCCGGGGGGGCCGTGGGAGATCATCTCGAGCTCGACGTCGCTCAAGCCGGCGGCCATCGCCGGGTGGAGCTCGCCGCCGGCGTGGAGCCGGACACCGAGGCTTCGCTCGTCGATCAGGCGCTGGAGCGAGGCCACGCGCTCGGGGATGCTGGCCACCTCGAGCGCCCAGCTCGGGCTGATGTGCGGGGTGACGGTCACCTCGCGGACGCCCTCCTGGGCGAGGCGATGGGCGTAGATGAGCGCCTCGCGCTCATCCTTGGCCCCGTCGTCCACCCCGGGGAGGAGGTGGAGATGAAGGTCCACGTAGGACATGGGGATGCTTCCTTTCCGGGCGGATCTTCGCTGTCCGCCGCCGCTTGCGTTCTCTTGATCCATCGCCGACGGTAGCAGGCGTGATTCGTCGAATTGCAGGGAATAGACCGCGGAATCACCGGCCGGTAACAATGTCTGGCGGGTCATGACCGACAAGCCGCAACGGCGGAGCCTCGCCGCCACCCGCAGCCATTACTGGCGCGAGCTCGGGCTCGTCGGCCAGATCTCGGCGCGCGCGGTGCGCCGCGCCCGCGCCGAGATGGTCGTGCTCGGACTGCTGTTCGCCGGGGTCATCCTCCTCTTCGACACGCGCCAGACGGTATTCGGCCGGTCGGTGACCGACCGCTTCGACGCGCCGATCCGCGGCTTCACCGTGCTCGTCCTGGTCATCCTCGGCTGGTGGCTGGCCCGGGACGTCGGACGGGGTCTCGGGCCGGCGCTCCTGCGCCGGATGGATCCCGGCGCCGCCGGAACCGCCGGCTTCCTGGTCCGTCTCCTGACGGTGGCGGCGACGATCATCATCGCCTCGCTGTTCGCCGGCCTCCAGCCCGGGACGGTGGCCGTCGGCGGCGCCTTCACCGCGGTGATCTTCGGCCTGGCCGCCCAGCAGACGCTCGGCAACCTGATCGCCGGCACCGTGCTGCTCAGTGCCCGGCCCTTCCGCGTCGGCGAGCGCGTCCGACTGCAGGGGGCGCCGGGGCAGATCGAGGGTGTCGTCAGCTCGCTCGGGCTGCTCTACACGACCTTCGCGGACGGCGACGACAACGTGATGATTCCCAACAGCGTCGTGCTCAACTCGGCCGTCACGCCGCTGCGCGAGCCGGCTGCGGTGAACCTCCGGGCGCGGCTGCGCGCGGGCGTCACCCCGGCCGACCTCCAGCGTCTGATCGAGTCGTCGCTGACGACGCCGATGCGCTCTCGCCCCGAGGTCACCCTGGTCGAGCTCGACGGCGACGAGGTCGTCGTCGAAATCACCGCGACCCCGCAGACCGGCGCGGACGGCGCCCAGCTGGCCAGCGAGCTGCTCGACGTCGTCTCGCGCGAGACGCCCAACGGAGAGGCGGCGGAACGCTCCGGTGAGGATGCTCCGGCCGCGGAGGTGCCCGAGGGAGCGGGCGAGGCAGCGGTGCGCCCCGGTCAGGAGTCGGGGCGCACCGCGCGGTAGCGCGCGTGGAGCAGGCTCTCGTACTCGAGCAGCCAGAGCAGCTCGAGCTCGGTGCGGCCGGCCGCCCCGTTGACGATGGTCAGGGGGTCGCAGCCGCCGAGCAGCAGGGGGGAGATCGAGACAAACAGCTCGTCGACCAGGCCGGCGGCGAGCAGCTCGGCGTTGAGGGCGGGGCCGCCCTCGCAGACCACCGAGCGGACACCCAGCTCCCGCCGCAGGTCGCTGAGCAGCTCGGTCATCGACGACCCCCGCAGGTAGGTGACCTGGGCGGCGCAGGGGGGGATCTCCCCGTCTGAGGGCGTCAGCACCACGACGTGCGACTCCGGGTCGGCGAGCAGCGGCAGCGCCGGGTCAAAGGCGAGGCTCCGGCTCGCCGTCACCGCGAGCGGCTGGGCCGGCTCGCCGCGTGCCCGGCGCAGGGCCTGGAGCTCCGGGTCGCGGATGATCGGGCCGTAGCGCTCGGTGCGAATCGTCGAGGCGCCCGCGAACACGGCGTCGGCCTGCGCCCGGAGGCGGTGGAAGAGCTCGCGGTCGCCTTGATTGCCGAGCCCGCGGGTGCGCCCGTCGACCGCGCCCCGGCCGTCGACGGTCTCGATCATGTTGAGGGCGATGTAGGGGCGCCCGGCCGGCGCCCGCTTGCCCGGGTGGAGGTCGTCGAGGAGCCCGGCGGCGTCGACGGGCGGCCCAGGCGGCAGCAGCCGGCGGAAGTGCACCATTTACCCCACCCTACGAGCCGGCGGGGCCCTGCGTTCGAGCTAAGCGCCGGTCGACGGGTCGAGCTTGAGTGCGGCCGAGTTGATGCAGTAGCGCAACCCGGTCGGGTTCGGCCCGTCTTCGAAGACGTGGCCGAGGTGTCCGTCGCAGGTCGCGCAGAGGACCTCGGTGCGCCGCATGAGAAACGATCGGTCGGTCTCGGTCTTGACGTTCTCGCCCTCGGCGGGCTCGTAGAAGCTCGGCCAGCCGGTCCCGGAGTCGAACTTCGCGTCGGCGCGGAAGAGCTCGGTCCCGCAGCCGGCACAGCGGTAGACGCCGGGCTCCTTGGCCGAGTTGTACTCCCCGGTGAAGGGCCGCTCGGTGCCCTTCTTGCGCAGCACCTTGAACTGCTCGGGCGTCAGCTCCTGCTGCCACTCCTGATCTGTCTTCTTCACCTTGTTGGCCATGGACAAAGGGTAGCGCGAGCCCCGCCGCGGGCAGCGGATGTTTCGGCTCGTGTAAGCATTCGTTCAATGGACGACCCGATCTTCGAGACCGTCCCGGGCGGATTTCGCCCGACCGGCCACGCCCGCGGGCCTTGGGACGAGGCGGCGCTCCACGGCGGCGCCCCCGCCGCCCTGCTCGCCCGGGCCGTCGAGCGCTTCGAGCCCGTCGATGAGCTCGCGGTCGTCCGCCTCTCCTACGAGTTCCTCCGACCCGTGCCCGTCGCCCCGCTCGAGCTCGAGGTCGAGATGCTGCGGCCCGGGCGCCGCGTCCAGCTCGTCGGGGCGAGCCTCCGCGCCGGCGGTCGCGAGGTCTGCCGCCTTACCGCGTTGCGCGTCGCCCGGGTCCCCAGCGACCCCGCCCTCGCGGCCGGCTCGCCGCCGCTGGCGCTCCCCGGGCCCGAGGATTTGGCCAGCACCCCGTTCCAGCTCGGGGTCGGCGACGGTCCGAGCTTCGCGGCCACCGCGGTCGAGATGCGGTTCGCCCGTGGCGTGGCCGCGACCGGCCCGGTCGCCGTGTGGCTGCGGCTGCGGCGGCCGGTCGTCGACGACGAGGCCTCGACGCCGCTGATGCGGGTGGCCGCGGTGGCCGACTTCGGCAACGGCGTAAGCGCCGAGCTCGACTTCGGGGCGACGACCTTCGTCAACCCCGATCTCGTCGTCCACCTCCGGCGGCCGCCGACCGGAGCTTGGGTGCTGCTCGACGCCCGCACGGAGATCGAGCCGGGGGGCGGAGCGACCGCCTTCAGCGGCCTCCACGACGAGCTCGGCCCGATCGGAATGGCCGCTCAGGCGCTGCTCGTGAGGCGCCGGTAGCCGGCCGCCACCGGCTCGGCCGAGCGCTGTCGCCGGAAGCTGCTACCGTCGTGCGCGAAAACTGCCGGACAGCCGGCGAAAAGCAGTGCGAGCGCTCGCAGGCGAAGCTTTTCCAGAAGCATCCTCCGCGTCGCTAGCAAGGACTAAGACAGTGGAGGGACGCATGCCTACGGGCACCGTGAAATGGTTCAGCGACGACAAGGGATTCGGCTTCATCACGCCCGATGACGGCGAGAAGGATCTCTTCGTTCATCACACCGGCATTGTTGGCGAGGGTTATCGCTCGCTGCAGGAGGGAGCCAAGGTGTCCTACGACGCCGAGGCCGGGGACAAGGGGCCCAAGGCGGTCAACGTCGTCGCCATCTGAGCGACTCATCTGACGCAGGGGTGGTTACGGAGCCCGCGGAAACGCGGGCTCCGCCTGTGCACGGCCGCCGCCCGGGTATCCTCGCACCAAGCCGGGCTCGCGGCCGGCTGGTCGATTGCAACCTGCAAGTGTCGCCGCGCCATCCTTGATGTCAAGCGAACGGATAACAGCGAGCGGCGGCGACGCCGCCGGGACGGCCGCCCTCCCGCGACCCGACCCGGCCCCGACGCTCAGCCGGGAGACGCGGCGCGAACGCGACCGGGCGGCCGTGGCCAGCGCCGCCGGCACGGTGGCCCTCCTTCTGATGGTGCTCGGAAGCCTCGGCTACGTCGCCGTCGTCGCCGCCCGCCGGTCGATCCTCTCGCCGGCCAGCTTCATCGCCTTTCCGAGCTGGATGGCCGGCCCGCTTGGCCCGCTCGCCAGCTGGTACCACCCGAGCGACCCGGCCCGGAAGATTCTCCTGACCGCGCTCGTCGGCGTGATGTACGTCTGCTACCTGGTCGTCCTGGCCTGCGCCCCGCGGCTGCGTCCGCGCTACGCGCTGGCGGCGGTGGTCGCCCTCGAGGTGATCTTCTTCCTCTCGCCGCAGCTGTCGCTGACCGACGTCTACAACTACATCAACTACGGCCGGATGGGCGTGCTCCACGGCCTCAACCCCTACACGACGACCCCTGCCCTCGGCCCCCACGGCGACCTGAGCTACGAGCTCAGCAACTGGCACAACCTGCTGAGCCCGTACGGCCCGCTGTTCACGATCTACACGTACGCGCTCGTGCCGCTCGGCGTGGCGGCGTCGTTCTGGGTGCTGAAGGGGACGCTGCTGGTGGCCAGCCTGGCCGGCCTGGGGCTGGTCTGGCGCTGCGCGCGGCTGCTCGGGCGCGATCCGCTCACGGCGACCCTCTTCGTCGGGCTCAACCCGCTCGTCCTCGTCTGGGGCCTCGGCGGCGACCACAACGACTTCATCACGATGTTCTTCGTCCTCCTCGCCGTCTACCTCCTGCTCGAGGTGCGGGCGCGGCGCCGGGACGCGGCGACGGTCGCCGCCATCGACCGGCCGCCGGCCGGGGGCTGGTCGCGCCTGGTCGCGCGGATCGACGGCGCCCCCCGCCCGCTGCCGCCCGGCGAGCCGGGCCCGGCTCGCGAGGCGGGCGCCGGCTTCCTGCTGATGGCCGCCGTCGCGGTCAAGGCGTCGGCCGGCCTGCTCCTGCCGGTCATCCTGCTCGGCGCCCCGCGCCGGCTGCGCGTGCTCGCCGGCATGGTCGCCGGCGCCGTCGTGCTCGGCGGCGCCTCGCTCTACGCCTTCGGGGCGCACCTGCCGAACCTTGTCCAGCAGAGCACGCTGGTGACGCTGCTCGGGCTGCCGAACAGCGTCGGCTACCTGCTCGGCTTCGGCGGCGAGACCGACACGATGAAGCTCGTCCTCGGCGGCATCCTCGTCGTCGCGGTGATCGCCGCGAGCCTCTGGGCCCTGCGGACGGGCAACTGGATCGCCGCCGCCGGCTTCGCCACGCTGGTGCTGCTGCTGACGCTCAGCTGGTCGCTGCCCTGGTACGTGCTCTGGCTGCTGCCGTTCGCGGCGCTGGCCCGGGGGCGCGGCCTGCGGGTGGCTGCCCTGCTCGCGAGTCTTTACCTGATGCTGGCCTGGATGCCCCTGCAGACCGACCTGATCCACTCATTCGGCTACAAGCCGAGCCTGACGCTACTGGGCAAGCAGCGCCAGGTGAAGACGCTCACGCTGCTGCATTAGTGGTCGGCGACGTAGCCGTCGTCGGGCTCGATCGCCAGACCGGCCGAGACCCAGGCCATCAGGCCTCCGGTCAGGGTGTAGGCGTCGTAGCCGTCGGCGCGGAACGCCTTGGCCGCCATCGCCGAGCGGGCGCCGAGCCGGCACTGGAAGACGACCGGGCGGTCCTTGTCGATGGTCGCCGCCTGGGAGGCGAGCCGCTCGAGCTCGATGTGCCGCGTCCCCGGGATGTAGCCGGCCTCGCGCTCGTAGGGCTCGCGGACGTCGATGAACTGTGCGCCGCGGGCCAGGAGCTCGGCGGCGATCTCCGGGGGGATCTCCATGGCGTCGGCGGGGCTCACCGCGCGAAGGTTAACCGCAAAGCGCCGCTCCCGCCGGCTGCGATCATGGTGGGATGAAAACGCGCGCCCTGGGATCGATCGTCGGCGTCGTGGCCCTGACCGCCGGCGGCTGCGGTGGGGCCGCCGCCCATCGGGGGGCGCCGGCCGCCGCGAGGACCCCGGCTCCGGCTGCGACGGCCGGGGTGGGGGTGATCCGGGCCTGGTCGCAGGCGCTGGCGCGCGGCGACGTCGCGGCCGCGGCGGCCTTCTTCGCGGTGCCCAGCCAGGTTCAGATCGCGACCGGCGAGCCGGCGGCCACCGTGCGGAGCGCCGCCGAGGCCCGGTCGGTCAACCTGCTGCTCCCGTGCGGGGCCAAGCTCCTCGACGCCCGCCCGGTCGGCGGCTACCTCGACGCCCTGTTCCTGCTCACCACCCGACCGGGGGCTGCCTGCAAGGGAATCGGCGCCACCGCGCGGGTCGCCTTCGTGATCAGCGCCGGGAAGATCGCCGTCTGGCGCCGGATCCCCGACGAGGCCGGCGACGCCGCACGGGGCGCCCCGGGCGGCCCGCCGGGTGCCGTGCCGCCGACGGCCCGCAGCGTATAGGCGATCATCTGCCGATGGAGACGCTCGCCGACGCCTACGCCCTGCCCCCGGAGATCACCGACTTCCGGGCGGCGATCAGCCAGATCTGCGTCGAGCGGGTCGCCCCGCGGGCGGCCGAGATCGACGAGAAGGCCGAGTACCCGTGGGACGTCCGGGCGCTGTTCGGCGCGCAGGACATCCTCGGCCTGCCGTTCCCGGTCGAGTACGGCGGGACCGGCACCGGGACGTTGATGCTCAACGTGGCGATCGAGGAGATCGCCAAGTCGTGCGCGTCGAGCGCTCTGATCCTCATGGTCCACGAGCTCGGCACCCTGCCGATCCAGCTGTTCGGCACCGATGCGCAGAAGCAGCGTTTCCTCCCCCGCTGCGCCAGCGGCGAGTGGTCGCCGGCCTTCGCCCTGTCCGAGCCGGAGGCGGGGTCCGATCCCGGCGGGATGCTGACCACCGCCGCGCCGAGCGGCGAGGACTGGGTGATCAACGGCACCAAGAACTGGATCACCAATCTCGGGGTGGCCGACTTCTACATCGTCTTCGCGGTCACCGATCGGGCCAGCCGCCGGATCACCGCGTTCATCGTCGAGGCCGACCGGCCGGGGTTCTCCGTCGGCAAGCTCGAGCGCAAGCTCGGCGTCCGCGGCTCGCCGACCGGCCAGCCGGTCTTCGCCGACGTCCGTGTCGGCCCGGAGAACGTGCTCGGCGAGGTCGGCAAGGGCATGAGCATCGCCCTGACCTGCCTCGAGCGCACGCGCCTCGGCGCCGCCGCCCAGGCGATCGGGATTGCCCAGGGAGCGACCGACTACGCCGTCGGCTACGCCCGCGAGCGGCGGCAGTTCGGCCGGGCGATCAACGAGTTCCAGGCGATCCAGTTCAAGCTGGCCGAGATGGAGCTCCGGACGGCGGCCGGTCGCGAGCTGCTCTACCGGGCCTGCGCGATGGTCGATCGCCAGGAGCCCGGCGCCGGGAAGCACGCCTCGATGGCCAAGGTCTTCTGCTCGGACACCGCGATGTGGGTCACGGTCGAGGCGATCCAGGTGCTCGGCGGCTTCGGCTACGTCAAGGAGTATCCGGTCGAGCGGATGATGCGCGACGCCAAGATCACGCAGATCTACGAGGGCACCAACGAGATCCAGCGCCTCGTGATCGCCCGGACGCTGAGGTAGGCCGGTGCCGGCGCCGCCACCCCTCGGGAAGATCCTCCGGGCCGCGGTCGGCGCCCTCTGCGTCGGGCTGACGGTGGTCTGGATGCTCGACGGACCGAGCCCGTCGGGCCCGATCCGCCTGCTCGAGTTCCTGGCGACCCTGGTCGCCGGGGTGGCGGTGCTGGGCGTGGTGGTGGCGCTGATCTCCTCCCGCCTGGGCGACTGGCGCAACCCGGCCTCGGAGGAGGAGTTCGAGCTGCTCGTCCAGCGCTCGGAGCGCCTGGCCCACGACGGCCTGGCCGCCGATCCCGACGAGGTCGAGTTCATGGAGCTCGATCCGCTGTCTGACGACGACTTCGCCGAGCTCGTCCGCGACGCCCTGGACGAGCTGCCCGACCTGCTCATGAACGCCCTCAAGCACGTGCCGGTGGTGATTTCCGACCAGGGCCGCCGCCACCGGGCCTACGGCCTCTACCAGGGCGACGGCGCCCACCGCGACGACCACCCGGACCGCATCGTGATCTTCCGCGACACGCTGCGCCGCGACTTCGGCGCCGACCCCGAGGCGCTCCGCGAGCAGGTCACTCGCACCGTGCGCCACGAGCTGGCCCACCACGTCGGCTTCGACGAGATGGGGGTCAAGGGCCTCGGGCTGTGACGCCGGCCCGCTCCCGGCCCGCCTTGGCGACCCGCTCCGCGGGCGGGTCGCCGGCTACGCGCTGACCGTCGCCCGCTCGTTCGACCACCTCGACGCCGGCGAGCGGGACCGCACCGCCGGCTAACGCCTGACCCAGATGGGCACGCGTGCCGCGCCCTTGCCGGGCGAGGCCGCCGGACGCCCGCGGCCGGGCGCGTAGCCGCGATCGCCGAGGCGCTCGGGGCCTAAACCGGCGCGAACTAGAATCCAGCGGCCGTCACGGATGACCCGGAACCGACCAAGGAGAACCCCGCATGCCCGAAGCAGTCATCGTCGACGCCATCAGGACGCCGATCGGCCGCGCTTTCAAGGGGTCGCTCAAGGACGTCCGGGCCGAGGATCTCGCGGCCGTCCCGCTGCGGGCGCTGCTCGAGCGCAACCCCGAGCTCGACTCGGCGGCGATCGGCGACGTGATGATGGGCGCCGCCTTCGGCGCGGGCGAGCAGGGCTACAACATCGGGCGCAACGCCTCGCTGCTCGCCGGGATCGACCTCCACGTCCCCGGCTGCACGGTCAACCGCTTCTGCGCGTCGTCGCTCCAGACGATCCGGATGGCCTTCCACGCGATCGCCGCCGGCGAGGGCGACATCTACGTCGCCGCCGGTGTCGAGGCCGTCTCCCGGGCCGCCGGCGGCCCCGACTTCCAGTTCCATCCCAAGCTCGACGGCTCCGGCGAGGCGATCGTCAACGTCTACATCCCGATGGGGCTGACCGCCGAGAACGTCGCCGAGCGCTACGGCGTCAGCCGCGAGGCACAGGACGCCTGGGCCCTGATCTCCCAGAACCGCGCCGTCGCCGCCCGCGACTCCGGCCACTTCGACAGCGAGATCGTCCCGGTGACGACCCCCGACGGCGTGGTCGTGACCCGCGACGACGGCCCCCGCCCGGGGACGACCCTCGAGAAGCTGGCCGAGCTCAAGCCGGTGTTCAAACCCGACGGGACGGTCACCGCCGGAAACGCCTGCCCGCTCAACGACGGCGCCGCTGCCGTGCTGGTGATGAGCGCGACGCGCGCCGCCGAGCTCGGGTTCACCCCGCGGGCGCGGATCGTCGCCTCGACGGTCGCCGCCGTCGAGCCCGAGTACATGGGCGTCGGCCCGATCCCGGCGATCAAGGCGCTCCTGGCCAGGACCGGCATGACGATCGAGGAGATCGACGTCATCGAGATCAACGAGGCATTCGCCGCCCAGATCGTCCCCTGCATGGAGGAGCTCGGTATCCCCGAGGCGAAGCTCAACCCGTTCGGCGGCGCGATCGCCCTCGGCCACCCGTTCGGCATGACCGGCGCCCGCATCATGACCACGCTGCTCAACGACCTGGAGACCACCGGCGGCCGCTACGGCATCGAGTCGATGTGCGTCGCCGGGGGCATGGGCCAGGCGATGCTCGTCGAGCGGATCGGCTGAGCCGGTCCGGCCGACTCATCATGCCGAGACGGCGACGGACTAAGCTAGCCTAGACTAAGCTAAGCTAAACTAAGCTAAGCTGAGCCCGGGCGGGTCCGGCCGGGCCGAGCGAGCCAAACTAAGCTGCTAACCGACGGGACGGGCGAGGACGAGGGCGAACCGCTCGTCCTCGTCGGTCAGCCAGTGGCTCAGCTCGAGGCCGGCGGCCTCGAGGTCGGCGTCGAGCCGGGCCCGGGTGAACTTGGCGCTGATCTCGGTCCGGAGCTCCTCGCCGGCGGCGAACTCGATCTCCAGCCCGAGCGCCCCGATCGCCACCGTCTGGGCCTCGGTCGCCCGCAGGCGCATCTCGATCCACTCGTGGCGTTCGTCGAACAGGGCGACGTGGCGGAAGGCCGCCGGGTCGAAGTCGGCGTCAAGCTCGCGGTTGAGCACGTGGAGGACGTTGAGGTTGAACTCCGCCGTCACGCCCTGGGCGTCGTCGTAGGCGGCCACGAGGACGTCGGGATCCTTGACCAGGTCGATGCCCAGGAGCAGGCGGTCGTCCTCGCCGAGCAGGCCACCGACCTCGCGGAGGAAGCGCCGGCGGCTGCCGGGCAGGAAGTTGCCGACCGTCCCGCCGAGGAAGGCGACGATTCGCGGGCCGACGGCCGGGGGGACCCGGTCGAGATGGCGCTCGAAGTCGCCGATCACCCCGTGGACCTGGAGCCCGGGATACTCGGCGACGAGCTCCTGGGCGCCTTCGCGGACGACGGTCTCGGTCACGTCGAGCGGGACGTAGCGGCGCAGGGTGCCCGCCCGGGCCATCGCGTCGAGCAGGACGCGCGTCTTGGTCGCCGTCCCCGACCCGAGCTCGACGAGCTCGACGGCGTCGTTGGCGCCGACGATCTCCTCGGCGCTCTGCTCGAGGATCGCCCGCTCGGTGCGCGTCTGGTAGTACTCGGGCAGGTCGGTGATGCGGTCGAACAGCTCGGCCCCGCGCTCGTCGTAGTTGTGCTTGGGCGGCAGCTCCTTGAACGGCTTGGTCAGGCCGTCGAGCACGTCGTCGGCCAGCGAGCGCTCCTCGTCGACCCAGCAGTCGATCTGGATCGCCTCGCTCGCGTCGAGGGTCGGCTCGATCATGCGTCGCTCGCCAGGCGGACGCCGGCGAAGATCTGGCGGCGCTCGGGCCGGTCCCAGTTGCGGAACGTCGGCGAGACCACCCCGGAGCTCGTGGCGAACGACCCTCCGCGGAGGACCCGGTGGTCGGGCCCGAAGAAGACCTCCGAGTACTCGCGGTAGGGCTTGGCCACGAAGCCCGGGTAGCCGCGGAACTCGCTGGTGGTCCATTCCCAGACGTCGCCGAGCATCCCGAGCGCTCCGCACGGCGCGGCGCTCTCGGGGAACGAGCCGACCGCCGTCGTCCCGAGAATCCCGGTCTCGAGCAGGTTCGCCGCCCCGGCCGCCGCCCGCTTGGTCCGGCCGTCCCAGGTCGCGGCCGCCTCCCACTCGACCTCGGTGGGCAGGCGCAGCCCGCGGGAGCGGGCGAAGGCGTCGGCCTCGTACCAGGACACGTGGATCACCGGCCGCTGACGGTCGAGCTCGGCCGCCCCGTCGGGCAGGCGCCACTCGAGCTCTTCGCCCAGCCAGTTCAGCGGCCGCTCGATCCGCTCCGCCTCGCGCCAGGCCCAGCCGGCCTCGGTCCACCAGTCGGGCCGGGCGTAGCCGCCGTCGCGCACGAAGTTGAGCCAGTCGCCGTTGGTCACCGGCACCCGACCGATCCGGAAGGGCTTGAGCCGGGCGATGTGGCGGGGGCGCTCGTTGTCGTAGCCGAAGGCGTCGCCGTCGGCGCCGAGCGGGAAGTTCCCCCCGGGCACGGCGAGGAGATCGAGCCCGCTCCCCGCGCGTGCCGGCGCCGCCGGCTCGTCGGTGCCCGGGCGGGCGATTCGGGCCAGGTTGAGCGTCTGGAGCATCGTCTCGTTGTGCTGGGCCTCGTGGCGGGCGACGAGCTCGTGGAGGTAGCCGTCGCCGACCGGCAGCCGGCGCACCCGCCGGCGCACGTCGTCCTGGAAGTCCTCGGCCTCGGCCCGGCGCAGGTAGGGCAGGCTGCCCCGGCCGGCCCGCGGGGTCTCGAAGGCGTCGTAGACGTCCATCAAGTCGGGCCGCAGGAGCGGCAGGCCGCCGTGGCGGTGGGCCAGCCAGAGATCCTCGAACGCGGCGATGTGTCCGAGATCCCAGACGAGCGGGCTCATCAGCGGCGAGTGGACGCGTTCGAGATCCTCGTCGTTGATCCCCTCGACAAGCCTCCGGGTCTGCTCGCGGGCGGTTTCGAGCCTTGTGGTGTCGAGTTGTGTCATCAGGGGATCGCTGCCATGCGACTCTATTGCGCACCCGCCGGCCGATCGGATGTGCGACTCCCCGATTTGCCGGATGTTCACTCGGGAATTTCCCAGGCCCCGACCCTACCGACCGCAGCTGTCGCCCGTCCGAGGCGGCGTCAGGCGAGCAGGCCGGCGGTGGCGCGGAGCGCGCCGCCGTAGACCTGGTCGCGGAGCAGGCTCTGGCGAATCCCCTCGCCGAGGATCCCGCCCTCGCCGCGCGAGGCGCCGAGCAGCGTCCAGGCCCGCTCGCGACCGGCGGGCGTCCGCCGCGTCGCGCGCAGGCCGCCCCGGCCGCGGTCGAGGGAGAGCGAGCTCCCGTCGCGCAGGGTGAGCGTCAGGCCGACCAGCCCGGGAACCTCCTGAGGCATGCTCCGCAGGCGAATGGTGACCCGTCCGCCGTGGCCGCGCACCCAGCCGGTCGCGGTGCCGTCGCCCGGCACCTCCAGCGGCCGCGGCTCCCAGCCGAGACGCGAGGCGAGCCAGCCGCAGAGCAGCAGCGCCCCGGCGCCGGACGCGTAGTGATGGCGGACCTCGAGCGCGGCGATCTCCCAGAGGCGCGGCCGGCGCCACTCCGGATCGAAACTCGCGGCCACCCGCTCGCGCCAGGGCGCCGAGCGGATCCAGGCGAGGTCGACGACCTCCATGCGCGTGCGCAGGTCGGTCGCCCGGCGCAGCGCCCCGCCGACGTCGGGGTCGGTGCTCGAGTCGAGCAGCACGATCTGGGCGAGGCGCTCGAGCGCCGTCACCGCGTCCCAATGCTCGTGCGGGGACCAGACCATGGTCGGCAGATCGGTCACCACCAGGGGGTCGACGATCGAGTCGAGATAGGGGACGTGCCGAGGTCCGACGTCGATGATCACCGTCTCGCGGGTCAGGGCGAACGCCCCGGCCTGGGGGTTGGCCGTGGCGGCGACGCTGGCCACGGCGTCGAGCGTCCGGCGGCCGCGGGTGACGGCGCAGACGATCGTCCGCGACGGGTGGTTGCGCCCGACGGCACGCAGGCGGTTGGCGATCTCGCCGCTCCACTCGCGGTCGACGACGCAGACGAAGTTGAGCACCCGCGCGGGCACGTAGAGGTGGCTCGCGTGGTGGCGCTCGACGAGCAGGCGCCGGAGCGCGGCCTCGATCGCGGCCGGGGTGGTGTCCTGCTCACTCCAGACGGTGTCGTCGATCGCGGGGGTCATTTTCGGGAGCCCTGACGGCGGGCGGCCGGTCGGCGTCGGTGCGCGGGCGCGTCACGATCGGCCACGTCCGCGGACCCGCCCGGCCGGCAGCGCCCGCGGGTCAGATCGCGCGCCACCGGTGGCCTTCCAGGAGGACCTGCTCGGCCGCGGCGGGCCCCTGGCTGCCGGCCGGATACTTCGGGAGCTCCGCGGGATGAGCAGCCCAGTAGGCGAGGATCGGGTCGCAGATCCGCCACTGCGCCTCGGCCTCGTCGTTGCGGGTGAACAGGGTGGCCTCGCCGCGCATGGCGTCGAGGATCAGCCGCTCGTAGGCCTCGGGCGACTGGGAGAGGAAGGCCGTCCCGTAGAGGAACTCCATGTTCACCGGACGGATGCTCATCCGCGTGCCCGGGACCTTGGCTCCGAGCGAGAGGGAGACGCCCTCGTTGGGCTGCATGGTCAGGACGAGGACGTTGGGCGGGACCTCCTGGCCGCCGAAGGCCATGTGGGGCACCGGCTTGAGGATCACGGCGATCTCGGTGACCCGTCGGGCGAGGCGCTTGCCGGTGCGCAGGTAGAAGGGGACCCCGGCCCAGCGCCAGTTGTCGACCTCGAGGCGGAGCGCCGCGTAGGTCTCGGTGGAGGAGTCCGGCGGGACGCCATCCTCCTCGAGGTAGCCCGGGACCTCGACGCCGGCCACGACCCCGCGGTCGTACTGGGCCCGGACGGCGATGTCCTCGATGTCGCGGGGCGTCTTGATCGCGTGCAGCACCTTGACCTTCTCGTCGCGGACCTCGTCGGCTGAGAAGACGACCGGCGGCTCCATGCAGAGCAGGGTCAGCAGCTGGAGCATGTGGTTCTGGACGAGGTCGCGGAGCGCCCCGGCGTTGTCGTAGTAGCCGGCACGGCTGCCGATCCCGATGTCCTCGGACGCGGTGATCTGGACGTGGTCGATGTAGTTGCGGTTCCACAGCGGCTCGAACATGCCGTTGGCGAAGCGGATCGCCAGCATGTTCTGGACGGTCTCCTTGCCGAGGTAGTGGTCGATCCGGAAGACCTGGCTCTCCTCGAAGACCTCGAGCACCCGCCGGTTGAGCTCGCGCGCCTCGGCCAGCGAGGTGCCGAACGGCTTCTCGATGACGATCCGCACCGGAGCGTCCTCGGAGGCGTTGAGGCCGTGCTCGCCGAGCGCGCCGACGATCACCGGAAAGAAGCCCGGGGCGGTCGAGACGTAGAAGCACCGGGCCATCGGCTCGCCGGCCGCGGCATCGAGGTCGGCCAGGGCCGTGACCAGCGCCTCGAAGACGGCCGGGTCGTCGAACGTCCCCGGGATGTAGCGGACCTCGGCGAGCAGTCCCTCGAGCACGGCCTCGTCGGGCGTGGTCCGGGAGAAGGCGCGGATCGACTCGGCCGCCATCTCGCGGTACTCGGCGTGGGTCATCTCGCTGCGCGAGACGCCGACCAGGTTGAAGCGCTCGGGGAGGGTGCCCTCGTGGGCGAGGTTGTAGATCGCCGGCAGCAGCTTGCGCTTGGCGAGATCGCCGGTCCCGCCGAAGATGATCAGGTTGGTCGGCGCGACCGGCAGTCGCTCGAGGCCGGTGACGAGCGGGTTGGGGGCGCCGGTCGGCGTGACGTGCGGGTCCGCGGGCTGGATGCTCATCGCTCGCCCGCCGCGGTGTCGGCGGCTCGCTCGGTCACGTAGGCGTTGCTCATACGCGGGATGCCTCTCCGGAGTGGTGGGTGAGCTCGATGCGGGCCAGCAGCGCCGCGCCCCGGACGCCGGCCGCCGGGCCGGACCGGGCGATGCGGGTCTCGGTGCGCGTGCCGACGCCGGGCAGCACATAGCCCCGCGCCGCCTCGCGCGCCGGTCCGAGCAGGAGCTCGCCCGCGGCGGACACGCCGCCGCCGATCGCGACGACATCGGGGTCGAAGGTGTTGATCGCGTTGGCGATGCCGATCCCCAGCCGCCGCCCGAGCCGCGCGAGGACGGCGATCGCCACCGCGTCCCCCCGGCGCGCCGCGGCCACGGCGTCGGGACCGGTTGCGGTCGTCCCCAGACGGCCGAGCGCCGACTCCGGGTGGAGCTCGGCGGCCTCCCGGGCCAGCGCGTCCAGCACGTGGCCGGCGGCCAGCGCCTCGAGCGACCCCGGCCGCGGGAACCCGCCGACGGGCGTGCCGGGTGCGGCCGAGTCGCGGGTGGGTGTCCCGGGGGCGACCGGGTCGGGGATGGGCGTCCCCGGGACGACCGGGTCGGGGGTGGGTGTCCCGGGGGCGACCGGGTCGGGGGTGGGTGTCCCGGGGGCGACCGCGTCGGAGCTGGGCGTGCCGGGCGCGGGCGTGCCGGAAACCGGCGTGCCGGGGGCGGGCATGCCGGCGACGGCGGCGTCAGGGTCGGCGGCGATCACCGTGTGGCCGAGCTCGCCGGCGCCGCCGGTCGCCCCCCGGTAGACCCGGCCGCCGATCACGATGCCCCCGCCGACGCCGGTGCCGACGGTCAGCATCACGAGGTTCGGCGCGGCGAGATTGCCCGCCTCGTCGTGGGCCTCGGCCAGCGCCGCGAGGGTCGCGTCGTTGTCGACGAACACCGGCACTCCCAGCCGCTCGGTCAGCTCCTCGCGCAGCGGCACGTCCTCGAGCGGGATGTTGACACTCGAGCGCACCCGGCCCGAGTCGAACTCGATCACCGACGGGATGCCGACCCCGACCGCGGCGATCTCCCGCTCCCCGGCCACCAGCCGGACCTGGCGAACGATCTGGGCGATCAGCTCCTCGGCCCCGTCGCAGTCGGTCGGCACGAGCACCGGATCCTCACCGAAGGCCGCCGCAGAGATCTTCGTCCCGCCGACGTCCACGCCGATCACCAGGCCGCTCATCGCATCCCCGGCGGCGGCGCACCGCCCGGCCGCCGCCGCGGCCTGGGTCTGCGGACCGGACACGGACCGGTGGCCGCGGCCACCTGGTCGTCGACGGGGTGCACTCGACGCAAGCTATCACCAGCACAGGCTGCTCAGGAGGTGCGCCCGGCACGCCGCAGATCCGCCCGCTAGGCTGGCCTTCGATCGACGCCGAACGGGTGGTTGGGTGGCGCGGCGACCGCCGCCGTCGCCGACCGCGGGCGGCGACGCAAACCGCAGCGGCGAGACGGCCGGCGCCCGCAAAGACACCGAGGACGATTGATGAGCATTTCCACAGACAGAAACAGCAGCCTCAGCGGCATCGGAACCGACCGGAACCTCGCCCTCGAGCTCGTCCGGGTGACCGAGGCCGCCGCGCTCGGCTGCGCCCGCCTCGTCGGCCGCGGACACAAGGAGGACGCCGACCAGGCCGCCGTCGACGGCATGCGCCACGCCCTGCGGTCGGTGGCGATGGACGGGGTCGTCGTGATCGGCGAAGGCGAGAAGGACGAGGCCCCGATGCTCTACAACGGCGAGCACATCGGCGACGGCTCGCCGCCCGCCGTCGACATCGCCGTCGACCCGCTCGAGGGGACGACGCTCGCCGCCCGCGGCATGCCCAACGCCCTCGCGGTGATCGCCCTCTCCCCCCGCGGCACGATGTTCGACCCCGGTCCGGTCTTCTACATGCACAAGATCGCCGGCTCCGCCGAGATCGCCGACCTCCTCGACCTCGACCGACCGCTCGGCGAGACGCTCAAGCTGATCGCCAAGCGCAGGCGCACCGACATCGGCGACGTGATGGTCGTCGTGCTCGACCGCCCCCGCCACGACGAGTCGGTCAAGGCGATTCGCGAGGCCGGGGCCCGCGTGCGCTTCATCACCGACGGCGACGTCGCCGGCGCCCTCCTCGCCGTGACCGACGACGCCCCGGTCGACCTCCTCTGGGGCTACGGCGGCACGCCCGAGGGAGTCCTCTCCGCCGCCGCGATCAAGTGCCTCGGCGGCGGCATGCTCGGCCGGCTCTGGCCGCGCGACCAGGACGAGCGCCAGACGGCGATCGACGCCGGCTACGACGTCGACCGCGTGCTCAGCCACGACGACCTGATCACCGGCAACGACGCCTTCTTCTCGGCCACCGGCGTCACCGACGGCGACGTCCTCCAGGGCGTCCGCCTGCGCAGCAGCGGCTCGGCGACCACCGAGTCGCTCGTCATGCGCTCCCGCTCGGGCACCGTCCGCCGGATCCGCGCCACCCACGACCGCCAGAAGATGGCCGAGCTCCGCGAAGGCGCCTGACCGCCGCGGCGCCGCGCCAGGCGGCGACCGCTCCCGGAAAAAACGGATCGTCGCCGTGAGAGCTTCCCGATGAAACGCAAAATCAGCCGCTTTGCCAGCATCCGGCTTGTCAATCCCCTCGTCCGCGCGCTGCTCGAGCGCGGCCTCTGCCCGCCGACCCACGCCCTGCTCGAGACCACCGGCCGCCGCAGCGGGCAGCCCCGGCGCGTGCCCGTCGGCAACGGGCTCCGCGGCCGCGAGTTCTGGATCGTCAGCGAGCACGGCTTCGCCTCCGACTACGTCAAGAACATCGAGCACGACCCGCGCGTCCGCGTGAAGGTCGGCCGCCGCTGGTACACCGGGCGAGCCGCGGCCCTCCCCGACGACGATCCGCTCGCCCGCCTGCGCTGGCTGCGGCGCCCGGTCAACGACGCGATCGTCCGGCTCGCCGGCACCGAGCTGGTGACCGTTCGGATCGACCTCGACCCGTGACTCGGGATACAGTTGCCCGCGGATGGGGCTGCCGGGACGAGTCACGGGTCTGCTCCGCCCTTCACTGACCTGACGACGATCTGATTACCAGAGGCAGGCGACTCCGTGGCCCTCACCACCACCGATACCGAGCAGCTCTCCATCGAGACGATCCGCACGCTGGCCATGGACGCGATCCAGAAGGCCAACTCCGGGCACCCCGGCCTGCCGATGGCCATGGCGCCCGCCGCGTTCGTCCTCTTCCGCAAGATCATGCGCCACGACCCGCGCGACCCGTCCTGGCCCGACCGCGACCGCTTCATCCTCAGCGCCGGCCACGGCTCGATGCTCCTCTACTCGGTCCTCCACCTCACCGGCTACGACGTCTCGATGGACCAGCTCAAGCAGTTCCGCCAGTGGGAGTCGGTCACCCCCGGCCACCCCGAGCTCGATCGGACCAACCAGACGCCCGGGGTCGAGATCACCACCGGCCCGCTCGGCCAGGGCTTCGCCAACGGCGTCGGCATGGCCATGGCCGAGAAGTTCCTCCGCCACCGCTACGGCGCCGAGGTCATGAACCACCACGTCTACGCAATCGTCTCCGACGGCGACCTGATGGAGGGCATCGCCTCCGAGGCGGCCTCGCTCGCCGGCCAGCTCGGGCTCGGCCGGATCGTCTACCTCTACGACGACAACGACATCTCGCTCGACGGCCCGACCTCGCTGAGCTTCGACCGCGAGAACGTCGACCAGCGCTTCGAGGCCTACGGCTGGCACGTCCACGACGTCCACGACGCCAACGACATCGTCGCTCTCGAGACGGCGATCAAGGCGGCCCAAAAGGTCGAGGACAAGCCCTCGCTGATCCGCGTCAAGTCAGTGATCGGGTATCCGTCGCCCAACAAGTCGGGGACCAGCAAGGCCCACGGGTCGGCCCTCGGCGACGAGGAGGTCGCTCTGACCAAGGAGGTCATGGGCTGGGATCCCGAGAAGAAGTTCTTCGTTCCCGACGGGGTCTACGACACGTTCAGCATGGTCGAGGCCGGCGCCCGCGCCCACGCCGACTGGAGCGAGCGCTTCGAGCGCTGGCGCGCCGACGATCCCGCCCGCGCCGAGGAGTGGGATCTCGCCTGGGAGGGCCGGCCGCTGCCCGGCGTCGCCGACGCCCTGCCCACCGACTGGGAGAAGGAGAAGCTCTCGACCCGCGTCGCCGGCGGCAAGGCGATGGCCGCCTTCGAGCCGCTCACCCCGACGATGGTCGGCGGCGCCGCCGACCTGACCAGCTCGACGATGACGATCTTTCCCGAGTCCGAGCGCTTCACCGCCGAGCACGCCGGGCGCAACGTCTTCTTCGGCGTCCGCGAGCACGGGATGGGCGGGGCGGTCAACGGGCTCGCCGGGCACGGCGGGATCGTCCGGCCCTACGGGTCGACCTTCCTCCAGTTCGCCGACTACATGCGCGGCTCGATCAGGTTGTCGGCCCTGATGGGTCTCAAGGTCGCCTGGATCTTCACCCACGACTCGGTCGCCCTCGGCGAGGACGGCCCGACCCACCAGCCGATCGAGCACATGGCCGCCCTCCGCGCGATCCCCGGTCTCGTCGTCTTCCGCCCCGGCGACGCCGCCGAGACGGCCGAGGCCTGGCGCGTCATCCTCGAGGACCTCGACGGGCCGGCGGCGATGGCCCTCTCCCGCCAGGACCTGCCCGTCCTCGACCGCACCCCCGGCCACTACGCCTCGGCCGACGGCGTCGGACGCGGGGCCTACGTCCTCTCCGAAGCCGACGGCGCCGAGGCCACGATCATCGCCACCGGCAGCGAGCTCTGGGTCGCCCTCGCCGCGCGCGACGAGCTCGACGTCCCCGTGCGGATCGTCTCGATGCCCTCCTGGGAGCTCTTCGAGCAGCAGGACGACGACTACCGCGCCGAGGTGCTCCCCGAGGATCTCCCCACCCTCGCCGTCGAGGCCGGGATCGCCATGGGCTGGGAGCGCTACGCCGACGACGTCGTCTCGATCGAGCGCTTCGGCGCCTCGGCTCCCGGCTCGACCGTGCTCGAGAAGCTCGGCATCACCCCGGCCAACGTCGCCGCCCACCTCCGCCGGCTGCTCGAGGACTGACCGCCGCGGGCGACACCCGCGGGAAGGAATCCGGCCGCGACGGCGTCCCTGGTGGGGAAACCACCAACGGGAGGTATGACATGCGCAGGTTGCTCTTGGCCCTCGCGGGCGCGGTCCTCGTGACCGGGGCGCTGGCCGCCCCGTCGCTGAGCGCCGGCAAGTCGGTCGAGGTCGGCGACAACTACTTCGTCCGCGACGCCGGCCACGCCACCGTCGCGATCAAGAAGGGGCTGTCGCTGAGCTGGCACTGGACGGGCATGCACCCCCACAACGTCACCGTCCTCAGCGGCCCGGCCAAGTTCCACTCGGCGACGCTGATGCACGGAGCGAGCTACACCCACAAGTTCACCCGGGCCGGGACCTACAACATCTACTGCACGATCCACGGCAAGAAGATGTCCATGAAGGTCACGGTCAAGTAGCGCTCGGGCGGCCGGGCGGCCGGGCGGCCGGGCGGCCGGGCGGGGCGGCGGGTCGGCGGGTCGGTCGGCGAGGCCGGCCCCTGGCGTGCGACTGGGCCGGCGGGCCGGTCAGGGACCGAGCAGGATGCTCCGCCCGCCCGGGATCGCCGACTTCTTCGCCCGGGCCGCCGCCCGATCGGTGCACAGTTGCCGGCGCGGACCCAGGGTCATCCCGTAGGGCGGACCGGCGCCGCGCGCCATGCGGACCGCGGCGCGGTGCGACAGCGACGCGAGCACGCTCTTCTCTCGCATGATCGCCGCCCGCATCGATCCGTTGGTTCCGATGGCGAGCGCCCGCACCTCGCTGCGCGGCACCACGACCAGGTAGCCGACGTCCCCGTCGCCCTGGTTGGTATTCGGTCCGGCCGTGCAGCCCTCGCCGACGGCCACCTCGTTCGCGTTGACTACGGCGTAGATCCCGACGAGCGCCGTGCCGTCGCGCCCCAGCACGGCGATCGGCCGGACGTTGGGCTCGGCATGGGCCAGGGCGTAGCCGCAGATGACCGAGGCCAGGCCCGCAGCCACGACCCCCGCGACGACGAACCTCGCAAACGGGCACTCGCGGACGAGCAACATCGCGACCACCACGCTCACGGCAACGACTATGCACACCCCCCAGACCCAGCCGGCCGCCTGCTCGAGGTGGGCCACGTGGAGCGTGAGCACGAGGCCGCCGGCCGACAACACCGTCACGCTGGCCATCCGGACGCCGCCGACGTGGTTCTTGGCCGGGCCCGCCTCGAGGCCGGCGACGAGGAGGAACACGACGGCGAGGACCGCGGCCAGCGGGGCCAGCAGCCGAGCCCCGATGACGAGCAGGTCGGTGCGCGGCAGGTCGGCCACCGCCCGGCCCGACGGTAGCCCGGCGCCCGAGAGCTGCGCCTCGACGACCGCGCCGCCGACGAGCGTCACGAACCCGAGAACCCCGATCCCCGCCGCGATCCCGCCGAGGAGCTTGACGCCGAACTCGCGCCAGGTCGGATCGTCCGCCATCGCCGGGCGAGTCTACCCCGGCCTGGGGAGCGGCGAAAAGGTGGTGGAGTCGCCCGAGCCGGTCCCGGGTAGGGCGCTCCAATGCCGATCGATCATCCGGCCGAGCGCGGCGACGAGGGCCGCGGTCTGTTCGAGCGCGCCGCCGAGTCCGCCTCGAACCTGACCTCCTCGCCCGCCTTCTTCACGTTCTGCGCCGCGCTCGTCCTCGCCTGGGCGGCGGCCTACGCCGTCGGCCTCGGGACGGAGATCCGCACGTTTCTCGGCGACCTGCTCGCCGCGGTCACGCTCGCCCTCGTCGCCCTGATCAAGAACGCCGAGCGCCGCGCCGAGGCCGCCATGCAGTACAAGCTCGACGCGATCGCCCAGGCCCTGCTCGAGATGAGCCGCGGCGCCGACGAGGGCGCGGCCGACGACCTCGAGCGGGCGATCGGGCGCCACGAGGAGGTCTGATCCCGCTCAGCCCCCGGCGTCGGGTCCGCCCGGCGGGCGGGCGAGGTCGCGCCGGGCCAGCGAGCGCAGGAAGGCGTGGGTGACGATGACGTGGATCCGCGACTGGGTCGCCGCGTAGACCCGGCGCCCGAAGATCCCGGCGATCGACGGGACGAAGTCGGCCACGGCGACCTCCACGTGGAGGCCGGTCCGGTCGCCCTCCGTCGGACCGTCGAGCCGGCGCACCCCGATCTGGAGCGACCCGGCGCTCGGCCGTCCCCGGCGCGCGAGGAGGAGTCCGCCCCGGATCCGCCACCGCACCAGCCCGCGGTCCTCGTCGAGCTCGTACTCCGGGGCGGCGAAGGACAGGAGCACGACGGGGCGCCCGACGAGCACGATCAGGCGCTCGGATTCGGTGTAGCGGACCTGGATCAGGCCGAGCGAGATCCGCGGGAGGAAGCGCCAGTAGGTCCGGGCCAGGCGCTCGAGGCCGGCCGGCGACCAGAGCGCGGCGACCGTCTCGGCCGGCAGCGACAGCTCGGCCGCCTGGACCGACCGGGCGCCCCCGGCGAGGTCGATCAGCGGCGGGCCCTCCGGATCGACGATCCGCACCGCGTCGGGCACGCCGGTCCGGCGCCGGGCGGCGGCCAGCGCCGCCACGGCGGCCGCCGCCAGCAGGAGGGCCCTCAACACCACAGCCGCTCGACCTCGAGCTCGCTGCCCGCCGCCAGCTCGCCCAGCCCCGGGGGGACGAGCCCGAGCCCGTCGATCCCGATCAGCGAGGTCGTCAGGTGCGAGCCGGGCGGGCCGCTCGGCACCGCGGTGACCTCGCCGCCGGCGGCGCTCCGCAGGTGCACCCGCACCACCTCGGTGCGCCCGGGGTGGCGGCCGACCGCCGTGGCCAGCCGGGCGCGCTCCCGCCGCGGGCGCGGGGCGGCGCCCTCGAGGACGGCCAGCAGCGGGCGGCCGAGGAGGATGAACATCACGATCGCCGCCACCGGGTTGCCCGGCAGGCCCAGCGCGGCCACCTCCGCCCGGCGGCCGAACCACGTCGGGCGCCCCGGGCGGATCTGCACGCCCCAGAACGCCTGGTCGGCACCGAGCCCTTTCAGGGCGCCCTTGACGTGGTCGTGGCGGCCGACCGAGACCCCGCCGCTCACCACCACGAGGTCGGCCTCGGCGAACGCGCGGCCGAGCACCTCCCGGATGGCCGCGGGG
This sequence comes from uncultured Solirubrobacterales bacterium, assembly GCA_963763785.1. Taxonomy (GTDB): domain Bacteria; phylum Actinomycetota; class Thermoleophilia; order Solirubrobacterales; family Solirubrobacteraceae; genus Palsa-513. Next base: position 344,080 of record CAVXPW010000011.1, on the reverse strand, counting down.
TCGTCGGCGATCCGCCCACGCATGGTCACGGCCGCCCCGGCGTCGCCGACGAGCGCGGCCAGCGCGACCGTGTTCGAGTCGTGGATCTGCCCCGCCGCCAGCCGGGTTCCCGGATCGCGCAGCTCGTCGCCGGTCCCCAGCACGGCGACCCGCGGCCGCCGGCGGCAGACGAGCTCGCCGTGGCCGGCGCCGATCGCCGCCGCCAGCTCGACCCCGGTCAGGCGGGTGCCGCCGGCGAGGATCGTCTGACCCGCCCGCATGTCCTCGCCCGGGCGGCGGACGTTCCATCCGTGGGCGACCGGTCCCTCGATCGTCACCCGGTCCCCGTCGACCGACGCCCGCTCGGATGGGACGACCGCCTCGGCGCCGGGGGGGAGGACCCCCCCGGTGGCGATGCGGATCGCCGTCTGCGGATCGACGCCGGCCGGGCTCGGCGCGCCGGCCCGGGACTCGCCGATCAGGCGCAGCGTCCGCCCGGCGGCGCCCGCGGTGACCGCGAACCCGTCCATCGCGCTGTTGCTGGCGCGCGGCGAGTCGGCCCGGGCCCGCAGCTCGCCGGCCAGCACCCGCCCGGACGCCTCGGCGATCGGGACGACCTCCGAGGTGAGGGGGGCGGCGGCGGCGAGCACGAGCTCGCCCGCCCGCTCGAGAGAGATCGCCATGGCCCGGCCATCATCGCGGCTGCGCGATCTGTCGGAGGCGAGCACCCGCGGCCGGCGCCGGTCCAACCCGGGTTCCTCGTTGTGCCCGGCGGCGCCCGGCCGGCCGCGCGGCCGCGATCGACGGCAACGGCGGGCGGAATCTCCCGGGACACGATGTGGCACCCGAAGCCGATCGACGCCTCGCGCGGAAACATCCCGAAGGGGACCACGGAGGCGTCCGCGTTGCGGCGCTTCGTGGTGTCGTCGTGTCCGACGCCCGTCGTCGGTCGGGCAGAGCGGTAGAGCGCCGGGGCGCCCGCCGGCCCGCAGCGCCGTCCGTCAATCCTGGAACTCGATGACCACCCGACCGGCCGAGCCCGACACCGCCTCGTGGGCGGCGGCGATCCCCACCAGGAGCCGCGCAACCCGGCGCCGAGCTCGTCGGAGAACACGGTGTCCGACTACTGGGTCACCGAGATCACATCGACGGCTTCCGCTTCGACCTCGCCGCGGCGCTCGCCCGACAGCACGGGTACGTCGACCGGCTGTCGGCATTCTCGACCTCGTGTACCAGCATCCGGTGCTCGGGCGGGTCAAGCTGATCGCCGAGCCGTGGGACGTCGTCGCGCCCGACAGCGGGTGGCGCTGATCGGCGGCGGCGACGAGCTCGGGCGCACCCAGGCGGCAACAACAACGACCTACTGCCAGGACAACCAGACGAGCTGGTACGACTGGTCAGACACCGACGACGCCCGCCAGATGACCGCCTTCGTGAGCCGCGCCGTCGCCCTCCAGCGCGACCATCCAGCGCTTCGGCGGCGGAGCTTCCTGACCGGCGCGGCCAACGGCGGGCCGCTGCCCGACATCACCTGGTTCGGGGCCGACGGCGCTCCGCTCACCGACGCCGCCTGGGGCGATCAAGCACCGCGCGCTTCCTTGGCTACCTCCTGGCCGGCGACCGGATCGACCTGCTCGACGCCGGGGGCGCGCGGATGCGGGACGGAGACGTCCTCGTGGCGCTCAACGCCGGCGTCGACCCGGTCGCCGCCGGGGTTCCCGGCCGGCCGGCGCGATCTATGCGCTCGCTCTCGACACCACGGCCGAGGACGGCGCCCCCGCGGCGTCGCCGATGCCCCCGGGCGGCGAGCTGACGGTCGGCGGACGGGCGCTGGTCGTCTCGGTGGCGCCGCTCGCCTGAGCGCCGCTCGCCCCGGCGGGCGCTCGTGGGGCGCGTCAGGGCGCGGTGGGGACGGCGAGCGCGCCGATGCGGACGGTGTCGGTGACTCCGAGCGCGGCGGCGGTCGCCGTCGTGAGGTCGATCGAGGCCCCGTTGGCGTAGGGGCCGCGATCGACCACGGGGACGCTCATCGTCTGGCCGCCGTAGACGATGTCGACCATCGTGCCGCAGGGGAGCGTTCGGTGGGCGACCCCGACCAGCGCCGGGGTGAGGATCTCCCCGCAGGCGGTGCGCGAGCCGTAGGAGCCGGGGCCGAACCAGGTGGCGATGACCGACCGGTAGACCTCGATCGTCGCCGTCGGTGCGGCCGCCGCGGCCCGGCCGGCGAACGAGGCCCGCAGGAGGAAGCGGCCGAGGTGCTTGGGGCGCCAGGAGACGGTGAAGGCCCCGGCCGCGTCGGCCCGGCCGGTGCCGACGGCGATCCAGCCGCGGGCGCGGTCAGACAGGGCGAGCACGACGGTGCGGCCGGCCGCGCCGGGCGTCAGCCGACCGTGGACGACGGCGACGCTGCCGACCATCGCCGGCGGTGGCCGCAGCGTGTTGACCGCGAGCGGCGCCGGCGGCGGGACCGGAACGGGCACCGGAGGGACGGGGACGGTGCCCCCGACGGCGGCCGGCGGGGGCACCGGATCGCCGCCGGGCGCAGTCGCGCCGCCCGTGGCCGTGCCGGCCAGGGCCGCGGATGGGGTGGTGAGCATCGCGGCCAGGCAGGCCGCGGCCCATCGAAGGGGGGCGGGGGAGCGCATCTATTGAGTTGGGGGCGTATACGTCGGCGCCGCCTACGGGGTGAGCTGACGGGCTCGCGCTTTGCGCTACGGCCCTGATCGGACCGATTCGCCCCCGCGGACCGAGGTCCGCATTGGTTCCCCCGCCCTCCCGGCGCGGACGCAGGGAGGTTCGGCTGGCGGCGACCAGTATACGTAACTCGGCGCCGCCGTGGGCGTCGAGGCGACGGGCTCGCGCAAGAATTGTTGCCCGGGCCCTAACCGCCGGGGAGGCGGCGCAGCGCGAAGCGCAGGAGCTGGCGGCCGACGGCCACGCCGACCTGGACGAGCTCGCCGGTGCCCTGGGCGACCGAGCCGAGCAGGTCGCCCCGGCTCGGCGGCTCGACGGGTCCCTCGGCTCTGCCGGATGCGAAGCCCTGAGCTGCGAGGGGCGACCGGGTCGGTACCGGGGCGGGTGCGCGCCGGCCGGTCCTGCCGGGCGCGCGGACGGAGGGGGCCCGGGCGGCGTCGCCCGTCGTCGGGGTCGCCGCCCGCGGCTTCGCCTTCGATGCCGGCTGCGCGTTCGCCTTTGGCGTCGCCTGTGCGTTCGCCTTCGGCGTCGCGCGTGCGTTCGCCTTCGGCGTCGCGCGTGCGTTCGCCTTCGGCGTCGCCCGCGCCTTCGGTGTCGCCCTCGGTCTCGCCGTGGCGGCCGCCTTCGGCTTCGGCTTCGGATTCGGTATCCGCCGCGGATTCGGCTTCGACTTCGTGCTCGCCTTCGGTTTCGCTGTCGCGCTCGGCTTCGGCTTGGATCTCGCCCTTGGCTTCGGGGTCGGCGGCTCGGGGACGACCGCGACCGGGCCTGCCTCGGACTCGGCTCGCGCCGTCCGCTTCGGGCTGCGGCGCTGGGGACGCGTGCTCGGGAGGCCGGCGAGGACGCCTCCGGCCTTGCCTTCGTCTTCGGGCTGGCTCACGCCCGCATCATCGCGCACCCGGGAGGGAGGCGCCAGTCGTCGTGAAGCGGGTCGGCCCGCGGGGTGACGGCGGCGATTGAAACGCCGGGGCACCTGGCGCGTATTGATTGATGGAGGCCGCGGATCGCGGCCGAAGATCATCACTCCGGAGCCGTCCGGGCCGGAGCTGGCGTCCGCCAGACGGGGTATCCTTGCCGGTTGACTACACAAAGTGAAGCGCCTAGCATTCAGAACATACGTTTGAGTTGTAGCGTGGGGCGCATTGCCGTCATTTTCGCGCTCAGACGACGCTCAGCGGCCACCTCAGCCGGGCGAGGCTCCCAGGCACGGGACACCCGGCTGCGCGACGGAAACGGAACCAAATGTCAGTAGCGGAACTTCAGGAGCTGGAAGAGGTCAAGGGGCTGATCACCCGAGGTCAGCAGGTCGGCGTGCTCACCTACGCCGAGATCCAGGGCGCGGTTTCCGAGCTGGACCTCGACGAGGCCGATCTCGAGGAGCTCCACGGCTTCTTCGAGCGGTCGGAGATCGAGCTGGTCGAGGAGATCGACCCGGCGACGGCGGCGGGCAGCGAGGTCGAGCGGGCGCCCGACAAGCGGGGGCGCCGCAAGGCCAAGACGGCGCTCGACCTCAAGCCGGACATGACGACCGATTCGCTGCAGCTGTTCCTCAAGGACATCGGCAAGGTGCGGCTGCTGACCGCGCAGGAGGAGGTCGACCTGGCCAAGCGGATCGAGCGGGGCGATCTCGACGCCAAGCAGAAGATGGTGGAGTCGAACCTGCGTCTGGTGGTGTCGATCGCCAAGAACTATCGCAACCAGGGGCTGCCGTTCCTCGACCTGATCCAGGAGGGGACGCTCGGCCTGGTCCGGGCGGCGGAGAAGTTCGACTATCGCAAGGGCTTCAAGTTCTCGACGTATGCGACGTGGTGGATTCGTCAGGCGATCGCCCGGGCGCTGGCCGACAAGGCGCGGACGATCCGAATCCCGGTCCATGTGGTTGAGAAGCTCAACAAGATCGGTCGGGCCGAGCGCAAGCTGGTGACCGAGCTCGGCCGCGAGCCGACGCCGGAGGAGATCGCCGTGGTGACCGGCATCGACCCGGAGGAGGTCGACTCGATCAAGCGCTCGGCGCAGGCGCCGGTCTCCCTCGAGAAGCCGGTGGGCGACGAGGAGGAATCGGAGTTCGGGCAGTTCATCGCCGACGAGCGCGCCGAGTCGCCGTATGAGCGGGCGGCCGAGATCCTGACCAAGGAGGCCTTGCGCGAGGCGCTCGAGAACCTGAGCTATCGGGAGCGGCGGGTGCTCGAGCTGCGCTATGGCCTGGGTGGCGAGCATCCGCGGACCCTCGACGAGGTCGGGCGGACGTTCAACGTGACGCGCGAGCGGATCCGCCAGATCGAGAATCAGTCGCTGAAGAAGCTGCAAAGCCTCGCCGAGGCGCAGAAGCTGCGGGACGTCGCCTAGTTCGCGGCGTCGCGGACGCCTCTGCCGAACAGCTTCGAGTTGCTCAAGTCGGAGCGGGTCCGTGCCGATGTGGGCAGCAACATGTTCAACATTGATCTGGCACTCAAGGAAGTTGTCGCGCTCGAAGGATCGGACCTTCATCTCAAGGTTGGGGCTCCGCCGCTCGCCCGGGTTGACGGCGAGCTCGGGCCGCTGAGCGAGGGCAGCCAGATGCTGACCGCCGCCGATACCGAGACTGCGCTCCACTCGATCCTCCACGACAAGGAGCGGCTGACCGAGTTCGCCGAGGAGAACGAGGTCGACTTCTCCTACGAGATCGAGGGAGTCGCCCGGTTCCGCGTCAACGCCTTCCGCCAGCGTGGGTTGATCTCGATCGTCGCGCGGGCGATCCCCCACGCGATCCGGACCATCGAGCAGCTGGCTCTGCCGCCGGTCATCGCCGAGCTGGCGAACGAGCAGCGGGGCATCATCCTCCTGACGGGGACCACCGGCTCGGGCAAGTCGACGACGCTGGCGGCGATCATCAACCAGATCAACGAGACCCGGTCGTGTCACATCGTGACGATCGAGGATCCGATCGAGTTCCTCCACCACGACAAGCGCTCGGTGATCAACCAGCGCGAGGTCGGCACCGACACGCGGTCGTTCAAGCGTGCCCTGCGGCGCGTCCTGCGCCAGGACCCGGACGTGATCCTGGTCGGCGAGATGCGCGACGAGGAAACGGTGCAGACGGCGCTGTCGGCCGCCGAGACCGGCCACCTCGTGCTCTCGACCGTCCACACGGTGGACGCGAGCGAGTCGATCAACCGGATGCTCGACTTCTTCCCGCCCCACCAGCACGCCCAGGTCCGGTCGATGATCGCCGGTACGCTCAAGGGCGTCGTCTCCCAGCGCCTCGTCCCCGGAGCCGACGGCGGCCGGGTGGCCGCCTGCGAGGTGCTGCGCATGACCGGCCGCGTCCGCGACCTGATCGTCGACCCGCGGCAGACCGGGGCGCTCGGCGAGGTGATCGCCGAGGGCAGCTACTACGGGATGCAGACCTTCGACCAGGCGCTCTTCGCCCACGTCAAGTCGGGGCGGGTCACCGTCGAGGACGCGATGCGCGCGGCGTCGAGCCCGCACGACTTCAAGCTCCTGCTGGCGGCCGACGGCCGCCGGGGCACGACGATGGATGACGTGGCCTCGGGCGGCCAGCGGCGTCCACCGGTCGCGGCTGCCGTGCCCGTCGCCTAGTAGTCGCGCAAGCGCAGCGCGGCCCTCGACGGACGCGACGCGGCGGTCTAGACTGGCCCTCTGCCGCCAGCCATCAGAGGGGTGCGTCGTGGAGGGGCTCTCTCAGCCGGATGTCGATCTCGCCGGTCTGCCGCTGTTTGCCAACCTGACCTCGGCTGAGCTCGACGGAGCGACACAGGCGTTCGAGGAGGAATACGCCGAACCGGGCGCGCGACTGCTCCGGGAGGGGTTCGTCGGCACCGGCTTCTATGTCGTGGTGTCGGGCGAGGCGGACTGGCTGGTGGGCGGCCAGCGCGTCGACCGCACGGCGACCGTCTTCGGTCTGCCGCCCAAGCCGGTGACGCTGCGGCGGGGACACTGGTTCGGTGAGTTGTCGGTGCTGTTCGGTGAACCGGCGATCTCGGACGTCACCGCGCTCACCGCGATGCGCCTCCTCGTGCTGCCGGGGCACGAGCTCGAGGGCTTTCTCTTCCGGTACCCGAAGGTCATGTTCGAGTTGCTCAAGGGCGAGGCCCGCCGCCTGCGCGATCCCGAGCGCTGGCGATGAGCGACGGCCGGCCGTTCCCGCCGGGCGACTACCCGCTTGTGATCGTGGGAACTGGACCCGGCGGCTTGCAGCTCAGCTACGACCTCCGCCGGCACGGCGTCGGCCATGCGCTGATTTCACAGGACGACGGTGCGGGCGGGATGTTTCGGCGGTTCCCGATGTTCGGGCGGATGATCACCTGCTCGCGGTCGCACTGCCCGGTCGATCGCGGCTGCTCCGACTACTTCCGCTTCGACTGGAACAGCATGGTCACCGACGTGCCCTCCCATCAGGCGCTGGTCACGGAGTTCATCACCGGGAACAACTACTTCCCGGCCCGCCAGGAAATGGAGGAGGCGCTCGCCACCTTCGCCGACCGCGGCGGGGTCAGGGCTCGCTACGGCTGCCGCTGGGAGTCGACCCGCCGCGACGACGACGGCCGCTTCGTGTTGACCACGACCGACGGCGAGTACCGCGCCGGGGTCGCCGTGTTCGCCGTCGGCATGATCGAGCCGTGGAAGCCGCCGACCCCGGGGATCGAGGCGGTGCCCCACTACGTCGACATCGTCGATCGGCCGGTCGAGTCCTTCCGGGGCAAGAGGGTCTACATAATCGGCAAGCGCAACTCCGGCTTCGAGATCGCCAACGGACTCCTCGCCCAGGCCAGCCAGCTGATCCTGGGCTCGCCGCACAGCGTGCGCCCCTCGATCACGACTGGCTTTCCAACCCCGCCGCGCGCCCGCTACGTCCAGCCGCTCGAGGACGCGATGTTCGGTGGCGGGACCTTTGTCGTCGATGTGGCGCTCGAGCGCATCGAGCGAATGGCCGACGGCTACCGCGTGCACGCCGAGGGCACCACAGGACTGGGCCGGGTCACGTGCGAGGTCGACGAGGTGATCGCGTGCACGGGCTTCGCCACCGGCATGAGGGACCTGCGCGAGCTCGGCGTCTCGACGTTCTACAAGGACCGCCTGCCGACGCAGACGCCCTACTGGGAGAGCACCAGCGTGCCGGGCCTCTACTTCGCCGGCGCGACGACCCAAGGTCAGGCCGGGATGCGCAAGTACGGTTGGCCAAGCCACTCGGCATCGGTCGGCGGCTTTCGCTTCAACGCCAAGGTTCAGGCCAAGCACATCGCCCGCAAGCACTTCGGCGTCGAGTTCCCGCGGCCGGCGATCGACCGCGACGCGGCGATCGACTACCTCCTCGGCCAGGTCACCTCGGAGGCGGCGATCTGGAGCCAGCACTCGAACCTCGCCCGGCAGCTGACGTTCGAGAACGGCGCGGTCTTCGACGACGGGATCGTCGTGCTCGTCGAGTTCGTCGATTCGGCCGGCCCCGACGCCGTGGCGATAACCGTCGAGACCGACCTCGACGAGCACATCCAGCCGTGCGCGTACGTCCGGCGCGGCGGCCAGGTGACCGAGGAGGTCTTTGGCCCGGCGTGGATGAACGACTTCAGGACGGCAGAGAACCGGACTCGCCTGCACGAGATCGTGGCCGGTCTCGGACGCTGAGGGCCGGGCCGTGGGCGAGCCGACCCTCGAGGAGCTGCGCGCGCTCTACGACCGCGTCCCGACGATAGCGGTGGTCGGGTGCTCGTCCGACCGGCTCAAGCCGGGAAACTTCGTCGCCCGCTACCTGCAGGCCTACGGCTTTCCGATCATCCCGGTCAACCCGATGGCCGCCGAGCTGCTCGGGGAGCGGTGCTTCGCCGAGCTGCGCGATATCGAACGCAACGTCGACGTGGTGCAGGTCTTCCGCCCGATCGAGGAGGCCCCGACGATCGCTGCCGACGCCGTGGCGATCGGCGCCTGCTGGCTCTGGCTCCAGCTCGGGCTCGAATCGGTCGAGGCGGCGCGTATTGCCGGTGACGGCGGCTTGACCGTGGTCATGGATCGCTGCATGGGCGTCGTGCACGGGCAGCTCGGTCTCGGTCCCGGCCTGCACCTCGGCGACGAGTGGCACCGGGGGCTCGATCCCGGTGGCGGCCACTCCGCCGGCGAGCAGCCGGTCCTCCGCGGGACGGTCGGAGCCGCCGCCGGCCGGGTGATACCGACCACGCGCCCGCTGGTCATCGGGCGCGAGGGCGAGGACGAGGGGCGCATCGCCGACGATCCCGAGCTTTCCCGCCGGCACGCGCGCGTCGGGCGCGACAAGCACGACCAGGTGCGGATCGAGGATCTCGGCTCGGTCAACGGCACCTACGTCAACGGCGCCCGTGTCGAGGAGCAGGTGCTCGCGGTGGGCGACGTCGTCCAGCTCGGGGCCAGCTCGCTCGAGCTGGTGATGCCGGCGGCGCGCCCGGCGGGCGTCGCCGGGCAGGACCGGACGCGGCTGGCCGCGGTCAGCGGCGTCCACGCGATCGGCTCGCTGCTCTCGGGCGACGACCAGGCGCTCCGGGCCGAGTTCCCCGTCTTCGAACGGGTCGTCTACCTGAACGCCGGGAGCGACGGGCCGGTCCCGCGCCGCGCGCTCGAGGCCGCTGCCGCCCGGATGAGTGTCGTCCTCGCCCAGGGCCGGTCGAGCGACGTCCACGCGCGCCAGCTCCGCTCGATCGAGGCGGCGCTCCGTGCCGGCTACGCGGCCGTCCTCGGCTGCGACGCCGGCGAGGTCGCGCTGACCCGGGGCACTTACGACGGCATAAACACCGTCCTCTGGGGCCTGCATCTCCGCCGACGTGACGAGATCCTCACCTCCGACGAGGAGCATCTCAGCCTGCTGGCGCCGCTCGCCGTCGCCGCAAAGCGCTTCGGGCTCGACGTCCGCCGGGTTCCGCTCGACGAGCTCGCTGGTGCGGTGGGGGCGCGGACCCGCCTGGTGGCGTGCTCGCACGTCTCATGGGTCACCGGTCGCGTGGCCGATGTGCCAGCGATCGTCGCCGCCGGAGCGCCGGTGCTGCTCGACGGGGCCCAGGCGCTCGGCGCGATCCCGGTCGACGTGCGCGCCCTCGGGTGCGACTACTACGCCGCGTCAGGCCAGAAGTGGCTGTGCGGACCCGACGGGACGGGTTGCCTGTACGTCCGCCGCGACCGCCAGCGCACACTGTCGCCGCCGTGGCCTAGCGCCCTCTCGCTCGGCGAGGTCTCGGACTCGGCCGACCTCGTCTTCCACGCCGAGGCGCGCCGCTTCGACACGACGCCGGTCATCGGCCCCACCGCCACGTGGGCGCTAGCCTCGCTCGAGGTCCTCGAAGAGGCCGACTTCGGCTGGGTGTTAGAGAGGGGGCGGCGACTCGCGGCCGAGCTGGCCGACGGACTGCACGCACGGGGGCTGCGGGTCACGCGGCGCGGCGCCTCGACGCTCGTCTCCTGGGCGGCCGACGATCCCGAGCAGGTCGTCGAGCGGTTGGCCGAGCGAAGCTTCGTGGTGCGCGCGATCGTCGAACGCGGCCTGGTGCGGGCCTCGGTCGGCGCGTGGAACTCCGACGAAGACGTCGAGCGCCTCACCCAGCTGGCGGTCTGACCAGATGAACGAAGACGAGCTCCTCGCCCCCTGGTTCGAGCACATGGTGGCGAGCCTCGAGTACGTCTCGCTGTTGGACTTCCACACCCATATCGGCCATAACGACCCGGACGGGTTCACCCTGTCCATCGAGGAGCTCCTCGCCCGGCTCGGGGCGGCGGACTCGCGAGGGGCGGTCATGGCGATGCATGAGCCCGACGGCTACCCGGAGGCCAACGACGCCGTACTGGCGGCGTGCGCGGCGTCGGACGGACGGCTGGTCGCGCTGTGTCGCCTGGATCCGGCGCGCCAGCCGGTCGTCGAGGCGCGCCGCTGCCTCGACGCCGGCGCCCGGGGGATCAAGCTCCACCCGCGGGCCGAGCACTTCCAGCTCAGTGAACCCCAGGTCGAGCCGATCTTCGCCCTCGCCCACGAGCGTCGGCTGCCGGTCCTGATCCATGCCGGCCGGGGGATCCCAACCCTTGGCCGCGACGCGATCACGCTGGCGCAGCGATTCCCCGAGGCGCGGGTCGTACTGGCCCACGGAGCGATCTGCGACCTCAACTGGCTGTGGCGCGAGATCCCCCGCCACCCCAACCTGTTCATCGACACGAGCTGGTGGAACCCGACCGACCTCGCCGCCCTGATCGCGTTGATCCCGCCCGGCCACCTCCTGTATGGGACCGACCTGCCGTACTTCTCGCCCTTCATGGTCGCCACCATGGTCACCCGCTACGCCTACCAGGTCGGCCTGAACGACGACCAGGTCGCCTCGATCCTCGGCGGCCAGGCCGAGCGGGTGTTCGCCGGCGTCGATCCGCTCGATCTCGGTCCGGCGCCGGGGCAGGGCGGGCTCGACTACGACATCCGCCTCGAGCGGCTCGCCACACTGCTCGGGTTCGCCATCGCCCGGATGCTGATGGGTCGTACCGGCTGGGAGCCGCTCTCGCTCGCCCGGCTGGCCTGCGACCTCGGCGAGCCGGACGCGCCGGAGGCCGACGTCTGCCGCAACGTGCTCGCCCTGCTGGCGCGCCAGGAGGCGTACGCGACGGAGCGCCCGAAGGGTTGCGCGCCGTTCGGTCCGGGGATCAGGCTCGTCATGCTGGCCGCGTGCATCGCGCGGACGCCCGATGTCGCGCTACCCCGGGTACCCGACCTCGCCGATCCGGCGCGGCTGCGCGCCGCCTCGGCAGCGGGTCACCGGCCGGCCGCGCCCGCACCCACGCCGGCGCCGGCGGCCTCGCCGACGGTGGCCCGCGATCTCCGTCGATCGTCGGGGGCCGACCATCTCGTGATCGACGCCGCCGACCTGCCGCGGGACTGACCGAACGCCGGCCGGAGGCGGCGACCCGCCGCGGGTTGCGAGGCCGCGGCGCCTGGCTATAGGCTGGCCCGACAAGCTTTCCGTCTAGGGAGGGGCCATCGTGCCAACGACTCGTCGACTCGCCCGCAGCCTCGTGTGCGCCGGTGTGCTGGCAGCTCCGACGCCGGCCTTCGCGGCCGGTTGGGTGTACACCGAATCCAACAACCCGTCTCCGGGCCGCAACAGCGTTCTTGCCCTCGACTACGGCCCGGCCGGTGCGCTGAACCCGCTGCATATCCGCGAATTCCCGACGCGTGGCACCGGCGCGCCGCTCATTCTCGGGAAGTCGGTCGGGACGCTCGCCGGCGATCAGGAGGTCACGCTGAGTCCGGACAAGCGGTGGCTGTTCGCGGTCAACCAGGGGTCCAACAGCATTGCCGTGTTCAGGGTCAGCAAGGGCAACGGGACGTTGACGCCCGTCCCGGGATCGCCGTTCTCCTCGGGCGGGACGGCTCCGATCAGCATCGGCTACGGCAGGGGCCGGATCGTGGTGGCCAACCACGGCCAGACGGCCCCGTTCGACCCGGCGGGTCCGACCCCGCCCGGCGCCGCGAATCTCGCCTCGTTCTCGGTCTCGAGAGCGGGGAGGCTGAGGCTCATTTCGACCGTGGCCGAGGGCCCGGCCGGCCTGATCGCCGCGGCCGTCTCACCGTCCGGGGGCAACGTCTTCAGCAGCGGCTTCTACTCGCTGAAGATCAACTCGCTGACACTCTCCTCGCGCGGCAGGCTCGCCGAAGCCCCGGGGTCGCCGACGCAGTTCCCGGCGAGCATGAACGCCGGCGCCGCCGCCAAGTTGCCGCCCTTCATTCCGCCGGTGCTGGTCCCGCTCCCATTCGGCATCGCGGTTCATCCGAGCAAGCCGTACGTCTACGTCGTGGGGGCGTTGAACACTCGCGTGGCGATCTACCACTACGACAGGACGGGTGCCCTCAGCTTCGCCGGCCAGGTCGACAACACGGGCTCCTTCGCCGCGTGCTGGGCCATCGTCTCCAAGGACGGCCGCCACCTGTACACGGCCAACTCGGTGACCCAGGACATCTCGCTGTTCGACATCAGCCCGTCCGGCGGGGGACTGACGTTCGTCGAGCGGGTGAAGCTCCCGTCGCAGGGGACGGTGCGCGAGCTCGCCCTCGACACGACCAACCGGTTCCTCTACGCCTCGGGCGGACACGACGACCCGGACGGCCCGCGCCCACAGGGGATCAAGCCGGACGGGACGATCGTGGACGCTCCGGCCGACGGGAACTTCATCGACGCCTTCTCGGTCAGCCCGAGCGGCCGCCTGACCGCGACCTCGAGCACCGCGCTCCCGGTCCGGCTGAGCCAGCTGCCCTACGGGCTGGCGACCCTACGGAGAGGCGGCTAGGCGGCCTGGTCGAGACGTAGGGACACGCGCGACGCCTCCTGGGGTGCCGTGATCCGGAAGTGAGGTGCCGGGCCGTCCTGTCACCGCTTGACGTGACCGCCACGGTCGCTCCGCCTGCTGCCGCGCGTCGTCCCGGGCGAGCGTGTTATTCGTTTGATTCCTGAGCCTGCTGGCGGGCCGCCCGCCTTCGCGGACTCCTCGTCCACGCAGGCAATCTCGCGTTCGTCGAAGACGGCAGCGTTTCTCGATCCTTGCGGCGGCTCACGAAGGATCATCGCAGGACTCGTGCAGCTAACGGCGCCGCCGACGGCCAGACCGTCCGGCGCCCACGCTCCGGCGCTACCCGCCGGCCGCCGCCCTCGCCGGTTGACCTATGGATGTTCGAGAAACCCCGTGATCGACCGGCGACGCCCATCCTCGGCCACCTCGGCGAAGTCGATGCCAAGCGCGATCGGACTTCCGTCCTCGCGCACGAGGTGCCAGGAGAAGCGGAGGCGGTCGCTGTCGGCCTCGGGCCGGCCGGACGTGACAAACCGGTGCCCGGGATACTTCTCTTGGACGGCGGCGATATGTTCTCGATCGCGGTGTGACCACGGCTGGCCATCAACGGGTCAACGTAGGGTTGCGTCGTCGGCGAACGTTCGGTGCACCAGCGCCCGCCGACGTTCGCGATCCGTCTCGTTCCAGGTCTCGAGGTAGCGGTCTACGATGGCGCCGGTGCTGTTTGTGATGCTGCTGGTGCCGGTCATGGGGGGAGCTTGCCATCGGCGCGGGGCCGTGTCGATGACCCGTCAGGTAATGACGACGCGAGGACATCCTCAAGTAGGCTCGTTCGTCGTGCTGGTCGCAGATGACAGCGAGCCGGCCGGGACTCGCGCGTTGCGCGAGGAGGTGGCGGCCATCAAGTGGTTTCACACGATCGACCTCGCCCCGGGGCTGAGGACCGCCGGCGCCGACCCGACCGGCGAGCGCCTCGACATCCTCCAGCTCCCGCGGAGCCTCGCCGGCAAGACGGTGCTCGACGTCGGTGCCTGGGACGGCTTCTTCTCCTTCGAGGCCGAACGGCGCGGCGCCCAGCGGGTCGTCGCTGCTGACAGTTTCGCCTGGAACGGCGAGAACTGGAGCAACAAGGACGGGTTCAACCTCGCGCGACGCGTTCTCGACTCGCGCGTCGAGGACGTCGAGATCGACATCATGGACCTCTCGGCCGGAGCGGCTCGGCGGTCAGTTCGACGTGGTCCTGTTCCTCGGGGTGCTCTACCACCTCAGGCATCCGCTGCTCGCGCTCGAGCGCCCCGCCAGCGTGACCGCCGGTCACCTGATCCTCGAGACGCACATCGACCTGACCTGGACCCGTCGCCCCGCGATGGCCTTCTATCCCGGCCTCGAGGTCGGCTGGGATCCGACCAACTGGTGGGGTCCCAACCCCGAAGCCGTGATCAGCATGCTCCGAACTGTCGGCTTCGACGACGTGCAGATCGTCACGCCCGATTCGTGGCCGTACCGACTCGGGCGCATGGCCAAGCGCACCCCGGCCTTCTTGAAGTTTCTCGCCCAGAATCACGCTCGGCCGCTCGGTAGCGTCGCCCAGGGCCGCGCCGTCTTTCACGCGCGCCGGTAGCCCTCCCCGCTGACCGGAGACGAGCAGGAGGTTTTCGCGGTGCGGTGGCGCTCGGTAGGGCCAGCAAGACTCCTCAGAGGTCGAGGCGTCTGCGGGCGACGTTGGAATCGGCGTGAGCGGCCTGCTGGGGCCACGCGCCGGCCGCCGATGTCGCCCTCGGGCCGATGGGGTCGCCGACTCGGGCTCGTCGGCGTCATCACCGATGCCGGAGCGCGGCGGGCTGGAGCCGGCTGGAGAGCCCGAGCGGAGCGGTCCGCCGGCTCAGTCGCCGCCGACGCTCGGCGGCTTGGCCGGGTTACGGGGGGGAAGGTCGTTCAGCTGGCGACTGGTCATGATCCGAAACACCCCGGCACCGACGACACCGATCACGATGAGCACGAGCACCCCCGCCACCACCGGCGTATGCGGAAGCACCAGCCAGGCCCCGAACGACACGAGCGTCACGAGCGCGGGAAACACCCACACGCGGGCCGCAACCGGCACGCGCTTGGGCAAGCCATAGGTCTCTCTGATTGAGTAGCGCATGGTTTCACCATTCCCTCGCCGGCCGCCGGCGAAACCTCCCGAGCCGCCGGCCAAGTCCGGCGTCCGGCGCATTCAGCCTTCCGGCGACGTCGCCGGCGACCGGACCACGCTGCGCGGCTCACATGACGTCCGGAAGGATCGCCGCCGCCGGCAGGCCGCGAACGAAGGGTCTGGACCCGATCAAGATGATCAGCCCCAAGGTCCCTCGAGCGCACCCGGCAGCACGGCCCTGCCAGAGCCAGGCCCAGTGGCGCGCCGATCAGCCCGGTGACCGCCACGGCGCGGACCCGCGGCGGCAGGCGAGCGCCACGAACAGCACGCGCCGATCCACCCGCCGGAGGCCAGCCCGAGGAAGAATCTCCGCCGGCGACCGCCCAGGCCGACGCCCACGTCGAGGGTCCACGGGTCCTGGCCCCGTCTCGATCTGCCGGCCGGCGACCGACCATCACCCCCACCCGGCCCAACCCCGACCGAGCACCGAGAGTGCCCGCCGCAGCCGAGCCGCCCCGCCGCCGCCCGGGCCAACGAACGCGACGGTCCCACCGCGCCGCAGGACGACGGACCACGTTGCCGCAAATCAGCGGACGCAGCGACGCCACTTCATTTGGTAAAGTTTTACCCGCAATGGCCTTCGATGAGACCTGCCCGGTCTGCCGCACGGCCGAGATCGTCTGCGGCAAGTGGACGCTCCTGCTCGTGCGCGATCTGGCCGAGGGTCGGACCCGCTTCTGCGAGCTCGAGCGCTCGCTGGCCGGGATCAGCCCCCGCACCCTCTCCCTGCGCCTGCGCGGCCTCGAGGAGGAGGGCATCGTCGAGCGCCACACCTATCCGGAGGTCCCGCCCCGGGTCGAGTACGCCCTGACCGAGAAGGGTCTGGCCCTGCTCCCGCTGATCGACGACATGCGCGCCTACGGGAGCCGCTGGCTCGGCCGCGACCCGGCGCAGGAACCGGGCACGCAGCACCCCGCCGTCGCTGCCTGACAGCGGCTCAGCGCTGCAAGGCCGGCTGCGCTGAGCAGGAGCGGGGCGGGCGCGGGCGAATCGGCAGGCGAATGCCCTGCGCCGCGCTCCATGCCTGTCTCCACGCCTTCGCCGAGCAGGCCGCCCTCGTCCTCGCCGCGGCGGCCGACGCCGGCTCCGAGGTCCGCTTCGACGTTATCGAGGAGGGCGGCCGCGGCAGCCGCCCGCCGCTCTACTGCTACCGCGCGCTGACCGGGGAGTTCATCGAGCGCCACCGCGACGCCGTTCGCCGGGTCCCGGGCTACCAGCCGGCGCTAGAGGCGCTGATCGATCTCGACGGCCTCGGCGCCTACCTCGACGCCCGGGGCGTCGCCCGGCCGCCGGGGGGCCAGCGGATCCTGGCCGAGGCGTCGCTGCGCCGTTTCCTCGAGCGCGTCTTCGACGGGGCCGCCTTCACGATCGTCCCCGAGCGCTTCGAGCCGGCCTACCGCGAGCTCGAGCAGTCGGCCGTCGAGGGCCGGGCCGAGACCGTAATCGTCGCCCTCCTACGCGGGATGACCACCGAGTCCGAGCAGGTCCCGCTCGGCGACGGGGCGCTCCTGGCGCCGCCGCAATGCCTCGAGGACCTCCCGCCGGATCCGGCCTGGTCGACCGACGGCTCGCCGTCGGTGGTCGTGGCCGTCGCCCCCGGGGAGGCCGAGGGCGCGATCGAGCGGACGCTCGAGCGCCTCGCCGACATGCAGACGGCGATGCGCCTGTTCGCCCCGGGGATCGGCTTCTCCCCGCTCGTCTGGATGCGCAGCGCCGGCTCGACTTGGCGGCCGCTCGTCGGACCGGTCCGCGGGCGGGCCGGCGGCGCCGTGGTGATCGCGGCCGAGCAGGAGGATGAGCTCCGGGCCTTCTGCAACCTCGTCGCCCGCCGCCGCCCGATCCAGGGCGAGCTCGCCTGGGCGCTCGAGCGGTTCGAGCTCGGCTGCGAGCGCGAGAACGCCCTCGTCGCCCTCACCGACCACCTGCTCGCCCTCGAGGCGCTTCTCGAGCCCGACGGCTGCGGGCGCCTCGCCGCGCGCCTCGCCGCCCTCTGCGCGGTGGCCGCCGACCGCGACGCCCTGGCCGAGCGGGTCGAGCAGGCGATCCTCCTCGAGGAGGCGATCGTCGTCGGCCTCGAGCCGGTCCCCGTCGGCGCCGTCGAGCTCGCCCGCGAGATCGAGGGACACCTCCGGGCGCTCCTGCGCGACGTCGTCTGCGGCCATCTCGAGGTCGACCTCGCCGACCTGGCCGACGAGCTGATCGGCGGCGGGCTCGAGCCGCTCGGCCCGGCCGCGCCACCCGACGAGCATCCAGCGGTCCGGGCCGCCGGGCTCACCCGGCCGGCCCCGGGCGACGCCACCCCAGCCGGCCGCGAGCTCTTTCCCTAGAACAGGTGGGCGGCGATCGCCGCCAGCCCTTCGAGGTCCCCGACCTCGCCGATGAGTTGGGGGACGCGGACGACCGGCGCCTCGACCAGTGCCGTGGCGAGCCGGTCGAGCCCGCGGGCGTCGCGACGGGCGAGCACCTGGTGGTCGCGGACGTTGTCGGCCACCAGGCCGGCCAGGCGCCTGCCCAGGCGCGCCTCGAGCGTCCGCGCCAGGTCCGCCGGGGCGTCGGTGTCGGCGTGGACGCGGTTGACGACGACCGCTCCCACCGGCATCCCCGCCCGGGCGAGCTCGGCGGCGAAGGCGATCGCCTCGTCGACCGGCTCGCGCTCGGGGGTGCTGACCAGCACGACGGTCGTCGCCGGATCGCGCAGCAGCGCCTCGACCCCCGCCGCGCGGTCCCCCAGCCCGTCGACGAGGGGGCCGAGGGCGGCAAAGAACCCGCGGATCTCGACGACCAGGTCGACCCCGGTCAGCCGCCGGAGCACGGCGAAGCCGGCGGTCGTGCCGCGGCCGAGAACCCGCGAGGCCAGTCCCGTCGGCGCACGCAGAACCCGTAGCGCGCGCCCCCCGAAAAATTGACTGAGATGCCCGGGGGCGTTGATGAAGTCGAGCGCGTTGCGCGACGGGGGCGTGTCCAGGACGATCGCGTCGAAGTCGCCCTCGCGGTCGAGCTCGTAGAGCTTGGCGATCGCCGTGAACTCCTGCGACCCGGCCACCGCGCTCGAGAGCTCGCGGTAGATCCGGTTGGCGAGGATCTCCTCGCGCGTGCGCTCGTCGGACGCGAGGCGGGCGATCAGCTCGTCGAAGGTCCGCTTCGGGTCGAGCCGCATCGCCCAGAGCTCGCCGCCGACTCCGTCGACCCGCTGAGGCTCGCCCCCGAGCGCGGACACGCCGAGCGCGCCCGCGAGCCGCCGGGCCGGGTCGATCGTCACCAGCGCGACCCGCCCCCCGCCGGCCGCTAGGTGGAGGGCGATGGCCGCGGCCGTTGTCGTCTTGCCCACCCCGCCGGCGCCGACGCAGATGCAGATTCGCCGGCCGGCCAGCGTGGGCCCGAGGCCGGCGCTCACAGGCCCGGCTCGAGATCGTCGCCGAGGCGCTCGAGCTCGGCCGGACCGACCTCGTCGGCGTAGACGAAGGGCAGCGTGATCGGCCGCTCGCCCAGCGCCCGGCGCAGGCGGTCGAGCTGGGTCTTCTCGGAGCGGGTCCGGTCGGTGGACGCGAGCGCGAGCTCGACCGCATCGCGCTCGGCCGGCGCCGGCCCCTCGGTCAGCGCCGCCTCGAGTCGGGCGGTGTCGCGCGGGGCGAAGCGCCGGGGGTGCAGAGCGTTCAGCACCACCCGGCCCGGGTCGAGGCCGAGCTCGGCCGACAGGCGGGCGCGGGTGTCGAGGGTCTCGCTGACCGCCGTCTCATTCGGCGCGCAGACGGCGACCACGCCGGTCACCGCCGGGTCGGCGAGGGTGGCGTGGATCCGCGCGCCCTGGCGGGCGATCGGACCGACCTGGGCGGCGCGGGCGAACGTCCCGGGGGCGGCGAGCAGGGCGATGCCGTGGCCGGTGGCCGGGGCGTCGAGGATGACGAGATCGTAGGCCCGCGCCCCGCCGGTGCGCCGCCGGGGCTGGGCGAGCTCCCAGACCTTGCCGATGCAGAGGAGCTCGCGCAGGCCGGGGGTGGCCGCGGTCAGGTAGGCGAACGTCCGGCTGGCACCGAGCAGGTCGGCCAGCGCCCGTGTCGGCAGCTGATCAGCCAGGTACTCCTCGAGCGCCCGCCGCGGGTCGATCGCCACCGTGAACAGGCCGGGGGCGAGCTCGCGCTCGGCCGCCGACGCCCGGCGGGCGCCGAACATCCGCTCGATGTCGCCGCGGGCGCCGAGCTCGGCGACGATCGTCCGCCGGCCGAGCCGGGCCGCGCGCAGCCCGAGGGCGGCGGCCACCGTCGACTTGCCGACCCCGCCCTTGCCGGTCACGAACAGGAGGCGCTTGTCGAGCAGTCCGGTCTGACTCATCGGCCGGCGATGGTACGCGCCGTGGGTCCTTCGCGGCCCTCGGAAGGAATCGCCCCGGCGGTCAGCGAATAACGGCGCGTACTCATTTACCCCTCGCAAGGAGCCTCTCCGGTGGACGGCAAGGCCAAGGTCATCGCATTCGCCAATCAAAAGGGCGGGGTGGCCAAGACGACGACGACCCTCAACCTCGCCGCGGCCTTCGCCGAGGAGGGTCATCGTGTGCTCTGCGTCGACATGGACCCCCAGGGGAACCTGACGATGTCGCAGGGGATCGACCCGGACACGCTCGAGCTGTCGATGTACGACGTCCTCGTCCACCACACCTCGATCCGCGAGGTCATCCGCAAGCGCGAGGTCGACATCGCCTGCGCCTCGATCGACCTGGCCGGGGCGGAGATCGCGATGTCGACCCAGATCGGCCGCGAGCGCTCCCTCCAGAAGGCGTTCAAGCCGATTCTCGAGGACTACGACTTCATCTGCATCGACACTCCGCCGAGCCTCGGTCTGCTCACGATCAACGCCCTGACGGCGGCCGATAAGGTGATCGTCCCCGTGCAGTGCGAGTATTTGTCGATGCGGGGGCTGATCCAGCTCCAGAACACCCTGGCCATGATCCGCGAGAACCTCAACCCTGACATCGACATCGAAGGCATCCTGCCGACCTTGGTGGACTCCCGGACGATCCACGCCAAGGAGGCGATCGAGATCCTCGAGGAGAACTTCGGCGACCGTGTCTTCGCTTCGAGGATCCGCAAGACCATCCGCTTCGCCGAAGCGCCGGTCAAGGGGATGTCGGTACTGAAGTACGAACCGGACGGGTTGGCGGCAGAGTCCTACAGAGCGCTGGCGAGGGAGGTCCTCCATGGCAGGAAATAAGCGTGCGAGCATGCGTGAGGGTCCGCTGGCCGCGCTGTTCCGCAAGACCGACGAGCAGGCCGAGGGCGCCCCGCCGCCGCGCGAGGACCCGCCGCCGCCGCATCCCCGCGAAACCGGCCTGCCCCACCCGGCGCTGGCCGCCCACCAGCCGGCGACCGAGGCGGCGCGGACCCCGACGCCGCAGGACCGCCTGCGCCAGGCCTTCTCCTCCGAGCTGCCCGACAGCATGCTCGACCGCGCGCCGGCGCCCCCGCCCCGCCGCATCGAGCCCCTGCCCGACGACTTCGAGGACGTCTATGCCCGCGACGACCGCGACGTGTACGCGCGCGCCGACCTCGAGGCCCGGACCGCCCAGGCGCGGGCGGTCGGACAGCCGGTGCTCAGGGTCGTCGGCGTCGGCGGAGCCGGCGTCAACGCGGTCAACCGGATGGTCGAGGCCGAGGTCAACGGCGTCGAGTTCATCGCGATCAACACCGATCTCCAGTCGCTCCAGCAGTCGACGGCCGACGTAACCCTCCACATCGGCGCGCAGATCACGCGCGGGCTCGGGTCGGGGGCCAACACCGACCTCGGCCGCCGCTCGGCGATGGAGGAGTACGACCGGATCAAGGCCCTCCTCAAGGGGTCGGACATGATCTTCATCGCCGCCGGCGCCGGCGGCGGGACCGGCACCGGGGCGGCGCCGATCGTCGCCCGGATCGCCCGGGAGATCGGCGCCCTGACCGTCGGCATCGTCACCAAGCCGTTCGGCTTCGAGGGCACGCGCCGGGCCGAGCAGGCCGACCAGGGCGTCGAGTCGCTGGCCGCCGAGGTCGACACGCTGATCGTCGTGCCCAACAACCGGCTGCTCTCGGTGCTCGACAAGAAGACCTCGATGGTCGAGGCGTTCCGCGTGGCCGACGACGTCCTGCGCCAGGGCGTCCAGGGCATCTCTGACCTCGTCACGCTCCCCGGCCTGATCAACCTCGACTTCGCCGACGTGCGCACGGTGATGTCCGACGCCGGCAACGCGCTGCTCGGGATCGGCATGGGCCACGGCGAGAACCGGGCGACCGAGGCGGCGATGGCGGCCGTCTCCTCGCCGCTGCTCGAGACCTCGATGGACGGCGCCCACTCGATCCTCCTGTCGATCACCGGCGGCGAGGACCTCTCCCTCTGGGAGGTCAACGAGGCCGCCAAGGCGGTCAGCGAGGCCGCCCACCCCGAGGCGAACATCATCTTCGGGGCGATGGTCGACGAGAACCTCGAGGACTCGGTCTGGGTCACCGTGGTGGCGACCGGCTTCGGCGATCAGCGACTGGCCCCGCGCCGGCGCCTCGAGGAGCCGACCGGCGAGCCGCGCGTCCAGCGGCGGGCCGCCCCGCCGCCTCCGGCGCCGCGCTCGGAGCGCCGCGGCGGCGGCCTGTCGGTCGCCGAGCTCGACGTTCCCGAGTTCATGCCGCGCCGCTGAGCCCGGTGCGGATCCCGCGGCCGGGCGGCGGGATCGGCGGCTGTGGTATCGAGCAGCGTGCATGATCTGCTCTGGGCACGGCGTCGTCGCCGCCGGACATCCGCTGACGGCCGAACGCGGAGCCGCCGTGCTGCGGGAGGGGGGCAACGCCGTGGACGCCGCGCTCGCGGCCATGCTCACCTCATTCGTCGCCGAGCCCCTGCTCACCGGGCTCGGGTCCGGCGGCTACATGCTCGTCGCCGGAGGCGGGCGCGAGCCGGCGCTGCTCGACTTCTTCGTCGAGGCCCCCGGACGCGAGTCGGGCCCGGTCCCGCGGACGACGATGGACCCGTACGACGTCGACTTCGGCGAGGCGGTCCAGACCTTCCACATCGGGGCGGCCTCCTGCGGCGTCTACGGAGCCCCGGCCGGGGTCTGCGCAGCCGGCGAGCGCTGGGGGACCCGTCCGCTCGCCGAGCTCGTCGCGCCGGCGGCCGCGCTGGCGCGCGGCGGAGTGGCGCTGAACTTCGAGCAGGCCTACGTGCTGAAGATCCTCGATGGCCTGGTCCTCAGCACCCCAGAGGGGGCGGCACTCTACGCGCCGGGCGGGCGGCGGCTCGGCGAGGGGGACGTCATGCGCAACCCCGAGCTCGCCGGCACACTCGAGCGGCTCGGGCGGGAGGGAGCCGAGCCCTTCTACCGCGGGGACATCGCCGCGGCCGTCGTCGACTGGATCGCCGTTCACGGCGGCCTGCTCGGCGCCGAGGACCTCGCCGGCTACGAGGCGGTCGTGCGCGAGCCGGTGCGCGTCGGCTATCGCGGCCGCGACGTCCTGACCAACCCGCCGCCGTCAGCCGGCGGGACCCTCCTGGCCTACTCGCTGTCGCTGCTCGAGCGCGCGCCGTCGCCGCCGAGCGCGGTGCAGATCGTCGAGGCGATGGCCTCGGCCCAGTCCGAGCGGACGCCGGCCTTCATGGAGGGCCTGATCGAGGCCGGCTTCCTCGAACGCTTCCTCGGCGCCCGCCTCGGCGCAACCACCCACATCTCGGTGCTCGACCGCGACGGCCTGGCGTGCAGCGTCACCACCACCCTCGGCGAGGGCTCGGCGATGGTGGTTCCCGGCACCGGCATCCACGTCAACAACATCATGGGCGAGGCCGACCTCAACCCGCTGGGCTTCCACCGCCACGCCCCGGGGCGGCGGATGCCGAGCATGATGGCGCCGACCGTCGTGCTCGACCGCCGGTGCGGGGGGCGGGCGGCCGACTCTGACCGCGTCGAGCTCGTGCTCGGGAGCGCCGGGTCCAACCGGATCCGCTCGGCCCTTCTGCAGACGATCGTCGGCGTGCTAGACCTTGGCCTTCCGGCCGACGAGGCGGTCCGGGCGCCGCGCATGCACTTCGAGGACGGGCGCGTCTATCTCGAGCCGGGCATCGACAGCGCGGCGCTCGAGCGGGCGGGCTACACGCTGACGAGCTTCCGCGGACCCAACCTCTTTTTCGGCGGGGTGCAGGCCGTCCAGCGGCGGGGCGAGACGATCGCCGGAGCCGGCGATCCGCGTCGCGGGGGCGTGGCGGTGGGCGCATGAGGTCGGGGAGGCGGCTCGGCGCCGCGGTGCTCCTGGCGGCGGGGACGGCCGGCTGCGGCGGCGCCTCCGCCGACCTGTTCGCGGTCACCCGCAGCGGAACGGTGCCCGGGGCGAGCTTCGCGATGATCGTCCGCGACGACGGCTCGGTCACCTGCAACGGCCGGCGGCGGCCGCTTCCGTCCGAGCTGCTGATCACCGCCCGCGGGCTCCAGAACGACCTCGAGCCGTCGGCCACGGCCGGCACGGCGCTCCCGTCCGGGCCGCGCCCGGTGTTCACCTACGTCGTCCTGACGCCCGGCGGACGGGTCAGCTTCTCCGACGAGTCCCCCCACCAGCCGGCCGCGTTCTACCGCGTGGCCCTGCTGACGTCGGAGATCGCCAAGCAGGTGTGCCGCCTCCCGCGGTAAGCAAAGGCACTAGGATCACCACTCGGCGCAACGGAGCGATGCCGTGGGGATTGCGTCGAGCGCATAACGGATGATGTCGACGCGGGGGTTTTGATGTCCTGGTGTGGCCGGAAGACCCTCTGCGGGGCGATCGCCCTACTCGCCGTCCTGGTCGGTCCGCCGTCCGCGTCGCTGGCCGACAGCTCGCCGCTGGCCACCGGCCACCCGAACCTGGTCGCCGCCCAGGCGATCAGCCCCACCCTGGTCGTCGTCTGCTTCGACGAGGTCCTGGCGATGCCGATCAACCTGACCGACGCGAGGTTCTACCTCCAGGGCTTCCCGGAGGCCACGAAGACCGGCGGGGCCAGTGGCTTCACGGTGTCGAGCGCGACCCCGGGACCCGATGGCCGCTGCTTCGTGGCGCAGTTCGCCGGCACCGGGGACGCGCGCACCTACACGCGGCTCGTCGTCCTGCCGGGAGCCGTCAACTCGTTCGTGCCCGGCGGCGGCCCCGGCTCGCCCAACGCCCAGGACGCCGTCGCCCTCACCGGCAGCCCGAACGCCGGCGCGACGACCGGGCCCGACCTCGTCAGCTTCCGGCTCGACCGGTCGACGGGGATCGCCTCGTTCGTGTTCGACCAGTCGGTCTCGGCGGCGGCCGGGGCGACGACCGCGTCCGCCTTCCACCTGGTTGACGGGTCCGCCGGTCTCACGGTGCCGCCCGCCCAGATTCAGTGCACGCTCGGCCCGCCCGCGGCGCCCCAGTACACGCTGGGCCCGGCCAACACGGTCAACGTCAACTTCGCCGGCCCGACCTGCGGGCTGCTCACCCTGCTCCCCGGGCCGCCCGACCTCACCGCGGTGCGGAGCGCGGTCGGCGTCAGCGTCGACGAGGGCGCGGTGACCGACGCCGCCGCGCCCGTGGTCAACCCCGTCGGCTCGCTCGGCGTCACGCCGACGACCATGCCGCCCGGACCGACGACCCCGCCGGGCGCGCCGATCCCGCCGGCGACCGCGCCGACCGCGCCGACCACGCCGACGACACCGGCCAAGCCGAAGGCGAAGAAGTGCACCCGGGTGATCACCCTCCATCTGCTGAGCTCCGTCTCGCGCAACCTGCGCTCGGCGACCGCGACGATCAACGGCAAGAAGGTCACGGTCTCCAAGAAGCTCACGGTCACGATCGCCTTCGCCGCCTACCCGTCGGTCAAGACCGTCGTGGTCAAGATCAAGGGCAGGCTCAAGAGCCACCACAGCATCACGCGGACGAGGACCTACAAGCAGCTTTGTTGATCGTCACACGGGGAGCGGGAATCCCCTCGCCGTGGCCCCCTCCCCTTCACACGGGGAGGGTGGGCGAGCTTGTCCGGTTGAGCCGAGGCCATTCCTTCGCATTCCGGCTGGAAGCGTGCGGACCGATGACGGGTCGGCTCGGCTCGGCTCGGCTCGGGGCGGCGGTGGGTCAGCCGAAGCGGACTTTGCCGTTCGATCGAGCGCGGGCCTGCGCACGGTCGACGAACTCGAGACGTTTGAGGGCGGCTCGGAAGAGGCGGGTCACCAGCCGCAGGCGGGCGTTCTCGGAGCGGAGCTCGAGCAGGCCCTGCTTGGCGTCGAGCCCGAAGTCGACGGTGGCGGCCATCTCGTAGGCGCTCATCCGGGCGATCCGCGCCCGGTCGGGCTCGCCGTCGGTTGCCTCGGCCACGAGCGCGGTGTAGGCGGTGTGGGCCCCGAGGGCGGCTTCCTCGTCGGGGTCGGTCTCGCGGTCGGCAAGGAACTCGATCGTCCCCGCCGGGTAGGGCAGTTCGTCCTGGCGCTCGATCAGGCGAAAGGGGCGGGTCCCGCGGGTGAGGATGTTCATCCGGCCGTCGTCCATCCGGTCGAGCACGCGCTCGATCACGCAGGCGCACCCGACCGGCTTGAGCTCGTCCTCGGCCAGCCAGATGATCCCGAACTCGCCGTCGCGCTCGAGGCACTCGGCGATCATCGTCTTGTAGCGAGCCTCGAAGACGTGGAGCGGGACATGCTCGCTGGGCAGCGTGACGAGCCCGAGCGGGAAGAGGGGGAAGTTGCGCTGGACGCGCTCGGGCATTGCGTCCAGTGTAGGGAGGGATCCCGCGCGGTCCGCGCGGGCGCCGGCTGGCTCGCGCGGCCGGCCGCGGCCGCTCAGCCCGGGCGGCGGGCGGTCAGCATCAGGTTGTAGAAGATCCGCGCCGGAAGCCGCGGCTCGAGCAGCCGGCTGTCCAGGCGCTGGAGGGCCAGGTAGCCGCGGTAGGCGTACTGGCGCCAGGCCCAGGGGATGTCGTCGGGGGCCGCGGTCGACTCGAGCACCCGGTTGATCCAGCCGAACCAGTTGGCCAGGAGCTCCTCGCCGCTGACCCGGACGCCGACCAGGCCGGCCCGCTCGGCGAAGCCGTGGAGCTCGGCCGGCGCGAAGGCGTGGATGTCGACCTCGCTCTCGAGCGCGTGGTCGGCCGCGGCGGGGTCGCCGTTGGACGCGACGCTCGCCACCGGCGCGGCTCCGATCGCCCACCGCCAGGCCGGCGCCGCGGCGGCGGCGGCGCGCTTGGGAATTCGCGCCAGGCGGTCGCCGTAGAACGACGGCTCCCCGGCGAAGACGAGGGTCCCGCCGGGGCGCAGCACACGCGCGAACTCCGCGAAGGCGCGGTCGAGGCCGGGGAGGTGGTGGAGGATCGCGTGGCCGACCACGAGGTCGAAGCTCTCGGCGGCGAAGGGCAGCGCCTCGGCATCGGTGGCCACCGTCTCCACCGCCAACCCGAGGCGGGCCGCGTTCGCCTGGAGAGTGGTCAGCATGCCGGGGGAGATGTCGGTCGCCACCGCGTCGCCGATCACCCCCCGCTGGAGCAGGTTCAGTGAGAAATAGCCGGTCCCGGCGCCGATCTCGAGCGCCCGGGGATAGTGGCCGGCCGGCGCGCCGAGCGCCTTCTCGAGCTTTCCGAGGGTCTGCGACTGGCCGAGATCGCCGAAGTCGATGCCCCATTTCGTGTCGTATCCGGCCGCGGCGACATCGTGATAGCGCGTGTTGACGTCGCGGATCTCGGCGGGGGATCGGACGTTCATCGGCGCCGAACCTTAGTGGTGGCGGGCCGGGCGACCGAGGCTCATCGCGGCCCCTAGACTCGCCCTGCCCGTGAGCAGCCAGCACCACCTCCAGCGTGACCAGCCGCCGGGCGTGCCGCCGCTGGCGCTCACCGGCGAGCGGACGCTGCCCGACGTACCGGCCGAGAACTACTGGTACCGCCGCCACCTCGCCGTCTACGAATGGGTCGCCGACCGGGTCGCCGGCCGGCGGGTGGTCGACATGGCCTGCGGCGAGGGCTACGGCTCGGCGGTGCTCGCCCGAACGGCGGCCGAGGTCGTCGGAGTCGACGCCAACCCCGAGGCCCACGAACACGCGCGGCTGCGCTACGCCGGGGTGGGCCACCTCCGCTTCGAGCGCGACATGATCGAGACCTACGCCGGCCGGTGCCAGGCGCTCGTCTTCCTCCAGACGATCGAGCACGTCGAGGACCCCGGGGCCGTTCTCGCGCGCTTCCGGGAGCTCGTCGGCCCCGACGGCGCCGTCTACGTGACGACGCCGAACCTGCTGACCATCGCCCCGCCCGGGGCCGCGAAGTCGGACAACCCCTGGCACGTGCGCGAGTACCGAGCGGCCGAGTTCGCCGAGCTCTGCCGGGCCCACTTCGCCGGCGTCGAGCTCTACGGCCTCTTCCATGCGCGCAAGCTCCGCGCCCACGCCCTCGCGCTGGCCGCCGGGTGGGACGCCGTCCACGCCCGGCTCGGGGTGACCCGGCTGTTCTACGACCGCTTCACCCCGGCGATATCCGCGCGAGATTTCCGCCTTCGCCCGGCGGCCGAGGCGCCGCTCGACGGCGCACTCGACTTCCTCGCCGTCCTGCGCCCGTGAGCGGCGAGCCGGCGCCGGCCGGCGGGGAGCTGGCCATCGTCCTGCACACGCACATGCCCTACGTCGAGGGGTTCGGCCGCTGGCCGTTCGGCGAGGAATGGCTGTGGGAGGCGATGGCCGGCTGCTACCTCCCGCTGCTCGACCTGCTCGACGCCGGCGCGCCGGTGACCCTCTCGCTGACCCCGGTGCTCTGCGACCAACTCGAGGCCGCCGGGGTGCCCGCCCGCTTCCGGGAGTTCCTGACCGACGTGCGCCGCGAGACCCACCGGCGCGACGCCGCCGAGCTCCGAACGGCCGGGGAGGTCGAGCTCGCCGGCGAGGTCGACCGGGCGGCCGGCGACTACGAGCGGGCCCTGGCCCGCTTCGAGGACCTCGGCGGCGACCTCCTCGGCGCCCTGGGCGCCCACGTCAGCTGGACCTCGGCGGCGACCCACGGCCTGCTGGCGCTATGCGCCAGCGAGGCCGGCGTCCGGCTCCAGCTGGCCGCCGGCATCGCCTCGCACCGGGCGCGGTTCGGCGACTGGGGCGGGGGCTTCTGGCTGCCCGAATGCGCCCATGCGCCGTGGCTCGACCCGCTGCTGGCCGGGGCCGGGGTCCGGGCGTGCTGCGTCGAGCTGACCAACCACTTCGGCCTCGGCGCGGCGGATCACCTCCGCCCGCTGCGCCCACCGTGCGGCCCGGTGCTCGTCCCCATCGATCGGGCGACGATCGACCTCGTCTGGCACGAGAGCGGCTACCCGGCGCACGGCGCCTACCGCGACTACCACCACCACACCACCTACCACCACCGACCGTGGGGCAACGACGGCCGGCCCTACGATCGCGCCCGCGCCGTCGCGCTCGCCGGTGAGCACGCGGCCGACTTCGTCCGCCGGACCCGCCGGCGGCTGCGGCCGACCGGTGGCCTCGCGGTGTGCGCGCTCGACACCGAGTTCCTCGGCCATTGGTGGTACGAGGGGCTCGACTGGCTCGAGGCGGTGGTCGCCGAGGCGGTCGCCCAGGGGCTGCCGGTCGTGCGCCTCGACGAGGCGCTCGACCGCCATCCGCCGGTGGCCTGCGGCGAGGACGAGCTCCCGATCGGCTCGTGGGGAGCCGGCGGCGATCTCTCCACCTGGAGCGGGCCGGCCGTGGCCGAGGTGGCCTTCCGGGCCCGGGCGGCCGAGCTGCGCGTGCTGGCGGCCGGTCGGCGCGCCGGCGACACGGCGGCGCGCGAGCTGCTGGCCCTCCAGGCCAGCGACTGGGCCTTCCTGATGACGCGCGGCCTCGGCGGGCCGTATCCGCTCGAGCGGGTCGACGGACACACCGAGGCGCTGCGGCGCGCACTGGCCGGCCCCGGCCGGCCGGGGCAGGACACGGCGCGCAACCTCGCGGTCCACGCCGGCGCCGGGCCGCTAATCGGGCCATGAGCCTGTGCTGCCTGATCCTCTGCTGGGAGTACCCGCCGATCGTCGAGGGCGGCCTCGGGCGCCACGTCGGCCGGCTGGCCCCCGAGCTCGTCCGACAGGGCGTCGAGGTCCATGTGCTGACCCGCGGCGCCGGGCCGAGCGCCTGTGCGGAGAAGGTCGACGGGGTCGTCGTCCATCGCGTGGCCGAGCCGCGCCGGCCCGACCGGATCGGGCCGTTCGTCGCTTGGGTCGGGCGAATGAACGACGACATGCGGGCCGCCGGCCTGCGCCTCGCCGACGGTCTCGACTTCGACCTGATCCACGGCCATGACTGGCTGGTCGCCAGCGCCGGCGAGGGCCTGGCCGACCGTCTGGGCACGCCGCTGGTGATGACCATCCACGCCACCGAGCACGGGCGCCACCGCGGCTGGGTCGCCGCCGAGCCGCAGTCCTACATCCACGCCGTCGAGCACCGGGGCGTCCACCAGGCGACCCGGCTGATCGCCTGCTCGGACTACATGCGCGGGCACCTGGCCGACGTGTTCGGGGCCGACGAGCGGCGGATCAGCGTGATCCCCAACGGGGTCGACCCGGCGCCGGCGGTGGCGGACGCCACCGCCGGGCGGGCGCTCCGGGACCGCGTCGCCCGCCCCGAGGAGACGGTCGTCCTGCTCGTTGGGCGCCTGGTCTACGAGAAGGGCTTCCAGCTGGCGCTCGAGGCACTGCCCGGCCTGCTCGACCGGCTCGGTCCGCTGCGCCTGCTGATCGCCGGCGCGGGCATCCACGAGGCCGAGCTGCGGGGCCTCTGCCGCGAGCTCGGGCTGGACGCCCACGTGAGCTTCCTCGGCTGGGTCGGCCCGGCCGAGCTCGACGAGCTCTACTCGGTCGCCGACGCCTGCCTCGTCCCGTCGATCTACGAGCCGTTCGGGCTGGTCGCCCTCGAGGCGATGGCCCGCGGCTGCCCGTGCGTGGTGGCCGACACCGGTGGGCTGTGCGAGGTCGTGCCGCACGGCGCGGCCGGGCTCCGCTTCCGCCCGCGCGATTCGGCGGCGCTGGCCGCGGCGCTCGAGCGGATCCTCCGCGACCGGGCCCTGCGCGAGCGCCTGGTCGCCGGCGCCCGGGACCACGTCGCCGGCTTCGCCTGGCCGGCGGTCGGGGCGCGAACGGCGGCCGTCTACCGCGAGCTCTGTCCGCTCGCCGCGGCAGCGATGCTCGGTTCGGAACAATAGGTCGATGCCGCTCGAGTCCTTCGCCGCCCTGGCCGGTCACCCGGCGCCGCCGCTCGACGAGCTCGCCCTCGCCCTGGCCGCCGAGTTCGGCGAGGTCGACGCCGAGGCGGCGCTCGAGCGGCTCGACCGCCTCGGGGTGGAGATCGCGGACCTCGCCGCGATCGACGCCGGCCCGGAGGCCGAGGCCGAGGCGGTGCGCGAGGTCCTCGGCCGGCGGCACGGGTTCGTCGGCGACAGCGACGACTACGACCATCCGGACAACTCGATGCTCGACCGCGTGCTCGACCGGCGGAGGGGGCTTCCGATCCTCCTCTCGGTGGTCTACGTCGAGGCCTCCCGCCGCGCGGCGATTGAGCTCGCCGGCGTCGGGCTGCCGGGCCATTTCGTCGTCGGTCACTTTGGCCTGGTCCCCCCGGTCCTCCTCGACCCGTTCGCCGGCGGGTCGCGGCTGAGCTCGGCCGACGTGGTCGCGTGGACGCCCCACCAGACGGCGCTGCGGATGCTCAACAACCTGGTCGGCTCCTACCAGCGGCGCCACGACCTCAAGCGGGCGATCCGCGCCGCCGAGCTTCGCCTCGAGCTGCCGCTGGAGGACCGCGACGCGGCCGCCTTCCTAGCCGAGCTGCAGGCGATCCGGGCGATCCTCAACTGATGGTCGAGCTCGCCGACTACGTCGCCTGCCGCCGCTGCGGGCGCCCCTATCCGGAGCGGATCGTCACCAACAGCCGGATGGCGAGCTTCATGCAGCCGCTCCCGATCTGCCCGGCCTGCGGCGACCTCGAGGCCTGGCGTGTGTTCGCCGGCTGGCCGCCGATCCCGCCGCACGAGTGGCCGGTCGACCCGGACGAGCTCGGTCGCGAGTACGCCCTGCTGATCCGCTGCACCCGCAACGGCGAGCTGCCGGAGATGCGCGTCGAGGAGCTCGAGGACTGATGAAGATCGCTCTCGGCGGGGATCTCCTGGCCGACGTCCGGCGTTACCTGTCGACGACCTACATCGCCGGGACGGAGCTCGACGCCGACCTCGAGATCGTCGACGCCAACCGGCCGATCGACCGCGACGACTACCGCGTCGCCTGGGCGCTGTTGCGGCTGATCGACGGCTCCGAGGTGCGCCAGGGCCCCGGCGAGCTGTCCCTCGAGATCGACGACGAGGAACTCGAGGACATGCTGCTCGACACGCTGGCCCAGCTCGAGCGCCGCGGGCGCTGAGGGCGCACCGAGGCTCAGGCGGCCGGAACCGCCGGCGGTGCCGGCACCGCCGGCGGTGGTCGGGCCGCACTTACGCGGGACTGCCAGACCTGCTGGGCGACGATCTGGATCGCCCCGGCGACCGGGATCGCGATCAGCGCGCCGAGGATGCCGAGGAGCTGGGCGCCCATGAGCACGGCGACGACGGTGAGCAGGCCGCTGACGTTGACCGTCCGGCGATAGACGATCGGCACGAGCACGCTGCTCTCGATCTGCTGGTAGATGAGCTGGACGACCGTCCAGACGATGGTCGCCGTCGGGAAGTCGGTGAACAGGGTCACCAGCCCGACGATGATCGCCCCGATCGTCGCGCCGACCAGGGGGATGAGGTCGAAGAAGGCCATCAGGACGGCGAGGGGAACGGCGAACGGCACGCCGAGGATCAGCAGGGTGACCAGGGAGACGACGCCGGCGATGACGCTGATCGCGAGGTTGCCGATCACGTAGCCGGCGACCGACCGGTAGATCTCGCCGGAGATCGACTCGAGCCCGGCCGACTGCGAGGGGCGCACGACACGAAGCGCGGCGCCGAACAATCGCTCGCCGTCGAGGAGCAGGAAGAAGGCGATCGTCAGCACGGTGATGAGCTGGAAGATCGCGCTGAAGACGCCGACGGTGACGTTGCTCAGCGCGCCGGCCGACTGCCCGAGGCGCTGGGGCAGGTTGGCCGCCTCGGTCTGGATCTTCTGGGTGATCTTGTAGCGGTTGTCGTACTGGCGGAGGGTCTTGTTCTTGCGGAGCTTCGCCAGGTAGCTCGGGGCGTTGTTGGCGATCGACTGGACCCCGGAGACGAGCGGCGGGACGAGCAGCGTGCCGATCCCGAACAGGGAGGCGGCGATCGCCAGGTAGACGATGATGATGGCCAGCGGCCGCGGTATCCGGATCCGGCTGAGCAGGTCGACGGGCGGCCCGAGCGCCATGGCCACGAAGACCGCGATCGCCACCAGCCAGATGACGCTCCGCACGAGGTAGAGCACGTAGAGCAGGCCACAGAGCGCCGCCACGGTGGCGAACACGCGCACGATCATGGACGTCGAGGGGCCGCGGGATGACATCGATAAACGGTATGCCCGCGGCCGGACACCTCAATCGGCGAGTCGACCCGCGCCCGGTCCGGCGCGATCGGCCGGCATGCGCGGCTATACGCGGTTGAGCGAGCCCTGCGCGGCGAGGCGGGTGCGCTGCCCCTCGGGGATCGCGACGCCCGGCGGGCTGAGCAGGAAGACGCGGTCGTGGAGACGCTCCATGCCGCCGTCGAGGCCGTAGGTCAGCCCGCTGGCGAAGCCGATCAGACGCTTGGCCAGGTCGCTCTCGACGCCCTGCATGTCGAGGACTACCGGGGTCCCGGCCTTGAAGCGGTCGGCCAGGTGCTGGGCGTCGTTGAAGGAGCGGGGAATGACGCGGTGGACCGGAACGTCACGCATCGCCGCGGACGGCGAGGACGGCGGTTGCGGCGGGGGCGGAGGCGATGGCGCGGCGGCGGCCGGCGGGGGAGCCGGGGAGCGCGGCGGCTCGGCGTAGGCCGGCGTTTCCGCGGCGTCCACGGTGGACGGCGGCGGCGCGAGCGGGATGGGGGCGCTCATCCGCCGCACGACTATGTGCTCGGAGTCCTCGTCGCGGTAGTCGCGGCTCGGATCGGTCGCCGCGTCATGCTCGTCCCAGGCCGGTACCCGGGGTGCCGGCTCCGCCGGCGCCGCGAGGCTCTCGGGTGCGGGGTCGGGATCGACGAGCGGCCTGAGGTAGTCGGGGTCGCCCGGGGGGTTGGCGTCGACGAGCCCGGAAAAGACCAGGGCCCGGCGCATTGAGTCTCGTAACGCCATCGGCAAGAGGAAATTCGCGCTGCCGGGCGGTTCTCCTTCGCTGGAGCGGCGCGCGTCCGGGCCGCTCAACCGGCCGGGACGAGGATCAACACCTGGAGCGGCTCGCCGCCGAAGCCGAGGCGCCCGAAGGAGCTCACGAAGTAGGTCCGACCGGCGACGGTGACCGGACCGCTCGCCGGCAGCGCGAGGTTGCGGAACGCCGCCGGAGCGCTCTTGGCGTGGCCGGCGCTCCCGCGGACGACGATGTCGGCGCCGGTCAGGCGGTGAAACAGCTTGACGAAGCCGATCACGTCCTGGATCGAGATCTCGATGCGCCCGAGATAGGTGCCGTCCGGGGCGCGGAGCGCGTGCCGCTGGCCAGCGACGACGAAGGGGAGGCCCACGTCGACGAGCGTCCGCCGGCCGCGGACGACCCGCTCGTGGACGACGTGGCGGAGGATCACCCGGTTGAGCGTGTCGCGGGCGAGGGCGAGGTTGCCGGTCTCGAGCGCGCTGACGAGCGCCGGCATGGTCGAGATCAGGTTGAACGCCGCCGAGTTCGGCGATCCGAAGACCTCCTGGTAGTAGATCCGCTGGGCCACGCCGGCCAGGGTGTCGGCCCGGGTCTGGTCGAGCAGCGTGTTCGAGACCGTCCGCAGGCTCGCCGGGGTGGCCCGCGGGCCCGGCGTGAGGCCGGCGACGGCGACCGCCGTCAGGACGGCGAGCAGGAGGACGAGGACTGTCGCGTGGCGGCGAGTCACCTGGCCGACATTGTTCGTGCTCGGCTCACATGGGGCGGGCCGGCCTAACCGCGCGGTCACATCCCGTAAGGGGATGACAACAGAGAGAGCTGGGTTCAGCTTCTCTTGAGGTTCGCCTGGAAGACTCCGCCGCCGCCCCCCGGACGGGCGCGGCCCCCGCCGCGCCCGCGTCTCCGCTTGAAGCCCCGATCGCGCACATCCGTCGCCCTTCTGCTCGCCGGCGCCCTCGCCGCCTGCGGCGGCGCCGGCCACGCTCGCGTCAAGGCGGTGGCCGCCCCGGCGATCCCGCCGCTGCTCGACCCGGCGAACGTCTATGCCGGCGACGCCGTCGGACGGATCAGCCCGGTCGCCCAGGGCGACCCGGCGCTCGTCTACGTCCCCAACAGCCTGTCGAACACCGTTGACGTGATCAGCCAGAAGACCTACCGGATCATCGGCCACTTCCGCGTCGGGCGCCGACCCCAGCATGTGACGCCGTCCTACGACCTGAAGACCCTCTTCGTCGACAGCGACCTCGGCAACAGCCTGCAGGCGATCGACCCGGCGACGGGAGCGCCGCGGGGCGGCCGGATCCCGGTCGCCGACCCCTACAACCTCTACTTCACGCCGGACGGGCGCTACGCGATCACCGTCGCCGAGCTGCGCAAGCGCCTGGACTTCCGCGACCCTCACACGATGGCGCTCGTGCATTCGCTGCCGGTGGCGAACTGTCCGGGCGTCGATCACGCCGACTTCTCGGCCGACGGCCGCTACATGTACGTCAGCTGCGAGTACCTCGGGGCGATGATCGAGGTCGACCTGGCCCAGCAGCGGGTGATCCGCACGCTCAACCTCAACCCCAAGCCGGCGAGCCCGCAGGACGTCAAGCTGTCGCCCGACGGGACGGTCCTCTACGTCGCCGACCAGGACCGCGGCGGGATCTGGGAGATCGACGCGCAGAGCTTCACCGTCATCGGCTTCCTGCCCACGGGCAAAGGCGCCCACGGCCTCTACCCGAGCCGGAGCGCCAGGCTGCTCTACGTCACCAACCGGATCGCCGGAACGATCTCGGTGATGGACTTCCAGACGCGCCAGATCGTCGGAACGTGGAATCTCGGCCAGTCGAGCCCGGACATGGGCGGCGTCTCCGCCGACGGCCGCACCCTCTGGCTGAGCGGGCGCTTCAACTCCGAGGTCTATGCGATCGACACCCTCACCGGCCGCCTGCGCGCGCGGATCCCGGTGGGCGCCGGACCCCACGGCCTGAGCGTCTGGCCGCAGCCCGGCCGCTACTCGCTCGGCCACACCGGGATCCTCCGTTAGCCGGCACCCCGCCCCCGAGATGCGGCGCTCACGGCTGGGCGGTCAGCGCGGCGACCCTCGAGGCCCAGGCGGCGAGGTGCCCGGCGCCGGCGGCCGTGCCCTTGAGGTAGCGGTCGAAGAACGCGATGGTGGTGCGCTCGACGATCCCGAGCTGCGGCTGCTGGGCCGAATAGGGCGGGATATGGCCAGCACCGAACAGCCGGAGGAGGTACTTCGGTCGCCGGGCGAGCCGGAAGAAGGCGAGCGTCATGTTCGGCGGGTTGACCGTGTCTGACATGCCCTGGACGGCGAGCAGCGGCGGCGCCCCGGAGACGGGCGTGAGGCTCCCGGGTGTGGGAATCTCGGCGCCCGAGAGGATCGCTGCCGCCCGCACCCGGTTGTCGCGGTAGCGGCGGTCGGAGGCGACCGCGAGCGCCGCGTCGCCACCGTCTGAGTGGCCGGCCACGGCGATCTCCCCCGAATCGACGAGGTGGCCGAGCGGCGCCGGCGACCTCGCCCTTTCGGCGAGGAGGGCGGAGATGACGAAGCGCATGTCCCGGGGTTGGTTGGTCAGATCCGATTCGTCGGGTCCGCCGGGCGCATGCGCGTTCTCGAGCGGAAACACAGGCGCCGCCACGACGTAGCCGGCGGCCGCCCAGGCGTCGAGGAGCCGGGCGTAGAGGCCGGGCGTGAGCGCGAAGCCGTGGCCGAAGACGACGAGGGGGAACGGGCCAGGGGCGGGCGGCGCTCCGGGGCGGTCCCGGCCGGAGGTCGGCCCGATCGCTGGATAGCGGACGTAGGTGACCAGCGCCCGCGAAGCGCTCCCGCCGCCCGGCAGCTGGATCTGCCGGGAGCGATCGACGAGCGTCAGCACCCGCAGGCCGACAGCGAAGGCAGGCGTCGGAGCGCGGCTCCTCGGAGGGGCCGACGATGGCGCGACGGGGCGGAGGGCGCGGCTCGGGTGGCCGCCGTAGCCGAGGGCGGCGACCGTCGCGAGGGCCAGGATCGCCGCCGCCAGGGCGGCCGCGGCCCCGCGGCGGCGCCTGACGGTCTGCCGGCGTCCGGCAGCCTGGCGACGGCGGGCGGCGGCCTCCTCCGGCGCGGGCCGGCGTGGAGGGATCCTGTTTCGATCGTCGGAGCTCACGTTAGGCCCGGGTGACTATTTGATGGAGATGGGGGTCTCAGCGTTCGAAGCTCAACGGCGGTGAATTAGGCTCGAGGGTAGTGCTCGAGCCTCAACGCGACCAGCCGGTTCGCCTCCGGCGTCCGCACACTGGCCGGCGGGCGCTGCGTGGATTTCGCAAGAAGAACTGGGACGAGCACGTCGGCGAGCTCGCCGAGATGGCCGACAGCCCAGGCTTCCGGGCGCTCAGGGACGAGATCGTCGACCTCGCGGCCCCCGAGCCGGGCGATGAGGTGCTCGACGTCGGGGCCGGCACCGGCCTTCTCACGCTCGCCCTCGCCCCGCGGGTCGGGAGGATCTGGGCACTCGACGTCTCGAGCGCGATGTGTCAACACCTTCGGGGCGAGGTCGCCGCGCTCGGTCTCGAGAACGTCGACACGATCGAGAGCAACGCCACGAGCGTGCCGCTCCCGAGCGAGAGCGTCGACCTGGTCGTCTCCAACTACTGCTTCCACCACCTGCGCGACGCCGACAAGGAAAAGGCCCTGGCCGAACTGAGACGTGTCCTGCGACCGGGCGGCCGCCTTGTGTTCGCCGACATGATGTTCCGGGTCAGCCTCGTCGACCAGCGAAACCGCGAGGTCGTCGCCGGTCTCGTCGGCCGCCTGGTGCGGCGCGGGCCGGCCGGGCTGCTGCGCATCGCCAAGAATGCCTTCCGCTATCTGACCGGCCGCTGGGAGCAGCCCGCCGAGGTGGCCTGGTGGCGGGGGGCGCTCGACCGGGCCGGCTTCACCGAGGCGGAGGTCCACTCGCTCGAGCACGAGGGTGGGATCGCCTCCGCCCGGCGCCCGGCGGCCTAACCCGACCGCCGCCGTCACGCAGCGCGGGCTAGGCGGCGACGCGGCGCCCGGGCTGGCTGGCGTCGCCGTCGAGCACGAGCCGGTAGCCGTCGGCCAGGCGGCCAAGGGCGGCCTCCCAGGTGCGTCCGCGCACCTCGGCCAGCGCGTTGCGGGCCAGGCGGACGCGGGTGGGCGGAGCGGCGGCGAGCGCGAGCACGGCCTCGGCGAGAGCGTCGGCCGAAGCCGGGCGGAGCAGGCCGGTCTCGCCGTCGCGGATCAGCCCGGTCGGGCCGCCGATGGCCACCGCGATCGCCGGGAGGCCGCTCGCCTGAGCTTCCAGCAATACCTGGCCGAATGTGTCGGTGCTGCTCCCAAAGAGGAACATGTCGGCACTCGCGTACGCCCGCGCCAATGCCGCACCGTCGAGCCAGCCGAGGAAGGTCGCGTGCCCGCCGAGGCGGTCGCGCAGGTAGCCCTCCTCAGGGCCGCCCCCGGCCAGCACCAGGTGGAGGCGGGGGTCCTCGGCGCGGGCGGCGAGGAAGGCGTCGGCCAGAAGCTCGGCGCCCTTCTCCTTCGTCAGCCGGCCCGCGTAGAGCACATTCAGCTCGCCGGGGAAGAGGCCCTCCACGCGCTTGGCCGGGTCGAACCGGCTGACGTCGACCCCGCGATCCCAGCGGGCGAGGCGGGCGGCCGGAATGCCGAGTCCGATCAGGCGCTCGTCGGAGGCCGCGCTCGGCGAGAGGACGACCTCGCAGGCGCCGTAGAACCTGGCCAGCGCCATCCCGGTCATCGCCTCGAGCATCGGGCTCGCCGAGCGCAGCCCGGCGTAGGCGGCCAGCTCGGTGTGGTAGCTGCCGATGACCGGCAGCTCCATCACCCGGGCGAGCATCAGGGCGGCCAGACCGGACGGGCCGGGGGAGCAGAGGTGGACGAGGTCGTAGCGCCCCTCGGCCAGCGCCTCGGTGACCGCCGGCAGACTCGGGACACCCACCTTCAGGTCGGGGTAGTAGGGGATCGCGACCTCGGCCACGGCCGGGAGGCGGCGGTCGACGTTGGCGTCGGTGCCGATCACCTCGACCTCGAAGCCGGGCACCCCGCGGTCGCGGATCTCCTCGAGCGTGTGGGTCACGCCGTGCATCCCGCCGAGCCCGTCGGCGATCAGGGCGATCCGGGGACGATCGCCCTCGCGCGTCACGAGCTTGGCCTTCTCCCGGCCGAGGAAGGCCTGGGCGGCGGCGTAGGGGATCGCCGGGATGCAGGCATCGAACAACGAGAAGGCCGCGGCCGGCAGGTTGATCTCCGCTCCGGGCGACGTCATCCCGACGATCGCGTCGACCGTCCCGGCGAGCTTGCGCTCGTGCACGCGGCGAGCCCGCCGGGCGAGGTCGGCGTGGCTGAAGTCCTCGGCCTGGAGGATGGCGAGGAGCTCGCTCTCCACGGCGACGTCGAGCTCGACCGCGGCCAGCCAGCCGCGGAGCAGGCCGCGCGCATCCTCGGGCCCGAGGTCGGCGGTCGCCGCCCCGCTGCGGGCGTCGCCCTCGCGGAGCAGCCGCTCGACAATCTTCAGCACCGCCCGCGGGTCGCTGCCGCCGTCGCCGTCGCCGCGGCCGAGCGCCCGGATCGCCAGGGCCATCGCCGAGTGCGTCCACTTCGCGGCGCTGCCCTGCTCGCCGTGTCCGCTCGCCCGGCCGGCGCGGAGGTGGGCGAGGAAGTCGACGGGGCCCGACGCCGCCGGAGTCTGGGTGTAGGTGCGGCCGATGTCGACGCCGGCGTGGTCGTCGGTCCCGCCGATGCCGGTGCCGCCGTGGGTCTCGATGTAGACGAAGGCCGGCAGGTTAAGCTCCTTGGCCCGGGCGCCGTTGCGCGTCTCCCAGATCGGGAAGAGCTCCGCCAGGCGGCTGCGATGGCGTGGCGTGAGCGGCGCCTCGACCGCGTAGAAGGGATGCGCCAGGGCGCAGGTGATCTCCCGCTCGTGGAGGTAGGCGGCACACGCCTCGACGTCGGTGTTGTGCGCCTGGAGCCAGCCGTGGTCATCGGGAGTGATGCCGTAGCAGAGGACGTGCACGGCCTGGGGCTCGTCACGGAACCAGACGGTCAGCTCCTCGGAGATGAACGTGTCGCTCAGGTCTTCGAGCTCGAGGGCCCCGGCGATCGTGTCGTGGTCGGTGATCGTCACGAAGTCCATCCCCCGGCGCTTGGCGAGGTCGTAGACCTCCTGGGGCGGGGTGGCGCACTCGGGGAGCCCGAGCGAGCGCTGCACCCCGAGCTTCGAGTGCTGCGACGCGGTCGAATGGACGTGCATGTCGGCTTTGCTCGGCCCGGCGGTCATCGGTGTCCCCCGTCTCTCGTCTATCGCGTGAGACAATGATTCCGCTGCAAAGCCCCGGGGTTCGTGAACATGACGGGCCCAGGCGGTGACGTTTCGGTGAAGTCCGGGTTTCCGCCCGGCGGGGTGGCCGACCATGCGACGATGCCGATCGACATCTCCCCGGCGGCCGACCAGGTCGTGCTCGAACGCGGGCCGCTCCGCCTCGTCTTGGTCTTCCGTCCGTTCTCCCTGACCGTCCGGCGAGCCAAGAAGCGACTGATCCGAAACGGGGGGTTCTGGGTCGCCGACGGGCGGTGCAACGACCTGTTCATCCAGATGACCGAAGGGGTCATCGCCGACGAGGACCTGGCCGTCGCCGAGCAGGCGGTGCGCGCGAAGCTGATCGGCCGGCGGCCGGACGGCGTCAGCCTCGCGCTGCGGATGCGGGGCGGGCGCCAGGCGCGGCTCGGGATCAGCCTTCCGGGGACCGACCACATCGTGATCGAGCTCGAGCCCGACGGCGAGCCGCTCCGCCTGGCCGCCGACTGGGACGCCCGCAGCCGGGAGCACTTCGTCGGCCTCGGCGTCCGCCACTGCGTCTCCTTCGATCAGGCCGGGCGCGGCGTCCAGCTCGGGGCCGACCGCCGCTACACCGGCCCGGACTGTCCGCCCGAGCTCCGCGCCCAGGGCGGCATCCCGCAGGGTGACTGCGCTCCGGTCCCGTGGCTCGTCTCGAGCCGCGGCTACTCGGTCTGGGCGGAGACCGACGCGAACGGGACGCGCTTCGACCTCGGCGCCGAGCGGGTTACCGTCTCGACGCGGGCCAAGGCCGGTCCGCTGCGCCTCCACCTGCTGTGCTCGCCGTCCCCGGCCGGCCGGCTCCGCGCCTACTGCCGCCTGACCGGCTTCGCCCCGGTCCTCCCCGAATGGGGCTACGGGTTCTGGAAGAGCCGCGACTTCCACGAGCACCGCGACGACGTCTACGACGACTTCAACGGGTTTCGGCAACACCGGATCCCGCTCGACGCGATCGTCCTCGATTCGCCGTGGGAGACGCAGTACAACACCTGGGAGTTCAACCCCCACCAATTCCCCGATGCCCCAGGCATGGTCGCCGAGCTCCGGCGGGCGGGTGTGCGGACCGTGGTCTGGACCACGCCGTGGACGAACCTCGACTCGAGTGACGGGCAGATCCCGCCGCAGGCCGAGTCCGAGCGCCTCCATCGGGCCCAGGCGCCCAACTACGCGCCGGCGGCGGCGGCCGGCCACTTCATCCGCGGAGCCGACGGCGAGCCGTTCGTGACGGAGTGGTGGATGGGCACCGGGTCGCCGGTCGACTTCACCAACCCGGCGGCCGAGCGCTGGTGGCGCGAATCGGCCAAGCGGCTGCTCGAGCTCGGGGTCGAGGGGATCAAGGCCGACGACGGCGAGGGCTACTACCTGCCCGACGACGTGCGCTTCGCCGACGGGCGCACCGGAGCCGAGGCGGCCTGGGCGTCGGGTGGGATGTACCGGCGCTCGATGCAACGAGCGCTCGACGAGGTCCACCCGGGTACGGGCGTCCTCTTCGGCCGGAGCGGGTGGTCGGGCCAGCAGGCGACCGGGATGCTCTGGGGCGGCGACCAGGCGTCGGATTTCTGGTCGCTGCGGGTGCTCGTGGTGGCGACCCTCGCGGCAGCGGCGAGCGCGATCTCGAACTGGTCGCACGACGTCGGCGGCTACCTCGGGCACCGGCTGGTCGACCGCTGCCCACCCGAGCTCCTGGTCCGCTGGGCGCAGTTCGGCTGCTTCACGCCGCTGATGCACGCCCACGGGACAAAGCCGCAGGAGCCGTGGACCTACGACGCGCGGGTGCTCGACATCTACCGGGCCTACGTCGTGCTCCACGAGCGGCTCGTCCCCTACGTCCGGGCCGCAGCGGCGACGGCGGCCCGCACCGGACTGCCGATCGTCCGCCCGCTCTGCCTGACCGACCCGGAAGATCCGCGATCGTGGACGATCAGCGACGCCTACGGCTACGGCCCGGCGCTCTGGGTGGCGCCGGTGCTCGACGACGGCGCTCGTGAGCGGGAGGTCGCCCTGCCCCGGGGCGACTGGATCGAGGCCTGGTCGGGCGAGAAGGTGCGCGGCGGCGAGGAGACCTTCGCTCCGGCGCCGCTCCACGTGATTCCGGTCTGGGTCCGGGCCGGCTCGATCGTCGTCACCTATCCGGCGGACCACGTCGCCGCCGGACTCGGCGACGTGGCCGAGGCCGCGCGTCCGCTCGAGGCGACCCTCTGGGGCGAGCCGCCCCTCGGCCAGACCGGCGCCCGCCTGGCCGACGGGACGCAGATCCGCTGGCGGCGGGGCGTCTGGTCGATCGACGTCGACCGGGAAATCGTGTTCGCCGAGCGGGGCTGAGGCGTGGAAAGCGACGGCGCAAGATGCTTTCCTTCCGGGTGGTGGGCACTACGGCTTTCGGCGCATGCGGGAACCGGAGCTGGATCCGCGGTCTGGGGGCGGCGGCTGTCGTCAGTTGCCTGGCCGCGGCCGCCGTCGGCGGGGTCGTGGCCGAATCGGCCAACGGAGAGGTCGGGGCCGCTCCCTACCCGACGTCGCAGGCGATCGCCGCCGACGCGCAGTTCCTCGAGTACGCGCCGCCACCGGCCAAGCCGGGGGTCGTCTGCCTGGTCGATTCGGGGGTCGATCCGAACCCGGACACCAACGGGGCGGTGATTGGGGCCGAGGCGCGCGATCCGAGCTGGGGGACCGGCGACGGGCTGGCGCAGGT
Source organism: uncultured Solirubrobacterales bacterium (assembly GCA_963763785.1). Lineage (GTDB taxonomy): Bacteria > Actinomycetota > Thermoleophilia > Solirubrobacterales > Solirubrobacteraceae > Palsa-513. Next base: position 301,654 of record CAVXPW010000011.1, on the reverse strand, counting down.
GCAGCCGCCGGTAGACGGTCATCCGGTCGGACACGGGACCGAGATGGCGATGGTCATGGCCGCGCCGCAGAACGGGTGGGGGATGGTCGGCATCGCTCCGACGGCGGTGCGGGTGTACTCGATTCGTGTGGTGCCGCCGGGGCAGGAGGGGTTTCCGTTCTTGGCGTATAGCTATGCAATCACCCGGTGCCTCAAGTTGCACATCACAAGCGAACCGACGATCACGGTCGTAAACCTCTCGCTAGGCGAAAACGCCGTGCCATCGGCACGCAGATCTCGCCGAACTCGAGGACTCAGTTGACAACGCACGTCAGCACGGGGTCAATGTGGTAGCAGCTGCTGGAAACGACGGTGCGAGCGAGGTCTCAACTATCCGGCGGCATATCCACCAGTCTTCGCTGTTGGGGCCGGCGATTCAGACAGCGGGTCAGGCTGCAGCCCGCTCTGCGAGTTTTCTGGGGGCGCCGGGGTCGACGCAATCGCCGGCCTGGCTGCAACAGCCTCACCGGCGGAATCGATCAAGCCTTTCAGGACGACGGCGCGCCGGCTGTGGGCTTCGGGACGAGTCAAGCAGCCGCGATCGCCTCGACGATACTGGCCGCCCTGCGCGCGTATTCCCCATATCTTAGTGTTGCCCAAGCTGAAGCATGCATCACGAGCAGCGAGCGAGACGGAGGCAACATAGACGCCGCAGGTGCGTTCGCCGCCTGCGGCCTAGAGAGCGTGGTGCAAGCCGGACTCGCCGCACTTCCCCCGCCCAAGCCCGCGGACCAAGCCGGGCCGACCCCCTCGCCATCCTCGGCAGCGGTGCCTAGCGAGGACCTGACCACAGGAGCAGTGCGCCCACTCCCGCGTCCCCTTATTCGCGTTTTGCGCGGTCGCGGGAGACTCACGGTTGTAGCGCGAAACCGCCCGAAGGGAGCATCGGTCGCCGTCAGGGTCCTTTCGTGGCGCGGCCACCAACTCAGCGTCGTCGCGAGCCGCGTCTTGAGGGCGAGCCGGGTCGTTCTGAAAGTCCGACGGGCGCATATAGTGAAGGCGAGGTTTGTTCTCTCGGCAAGAGCATCGCCATGGATCAGCACAGTCGCAGATTGGCTAGGACTTCCTGCCGGGGGGTCGCCTGCTGCTTGGCCTGCTCGCAGTCATGTGCCTCTCTCCGCCGGCAGAGGCTGGAACGTTCCAGGTCGAAGCCTGCTCGGGCGCGCCCGGGTAGCTCAAATCACTCTTGGGCCGCGTTCGACAGCAACACGACATACATGCGCATGGATGCCAATTGCACTGAGCCCGGCGGCCCCCTGAGGGGTGGGCCCATCGCCGTCACGTCGGGCCTCTCCGCTTCCGATCTACTCGATGTCCACCACGGGTGTGCCGCCCAATGCCGCCGCCGGATGGACGTTCACCGCACCGGCCGGGACATCGATCACCGCAGCTACGCTCGTCCGGGATCTCTACAAAAGCGACGATGACACCTGGGTACTTTTCGTCTCGACCGCTCCGGGAGCGCCCCTCCCAGGGCAGGACTGCGTCATTCTCCCAATCTCAGACCACTGCGAGGTTTCCGGCACCCTGAACCTCACAAACCTCAACGCACCCTCGGTCTCGATCGGCGTGATGTGCCCCACAGGATGCGTGAGCGGCTTTTCCGCCCACGACGTCCGCGCCGATCTCGACCACGCCATCGTCACGCTCTCCGACCCCACGCCCCCGGCGCCTCCCACCGCGAGCGGGCCGCTCAGCGTCCAGGCCTGGCACTCTGGCACGGTGGGCCTCGACCTCTCGAGCACCGACGTCGTCGGGATCAGCCTGGCGCAGGTTCGGACCGCCGACGGTGCGGTCCTCGCGAGCGCGGCCCAAGCCTGCGACTACACCTACCCGGTCCCGTGCCCCCAGGCGACCGGCCTCACCCTGCCGATCGACACGACCAGGCTCCCCGACGGCATCGTCCCGTTGACGCTCCTGGTCGCCGATCCGGCCCAGAACACGAAGACGGCGACGATCAACGCGATGGTCGCCAACCATCCACCGCCGCCGCCTCGGTTGACCGGCGCCCCGACCGGGCCGAGCACCGCTCCTGCGGCCGAGATCACCGCTGGCCTGGGCGCGGGAGGCGTGCCGATCGACACCCTCATGTGGGCGCTCTGCGCGGCGACCTGCCCGCCGGCCACGGCCGTCTCCGTGCCCGCCGGCGCCGGCCGCGTGAAGTTCACGGCAAGCGCCCCGGCCGACGGCCTCTACACGATCCAGGCCTACGCCCTCGACGCCGCCGGTCATGCGTCCTCGATCGCGAGCGTCCCCTTCGACGTCGACCGCGCCGGGGTCGCCCCGTCCGGAGGCGGACCGCCCGCCCGACCGGCCGCGAGGCTTCCGGCCGCGGCCGGGGCCAGCGTGAAGCTCGCGCCGGCGACCGGAAGCGGGGGCGTGCGGATCCTCCTCACCATGCGACGACGCCCGCTCGGCCGCATCGAGCTCGACGTCCGCACGAGCCCCAGGCGCCCCGGCCACCTCCGCCTCGGCTTGGCCTTCGCCGGGCATCACACGCAGAGGCGGAGCCTCACCCTCCGCCGCGGCGCCGCCACCGCAGCCGCACGCGTCCCGACCGGCGCCACGCGGCTGACGGTCTCGCTCGCCGGTCTCGGCGCGAGATCGACACGCGATGTGCTCCTGGCCCCGGCCGGCTCGGCCTAGCCCGGATGTGGGAGAACCTCTCGACCCGACTCGAAGGACGGCTCGTGATCCTCGAGCCGCTGGCGCCCGAGCACAGCGATGAGCTCTTCGCGGCGGCCCGGCCGACCGAGATCTGGGAATGGTGGCCGTTCAACCCGGCGACCGACCGGGCCCGGTTCGACGCGTGGTTCGACGACGCCCTCCGGGCCGTCGCCGACGGCCGTCAGGCTCGCTTCGCGACGCTCGATGCCCACACCCGCCGCCCGCTCGGCAGCACGAGCTACTGCACGCTTCGACCCGAGAACCACGGCCTCGAGATCGGTTGGACCTGGCTGACCCCGCGGGCCTGGGGCACCGGGGTCAACGCCGAAGCCAAGCTACTCCAGCTCGGCCATGCCTTCGAGCGGCTCGGATGCCAGCGCGTCGAGTTCGAGACCGACGAGCACAACCTACGCTCCCGCCGGGCTCTAGAAGCCCTGCCGGCCCGGCACGAAGGACTGCTCCGCGACTGGAGGCGCCTCCCCGACGGCCGGCGGCGGAGCTCCGCCATCTACTCGGTGCTCGACCACGAGTGGCCCGAAGTCCGCGCCAACCTCGAGCGCCGCGTCGACCGGGCGGCCGACCGGCGGGGCCGAGAAGCGGCGTGCGCCGAAGCGCCGCGAGCTACGCTGGAGTGACGCCGATGATCGCCGCTAGCGCCTCATTTCCGCCCGCCCGACTGGACCTCCCGGTCCGGCGGTAGCCCGATGGCCTGCCGCCCGGCGGCCGCCACGGGCCTGCGCCGTGCTGCCCGATCTGGTCTCGCCCTAGCCGTGACGTTCGGCGCCGGCGGATGCTCGGCGGCCGGCCGGCAGGCCACCGCGAGCCCTAGCGCGAGCACGTTCGCCGCTACTCCGCCGCCCGTGGCCAGCGCACCCGCCCGGCCGAGCCAGGCGGTCGCCGCCCGCAGCCATCGGGTCGTCGTCCGCAGCCCGCAGGTTCGGTCCGCCTCGTTCCGGCTGTTCGCCACCGTCGCAGGCCAACCCGCCGCCTGGATCGCCAGTCGCGGCGGTGCGACGCTCCTGCGCTTCGATCAGCGCTACGCCCAGCTCGCGCTCCACGCCGGGACGCTCGACCCCGGGACCGGTCCCTACCTACAGGGGCCGAAGATCACCGGCTCGGAGCTCCACCGCGCGCTCGCCGCCTTCAACGGCGGGTTCCGCCTCAACACCGCCTCGGGCGGCTACCTCGAGAACGGCCGCGCGGCCAAGCCCCTGGTCGACGGGTTCGGTTCGATCGTGATCTACAGGCACGGTCCCGCCGACATCGGCGCCTGGCATCACGGCGTGCCGGCCGCCCGGCGCCGGGTCAGCTCGGTACGCCAGAACCTGGTGCTCCTCGTCTCGCGCGGGCGGTCGGCGTCCAACGTCACGAGCTGCGCATTGGCCTGCTGGGGCGCCACGTTCGGGCAGGTGACCGACATCGCCCGATCCGGCCTCGGCATCACCTCTGCCGGTGACCTCGTCTGGGCCGCCGGAGTTCACCTCTCGCCCGCCGGGCTGGCGGACGCGCTGATCGGCGCCGGAGCCGTCCGCGCCGTCGAGCTCGACATCAACCCCGAGTGGGTGGCCGGCTACCTCTACCTCCACGTCGGCGCAGCCAAGCCCACGCCGGCGCCCGTCCTACCCGGCCAGTTCGGGGTCCCGGGCCGCTTCCTCACCCCCTACACCCGCGATTTCTTCGCCGTCTTCGGGCGCTGAGGCTCAGGCGGCCGCGGCTACCGCAGGCAGGCGCGTTCGAGCGCCCGCTCGGCCGCGGCCGACGCGTGGGCCGATTGACTGCTCAGGACGAAGCGCCACGACCGCCCGGAGGACCGGAACAGGAACGCGACCTTGCCGGCGTCCGGAGTTTGCTGGCAGGCCGCCGCCAGGCGATGGTCGGCATTGGCCAGGTAGACCCCAAACAGCCCCGCGGTGGTGCCGTCCTGCTTGACCAGCGCCTTCAGGATCGCGCTCCGCTGGGCGTGGCTCGGCGAATGCACGCCCGATAGACCGATGACCGTCCTCGAACCATTCATCCTCCCCGCCGACGTCCTGATCGTCCCCGTCGACGAGCTACCCGCCGAGCTGTGCGACCAGATCGACCACGCCGACGGCGACTGCTCGGTGACCCGCCCACGCACCCGGACGACGTCGAGCATCGTCGACGCGCGGACCGCGGCGCTGCTCGAGCACTTCCGCGCCCCGGCGACGATCGTCGACGCGGTGATCGCCTACAGCACGGCTGCGGGCCTCGACCCCCGGGCGACGCTCGACGACGCCTTCGCCGTGCTCGGCGGCTTCGTCAACGACGGCCTGCTCGTCCCGCCCGACTCGGAGCTCGCCCGACCGATCGACACCACGCTTGCCCCGGGTGAGCTCATCGGCGGTTTCGAGATCGTGGCGCCGGTCCACGTGATCCTCGACACCGAGGTGCATCTCGCTCGCGCGGCCGACGGTCGGGACGTCGCGCTGAAGGTCGCCCGGGAGGGCTCGGAGGAGAGCATGCGCCGGGCCTTCGCCCACGAGGCCGCGATCCTCGGGCGGCTCGACGGACGCGTGAGCCCGCGCCTGCTCGGCCACGGCGACGTCGACGGGCGCCCGTTCCTCGCGATGTCGTGGTGCCCCGGCGCCGACGTCTACGAAGCGGCCGCCGAGGCTCGGCAGCTCTCCGGCCGCGCCGGCCGCCGCACCCTCCTCGGGCTCGCCGAGCGAATCCTCGAGGCCTACGCCGAGCTCCACACCCAAGGCGTCCTCCACGGCGACGTGCACCCCCGAAACCTGCTCGCCGGCGCCGACGGCGCGGTGACGATCATCGACTTCGGGCTCGCCGTGGCCCCGACGCCGGCGGGGACGCCGGCCGCCGCCGGGCGGGGCGGCATCGATTTCTTCATCGAGCCCGAGCTCGCCGCCGCCCGCCTCGCCCAGACCGCCCGGCCGTCGGCCCTCTCGGCCGCCGGCGAGCAGTACTCGGTGGCCGCCCTGGTCTACCTCCTGCTCACCGGGGCCCACACCCACACGTTCTCCCTCGAGCCGGCGGAGATGCTCGGCCAACTGCGGGACGACCCGCCGCTCCCCTTCGAGCGCCACGGGATCGACGATCTCCGCGCCGTCGCCCGTGTCGTCCTCCGGGCGCTGGCCAAGCAGCCCGGTGACCGCCACGGCTCCCTGGCCGACATGCTCGGCGAGTTCCGCGCCGCCGCCGCGGCCGACCTCGCGGTCGAAAGCCGGCCGGTCGGAAGCGAGCCGGGGCCGGCGCGGCTGCTGCTCGCCGACGTGCTCGACCGCCTGGCCCTCCCCGACGGCGAGCTGTCCGACGCTGGCCGGCTCGCGGCGCCGACGGCCTCGGTCCAGAACGGCGCCGCCGGGTTCGCCTACGCGCTGCTCCGGGTCGCCGGCCTCCGCGACGACGAGCGGCTGCTCGGTCAGGCCGACCTCTGGAGCGCCCGGGCGCTCGCGGCGGCGCCGACGTCGGCGGCCTTCTGGAGCGAGGAGCTCGAGATCGTCCCGGAGACGTTCGGCGAGGCCTCGCTCCACCACAGCGTCAGCGGCGTCCACGCCGTCGCCGCGCAGGTCGCCGGCGCCCGCGGCGACGAGTGGTCGCGCCGGTCGGAGGTCGCGGCGTTCATCGCCGCGGCGAGCCGGCGGTGCCCGCAGTTCGATGTCGCCTTCGGTCGCGCCGGACTCCTCCTCGGCTGCGCCCTCCTCCTCGAGGGGCTGCCCGCCGACCACGATGAGGCTCGCCTCCACGCGCTCGGCGACCGCCTTCGCGACAGCCTGGCCGCGCAGATCGCCGGGCAGCCGTCGATCATGGCCGCCACCGAGATGAGCTCGCTCGGTGCCGCCCACGGCTGGGCCGGCGTCCTCTACGCCCTCCTGCGCTGGTCGGAGGCCGCGGGGCCGCGGCCGGCGCCCCCCGTCGCCGCGCGTCTCGACGAGCTCGCCGCCCTCGGGAGCCCGGCCGGTCGCGGCGCGCGCTGGCCGCACGGCGCCGGCGCGGCGGCTGCGGCCAACCCGATGGCGGCAGGCTGGTGCAACGGGGCCGCCGGCTTCGTCGCCCTTTGGACCCTCGCCCACCGGCTGACCGGGGACGAGGCCTTCGCGCGCCTGGCGCGGGCGGCGGCCTGGACGGCATACGAGGATCCGACCGAGATCGGCGACCTCTGTTGCGGCCTGGCTGGGCGCGCGTACGCGCTGCTCAACCTCTACCGCCACGATGGCGACGAAGCCTGGCTCGCCCGGGCCAGGGATCTCGCCGACCGCGCCGCGCTCGCCGTGCGCCGCCGCGCGCTGCGGACCGACAGCCTCTACAAGGGCGAGATCGGCGTGGCGCTCCTGGCCGCCGATCTCGAGGACCCGCGACAGTGCGGCGGCATGCCGATGTTCGAGGGCGAGGGGTGGCCCCGGCGAGCGCCGATCAGCTCGTGACCGGGGTGCAGGAGACGCTGCTCGTGTCGATCGTCTTCCCGTCGAGGTTGATGAACTTCGCCTGAGCCAGGCCGGGGGAGAGCGCGAGCTGCAGCGCGCCGTAGTTCTTCTTCTTCGACTTGTCCTTCGAGCTCGCGGCCACCAGCGAGGCGGCGAGTCCCGGGTACTGGAGATCGATCGTCTTCGAGAGCTGGACGCCGCCGGTGCCGACGACGATCGACTGGGCGCCGGGGAGGACCTTGCTGTCGAGCACGCCGCTGATCCCGTGGACGGCGTTGAGGTTGAGCCGGAAGTACTCGTGCTCGTGGCCCTGCAGAAGGAGGATCGTCCGCGCGCTCAAGGCGTCCCAGATCGGTGCGAGATCGATCTGATCGCCGTGGGCGCCGGCGCTGAAGCGCGGGCGGTGCATCATCGCGATGTAGCAGGTGCCCTGGTGGGCGGCGAGATCGGCGGTCACGAAGTCGACCACGTCGGACGCCTGCGGCCCCGGCTTGCGATCCTCTGCCCCGGACCCGCTGCCCTCGGTGACGAACGAGGAGGTGAGGTCGAGCAGGCGCCAGCCCAGGCCGAGGTCGGCGGCATAGAGGTTCAGCCTGCGCTTGCCTACGACCGCCGGACGCTTGTGCTTCCAGTAGGCGTCGTAGCCGCCGAGCGGCGGTGTCGAGGTGAGCTCGTGGTTGCCCGGCGTCGGGTAGGTGATCGAAGCGAACTTGCCGTACGTCGGGTCGTAGTACCTCGCGAAGTCCTGGGTCGACCCGGTCTCGTAGACGTCGCCGAGATAGAGGACGTCGTCGGGCTTGCTCGCCCTGATCATCGCCGCCACCTCGGTGGCCCGCTTGTTGACCGGGTTGGGCCCGTCGCCGACCGCCCACACGAGGATCGGCTTCGGAGCGGCGGCGGCCCGGCCGGTCGCGCTCACGGCGATGACCACGACCAGGGCGAGCAGGGCGGCGCCGGCGGCGGTGACCGGCCGAGGCGAGCGCATGACACGGCGAGAATACGCCGACTAGTCTCCCTGCGGCAATGGCCGACTTCGAAGCACTCGACGCGCTTTCCTCGGCCGCGCTCCACGACCGGGCGGTCGACCTCGCCAAGCATCGCCTCGACATCGGCTTCTTCTGGAAGCTCTTCGAATCGATCCCCGAGGCTCGGGCGGTCACCGGCGAGCTCCGGGGGATGGAGGCCGACATCCAGCACGCATGGGCCTGGCTGATCGACTTCCGCCAAGCGGGCGGCCAGCTCGACGACGCCCTGCGACCGTTGTACATCGACTACCTGCTCGAGCACGGCTGAGCCGCACCCGGCGCTACTCGTAGCGCATGGCCCTCGGGGCCGCGCGCATGCGCAGCACCTTGGCCGGGACCCCGCCGACGACCGCGTTGGCCGGCACGTCCTTGGTGACGATCGAGTTCGTCCCGATCACGCAATTCTCGCCGACCGCGACCCCTCGGAGGATGCAGGCGCCGTAGCCGATCCAGCAGTTGTGGCCGACCTCGACCGGGCGCTTGTAGATGCCCTGCTCGCGGATCGGCCGCTCGACGTCGACCACCCCGTGATCGAAGTCGAGCATCATCACCTTGTCGGCGATGATGCACTCACGCCCGATCGTGATCCGCCGAAAGCAGGTGATCGTGCACTCCTGGCCGAGCACGCTCTTGGCTCCGATCTCGACGATGCCCTCGTGGACGCGCACCTTGCAGTCGTCGCCGAGCCACGACCACCGCCCGAGCACGAGCCGGGCCCCCGGGGCGACCTCGAGGCGGACGCCGGAGCAGATGAACGCGATCCCGTCGAGTTGGAGACGGTCGCCGAGCCGGAGCTTCGCCCAGGCGAGCCGCATCAGGAGGATCGCGTAGCGGCGGTTGAGCATCCGGTGCGCGCGCATGAAGCGCCACAACTCGGCCGCTCCGCGGCGCAGGGGCGCAGGCGCGTGGTGCACGGCGGCGGCCGGCGCCTCCAGTGGGGGATCGGCGAGCCGCTGCTCCATCGCCGCCCTATCGTAATCAGTGGCGGCGGCGCCCGATGGGATGATTGCGCCTCGATGACGACCGAGACCCTCGCCCAGCGCCTGCTCGACGGCGACCGCCGGGCCCTCGCCCGCGCGATCACGCTCGTCCAGAACGACGACCCCGCGGGCTGGGGGCTCGTCCGCGAGGTTTACCCGCACACGGGCCGGGCGGCGATCTTCGGCCTCACCGGGCCGCCGGGGAGCGGCAAGTCGACGCTGATCGGCGCCCTCCTGACCAAGCGGCGCGCCGCCGGTCGCCGGGTGGCCGTCCTCTCGATCGATCCGTCTTCGCCGTTCAGCGGCGGCGCTGTCCTCGGCGACCGGATCCGCCTGACCGACCACTTCCTCGACGGCGGCGTGTTCATCCGCTCGATGGCTAGTCGCGGCGCCCTCGGCGGCCTGTCCGAGGCGGCGCTCCAGACCGCGCTGCTGATGGACGCCGCCGGCAACGACGACGTCTTTGTCGAGACGGTCGGCGTCGGCCAGGCCGAGGTCGACATCATCGACCACGCCGACACCGTCGTCCTCGTGCTGATCCCCGGTTCGGGCGACTCGATCCAGGCGCTCAAGGCCGGGGTGATGGAGATCCCCGACGTGATCGTCGTCAACAAGTCCGAGCACCCACTAGCCGACACGATGGTCCGCGAGATCCGCGGCGTCCTCTCGCTGGCCCCGCAGCGCGGCTGGCGGGTGCCGATCGTCAAGACCGAAGCGGTCACCGGCGCCGGAACGGACACGCTGATCGCCAAACTCGAGGAGCACCGGGCCTACATCGACGCCGAGGGGACGCTCAGCGAGCGCCGCCGCCGCAACCTGCGGGCCGAGGTCCTGGCCCTGGCCACCGCGCGCCTGCGCCGGGGACTCGAGGCGCGGGTGGCCGAGGACAGCGACTTCCAGCGCACGCTCGACGAGGTCGTCGCCCGGCGTCTCGATCCGGCGAGCGCGGCCAAGCTCCTGGTCGAGGGCGAGCTCTAATCACCTACGACTTCCGCTTCGAGAGGCGGATCGGCAACCCGGACACCTTCCTCTACAACACCGGCCCGATCGCCTCGCTCGAGGATCCCCACTTCAACAAGCGCCAGTTCTACAGCGTGACGCGCACCGTCGGTCACCGGTCGGCCGTCCTGGCCACCGGGGTGCCGTCGCCCCCGTGCAACATCGGGCCGCTCTCGACGCCGAACTACCAGGCCCTGGCCGACGAGGCCGTGAGGACCCTGCCGAGCGGGGAGACGGTGTTCGCCGGGCAACGGGCCGAGGGCTTCTACGTCGACCTCGGGGCGGTGTTCGACCTCGGCGACCTGCGCCCGTTCGAGAACCTCCACGCCTTCGGGCATCTCCCGGCGCGCAACGGCGTCAACGCGCTCAAGCCGTCGAACGTCCACACGATCGCCCTCCAGGTCCCGATCTCGCAGCTCAAGGGCTCCTCGCCGGTGATCGGCGTCTGGGCTTCGGCCAGCCGCAGCAAGGTCCAGCTCCGGGGCACCCATCCGATCCAGACCGGTCCGTGGGTTCAGGTATCGCGCCTGGCCAACCCGCTGTTCAACGAGGTCCTCGTCCCGCTCGGCCGCAAGGACGAGTGGAACACCAGCGCGCCGGCCGGCGACGCCGCGTACGCCGACGGGGTGGCCCACCCGGAGCTCGCCAAGCTCCTGCCCGGCCTCTACCCCGGCGTCTTCCCCCACGTCGCCGCCTATACCAAGCCGCGGGCGGACCTGCTGGCCATCCTCCTGACCGGCATCCCCCCGGGAGTCGTCTCGCCCCCCCGACGTTCACCACCTACACCGGCAGCCGGCAGGCCGACCTCCTGCGGCTGAACACCTCGATCCCGCCGACCCGGACCAACCCGAGCCCGCTCGGGGTGCTCGGCGGCGACCTCGCCGGCTTCCCGAACGGGCGGCGGGTGTTCGACGACGTCTTCACGATCGAGCTGCGGGCGATCGCCGGGCTGACCATCCCGCTCGTCGACCCGAGCTACACGGTCGACGGGGCCGCCGCGGTGGTCACCGACGGCGTGAGCTTCGACAACTACCGGTCGACCTTCCCCTACCTCGGCGTCCCCTACAGCGGCTATGACGTCCCGAGCTGAGCCGGTCGGCGCCGAGCCGGTCGCGCGCCCCCACCCCGAGTGGGTCGTCCTCGACATCGGCGGGGAGATCGGCGCGCTGGTCGTCCACGGCGACCCCGCCGAGCACGACCTCCAGATCGAGATCTGCCCGTCGGGCGCCGAGGACGGCAAACGCGAGCACCAGCACATCCTCGAGCGGCCGATCAACGGCCGCACGATGCACGCCGCGGTCTTCCCCGGGCTGCGCGAGGGCAGCTACTCCCTACTCACCAACGACGTGATCCGCTCCCCAGATGTGCTCATCCGGGGCGGCATCGTCACTACGGTCGACTGGCGGAGCAGCTGAGCTTCCGGCGCTCGGCCGCGGCTCAGCCGCCGGCGACGTCGCGGCGCAGGAACACGAGGTAGGCGGCAAAGCCGCAGGGCACGGCGTAGACGGCGCTGACCCACGCCGCGCGGACGATCGGCGACCAGTCGATCGGGTCGCGCAGGAAGCCCATCCAGGCGTCGAACTGGTGGGGCAGGAGGTAGGGGCGGACGAACTCGAGCCCGGGGACGATGTCGAGGAGGTTGAGCATGAGGACGACCATCACGGTGCCGACCACCGCGCCGGCGCTGTTGCGGGTGGTCGTCGAGAGGAGCACGCCGATCGCGACGATCGCGAGCATCGGGAGGAAGTAGATGCCGAAGCTCGCGTAGACGAGCTCGAGCGCCTTGAGCGCGGTGATGTGCGTACCCGAGAGGGTGACGAGGCCGTTGAAGCCCGACTCGATCGACCCGGCGACGGTCGCCACGGTGCCCATCAGGAGGAGGGCGATCAGGGCGTAGGTCAGCGCGGCGAGCATCTTGCCGGCGAAGATCTGGCCGCGGTCGAGAGAGCGCGTGAGGATCGTCTTGAGCGTCCCGTTGTTGTCCTCGGCGGCGACGATGTCGCCGGCCACGAGCGCCGTGGCCAGCGGGAGCAGGAAGGCCGAGGCGAAGACGAGGATGACGAGCGGGATGGCGAGGCCCGACTGGTGCACGTAGCGGCCGAAGGCGACGTCGTTGGGCCCGCCGTTGCGCAGGCCCACCGAGATCACGAAGATCAGCGGCACCGCGGTGACGATGCCGAGGCCGAGGTAGGTGCGCTTCTGGGCGCGGAGCTTCAGCATCTCCCAGCGATAGACGGTGAGCGTGCCCGGGCGCCTCACGCGAGCGCCTGCTCGGGCACCGCGTCGCCCTCGGTCAGGCGGAAGAACAGGTCCTCGAGGGTGGCCTGCTCGCTGGCCAGCAGCTTGAGGCCGACGCCGGCCTCGGCCAGCGCGATCGACAGCTCGGCGACCGCCGGCTCCTCGGCCCGCACGCGGACGTCGTCCTCGCCCCGGCGCACGTCGACGATCCCGGGCTGGGCCCGGCAGACGCGGACCGCGCGCTCGTCGTCGGTCGTCCGCAGGCGGTACTCGGTCGCCGCCGAGCGCTTGAGCTCGGCGAGCTCGCCCTCGTAGGCGATCCGCCCGGCGCGGATGATGGCCACCCGGTTGCAGAGCTCCTCGACCTCGGCGAGCTGGTGGCTGGAGAGCATCACGGTGATGCCCTCGCCGGCCAGCCGACGGATCAGCGCCCGCATGTCGCGCATGCCGGCCGGGTCGAGTCCGGTGGCCGGCTCGTCGAGCAGGAGCAGGCGCGGGGCGCGCAGGAGGGCGGCGGCGATGCCCAGGCGCTGGCGCATCCCGTGGGAGTAGCCGCCGACCTTGTCGCGGTCGCGCTGGTCGAGCTCGACGAGCTTCAGCGACTCGTCGATCCGCCCGGCCGCGCCGTCGCCGTCGAAGGAGGCGAGCAGGTCGAGGTTGCGCCGGCCGGTCATGTATGGGTAGAACCGCGGCGCCTCGACGAAGCCGGCGACGCCGTCGAGCGCCCGCGCCCCGTCGACGAGCGGGTCGCGGCCGAACAGCTGGACGTCACCGTCGTCGGGGCGAATCAGCCCGAGCATCATTCGCAGCGAGGTCGTCTTGCCGGCCCCGTTGGGGCCGAGGTAGCCGTAGATGTCGCCGGTGCTGACGTTCAGGTCGACCTGGTCGACGGCCACCAGCTCGCCGTAGCGCTTGACGAGCCCGCGAGCCCGGACGGGGGGAGCGTCCCCGTCCGGTTCTTCGGGTGCAGCCGGGCTCACAGGCCGCGCGCCGCCGCCTCGGCCGCCGCCGGCAACACCGAGCCGACCACGACGTAGGAGATGCCGCCGCGATCGAACTTCAGCAGCGTCCCGAGCGCGGTGGCGATCTCCGTGCCGGTGGCGCCCTTGATCGACACGGTGGGCAGCGCCGAATCGGGCGAGGTCGTCGTCGGCTTGGCCGGGGCGGCCTTGGCGGCGGCCTGGCGCTCGAGCACGACGATCGCGCCGAGATGCTGGCCGTAGGTCACCAGGGCGGCCGGCTTGTTGCCGAGGTTGACGAGCTTGACCGCCGTCTTCGGCAGTCCGGCGAGCGCGTTCGGGGCGTCGAGCGTGAAGGGCAGGCTGACCGGGGCGGTGGCGGCCTTGGCCTTCTCGGCCGCCGTCCTGGCGTGGGTCGCGCCGGCCTTGGCCTCGCCGGCGCCGGTCATCTGGGACAGCTCGACGACCTTTGCGTTGGCCGGCGGGGAGACGGTCAGGTCACCGGCGGCCGGCGCGTCGAAGGAGACCTGGGTCGCGGTCAGCTCGAGCACCGGAGAGGTGGTGCCCTGGGCGTAGACGGCGAAGCGCAGCGGCGCCCCGTTGAGCGCGGCGAAGGCCAGCTCCGCCCGGCCGAGCAGGCCACCGGCATGCTTGGGCGTGAAGGTGACCGAGTAGGCGGCCGCCCCGCCGATGTCGGTCGGGTTCGCCTTGGAGACGCCGACCTTGTCCATCACGCTGGTGAGCGCGTCGCTGATCGTCTGGAGGGTCGGCGGCTGGTGGGCCGGCTCGGGCGCGCCGGCCGCCGGCTTCGGGGTGGGCAGGGTGCCCTTGTAGACGGTGTTGCTCGCCGAGTCGAAGAGGGAGAAGGACCCGGGGGCGACGAGGATCTCGGTGTCGCCGCGGCTCGACTGGAGCTCGAGGCGCAGATGCCCGTCGTTGCTGGCCCACAGGCGGCCGCTCGCGCCCTTGAGGAGGGGGGTCGAGGCGGGCAGGCTCGAGGAGTCGATCAGGCTGTTGGTGAATTGGATCCGCGCGGTCACGCCGTTGATCTTCGGGCCGGAGATCGCGTCATGGATCGCGGCGGCCAGCTCTTTGCCGGGGGGGACGGGCCCGGCGCCGCCGAGGGCGGCGACGGCCACGGCGGTGACCGAGCCGGCGAGGACTACGACTCCGGCGATCATCGCCAGGAGCTTGCGAGTGGGGAGACGACGCAGTGGGTTCACGGTGGGCCTTCCTGATCCGGGTGCTCGACCAGCGTAGGCCCGGCTTCTGAGAATCCCCTGACAGCCGGGAGCTCGAGCGTGAAGCGGGCGCCGTCGACCTTGACGGTCCCGCCGTGGCGGGCGGCCGTGGCCGCCACGATCGAGAGCCCGAGGCCGGAGCCCGGGCGGCCGCTCGCCGCGCCCCGCCAGAAGCGCTGGAAGGCGAGCTCGACCTGGTCGGGGCCGAGCCCCGGGCCCCGGTCGCTCACCGCGAGCAGCGCGGTGGCGCCCCGGCAGCCGAGCCGGACCTCGATCGGCGAGTCGGGCGGACCGTGGAGGCGGGCGTTCTCGACCAGATTGCGCAGCGCCCGCTCGAGCGCCCCCGGCTCGCCGCGGACGACCGGCTCGGCGTCGATCGCCAGCTCGACGGCGGGCTCCTCGGCGCACACGGCGTCGACGACGTCGCGCAGGCGGACGACCTCGACCGGGCGGGTCGCGCCGTCCTCGCGCTCGAGCGCGAGCAGGTCGTCGAGCAGCCGCGCGAGCCGCGCCGCGTCGGCCTCGATGTCCCCGAGCGCCTCGGCGTCGGCGCCGTGGCGGGCGACGTAGGCGGCGTTGCCCCGCAGCGAGGTCAGCGGGGTGCGCAGCTCGTGCGAGGCGTCGGCCAGGAAGCGGCGCTCGGTGGCCCGGGCGCGCTCGAGCGAGTCGAGCATCCCGTTGAGCGTCTGGGCGAGCTCGGCGAGCTCCCCGCCGGCCTGGTCGATCGGCAGCCGGCGCGACGGGTTCTGGGTATCGGCGATCTCCCGGGCGCCGGCGGCCAGGCGGCGGAGCGGCCGCAGCCCGCGCTGGGTGAGGAGCGCGGCCCCCCCGGCGCCGAGGATCCCGGCGGCCAGCGCGCTGAAGGCGACCAGGGCGCGCAGCTTGCGCAGGGTGTCCTCGATCTCGGCGGTGCTCGAGCCGACGAGGACGGCGCCCCCGGCGACCGGTCCGCCGGCGTCGGCGAGGGGCGCGACGTACTCGCGGATCGGCTCCCCCGAGAGGCGGGCGTCGCGGTAGCTCCCGCGCCCGCTGGCCAGCGCGGCGGCGAGCGTCGGGCCCCCGGGGAGCAGGCGGCCGCCGAGCGAGAGCGAGCGGGCGTAGATGCGCCCCTGACGGTCGACCACCTCGACCGAGAGCTGGCGCCCGCCGAAGGGCGCCTCGAGCGCCCCGGGGGCGCTCAGCAGGGTAGGGGTCGAGACGGCGAGGCGCGCGACGTCGGCGGCCCGCGAGCGCAGCGTGGTGTCGAGCTCGTTGTGGAGCTGGTGGTAGACGAGCAGCAGCACCGTCGCCCCGAGCACGGCGACCGCCCCGACCGTCGCCGCCGCCGCCGTGGCGATCAGGCGGGCGCGGAGGGTCGCCCGGCTCATCGCCCGAGCATGAAGCCGACGCCGCGCACGGTGCGGATCATCGGCGGGTCGCCGAGCTTGCGCCGGAGATAGCCGACGTAGCGGTCGACCACGTTCTCGACCGCGGCACCGCGCCAGACCTCCTCGATCGCGAGCTCCCGGGAGACGACGGCACGGGCGTTGCGCAGCAGCAGCTCGAGCAGCTGCGCCTCGCGCGCGGTCAGCTCGATCGGCTCGCCGTGGCGGGTGGCGATCCGCGTCTCCGGGTCGAGGGCGAGGTCCTCGAAGGCGAGCGTCCCGGCGCCGTGGCGGCGGGTCAGCGCCCGCACCCGTGCGGCCAGCTCGGGCGGGGCGAACGGCTTGACCAGGTAGTCATCGGCGCCGGCGTCGAGTCCGGCCACCCGGTCGGCGATCGCGTCGCGCGCGGTGAGCAGGAGGATCGGCACGGCGAGCCCCTTGCCCCGGATCCGCCGGCACACCGCCAGTCCGTCCATGCCCGGCATCGAGACGTCGAGGATCACGAGGTCGGGCACCCGGCGCTCGATCTCGACGAGGGCCTGCGGGCCGTCGGCCACGCTGCGCACCTCGTTGCCCTCGGCCCCGAGGGTCCGCTCGAGCATCCGGCGCACCGGAGCGTCATCGTCGACGACGAGAACCAGCACCGGCCGAGTGTAGGGCCGCAGTTCGCCCTCCGGTGAGGGCGCGCGGCGGCTGCGCCCGGCCGGTCGCCGGCCCCGACGCCCCAGAACGCGACCTCGTCGCCGGCCGAGGGCCCGCTTCCGGCGCGCCCTCGCGGCCTCTACTGGGCGCTGGCCAGCTCGACGAGGAGCCGCACGCCGAAGCCCGACCCGCCCTTCTCGGCGTAGGGGCGCCCGAGGTTCCAGGCGGTCCCGGCGATGTCGATATGCACCCAGGGCGTCTCGCCGACGAAGTTGCGCAGGAACTCGGCCGCGGTGATCGAGCCGGCCTTGCGCACCTCGGGGGCGTTGTCGAGGTCGGCGTACTTGCCCTTGACCAGCTCGGCGTACTCGTCGTGGAGCGGAAGGCGCCAGACGATCTCGCCGGTCGCCGTCGCCGCCGCGGTCACCGCGGCCGCCCACGCGTCGTCGTTGCTAATCAGCCCGGCGTGGGTCGAGCCGAGGCTGACGATGATCGCCCCGGTCAGCGTCGCCAGGTCGACGACCCGCTCGGCCCCGGCGGCGATCGCGTGGGCCAGGCAGTCGGCCAGGACGAGGCGGCCCTCGGCGTCGGTGTTGTTGACCTCGATCGTCGTCCCGTTCATCGCCCGGACGATGTCGCCCGGCTTGACCGCCCGGCCGCTCGGCAGGTTCTCGGTGGCGCCGATCACCGCGACCAGGCGGACGGGCAGGCGCAGGCGGGCGATCGCGCCGACCGCCTCGAGGACGGCGGCGCCGCCCGACATGTCGAACTTCATCTCGCTCATCGCCGCCCCCGGCTTGATCGAGATGCCGCCGCTGTCGAAGGTGACCGCCTTGCCCACGAAGCCGAGCACCGGCCCGATGGCGTCGGGCCCCTCGTAGCGGAGCGTGATCAGCGCCGGCTCCTGGTAGGTGCCCTGGGCGACCGCGGCGAAGGCGCCCATCCCGCGGGCCATGATCTGCTGGCGGCCCTCGACCTCGACCGACAGGTCGTCGAGCTCGTCGGCCAGTGCCTGGGCGCGCTCGGCCAGGTGGGTCGGCGTCATGTCGTTGCCCGGCGTGTTCTGGAGGGTCCGCGCCGCGTTGACCGCCTCGGTGATCGTCGCGGCCCGCGCTACCGCGTCGCCGACCTCGTGGTGGGCGGAGACGATGAGCTCGCCCAGCGGCGGCGGCGGGCGGTCCTCCTCCTTCTCGGGTTGCGCCTTGTAGCGCTCGAAGCGAAAGCTCGTCAGCCCGGTGCCCTCGACCAGCGCGCCCGCCACGTCGTCGCCGACGTCGTGGGGCAGCTCCCAGCACAGCGACGTGGCCGACAGCTCCCCGGCCGCTCTCGCCGCCAGCGCCGCGACGACCCGCGCGCGCTCAGAAACAAACTCATCGCGCTTGCCGAGACCGGCCACCAGCCAGCGCTTGCCGCCGGCGTGGGTCAGCGCCAGCTTCTTGTAGCTGCGCTTCGCCTCGCCGCTGTCGATCAGGGCCTGGAGCGCGCCGTCCGGGGTGTCGTGGGCGACGTCCTCGCCGTCGAAGACGCCGACCACGATCGTGTCGGCCTCGGTCTCGGCGGGCGCCGCGGTGGTGGCGGATACCTGCATCGCGGCGAGCATACCGGCCGGGCCTCTAGCATTACCTGGTCCGTCCCGCGACCCTGGAGACTGAAGCCCCGATGCCCAAGACCGTGATTCTCGGCGCTGCCCGCACCCCGATCGGCAAGCTCGGCGGCGGGCTTGCCAGCCTCGATGCCACCGATCTCGGCGGGATCGCGATCGAGGCCGCCCTCGACCGCGCCGGCGTCGACCCCGAGCAGGTCGACCATGTCGTCATGGGCCAGGTGATCCAGGCCGGCCAGGGCCAGATCCCCTCGCGGCAGGCCCAGATCAAGGGCGGCGTCCCCAAGGAGGTCTCCTCGGAGACGATCAACAAGGTCTGCGCCTCCGGCGTGCGCGCCGTGGCCATCCTCGACCTGGCGATCCGCGCCGGCGAGGTCGAGGTCGGCGTCGGCGGGGGCATGGAGTCGATGTCGAACGCCCCCTACATGCTGCCCGGCGCCCGCTTCGGGTTGCGCATGGGCGATGCCAAGGTCCTCGACGCGATGATCAAGGACGGGCTGACGAACCCGTTCTCGGGCAAGCACATGGCCCAGGAGGCGAGCGAGGTCTCCGCCGAGCTCGAGATGTCGCGCGTCGACATGGACCGCTGGTCGCTGCGCTCCCACGAGCTCGCGATCCGCGCCACCGACGAAGGGCGGCTTCCCGAGGAGATGGTCAGCGTGACCGTCAAGGGGCGCAAGGGCGACACGGTGGTCGAAGTCGACGAGTCCCCGCGGCGGGGCACGACGCTCGAGGCGCTGGCCAAGCTGCCGCCGATCTTCACCAAGGACGGCTCCCACACGGCCGGCAACGCGCCGGGCGTCAACGACGGAGCGGGGGCGATCGTGCTCGCCAGCGACGAGTGGGCCCGGGCCAACGGCAAGGAGATCCTCGCCGAGCTGATCGCCCAGGCCCAGGTCGCCGACGACTACGCCTACCTGGCTCGGACGCCGGCCGCGGCCGCGCGCAAGGCCCTGGCCAAGGCTGGGCTGGAGCCCGACGACATCGACCTCTGGGAGATCAACGAGGCCTTCGCCTCGGTCACGCTCAACTCGATGCGCGTGCTCGGCATCGACGAGGACCGCGTCAACGTCAACGGCGGCGCCGTCGCCCTCGGCCACCCGATCGGGGCCTCCGGGGCGCGGATCATCGCGACCCTCGTCCACGAGCTGCGCCGCCGCGGCGGCGGGCTCGGCTGCGCGGCGATCTGCTCGGGCGGCGGCCAGGGGGATGCCGTGATCGTCCGCGTCGAGGCTTAGCGGCGGCGGCCGGCCTCCCACTCGAGCGAGGTCGGCGGACGGCCAACCGAGCGCTCGGGCCGGATATCGGCCGACCGTTGCCGGCCCGTGCGGCTCAGAGGTAGATGTCGGCGAGGATCGCCGAGACGTCGTCCCAGCCGCTGAGCTCCCTGAGCGCGGCCGTCGTCTGCTCGCGCGTCTTGCCCCGGAGCGCCATGTCGAGCGCGATCAGCCGGAGCTCGGTCGCCCGGTCGGCGTCGGGCGCCGCGCTCGACGCCTCGTCGGGCCGGGGCGTCGCCACGGTCGCGGGGGTCGGCTCGGGTGAGGCCCGGGTGGCGCGCGGCGGCTCGGCTGCGCCCGCGCGTGCCGGGGCCGGCTCCGGTGTCGCCGCGGTGGCCGGTGCCCGCCGGGGCTCGGGTGCGGCTGCCTCGGGCGCGGCGGCAGGACGGGGCGGGTCGGGCACCGGGTCCACCGCCGGCGCCTCCCCGCTCGGCTGGTCGTCGGGCGCCGGCGGCGCCGACCTCGCGCGCCGGTGGCGCCCGCCGACGCGGTAGCGGTGCCGCGGGCCGGTCTCGGCCGGCTCGGAGCGAGCCGCGCCCGGCGGCTCGACGACCGGCTCGGGTTTCTCCGCGACAGGCTCGGCCCCCGGCTCCGGCGCCGGCTCGCGCTCCGGTTGCGGCTCGGGCTCGGGCCGCGCAGGCGGCGCCGGCTCCGCCGGCGGCTCGGGTGCGAGCTGGGCCAGCGGCTCCTGCTCCGCTGGCGGCTCGGGTGCGAGTTGGGCCAGCGGCTCCTGCTCCGCCGGCGGCTCGGGCGCGGGCCCCGGCTCGAAGATCTCGACAGGCTCGGCGCGGGGCGGTGACGCCCGGGCCGCGGCCCGGCGCGGGGCCGTCTGTGCCGGGCGCGAAGCGGCGGGCTTCGCCGGAGCGTCCTCCCCGAGCGAGAGCGCCACCCGCTTCAACGTCTCGGCCTCGAGGCGGAGCGACTCGATCTGGCGCTCCACCTCGGCGAGGCGCCCGCGGATCTGGTCCTCGATGGCCCTTATGTCAGGAGACAAGGCGTAACTCCACGAGGGCATTATCCGTCGCGCGGCTCCCGGACCGCCCACGACCGGCCGCGCCCCGCCTCCGCGCGCCGGCAACTCGCGGCCGGGCGAGGCCCGCAGCGCGCCGCCGCCGCCCGGGCGCCCGACCCTTTCGCCGACCGATCCGTCCGCCGCAGCCCGCACCATGCCCGGTCCATGGCGAGCCCCCTCCGCACCTGGCAGGAGCAGGCCCTCGACCCCCTCGCCGCCTGGCAGGGCGGTCCTTTCCTGATCTCGGCGGTCCCCGGGGCCGGCAAGCGCCCGGCGCTCCGCCACGCGCAGCGCCAGGGCGAGGCGACCGAGCGCCAGCCCCGGACCGCCGCCGAGCCGGCCGACGCCGCCGCCTTCGTCCCGCTGGGCGCCGACGTATCCCCGCAGATGACCCTCTTCGGCGGACCGGCCCCGGCCCCGGCGCCCGCCGCGGCGGCCGCGGTCGCTCTGCCCCCGGCGGCGCCGTCGACTTTCGAGCGCCGGGCCCTCCTGCGCGAGGAGCGCCATCGACTCCTGTCCGATCTCCGCCGCTCGGGCGGCGGGACGCACCAGGAGATCAACGCCTGGCTGAACCGCGCCCTCGGCCTGCGCCGCGTCGAGCACGCCACCCTCAATCAGCTCGAGCCGAGCGTCGAGCTCCTCGTCGACCGCCTCGCCGGGAAGCGCCCGTCCGCTCGGCCGGCTGAGCGCAGGCCCGCCCCGCGCCGGCCGGGGAGCTCGCCGGGCCCGCGTGCGATATCCTTCGCTACCTAATGAATTCTCCGGAGGCGACAGACCGAATCGAGCCGTGGGTCTGGCGGATCTCGGTCGTCGTGATCGTCGGGTCGATCATGTCGATCCTCGACACGACGATCGTCAACGTCGCCCTCGACACCCTCGGCCGCGAGCTTCACAGCACGATCGCCCAGATCCAGTGGGTCGTCACCGGGTACCTCCTCTCGCTCGCCGCCGTCATCCCGGTCGCCGGCTGGGCGGCCCGCCGCTTCGGGGCCAAGCAGGTCTACCTGGCCTCCCTGGTGCTGTTCACCGCCGGCTCGGCCCTCTGCGGGATCGCCGGCTCCGCCACCGAGCTGATCGTCTTCCGGGTGCTGCAGGGCGTCGGCGGCGGGATGATCCTGCCGATCGGCCAGCTGATCATGGCCACGGCCGCCGGCCCGCGCCGGATGGGGCGGGTGATGAGCGTGGTCGCCGTCCCGGCGATGCTCGCGCCGATCTTCGGCCCGGCGATCGGCGGCCTGATCCTCGACAACGCGAGCTGGCGCTGGATCTTCTTCGTCAACGTCCCGATCGGGCTGGTCGCCTTCGTGACCGCGCTCCGCGGGCTGCCGAACCCCGAGCGCGAGCCCGCCGGGCGCCTGGACGTCCTCGGGCTCGTCCTGCTCACCGCCGGCATGCCGGCGATCACCTACGGGCTCGCCGAGATCGGCGTGACCGGCGGCTTCTCGTCGGTCAAGGTGATCGTGCCGATCGTGGTCGGGCTCGTCCTCGTCGTGCTGTTCGTCCTCCACGCACTCCGCGTCGACCAGCCGCTGCTCGATGTCCATCTCTACTCGCGCCGGACCTTCGCCGCCGCGTCGATCACGACGTTCTGCCTCGGCGCCGCCCTGTTCGGGGCGATGATCCTGATGCCGCTCTACTACCAGCAGGTCCGCGGCGAGAGCGTCCTGCTCACCGGCCTGCTCGTCGGCCCACAAGGCCTCGGCGCCGCCATGGTGATGCCCCTGGCCGGGAAGCTGACCGACCGGCTCGGCGGCGGCCGGCTCGCGCTGTTCGGCGTCCTCATCACCTGCCTGGCGACGATCCCCTTCGGCTTCGTCGGCGCCCACAGCTCGATCCTCGGCCTGTCGGTGGCGATGTTCGTCCGCGGGATCGGGATCGGCTTCGCCTTCGTGCCGGCGATGGCCGCCGCCTTCGCCTCGCTGCGGCCCGAGGAGCTCTCCGACGCCACGCCGCAGATGAACGTGCTCCAGCGGGTCGGCGGCTCGATCGGCACCGCCCTGCTCGCGGTCGTGCTCCAGCGGTCGCTCAGCGGCGCCGGACATCCGCCGAGCCTGGCGGCGGTGGCCGGCGCCTTCGGCACTGCGTTCTGGTGGTCGATGGGGATCGCCGCCGTGGCGATCATCCCGTGCATCGTGCTGATCCGGGCCGAGCGCAGCATCGTCGTCGAGCGCGATCGCCTGGCCGCGGCCGCCGAGGCCGCGCTCGAGCCGATCGGAGCCTGACCCCGTGGGCACCGTGGCCGAGGAGGACCGCCCGTCCGAAGCGCTCCCGCCGAGCGAACCGGGCGGCGGCGCCGAGCGGGCGCGGGCCGCAGAGAGGGTGGGCCGGGCCTTCAAGGGCGCGATCGCCGCGGTGCGGCGGCTGCGCGGCCGCGAGACCCAGCGCCCGGGGGAGATCCCCTTCGCCCAGTACGCCCTGCTCTTCGAGCTTGCCGAGCGGGGCGAGCTGGCGGCGGGCGAGCTCGCCGCGGCCGCCGAGCTGGCCCCGGCCACCGTCAGCGTCATGCTCGACCACCTGGTCTGCGCCGGCCTCGTCGTCCGCACCCGCTCCGAGCGCGACCGCCGGATCATCGTCTCGCGCCTGACCGAGGCCGGCCGCGAGCGGGTCGCCGCCCGCCACGCCCGGGTCGTGCCGCTCTGGGACGCCGCCCTGGCCGAGTTCGACGCCGGCGAGCTCGCCACCGCGGCGACGGTGCTCGAACGCCTCCGCGAGCTCTTCGAGACCCTCGACGAGGCGCCGTCCGGCGAGCCCGCCGCCGGTCACCGGGGCCGGCAAGCCCTCCGGGCCGAGGCCGGCGCCGAGCCGGTCCCGATCGACCGCAGCCGGCCCCGTTAGGCTCCCCGTCATGGCAAGCGAGGCCAAGGCTCCCCCGGCGGCCCGGGACACGACCCGCAGCACGATGTCCGGCGTGCCGGTCCGCGAGCTCTACACCGAGGCCGACCTCCCGCCCGATCGCGCGACGATCGGCCTCCCGGGCGAGTACCCCTACACCCGGGGCATCCACAGGTCGATGTACCGCGGGCGCCTCTGGACGATGCGCCAGTTCGCCGGCTTCGGGACCGCCGAGGAGACCAACGAGCGCTTCCACTACCTCCTCGACCACGGCCAGACCGGGCTGAGCACGGCGTTCGACATGCCGAGCCTGATGGGCCACGACTCAGACCACGCCAAGTCGCTCGGCGAGGTCGGCCGCGAAGGCGTGGCCGTCGACACCCTCGACGACATGGCGACCCTGTTCGGCGGGATCGACCTCGGCGAGGTCTCGGTGTCGATGACGATCAACGCCCCGGCGGCGATCATGCTCGCCTTCTATGTCGTGGCCGCCGAGGAGGCCGGGGTGCCCGCCGACCGGCTGTCGGGGACGATCCAGGCCGACATCCTCAAGGAGTACATCGCCCAGAAGGAGTGGTGCTTCCCGGTCGACCCGGCGATGCGCCTGTGCGGCGACATGATCGAGTGGTGCACGCTCCACATGCCGCGCTGGCATCCGATCTCGATCAGCGGCTACCACATCCGCGAGGCCGGGTCGACGGCAGCCCAGGAGCTCGCCTTCACGCTCAAGGACGGCCTGACCTACGTCGAGCAGGCGATCGCCCGCGGGCTCGACGTCGATGACTTCGCCCCGCGCCTGTCGTTCTTCTTCAACGCCCAGATCGACTTCTTCGAGGAGATCGCCAAGTACCGCGCCGCCCGGCGGATCTGGGCCCGCGAGCTCCGCGAGACCCACGGCGCCCGCAGCGAGCGCTCCTGGCAGATGCGCTTCCACACCCAGACGGCCGGCGTCTCGCTGACCGCCCAGCAGCCGCTCAACAACATCATCCGCACGGCGATCGAGGCGCTGGCCGGGGTGCTCGGCGGCACGCAGTCGCTGCACACCAACAGCTACGACGAGGCGATGGCGCTCCCCACCGAGCCGGCGGTCCGGGTCGCGCTGCGCACCCAGCAGATCATCGCCCACGAGACCGGCGTGACCAACACGGTCGATCCGCTCGGCGGGGCCTACTACGTCGAGGCGCTGACCGACGAGCTCGAGCGCCAGGCCTACGTCTACTTCGCTCGGATCGACGAGCTCGGCGGGATGGTCGAGGCCGTCAAGCGGAACTTCCCCCAGCGGGAGATCGCCGACGCCGCCTTCGAGCTCCAGCAGGAGATCGACGCCGCGCAGCGGATCGTCGTCGGCGTCAACGCCCATACCGAGACCGGCGACGAGACGATGGACCTGCTGCGCATCGACCCCCTGCTCGAGCGCAAGCAGATCGGCCGGCTCGCCGCCGTGCGCGCCCGCCGCGACGGCGCCGCCGTCGAGCGGACGCTGGCCGCCCTGCGCGAGCAGGCGACCACCGAGATCAACCTGATGCCGGCGCTGATGGACTGCGCCCGCGTCCACGCCACCGAAGGCGAGATCGTCGAGGCGCTCCAGACGGTCTTCGGGACCTACACCGAGTCACCGGTCTTCTGAAGCGGCGCCCGCGGTTGCTCGGCCCAACCGTGGCGGCGCCGCCGACCTGACGCGCCGGGCACCTGGCGAATCGAGGTCCCCACGGAGTGTGGGGGGTCGGTCGAGGCGCCCCCCGCCGGCCCCGTCACGGCGGTGATTGGCCCCGGGTCTCGGTCGTAGTGAACGACCTCGACGCCCGCCGTCTCGGCGGCTTGGTGTGCTCCGGCACCGCGGCCGCCGGCGCCACCCCGCGACCGCGGGGGGCGAGCCGGGCGGGGCGCGAGCCGCGCGATCTCGGCGACGCTTCCCTCGAGCGCGGCGGGCAGCTCGGAGACCGCCGGGAGGGCGACCGGATCGGCGTAGCACCCGAACACGAGCCTGCTCGCGTAGCTGAATATCCCCACCGAGAGGGCGTGGCCGTCGGCGATCGGGACCACCGGTACGGCCTCGAGGAGTTCGGCGCCGAGGAGGTAGACCGGGACACGGGGCCCGGGGACGTTGGAGACGGTCAGGTTGAACAGTTTCGAGCTCGCCGCGAGCCGGGCCGCCGGGCCCCGGAGGAGGCCGGGGAGCAAGCCGATCGCGTCGATGATCGCCTCGTGGGCCTGCGCGGTCTCCTCGCGCTTGAAGTCGGCGCTCGCCGCGCGGATCGCGAGCAGCCGATCGACCGGATGGGGGCGCTCGACCGGGAGGTCGACGAAGACGAACGAGATCCGGTTGCCGAGGCTCGCCGCCTCGTCGGTCCCGCGGACGCTGACCGGCACCATCGCCCGCATCGGCGCCGGCCGGCAGCCGGCCGTCTGGATCAACTGACGCAGGGCCCCGGCGACCACGGCCAGGGCGACCTCGTTGAGCGTCGCGCCGAAGCGCCGCTTGACCGCGAGCAGCGGCGGCAGGTTCGCCGTGTGGTGGACGAGGGCTCGGCGGGGCCCGATCGGGACGTTGACGAAAGAGGACGGCGGCGGCCGCAGGACGTCGTCGCCGACCGAGAGGGCCGCCCGGCGCAGCGTGTCGGCGAGGCGGATGCCGCGCGCCGGGTTGACCGCCATCCGGGCGAGCCCGCCGGCGAGCCGCAGCGAATCGCCGCCCCGGTCGGCCAGCGCCTCGAGCGCCAGCCGCGTCGCCCCGGGCGCCGGCGCGGCCCTCCACTCGTCGGGCGGGGGGAGCGGCTCGTCGGCCGAGATGTCGAGCAGGAGCAGCGCGAGCTCGACCGCCGACTTCCCGTCGACCATCGCGTGGTGGGCCTGCATGACCAGGCCGATCGTCCCGTCCTCGAGGCGGGGGGCGAGGAGCACGCGCCAGAGCGCGCGACCGCGGGCGAGCTGCTGGGCCAGCGCCCGGTCGACATGCTCGTCGAACCGCGCCCGGCTCAGCGTCTCTCCGGGCTCGGCCAGCCCGAGCACATGGTGGGAGATGTCGAAGTGCTCGTCGTCGACCCAGACCGGCTCGGCGATCCCGGCCGGCGGGAAGGCGAGTCGCTGGCGGAAACGCGGCGCGTGGCGCAGGCGGCCGGCGATCGAGGAGCGCAGGGCCGACAGGGTCACCGGCTCCCCGTCCCGGCGGGGTGCGAAGAACCCCTTCCAGCCGACGTGCATGTGAGCCGCCGCGCTCTCGACGCGCAGAAACGAGCCGTCGAGTGCTGTGAGTCTCGTTCCCGCCATCGCCCGAGTCTGCTCGACCCGAGTCGGGCGGGGTATGGACCTGAGGTCGGACATCTGAGACCGCGGGTACACCCGCCCGCGAGCCGCCCGTCCGGCCGGCTTTCACCACGACCCGGGCCGGCGCGAAGCAGCGTCGCCGCGTCAGCCGGCCGCCGACCTCGCTCCGCCCGGGCGCCCGCGTGGTCGGCCGCTCGCGGCCCGGCTCCCCGCGGCCTGAAAATGCGCCGGCCCGGGCGGTTTTGGGCCGGCATCGGCAGATTTGCCGGGCCGGCTGAGCGGCCGCTCAATTGGAGGCGCGAGGAGCGACTACAATCGGCCGCGCCCAGGCCTCCCCCGCCGCCCGGCGCCTCCTCGCATGCCCGACACTGCCCCTCAGAACAAGATTCGCGTCGTCGTCGCCAAGCCCGGCCTCGACGGGCACGACCGCGGGGCCAAGATCATCGCCCGGGCGCTGCGCGACGCCGGGATGGAGGTCATCTACACCGGCCTTCACCAGACGCCCGAGCAGATCGTCGAGACCGTCATCCAGGAGGATGCCGACGCCGTCGGGTTGTCGATCCTCTCCGGCGCCCATATGACGCTGGTGCCGAGAATCGTCGACCTGCTCCATGAGCAGGGGATCGACGACGTCGTGATCACCGTCGGCGGGACGATCCCCGCCGACGACATCCCTGACCTGAAGCGGCTCGGCGTGGCCGAGGTGTTCACCCCGGGGGCGTCGACCCAGTCGATCATCGACTTCATCCGCGACGCCGTGGCCCGCGTAGCCTGAAGCCGCCGCCCGGCGGCCAGTTAGAATTCGACTGACTCGTCAGTCAATGAGCGCGATACGATCCGCCTTCCCTTGCCAGCGAGGAGCGTTACTGAATGAAAATCTGCGTCCTGGTCAAAGAGGTGCCAGACGCCGCCGTCCAGAAGAGGATCGACCCGTCGACGGGGCGGATGGACCGAAGCGGTGAGCGCAACCTCAACCCCTACGACACGCACGCCATCGAGGCGGCGATGCAGATCAAGGAGAGCGGTGTGCTCCCGGTCGAGGAGATCGTCGCCGTGACGATGGGCCCGGAGACGGCGGTCCGCGCGCTCCACAAGGCGGTCTCGCTCGGCGCCGACCGCTCGGTCCATCTGAGCGACCCGGCGCTCGCCGGCTCGGATGTCGCCGCGACCGGCTACGCGCTGGCCCAGGCGCTCCGCCGCGAGGCGCCCGACATGGTGTTGCTCGGCCAGCAGTCAGACGACGGCGAGTGCTACACGATCGGCGCCGTCGTCGCCGACCACCTCCAGATGCCGTCGCTGACCCAGGTCATCAAGCTCGACGTCGAGGACGCCGCCGACGGGCACGGCGCGCGACTCGTCTGCGAGCGCCAGGCTGAGTACGGCTACGACACGGTGGCGGTCGAGCTCCCGGCGGTCATCGCCGTCGGCGACGCCATCAACGAGCCCCGCTACCCGTCGCTCAAGGCGATCATGGGGGCCAAGAAGAAGCCGCTCGACAACCTGTCGGCCGCCGACGTCGAGATCGACGCGACGAAGGTCGGCGGCGAGCACTCCGCCGCCCACTGGACCGGGGCCAAGGCCCCGCCGACCAAGGCGCCCGGCCTGATCATCGAGGACGAGAACACCGACGAGACCGTCGCGAAGATCGTCGGCTGGCTTGCGGAAAGGAAGCTGATCTGATGGCCGACATCCTGGTCTACGCGCTCCACTACGAGGGCGCCTTCAACAAGAACTCGCTCGGCGCGGTCAGCGAGGCGGCGCGTCTGGCCGCCGAGCTCGGCGGCGAGGCCCACGCGATCGTCGTCGACGCCACGGCGTCGACCGAGCTCTGCGCGACGCTCGGCGCCTACGGCGCGACGCTGGTCTACCGGGTGGACGGACCCGAGGGCCTGGCCCAACCGGTGGTCGACGCGATGGCCCAGGTGATCGCGGCCAACTCGATCGGCTACGCCCTGTTCGGCGGCGGCCTGCTCGGCTTCGAGATCGGCGCCGGCCTGGCCGCCCGCCTCGGTGCCGGCGTGGCCATGGAGGTCACTGCGGTCCGGGTCGAGAACGGCAAGCTCGTGGCCGAGCGGCCGATCCTCGGCGACTCGGCGATCTCGGAGATCGAGTACCGCAGCGACGTCGGCATCGTCATCGGCCGCCTCAACGCGTTCGAGATCGCCGCGCCCGGCGAGGCCGAGGCCGCAGTCGAGGACGTGGCGGTCGAGTTCTCCGCCTTCTCGACCCGGGCGACGATGATCAAGCGCGGCGAGCAGCGGGGCGCCGACGTCGACATCGAGGGCGCCGACCTCCTCGTGGCCGGCGGCCGCGGGCTCGGCAAGGCCGAGGGCTTCGCCCTCTGCGAGGCGCTGGCCGCCGCGCTCGGCTCGAGCAGCGCCGTGGCGGCGACCCGCGCCGTGGTCGACGCGGGCTGGTACCCCTACGCCGCCCAGATCGGCCAGACCGGCAAGACGGTCTCGCCGAAGCTCTACCTCGCCGCCGGGATCTCCGGGGCGATCCAGCACAAGGTCGGCATGCAGGCGGCGGAGAACATCGTCGCCATCAACAAGGACGCCAACGCCCCGATCTTCGAGTACTCGGACCTCGGCGTGGTCGGCGACCTCAACAAGATCCTGCCCAAGCTGACCGAGGCCGTGAAGGCCAAGCGGGCCGGCTGAGCGCGATGCGGGACGCTCCGGTCGCCCCGAGCCAGTTCCCCCCGCCGGTCGATCCCGCGCGGGACTTCATCCGGGAGACGCTCGACCCGCCCGACGACCGGATCGAGGTGGGGGTGGTGATCGTCGGCGGCGGGCCGGCCGGCCTGGCCTGCGCCAACCGCCTGCTCCAGCTCCTCGACCACGAGCCCGAGCTGCGCGAGCGTCTCGGCGAGGTGCCGGTCGCCGTGATCGAGAAGGCCAAGGCCTGCGGCGCCCACAACCTCTCGGGCGCGGTGATGCGCCCAGGCCCGCTGCGCGAGCTCTTCCCGGATGTCGACCCCCAGGACTGGCCGAGCTACGGCGAGGTCCCCGGCGAGGCCGTATATCTGATGACCGGCGCCAAGCGGGCGATCCGCCTGCGGCCGGTGCCGCCGAACTTCCGCAACCACGGCAGCCACGTCGTCTCGGTCGCCGCGCTCTGCCGCTGGATGGCCGAGCGCGCCGAGGAGGCCGGCGCGTACGTGCTCACCGAGACGTCGGCCAGCCAGCTGCTCGTCGAGGACGGCCGGGTGCTCGGGGTCCGCTCGGGCGACAAGGGCCGGGGCCGCGACGGCGAGCCGCTGCGGAACTTCGAGCCCGGCGCGGACGTCACCGCCCAGGCGACGGTGCTCGCCGAGGGGGTCTGGGGTCACCTGACCGGTGCCGCGATCAAGCGCTTCGGCCTCGCCCGCTATGCCGAGCCGCAGGTCTGGTCGCTCGGGGTCAAGGAGGTCTGGGAGGTTCCCCGGCCGCTGACCCGGGTGATCCACACGCTCGGCTGGCCGCTGCGCCTCGGAACGAAGTACCACGAGTTCGGCGGGTCGTGGATCTATCCGATGGGGGAGGACAGGGTCTCGATCGGGTTCGTCGCCGGCCTCGACTACGCCGACGCGACGTTCTCGGTCCACGACGTGCTCCAGGAGTTCAAGCTCCACCCGCTCGTCCGGGCGATCCTCGACGGCGGGACACGCGTCGCCTGGGGCGCCAAGGCGATCCCCGAGGGCGGCTACTGGGCGATGCCCACGCTGACCGCGCCCGGACTGGCGATCAGCGGCGACGGCGGCGGGATGGTCAACGTGCCCGAGCTCAAGGGCATCCACTACGCGATCAAGTCGGGGATGCTCGCGGCCGAGGCGATCGTCGCCGCGTTGAAGCTCCGGTCGCGCGACCTCTCCGCCTACGAGGCGGCCGTCGAGGATTCGATCATCGGCGAGGAGCTCTACCGGACCCGCAACATGAAGCAGCCGTTCTACCGCGGGTTCTTCGTCGGCGCCGCCGTGGTCAACGCGATGCTGGCCACCAAGGGCCGGTTCCCCGGCGGGCGCTGGGCCAACCACCCCGACGCCGATCAGCCGATGTTCGTCGGCAAGCGCCACCGCCGCTATCCGAAGCCCGACAACAAGTACACCTTCGACAAGCTCTCGAGCGTGTTCATCACCGGCAACGCGACCCGCGACGACGCGCCCAGCCACATCCGCATCCGCCGCAACGTTCCGGTGGCGATCGCCGAGACCTGGCGCTGGATGTGCCCGGCCGGGGTCTACGAGCTGCCCGACGAGGCCCCGGCCACCGCCACGGTGAACGTCATCGTCAACTACACCAACTGCGTGCAGTGCGGGGCGATCACCGCCAAGGGCGGGCGTCTGACCCCGCCGGAGGGCGGCGACGGTCCGCTCTACCAGGTCACCTAGACCCCGGGGGGATCGGCCGCAACCTCTCCCGATTCGCGGTGTTCACAGTGGCGATGGGCCAGCGTCCGATCACCGTTCTCACCGCCGCCGCCGCCCTGGTGGCCTGCGTCGGCGCGGCCCCGGCGCCCGCCGCGGTGGCCCCGGCCGGGCAGGTGTCGGCGACCCTCGAGACCTGCCACCCGGCATCCGACCTGACCGGACGCTACGCCACCTTCGCCGCGCAGATGAGCGCCGTTCCGGGAACCGAGCAGATGTCGATCCGCCTTGGGCTCGACGAGCGGACGCCGGTCGACCAGGACTTCCGTGCCCTCGTCGGCGTCCCCGGGTTCGGCGTGTGGAAGACCTCGACCGCCGGCGTCGACATCTTCAGCTACAGCCAGGAGGTGACCAGCCTCACCGCGCCGGCCGCCTTCCGGGTCACCGTCGGCTATCGCTGGATCGGCGCTCACCACCGGGTGATCAAGCGGACGCATCGCACCACCGCGGTGTGCCGGCTGCCCGGCGCCGGGCCGCCCTCGGGCCTCGTCGTCGGCTCGGTCGCCCGTCTGCCCTGACCCGCCGGCCGCGGGGGCGGGCCGCGAGCGAGGATTGGCGGCCGGTCCGGCGAAGGAGCCCCGCCCGACGGTCGCTACACTACATCGAGCGATGAAGACAGATATCCACCCCAAGTATGTCGAGGCCCACGTGCATTGCACCTGCGGCAACGACTTCATGACTCGCTCGACCAAGCCCGAGCTCCACGTCGAGATCTGCTCGAACTGCCACCCGTTCTACACGGGCCGCCAGAAGCTGGTCGACACCGGCGGACGGGTCGAGCGCTTCCAGCGCCGCGTAGCCAAGAGCCGCCAGCGCGCCGCCGCCGCCTCGCGGTAGCCGCGTGGCCGGGCCGGGCCCTTTCCCGACGGTCTCGCCCCCGACGGTCTCGCCGCCGGACACCCCGGCCGGTGTCCCCGCGCCGGGCCCGGCGCCGGCCGCCGGCCTCCCGCCGCGGGACGCTCCGGTCGGCGGGCAGGCGGTGCTCGAGGGGGTGATGATGCGCGGTGTGCGGACCTGGGCCGTGGCCGTCCGCAAGCCGACCCCGGCCCAGCTCGCGGAGCGGCTCCCGCGGGCGATCCCGACCGGCGAGATAGAGGTCCAGACGTTCCCGCTCGCCTCGCCGCTGCGCCGCCATCGAACGCTTCGGCTGCCGATCGTCCGCGGCGTCGTCGCGCTCGGCGAGTCGCTCGGCATCGGGGTGAAGGCGCTCGGCGTCGCCGCCGGCGCCCAGGTTCCCGACGACGAGCCGGAGATATCGCGCGGGGTGTGGGCGGGCACGATCGCCGTCGCCCTCGTCCTCGCCGTCGGGCTGTTCTTCGTCGCCCCGGTCGGGCTGACCAGCCTGATCAAGGACCAGCTCCACTCCTCGACGCTCTTCTGGCTGATCGAGGGAATCGTCCGCACGGCGATCTTCCTCGGCTACCTCCTGCTGCTCTCGCGGCTGCGGGAGCTCCGCCGGGTCTTCGAGTACCACGGGGCCGAGCACAAGACGATCGCCTGCTACGAGGCGGGCTTCCCGCTGACGCCGGAGAACGCCCGGCTCCAGTCGCGGCTGCACCCCCGCTGCGGGACGAGCTTCCTGCTCATCGTGATGATCATCTCGATCTTCGTCTTCGCCCCGATCGGCCTGCCCGCCTGGTACTGGCTGGTGGCGACGCGGATCCTCGGGGTGCCGCTGATCGCCGGCCTGTCCTACGAGGTGATCCGCCTCGCGGGTCGCCATCGCCGCCGCCGGTGGGTCCAGGTCGTGATGAGTCCGGGCATGGCCCTCCAGCGGCTGACCACGCGCGAGCCGGAGCTCGAGCAGCTGGCCGTCGCGATCGCCGCCCTGGCGGCGGTGCTCGACGCCGAGGCGGGCGACGCCCACGACGCGGCAGCGCTGATCGGCCTCGAGGTCGTCGCCTGACCCGGCAGGGCGACGGCTCGCTCCACCCCGACCGCTACCCTCGCCACGATGATCGAGTCGCTCGTCGAGCAGATCGAGACGCGCTTCGAGGAGCTCGGGCGCCAGATCTCCGATCCGGAGATCACCGGCGACCGCCACCGGCGCGCCGAGGTCGGCCGCGCCTACCGCCAGCTCGAGGCGGCGGCCGGCCTGGCCGAGCAGTGGCGCCACGCCCGCGACGACCTGGCCGGCGCCCAGGAGCTCCTCGCCGAGGGCGAGGACGCCGAGCTGCGCGAGGTGCTGACCAGCTCGCGCGAGCAGATCGAGCGGCTGGAGGAGGAGATCCGCCTGGCGATGGTCGAGCGCGATCCGAGCGACGACAAGAACGTGATCGTCGAGATCCAGGGCGCCACCGGAGGTGAGGAGGCAGGCCTCTGGGCGAGCGACGTCTACCGGATGCTCTCCAAGTACGCCGAGCGCCTCGGCTTCAAGACCGAGCCCCTCGACGTCGCCGACGGCAAGTACACCTTCGCCATCAAGGGCGACGCCGCCTACTCGGTGTTCAAGTTCGAGGGCGGGACCCACCGCGTCCAGCGGGTTCCGGCCACCGAGTCGCAGGGTCGCATCCACACCTCGACGGCCACCGTCGCCGTCCTCCCCGAGGCCGAGGACGTCGACATCCAGGTCGACGCGAACGATCTCCAGGTCGACGTCTACCGCTCGAGCGGACCGGGTGGGCAGTCGGTAAACACGACCGACTCGGCCGTCCGCGTCACCCACAAGCCGAGCGGCATCGTCGTCTCCATGCAGGACGAGAAGTCGCAGCTCCAGAACCGGGAGAAGGCGATGCGCGTGCTGCGCGCCCGCCTCTACGAGCGGGCCCTCGCCGAGCAGCAGGCCGAGGTGGCGGCCGACCGGCGCTCCCAGGTCGGCAGCGGCGAGCGGGCCGAGAAGATCCGCACCTACAACTACGGCGAGCGACGGGTCACCGACCACCGGATCAAGCTGACCGTCCACAACCTCGACGACGTCCTCGAGGGCCAGCTCGACGAGCTCACGGCCGGGCTCCTCAGCGACGAGAAGCGTCGCCGGCTCGAGCAGGCGGCCGGAGCTTGAGCCCGGGGCCGCCGGCCGCGACGAGCGCCCGCGACGCCCTCGACGGAGCGCGGACGGCGATCTCGGCCGGCGGGTCTCCGAGCCCACGCCTCGACGCCGAGCTCCTCGTCGCCGCCGCGCTCGGGGTCGGCCGCGAGCGTCTCTACAGCGATCCCGGCCTGGCCGTCGGCGGCCCCGCGGTCCGCGAGCTCCAGTCGTTCGTGCGCCGGCGGGCGGTCGAGCGCGAGCCGATCGCCTACATCCTCGGGCGCCGCGGCTTCCGCCACATCGACCTCGCGGTCGATCCCACCGTGCTGATCCCCCGCCCGGAGACCGAGCTCCTCGTCGAGGTCGGTCTCGAGCTCGCGCCCGGGTCGCGCGTGCTCGACGTCGGCACCGGCAGCGGGGCAGTGGCCCTCGCGCTCGCCGACGAGCGCCCCGATCTCGTCCTCGCCGGAAGCGACCTCAGCCCGGCGGCGGTCGTCCTCGCCCGGGCCAACGCGACCCGCCTCGGCCTGGCGGTGACGTTCGCCGCGGCCGACCTGATGGATGACGTTCCCGGCGGCCCGTGGGACGCGATCCTCGCCAACCTGCCCTACATCCCGACCGCCGAGCTGGCGGCGCTCGAGCCCGAGGTGTCCCGTCACGAGCCGCGCCTCGCCCTCGACGGCGGCGGCGACGGGCTCGACGTCGTCCGGCGGCTGATCGACCAGGCGTCGGCCGCCGCCGTGCCGTTGCTCGCGCTCGAGATCGGCGCCGGCCAGGCGCCGGCGGTCGCCCGGCTGCTCGACGCGGCCGGGTTCCTCGCCGTCGAGTCGCGGGCCGACCTGGCCGGCATCGACCGGGTCCTCGTCGGGCGCCGCCTACGGGCGATGACCCGTTGAGCGAGCTCGAGCGCTGCCTGGCCGCCGGCGGGGTCGTCGTCTTCCCGACCGACACCGTCTACGGCCTCGGCTGCGACGCCCTGGATCCTGCCGCCGTGCGCCGTCTCTATGCGCTCAAGGGCCGCCCCGCCGAGAAGCCGGCCGCCGTGCTGTGGAGCCGCCTGGCCGACGCGCTCGAAGACCTCGACGAGCTCGGCGTGCGGACGCGGGACGCGCTCCGGGCGCTGCTCCCGGGTCCGGTCACCGTGCTCGTGCCCAACCCGGGCCGGCGCTACCCGCTGGCCGGCGGCGCGGCGCTCGGGCTGCGGGTGCCGGCGATACCGCTGCCGGTTCGCCGGCCGCTCCTCCAGTCGAGCGCCAACGCCTCCGGCGGGCCCGACCCGCGGCGTCTCGAGGAGGTGCCGCCGGCGATCCGCGGCGGCGCCGATCTCGTCATCGACGGGGGCGAGCTTCCCGGGACGCCTTCGACGGTGATCGACCTGACCGCCTACGAGGTCGACGGTACGTGGCGCGTCGTCCGGGCCGGGGCGCTCGGTCCGGCCGCGGTCGCCGCCCGGTTCTCGGGCCTCGGGTGAGCCCGCGATGGCGCCAGCCGCATCAGGCTGCGCCGGTCGCGCGGCGGGGGCCCCGGGTTGACCGGTCGCGGTAATTCGGCTATCCATCGCCGTGCACGGGTCTGGTCGGAAAGAGGAGCGGGATGAGCGACCGTCGGGGAAACCGTAGGTTTGGCGGGCGGCGCGGCCTCGCGGCGCTCGGGGCGACGGCGGCCGCGCTGGGCCTCGGCGTGACCGGCGCGCTGGCCACCCCGACGGCCGGCAAGCGCCCGACCACCCATCCGAGCGCGCTATCGCCGTCCGACATCGCCCGGCTCTCGGCCAACGCCGCCGACCGCGTGATCGTCCTGCTGCGCAACCAGCACCCCGAGGCCCCGGGCCTCGCCGGCGCCCAGGCACAGCGGGCGGCGGTCCTCAGCGGCGACCAGTCGCGGCTCGTCTCCGAGCTGGCCGCCGTCCGGGCCCCGCGCGTCAAGCGCTTCTCCTTCGTCAACGCGATCGCCGCGACCGTCTCCACGGCCGAGGCCCAGCGGCTGGCCGGCAACCCGGCGGTCGCCGCCGTCGTCCCCGACTCCCTCGTCCGGGGGCCGAGCCCGGCCGCGGCCGCGGCTGCGGGCGCCGGCGGCCGGGCGGCCGCCCCGACCGCCGCACCGGGGGTCTGCCCGACCGATCCGGCCAAGCCGCTGCTCGAGCCCGAGGCGCTCCCGGTCATGAACGTCGACTTCGGCCCGGGCTCGACGCAGCCCGCCGCCCACGACTACGCCACCGGCAAGGGGGTCAAGATCGCGGTCTTCCCCGACGGGCTCGACCCGCGGATCCCCGACTTCATCCGGGCCGACGGAACCCCCGCGATCTTCGACTACGTGGACTTCAGCGGCGAGGGCCTCGGCGCCCCGACCGGCGGCGGCGAGGCGTTCGGCGACGCGAGCTCGCTGATCGCCCAGGGCACCCACACCTACGACCTGAGCGGCCACGTCAACCCGGCGCACCCGCTGCCCGCCGGCTGCAACATCCGGATCAAGGGCGTCGCGCCCGACGCCTCGGTCGCGGTGATGAAGGTCTTCGGCAACGCCAACCTCGCGTTCAACAGCGAGATCCTCCAGGGGCTCGAGTACGCGGTCGTCCACGACCACGTCGACATCCTCAGCGAATCGTTCGGCGGCAACCCGCTCCCCAACCCGGGCACCGACCCGATCGCCGCGTTCAACAGCGACGCCGTCGCCGCCGGGGTGACCGCCGTCATCTCGAGCGGCGACTCCGGGACGACGAGCACGATCGGGACGCCGGCGACCGCCGCCGGCGTGATCAGCGCCGGCGCGTCGACCACCTACCGCCTCTATGCGCAGACCGGGTCCTACGGCTACCCCCTCGGCACCGGCGGCTGGGACAGCGGCAATGTCTCGGCGATCAGCAGCTCCGGCTTCACCGACTTCGGTCCGCGGACGATCGACGTGGTCGCCCCCGGGGAGGCCGGGTGGGCGGACTGCTCGAGCAACACGACGATCTTCAGCGAGTGCGCGGACATCTACCACGGCCCGCGTCCGCAGCCGATCGAGCCCTTCGGCGGCACCAGCGAGTCGGCCCCGCTGACCGCGGGGACCGCGGCGCTCGTGATCCAGGGCTATCGCGACACCCACGGCGGGGCGACCCCGCCGCCGGAGCTCGTCAAGCAGATCGTCATGAGCACCGCGGAGGATCTCCACGTCCCGGCGGGCAACCAGGGAGCCGGCCTCGTCGACGCGCTCCGGGCCGTCCAGCAGGCGCGCTCGCTGCGCGACGGCCGCGGCGCCCCGGAGCCGGTCGGTCAGAGCCTGCTCTACTCGCCGACGTCGGTCCGCCTGACCGATCGGCCCGGCAAGACGACGCCGACCACGGTCAAGGTGACCAACACCGGCGCCGCCGCCCAGGTCGTGACGCCGGCCCTGCGCGCGCTCGGCGCGCCGCGGACGCTCGCCGAGGGTGACCTCACGCTGAACCCGGCGACCGACGGGACGTTCATCTACCAGACCGGAGCCACCGTCCACGACGTGCACACCGTCGGGTTCACCGTTCCCGCCGGGGTCGACCGCCTTGTCACGCGGGTGGCCTGGCACGGCAACACCGCCGACCTCAGCGGCGCGCAGATCCGGGCGACGTTGTTCGACCCGTCCGGGCGGATCGCCTCGCACTCGCGGCCGCAGGGCAGCGGCGGCGGCTTCGGCGAGACGGAGATCCACGACCCGGCGCCCGGGACCTGGAAGCTCGTCGTCTTCGACTCGACGAGCAGGCCGTACGCCGGACCGCTCCACTACACGATCACCGGGGCCAACTTCCACGACGTGCCCGGCGCCGTGCTCCCGGCGAGTCAGAGCATCCCGCCCGGAGGATCGGCCCTCTTCGTCGTCAACCTGACCACGCCGGCGGCGCCCGGCGACGCCGCCGAGGCCGTGACCTTCCGGACGTCCTCCGGCGGATCGCCCCCGCCGGCCACGATCCCGGTGACGCTCCGCGCGCTCGTACCCGTCACCCGCAACAACCCGGCCTCGTTTGCCGGGACGCTGACCGGCGGCAACGCCCGGGCGCCGTTCTACGGCCAGGATCTCGCCTACCAGTTCGACGTGCCGGCCGGCGTCCACTCGATCGACGTCGACGTCAACGTCGGCGCTCCCGGCTACCAGCTGATCGGCATCCTCGCCGACCCGAACCTCTCCCCGGTCGACGCCCAGGGAACCTCGAGCCAGGACGGGTCGGGAACGAACCTGCAGACGATGCACTTCACGTGGGCGAACCCGACCCCGGGGCGGTGGAGCCTCGACCTGGCTCAGATCAACGGCGTCGACTCGCTGAAGACGAGCGCTCCGATCACCGGTGCGGTCAGCTTCGACCGCCAGAGCGTGACCGCGACCGGGCTGCCCAGCGGCCGGAGCGTCGGCCTGCCGGCGGCCCCGGTGACGGCGACGGTGCATGTCGTCAACAACGGCAACTCGTTCGAGGAGTACTCGATCGACCCCCGCCTCAACCGGGACACGGTTCTCTCGCTGAGCACCCTCACCGGGAGCTCCGGGCAGCTCCCCCTCGACGCCAGCCAGATCACCGCGATCCCGCAGTTCCTCGTGCCGCCGTTCTCGACCCGGCTCGACATCGCCGCGACCTCGACCGTCCCGATCGACTTCACGACGAGCCCCAACTTCGGCACCCCGGAGCTCCTCTCATCCCAGGGCGATCAGGCCGTCGTCAGCTACGCGGCACCGGACATCGCCGCCTCCGCCTGGTCGTGTCCCCCGACCGAGATCGGGCCCGGCCCGTCGCGGCCGGCCGCCTTCTCCTGCGGGGCCGACGCCGTGACCAAGGCCTTCGACCTGTCGGTGACGTCGTCGACCGGCAACATCTGGTCGGCGGCCGAAGGGCTCACGGCCGACTACGCGCCGCTCATCCTCCAGCCCGGGCAGAGCGGCGACATCACGGTGACGATCGCTCCCGGCGGCAACCCCGGCGAGCTCGTCTCGGGCTTCCTCGCCGTCGAGACGTTCAACTTCAACACCCTGAGCTCCGACCAGGTCGCCTCGCTCCCGTACTCCTACCGCATCCGCTGACCGGCCGGCCCGTGCTGGCCGCCGTGCTCGCCGTGCTCGCCGCGGTCGCCGCCAGCGCGGCTCCCGCCCCGGCCGCGGCGGCGATGCGCTTCGCGGTCACCTACGCGGGCCGCGGCTCCTACGCCACCGTCTACCACGCGACCCCGCCGAACCCCGGCGGCAGGTCCGACACCAACGACGCCCACGACCGGAGCACGGCGCGCTGGTCGATCCGCTACGTCGGCGCTCTGACCCTCCCGGCCTGCCTCGCCTGCCGGCCGCCGGCCGGGCTCGACGGCGCCCGCGGAGCGACCATGGTCACCGCGCGGATCGACCACGCCCACGGCGACGGGCTCTTCCCGGCGCTCGACATGGCGGTCAGCTGCCGGATCTCGGGGCGCCCGCCGGCCGGCGCCCGCCTGGCCGCCTCGCTCGCGGTCCGCGTCGCGGCCGGCGGCCGGGCCATCGCGGTGACCGCCGGCGACCCGGTCGCCGAGGCCACGACCGCGCTCCCGCTCGAGTGCCCGGGACAGGGCGACAGCATCGACGGGCTGGACAACAGCTACGCCGGACCGGGGTTCAGCTTCGCCCCCGGCTGGGGCCCCGAGCGCTGGTTCACCTCGCGGACGGTGTTCATCCGCCTGGCCGCCCTGCGCAAGGCGCGGCGCTACGCGGTGGCGCTGTCGGGCGCCCGGTCCGGCGTCCCGCCGCGCGGCTGCGCGGTCCGCCGTCCGGCGGTCGAGCGCTGCACGACCGCCGGTGCCTGGCACGGCGTCCTCGTCTTCACCGCGCTCCCCTGAGGCGCCGCCCGGGCTCAGCGGGGCGCGATCGTGCTCGTCGGGTTGCCGTCGACGGCGTTGCCGGTGACGTAGTTGTTGCCGAACGACCGGATCAGCCCGAGGTTGCTGAACAGGCCGGTGCCGTTGTCTGAGATCTCCGATGTCGAGAGGTTGACCGCCGACCCGGAGCCGATCGCCGCGATCGCCGCGAGCGTGTTGCCGGCCAGGGCGTTGTGGTAGGCGCTGACCGAGGCCGACCCGCCGGTCCCGCTGGTCGCCGCGCCGCAGTTGGTCGTGTAGACCGGGCTGGCGAGGAGGTCGAACGCGCTGGCGACGATCCCGCACGTGTTGTCGTCGATGTCGTTGCGCCGGACCGTCGCCCGGGTCGAGCGGCCGACGACGATGCCGTCGCCGCTGTTGCCGTGGATCTGGCTGTCCTGCACGACCAGCCGGGCGCCGGCGTTGGTGGGCTCGAAGTCGATGCCGTTGACCGACCCGTAGATCTCGGTGTCCTCGACGCGCAGCGTGCCCACCTGATTGACCTTGATGCCGGCCGCGGAGGTCCCCAACCCGTCGAGGTCGAGGCCGCGCAGAGTGACGCGGTCGGTCGCCCCGGCACTGACGGTGATCCCGTTGCCGCTCGGGCTGACGACGCCGGCGAGCGCGCCGCGCGCGACGATCGTGATCGAGTGGGTGATGTTCAGCTGGCCGAAGCCCCCGGGATCCAGCACGTTGATCTCGCCGCCGACCGCGGTCTTTGAGAACGCGCCGGGGAAGGTCTTGCAGGTGGCGGTGCGCGAGCAGGGGTTGGCGTCGTCGCCGAGGCCCGAGACCCAGGTCCGCGAGGCCTGGGCCAGGGCGCCGGCCGGCAGGCCGGCGACGATCAGGATGGTGAGCGCGGCCGCCGGCAGCCCCCGGCGGACCGGCCTCGACACAGACGCGCGCATTGGTGAACCCCCGTTCGATGCTGTCGTTGCGTGGTGCCTACGCGCGCGAGCGGCGGGTTGCAACCGTCGTCGGCGGTCCCTGCGATGCTTGCGGCGGCATGACGATCACCGAGCTCGACGCGGTCTACGCGTTCGCGGTGGCCACCTCGGTGGCGGCGGCGCTGACGCCGGTCACGATGCGCTTCGCCGCCCGCGTGGGGGCGATCGACCAGCCCCGGGAGCGCGGCCTCTCCTCGCGGGCGACGCCCCTGCTCGGCGGCCTGGCGATCTTCGCCGGGGCGCTCCTGGCCGGGCTCATCTTCCTCCCGTCGACCCCGCTCTGGCACGGCGTCTTCGCCGCCGCGGCGGTGATCACCGTGGTCGGCGCGCTCGACGACCGCTTCGACCTCCCGCCGGTGGCCAAGCTCGCCGGCCAGGTCGCCGCGGCGGTGATCGCGGTGAACGCGGGCGTCGTCGTCCACCTGATCACGCTCCCCTTCCTCGGGGCGCTCCACTTCCCGAACGCCGGCGGCGCGCTGACGGCGACCGGCCTCGTCGGACTGATGAACATCGTCAACTGGTCCGACGGGGTCGACGGCCTGGCGGCCGGCTTCTGCACGATCATCGCCGGGGCGCTGGCGATCATCGCCTTCGACCTCGGCCAGCGCCAGGCCGGCGTCCTCGCCGCGCTGACCGCGGGCGCCGCGCTCGGCTTCCTGCTCCACAACTTCCCGCCGGCGTCGAGCTTCATGGGCGACTGCGGCTCGAACCTGCTCGGGCTGCTGATGGGCGTCCTCACCGTCGAGGGAACGGTCAAGACGCCGGTCGTCGTCTCGTTCGCCCTGCCGCTGATCCTCCTCGCCGTCCCCTTCCTCGACGCGACATTCGTCGTGCTCAAGCGCGTCAAGTACCGCCAGCCGGTCTACAAGCCCGACACGGAGCACTTCCATCACCGCCTGGCCCGGATCGGCTTCAGCCCCCGGCGCACCGTCTTCTACTTCTACGGCTGGACGCTGATGCTCGCCGGGCTGGCGCTCGCCCTGCGCTTCGTTCCCTACTCCGACCACC
This sequence comes from uncultured Solirubrobacterales bacterium, assembly GCA_963763785.1. Lineage (GTDB taxonomy): Bacteria > Actinomycetota > Thermoleophilia > Solirubrobacterales > Solirubrobacteraceae > Palsa-513. Next base: position 259,962 of record CAVXPW010000011.1, on the reverse strand, counting down.
ACGGCCACCTCCATACCGGGTGGTCGCTGGTCATGCTGGCGCTCGGCGCCGTTGCCGCCGCGGCGAGCGTCTACCTGATCTACGTGCTCGAGATTCTCAAGTTCAAGCGCCTGGCCACGCTGCGCCTGCGCCGGCTGGCGCCGGAGGCCACCGACGCGGAGATCGACGCCGTGGTGGCCGGGGAGCTGGAGACCGGGGAGTTCGAGATCGTGTCGAGCAATGAGCTGGTCATCTCGGAGCAGTCTCCGCCGGGCGCCGCCGACCGGCCCTCAGCCGCCGAGCAGGGGGTCGGCCAGGGGAAGCCGCGTGGCGAGGAGGTAGGCGCAGAGCACGAGCGTCGCCCCGCGTAGGCGGCGGTCGCCGCTGAGCGCGGCGGGCACGAGCGCCCACAATGCGTACCAGGGCAGGAGCCAGGCGGTCGAGCAGAGCACGGCCAGCGTGGCCCAGCCGTAGGCCTCGACCCAGCGGGCCGGCCGGCGCCAGGCCGCGGCCAGGGCGGCGAGTAGGCCGAGGACGAGGAGCGCGGTGAAGGCGCTCCGGACGCCCGGGTCGAGGCGTCCGCGGCCGAGCAGGCGCGAGACCTCGGAGGGCAGGCTGTGGGTGGCCACGAGCTGCTGCTGGCCGCGGACGGTGCCGGCGATGGCCGCCGCGTGGGGGCCGAAGCCGATCACCGCGGCGGCCACGACGGCGGCCGCCGCGACCGCCGCCGCCACCACCGCCGGGCCGGCGCGGCCGCGGGCGCCGCCACCGGCGCAAGCGCCGCCACCGGCGCGGGCGCCGCCACCGGTGCCGGCGCGGGCGCCGAGCAGCGCGAAGGGAAGGGCAAGGCCGGCCGAGACCTTGAGCCCGAACGCCGCCACCAGCGACGCCGCCCCGGCCGGCTCGCGCCGCTCCAGGCAGAGCACCAGGCCGGCGGCGAGCAGCAGCCCGACCACGGCGTCGTTGTGGGCCCCGCCGACGGCGAACACGAGCACCAGGGGGTTGAGGCCGAGCAGGGCCGCCGCCCGCCGGGGGCAGAGCCCGCGGCGGGCGGCCGAGCGCCAGACGAGGAGGACGGTGCCGAGGCTGGCCGCCGCGGCGATCACCTTGAGCGCCCAGATCCCGGCGGCCACGCCGAGCGGGACGAGGGCGTAGGTGAGCAGCGTGAACAGCGGGCCGTAGGGCGAGCGGACGTCGTGCCAGCCGAGATACGGGTAGATCGCGTCGCCCGGGAAAGCCGCCGCGGTGTGGGTATACGGGTCGAGCCCGTGGAGTACTCCGAGGCGGGCGTAGTCGAGGTAGCCGAAGACGTCGGCCGAGAACAGGGGCGGCGCCGCCAGGGCGGCGAGGTGGGCAAACACGATGCCGCTCCAGAGCACCCGGCGGCTGAGCGCGGGGGCGCAGGCGAGGACGAGGCCGTAGGCGCCGCAGATCGCGAGGAGGAGCGCCTGATAGCTGTCGGCGACGCCGCCCACCCCCCGCAGCGGCCCGGCCAGCCAGGCGGGGAGCCCGGTCCGCGCGGCCGGGACCAGGCTCGTCGGCCCGCCGGCGGCGGCGGCGCCGAGCGCCACCAGGGCCGCCACCAGCCCGCCGAGGGCGAGCGCCCCGACCGCCCGGGCCGCCCCGGCCCGTGCAACCCCCGCCTGCGCCGGGGGTACGGAGGTCGTGATCGCCATCGCCCCATTCTCCCCGGTCGGCCCTGCCGCCGGACGGGCCGATAGATTCCCCCCGTCCCGGGCCAACTACCGCTACAGTAATCCGGAAGTCGAGATGGGGGTTGCCTCTCAGCCGGTCTCGACGCTCGGCGCAGCTCGTCGCGACCTCTGAACATCTTGCGCCTTCGACGCCAACATGCGAGCGATCCGTCGCGGTCCCGCGGCCCGCGACGCGTGCTGATCCTCTCGGCCAACGTCGGCGAGGGCCACGCCGCCGCCGCCCGCGCCCTCCACGAGCAGCTCGAGGCCGGGCCCGACGACGTCGAGGTGACGGTGATCGACGGCCTGCGCGGGATGGGCCGGATCCTCCACTACGTCGTCGAGGACGGCTACCGGACCCAGCTGCGGCTCATCCCCTGGTCCTACTCGCTGATGTACTGGATGCTCGAGCACCTCGCGCCGGCCCGCTTCGTCGCCAAGAAGCTGCTCTACCGGCTGGGCGCCCGCAAGCTCCGGACGCTGATCGCCGCGCACGAGCCCGACGTGATCGTCTCGACCTATCCCGCGGTGACGGTCGTCCTCGGCCGGCTGCGCGAGCGCGGCCTCGTCGACGCCCTGACGATGGCCACGATCACCGACATGACCGGGCTGTTCTTCTGGGCCCAGCGGGGCATCGACATGCATCTGGTCATGTACGACGCCTCGGTCCGCTCGGTCGAGCAGATCGCCGGTTGCGACAGCGTCCGCCTCGTCCGGCCGCTGATCTCCGCCGAGTTCCTCGAGCCGTGCGCCCGCGAGACCGCCCGCGCCGGGCTCGGCCTCCCGCTCGAGGGCAAGGTCATCGTCGTCTCCGGCGGCGGCTGGGGCGTCGGCGACATCGCCGGCGCGGTCGACAAGCTCGCCCGCAGCATCCCCGACGCGACGCTGGTCTGCCTGGCCGGCAAGAACGATTTGATTCGCGAGAAGCTCAGCGCCCGCTTCGACGGCGATCCCCGCATCCGGGTGCTCGGCTTCACCGACAAGATGTCCGACCTGCTCGCCGCCGCCGACGTGCTCGTCCACTCGACCGGCGGGGTGACCTGCCTCGAGGCGATGGCGCGCGGCTGCCCGGTCGTCTCCTACGGGCTCCCGGTCGGCCACGCCAAGATCAACACCCGGGCCATGGCCGCCCTCGACCTGGTGCGCCTGGCCAGCTCGACCGACGAGCTCCTCGCCCACGTGACCACGAGCTGCAAGGCCCGGCCGCCCGCGGACCGGTCGGTCATCACCGCTCCGCGGGCCTCCGATCTCGTGCTCGGCTCGCCCCGGCGGGTCACGACGATCCCGGCCTGGCGGCCGCGCCTTGCCCAGACCACGACGTCGCTGATGCTCCTGCTCAGCGCCGGCACGTGGATGCTCTCGACCGACGAGTTCACCGCCCTGGCCGCCAAGATGATCGGCGCCCGCCCGGTCCTCCGAGTGGCCACCCGGCAGCCGGTCGTCGGGGTGATCGTCCGGGCCCCGCAGTCGATGATCCCCGCCGTGGCGCGCCATCTCAGCCACCTCGGGGTCCACGCCTCCTTCGCCTTCACCTCGGTGCCGGCCGCCGGGACGGTGCAGACGCTGCGCTCGCTCGGCGACGCGCCGATCTGCGAGGTCGGGCGGACGCGGGCGCTGCGCTGGATGCAGACCCGCGGGGTGCTCCGCCGCGAGGCCGGCGCCCTGCACCTGCGGCGCCACTTCTTCTACCTGGCCCCCCAGGCCGGACCGGCCCTCGGCCAGCTGATCCTGGCCAAGACGGCCGGCGGGGCCCGCCCGGTGGAGGGATCCGTGCAGGTCACCGCGACCTCGCCGGTGCCGAGCCAGCCGCTGCGCCGGGGCGACGTCGCCGTCGTCACCCTCGACGGGTCCGCGGCCTCGCTGCACTCGTTCGACCGCTTCGCCGCCGAGCTCGCCGCCGAGCGCCTCTCCGGCGTGACGTTCGCCTCGCTCGCCGGCTGACCCTCGCCTCGCGGGGGGCGCGACTCGCCCGTGGATCGTTGGGGTCGTGGATTGCCGGGGGTGACGATCCGCCTGCAGACGTTTTCAGACGCCGGACACGATCCGGCTCAGCGGCGGTCGGGCTAGGAGCTCGCGGCCGGCGCTGCGGCGGTCAGGGCGAGGAGCGCCCGCGAGCGGGCGAGCACGGTGGCCCCGGCCAGAAGGACGGCCAGGCAGGCGATCAGGGGGACCCCCCCGTAGGCGGTGCCGAAGAAGCTTTCCTGGAGCAGCAGCGACGCCAGGGCGACCGGGACGACCGTCTGGACGACGAAGACGACCGGGGCGACCTGGATCGCCGGCCGCACCTGGAGGGCGCTCATCTCGCTGAGCACGCCGATCGCCGAGGCGATCCCGGTGGCCACCGCCCAGCCGAGCGCGGTGGCCCAGTGGGAGCCGGCGATCGCGTCGGAGACCAGCTTCGAGACGAGCCCGCTCCAGGCGAAGCAGAGGCCGGCGCCGAGCATCGTGACCGCCGGGAGGCTGCGCCCGACGAGCCGCAGCAGGTAGGGGAGGGCGGCGAGCAGCCCGAGCGCGACGAGGACGATGGCCAGGGTCATGTGGTGCGTGTGGTGCGTGCTGTGGCCGGGCGCGACGACGGCGATGCCGGCGACGCCGAGGACGATCGCCGTCACCGCGGCGATCTCCCGGCGGCCGGCCGCCTCGCCGAGCATTCCCCGGGCGACGAGCAGGAGCGCGATCAGGCCGGCGGCCAGCGCCGGCTGGACGATCACGAGGGGGGCGAGTGAGAGGGCCAGCAGCTGGAGCGGCCATCCGAGCACGGTCATCCCGGTTCCGGCCAGCCAGCGCCGCCGGCGCGCGAGGTCGCCGATCAGCTTCACCCGCAAGCCGTGTTCGAGGTCGGTCTCACGGGCGTCGAGCGCCTGGACCGCGATCCCTAGGCTGTACAAGGTGGAGGCGGCTGCGGCCGCAGCGATGCCCAGCAGCAGGGAGATCATGACGCAGCACGATCATCGCAGCCTTTCCGCTCCGGCCGCCGGCGCTCTGCTCGCCGGGGCCTATCTGCTGCCCGGCGCGGCCCAGAAGCTCGCGCCGCTGCGCGCGCTGCTCGGCGTCGCCGACCGCACCCTCGACGGGACCGGCGTGGCCCTGACCTTCGACGACGGGCCCCACCCCCAGGGCACGCCCGCCGTGCTGTCGATCCTCGCCGCCCGCGGCGCCCGGGCGACGTTCTTCCTCGTCGGCGAGCAGGTCGCCCGCGACCCGTCGCTGGCCGCCGAGATCGTCGCCTCCGGCCATCGGGTCGGCCTCCACTGCGACCGCCACCGCAACCTCCTGCGCCTCGGGCCCCGCGCCTCCTGGGAGGACATCGCCCGGGCCCGTGCCCGCATCGAGGGCGCGACCGGCGCCGAGATCAAGCTTTACCGCCCGCCCTACGGCGTGTTCAACGCCGCCGCCCTGGCGATCGCCCACGCTCGCGGCTGGCGGCCGCTGCTCTGGACCCACTGGGGGCGCGACTGGGAGGCCCGGGCCACGGCCGAGTCGATCACCCGGTGCCTGACCGGGCCCGGCCTCGGACCCGGCTCGGTCCTCCTCGCCCACGACGCCGACGACTACAGCGCCCCCGGCTCCTGGCGGCGGACGGCCGCCGCGCTCCCGTTCGTCCTCGACGAGCTCGACCGGCGCGGGCTCGAGCTGACGAACTGGCTCTAGCCGGCTCCGCCGATCGCCTGGTGCTGGCCCCAGGACCAGGCGGCCGGGCGGGCGCGGGCCATCACCGCGTGGGCGACGAGCGCGGCGAGCAGGGCGACGACGGCGCCGGTCAGGGCGTCGAAGACGAAATGGTTGGCGGTGACGAGGATCACCGTGAGGACGACCAGCGGGTAGAGCCCGGCCAGCAGCCGCAGCCACGGTCGGTGGGTCATGCGCATCGCGCTGACCCCGACGAGCAGGGCGAAGCACATGTGCATGCTCGGCACCGCGGCGTACGGGTTGACGAACATCGAGACCGCGCCGGTGTCCTGGTCGATGTGGGCGATCGCGTGGATCGTGTCGATGAACCCGTATTGCGGGAACAGCCGCGGCGGCGCCACGGGAACCACGAGGTGGACGATCAGGGCGACGCCCATGGCCACGAAGAACATGTTGCGCACGAAGTAGAAGATCTCGTTGCGGAAGGCGTAGAGGACCGTCAGGAAGAGCAGGTTGACCGTGAACTGCGCGTTCAAATAGATCCAGTTGGCCGCCTCGATCAGCTCGTGATGACCGACGACCAACGACTGGAGGTGGGGCTCCCAGAACGTTCCCGTCGCCCGCTCGAGCGAGATCAGCCACTCCCCGTTGGCCAGGGCCAGATCCGGGTTGCCGGCCACGAAGCCGCGTACGCCCTCGTAGAGCACGTCGGCCAGCCCCCAGAGCGCGAGTTGGCGCAGGGCGTCGGGCCAGCCGTGGGGAAGGCGCCGGCCGGCGCGGGCCACGAGGGACCCGCCGCGGCGATCATCAGGTGTCTGCGCAACCATCGCCGGGCTCAACTTACTGGATCGATAGGCCCGCGGGCGGGGGCCGCGTCCGCATTCTGCCGAGCTTCTTCGCTCGGTGCCGGCGCCGACGGGCGGGTCCCGTGCGGGTTCTGACCTGGAACCTCTTCCACGGCCGTTCGCTTCCGCCCGCCGGCCGCTCGCTTCTCGAGGAGTTCGCCGCGCGCCTGGCCGCCTGGACCTGGGACGTCGCGTTGCTCCAGGAGGTCCCGCCCTGGTGGCCGCGGGAGCTGGCCCGGGCGGCAGGCGCCGACTGGCGGGCGGTCCCGACCTCGCGCAACGCGCTCGCCCCCGTGCGCCGGGCGGCCGCCGATCGGTGGCCCGACCTGATCGGCGCCAACGGCGGCGGCGCCAACGCGATCCTCGCCCGCGCCCCGATCGTCGGCCACCACGCCGTCCGGCTGCGCCGCCTTCCCGAGCGCCGGACGGCCCAGTTCGCCCGCCTCGGCGGCGACCCCGGGGTCGCCGTGGTCAACCTCCACGCGAGCCGCAGCCCGGCACTCGCCGCCGAGGAGCTCGACCGCGCCTGCCGGCTCGCCGGCGCCTGGGCGCCCGACGGCCCCCTCCTGGTCGGCGGCGACTTCAACCTCCGCCGACTGCCGGCGCTCGCCGCCGACCGGCTGCGGCACCTCGCCGCCTCCGGTGTCGACCACGTCCTTGCCCGGGACCTCACGGCGGTCGGGCCCCCGCTCGACCCGTCGCGCCGGCTGGCGGGCGGCGAAGCCCTGCTCTCCGATCATCCCGCCCTGATCGTCGAGCTCGGCTGACCGGGGCGGGCCGGTCGACGGCAGGCGCGCTCGCCCGATCCGCGGCCGGGCGCCGGCGGCCGGGTCCCCCTCGCCCCGAGGGCCCCCGGACCCGCGCGTGACGAGTGTCACAAACTTGTTACTAAGTCCCCCGACCTATACAGTGCAGGCCTGAGCGCCGGTGGCCCGCAGCGCTCAGCAAGGGAGTCCGCGCGAGGCTGTGCGCGGACTTCGTCCTTCCCGGGCCGGCCCTCCGACCGCACATTCCATGCTTTCTGCTTCCCGCCCATCCCCTGCCGCCGCACCTTGGCGCGCTCGCGCGAGGGTCCTCGACGGCGCCCCGGCGGGAGGGCATCGGCCGGGCGTCCGCTATAGCATGGACGGGGCCTCCCCCGAGCCGCTACCGAGCCCCGCGATTTGAGCCCCCGCCAGCAGCGCCGTAACCGCGACCCCCGCTGCGCCCGTCCCGGCCGCGCGCGAGTCTCCCGAACCGACCGGCGCCGTGCCGCGTGCGCTGTCCAGCACGGGCCACGAACCGGGAGCTCCCCTTGGCGGTAGGCGCCGGCGCGGCGTTCGAAGAGCTGTTGATCGTGATCCTGCGGTACCTTGATGTCGCGCTCGTGGTGGTCGGCGTGGTTCCCGCGCTGGCGCTCGGCGCGCCGGCCGTCGGTTACGCGATCGGCGCGGCGGCATGGATCATCCAGCGGGCGCTCCAGGTCAACAACCGGCGCCTGATTCGCAAGGCGACCGAGCCGCGGACCGTGCTCGCCCTCAACCTGGCGGAGGCCTTCGGCCGGATCTGGCTGCTCGCCGGGGCGATCATCGCCGCCGGACTGGGCGGCGGACGCGCCGATGGCCTGACCACGGCCCTGGTCATCTTCGGCGCCTACTCCGTGTTCTTCGCGATCCGGGTGATCTCCGGCCCGCCCCAGGGGCCAAGCACCGGGCGCCCGCGATGACCACGCGCAAGAAGATCACCTACGGCATCGTCGGCGTCTACGTCCTCGGCCTGGTCGTGTTCGGCGTCCTCTTCGGTATCAAGGGCCACAAGAACGAGTCGTTCCTGCCGCAGGAGGAGTTCCACCTCCTGACCTGGGTCCACATCGTCGGGCCGATCGTCCTCAACAAGGGCGTCCTCTACCTGTTCATCGCCGGCGCCCTGACCATCGGCACGATGACCTGGATCTCGAAGCGCATGACGATGCGGCCCAACCGCGTCCAGACCGCGGTCGAGATGTTCTACAGCCTCTCGCTGAGCATGACGCGGGAGAACATGGACCGGAAGATGGCCAAGAAGTGGTTCCCGGTGATCTGCACGCTGTTCATCTTCATCCTCTTCTCGAACCTGATCGGCTACATCCCGCTGCCGGTCAACTCGGGCGAGAGCTTCACCCTGTTCGGAGCGAAGATCCCGTCGTTCCAGATCTACGCGGCCGACACCAACGTCGGCTTCCCGCTGATGCTCTCGCTGCTGGTCTTCATCGCCTACAACGTCGAGGGCGTCCGCGCCCACGGGCCGATCGGCTACCTCAAGAGCCTGATCCCCCAGGGCGTCGGGGGAGGGATGAAGTACTTCATCTTCCCGCTGGAGATCCTCTCGAACTTCCTGCGCCTGCTCTCGCTGACGATCCGGCTCTGGGCCAACCTGCTCGCCGGCCACCTGCTGATCGCCTTCATGGCCGGTGACCTCGCCGTGCTCCTCGGGCTGCAGCTCCTCGGCTGGTTCACCCTGCCCTTCGGGATCGCCATCTTCCTGTTCGAGGCGGTGCTGATCGCCAGCCTCCAAGCCTTCATCTTCGCCATCTTGGCGGCCATCTACCTCGGTGGAGCCGTAACCAAGCACTAGCCGCCGTGTCCCGCCACTAGCACCCACAAGGAGCCTTGCTCGAGTCATGCTCACTCACATGTTCGTCTCACTCTTTCATCCCTTCCTCGCCGCCGCAGCCGCGGCGACGCCCGACATGTACGGCGTCAAGGCCGGTCGGGCGATCGCCCTCGGCGTCGGTGCGGGCGGCGGGGCCGCGGGCGCCGGTGCCGGCATCGGCATGCTCTTCGGCAAGGTCATCGAGTCGGTGACCCGCCAGCCCGAGATGCGCGACGAGATCAGCTCGATCCAGTGGCTGGGCTTCGCCCTCACCGAAGCCTGCTTCTTCTACGGCCTGGTGGGCGGGTTCATCGCCTTCTTCCTCTAAGCCGATGACTGTGACCGACATGCCGATCGCCGCCAGCGGCTCATGGCTCATCACCCCCGACGTCGGGATCATGTTCTGGACGCTGCTCGTCTTCGGGATCTCGCTCCTGATCCTCAAGAAGGCGGTCTTCCCGCGCATCGGCGAGGCGCTCGACAAGCGCCAGCACGCGATCGAGGATTCGATCGACACCGCCGAGCGGGTCAAGGTCGAGGCCGAGGAGGTGCTCGCCGAGTACCGCCAGCGCCTCCAGGAGGCCCGCCAGCAGGCCGAGGAGATCCTCGCCCGCGCCCACAAGGCCGCCGAGTCGGCCCAGCACCGGGCCCTCGAGGAGGCCAAGGAGCGGCGTGAGGAGCTGCTCGAGCAGACCCGCCGCGACGTCGAGGCCGAGACCCGGCGGGCGATCCTCGAGATCCGCGCCGAGGTCGCCAACCTGACGATCCTCGCCACCGAGAAGGTCACCCGCAAGATCCTCAACGACGACGATCAGAAGCGGCTCGTCGAGGAGGCGCTCGCCGAGCTCGACTTCACCGCGCTGGCCGCCGGCTCCCCCGAGCACAACTAGTGGTGAGCCGCTGACATGGAAGAGATCGCGATCGTCTACGCACGCTCGCTGTTCGAGGTCGCCCGCGAGCACGGCGACCTCGACACGGTGCGCGAACAGCTGACGCAGTTCGCCGAGACGGTCGAGGAGAACCGCGATCTTCAGGTCTTCTTCTTCTCGCCCTACTTCTCGACCCAGGAGAAGAAGGACGGGCTCGCCGCGATGCTCGACGACGCCCTGCCGGCCCTGACCAACTTCCTCGAGCTGCTGCTCGAAAAGCATCGGATGCCGGCCATCTTCCGCATCAAGCGCCAGCTGGACCGCCTCTGGGAAGACGAGAACCGTCTGCTGCCGGTGCAGATCACCAGCGCCACGCCGCTCGACAAGGCCACCGTCGCCGAGATCGGAAAGCGGATCGGCGAGCAGACCGGCCGCCGGGTGGAGCTCACCTCCCACGTGGAGCCCGACATCCTCGGCGGCCTCGTGGTCCAGGTCGGCAACTCGATCCTCGACGCATCGATCGCCAACCGACTCGAACAACTACGCAAGCAAGTCGCCAGGGCCTAGTGCACCGACTAGTGGACCACACGGCGGGCCGTCCCGCGACCCAAGGAGCCTGAAAGCAATGCGCATCAAGCCCGACGAAATCACCAGCATCCTCAAGAGCCGCATCGAGGGTCTCGACGCCGGCGGCGCCTCGCTGACCGAGGTCGGAACCGTGCTCTCCGTCGGAGACGGCATCGCCCGCATCCACGGCCTCGAGAACGCGATGTCCTTCGAGATGCTCGAGCTCCCCCACGACGTCACCGGCCTCGCCCTCAACCTCGAGTCCGACAACGTCGGCACCGTGCTCTTCGGCGACTGGGACAAGATCGTCGAGGGCGACACCGTCAAGCGGACCGGCCGTCTGCTCGAGATCCCGGTCGGCGAGGCCCTGCTCGGGCGGATCGTCTCCCCGCTCGGGGCCCCGCTCGACGGCAAGGGTGAGATCGAGACGACCGAGACCCGGCCGGCCGAGTTCAAGGCCCCGGGTGTCGTCCAGCGCCAGCCGGTCACCGAGCCCATGCAGACCGGCATCAAGGCGATCGACTCGATGATCCCGATCGGCCGCGGCCAGCGCGAGTTGATCATCGGCGACCGCCAGACCGGCAAGACGACGATCGGCATCGACACGATCATCAACAACAAGGACAGCGGCGTCATCTCGGTCTACGTGGCCATCGGCCAGCGCATGGCCACCGTGGTGGCGATCGCCGAGACGCTTCGCGAGGCCGGCGCGCTCGATAACACGATCATCGTCGCCGCCGCGGCCGACGAGGCCGCCCCGATCAAGTTCCTCGCCCCCTACGCCGGCTGCGCCATGGCCGAGTACTTCCTCTACAAGGGCGGCGCCGCGCTCTGCGTCTACGACGACCTGACCAAGCACGCCTACGCCTACCGCCAGATGTCGCTCCTCCTCCGCCGCCCGCCGGGCCGCGAGGCCTACCCGGGCGACGTCTTCTACCTCCACTCGCGGCTGCTCGAGCGGGCGGTCAAGCTCTCCGACGAGCTCGACGGCGGCTCGCTCACGGCGCTGCCGATCATCGAGACGCAGGCCGGCGATGTCTCGGCCTACATCCCGACCAACGTGATCTCGATCACCGACGGGCAGATCTTCCTCGAGCCGAAGCTCTTCTACTCGGGCGTCCGCCCCGCGATCAACGTCGGCATCTCGGTCTCCCGTGTCGGGGGCAACGCCCAGATCGGGCCGATGAAGAAGGTCGCCGGCCGGCTCAAGCTCGAGCTCTCCCAGTACCGCGAGCTCGAGGCGTTCTCCCAGTTCGGCTCCGACCTCGATGCCGACACCCAGCGCACGCTGGCCCGGGGCGCGCGCCTGGTCAAGGCGCTCAACCAGAACGAGCGCTCGCCGCTCCCGGTTGAGGACCAGGTGCTCCAGGTCTACGCCGCGACCAACGGATTCCTCGACCGGATCACCGTCGAGCGGGTTCCCGAGTTCCTCGACCGGCTGGTCGGCTTCATGCGCGACGAGCACGACGACGTGCGCCAGACGATCGCCGGCGGCGACTGGAAGGACAACACCCAGGAGGCGGTCAAGAAGGCCGTCGATCAGTTCGCCGACGAGTTCGGCTACGACCTCGACGAGGAGGGGCAGCCGACCGACGACGCCGCCGCGCCCGAGCCGGCGGCCAACCGCCCGGCCGACGAGGACGGCGACGAAGCCGCGGGCGACGCGGCGGCCGAGGAGAACGCCGAGGTCGAGGTCTCGGCCGGAGCGGCCGCGTAGCGTCTGATGTCCCAGCGCGACGTCAAGAACCGGATCGGCAGCTTCAAGAACGTGCAGAAGATCACGCGCGCGATGGAGGCGGTCTCGGCGGCCCGCCTGCGGCGCGCCGAGCAGCGCATCGTCGCCCTGCGCCCCTACGCCGGGGCGATCCGGAGGATGACCCGCCAGGCGGCCGAGGCGGCGGGCAGCTCCGAGGCCGGGCGCCTGCCGCTGCTGGCCAAGCACGAGAGCAAGCAGAAGGTCGGCCTCCTGCTGATCACCGCCGACCGGGGGCTGGCGGGCGCCTTCAACTCGCAGGTCCTACGCGCCGGGGTCCGCGCCGGCGCCGAGTTCGAAGCGTCGGGGCAGACACCCGTCTGGTTCGCCTCGGGCCGCCGCGGGGTCTCCTCGCTGCGCTTTCGCAACAAGGAGGTCGCCGGCGCCTACACCGGCTTCACCGATCGCCCGACCTACGCCGACGCCCGGACGATCGCCGGCGACGTGATGTCGGCCTACGTCGACGGCAAGGTCGACCGGGTCGACATCTTCTACAACAGCTTCGTCTCGGCGCTCACCCAGAACCTGACGCGCGAGACGCTGCTGCCGATCGCCGAGGCGACGATCTTCGGCGAGGACGACGCCGAGGAGACGGGCGAGGACCAGCCCCGCCATCGCGCCGAAGTCGAGTACGAGCCCGATCCGCAGGAGATCCTCCGGCGACTGGTGCCCGACTACGTCGAGATCTCGATCTATCGCGCCCTGCTCGACTCGACCGCCTCCGAGCACGGCGCCCGGATGACCGCGATGCGCAGCGCCTCCGAGAACGCCGGAGAGCTGATCGAGGACCTGACGCTCGAGCTCAACCGCGCCCGCCAGGCGGACATAACCGCGGAGATAATGGAAGTAGTCGCCGGCGCAGAGTCGCTGGTCTAGCGGCCGCGACTCAATACAAGGAGCCACCATCTGATGGAAGCAGCCACCACCCCCAAGGACGCCGAAGCCAAGGACGCCAAGGCCAAGGACGACGACACCGGCGCCGGCAACATCGGTCACATCGATGAGATCCAGGGCGTCGTGATCGACGCCGTGTTCGCCGACCAGCTGCCGGAGATCAACAGCGCGATCACCATCGAGCGCCCCACCGGCGGCATCCTCGTCTGCGAGGTCCAGCAGCACCTCGGCGACGACCGCGTCCGCGCGGTCGCCATGGACACGACCGACGGCCTGGCCCGCGGCATGGACGTCATCGACACCGGCGGGCCGATCAGCGTCCCGGTGGGCGAGGTCACGCTCGGGCGGATCTTCAACGTCCTCGGTGAGCTGATCGACGAGGGCGAGCCGCTCCCCGACGACGTCGAGCGCCGCCAGATCCACCAGCCGGCGCCCCGCGTCGAGGATCTCACCCCGACGACCGAGATGTTCGAGACCGGGATCAAGGTCATCGACCTTCTCGCGCCCTACGCCAAGGGCGGCAAGGTCGGCCTGTTCGGCGGCGCCGGCGTCGGCAAGACCGTGCTGATCCAGGAGCTGATCAACAACCTCGCCAAGGAGCACGGCGGTCTATCGGCGTTCTGCGGCGTCGGCGAGCGCTCCCGCGAGGGCAACGACCTCTGGCTGGAGATGAAGGAGTCGGGCGTCATCGACAAGACGATGCTCGTCTTCGGCCAGATGAACGAGCCCCCCGGAGCCCGCATGCGGGTCGCCCTGACCGGCCTCACCATGGCCGAGTACTACCGGGACAAGGGACAGGATGTGCTCCTCTTCATCGACAACATCTTCCGCTTCGTCCAGGCCGGCTCCGAGGTCTCGGCACTGCTCGGGCGGATGCCCTCGCAGGTCGGCTACCAGCCGACGCTCGAGACGGAGATGGGCCAGCTCCAGGAGCGGATCACCTCGACCCGGACCGGCTCGGTCACTTCGATCCAGGCGATCTACGTCCCGGCCGACGACCTCACCGACCCGGCGCCGGCATCGGTGTTCGCCCACCTCAACGCGACCACCACGCTCAACCGGGCGATTGCCGAGAAGGGCATCTACCCGGCCGTCGACCCGCTCGACTCGACCTCGACGATCCTCAAGCCCGACGTGCTCGGCGAGGAGCACTTCGCCGTGGCCAACGAGGTCAAGGAGGTCCTCCAGCGCTACAAGGAGCTCCAGGACATCATCGCCATCCTCGGCATCGACGAGCTCTCCGACGAGGACAAGATCGTCGTTCAGCGCGCGCGCAAGGTCGAGCGGTTCCTCTCGCAGCCCTTCTTCGTCGCCGAGGCCTTCACCGGCACCCCTGGCGTCTACGTGCCGATCGCCGAGACGATCCGCGGCTTCAAGGAGATCCTCGAGGGCAAGCACGACGACATCCCCGAGCGCGTCTTCCTGCTCAAGGGGACGATCGACGACGTGGTCAAGGCTGCCCGGGCCGACCGCGGCGAGAAGGCCGAGGAGGAGCCCGAGGAGAAGGCCGACGAGGACGCTGAGGCCGACGACTGATGGCCCGGACCAAGTTCAAGGTCGAGGTCCTCACCCCGGAGGGCGAGGTGTTCAACGAGGAGGTCGAGATGGTCTCGACCCGCACGACGGTCGGCTCGATCGGCATCCTCGCCCACCACTCGCCGGTGCTCGCCACGCTCGAGCCGACCGAGCTGCGGCTCTACCGCTCCGACAGCGACATCGTTCGCTTCGCCCAGGCCGAGGGCTACCTCCAGGTGTCCGACAACCGGGCGCTCGTGCTCGTCGAGGAGGCGCTCGACCCGAGCGGGCTCGACCGGGGCGAGCTCGAGGCCAAGCTCGACCAGGCCCAGCGAGACGCCGAGGCGGCGCCCGCCGACAGCGAGGAGCTCGCCCGGGCCAAGCGCGACGTCCGTCGGGCCGAGGCCTTCCTCAAGGTGGCGGGCAGCCAGAGCTAGGTTCGGGCGCGCGACGTGCCCGACCGCTACGACCTGATCGTCGTCGGGATGGGGTCGGGCGGGATGGTCGCCGCCGGCTTCGCCGCCTCGCTCGGCCTGCGCGTCGCCTGCGTCGAGCGCGACCGCCTCGGCGGCGACTGCCTGTGGACCGGCTGCGTGCCGAGCAAGGCGCTGCTCGCCGCCGCCCGGGCGGCGCACACGATCCGCACGGCGGGGCGCTTCGGCCTCCCGGCGTCCGACCCGGCGATCGACACCGCGCCCGTGCTCGAGCGGATCCGCCGGGTGCAGGCGAGGATCGCCGCCGGCGAGGACAGCCCGGCTCATTTCGAGGCGCAGGGCTGCGAGCTCCATGCCGGGGTCGCGCGCCTGACCGGCCCCCGTACGGTCGCTGTCGACGGGCGGCCGCTCGAGGGGCGCTACATCCTCCTGTGCACCGGAAGCCGCCCGCGGGTTCCGGAGATCCCCGGGCTCCGGGAAGCGGGGTTCCTGACCTCGGAGACGCTCTGGGACCTGCCTCGCGCGCCGGACAGCCTGATCGCCATCGGCGCCGGGCCGGTCGCCATCGAGATCGCCCAGGGCCTGCGCCGGCTCGGCGTGGCGGCGACCGTGCTCGGTCGCGGGCCGCGGGCGCTCGCCCGCGACGAGCCCGAGCTCGTCGACACGCTGGTCGGCGTCCTCCACGCCGAAGGGGTCGCGCTCGAGTCGGGCGTCGCGATCGAGCGGATCAGCCTCGCCGGCCGGGACAGGGTCGTCCACGCGGGCGGCGGGCGCCGCTGGCGGGCGCGCGAGCTGCTCGTCGCCGTCGGGCGCACGCCCAACGTCGACGACCTCGGGCTCGCCGAGCTCGGCATCGACGTCGGCCCCGCCGGGGTGGTCGTCGATGGCGGCTACCGGACGGCGGTGCGGAGCATCTACGCGGTCGGCGATCTCGCCGGCCGCCATCAGTTCACCCATTCGGCCGGCTACGAGGCCGCCCGGGCGGTGCGCAACATGTTCCTCCCCGGCCGCGCCCGCCGCCCGTTCACCGTGCCCTGGACGACCTTCACCGATCCCGAGCTGGCCCATGTCGGGCTGACGGCGGCGCAGGCGCGGGCGCAGGCGAGCCGGGTCGAGGTCTGGCGGCGCGATCTGGAGACCTCCGACCGGGCGCTGGCCGAGGACCACGCCGAGGGGGCCGTCGTCATCGTCACCGCGCGCGGGCGCATCGTCGGCGCCCACGTGCTGGCACCGGCCGCCGGCGAGCTGATCGGCGAGCTCGCGCTGGCGGTCGAGCGCCGGCTGAAGCTCGCCGACTTGGCCGGCGTGGTCCACGTCTATCCGACGATCGCCGTGGCCGTCCAGCAGCTGGCCGGCGAGGCGGCGATCGCCGGTGCCCGGCGCTATGTCCGGCCGCGCCGGCCGCGATCCCCGGCGGAGCATTAGTCTGCCGGGATGGACGAGGGGCAACTCGCGGAGCGCCTGATCGCCTACGACACCTCTTGCGACGAGGGTCTGGGCACTGCCGCCGCCTTCGTCAAGGGCTGGCTCGAGAACAACGACATCGCCGTCGAGGAGCACGTCCACAACGGGCTCCCGGTCCTGCTCGCCGAGGTCGGCCCGGCCGACGGCCCGTCGGTCATCCTCCACGGCCACCTCGACGTCGTGCCGGCGCGCCCCGGACAGTTCGAGCCGCGCGTGGAGGGCGATCGCCTGATCGGCCGCGGCGCCTACGACATGAAGGGGGCGCTGGCCGGGATGCTGTTCGCGCTGCGCGACGCCGCCGGCCAGGACCGGGTGCGCCTGCGGCTGCTCTGCGTCCCCGACGAGGAGTCCGAGGACAACGGCGACCGGGCGACGGACGCCCTCGTCGCCGCCGGCCTGCGCGCCGATTTTGCCATCACCGGCGAGCCGACCGACCTCCAGATCGGCGTCGAGTGCAAGGGGGTGCTCGCCGTCCGCGCCGAGCTCAGCGGCACGGCCGCCCACGGCTCGACCCCGTGGCTGGGCGACAACGCGATCCTCAAGGCCTATGACGCCTTCCGCCGCATCGAGACGATGCCCTTCAGCCGCGTGTCCTCCGAGCTGTTCGACCGGCCGTCGATCAACCTCGCCAGGATCGGCGGGGGAGACGCCTTCAACAAGGTTCCCGACACCTGCTGGATGGACATCGACATCCGCTACATCCCCGGCCAGGATCCCGAGGAGATCCTCGCCGAGATCCGCCGGATCCCCGACCTCGAGGTCGGGCGCCGCCTGCACCGGGTGCCGGCGACCGTCTCGCGGGCGAACCCCTACGTCCTGGCCCTGGGCGAGGCGGCCGGGCGCAGCGGCGGGGCCGACGCCCTGAGCGTCGGACGCGACGGCGCCTCGGACGCGATCTCCTTCCTCGCCGCCGGCGTGCCCGCCGTCGAGTTCGGCCCGGTCGGCGAGGGCCACCACGGTCCGGCCGAATGGGTCTCGCTCTCGTCGCTGAACCACTACCGACGGGCGCTCGGCTACTTCGTGACCAGCATCGGCGGGCGGCTCGACCGCCGCCCGGGGCGGCAGCTGCGCGCCGTCGACGGCGGCCGCGGCTGACCGGCGGCCCGCCCGCGGCGGGCACCGCGCCCGCACCATCGATAGCCTGCCCAGGCGATGGGCGCGACACGCGAACCGGTCGGCGTGATCGGCACCGGCTACGTCGGGCTCGTCACCGCCGCGGGCTTCGCCGAGCTCGGCAACGACGTCTACTGCGTCGACGTCGACGCCCCGAAGATCGAGCGGCTGCGCCGGGGGGAGATCCCGATCTACGAGCCCGGGCTGACCGAGGTGATCGAGCGCAACCGCGAGCGCCTGCACTTCTCGACCGAGCTCGACGACGCCGTCGACCACGCCCGCCTGCTCTTCGTCGCCGTGGGCACGCCGCCGACCTACAGCGGCGACGCCGACCTCTCGGCCGTCCACGCCGTGGTCGACGCCATGCCGCGCTCCGACCGCCACGCCCTGGTGATGAAGTCGACCGTCCCCTCGGGTACCGGAGCTGCGATCAAGCGCGGCCTGCGTCGCGACGGCCGCGAGGGGCTCGCCTACGTCTCCTGCCCGGAGTTCCTCAAGGAGGGCTCGGCGGTGGCCGATTTCGCCCACCCCGACCGCGTCGTCGTCGGCGACGACGGCGACTGGGCCGGCGAGGCGGTGATCGACCTCTACGCGCCGCTCGGGGCCCCGATCGTGCGGACCGACATCGCCAGCGCGGAGATGGTCAAGCTCGCGTCCAACGCCTTCCTGGCCACTAAGATCTCGTTCATCAACGAGATCGCAAACGTCTGCGAGGAGACAGGCGCAGACGTGGTCGAGGTGGCCCGGGGGATGGGCCTCGACTCCCGCATCGGGCCGGCCTTCCTGCGGCCGGGGATCGGCTTCGGCGGGTCGTGCTTTCCCAAGGACGTCTCGGCCCTCAAGCAGCTGGCCGGCAACTCGGGCTACCACTTCCAGCTCCTGAACGCGGTGATCGAGGTCAACGAGTTGCAGAAGCGGCGGGTCGTCGCCAAGCTGCAGAAGCACCTCGGCTCGCTCGTCGGCCAGACCGTGGCGCTGCTCGGGCTCTCCTTCAAGCCCAACACCGACGACATGCGCGAGGCGTCCTCGCTCGTGCTCTCGGCCCGACTCCAGGCCGAGGGGGCGCGCGTGCGCGCCTACGACCCGGTCGCAGCGGCTGAGGCCCGAGCGCTGATGCCGGGTGTGGTCACCTTCGCCGAGTCGGGGATCGAGGCCGTCCGCGGGGCTGACGCCGTCGTCCTCGTCACCGAGTGGGCTGAGTTCGGCGAGCTCGACTGGAGTGAGGTGGCCGCGGCGATGAACGGCGGCCTCGTGGTCGACGGCCGCAACGCCCTCGACCCGGCGGCCGTGCGCGACGCCGGACTCGTCTACGAGGGAATCGGCCGCCCGTAGTGGGCCGGCCGGGGGCGCACCGCTGATGCAGGCCGTCATCCTCGTCGGCGGCGAGGGCACTCGCCTGCGGCCGCTGACCGAGACCGTGCCCAAGCCGATCATGCCGCTCGTCGACCGGCCGCTGATCGTGTTCATGCTCGAGTGGCTGCGCGAGCACGGGGTCGACGACGTGGTGCTCTGCTGCGGCTTTCTCGCCGGCGCCGTCGAGAGCGCCCTGGGCGATGGCTCCGAGCTCGGCGTGCGGCTGCGCTGCATCGCCGAGCCCGAGCCGCTGGGCACCGGCGGGGCGCTCAAGTACGCCGAGGAGCTGCTCGACCGGCGCTTCCTGATGCTCAACGGCGACGTCCTCACCGACCTCGACCTGACGGCCCAGATCGCCCAGCACGAGCGGACGCGGGCCACGGGAACGCTGGCCCTGGTCGGCGTCGAGGACCCGACCGCCTACGGCCTGGTGCGGATGACCGGCGACAACGCGGTCACCGAGTTCGTCGAGAAGCCCGCCCCCGACGAGGTCGACACCAACCTGATCAGCGCCGGGGCCTATGTCCTCGAGCGCTCGGTGCTCGACCTGATCCCCGGCGATCGCAACGTCTCGATCGAGCGCGAGGTCTGGCCGGCGCTGATCGGCCGCGGCCTCTTCGGCTGTCCGTCGAACGCTTACTGGCTGGACGTGGGCACGCCGGAGCGCTACCTCCAGGCCACCTTCGACATCATCGAGGGGAAGATGACGACCAGCGTGGCCGACCGGCTCAACGAGGCCTACCTCGACCTCGTCGATGCCTTCGAGGGGCGGGTGATCCCGCCGGCGGTGATCGCGCCGGGCTGCCGCATCGAAGCCGGCGCGGAGGTCGGGAGCCTCGTCGTCCTCGGCCGCGACGTCCACGTCGGCGGCGGCGCCCGGATCGAGCGGTCGGTCGTGATGGACGACGCGCAGATCGGCGCCGATTGCCTGCTGCGCGAGTGCATCCTCGCCGCCGGTGTGCGGATCGGCCCGCGGACCCAGGTCAGCGGCGGCGCCGTCGTCGGCGAGGGCGCGACGATCGGCGCCGACAACGTGATTTCGGCGGGTGCGCGGATCGCCCCCGGCGTCTGCCTGCCCGACCGAGCGCTGCGCTTCTGATGGCCGGCTCGGCGCCCCAGGCGCTGACCTGGGAGACGATCCTCCCGCTCGACGCGTCGGCCCAGCTGGCCGACGTCCTCGCCATGCCCGAGCATCTCGGCGACGCCCTCTGGCGTGTGGAGTCGGCCGGGATCGAGCCGCGCGACACGCCGGGCGGGCTGGTCGTGGCCGGGATGGGGGGCTCGGCGATCGGCGGCGTGCTGGCCCGGGCGGCGCTCGGCGACCACGCGTCGCGTCCGATCCTCGCGGCTCGCAGCTACGGCCTGCCGCCGTGGACCACGCCCGACACCACCGTCCTCTGCGCGAGCTACTCCGGCGACACCGAGGAGACCCTGGCCTGCTACGACGCGGCCGGGGCGGTCGGCGCGCGCCGGGTGGTCGTCACTACCGGCGGCCAGCTCGCCGCGCTCGCCCGGGAGGATGGCGTCCCGGTGATCCCCCTCCCGGGCGGCTTTCAGCCGCGGTGCGCGGTGGCCTACATGCTCGTCTCGGCGCTCGAGGTCGCCGCCCTCTGCGGCGCCGGCCCGCGGGTGGCGGCCGAGATCGACGTCGCCGCCGCCCACACCGGCAGCCTGATCAGGGAATGGGGGCCCGACGCTCCGGAGGAGTCGCTGGCCAAGACGATGGCCCGGGCCCTCGACGGGACGATTCCCGTGATCGCCGGGTCGGCGCTGACGGCGCCGATCGCCTACCGCTGGAAGACGCAGATCAACGAGAACGCCAAGCTGCCGGCCTTCGCCCACGAGCTCCCCGAGCTCGACCACAACGAGCTCGTCGGCTGGGGCGGGGCGGCCGAGGTCGGGCGCTTCAGCGCCGTCTTCCTCGACGACTGCGACATCCATCCGCGGGTCAAGTCGCGCATCAAGCTGACCGAGCGGGCGGTCGCCGAGTCGGCGATCCACACCTTCCGGGTGCAGACGCGCGGCGAGACCACCGTCGAGCGGGTCGTCTCGCTGGTTCTCCTCGGCGACCTCGTCTCGCTCTACCTTGCGATCCTCCGCGGCCTCGATCCGTCACCGGTCCCGGCGCTCGAGGCGCTCAAGGAGGCACTCGCCGGCGAGGAGTAGGACGCCGCCCGCCGCTTCGCCGGAACCTTGACAAGAGTTTGGTAAGGTACCCAGAGTGAGCGACGCGCTGACGATTCACGAGGCGGCCGAGACGACCGGCTGGTCGCCGCGGATGCTCCGCTACATCGAGCGCATCGGCCTGCTCGCCCTGCGGCGCTCGGGCTCCGGGTACCGGCTCTACGGACCGGAGGAGCTGCAGCGGCTGCGGACGCTGCGGGAACTGCTCGCGGGCTTCGATGTCGGCCTGAGCGAGATCGGCTTCGCCCTGCGCCTGCGCCGCGAGCCCGAGCTGGGCCGGGCGGTCGACGCGTGGTTCGAGGCCGAGCCCCGGCGCCCGCAGGACGTCCCGGCCGACGAATGGCTGCGCTGGGAGCAGGACAAGCATCAGAAGCTGATCGCCGCCACCCACCCGACACCACTGGAGCTCGCATGACACCGACGGCACTGGCCACCACCGACTTCAGGGTTGCCGACCTCTCCCTGCACGTGTTCGGTCGCAAGGAGATCGACCTCGCCGAGCACGAGATGCCGGGGCTGATGTCGACGCGGCGCGAGTTCGCCGACGCCCAGCCGCTCAAGGGGGCGCGGATCACCGGGTCGCTCCACATGACGATCCAGACCGCCGTGCTGATCGAGACGCTGACCGCGCTCGGCGCCGAGGTCCGCTGGTGCAGCTGCAACATCTTCTCGACCCAGGACCACGCGGCGGCGGCCGTCGTCGTCGGCCGCGATGGAACGCCTGAGGACCCGCGCGGGGTGCCGGTCTTCGCCTGGAAGGGCGAGACGCTCGAGGACTACTGGTGGTGCAGCGAGCAGGCGGTGCGCTGGCCCGACGGCGCCGGCCCGAACATGATCCTCGACGACGGCGGCGACGTGACGATGCTCGTCCACAAGGGCGCCGAGTACGAGACGGCCGGCGCGGTCCCCGACGCGGCTCAGGCCGAGTCGGAGGAGTTCACCGTCTTTTTGACCCTCCTCCAGCGCTCGCTCGAGGAGGACGCACAGCGCTACACCAAGATCGCCGCCGACGTCAAGGGCGTCACCGAGGAGACGACGACCGGCGTCCATCGCCTCTACCAGATGCAGGAGGCCGGGACGCTGCTGTTCCCGGCGATCAACGTCAACGACTCGGTGACCAAGTCGAAGTTCGACAACCTCTACGGCTGCCGCCACTCGCTGATCGACGGCCTCAACCGGGCGACCGACGTGATGATCGGCGGCAAGGTCGGCGTCGTCTGCGGCTTCGGCGACGTCGGCAAGGGCTGTGCCGAGTCGCTCCGCGGCCAGGGCGCCCGGGTGATCATCACCGAGATCGACCCGATCTGCGCGCTCCAGGCGGCGATGCAGGGCTACCAGGTGACGACGCTCGAGGATGTCCTCGAGACGGCCGACATCTTCATCACCACCACCGGCAACGTCAACATCATCACCGCCGCGCAGATGGGGAGGATGAAGCACCAGGCGATCGTCGCCAACATCGGCCACTTCGACAACGAGCTCGACATGGCCGGGCTGGCGGCCGTCCCGGGGATCACCCGGGTCACCGTCAAGCCCCAGGTCGACGAGTGGCAGTTCGCCGACGGCCACTCGGTGATCGTCCTCTCCGAGGGCCGGCTGATGAACCTCGGCAACGCGACGGGTCACCCGAGCTTTGTGATGAGCAACTCGTTCACCAACCAGACGATCGCCCAGATCGAGCTGTGGACCAAGAACGATGAGTACGAGCGCCGGGTGTACGTGCTGCCCAAGCTGCTCGACGAGAAGGTCGCCCGGCTCCATCTCGACGCGCTCGGGGTCAAGCTGACGAAGCTCCGCCCCGAGCAGGCCGCCTACATCGGCGTGCCGCTCGAGGGCCCCTACAAGGCCGACCACTACCGCTACTAGCCTCCTCGCCGGCCCCCGGCCGCCCGGCGCCTCCTCTCCTGCGGAGGGCCGCGCGGCTGGGACCGGCCGGCGGATCGACGTGACCCCGACCGGCAAGCCGCCGCCCTCCCGGGCCTATGACGTGGCCGACCTGCGCCTCGCCGAGGCCGGGCAGGCGCGGATCCGCTGGGCCGACGGCCAGATGCCGGTGCTCGCCGCGATCCGCGCGCGCTTCGCCGCCGAGCGCCCGCTCGAGGGCGTGCGCGTCGGCGTCTGCCTCCACGTCACCGCGGAGACGGCCAACCTGATCCGGACGCTGATCGCCGGCGGCGCCGGCACGGCGCTGTGCGCGGCCAACCCGTTCTCCACCCAGGACGACGTCGCCGCGGCGCTCGTCGCCTGCCACGGGGCCGAGGTCCACGCCCGCCGGGGGGAGGACTCAGGCGAGTACGCGGCGCACGTGGCCCGCCTCGTCGAGGCGGCCCCGCAGATCGCCGTCGACGACGGCGGCGACCTGATCGCCGCCGCGCACGCCGGGCCGGTCGGCGCGGCGATGCTCGGGGCGACCGAGGAGACGACGACCGGGCTCGTGCGCCTACGGTCGATGCACAGCCGCGGCGAGCTGCGCTGCGGGGTCCTCGCGGTCAACGAGGCGCTCACCGAACGCGCCTTCAACGACCGCTACGGCACCGGTCAGTCGACGCTCGACGGGATCCTTCGGGCCACCGACCTGCTGTTCGCCGGGCGGACCTTCGTGGTCCTCGGCTACGGATACGCCGGCAAGGGCGTGGCGCTGCGCGCGCACGGGGCGGGCGCCTCGGTGATCGTCTGCGAGGTCGACCCGATCCACGCGCTCGAGGCGCGGATGGACGGCTTCGAGGTGATGCCGGCGCTCGTCGCCGCCGAGCGGGGCGACGTCTTCGTCACGGTCACCGGCGCGCCCGACGTGCTGCGGCGCGAGCACTTCGAGCGGATGAAGGACGGCGCCGTCCTGGCCAACGCCGGGCATTTCGACGTCGAGATCAGCCTGCCCGACCTGGCTGGCGCGGCGATCGGGCCGCCGCGGGAGGTGCTCCCGCTCGTCGACGAGTACGACCTCGGCGGGCGCCGCCTGAACCTCCTGGCCAAGGGCCGCGTGGTCAATCTGGCAGCGGCCGCCGGCCACCCGGCGGCGGTCATGGACCTGTCCTTCGCCGGCCAGGCGCTCGCCGTCGAGCACATCGTGCGCCGGGCCGGCGCGCTCGAGCCCGGGGTCCACCCGGTGCCGGTGGCGATCGACCGCGAGGTGGCGCGGGTCAAGCTGGCGACCCTCGGCGTCGAGCTCGACGTGCTGAGCGAGACGCAGGAGCGCTACCTGCGCTCGTTCCGCTGAGGGCTCAGGCAGGAGCCGGCGGACCGGGGAGCTGGTCGGCTCGATCCTCGGCGGGCTCGGCGGGCTCGGCGGGCTCGGCGGGTCGGCGGCTCGACCCGGTCGGTCTGGTCGGCCCGCTCGGCGCGCACGGCCTCGCGCTCGGAGTCGGTCAGCATCCGGGCGAACAGGACGGCGAGGGCGCTGCCCATGACGAGCGACTGCTCGAGGGCCATCGTCGCCCCGGCGAGCGCCTGGTCGGTATGAGCGGAGAGACCCCAGAAGCCGCCCTGGTGGGCGTAGAACGGGTAGAGCGCGCCGGGGGCGAAGACGAGGACGATCCCGAGCAGGCCGACGAGGAGCTTGGTCGCCGCCATGTAGAGCGCCGGGCCCATGCCGGCGAGGCGCCGGCGGCTGCGGATCGGCGAGAGCAGGTGCCACCAGTAGAGGCCGCCGGCGGCGGCGTAGGTCGTATGCTCGAGGACGTGGACGGCGGAGTGGGAGAGGGCGGCGTCATACAGCGCCGGGATGTGCCAGCTCCAGACCACGCCGACGTAGAGGACGATGGCGAAGATCGGGTGGCCGAGCGGCCCGACCGCCCGCTCGATGTGCTGCACCCGGCGGGTCACCGGGCGGAGGATGATCTTGCTCAGGCCGCAGATGAGGAGGATCGGGACGAGGTCGAGGAGCAGCACGTGCTGGCCCATGTGGATGAAGAACAGCTGGTCGGAGAGGCGATCGAGCGGCGAGATCAGGGCGACGAGGACGAGCAGGAGCCCGGCCAGGAAGGAGACGGCGCGCAGGCGACCGGCGCGGGCCGGGCCGACCTCGGCGGCGACGGCCCGCCAGCGCCGCAGGTAGACCCAGGCGAGCGCCGCCACGCCGACGACCACGCCGGGCTCGAACGTCCAGGACGCCTGCGGTGTCATCCGGGAGATTGTCTCCGATCCGGCCCCCGTCCCGGGGTCGGACGGCCGTCCGTCCAGGCGATGTGACAACGACGGGGCACAGGCGTACGATCCGAGAGGCGCAAGAACGCGCGACATAGCCTTCCAGCGTGAGAGGTGTTCGATGCAGATCGACGTCAAGGGCCGCAATGTTCCGGTGTCCGATGAGCTTCGCGAGCACGTGCGCAAGCGCTTCGCCACCGTCGACAAGCAGGTCTCGATGTTCGCCCGCCTCGAGGTCGAGTTCTCCGAGGAGCGCAATCCGGCGATCGCCGAGGCCTACGTGGCGGAGGCGACGCTCTACCTCAAAGGCGTCACCCTGCGCGCCCGGGACTGCTCGGCGCGCGATTGCGAGCACGCGCTGAACCTCTGTTCGCACGAGCTCGCCCGTCAGGTCAAACGCCACCGCGAGAAGGTCCGCCGCCGCCGCGAGGCGCGTGAGACGACGGTCTCCCCGGACGTCTCCGCGGCGCTCTAGCCGCTCGCCGAGGGATTGCCCTGTCCGCCGGTGCCAGACCAGCGGACGGGGCACCTTGCGCTGCTAGGCTGACCTTCCATGTCTCTCTTCGACCGTGCCCTGAATTGGGGTGAAGGAAAGCAGTTCAAGCAGTTCGAGAAGCGCGTCTCGCTGATCGGCGCCTACGAGCCGGAGCTCGAGCTCGAAAGTGACGAGGAGCTGCTCGGCCGGATGGACGCGCTGCGCGAGCGGGGCCGGGGCGGCGAGCCGCTCGACAACCTGCTCGACGAATGCTTTGCCATCGTCCGCGAGACCGGCCGCCGGCGGATGGGCATGCGCCACTTCGACGTCCAGCTGATCGGCGGCATGGTCCTCCACGACGGAACGATCGCCGAGATGCGCACCGGCGAGGGCAAGACGCTGACCGCCACGCTGGCCGTCGTGCTCAACTCGCTGGCCGGCAAGGGCGTCCACGTGGTTACCGTCAACGACTACCTCGCCCGGCGTGACGCCGAGTGGATGAACGGCATTTACGCGGCGGTCGGGGTCACCGTCGGGGTCCTCCAGACGATGCAGGCCTACGAGGACAAGCGCCACGCCTACGCCTGCGACGTGACCTACGGGACGAACTCGGAGTTCGGCTTCGACTACCTGCGCGACAACATGGCGGCCAGCCTGGAGGAGAAGGTTCAGCACGGCGGCCGCTTCGACGAGGCCGGCCATCCCCTGACCAGCCATTATTTCGCCGTCGTCGACGAGGTCGACAACATCCTGATCGACGAGGCGCGGACGCCGCTGATCATCTCGGGCGCCCCCGAGCAGGCGGCCGACCTCTACGCCCAGTTCGCCCGGCTGGCGCGCCGGCTCGAGCCGGGCAAGACGCCGGAGGGTCTCGACCCGCGGACGAAGAAGGAGTTCGTCGCCGAGTTCGACTACGAGTTCGACGAGAAGCACAAGACGGTGGCGATCACCGAGCGGGGCGTGGCCAAGGCCGAGAAGTTCCTCGGCATCGACCACCTCTACCGGGCCGAGAACGGCCCGCTGGTCAACCACCTGATCCAGTCGCTGAAGGCCGAGTCGCTCTACAAGCGCGACGTCGACTACGCGGTGATCGACGACGAGGTCAAGATCATCGACGAGTTCACCGGGCGCATCCTCGAGGGTCGGCGCTGGTCGGAGGGCCTCCACCAGGCCGTCGAGGCCAAGGAGGGCGTCCGCGTCCAGGAGGAGAACCAGACCCTGGCGACGATCACCCTGCAGAACTACTTCCGCCTCTACGAGAAGCTCGCGGGGATGACCGGTACGGCGCTGACCGAGGCCACCGAGTTCATGAAGATCTACAAGCTCCCGGTCGTCCAGGTCCCGACCAACCGGCCGATGATCCGCGACGACCGCAACGATCAGGTCTACAAGACGCGCGAGGGGAAGTGGTCGGCCGTCGAGCGGGAGATCGCCGAGCGCCACGCGGCAGACCAGCCGGTGCTGGTGGGGACGATCTCGGTCGAGGTCTCGGAGCTCCTCTCCGAGCGGCTGCGGGCCCGCGGCATCGCCCACAGCGTGCTCAACGCCAAGCCGGAGTTCGCCGAGCGCGAGGGCGAGACGATCGCCGAGGCGGGCCGGCCGGGCGCGGTCACCATCGCGACCAACATGGCCGGCCGCGGCGTCGACATCCAGCTCGGCGGCAACGCGCCCCACCAGACGCGCCTCGAGCTGATCAAGCTCGGCCTCAAGCCGGGCGACCCCGATTACGAGGAGCGCTTCGCCGAGGTGCTGCCCACGCTCGAGGGGCGCCTGGCCACCGACCGGGAGACGGTGCTCGCCGCCGGGGGCCTCTTCATCATCGGCACCGAGCGGCACGAGTCGCGGCGGATCGACAACCAGCTCCGCGGACGCGCCGGACGCCAGGGCGACCCCGGCGAGTCGCGCTTCTTCCTCTCGGCCGAGGACGATCTGATCCGCCTGTTCGCCGGCGACCGGATCTATCGCATCCTCGACCGGCTGGGCGGGATCGACGACGCCGGCAACGAGGAGCCGATCGAGGCGGGGATGCTCTCCAAGCAGATCGAGAAGGCCCAGCGGAAGGTCGAGGAGCAGAACTTCCTCCTGCGCAAGCGGGTGCTCGAGTACGACGACGTGATGAACGAGCAGCGCCGCGTGGTCTACGCGCTGCGCGACCAGGTGCTCGAGGGCGGCGACATGGCCCAGGCCGCGAGGGATGAGATCGCCGGGGTGATCGAGCGGACGGTCAGCGAGCACACGGCCGGCGACTTCATCGAGGAGTGGGACCTCGACGGCCTGTTCGTCGTGCTCGAGCAGATCTACCCGGTCAGCTTCGGCCCCGACGACATCGACCGCGACCAGATCGACCGCGAGAGCCTCGGGCAGCTCTTCGTCGACGACGCGGCCGCCCTCTACGCCGGGCGCGAGGCCGAGCTCGGCGAGGAGCTCATGCGCATGCTCGAGCGCTACCTCCTGCTCCAGATCATCGACGAGCGCTGGCGCGAGCACCTCTACGACATGGATTACCTCCGCGAGGGGATCCACCTGCGCGGATTCGCCCAGATCGACCCGCTGGTCGCCTACCAGAACGAGGCGTTCGACCTCTTCACCGACCTGATGACGACGATCTGGTCGGATTTCGCCCGGATGATCTTCCACGTCGAGGTGCAGATCGACGGCGAGAACGGCGGGCAGCCGCCCCCGCCGCCGGCCGTCGCCCCGTACTCGCCCGGCGGGAGCTCGACGCGCCCGGCGAGCGTCTCCTACTCCTCGGGGGCGAGCGCCGCCCCGAGCGCCCTCGGCGCCGCCGCTGCCGCGGGTGGGGCCGCCGTCGTCGCCGACGCGGCCGACGCCGACGCGGTCGAGCTGACCCCCCACGTCGAGCAGCGGCGGGTGGCCACCGACGAGCAGGTCGGTCGCAACGACCCGTGCTGGTGCGGGTCGGGCAAGAAGTTCAAGCGCTGCCATGGCGCCTGAACGCGGCCGTCGCCGGCCGCCGGGCGACCGCGGCGCCTGACGGGCGGAGCCGACCGCCCGTGCGCCCCGACCGGGGAGCCGTGACCGGCGCGGCCGTCGTGCTGCTCGCCGCCCTGACCCTGGGCCTGGCGGCCGCCGGGTGCGGCGGGGCGGGCGCCCCGGCTACGCCGGCCGCGTGCCCGAGCTGCGCGGCGACGATCGCCCAGACCCGCGTCGACACGCTGGCGTCGGTGGCGATGAGGATCTACCACCAGGAGGTCTCGGGCACCCCCAACGGCGCCGCCTTCGCCCAGATCGCGCCGCTTCCCGGGCTGGTGGCGGGCCTGGCGAGCGGCGACTACGCGCTCGCCCGCCGGACGCTCAACGGACAGCCGGTGCGGCACGCCGTACGCGAACAGGTCGTCCGCGGCGGGCGGGTGCTGGTCGACGTCGGCCTGCGCTTCGTCATCGCCGGCCAGCCCCATTCGCTGACCGGGCCGGACGGCCGCGTCCTCGGCCGGATGGAGGTCTCGATCCAGGACGTGATCGGCTTCATCAAGCTCGTCCACCGGCTGACCGGGGCCGAGCTGGTGGTGCGGGGAAGCATCGGCCACCACGCCAAGAGCTCGCTCGCCGGGGCGCTCGCGGTGAGCCTGCCGGCGGCGGGGGCGGCCACCGTCGACGGGCGGCGCTACCTCGTCAGCTCGTTCGACCGTCCCGGCTTCGGCGGCGAGCAGCTGAGGGTCTGGATCCTCGCGCCTGCCTAGTACCCTGGAGCCGAGCATGGCCGCCGCCCCGACATCCGAGCCGACCCCGCAGCGCCTCGCTGCCGTCCGCGACCAGCTGACCCTGCTCGCGGACTACCTTTGACCCGCCGGCACTCGACGAGCGCCTGGCGGAGCTCGAGGACCGGATGGGCGAGCCCGGCTTCTGGGACGACTCGGACGCGGCGGCCAAGGTCACGGCCGAGCACGCGCGGACCAAGCGGCGCCTCGACGCCTTCCGGTCGCTCGAGCACGACGCCGAGGAGCTCGCCGGCCTGATCGAGCTGGCCGACGAGGAGCCGTCCCTGGCCGACGAGGTCGAGGCGAACATCGCGTCGGTCGAGGAGCGCCTGCTCGAGCTCGAGGAGGCCCGGCTCTTCTCCGGGCGCTACGACGCCGGGCCGGCGCTGGTGACGATCAACGCCGGGGCGGGGGGGACCGACGCCCAGGACTGGGCGGAGATGGTCCTGCGCATGGAGCTGCGCTGGGCCGAGCAGCGCGGCTTCCAGACCGAGCTCCTCGAGGTCAGCCCGGGGGAGGAGGCGGGGATCAAGTCGGCGACCTTCCAGGCGACGGGCGAGAACGCCTACGGGCTCTATGGGGCCGAGAAGGGCGTCCACCGGCTGGTGCGCCTCTCGCCGTTCGACTCGGCCAACCGCCGCCAGACGAGCTTCGCCGGCCTCGAGGTCGCGCCGGTCGTCGAGGGGGAGGGCGACATCGTGATCGACGACGACGACCTCCAGATCGACACCTACCGGGCGAGCGGGGCGGGCGGCCAGCACGTCAACAAGACCGACTCGGCGGTGCGGATCACCCACCGGCCGTCGGGCATCGTCGTCCAGTGCCAGAACGAGCGGTCGCAGTCGTCGAACAAGGCGACGGCGATGACCATGCTCCGGGCCAAGCTGGCCGAGGCCGAGGAGCGCCGGCGGGAGGCGGAGATCGCCAAGGAGAAGGGCGAGGCCCAGGACGTCAACTTCGGCTCGCAGATCCGCTCCTACATCCTCCATCCGTACACGATGGTCAAGGACCACCGGACGGCCTTCGAGGTCGGCGACGCGTCGCGCGTGCTCGACGGCGACCTCGACGGCTTCGTCCGCGCCTACCTGCTGAAGGCCGCCGGCGCCTGAGCCTCGAGCCAGGCGACGAGGTCGCCGATCACGACCGTCCGCTCCGGCTCGGCCTCGTTGAAGATCTCGTGATAGAGGCCGGGGTAGAGCTTGAATGTCTTGTCCTGGGAGCCCACCCGGTCGGCGAACGCCGTCGCCCCGGCGGGGGGGACGATCCGGTCGGCCCCGCCCTGCATGATCAGGAGGGGGAGCACGAGCTCGCAAGCCCGGCGGGGGAGCGTGGCGATCGCGCCGGCGAACTCGGCCACGGTGCGGACCGGGAGCTTGCCCCGGTAGTTGAGCGGGTCCTCGTCGTAGCGGCGGACCTCGTCGGGGTCGCGGCTGATCTGGGCGGAGTCGACGGCGTAGACGCCGAGGCGGGGGGCGACGGCCGACAGCACGCGGCTGAGGGCGAGCAGCGGCCGCGGGGTCTCGAGGGCGAGGAGCGGCCCCGAGAGGACCAGGCCGGCCAGCCGGCTCTGGTGCCCGAGGGCGTACTGCACCGCGAAGCAGGCGCCCATGCTGTGCCCGAGCAGGAACGGAGGCCGCCCGGAGACCTCTGCGGCCATGTCGACTATCTGCCCGAGGTCGGCGAGCGCCCGGTCGAGGTGATCGATCAGCGAGCGGGGGCCGTCCGACCGGCCGTGGCCCCGATGGTCGAGGGCGTAGACGGCGAAACCGGCGCCGGCCAGGCGCTCGGCCAGTGGGGCGTAGCGGCCGCTGTGCTCGGCGGCGCCGTGGGCGACGACCAGGCTCGCCCGGGGGGCTCCGTCCGGCGACCAGGACTGCCAGTAGATCTCGGGGCCGCCGGCGCCGGTGAAGCGTCCGTCCAATCCGCGCATGGGGAGGCACCCTATCCTGGAGGAAGTGGGCCTCGTCGACGAAACGCTGGTGACCCGGGCGCTGGCGGAGGATCTCGGCGGCGGCGATGTGACCGCCGAGGCCACCGTCGCCACCGGTGCCCGAGCCCGGGCGACGATCACCCAGAAGGAGCCCGGGGTGATCTTCGGCCTCGACGTCGCCTCCGAGGTCTTCCGCCGGCTCGATCCCGACGCCCGGGTCGAGCGCCTGGTGGCCGAGGGCGAATGGCGGGAGGGCGGACCGGTGCTGGCGATCGACGGGGCGGCGCGGGCGCTGCTGTCGGCCGAGCGCACGGCGCTCAACTTCCTGGCCCGCCTGTCGGGGGTGGCCACGCTCGCCGCCCGCTGCGCCCAGGCGGTCGAGGGGACGGGGGCGCGGGTCCTCGACACGCGCAAGACGACGCCCGGACTCCGCGCGCTCGAGAAGGCCGCGGTCGCCGCCGGCGGGGCGACGAACCACCGGGCCGGGCTCTACGACGCGATCCTGATCAAGGAGAACCACATCGCGCTGGCCGGCGGGGTGGCCGCAGCGGTGGACGCCGCCCGCGCCCACGCGCCCGACCTGCCGCTCGAGGTCGAGTGCCGCAATCCGGCCGAGGTCGACGAGGCGCTGGCGGCGGGGGCCACCCGCCTGCTGCTCGACAACATGTCGCCGGACGAGCTCCGCGCCGCCGTCGGGCGGGTCGCCGGGCGGGCCATCCTCGAGGCGAGCGGCGGGGTGACGCTGGCCAACGTCCGGGATCACGCCGCCACCGGCGTACAATTCGTGTCGATCGGCGCAATGACCCATTCAGCACCTGCCCTTGATCTTTCGTTGACACTGGAGCCGCTCTGAATCCCGCTCGAATGATCGAACTGCCGATGGCCCCGCCCGAGGCGGACCGGCCGCTCGCGGCCGAGGAAATTCTTGGGCTCCAGGATCAGATCCGACGGCTGGCGGTCGAACGGGACGCGCTGATCCTCGCCCACAACTACCAGCGCCCCGAGATCCAGGACGTCGCCCACTTCGTCGGCGACTCGCTCGGCCTCTCCCAGCAGGCGGCGGCCGCCGGCGAGACGACGATCGTCTTCTGCGGCGTCCATTTCATGGCCGAGACGGCGGCCATCCTCTGTCCCGAGAAGACGGTGCTGATCCCCGATCCGGACGCCGGCTGCTCGCTGTCGGACTCGATCGACGAGGCGCAGCTCGCGACCTGGAAGGAGGAGCACCCGGGGGCGGTCGTCGTGATGTACGTCAACACCTCGGCCGCGGTCAAGGCGCTCACCGACTACTGCTGCACCTCCTCGAACGCCGTGGCCGTCGTGCGCCACATCTACGCCACCCACGGCCCGGACACCGAGATCCTCTTCGGCCCCGACATGTTCCTCGGCGCCTACGTCGAGCGGGTCACCGGCCGGCGGATGCACGTCTGGGACGGCGAGTGCCACGTCCACGCCGGGATCCGCCCGAGCGACATCGCCGCCACCCGGGCCGCCCACCCCGACGCCGACTTCCTGATCCACCCCGAATGCGGCTGCTCGACCTCGGTCATGGAGTACGTGGCCGCCGGCGACGTCGCCGCCGAAGGAGTCCACATGCTCTCGACCGGCGGGATGCTGAGCTACGCCCGCCGCGCCGCGCCGGGCTCGAGCGCGATCGTGGCCACCGAGGTCGGCATGCTCCATCCGCTGCGCCTGGCCGCCCCCGAGACTGACTTCATCGCCGCCAACGAGGCGGCGAGCTGCCGCTACATGAAGATGATCACCCTGCCCAAGCTCCGCGACGCCCTCCGCGACGGCAGCTCGCCCGTGACCGTACCCGCCGCGACCGCCGCCGCCGCCCGGACGGCGATCGAGCGGATGGTCGCGATCCGCCCCTGACGACGGCCGGATCGCTCAAGCGCACGGCGCCCGCTCGCGCCGCCCTGGCTCGCAACGGTGCCGCCGTCGGCGGCCGACGCACGACCGCGGTCCATCTCCGCCCAGAGCGCCGCCGCGAGGAGGCAACTGCTCCATCACCACCACGTCCGAGGCACGGCCCAGGCTCCTGCTCGCCCCCGGCCCGGCCCGTCAGGTGAGCCAGCAGCCGGGTCACGCGGTGAGCGTGATCGGCGAGGCGGTGCTGGTTAGAAATCACCCATGTCATGCGGCCCGACGACCGCCACCGCGAGATCCTCACTGATCCCGGCGGCCACGGTCATGACCTCGTCGAAGGTCACGCTGTCGACGGCGTCGATCGCCGCGTCGGGGTCGATGTCCTCGCCGTAGACGATCGCCTGGTGGGCGGCGAAGCGCGCGACGGCGCCCGAGTTCTCGAAGGCGAGGACCCGGCGGCCGGCCGTGTAGGCGCGCGCCCGCTCGACCTCGGCCTCGGTCGGGCCGTCGGTCCGGAGCTCGTCGACGATCTCGCGCATCCGCGTGTAGGCCTCTACCGTCTTGCTCGAGTCCAGACCCGAGGACAGCTGCAGGATCGGCGCGTCGGCAAAGGCGTGGTCCATCGCCGAGACCGAGTAGCACAGGCCGCGCTGCTCGCGGATCTCGTCGAACAGCCGCGAGCCCATCGAGCCGCCGAGCAGCGTCGCGTAGATCGAGAGCGCCGTTCGCTGGCGGCGGTCGGCGACGTCGATCTCCGGCCGGTAGATCATCCGCAGGTGCGACTGGTTGGTCTCCCGCGGCTCGACCAGAGTGGACGGCGCGAAGGCCGGGGCCGGCTCGTACGGGTCGGGCGGCGGAAGGGTGGGGAAGCGGCCGAAGCGCTCGCCGAGCTCGGTGTCGCTCGGCAGGTGGTCGGTGTTGCCGACGAGGAAGACCCCGCCCCGCTGGCCCGACCACCGCCGCTCGCGGAAGGCGACGATCGCCTCGCGGCTGAAGCTCCGCAGGTGGTCGGCCGGCCCGAGCACCGTCCGCCCGAGGGGATGCTCGCCGAAGGCGGCCCGGTCGATCAGGTACTCGGCGATCATCGACGGCTGGTCGTGGGCCCGGTTGATCTCCTGGATCACCACGCCACGCTCCCGATCAAGCTCCTCGGCGTCGAGGCGCGGTCGCCCGACGAAGTCGCTCAGGAGATCGATCGCCTCCGGGGCGACCTCGGCGCGCGCGGTGATGTGGAAGGCGACGAGATCGTGGCTGGTGTAGGCGTTGAGCATCGCGCCCATCCGCTCGGCCGTCTCGTTGACGTCGCGGTAGGTCGGGTAGGCCTCGCCGCCCTTGAAGACCAGGTGCTCGAGGAAGTGGGCCATGCCGTTCTCGTCGGGCCGCTCGCTCCGGGCGCCGGCGTCGAAGGCGGCGAGGATCGTGAGCGCGCGGGTGCCGGGGACGGCGATTCGGTGGATAGGGAGGCCGTTGGGTGCGGTGGTCGTCGTGATGTCGGTCATCGATGAACCGTATCTGGTGGGGTGAAATTGCTCTTGCAGGAGCCGCAAAGCGGCACATTCGCGGTGGGGGTCGTCTATCTTCGGCGCATGGCGGCGACCGAAAGGGAGATCCTCAGGGGCACCCGCGGGCGCCGCCCCGGCCCCGCCCCCCAGCCGATCCGGCGGCCCGAGCGCGCTCCCGGCGGCGAGTCGATGATCGAGTTCCGCGACGTCTGCATGCTCTACGCCGGCGGTCACGCCGGCCTCGACGGCGCGACGTTCTCGATCGAGCGCGGCGAGTGGGTCTTCATCGTCGGATCGACCGGCTCCGGAAAGTCGACGATCATGCGCCTGCTGATCAAGGAGCTCGAGCCAACCTCCGGCTCGATCGGCGTCGCCGGGCGCGACCTGGCCCAGATCGACCGCAAGAAGGTCCCCTCCTACCGGCGCAACCTCGGCGTCGTCTTCCAGGACTTCAAGCTCCTGCCCAACCGGACCGTCTACGCCAACGTCGCCTACGCGCTCCAGGTGACCGGGGCCAGCCGCCGCCAGATCCGCGCGAAGGTACCGGACATCCTGCGCCTGACCGGCCTGTCGACAAAGCTCCACAACTACCCCGACCAGCTCTCCGGCGGCGAACAGCAGCGCGTCTCGATCGCCCGCGCCTTCATCAACAACCCCGCGCTCCTGCTGGCCGACGAGCCGACCGGCAACCTCGACCCCGAGACCTCGATCGGCATCATGCAGCTGCTCTACCGGATCAACCGGGCCGGGACGACCGTGCTCGTCGCGACCCACGACTCGACGATGGTCGACAAGATGCGCCGGCGGGTCATCGAGCTGGTCGGCGGTCAGGTCGTCCGCGACGAGGACGAGGGCATGTACCGCCAGCGCGAGCAGAGCACCGACGAGTTCACCGCGATGCTCCGCGACGAGAACACCAGGATCCCCTGGTGAGCACCGCAGCGCCGGGGGACGGGCGATGAGGCTCGGCTTCTTCATGCGCGAGTCGCTGCGCTCGATGCGCCGCAACGCCGTTCCGAGCTTCGCCGCCCTGGCCACCGTCCTCGTCACCGTGCTCGTCCTCGGCGTCTTCATCCCCGTGGCCCAGGTGACCAGCGGCGCGGCCAACGACGTGCGCAAGCGCGTGCTCGTCGGCGTCTACCTCAAGGACGGCTCGACGGCAGCCGACATCGCCCGCGTCAGCCAGCTCCTCCACCGCCGGACCCCCCACGTGAAGACGGTCCAGTTCATCTCCAAGCGCGAGGCCTTCGCCCAGCAGAGCAAGGCCGACCCCGCGGCCTACGCGATCGTCGACTCCAACCCGCTCCCCGACAGCTTCCGGGTCACGCCCGACGCGCCCGACAACGTCAACGCGCTCCGCCTTGCCCTGATGAGCGGGAGCGCGCCGATCGACCCGGCGATCGCCACGGTCAACAATCGTCGCGACGACGCCCAGAAGATCCTCACGGCGACGAGCCTGGTCAAGGCGACGATGGCGGTGCTGGCCGTGCTCCTGGTCATCGCCTCGGTGCTGCTGATCTCGAACACGATCCGCCTGTCGCTGTTCGCCCGCCGCCGCGAGGTAGAGGTGATGAAGCTCGTCGGCGCCACCGACTGGTTCATCCGCTGGCCGTTCGTGATCGAGGGGGTCCTCCTCGGCGCCTTCGGCGGCGTCCTGGCCATCGCGATGCTCGTGCTCGCGAAGATCGCCGTCGTCGACAACCTGGTCTCCGAGTTCTCGGTGATCGGCCGGCCGAACACGATCAACTTCCCGCTGCTCACGCTCGTCCTGATGCTCTGCGCGGTCGCCGTCTCGGCCGCCGGGTCCGGACTCTCGCTGCGCCGCTTCCTCCGGGTCTGACAGCGGCTTCGGGCGCCGGCCGGTCGCGCCGCGCGAGCCGGGCGCCCCGGGGGTATCGCCGCGACCTTCGCCGGGCGGCAGGTACCCTCCCGGCCATGACGGCGAGAACACGCGGCGCCGGGTACGGGGCGCTCCTGCCGGGCGCCGCCCGCCGTTGATGCTCGTCCCGGCCCGCGCCCGCCGTAACCTCACGGCCGCTCTCGCCGGCGTCGTGATCGCCGCCGTGCTGTTGTTCGGCGTCTGGTGGGGGTCGCATCCGAGCGACCTCCCGGGATTCTTGCGCGACACCGTCGCCTCGGGGAGTGACAGCGCCGTGCTCGACGAGTCGGTCCAGCGGATCCTCGACGACTACTACGTCCCGCTCAGGCGGAGCGACCTCGTCAACGGGTCGATCACCGGCATCGTCGCCGGCCTGCACGACCGCTTCTCCAACTACCTGACCCCGCAGCAGTTCCACGACTTCGTGACCTCGGCGGCCCAGCAGTTCTCCGGGGTGGGGACCAACGTCGTCGGGAGCAGGCGCGGGCTGCTCGTCGTCGAGGTGTTCGACAACTCGCCGGCCGCCCGGGCCGGGATCGTCGCCGGCGACACGATCATCGCCGCCGACGGCCAGACGCTGTCCGGTAAGTCCGAGGCGGCAGCGACGGCGCTGGTCAAGGGCAAGGCGGGGACGAGTGTGGCGCTGCGGGTACTCCATCAGGGGCACTCGCGGGTGGTCAGTGTCACGCGAGCCGAGGTGTCGGTGCCGGTGGTCGCCTCGAAGCTCCGGCGGGTCGGTGCCAAGAAGGTGGCCGACGTCGCCCTGGCCACCTTCAGCTCCGGCGCCCACGGCGAGGTCCGCCAGGCGATCGACCGGCTGATGGCCAAGGGCGCCCGCGGCATCGTGCTCGATCTCCGCCACAACGGCGGCGGGCTGGTCGAGGAAGCGCGGCTGGTGTCGAGCATCTTCCTGCCCGACGGGCCGATCGTGACGACCCGCGGCCGAACGCAGCCGACGACCACCCTGACCGCCGCCGGCGACGCGATCGCCCCGTCGACCCCGGTGGCCGTCCTCGTCGACCGCGACACCGCCTCGGCGGCCGAGATCGTCGCCGGGGCGCTCCAGGACCGCCACCGGGCGACGATCGTCGGGACCCACACCTTCGGCAAGGGCGTCTTCCAGGAGGTCCAGCCCCTGTCCAACGGCGGGGCGCTCGACATCACGGTGGGCGAGTACTTCCTGCCCAGCGGGCGCAACCTCGGCGGCGGCGGGATCAAGCGGGGGGCGGGCATCACCCCCGACGTGACGGCGGCGGGGACGCCGACCGTCGGGCACGACCCGGCCCTTGACGCGGCCCTGCGCGTGGTCGCCGCAAAGCTCCCGTGACCCGGCCTCTCGATGAGCCCGGTCGCCGCAAGGCTCCCGTGACCCGGCCTCTCGATGAGCCTGGTCGCCGTAAGGCTCCCGTGACCCGGCCTCTCGGTGAGCCTGGTCGCCGTAAGGCTCCCGTGACCCGCCTCCCGGTGAGCCTGGTCGCCGCAAGGCTCCGCTCCGAACGGGCGGGCTCGGGTGTTGACCCCGCTGCGGTGAGCCCGCTGCGGTGAGCCCGCTGCGGTGAGCCAGCGGGCGGCGGTCCTCGAGCGGCGCGGGAAGTTCCTCGTCGCGCGGCCGCTGTTCGGTCGCGGTCGCGGCGAGGACGGCTGGGGGAGCGGACAGATGTCGGTCGACCCGGGGAAGGCCCGGGCCGGCGAGCTCGTGCTCGTCGGGGTCCGGGCCGGCCGGCGGGGCGCCCGGGCGACGGTCGTCCGGCGGATCGGCCGGCCTGACGTCGCGCGGGATGTGATCGAGGCGCTGATGCTCGAGCGCGGGCTGCGGCGGCGCTTCAGCGAGGCGGTCGAGCTCGCCGCGCGGGAGGCCGCGGCGGCCGCGGAGGACGGTGTCGAGCGCCGTGACCTCCGCCGCCTGGACACCTTCACGATCGATCCGACCGGGGCGCGCGACTACGACGACGCCGTCTCGGCCCAACAGCTCGACCGCGCCGGGCGGGTGCGGGTCTGGGTCCACATCGCCGACGTCT
Organism: uncultured Solirubrobacterales bacterium; assembly: GCA_963763785.1. Classification (GTDB taxonomy): domain Bacteria; phylum Actinomycetota; class Thermoleophilia; order Solirubrobacterales; family Solirubrobacteraceae; genus Palsa-513. The sequence continues at coordinate 221,520 of CAVXPW010000011.1, read as the reverse complement.
CGGCCTTCGTCACCGAGGGTTCGGCGGTCGATCGGGAGGCGCGGCGGCGCGGGACGAGCGTCTACGTCCCGGGGGCGGTCGAGCCGATGCTGCCGGCGGCGCTATCGAACGATGCCTGCTCGCTGGTCCCGGGCCAGGACCGGCGGGTGGTGACGGCCGAGCTCGAGTTCGACGGGCCGCGGGTGGTCCGGGCGGCCTTCTACCGGTCGCTGATCTGCTCCGACGAGCGGCTCGACTACGACCGGGTCGACCGCATCTTCGCCGGCGAGGAGCCCGCCCGGGAGCCGTGGGCGGCGCCGCTCGACGCCGCGCGGGGCGCCGCCCGGGAGCTGGCCCGCGAGCGCGAGCGGCGCGGGGCGCTGGCCATCGTCAGCGGCGAGCCGGAGTTCGCCTTCGACCGCGAGGGTCACGTGATCGAGATCCGCTTCGGCGAGCAGACCGAGTCCCACCGCCTCATCGAGCACCTGATGATCGCCGCCAACGAGCAGGTGGCCACGCTACTCGAGCGACGCAGGCTCCCGGCGCTCTACCGCGTCCACGAGCAGCCCGACCCCGCGCGGGTGGCCCGGCTGGTCGCCCAGTTCGCCTCGCTCGAGGTGCCGACGCCGCCGCTGCCCAAGACGATGTCGCCCTCCGAGGCCGGGGAGCTGGTCGGGGAGATCTCGCAGGCGGTCGACCGGTATGTCCGGTCGTCCGGACGGGGGCGCCTGGCGCTGACCTCGCTGGTCCTGCGCTCGCTCAAGCAGGCCTACTACTCGCCGCGGAACCTCGGGCACGCCGGCCTGCGGTCGAGCGCCTACTGCCACTTCACCTCGCCGATCCGCCGCTATCCCGACCTCGTGTGCCACCGGGCGCTGCTGGCGGCGGTCGGGTCGGCGGGGTCGGTCGGGTCGGTCGGGTCGGCCGGGGCAGGGGCGGCGGGCGCGGGGTCGGTGGCGGCGGGGTCGGTGGCGGGCGAGCCGGCGGCGGGGGCGGGTTTGAGTGAACTGGCGGAGTGGACATCGTCGCGTGAGCGGGAGGCGATGGACATCGAGCGATCGGCCGACGACGTCGCCCGGTGCTTCGCGCTGACCCGGGAGGACCCCGACCGGGCGTGGGAGGGCGAGATCGTCGGGTTGATCGGCGCCGGGGCCTTCGTGGCCTTCGGCGGCCGCTACGAGGGGATGCTCCCGGTGCGGCGGATGCGCGAGGGCGGGTGGTGGGAGCTGAACGAGGAGGGGACGATCCTCTCCGGCGACCGCAACGGGGCGACGCTCCGCCTCGGGGACCCGGTGGAGGTGCGGGTGGACGGGGTGGAGCCGGCCCGCGGACGGGTGGACCTCCTGCTTGCGTAGTCTGGGTGGACGATGGCCAAGGGCAAGCGCAAGATCTCAGCGGGTGACGTCGCGTCGAACCGCTATGCCTCCTACCGCTACAACCTGCTCGAGCGGGTCGAATGCGGGATCGTCCTCCAGGGCACCGAGGTCAAGTCGCTGCGGACGGGAGGAGCCCAGCTGAAGGATGGGTTCGCGGCGATCAAGGACGGCGAGCTCTGGCTGCGCAACGTCCACATCCCGCCGTACGCACCGGCGAGCCGGGAGAACCACGAGCCGGAGCGCGAGCGCAAGCTGCTGCTCAAGCGGCGGGAGATCGACCGGATCGAGGCGCGAACGGCCGAGCGGGGGCTGACGCTCGTCCCGACGAGGATCTACTTCTCGGGGTCGCACGCGAAGGTCGAAATCGCGCTGGCCCGGGGCAAGGACGTCCACGACAAGCGGGAGACGATGAAGAAGCGCGACTCGGAGCGGGAGATGCAGCGGGCGCTCCACGACGTCGGGCGCTAGTCGTCTGCCATGAGGGTCTCGCGAGCGCCCGGCGTGATCTGGCGCCGGGCGGCGGCCGCCGGCATGCTCGCGGCGCCGGGCGGACGCCGCGTGGCGCCTGACGGGTCCGGGCGCCGGCGGGCATTTTGCGACAGACCACCAGCCTGTCGCGGCGCCGGCGCCGGCCGGCGATCAGTAGTGGCCGAAGCCGACCGCGTGCTGGACGTAGGTGGCCTGCATCCCGAGAACGAGAGCGACGATCAGGCCGATATAGACGGCGCCGACGATCGCCCGGTTGCGGGGGGAGACCCGGTAATACGCGGCCGTCTCGAGGGTCCGCGCCTTGCGCAGCTTCCAGCGCCGCCAGGTCTCGAGGCCGCCGAGGACGATGAAGATCAGCACGAAGGGGTTGTGGCTCACGAGCAGCAGGACTACGAGTCCGCCGAGCCCGACGAACCACATCCACGGAGCCATCGCCGCCATCGCCCGGCCGCCGTCGAACGGCACGACCGGAACGAGGTTGAACAGGTTGAGAAAGAGCCCGACATAGCCGAGGGCCTGGAGGAACGGGCTGCCCGCGAGCACACCGGCCAACGCCACGGCGCCGGCGGCCAGGGACCCGAGGATCGGGCCGGCGAGGCCGACGCGAGCCTCGGCGAGGGCGTCTTCGCCGAGCGACTTGGCGGCGATGAAGGCGCCGAGGAAGGGGACGAACATCGGGGCGCTGGCCTTGATGCCTTCACGGCGCAGCGCGATCACGTGGCCCATCTCGTGGATGAAGAGGAGGACGACGAAGCCGACGGCGAACCCCCAGCCGAAGAACAGGGCGTAGGCGGCCACCGAGACCAGGGCGCTCCCCGCCGTGGCGAGGAGCTTGATCTTCGGGAGGAAGAGGAGGATCGCCTTACCCTTCGCCAGCAGGGCGAGGAGCGCGGCGCCGGCGGCGCCGGCGCGCTCGCGCGGGCCGGAGCGTCTCCGCCGGCGACCGAACGGATCCTCGCGGGGCGGAGGCTCGAGCGGGGGGCCGGGGAGGGCGAAGGGCTGCCGATCTTCCATGGTGCGGTTGATTGTGGCAGGCGTCTCTAGGCGATCCATAAAGGCCCTTCGGCGGTTCGCGCCGGTCATAGCCAGCCCGCCCGCAGGGGGTGCGGCTGACGATTTCTTCGCAAGATGCGGAGACCCGAGGCCGGGGATCTTGCGGGCACGGAGCGCCGGGCGTACCGTTTTGGTCAGACGCGGACCTGAGACGCAAAGAGCGAGGCCACCGAGGTGCGAGGCCGCGCCACCCAAGGATCGGGAGCCTTCGGGCGCCCGGTCGGCGGGTTCCTCAAGCGGCTCGGTCCGCGTCGGTTTCTTTCTGCCGGCCGGGCGGGCCGTGGCCGTCGAGCGGCTACCATAGGTTGGACATCCCCGGGGACGACAGGCTTCGACGTGGTCGGCTCGTGGGGATGGTTGCGAGTCGAGGTCCCGGGCGGCCTCGTTAAACACCCGGGAAAAACAATAAGTGCGGACTCTCATGAGTACGCCCTCGCTGTCTAGATAATCTAGGCGAGTGAGGTCTCGGCCCCCGCAGCCTGCGGCGGGGATAACTGGGATCAGATAGCAGGCTCACCCGGCAAGGTCCGCCTCCGCCGAGCCGGGAAAACTTCAGGAGGCTGGTCCCCCGCAACCCAGCCGGCGAGGCGAGCGGGGGATGAGATCAGAGCGCCGGCTACGCTCGTAGACGCCATCTTCACGCGATCGCGGACGTGGGTTCGATTCCCACCGTCTCCACTTCGGGAGTACGCAAAACGGGGGCGGGGTCGCCAGACGCGACCCCGCCACCGCGCCCTGCGGCATGTGCCGCAGCGGCCGCAAATCGGTTCGTCTGGGAGCCTTAGGGGCGCGGAAGTCGGTCGGGAGGAGCTGAGCGGCGTCCGGAGTGATGGTCGGGGCCGATGTGCTCCCGATTGCGCCGCAGCCCCAGCCGACACGACTCCAGAACCGGAGACGGGGTTCCGACCGTGCGAAATCTCGCGGCGGAAACATAGGTCATCGATCTTTGCCCCCGTTTTTGGGGCAAGTATCGATCACCCGCCGGCATCGATGGCCCCCGTCCGGACGAGGAGGATCGCGTGCCGGCGCGGAGCTCGACGTCCGGCTGGTCTCGCCAGGGTCGCCAGGTGATGCGGATGACCTGATGGAGCGCACCGAGGCGGGCATCGCGTTCGCGGTCGCGCTCGAACGCGGCTGGGTCGCTGTGGTAGGCGCGGCCGTCGAGCTCGACGACGAGGGGCGCGCTCGGCCACAGTACGTCGACCTCCATGCCGCCGAGGCTGACGTTGAACTGGGCCGGCGGCAGATCGCTGCGGGCCACCGCCCGCCGGAACTGCTGCTCGAACGCCGACCGGGCGGGGCCGTTGCCGTCGGTGAGAGACGGGCGCAGGCGATCTCGGGGAGTCGGCTCCGGCCTGGACCGCCGGCTGCGCGTCCGCCATCTTGGCAACAAATAGGCGGCCGCCCGGTTCAGTGGCCAAAAAGTCCGCCGAAGGCCCGATCGGACCTCGAACATGCGATGGTGATCCGATGAGGTTCCTTGCCGGCGGTGCCGTCACCCTCGCCATCGTTGTCCTCGGCACCGGCCCTATCTCGACGGCCCACGCCCTGTCCCTCGGTACCGGCACCGGGGCCACGCTGTCGCCGCTCCAGCCGGGGAGGACGGCCGTTGGCTCCGGGAGCCTGACCGCGTCCACGCTCCTCAGTCTCGGTTGGACCCTCACGGTGCAAGCAGGCGCCGGAGCCTCCGCCGGGCACCTTCAGGCCGCTGGGGCCGGCTGTGGAGGCAGCGACCCGCAGCTCAGCAACGCGCTCAGCGTCACGGTCACCAGCACCGGGGGGTTGGGGGGATTCGTCTCGGCCGGCGCGGTCACCATCGGCGAGGCGCCCAAGCAGGTAGCCTCGGCGACGCTCGCGCTCCTGAGTATCGCCATGACGACGAGCTACAGCCAGGTCATCCCGGCCTCCGAGGTCATGCGTACGGGATGCGTCTACGGGTTGACGATCACCTACACGCTGCAGTGACGCCGCCGATCCGCGGAAGATCGGCAACCTCAATCGCTAGATATCTACGCGTCCATCCGTCGAGTTTCCCGCGAGGGGCTAAAGGTCTACCCCCTTCCCCGCCGATAGGAGAAGCAAGAGCGCGCGCCGGGGAGGTCAAACTGCCGCGAAGAGCTCGCCTGCTGCACGGAACCAAGAGGGAGACAAAATGACGCGCAAGAAGACCATCGGCGTCCTGCTGGGGGCCACCGTCGCCCTGGCCGGCTTCTCGGGCCCGGCATATGCCGCCGCGACCGGCACGGAGCTCGTGACCGGAACGACACTCGGGACGCTCGCCCTCACGGGAACGGCCGCCCCTTTCACGACCAACTTCGATCCCGGTGGATCGCCGACCACGAGCGGCCTGCTGACCGCGACCAACACGGCGGGCTCCTCCACCCTGACCGTCGGGGATTCGGGCACCGGCGCCGGGCACATGGTGGCCGCCGGCACGGGCTGCACGGGGAGCGCCGCTCAGCTCACCAACGCGCTGAACACCGCCGTCACCGGGACAGGCGTCACCTCGGCGGGCGTCAAGGCGATTCCGGCCCTGGCCACACCGGTGACTGTCGCGACCGCGAGCATCCCCATCGCCGCGGCGGCTCTGACCACGGCCTACTCGCTCACCATCCCGAGCGCCCAGGTCATGCTGACCGGCTGCGTTTACAGCCTCACCGCCACGTACACGCTCTCGTAGTGACGACCGCCGGAGGCTGGCCGGTCTCGCGACCGGTCATCGCCGGCACGACTTGTCAGGTCATGAAACGGAGCGCGCCGATACGATGGCGCGCTCCGATGCTCTTGCCGCCCTCTTGGCCTCGCCGCACCGTCGTCAGGGCATCCGTGGCACTGTTCATGGTCGCATTGGCCGGCCCGTTCGCCTCGCCGGCCCCCGCTCAGCAGCTCGCGCCCGGGACGTTCTCGATCAGCCCGTCGCGTCGCGATCTCGTCGGGCGGCCTCCAGCGACCCTCCTCCCGACGAATGTCAGCAACACCACCCGCGACACCTATGCGGTCCACGTATTTCCCGTCCTGCTGAGCCAGAATTTGAGCGGGGCGTTCCAGTTCCGCGAGGATCCGGCCGGGCTCAACGACGCGCGCAACGTCCTGAGTGCGATGCCTTCCGATTTCACCCTCGCACCCGGGCAGACCCGCCAGGTGGCGCTCCGCTGGCAACTTGTCCCGCTCAACTCCCGCGCCGCGTATCTCGGGGTCGTATTCCAAGGTCAGCCGAAGGTCAAGGGGGGCTCGGTCCAGGTCGTCAGCCGGCTACTCAGCGTCAACTTCCTCCGGCTGCCCGGCACCTATCATCCGAGCGGGGTATTCACGGCGTTGCACGCCGTTCAGTTCGCCCCGCAGAAGCTGCGCCTGCTCCTCCGGGTCAAGAACACCGGCGACATCGTCGCGACACCCGAGCGGGGCCGCGTGGCCATCCGCGAAGCCGGCGGACGCGTCGTCTTCAAGGGTCCGTGGACCGGAGACGTCGTCCTTCCCGGCGCGCAGCGGGAGTTCCCCGTCGACGTCATCCCCCTCCTGCCCGGCGGCAGCTACGTCGCGACGGCCGTCATGACCTTCGGCGCCAACCACAACGTCAAGATCTCCGTCCCGTTTCAGCTCGTCGGGCCGAACTCGCTGCCGACCCCGGCCGTCCGGGTCGACGCCTTCGCCGCCCACGGTGACATCGGGGGCTCGGCGCACGTCAGCGGCCGCGTCCTCAGCACCGGCAGCGCCGCCACCAACCTCGACCTCGGGATGTCGCTCTACCGCGTCACGAACGGTCAGGCCGCAGCCGCTCCCCTGAGTACGCGTACCGTCAGCTTCCCCGGGCTGGCTCCCCAGAGCGAGCGGGCCCTGAGCGCCGACCTGCCCGGGCGCCTCTCGGCCGGCGAGTACCGGGTGGTCGCTCACTACACCGACCCGACGGGCGCGCCGCAGGAGATCACCAGCGACTTCGCCAGCACTGCCCGCCAGGGCTTCCTCGACCGCCTCAAACTGTTCTTCGATCGCCACACCACCGTGCTCCTCGTCGGACTGATCGGGCTGGTCCTCCTCGTTCTCGTCATGGTCCTCCTGCGGCGGCAGCGACGCCTGCAGGCCGAGTTGCGCTCCGCCCGGCAATCGCGCGGCTCCGACGACGCCGGCTGAACCTCCCGACCCGCCGCGTCAGCGCGCGGCCAGCGCCGCGCTCACCGACTGCGCCCACGCCTCGCTCCCACATTGCCATCGAAGGCGATCCACAGCAGCGCCGCCGTCCCCCGGCACCCCGGCCGGCCGACGATCGGGTCGCTCAGCGGCGACTGCGCGGCGGCGGCGGACGTCGACAGATCGTCGTGGCCAGCCTAATCGCGGCGGGAAGAAATTCGCGGAAGCTCTCACCGAGGCCCGCGTCGCCGCCGGGTCTTGCCGCGGCCGGCGACACAACGACCTCGAGACGACCGGCCGTCCCGCCCCGAGGAGCGGGACGGCCTCGATGCTCTGCTAGACGCCGAGCTCCTCGGACGCGAGGCGCGCGCCCTCGAGGCGGGCGGAGATCTTCTGCATGGCGACGTCGCGCGCGAAGTCCGGCGAGCCGTGCTTCGGCTTGACGTCGCGGCTGAACGGGCTGAAGCCGCAGTCGTCGGTCGCGCCGAGGCGCTCGACCGGGATGTACTTCGCCGCGAGCAGCAGGTCGTTCTTGACCTGCTCAGCCGTCTCGACCTCCGGGGTCAGCGGGTTGATCACGCCCATGAAACAGACCTGGGCGACGCCGTCGGCGTCCGCCCGGCTGTTCTCGCCGCACAGCTTGTACACCGACTCCTTGTCCTCCTCGCTCGCGCACTGAATCAGGAAGTACCCGGCGTTGATCTTGAACATGTGGTTGAGCAGCTGCTCGTACGGAACCTCCTTGCTGTGCACCGAGTCGCAGTCGCCGCCCGGGCAAGTGTGAATACCGATGTTCACCCGCTCCTCAGCGGTAAACCGCTCGAGCACCCGGTTGTTGATATCGATGAACTCCTGCAGCATGTCCTTGCCGGTCCACGGGTTGCGCGAGTCGTTCTTGTTCGCCAGCCGACCCTCGGTGAAGTCAATCGACACCCGGACCGCGCCCGCGTCGAAGCACTGGCGGATGTCGCGCTCGCACTCGTTGACGCAGTCGTCGAGGAACTGCTCGCGCGAGTAGCCCTCGATCTCCCCCTCCAACGGGTACAGCAGCATCATCATTGACGGCGAGATGACCGCCTGCTTCACCGGATGCGAGGCGATTGCCCGATTCTTCTCGACGAACTCCGACGCGAACGTCTTGTAGCGGAACGGGCCGCCCGTCAGGCGCGGCAACTGCCGGTGATGACCATCGTCGAAGATCGCGAAGAACTGCCCGTCACCCGCCAAGTTGTCCGCCAGGCCCGTCCCCGCCAGCGTGTCGGTGATCGGGTAGGTGGCGAAGCTCGACTCGCGCTGCTCGCCGTCGGTGACGACCGGCTCACCCGTCGCCTCGAGCCGCTTGATCGAATCCTCGGCCGCCACATCCTGCTCCGCCTGAAGCTCCTCGAAGGTGATCTTGCCCTCGTCGTGATCGGCGTAAGCCTGCTGCAACTTCATCGGCCGCGGCAACGAGCCGACCAACTCGGTGGGGATAGGCATACTGCTCTCCTCGCGCTCGACGCTTCAGGGAGGCGGGCCGCGCGCCCTAAGGCATCAGACGGGTCGGTCTCCCTCTCAAAGAGGTTTGACCATATCCTCGCGCGGCGCTCGCTGTCAAGCCGCCCCCGCGGCGCGCCGCGATGACGCCCGGGCCGGGCTCCGGCCGCCCTCAACCCCGGGAGGCGGCCTCGTCGCCGAGCACGAGGACACCGATCGCCCTGGCCCGCCGAGCTGCGTCACGGTCGCCCTCGCCGGCGGCCACGATCGAGCCCTTCATCAGGATGTGCCACTTGCGGGCGAAGCCCTCCGCGTCGCCGATTCCCGCCTGGCGGGCGAGCCCCTCGAGGAGGTTGCGGATCCCGGCGAGGTACGCGATCCCGGCCCGGCGCACCGGATCGGCCGCGTCGGCGTGCTCGAGCATCACGTTGATGAACGTGCAGCCCTCGAACTCCGGCCCGTGGAACCACTCGTCGAAGACGTCGAAGATGGCCAGGAGACGCTCCTTCGGGTCCGACGCCCGGAGCTCCACGCTCGTCTGAAGCCAGTTCCTGGTCCACAGCGTCTCGCGCCGCTCGAGGAAGGCCAGCACGAGCTCCTGCTTCGAGCTGAAATGACGATAGAGGGTCTGGCGGGCGACGCCCGACCGTTCGATGACCGCGTCGACGCCGACCGCCTGGATGCCGCGCCGCGAGAACAGCTCGTATGCCGCTTCGAGAATCCGCTCGCGTGCATCGCGCCCGGCCCCCCGGACCGCGCCTGCCTCGACCGTAGTCATGGTTGCCCCCGTACCTCGCTGGACGTGGGATGCCACGTCGCCATGCATCGAGTCTAGCGCGAGACGTCGACGCCTCAGGAGGCCCGCGCGGCGCCGGCGAGCGTCACCGACGGCGGATCTAAACGCCAGGTTCAGACGGCCCTAACGGGGGAACCTGAGGGAGAACGATCAGTCTGTTCAGCAGGTCGGGGACCTCGACCCGGGCCGCGCCCGAGAGCTCGCCGCGCCGTGCGTCTCGGCGCAGACCCGGCGCTCGGGGGACCCCGCGTCAGGCGCACGACGTCCGACGTAGACTTCGACGATCGCGCTCGGCCCGACCGCCCATCCGAGGGATCCCAGGTGACGGAGCTCCTCGCCGCCACCAAGAAGGGCCTGTTCGTGCTCGAGGGGGAGCCGGGAGCGCCGTTCGCGGTCACCGCCCGCGCCTTTCCCGGTGAGCCGGTCGAGTTCGCCCTCCGCGACCTGCGCACCCGACGCCTGTTCGCCTCGGTGACCTCGCCCTTCTACGGCCCCAAGATCTGGTACGCCGAGGACGTCGCCGGTGAATGGAAGCAGGCCGAAGGGCTTGCCCTTCCCCGCGCCGACCGGGCACTCGAGCGGATCTGGGTCCTCGTCGCCGGCGAGAGCGCAGGCTGCCTTTACGCCGGCGGCGACCCCGGCGTGCTCTTCGAGAGCCGCGACGACGGCGTGACCTGGGAGGTCAACCGCGCCCTCTGGGACCACCCGACCCGGGAGTCGTGGCAGCCGGGAGGCGGCGGGCTGTGCCTCCACTCGATCGTCCCCTGGCCCGGCGACCCCGACCGGCTCGCGCTCGGTATCTCCGCCGCCGGCGTCTGGCTGACCGACGACCGCGGGGCCAGCTGGCGCCGGGGCAACGCGGGCCTCGTCGCCCGGTACCTGCCCGAGGAGGCCCGGGCCGCCTCGGACAGCCTCTGCGTGCACAGCCTCCACCGCGCCGCGGACCGGCCCGAGCGCATGTTCATGCAGTTCCACGGCGGCGTATACCGCTCCGACGACGCCGGCGAGACGTGGATCGACATCGGCGGCGGCCTCCCCTCGGACTTCGGCTTTCCGATGGTCGTCGACCCCGCCGACCCCGACAGCGCCTACGTGATCCCGCTCGCCGCCGACGCCGACCGGGTGCCCCCCGACGGCCGTCTCCGCGTCTACGAGACCCGCGACGGCGGTGCCGGCTGGACGGCGCGCGGCGACGGGCTGCCCGACGACCACGCCTACCTGACGATCCTCCGGCACGCCTTCGCCCGGTCCGGGTCGGGCGCCCGGCTCGAGCTCTACTTCGGCGCCACCTCGGGCGACATCTTCGGCTCAGGCGACGCCGGGTTGACCTGGGTCCGCGTGGCGAGCATGCTCCCGCCCGTCTACGCCCTCGGCGTGACCCCCGGTTGAGACGGACCTACTTTCGGGCGATCGTCATCAGGTATTCGAGCCGAACCCGCAACCGGCCATCGTCGCTCTCGTCGAGCGACCCCCACAGGTCGACGAGGCTCGCCCGCAGGGTCTCCCAGCCGCCGCTCGGCTCGAGCGCCCCCTTGGCCAGGATCGTCGGGCCGAACACTCGGTCGAGGTAGCCCACCCAGGCCTCAGCCGACTCGTGTTCGACGAACAGGTGGCCGTGCTCGAACTCGAGCGCGGCGCCCAGGCCCTCGAACAGCCCGCGGACGTGGTCCTCACACCCCCAGAGGGCCGGCGGCTTGAAGTCGGGCGGCGGCGGCGTCGGCGAGCTCGACATGATCAGCCGGATCATCCGCCCGAACACGCCGTCCGGAGTCCAGGCGCAGACACCGACGCGGCCGCCCGGCCGGCAGACGCGGACCAGCTCGGCAGCAGCCCGTCGCTGGTCGGGGGCGAACATAGCGCCGAACACCGACACCACGCCGTCGAATGACTCGTTCGCGAACGGGAGCGCCTCGGCGTCGCCCTCGATCCAGTCGATCGGCCAGCCCCCCGCCTCGGCGCGCCGGCGGGCCGCCGCGAAGAGCTCGGGCGTGAGATCGAGGCCGGTGACCGTCGCCCCGGCACCGGCGGCGGCGATCGCCGCGTTTCCCGTCCCCGTGGCCACGTCGAGCACGGCTTCCCCGGCGCTGACGCCGATCGCCGCCACCATCGCGGTGGAGGCGGGCTGGAGGATCGTGGCGAAGTCGGCATAGTCGCCGAGGGTCCACATCATGTGCTGCTGGCGCTTGACTCCGGTTAGCTCGGGCATGAACGCGACGATAGCTCGCCGGTCAGCCCGGCGCCCTCGCGACCTCCCGCCCGATCCAGCGCATGATCACCGCGACGACGTAGTCGCGCTCGTCACCGGTCAACTCGCGGCCGGCGGGTATCGCGTGCGCCCGCTCGAGGCAGGCCCGGCAGCAGGTGGCCGTCGCGTGCTGGGCGACGAACACCGGGTGCCCCCGGTAGGGGGTCTGCCGCCCGTCCTTTGCCGGGGAGGCCGGCGCCACGCGCCCGCGGATCAGCTCGTCAGCGGCCTCGGCGATCGCCGTCGTCCCGCGCAGGGCGACGATCGCCCGCTCGCGCTCGCGCAGATGGAACCCCGACCGGAAGGGCACCCGCCCCAGCCGGTCGAGCCTGCGATCGATCAGTCCCTGGTCTGCCAAGCTCTTCGCGGTTAGAACCGCATCCGCCACCTGGCCCGGCGGGCCAACCAGGCTCGCCATCACGCTGGCGGTCCGACGCTATGGTAGCCCGCCGATGCTGCGAATCGTTGTGCTCGAAGGGGACGAGACCGGCCAGGAGCTTCTGGAGGCGGCGCTGCCGGTGCTCGCGCCGGACGTCTGCGGCGTCGAGCTCGAGCTGCTCCGCCACGACCTCTCGCTCGCCGCCGGCCGGGCGAGCGGCAACGCCGTCGTGCACGTGGCCGCCGCCATGCGCGAAGCCGGCTTCGGCATCAAGGCGGCGACCGTCACCCCCGAGGGCGCCACCGACGTCGGCTCGCCCACCGCATCCTCCGCGAGGAGATCGGCGTCAAGGTGATCATCCGCACGGGCCGCGCATCCCCGGCGTCACGCCGATCGCCGGCGTCCATTTTCCGATCGCCGTCGTGCGAATGGCCGTCGACGGCGCCTACGGCGCCACCCAGTGGCGCGAGGGCTCCGGTGACGGCGAGGTCGCCCTCAGCACCGAGCGGATCACCCGCGCGACCTGTCACGCCGTGTCCGAGTACGCCTTCCGCACGGCGGCGGCGATCCGCGGCCGCGTCTACGGCGGTCCGAAGCTGACCGTCTCGCCGGTCTATGAGGGGATGGTCAAGGAGGAGCTCGACGCCGCCGCCCGCCGCCATCCGGACACCCTCTACTCGCCCGTCCTGATCGACGCCACCTACGCCGGCCTGATCAGCGGGGCCGCCGACTCGCCGCTGGTGATCCCGGCTCTGAACCGCGACGGCGACTGCCTCTCGGATCTCGTCCTCCCGATGTTCGGCTCGATCGCCGGCACCGAGTCGGTGCTCCTCGCCTTCAATGTCGACTACGACACCGACGTCGCCATGGCCGAGGCGCCCACGGCACCGCGCCAGCCCTCCTCGGCACGAATCTCGCCAACCCGATGGCCATGCTCCTCGCCTGCGCCGCGATCCTCCACCACGCCGCCGAGGCCGGCCCCGCGCGGTGCGCGCTCGCCTCACGCGCGATCTACGAATCCGTGCTCGAGGGCACCGCGTCCGGCACGCGCACCCCCGATCTCGGCGGGCCGTCCACGACGACCGACGTGGCCCAGGACGGCTGCGCCCGGGTCGCCACCAAGCTCGAGGTCTGCTCGGCCCTCGGCACCGGCGCCTGACCCGCCGCCTCGCCCGCCGGCGCGCCATCGCCTGCACAGTGGCTATATTTGCCCGTCTTGGCCCCGCGGGGGCGCGGCGAACGAGAGTCAAGGAGCGGCGATCATGCGAGCACACCGATTCATTCCCGAAAGGCCGAGTCGCATCCGGCTCGCCCGCCTTCTCTGCGTGGTCGCCGCCACGGTGGCGGTGCCCTTGGCCACGAGCGCTTCCGCCGGGGCGCTGACGAAGCTGACCGCGTTTGTCACCACCGCCTCACCGTCGGTCTCCGTGGGCGGGACGATCAGCGACACCGCTGTCGTGATCGGAGCACCTGACGTCCACGCCCCCAAGCCGGGCGGCACCGTCTCGTTCAGCCTCTACGGGCCCGATGACACCACATGCGCCAACGCCCCGGTCTTCACCACCGGCCCGATCCCGACCAAACAGAACACGCTGTCGGGACCCTTCTCGCCGACCCTGCCCGGCACCTACCGGTGGCTGGCCACCTACAGCGGCGACATGAACTACGCCCCGGCGACCACGAAGTGCAGCGACTCGACCGAGGCGGTGCTCGTGACCGCCGTCACGCCGACCATCACCACCACCGCCTCGCCATCGGTACCCACCGGCGGATCGGTGACCGACACGGCGGTGCTGACCGGCGGAATGGCTCCGACCGGCATCATCCACTTCCGGATCTTCCAGCCGGCCGACACGACCTGCGCCGGCCCGGCGGTCGGCGGATCGGACATCGCGATCACCGACCCGTCCTCGACGGTCTCGGCCCCCTACACGCCGCCGATCGCCGGCACCTTCCGCTGGCGCGCCTTCTACTCGGGCGATCAGCTCAACGGCGCGACCAGCAGCAAGTGCAACGACCCCGGCGAATCCGTGGACGTGACCCCGGGTCCCGGGCAGCCCGGCGGCCCCCCCGGCTCCGGCGGCTCGGCCATTCCCGGCAGCACGCCGTCCGGGCCTTGCGACCCGGCGGCCACCGCGCGCGCCGTGCTCGCCGGCCTGGCCGCCGTGCTGACCGGCAAGCCCGCCGCCTTCAGCTCGTCGTGCAGCGCCGGGTTGCGCATCGTCCTGCGCGCCCATGAGATCCGCCCCGGCAACAAGGGCTTCCCGCGCGGCGACGGGTTCACCACGATGACCAACATCCTCACCCACATCGCCCCCAAGGGGCCGCCGCTCAGCTTCTTCCTCAACTCGAACGGGCTGGCCCTGCGGAGCTACGCCCAGAGCCACGGCCTGAGCCTCGTCGCCTTCCTGATCGTCCACATCCGACCCGACAAGAGCGCGCTCTCGACCGAATCGCTCCAGATCCTCACGCTCGGCTGAGCGGCGGCGGCTCGGCCGCGCCGGCGCGCCGGGCGCGATTCGTCTAGCTTCCCCGGTCGTGGCCACGCCGATCTTCCGCCTGGTCTGCGTCCCCGCCGCCCTCGACGGGGCGCCCCGGGGCTGGGCGGCCGAGATGCTCCGCGACGGCGAGGTGGCGCTGCTCGTCGACGGCGGGGGGATGGCGGAGGTCAACGCCGTCGCCCACTCGCTCGACCTGCTGGCCGTCCGCGTCCTGCGCGACGAGGACACCCGAGCGCAACAGGAGGCGACGGTGATGGCCCACGCGGCCTCGCTACCGCTCGTCTGGGTGAGCGGTGAGTTCACCGACGCGGCGCGCGCCTGGGCCCGCGAGCGGCGGCCGATGACCCTGCTCGTCGAGGTCGCCGGCGCCCTCTCCGACGAGGAGCGCCGCCGGATCGACCGCTTCGTCGTCCTGCTCGGCCGTCAGGCCGAGTAGCCCCGCTCCTCCGGCGCGGGGCCGTCGCTCGCCGTGCGCGTCGTCAGAGCCGCGGCGCCGGGGCCGGCGAGAAACCGGCGCACGAGCCCCGGCGCGAGTAGCCGCAGCAGCCCGACGAGCGCGTAGGCGCGAGGAACGTAGCGCTCGGCGCGTCCACGCAGGCCGGCGTCGACGATCGCCTCGGCCACCGCGTCCGGAGTTCCGACCGCCCACCGCGTGAGTCGATGCTCGACCAGCTCGCGCTGGGGAAAGCCCTCGGTCTCGATGAACCCCGGGAGGACGAGCCCGACGTGGATGCCGTGGGCGCGCTCCTCGGCGTAGAGCGCGTCCGACCAGCCGGCGAGGGCGAACTTGCTGGCCGAGTAGGCGCCGCTCCCGCCCCGGGCCACCCGGCCGGCGGTGCTCGCGACGTTGACGATCGCACTCGGGGCAGACTTGCGCAACAGAGGGAGAAGGGCTTCCGCGAGGCGCACGACGGCGTCGAAGTTGAGTTCCATGGTCCGCCTGATGTTGGCGTGGCCGCCCTCGGCGAAGGTCGCGCGCCAAGCCGCGCCCGCGTTGTTGACGAGCACGCCCAGCCGGTCGTGATGGTCGCGCACGTGGGCCAGGACCCGCTCCGGGGCGCCCGGATCGGTGAGGTCGAGCGCGACGTAGCTCGCCGGAGCCGGGAGTTCCGCCGCAAGCTCGCGCAGGCGCTCGCCCCGCCGGGCGACCAGGATCAGCTGCGCTCCCGGCTCGCGCGCCAGCCGGCGTGCGGTGGCCTCGCCGATCCCGCTCGAGGCGCCGGTGATCAGCGCGACGAGCGGTGGCGGCGGCGGCGACGACACTCACCGCAAGATGACAGGCGAGGCGGCCGGCCGCACCCACCAAGAGGGGGTCAGCGGGCGTACGGGCCGCTCGTCGGGTAGCCGGGCTCCTCGAGCGGGGGGCCCACCGGATAGGCACTGACGGGAACGACGACGTCCGAGGCCATCTTGTCGTGCCAGGTCTGCTTCTCGCGGTCCCAGAGCATCCACAGGAAGCCGAGCAATATGACGACGAAGGAGATGATCTTCCCGATGTAGCGCACGAACGCCCGCGGGTAGCCGATCGGCCCGCCAGTGTCGAAGGACACCACCCGGATGCCCAGCGCCCGCTTGCCGAGCGTCTGGCCGCTCGATCCCTCGAAGTACACGAAGTAGGCAATGCCGACGATCAGGGCGAGGATGTTGCCGACACCCTTGAGCGCCACGATGAGCACGATGTTGACCACCGTGAGGACGACGCCGTCGAGCAGATACGCCCCGAGCCGCTGCCAGAAAGTGGCACGCGGCCCCGACGGACCCCTGGCGATCGGCCGTGCGGGGGCGGCCCCGAAAGGATCCTCTGTCATTGCCATCAGAAACTTCCCCTTGTCGTCATGGACCCGCCCCCTGAGTCGTAGGCTAGCCCGGCTGCCCCGGGCGCGCAAGCAGCCCGGCGCGGGCGGACTTCGTGGCGATCAGCGTCTCGAGGAAGCGCTCGGGTGCCAGTCCGGCCGGAGCGCCGCCCACCCGCGGCCCCAGTCCGTCGGCCAGCCTCGCCGCCAGCGCGCCGCGGGCTTCGGGTTGCAGCGCCTCCCGCCGCTCGAGGAAGCGGCGCACCACGGCGATCTCCTCGGCGGTCACCGCGCTGACATCCCAGTCAACTGCCGCGGCCGCCGTCAGCCCCCCGGGCGGCGCTGCCCGACGGTCGCGGCGGTGCCGGCGCTTCGGCGTGCGGATGACCACGGTGTCAGCGGCGAGGTCACCCGGCCGCTGATTTCTCGTGGTGGCGAGAATTCCGATCACGGTCGGTAGGTAGAACAGCGCCGGTCCGTCGATCAGGCGCGCGACGTTGCGGACCGCGCTGCTGCGGAGGTCGACCGGGCTGCCGTCGCTGCGCACCACCCGGAGGGCCGAGAACCGCTTCCCCGGCGTCCGGCCGCGGCCGAGTACCTCGAAGAGGACGTTGTAGCCGAAGAGGACGACGAAGGCGGTGATCGAGAACACGGCCGTCCCGAGGTCGCCGGCCGCGCTGAGCGCGATCGCCACGGCGCCGAGGAGGATGCCCTTGAAGAGCGCGTCGATCATGCCGGCGATCAGGCGCGAGGCCACCCCGGCGAGGCTCAGCTCGAGCTCGATCCCCTCCGGCGTCTCGAGCGTGATGAAATCTTCGAACTCCACGACGATGACGCTAGAGGGATTTCTATCCGCGCGCGAGCCGGACTGGCAGCGCCTGCGCGAAGCGCTGCACCGCGCCCGGGGGCGTCCCGAGCGCCTCGGCGCCGCGGGCGCTCTGGAGCTCGGCGCGCTCTACCGCAGCGCCGCTGCCGACCTCGCCCTCGCCCGCCGCCGCTTCCCGGGCGAAAGCGTCGTCGAACGGCTCGAGTCCCTGGTTGCCGAGGGCCGCCAGGCCGTCTACGGACGGCGGACCCGCACGCGCGCGCTCCGCGCCTTCATCGCCACCGGCTATTGGCGTGAGGTCCGCCGCCGGCCGGGAGCCCTCGCGCTCGCCTGGGCCGCGCTGATCGTGCCCGGCCTGCTCGCCGCAGCCTGGGCGCTGGCGGACCCCGGGGCCGCGATCGGCCTCGTGCCCCAGATGTTCCGCAGCGCCGCCGGACCGCTGATGCCCCACGCCCAACCCTCGACCGCCGGCCAGGCCGCGCTGGCGAGCGAGATCTTCACCAACAACATCCGGGTCAGCCTGCTCGCCTTCGCCGGCGGCCTGACTCTCGGGGCGGCGACGATCGGGATCGTCGCCTACAACGGCGTGCTGGTCGGCGTGCTCGCCGGCCTGACGCTCGACAGCGGCAACTTCGAGACCTTCGTCCGCTACGTCGCTCCCCACGGCCTGCTCGAGCTCTCCTGCATCGCCGTCAGCGCGAGCGCCGGGCTGCGAATCAGCTGGGCGGTGATCGAACCCGGCCCCCTGAGCCGCCGCGAGTCGCTCCGCGACGCCTCGCGCGACGCCGTGCTCCTCGTCCTCGGCACCGCCGCATGGCTCGTCGTCGCCGGTCTCACCGAGGGGTTCCTCACGCCGCGTGGGGTCGGCCTCGCCACCGCCCTCGCCGCCGGCATCGGGCTGGCCGGGATCTACTGGGCGCTCGTCGTCTGGCGCGGCCGCCCGGCTACGCGGTGATGCTCACAGGCGGGCGCGGGACTTGGCGCTCAGATAGCACTGGACGCAGCGCAGCGCCATCAGCTCGGCCGGCGCCTCGATGACCTCGGCGCCCCGGCGGCGCAGCTGGGCGGCCACCGCCAGCCGCGTCTCGAGCATGTCGACGGCGGCGATCGTCGCGTACGCCTCGGCCGCGTCCGCCGGCGGGCGAACCGCCGCCCGGCGCAGGTCGGGATCCTCGGCGCTGACGATGGCCACGGCGTGCCGGCGGGTGAGCAGCGGCGCGGCAGCCAGCAGCGACCGCGCCGCCGCCTGGTCGACGAAATCGGTGAAGACGAGGACCAGCGCTCGACGCGAGGCGCCGACCCGGGCGCAGGCGAGCTCGAAGTCGCTGTCCTGCGTCGTCGGCTCGAGGTCGAACAGCGTCCGCACGACCAGGCGGCCGCCGCGCCGGACCGGCCGCAGCTCGGCCCGGACACCGCGATCGAAGGCGACCGCCCCGCACCGGTCGCCGAGCTCGTCGGCGACGAGCGCGACCGCGGTCACCGCGTCGAGGGCGACGTCGAGCCGGGTCCGGTCGGCGCCGAGCGGCGTCGCCATCAGGCGCCCGGAATCGATCAGGCAGATGACCTCGCGGTCCTGCTCGATGCGGTACTGGTTGCTCATCGGCCGGCCGAGCCGGGCGCTGGCCCGCCAGTTGAGCTGGCGGACGTCGTCGTCGGGCAGGTAGTCGCGCACCGACTCGAACTCGGTGCCCAGCCCGAGCGGCCCACGCGCCGCGTGCCCGCCGGTCAGCGCCCCGCGGCGCACCAGCAGGGCCAGGCGCCGTGCCGACGGCAGGTCTGGGTAGACGAGGAGCTCCTGCGCCGGCCCGTCCGGGTGGTGCCAGCGGGCGAGGCCGAGCGGGCCGAGGCTGGCGCTGGCCACCCCGGGGAGGACATGACGCCCCCGCCGCTGGCCGGTCAGCGTCGCCGCGAGGTCGCCGAGCGCCGCCTCCGGCTCGATGCGCACGTCGGCCGGCGCCGGCTGGCGCACCCGCACGCGGCGGCCGTCGTGCTCGTCGGGGCGCAGGCGCAAAATGGCCGGCACGCCCCGCGCGACGACGACGCCCACCTCGCGCGCGATCGCCGGCGCCCGTCGCACCCGGGCGGCGTCGACCGCGATCGCCGCCAGCAGCGCCACGACCGCCAGGATGGCCACAGCCGGCGGCAGGACGAGAACGAGCAGGCCGAGGCCGGCGAGCATGGCCGCCGCCCGCGGCGTCGGCGTCATCGCGGGACGGGAACCTCGGCGAGGGCGGCGCGGATCGCGTCGTCGCTCGTGTACTGCTCGAGCTCGGCCTCCGGGGAGAGCACGATGCGGTGGCGCAGGACCGACGGCGCCACTGCGGCCGCGTCGTCGGGGATCACGAACGCCCTGCCAGTCAGGGCGGCGGTCGCCCGGGCCAGCGCGAGCAGGTGGACGGCGGCCCGGGGCGAGGCGCCGAGCGACACGCTCGGGAGTCCTCGTGTGCGGCGCACCAGGGCGACGACGTAGTCGCGAACCGCGTCGGACACGGCGACGGCGTCGACCTCGGCCCGCGCCGCCAGCAGTTCCTCCGGCCCGGCGATCGCCCGCACCTCCTCGAGCCGGGCCGGCACCAGGCCCCGGTGGCCGAGCGAGAGCATCGCCCGCTCCTGCTGCTCGTCGGGGTAGCCCACTTCGAGCTTGGCCACGAAGCGGTCGAGCTGGGCCTCGGGCAGCGGATAGGTGCCCTCGTAGTCGATCGGGTTCTGCGTGGCCAGGACGAGGAACGGGTCGGGCAGCGGGTGCGCCTGACCCTCGACCGAGACCTGGCGCTCCTGCATCGCCTCGAGCAGCGCCGCCTGGGTCTTCGGCGGCGTCCGGTTGATCTCGTCGGCCAGCAGCACGTTGGTGAATATCGGCCCCCGCCGGAACGAGAGCTCCCCGGCGCGCAGCGTCATCGTCCCCGTGATGTCAGACGGCAGCATGTCGGGGGTGAACTGGACGCGGGCGAAGTCGATCGACAGCGTCCGGGCCACCGTCTCG
This sequence comes from uncultured Solirubrobacterales bacterium, assembly GCA_963763785.1. Taxonomy (GTDB): domain Bacteria; phylum Actinomycetota; class Thermoleophilia; order Solirubrobacterales; family Solirubrobacteraceae; genus Palsa-513. The sequence goes on along the minus strand of CAVXPW010000011.1, from coordinate 201,499 downwards.
GCCAGCAGCGACTTCGCGACTCCCGGAACGCCCTCGAGGAGCACGTGCCCACCGACCACCACGGCGGCGAGGATCATCTCGGCCACCTCGTCCTGGCCGACGACGACACGTCCGACCTCCTCGAGGAGCCGGTCGCGGAGCGCCTGGAGGCCGGCCGCCGGGCCCGCGCTCATCGCCGCCGCCTCGCGTCGTCGCCGCGTTCGAGCGGGCGGACCGCCTGCAGGCGGGCCAGCGCCGCCGCGAGGGTCACGACGTCCGCGGCCGACGGCGGCTGGTCGTCGGCGAGCAAGGCGGCCTGTTCGGCGCTGAGGCCGAGCCGCCGCGCCCCCTCGCGATACTCCTCGGTGCCGGCGTCGGCGCCCGGCCCGAGCCGCCGGGCGACCAGGCGGCGCGCGCTCACACGCGCCAGCTCGGCCGCCTCGACCGGGGCGTCGGCCCGCCGGAGGATCGTCGTCATCGCCTGAAGATAGGCGCTACGCGCCGGCGGCAGCGCCCGGCCCCGGGCGCTCGGCGGCCCGAGCCGCCGCCAGTGCGCCGCCACCCAGGCGAGCGCGGCGAGCGACAGGCCGGCCACCGCCCACCACCACCGCCCCGGCAGGGCGGCGAGCCCACGCGCCACGCCGTAGCCGTGGACTGACTCGACGAAGACCACCGGCCGGCGGCCCGCCCCGGCCAGGTCGACGCCCAGCCGGGCGTTGTCGGCTTGGGCCAGGAGCTGATTCTCGAGCGGGGAGGAGTCGGCGAGCAGCGCGACCACACCCCGTCCGAGGCTCCCGACGATGAGCAGGGGTGCGGCTCCCGCGCCGCCGCCGAGGACGGCGCGGAGCCCGGCCGGCGGCCGGGCCGACGACCAGCCGCCCCGGCCCAGGGAGACGACACGGGCCACGCCCGCCGTCTCGGGCACGGCGGCCACCGGCCGGGCGTCTCGCGGTCCGGAGGCGACCCACCGGGGCGCCCGCGGGAGGATCGTGCCGAGGAAGGCGTTGGCGTTGGTGCCGCCGGTCAGCAGGCGCCCGCCGGCGGCGACGAAGGCGGCCAGCGCGCGTCCCTCGGCACCGAGCAGGGCGTCGGGGTCGAGCACGACCACCGTCCGCCCGGGGCGCAGGAGCCCCGGGGCGGGCGGCCGGCGCAGCTGGGCCACCGGATGCCCGGCGCGGGCGAGGAGCTCGGCGTAGGCGGCGAGCCCGCCCGGGGTCGTCGCGTAGGACGAGGACGGCGGACCGTGCTGGCTGGGGACAAGCGCGTTGATCGCGGCGATCACCAGGCCCAGGCCGACGAAGACCGCGGCGGCCGCGGCAATAAAGCGGGCACCCGGACCGAGGCGCGCGGTGGACGCCCTCACCCGCGCCCCGCCTCCCCGAGTACCCGCCGCCAGCCGTCACGCGCATGGCCGGCGTCGGCGGGATCGGCCGGCTGGCCACCGTAGGCGACCTCCTCGAAGCGGCGGGCGAGCCCGTCGAACACCGGCGAGCGCAGCCGCCGCGACACCGCCGCGTTGGGCAGCGACGGCCGGTAGGCGAGCACCCCCAGCTCGTCGAGCTGGAGGAGTCCCGCCTGGAAGCGCAGGCGCACGGCCTGCTCGAACTGACCGTCGCGCTCGGCCGCGTCCGCCGCCGCCTCGAGCGTCCGCGCGTCCGGCGGGCCGACGGCCTCCTCGCCCCGGCGTGCGCCGGCCGCCGAGGGCTCGGTCAGGGCCCGGTCGGTCAACCGGGTCGACGCGGCGGCGGCGATCGCCACCACCACCGCGCCGAGCAGGACCCAGACGGTCGCGCCGCCCCCCGGGAGGACGCCCGCCACGGCGGCGAAGGCACGGCTCAGGGCGCGGCCGATCGGCGCCAGCGCGCCGCCCAGGGCGTCGAGCACGCCGTGGAGCGGCCGGGGGAGAGGCGGCGGACGGAAGCGGTCCTCGGCGAGGATCTGGTGCGCCACCCGGCGATAATCGACGTTCCCTGCGGCACCGGGCGCGGCGCCCGCGGCGGCGGTGGCCGCGATCGATGCGGCCGGGATCACCAGCCGGGTGGGTCGCCCGGCGCTGGCGGCTCTAGCTCGGCCGGCGGCGGCACGGCGCCGTCGGCCAAGCGCTCGGCCGCCTCGGTCGGCCTCCGGGGCACCGGCTTCCAGCCGGGCGGCGGCGGCCAGTACGGCGGGGGCTCGAACCCGGGGTGCGGCGGCGGCGAGGTCTTCTCGACCGCGCGCTCGGCCGGCTCCGCCGGCATCCGGCGCACCGGCTTCCAGCCGGGCGGTGGCGGCCAGAACGGCGGCGGCTCGTCGTCGGGGTCGAGCCGCGCCAGGTCGACCGGCGCGAAGTGACCCTCGGGGAGCGCGAAGCTCCTGAACTCGGCCTCGGGCAGACCGAGCCCGGCCGCCAGCAGCGCCAGGTCGAAGCCCTCCCTGCGGACCCGCAGGTCGAAGTAGAGGACGGTGGTGATCGCCCCCTGCAGCGGGTGGATCAGCGTTCCGGCGACCGCCCCGGCGATCGTCGAGGCGATCACCGCGAGGAGGATCGAGGAGCTGCCGATCAGGGACGGGATGGCCAGGAGCAGGCCGCCGAGCACAGCACCGGCGATGCCGATGATGAAGGCCGACACCACCTGCACGGCGGCGGTCGGCCACCATCTTCCGCGGACCAGGCGGAACGAGCGGCGCAGCGCCGCCGTGCCCCGGAGGTCCTCGAGCAGGAGCACCGGCGTGGCCACCGACCAGGCCACGTAGAGCCAGATGCCGGGAATGAACAGCGCCAGGAAGGCGATCGTCACGCCGAGGCCGAGCAGCAGGTAGAGCCAGATCAGCGAGCGCAGGCGCCCGAGCGCGAAGCGCAGCGAATCACGGACGCTCGGAGTGGCGCCGAGGTAGGCGTCGCTTACCGCCTTGAGCGTCGCCGCGGTGAGCAGCAGGCTGACCAGCAGGCCGATTAGGGTGGTGACCACCAATCCGGCGATGCGGGCACGCGAGAAATCGGGGGTCGCCATCCCGGACGCGCCCGCGAACGAGCCGCTGACCTGGTCGGCGGAGGACACCGTCGACAGCTGGACCACCCCGCTCAGAAGCTGGAAGGGCACGCCGACGATCGCCCCGATCGTGACCAGCGTCCGCGCGTTCCGCATGAACGCCTTGATCGCCACGTCGAGGATCTCGCCGACGCCGAGCGGACGGAGCGCAGTTGTGTTCATGGGGCGCACAATACGCGCGTGGGTTCGGGCGGACCCCGCGGCGGTAACCTGACGGAGTGAGCGATCGATCTGACATGCCGACCACCACCGGCCTCGAGCTCCCCGGCTTGGTCGTCCGCGAGAACCTGGGTGTCTGCTTCGGACTGGTGGTGCGGAGCATGGGGTTCGCGAAGAGCTTCACCGCCGGGTTCTCGGCGCTCCGCCAGGGGGAGGTCTCCCAGTACACCGAGCTGCTCGAGGACAGCCGGCGTCATGCGGTGGACCGGATGATCGAGAACGCCCGCCTGCTCGGCGCCAACGCCATTCTCGCCATGCGCTTCGACTCCTCCGAGATGGGGCAGCAGCTGACGGAGATCGTCGCCTACGGCACCGCCGTCGTGGTCGAGCGTGTCGCCTGAGTCACCCGACGGCGCCGCCCAGCCGGCCGGCCCGATCCGCCTCAGCGACGCCGATCGCGACCACTTGGCGAGCGCCCTCGGGAGCCACTACGCCCAGGGCCGGCTCGACACCTCTGGCTTGAGCGAGCGGCTGGACGCGATCTACGCCGCCGAGTTCCGCGAGCAGGCTGCCTCCGTTCTCGTGGACCTCCCGGCGCTCGACGCGCCGCCGGGCCGGCGGGGCGGTCGCCGCCGCCACGGTGAGTCGGCCACGCCGCAGGCCGGGTGGGTTCCGACGTCCGAGCGCTTTCGCGACCCGACCACCAGGCGGCTGATGCGCGTCTGGGTCGATCCGGCCGACGCCAGCCGCCACTACGTCGCCGAGCGTGACCCGTAACCGGTCGGGCTAGATCGCCGCACCCCGGGCGGCGAGCGTCCGACGTCGGACCAGAACTAGGACCCGGGGTCGAGCGCCCAGCGACCGGGCCCCCGCCAGAGCAGGAAGAGCGTGGCCAGGAGCATGGCCGGGGCGAGGGTCAGGCTCACCATCTCGCCCCGGAGGAGGCCCGAGACGATGATCGCGCCGACCATGTTGGCCGCCAGCACGAGACTGGCCGGCCGGGTAACCAGCCCCGCGAGCAGAAGCACACCGCCGGCGATCTCGATCACGCCGATCAGGTAGACGAAGGCGTCGGGGGAGGGGAGTCCGTAGTCGCGGAACGACGCGAGCTCGCTGGCGTGGCGGAGGAACTTCCCGATCCCGAAGGAGACGAACACCGCGCCGGCGACGAGCCTGACCACGAGGCCGGCGACGTCCCCTCGGCGGGTGCTCATCGACGCGGAACCGCTCAGGGCGTCGAGCGGTTCTGTCCCCCGTCGGGCCCGACCAGCCACCAGTGCCCACCGTACTCTTCGGCGTTCTGGCAGTTGATCTGCCCCGGCGCGCGGTCGCCGACGTAGTAGTAGAGCGGGTGACCGTGGTAGGCGAGCTGGCTCTGGCCGCCGGTGCGCCGCACCACGGTCAGCTCTTTGCCGCGCAGCCCTGGGCCGACCCGTGGCGTCCCGCGGACGAGCAGCGGCGGCCAGGCGGCGGCGCACGCATCGCGGCACGCGCTCCGCCCGGCAGCGTCGGCGGTGAACAGGTAGAGCGTACGGCCCGCGCCGTCGACCAGCAGCCGCCCGTAGCCGGGCGCGGACCGGACGGCCACCGCCGGGCTCGCCGGCTTGGACCGCACCGTCCGCCGGACGGCGGTGACCGACGTGGAGGCGGTGGGGGCGGCGGCGGCGGTGGGGGCGGCGGCGGAGGCCGCGGGAGGGCTCGTACTCCCGTGCGGCGCGGCGCTCGCCCCACAGCCGGCGAGGGCGGCGATCACGCCGAGCACCACGCTCACGCCAACGACTCGAGTTCGCATCGCCCGAGCATCGCACACGCTTGCCGCGGCGACGAGAACGAAACGATGAACGGCAGGTGTACATACTTGCGTGCATGCCCGAGCCGTCCGACACCGTGTTCTGCGCCCGCACCCGCCTTCCGGCCGGAGGCCGCCGCGCCGGCGCGGAGGCCGCCCGCGAACATCTCGCGACGCTGCTGCGCCGATGGAACCAGTTCGGCAACTTGGCCCTGGTCCGCGTCTCGCAGGACAGCACCGTGCATTACCGCCTTGCCGTGGCCGAGCGCGGCGACCCTGCCGCCGTCCACGCGGCGTTCCGCGACGACCTCAGCCGAGCCCTGGCCGCGCTAGCGGAGGTGGTACCGCCCGAGAGCTGGGACTTCGAGGCGATGGCGCGCGCCCAGGCCGAGAGGCCCGGCGGCGCCGGTGCGCCCACGTTCGCCTACGAGGCCGACCCGGAGTACGCCTGGGACGGTGAGTAGCGCGGCGCCGGCACGGCGGGTGCCGGACAGGGGATCGCTCCCCTGCCGACACCGCGTTCCGGTCAGGCGTTGACCGGCTGTCCGTTGGCCGCGGCGGTCGACTCGGCCTCACCGGCGGGGTGATAACCCCGGCCCTGCTTGGTGACCTTGGCTTCCCGCTCGAGCCGGGGCAGCACGCGGTAGAGATAGTTGGGGCTGATCCCCATCGACTTGGCGAGCTCGGAGGCGGTGATTCCGGGCTGCTCCATGATCTTTGCCACCGCCTGCTGCGCGCGGTTACCGCTGCCCAGCGGGCGGCCACGCTTGGCTCCGCCGGTCGCCGAGGCGGGGCGAGGTGAGGCAGACGCTTTGTGCGAGCGCCCCCGCCGGGGCGCGGTGGTCGCGGCGCGTGCGGTCGTCGCGCCCGTCCCCTCGAAGCCGGCGGCCATCTTCAGTAGTTGCTCCTCCTCGATGCGCAGCGGCTCCATGAGCGACTGCACCTCGTCGAGGCGTGCGCGAATTTGTCCTTGAATCGTCTGTATATCGGGCAACGTGTTCTCCTAAGCGGTGTGCCGGCGGGAATTCCAACTTACTATACATCGTAAGCTGTCAGTTCGCGGCTCTTCTCGACGGATGCTTGTTGGTGGCGCCTGCGCTGCGGCGTCGCCCCCCGACGCGGTCCCGCGGCCGTGTCATTTCGCCGACCGGCGATAACCTCCTGCTCGATGACGCGCCTCCGCAATCTGCCCGATATCGGCGGGCTGGCGCCGGACCCGCACCCCGGGCGGTGAGCAGCTCGATGGGCGCTCACAGCGCGCAGCTCGACTACGCCGGGACGCTCTCCGCCCTGCTCGGACTGGTCGGGCGCCGAGTATCGGTGACGGCCTCCGACCGGGATGGAAAGCCGGTGATTGTCGCCCGGCTCGAGGGCGTCCTGCGGCGCGCGGCCGACGTGACGGTCTTGAAGGGGCTGCCCGAGGCGGAGGCACAGTTCTTCTATGTCACCGATACGCCGCAGGACGACCGGTCGATCGGTTTCATGCTCCACGCCGGGGCGTTCGCCGGCGGTCGCGGTGATCACGACGCTCGCGTGCGCTTCGTCCAGGGCGGCGTGCTCCTCGATGTGCGCGCCGCCGTCGAGGCCGACGAGGCTGACCCCAAGGCCGACGAGTGACGAGACTGACAAGTGACGTCACAGAAACGACCGTGGGTCGGCTCACCGGCCAGCCGGCACGGCCGGCGCCGGAAGCAGAGCGGGCGCCCGAAGGCGCCCGCTCGAGATGCTCTGCACCGCTGCGCTGATCGATCGCGGCGCCTGCGTACGTATTAGCTCGTGCTGTGGGCCAGTTCGCGCTCGGTCGCGCGGATCACGGTGCTCCGGTTCTTGTGTGACTTCTCGTAGTCCTCCACCGTCTTGAGCTTGCCCGGCTCGTCGATCGCCGACAGCGCCTTATCGATCTCGTCGACCGTCTGCTCGTCGTAGCCCGGCCACGGCTCGTTGCCGCGGAGCGCGGCGATCTTGCTGAGCACGGTCGTGCGGTTCTGGTTCTTGCGCTCGTAGGCGTCGACCTTGGCGACGTCGATCTGCGAGAGGCTCGGGAGCTTCTCCTGGATCTCGGCCGACGTCAGGCCGTCGTAGCCGTTGATCGGCAGGTCGCCCTCTTCGGCCAGCGCGCCCTTGATCTCACCCTCGACCTGAGCCACGCCCGGCACCTTGCGGGCCTGGCGTGCGGTGCGCTTGGTCTCCTTGACACCGCTGTCGACGGTGTCCTTCACCGTGCGCGCCGCCGCGCGAACCGCGTCGGCCGCACCGGTCTTGGTGATGTCATAGCTCGGGTCGCCGCGGAACGCCGCGTCGGCCACGGCCTGGGTCAGGCGGGGGATCTCGGTGAGGAGCCGCTCGAGCATCTGCTCCTCCTCGGCGAGGATCGAAGCCGCGAGCTTCGCGGTCTTCTCGTCGCCGGCGGTATCAGCCAGACGCCCGAGGGCGGTGTAGGTGGCGATCTCGAGCGCCTCGGCGGCGCAGTCGTCCTTGGCGTTCTTGAGGACCTTCTCCTCGCCGCCGGTGCCGCGGATCAGGTCGATCGGCGTCTTGCCGAGCGCGAGCACCTGGCTGATCACCGTCTCGGCCATGCCGATCCCGGCCGACACCGGGCTGAAGCCGGCCTCGCCGTCGATCTCGTCGAGTCGCGTGCGCAGCCGCTCGGCGTGGCGCTTGGTCTCGCCGAGATGCTTCTCCAGCAGGGTCCGGAAGCTGCCGGTGGGCGTCACGGCGATCTGCGACTGCAGCACTCGCGTGAGCCCCATTTCCGAGGCGTGGGCCTCGCCCAGGTACTGGACAATCTTCCGTTCGGACTGACTCATAGAGTCGGGCTCCTTTGTGGTAAAAGTCACTTGGCAGTGGTGCGGGCCGCGGCCAGCGACCGAAGAAACGGGATACGGCAGGCCGCGCGAGGTGCTACCGGCGCGACGTCAGACCCCTCTCTGCCCTGAGGTGAGGGTACCCGCCTCGCGGGATCCAAACCCGGGATGCACCCGAATGGAACAGCGGGCCGGTCACCCCCGGTGCACGGCGGCGAGCAGCGCCGCGTAGGAGCGCACGAGGGCCGCCCGCTCGGCGGCGATCAGGGGGCTGCCGAGCTCGCACCCGGCGGCCACCCAGGCGTCGGAGTGGCGCATGGCGAGCGCCCGCTCGGACGCCGCGAGCCGCACCGTCGCCGCCGGCACGCCGTAGACGTGGCTGTAGAGCGCCGCCACCGCCTCGACCAGCCCCGCCTCGTCGGTGCCGCCGCCGCGCTGGATCTCGCGGTGGCGGCGCCACCATTCGACCTCGAGCCACGCCGCCCGCTCGACGTTGAGGGACTCCCCGTGGCGCGCGGCAACCAGGCGGTAGAAGCGCATCATGTACCGCCGGGCGCGGTCGGGGTCGTTATCGGGAAAGGGCGCCCAGGCCTGGTTGGCGCGGAGCACGAGCCAGGCGCCGAAAACCGTGTCGGGCCACGAGAGGGCGAAGGCGTGGCGGGTCACGGCCAGCGCGGCGCGGAGGAACGCCGGCCAATCGCGCCGGTAGTAGGCCACCCAGGTGGCGCACTCGAGCTCGCCGACCCGGCGCGGATCGAACGAGCGCATCGGGTTCGGCCTGCCGGCCACCGCTGGCTCCCGGGTCGGTCGGTTAGGGGGCGACGATCATAGCCCCGGTCGCGCCCCGGACCCGCCGCCGCGCCGCCCGGACCGGCCGCGCCCCGCCTGGCCCGGCCGCGCCCGCCGGCCCCGCCAGTCCCCGCCGGCCCCGCCGCGCCCCGCCGCGCCCCGCCCGGCTCCCCCGGGCGTAGGCTCCGTCGATGTCCGCCACGCGCGTCCGCGTCGTCTGCCACCGGCTCGCCACGACGCTCGACCCGCACTCGGCGGCGCTCGTGGTCCGCGCCGACGCGCGGCCGTTCGCCCTGATCGGGGCCTGGGCCGGCGGCGGCGCCCTGATCGGCTCGGAGCCCGTCCGGGTCGCCGGGCCCGGCGAGGACCCCTTCGCCCTGCTCGACGAGCTCCCGGAGACCGCCGGGGCTCCGGCCGGGGCGGTCGGCGGCGGCTGGTTCGGCTACCTCGGCTACGACCTCGGCCGGCGCGTCGAGACGCTCGGCGCGAGCCCGCCGCCGGCCCGGCGCCTGCCCCCGTTCGCGCTGGCCTTCTACGACCACCTCCTCCACGCCGACGCCGCCGGGCGCTGGTGGTTCGAGGCGCTCTGGACCCCGGCCCGGGCGGACCCCCTCGCCCGCCGCCTGGCCGAGTTCCGCGACCGCCTCGCCCGGACGCCGCGCCCGCGACCCTTTGCGACTGCTCCATGGACCACCGAGCCGCGGGACGGGGGGCATGCCGTAGCGGTCAGCGCCGCGCGCGAGCGGATCCGTGCCGGGGACATCTTCCAGGCCAACATCTGCCGGCGGCTGTCCTCGCGGCTGACCGGCGACCCGGTCGACCTGTTCGTCGCCGCCGGGTCGCGCCTGCGGCCCGACCGCGGCGCCTTCCTCGCCGGGCCGTGGGGCGCCGTCGCCAGCCTCTCGCCCGAGCTCTTTCTCGAGCGGCGCGGCCGCCGGGTGCGGAGCGCCCCGATCAAGGGGACCGGCCGCCGCCCCCGCGACCCGTCGGCGGCGTCGGCCGCCGGGGCGGCGCTCGTCGCCTCCGCCAAGGACCGGGCGGAGAACGTGATGATCGTCGACCTCGTCCGCAACGACCTCGGCCGGGTCTGCGCGCCCGGGTCGATCGGAGTGCCCGTGCTCGCCGAGCGGCGCGCCCACCCCGGGGTCTGGCACCTCGTCTCCGAGGTCGCCGGCGTCCTGCGGCCGGAGATCGGCGACGCTGCGCTGCTGCGGGCCAGCTTCCCGCCCGGCTCGGTCACCGGGGCCCCGAAGATCGCCGCGATCGACGTGATCTCAGAGCTCGAGAGCTCGCCGCGGGAGGTCTACACCGGCGCCGTCGGCTTCGCCAGCCCGGTGGCCGGCCTCGAGCTGAGCGTGGCCATCCGGACGTTCGAGTTCGACGGCCCCCGGGTCTGGCTGGGGGTCGGCGGCGGGATCGTGGCCGACTCGGACGCGGTGGCCGAGCTCGCCGAGTGCGAGACGAAGGCCCGGCCCCTGCTGGCGGCGATCGGCGCCCACCTCGCGCCGGTCCCGCCGGCGGCCGGGCGGGCGCCGGCGCCCCGCCGCCTCGGCGCGCGCCCGGTCCGGCGCCCGGATCCCCGGGCCGGGGTGTTCGAGACGCTGCTCGCCCGCGACGGCCGACCCGTCGCGCTCGGGCTCCACCTGCAGCGCCTCGAGGCGAGCGTCGCCGCCCTCTACGGCCACCCGCTCCCGGCCGACCTCGCCGCCCGGGTGTCAGCGGTCGCCGCCGAGGCGCCGGAGCCGCGGCGCCTGCGGGTCAGCGCCCGCCCGGCCGGCGGGCTCGAGGTGACGATCGTCGCCACCCGGCTCCCGGCCGCCCGGCCCCCGGTCCGCCTCCGGCGGATCACGGTGCCCGGCGGCCTCGGCGCCCACAAGTGGGCCGACCGACGCCTGCTCGACGCGCTCGCCGAGGCGGTCGCCCCCGAGCAGCCCCTCCTCTGCGACCTCGACGGCCGCCTGCTCGAGGCCGGGCGGGCCAACCTGTTCATCGTCGACGCCGCCGGCCTGCTGATCACGCCTCCGGTCGAGGGGCGCCTTTTGCCCGGGGTGACGCGGGCCCGGGTGATCGCGGCCGCCGGCGGGCTCGGCGTCGAGGTTCGCTGCCGGCCGGTCAGCCACCGCGACCTGCGCCGGGCCGCCGAGGTCTTCGTCACGGGCGCGCTCGGCGGGGTCGAGGCGGTGGTCTCGATCGACTCGCGCGATCTCCCGACCGGTCGGGAGGTCGGCGAGCGCCTGGCCCTCGGTCAGCCCGCCCGGGAGAGCGAGAGGTTCGAGCAGATCGCGAGCACGCTGCGCGAGCGGTTCAGCGAGTAGAAGTGGATGCCGGGGGCGCCGGCGGCGAGCAGGTCCGCGGCCTGCTCGGTGGCGTAGTCGATGCCCAGCTGAATGGCCGCCTCGTCGTCGCCCTCGACCTGGGTCAGAAGGGCGTCGAGCCGGGCGGGGATCCGGGCTCCGCACAGCCCGGTGAAGCGCCGGACCTGGGCGGCGGAGCGGATCGGCAGCAGCCCGGGGACGATCGGAACACCGACGCCGCGCTCGCGCGCGGCCGCGACGTAGCGGTGGTAGTCGTCGTTGTCGAAGAAGAGCTGGGTGATCACCACGTCGGCCCCGGCCGCGACCTTGGCCGCGAGGTAGCCGAGGTCGGCGTCGCGGCTCTCCGCCCGGGGATGGATCTCCGGGAAGCCGGCCACGGCGACCGAGAACCCCCGGCCGATCGCCTCGTCGACGAGCTCGCGCGAATGGGCGAACCCGTCGGGGTGGCCCTTCCACTCGGCCTCGGCGCCGGCCGGCGGATCGCCGGCCAGGGCGATGATGTTCTCGATCCCGTCGGCCTCGAGGCGGTCGAGCACCGAGCGGACCCGCTCGCGGGGCTGCCCGACCACGGTCAGGTGGCACATCACCTCGAGCCCGCACTCGCGGTGGAGGCGGATCACCAGGTCGACCGTCTTCTCGTGCGTGCTGCCGCCCGCCCCGTAGGTCATCGAGCAGAACGCCGGCCCGACCGCCTTGAGCCGCTCGACCTCGCCGATCAGCTCGTCCTCGGCCGCGGCGGTCTTCGGCGGCCAGAACTCGATCGACACGGTCGGCCCCGGCCGGGCATAGATCTCGCCGAGTCTCACGCCGCGGTCAGACCGCCACCGACTCGGGGAGGCCGGCGGCCGCCCGCAGCGCCGCGGCCTTGTTGGTGCGCTCCCAGGTGAAGTCCTCGTCCTCGCGGCCGAAGTGGCCGTAGGCCGCCGTCTTCTGGTAGATCGGGCGGTGGAGGCGAAGCTCCTCGCGGAACGCGCCCGGGCGCATGTCGAAGTGCTCGGCGACCAGCGCGGCGATCTTCGCCCGGCCGATCTTCTCGGTCCCGAACGTCTCGACCATCAGCGAGACCGGGTGGGCCACCCCGATCGCGTAGGCGACCTGGACCTCGGCCCGGTCGGCGAGCCCGGCGGCGACGATGTTCTTGGCCACCCAGCGCGCCGTGTAGGCGGCCGAGCGGTCGACTTTGGACGGATCCTTGCCGCTGAACGCGCCGCCGCCGTGGCGGGCCATCCCGCCGTAGGTATCGACGATGATCTTGCGCCCGGTCAGGCCGCAGTCGCCCATCGGGCCGCCGATGACGAAGCGCCCGGTCGGGTTGACGAGGAAGTTCTTGCGGAGCTTGTCCTCGTCGTAGAGCTCGGCCGGGAGGACCGGCTTGATCACGTTCTCCCACAGGTCGGGCTTGATCTGGGTCTGCGAGTCGTACTCCTCGGCGTGCTGGGTCGAGATCAGGACCTTCTCGATCTCGACCGGTCTGCCGTCGACGTAGCGGACGGTGACCTGGGTCTTGCCGTCGGGGCGCAGGTAGCCGAGCGTCCCGTCCTTGCGCACGACGGCGAGCTGCTTGGCCAAGCGGTGAGCCAGCGAGATCGGCATCGGCATGAGCTGCTCGGTCTCGTTGGACGCGTAGCCGAACATCATGCCCTGGTCGCCGGCCCCGGCGATGTCGAGCTCGTCCTCGTCGCTGGCGTCGGTCCGCGCCTCGTAGGCCTTGTCGACGCCCTGGGCGATGTCGGGCGACTGCTTGTCGATCGCGTTGATCACCGCGCACGTCTTGCAGTCGAAGCCGTGGAGCGCGTTGTTGTAGCCGATCCGGTTGACCGTCTCCCGGGCGACTTCCTGGATGTCGACGTAGGTGTCGGTCGAGATCTCGCCGGCGACGACGATCAGGCCGGTGTTGACGAGCACCTCGCAGGCGACGCGGCCGTAGGGATCCTCGGCGAGCACGGCATCGAGCACGCCGTCGGAGATCTGGTCGGCCATCTTGTCCGGGTGGCCCTCGGTGACCGACTCGGACGTGAAGAGGAACTCGTTGTCGGACATTGCCGTCATCGGTCAGGCCACCTTGCTTTCTCGTCTCGGGGTGCGCACCGCGGCCGGGCGAGCTCGCAGGCGGTCGGGCGGGGGAGGCGAACGATATGACCCCGGCGCCGAACATGCCGGGCGGGCCACCCGGCGGGCACGCGCTCAGACCGTCGCCGGTGCTCCCAGGTAGGTGTACAGCGGGTAGCGGTCGGCGATCGCCGTGACCCGATCGGCGAGCTCGGCGCGCTCGGCCTCGAACCCCGAGCGGAGGGCGGCCGAGATGATCCGGCCGATCTCCTGGAAGTCGTCGGCGCCGAGCCCGCGCGTGGCCAGCGCCGGCGTGCCGATGCGCAGCCCGCTCGAGACCATCGGCGGCCGGGGGTCGAAGGGGACGGCGTTGCGGTTGACGGTGATGCCGACCGCGTCGAGGCGATCCTCGGCCTGCTTGCCGTCGAGCTCGGAGTTACGCAGGTCGACGAGGACGAGGTGGACGTCGGTGCCCCCGGTGAGCACGTCGACGCCCTCGCCGGTGCGCATCAGCTCGGCGGCGAGCGCCTGGGCCCCGGCCACGGTGCGCTCCTGGCGCTCGCGGAAGAGCTCGGTCCCGGCGATCCGCAGGGATACCGCCTTGCCGGCGATGATGTGCTCGAGCGGGCCGCCCTGCTGGCCGGGGAAGATCGCCGAGTCGATCTTCTTGGCGTGCTCCTCGCGGCAGATGATCATGCCGCCGCGGGAGCCGCCGAGCGTCTTGTGGACGGTCGTGGTCACCACGTCGGCGTGGGGCACCGGGCTCGGGTGGAGGCCGGCGGCGACGAGGCCGGCGAAGTGGGCCATGTCGACCATGAACAGGGCGCCGACGTCGTCGGCGATCGCCCGGAAGCGCGCGAAGTCCATGATCCGCGGGTAGGCCGACCAGCCGGCGAGGAGCAGCTTCGGCTTGCGCTCGTGGGCGATCCGCTCGACCTCGTCCATGTCGATCAGGTAAGTCTCCGGCGAGACCTCGTAGGGCGCGATGTCGTAGAGCCGGCCGGAGACGTTGGCCTTCATCCCGTGGCTGAGGTGGCCGCCGTGGGGGAGCGATAGCCCCATGATCGTGTCGCCCGGCCGCAGCAGGGCGTGGTAGACGGCGTTGTTGGCCTGGGCCCCGGCGTGGGCCTGGACGTTGACGTGGTCGCCGCCGAAGACCGCCCGGGCCCGGTCGATGGCCAGCTGCTCGACGACGTCGATGTACTCGCAGCCGCCGTAGTAGCGCCGGCCGGGGTAGCCCTCGGCGTACTTGTTGGTCAGTACCGAGCCCTGGCACTCGAGCACGGCCCGGGGAACGCTGTTCTCGGAGGCGATCATCTCGAGCGTCCGCTGCTGGCGGCGCACCTCGGCGTCGATCGCCTCGGCGATCTCCGGGTCGACCTCGGCCAGCGGGCGCTCGAAGTAGTCGGCGGGAAGGTCGGTCATCGGCGGACTTCCTTTAGGGCTTCTAGGGGTGGGGGAACCGTAGCACCGCCCCTGGACCGTTCCGGCAGGATATGGTCGCGGTGGCCGGGGGCGAGGAACACGAGACCGACGTGCGGCGGCTCGCCGGCGGGGGCGAGCTGGCGGCCGCGCTCGCCCTGCGCGAGGCGGTCTTCTGCGCCGAGCAGGGCGTCAGCCTGGCCGCTGAGCAGGACGGCCGCGACAGCGCCGCGCTCCACCTCGGGGCATTCGCGGGCGGGGTCCTGATCGGCACCTGCCGGATGCTCGAGGGGGAGGTTCTGGAGCCCGTGCTGGCGCGCGTTGCCGTGCGGGCTGATCGGCGCCGGTCGGGGGTCGGCCGCGCCCTGGTCGAGGGGGCGCTCGCCGAGGCGCGCTCGCGCGGGGCGCGGGCGCTCACGCTCCACGCGCAGGTCGAGAGCGAGGGGTTCTACCGGCGACTCGGCTTCGTCGTCCGCGGCCGGCCGTTCCTCGAGGAGGGCATCGAGCACGTGGCGATGCGCCGCGAACTTCGCCTATCTTGACGGCACCTTGGCCGTTCGCGCCCCGTACGCCGCCGCCCCGCCCGGCGCCGACCTGCCCCCGCCGGAGCGCCCGCGGCCCCGGCGGACCCTCGCGCTGGCCGTCGCGGTCCTCGTGGTCGGCGCCGTGCTCCTCGCGCTCGCCCTGGCCAGCCGGCCGAGCGCCCCGGCGCCGCCGCCGGGCATCCCCATCGTCGCGCCGACTCCGGGGGTCGTGCCCGCTCCGGGCGGCACCGGCGCCGGCGCCGGCGCCGCCGCGAGCCCGGCCGCGACGGCTGCGGGTGTGGGTGTCGGCGTGGGTGCGGGTGCGGGTGCGGGTGCGGCGATCGTCGACACCCGCCCCCGCACCGAGCAGCGCCTCGACCTCGCCCGCTTCCGCCGCCGGTCTCCGACCCACGTCCCGGCCCGGTGGGTGGCCGGCTTCTATCCGCTCTACGACGCGGCGGGGCGGGCGTTGGGCGTCAACTGGCTGCTGATCGCCTCAATCCACCGGCAGGAGACGTCGTTCTCGACCGAGCCCGACACCTACCACGGGCTCAACTCCGCCGGGTGCTGCGGCGGGCCGATGCAGTTCAACGTGACCAACGGCCCGGTGACGACCTGGGCCCAGGTGAGCGACGCCTATCGGTCGGCGGCGCGGCCGGCCGGCTACCCCCACCCGACGGCGGCCCACCCGTCGATCTACGACGACTTCGACGCGATCATGGGCGCCGCCCGGCTGCTGGCCGCAGACGGGGCGACACTCGCGCTCGACGGCGGCGCCTGGCAGGCCGCCTACGGCTACTACGGCCACGACGCCACCGGCGTGACCTACGCCGACCAGGTGCTCGCCCGGGCGATCAGCTGGTCGCAGCGGGGGTTCTGCATCAACTGCGCGCTGGACCCCTCGATGGTCGCCGCCGTCGACGCCGCCTACGGGGCGCCGGTGCTGGCCGACCTGCGCGCGGCGGCGGCGGCCAGGAAGCAGGCGGCCGCGCTCAAGCGGTCGGCCAAGCGCCCCTGAGCCGGCGCCGGCCGGCCGGCGGTCCGGTGCGGATCAGCGGGTCAGCGGGTCAGCGCTCGCCGCCGTTTCGGCGCAGGCGCACGTTCGCCAGGAGAAGCACGAGGGCGACGCCGCCGAGAAACGCGGCCGCCAGATGGTCGCGGGTCAGCGAGGTGCGGACGGCGCGGACGCGCGGCCCGGCGGCGGCCGCCGCGGCCCGGGTGGCCTGGGCGGCGCGGGTCGCCTGGGCGGCCGGCGCCGCGGCGGCGCGGCGCCGGCCGGGGGCGGCGCCGGGCGGGGGCGCACCCACGGGGCCGGGCTCCCCGGGCCGCACCGCTCCGCCGTCCGGAGCCGGCTGGCGGTTGGCGGCAAAATCGCGGCTGCGCACCAGGGCGAACCCGGCCACGGCGCCGACGAAGGCGACGGCGGCGGCGATGATCAGGATCTCGTTGAGCGCCGCGGCGAAGCTCCCCCGGAAGGCGTGGAGGAGAGCGGCGCGCGGGACGGGGGGCAGCAGCCGGGCGAGCTGGACGGTCGAGCCGGAGGCGAACGTGCTGCGGAGCGCCCCGTGGGTGCCGGCGAGCACCGCCGCCTCCTGTCCGCTGCGGGCGAGGCCGGACATCGTCCGCACGGTGATCTCGTGCTGGAAGACGGCGCCGAGGCCGGCGATGCCGGTGGCGATGCCGACCTGGCGGAAGGTGCTGTTGATCCCCGAGGCCATCCCCGAGCGCGCGGGCGGGACGACGCTGATCGCCGTCGAGGCGAGCGGCGGGTTGATCATGCCGATGCCGGCACCGGCGAGCACCGACCCGACGAGCAGGTGGGTCCAGCCCGAGTTCGCGTCGAGGCCGCTCATCAGGGCGAGGCCGGCGCCCACGAGCAGAAGGCCGGTGCCGAGCATCGCCCGGACCGGCACCCGGACGGTCAGGCGACCGGCGATCGGCGCGACGACGAACGAGAGCAGCGTGACCGGGAGGAAGCGCAGCCCGGCGTCGAGCGGGCCGTAGCCGAGCACGTTCTGGATGAAGAGGGTGAGGTAGAGGAACATCGAGAACATCGAGGCCGAGAGGGCGAAGGCGACGATCGAGGCGCCGGCGAAGGCCGGGCGACGGAACAGCGAGAGGTCGAGCATCGGCCGTTTCTGAAGGCGCTCGACGATCAGGAACGCGATCAGCAGCACGGCGGCGCCGCCCAGGCAGGCGAGGATCCGCGTGCTTGCCCAGCCCTTGTCGTTGCCCTGGACGAGCCCGAGGATGAGCAGGAAGAGGCCGCCGGAGAAGGTGATCAGGCCGAGCCAGTCGACCCCGGTCGCCGCCGGGTCCCGCGACTCCTCGAGCTTGGTCAGCGTGATGAACACCGCGACCACACCGATCGGCACGTTGACGAAGAAGATCCACTCCCAGCCGATGCCCGAGGTCAGCGCCCCGCCGACCAGCGGGCCGATGGCGACCGCCCCGCCGGTCACCGCTCCGAAAACGCCGAATGCGGTCCCCCGGTCGCGCCCCTGGAAGGCCTGGGCGATCAGGGCCAGCGAGGTCGCGAACATGATCGCCCCGCCGACGCCCTGGACGGCCCGGGCGAGGTTCAGCATGAGCGCGGTGGTTGAGAGGCCGCAGGCCAGGGACGCGATCGTGAACAGCACGAGCCCGGCCGCGAAGACGCGCCGGCGGCCGATCAGGTCGGCGATCGAGCCGGCGGTGAGCAGGAGGGCGGCCAGGGTCAGCGCATAGGCGTTGACCACCCACTGGAGGTCGGAGAAGCTCGAGTGGAGGGCGCGCTGGATGTCCGGCAGCGCGACGTTGACCACCGTGATGTCGAGCAGCAGCATGAAGATGCCGATGCAGACCGCGATCAGGGTCCACCACTTGCGGTCCATCAGGTCGACGCCGTCCCGGTCATCCCGCTGCGAGCATACTCACGTGGGCCAGGGCGGCCAGGAGGGCCGCGTTGAACGGGCTTCCGTCCTCGGCCACGACGAGATGGTCGCCGGCGACGTCGAAGGTCGCGGCCCCGATCTGCTCGGCCAGGGCTCGCTGCTTGGAGGGGGGGACGCTGCGATCGAGCGCGGTGACCACGGCGGCGGCTGGGAGCGCCGGGCCCCGCGGCCAGGCGCGGCTATCGAAGCGTCCGAGCTCCCGGCCCGCCTCGGCGAGCGCCGCCGGCGAGCCGCGGCCGAGCTCGGCGATCAGCCAGCCGGTGCGCGCGTCCTCGGGGATCCCGCTGACCCGCAGCAGGGTGGTCCAGAAGCCGAACGGCGAGAGCGAGACGACCAGACGCACGAGGCCCATCATCCGCCAGAGGCGCTCGAACTCGCGCCCCTGCCACTCCCGGCTGGTGGCGCAGAGGACGGTCCCCCGCAGGAGGTGGGGATGCCGGCGCGCGAGGAGCTGGGTGATCGGCCCGCCCATCGAGTAGCCGACGGCGATCGCCGGGGCGGCGCCGAGCGCGACGAGCGCGCCCGCGGCGTCGTCGGCGCAGTCGGTGAGCCGGAAGGGCTCGAGCGAGCGCAGGCCCCGGCCGTGGCCGCGGTGGTCGAGCGCCAGCACGCGGTAGCCGGCGCCGATCAGCGGCTGGTAGCACGCGAGCCAGTTGATGTCAGCGGTGACCATCCAGCCGTGGAGCAGCAGGACGGCCGGGCCGTCGCCGCCGGAGTCGCGGACGAAGAGCTCGCCGCGGCCGGGAACGCTGACCACGCGGCCGGAGGGCGGGTCGATCGGCGGTCCGGCGCCGGCGGCGGCGTCGGCCGGGCGGCGCCGGGGCCGCAGAGCACGCAGCAGGAGCGGCCCGATCGCCGGGATCTCGGGGGCGTCGGAAATCTCGGGGCGGTCGGGGGCGCCGGCGGGGGGCAGGGCGGACAGGCGGCTAGGCCAGCTCGCGGGCCGCGGCCTCGGCCGCCTGGAGCTGCCGCTCGACGAGGTCGAGGCCGCTGTCCCAGAAGCCGGGATCGGCGAGGTCGATGCCGACCATCGCCCCGAGCTCGTGCGGGCTGCGCGAGCCGCCGGCCGCGAGCAGCTCGAGGTAGCTCTCGGCGAACCCGCCGCCCTGCTCGACGTAGCCCTGGTAGACCGAGAGGGCGAGCAGCTGGCCGTAGGCGTAGGCGTAGACGTAGCCGGGGGCGTTGATGAAGTGGGGGACGTAGGACCACCAGGCGCGGTAGCCATCGGTCACCTCGACCGAGTCGCCGAGGAGCTCCGTCTGGCTCTCGGTCCAGAGCTCGGCGAAGCGGTCGACCGAGAGCTCGCCGTTCTCGCGCCGGTCGGTGTGGACGAGGCTCTCGAAGCGGTTCATCGCCACCTGGCGGAAGACGGTCGCGATCGCGCCCTCGATGTCCTCGGCCAGCAGCGCCAACCGCGAGGCCGGGGTCGGCGCCGCCTCGAGCAGGCGGCCGAAGGTCAGCGCCTCGCCGAAGACCGAGGCCGTCTCGGCGAGGGTCAGCGGCGTGTACTGATGGAAGACACCCTGCTCGGCGGCCAGAGCGGCGTGGACGCCGTGGCCGAGCTCGTGGGCCAGGG
This sequence comes from uncultured Solirubrobacterales bacterium, assembly GCA_963763785.1. GTDB lineage: Bacteria > Actinomycetota > Thermoleophilia > Solirubrobacterales > Solirubrobacteraceae > Palsa-513. Next base: position 182,131 of record CAVXPW010000011.1, on the reverse strand, counting down.
TGAGAACGTCGCGGCGCCGGCCGGTGTAGTTGAGCATCACGTAGGGGTGCACCGACGGGACGGTGTAGGCGCAAAAGGCGCCCCCGCGCTTGCCGGGCCGCGGCGGGGCATCGATCCAGTGCTCGTCGAAGAAGCGCTCGGCGAGGGCACCGAGGCGGGGCGAGAACGAGCTGTAGGCGTCGAGCACGAGCGCGCTGGCCTGAGGCCAGTCGACGCGGACGTCCTCGGTCGAGACGGGCGCCATCCGGTCGTAGTCGGCGAGCTTGTCGACGCCGAGCAGCTCGGCCTTCAGGCGGTACCAGCGGCGGGGGAGCTCGTAGCGGCCGCGGACGGCCTCGATCAGCGCGGCCACCGACTCGTCGCTGGCCTCGTTGGCCAGGTTGCGGCTGGCCAGCCAGTGGGGGTAGGCCCGAAGCCGGTCGTCGGTGGCCTTGTCGGCGAGCAGCGTGTTGAACACGAACGCGCGGGTGCGCAGGCCCGGCTGAAGGGCCCGGGTGACCGCCTCGGCCGAGCTGCGGCGCACCTCGCGCTCGGGGGAGGCGAGGCGGCTGAGGGCCTCGTCGAGCGTCACCGTCTGCTCGAGCTCGAGCTCGACCTCGATGGACGACGTCAGCTCCTCGAACAGGCGCCCGAAGGCGCTCCGTCCGGTCAGCGACTTCTCGGAGACGATCCGCTCCTCGGGCTCGGTCAGGAGGTGCGGGCGGTAGCGGCGGGCGGTGCGCAGGTGATGCCGGCAGAAGTCGAGGCCCTCGCCGGCCAGGAGCTCCTCGGCGCGGTCGTCGTCGAGGGCGGCCCACTCGAGCTCGAAGAAGAGCAGCGTCGTCTCGAGCGCGGTCGCCCGCTCCTCGAAGCGCTGCATCAGCGCGCCCCGGCTCGGGTCGGCCGTGTCGGTGCTGAAGCGGAGCTGGGCGTAGGACCCGGCGCGGCCGACGAGATCGTTGATCGCCGCCAGCTCGGTCATCGCCGCCCGGAGGCCGTCGGCGGTGATCTCGGCGAGGGCGCCGCGGTAGCGCCCGGCGAAGCGGGCGGCGCGCTCGGCGGCCTCGTCGAGCGCCGCGTCGACCCCCGGGGCGCCCTCGACCAGGTGGTCGAGGTCCCAGACGACCTCCTCGAGTGCGACCGGCGGGCTCATCGACGTGGGAGCTTATAAGGCTCCCGCCCGCCGCCCGGCTCCGCCGGGGCGCCCACCCCGGGGCGGCCCGGCTCAGGCGTTGGCGTCGACCAGGCTCTGGACCAGGCGTCCGTCGGGGAGCTCGGGAAAGTCCATGACGATCGTCCCCAGCCGCCCCTCGTGGGCGCGGACGTAGTCGAGCAGCCGCTGGTTGATGCCGTCGAGGAGGGGCACGCCGCCGGCGAGGGCGCGGGGGAAGCTGAGGTCGCTGACCCCGCTGGTGAACGTGATGTACCAGTCGGTGACCGCGCCGGCCGCCGCCGCTGCGAGGTTGGCCGCGACGGCCGCCCACTTGTCGTCTGTCTGCCAGGGGAGGGCCCGGGACAGGTCCCAGTGGTCCTCGATCACCAGCGCGCCGCCGGGCCCGGGGATCTCGAACGAGGCGTTGTTCTGCCACTGCTTGTCGGCCGTGATCCCGAGCGCACTGCCGACGAAGCGCCGCAAGAGCACGATCTTCGCGCGCCCGTCGGCCAAGCGGGGAAAGTCGGGCGCGATGTAGAAGCTCTCGGCATGGCGGGCGACGAGCGCCTCGAAGTCGCGGGCGAACGTCGTATCGTCGCCCTGGTCCTCCTTCTTGACCGACATGATCAACGTCTCGCCGGGGTGCTGGGCGAGGAAGGCGAGCATCGGGGTGACGACGCCGGCCTCGAACTCCGTCTGCTGGTTGACGTCGCCGTGATAGACGCGCATGACGCCGGCGTCGTCCTTGAGCCGGATGTCGAAGAACCTGATCCCGGCGTCGAGCTGGCCGAGGATGTCCATCGTCTGGGTCTCGTCTTTGAGCCCCCCCTGGCGGGCGCCGCTGTCGTGGGTGCCGGGGATCGTGAGCTGCGGCACGTTGATCTGGCCGTCGAGGGCGGCCATCCAGTCGGTGAGCGGGAGGGAGGGCATCGGCGCGCCCGCGTGGTCTACCACTTCCTCCGGGGGGTCGCCAGGAAAGTCGGCGGCCCGCGGGTCTACGACTTCATCCAGGCGGCCGCGAGAAATCGCTCGATCCTCGGCAGCTGGCCGGCCACGTAGGACCAGTCGTGCGCTCCCGCGGCCGTCACCTGCGTCGCCGGGATGCCCGCCGCCGCGAGCACGCGCTTGAAGGCGCGGGCCTGGCCCTTGATCAGCGCTTCGCTCTCCTGGGCGTCCTCGAGCAGGAGGATCCGCTCGCCGGCGAGCTGCCCGGCGTTCCGCGTCGGGGTGTTGGCCGCGCGCGACGCGGCGGTGGCGAACATCCGGCTCGGGTCGTCGAGCTTGAAGTAGCCGGCGATCGAGACGACCTGGCCGAACAGGCCGGGGTGGCGCTCGGCGATGTTGACCGCGCCGTAGCCGCCCATCGAGAAGCCGGCGATCGACCGGCGGGCGGCGGTGCGCGGGTGGGCTCCCTCGACGGCGGCGATCACCGTCGTGGTGACGAAGGTCTCGAGGCTGTCGGATCCGTCGCTCGCGTCGGCCCATTCGGTGTCGGCGTGCCCCGTGCTGTTCCCGTCCGGGGCTGCGACCGCGAAGGGCGTGCCCCCGGCCGCGACGTAGCGGTCGAGCGCGGCGGCCAGGCCAGCGCGGAAGAGATCGCTCGGTGCGCCGGGGAGGCCGGAGAGGAAGTAGACGACCGGGAGCGCGGCGCTGTCGGCGACTGCCGGCCGGTAGACCCACACGTCGCTCGGCCGGCCGGCGCGCTCCAGTTCGAGCACGGACACGACGCCGTGCCCTCCGGTCGCGGCCGCCGTGGCCGCGCGGCGGGCGAGTGCCGCCGTCTGGGAGACGGCGAGGCCGATCAGGAGGACGGCGGCGAGCGCGAGGGCGGTCCTCCGGCGCTTCGAGAACCTCCGCTGGTGGATCGGGTCGGGCATCGCGCCTCCGGGCGAGTCGTCCGCGCCGGTGCCGGCGGGGCCCCACCGATGGTGGGCGCCGCATGTGAGAGCCAGCTGAGAACGACGTAAGCGTTTCGGAAGAGCCGGTTCGGCGGGCGGGCTCAGCCGATTCCCAGGCTTCGCCCATCTGACGCTCAGGTGCCGCGCGGAAACTGGGCTCATGAACCTCTCGGCCGTCGCCGTCCACACCCATCTCTTCTGGATCACGAGTCGGGCCGCCGGCACCGCCGCCCTGCTGCTCTCGAGCTGCTCGGTCGGCGTCGGCCTGGTGATGGGCGGCAAGCTCCTGAAGCGCCGGGGAACCGATCTGCGGGTCACGCACGAGGCGCTGTCGCTCGCGACGCTGGTCGCCCTCGTCGTCCACGCGACCTCGCTCCTCGGCGACGCCTACCTCCATCCGAGCGTCCTCGACCTCACCGTGCCCTTCGCCAGCGGCTACAAGACCGTGTGGATGTCGATCGGCATCGTCGCCGGCTGGTCGCTGATCTTGCTCGGGCTTTCCTTCTACGCCCGAGCCCGGATCGGTCAGGCCCGCTGGCGCTCCCTGCATCGCTTCACCGCGCTCGCCTGGGCGCTCGGGGTGGTCCACTCGCTCGGTGAGGGGACCGACGCCGGCCAGTCGTGGTTCCTGGCCATGACGGTGATCGCCGTCGTCCCGGCGCTGATCCTGCTGGGCCGGCGGATGTGGCCGGCCGGCCCGCCGGTCGCCAGCCGGGCGCGCTGAGCGCCGGGTCGAGGGTCAGCGGCCGACTCGTCGGGCGGTCGCCGTGGCCGCCATGGCCGTTCCTGCGCTGAGTGGATTCCTCAATCTCGCGCTACCCTCGATTCCCGGTCTCGGGCTGATCGCCCTGGCGACGGTCGCCTCGCTCGCCCTGGCGACACCCCCGCGACGAGGGGTTCCGCGCGCGACGCCGATTTCACCGACGTGCGGCGCGATCCGCACCGCCTGACCAGTCCTTTGCCCTGCAATTCACCATCACATAACAGGGCCGTGAACTTTCGGCAACCCGGGTGCTCGACCGGCCGCCCAGCTTCGGCCGCATGCTCGAATTCATGCTCGCGCTGGGCGCCTTCATCGTCGCCGGCCGCTGGCTGGCCATGGCGGCCGCGGCCCTGGGTATCCCCCCGGTCGTCGTGGCGATGCTCGGCGCCCGGCTCTAGCTCGGACGCTCCCGGGCATGACCGGACCGGTGCCGGTCCGACGCGGTGAGCGACGCGTCGCGCGCCCGGGTGGTCCGCCGCAACCCGGGGCGCCTCCGGGTCTACGCGCCGTTCCTGAGCCCCGAGGCCGACGGCGTGGGGCGGATCGGCGCGGCCCCCGGCGTCCGCACCGCGCGACTCAGCGACCGAACGAGCAACGTGCTGATCGAGTTCGACCCGGCGTTGACCAACGAGCCGGCCCTGCTCGAGCTGATCGAGGACGCGGAGGGGCGTCCGGCGTCGGGCGGCGGGTGGCTGCGGGCCGAGCGCTCGGAGACGCTGCGCGCGCGCCCGGTCGAGTGCGTGGCGGCGATCGTCGAGTTCGACCGCTACCCGGAGTGGCAGACCTACATCACCGATATCGACGTGCTCGAGCGCGACGCGCGCGGGCGCGGCGTCAAGGTCGCCACGCGGGGCAAGGTGGGCGAGCGCGAGGCACGCTTCACCACCCGCTACCGCTTTCCCAGTCGCAACCGCGTGATCTTCGAGCAGATCGACGGCGAGCTCGACGCCGTGCGGGGCAGCTGGGCGTTCCGGAGCGTCGGGGGCGGGCGCACCCGCGCCACCTACGCGCTCGAGGTCAAGCCGGGCTGGCCGCGGAGCCTGATGCTCCGCGGCGCGGTCTACGAGCAGGTGCGGGACGCCGTGCTCGACCACGTGATGAGCGAACTGCGCCGGCGGGTCGAGCCGGCCGGCCCGTGAGAAGGACGTTGCGCCGTCCGGGCGGCCGGGTAGGAAAATCGCTGAGGCCAACGCGAGGAGGACGTGCCGTGTCCAGGAGCGCTGCAGTGACGATGGCCGGCCGGCGGCGTGCCGGCGCGCGATGAGCGCCCCGGCCACCACTCCGGCGGCACACGGAGGAGATCCGCGCGACGACGGCGCCAAGCACGACCGCCTGCTCCCCTGGATCGCCGCTGAGCGCAGCGTCCGGGCGATCGTGCTCGTGGCGATCGGACTCGTCCTGATCACCCATCCCCACACCGACTGGGGCCGCACGATCTCCGACTGGGCGCGGCACCTCGGCTTCGACCCGAGCCGCAACGGGATCGCCAGGGTGATCGCCAAGATCCAGGCGATCAGCCCCAGGAAATACGAGATCTTCGGCGTCATCGCGATCGCCTACGGCGTGCTCGAGGGCGCCGAGGGCTACGGCCTCTGGCGGCGCCGGCGCTGGGGCGAGCACCTGACCATCGTCGCCACCTCGCTGCTCTTCATCCCGGAGATCTGGGAGATCTCCAAGACGCCGACCCCGCTGAAGGTCGGGGCGCTGGTGGCAAACATCGCGGTGGTGATCTACCTGATCGTCCGGCTGCGCCGCTACGGGGGCTGACGGCGGGCGCGGCGGTCAGTCGACGGCCGCACCCGGGTCGACCGGCGCCGGGCTCGCGCCCTCGACCGGGGCGGGAATGCTGACGACGAAGCGCGCGCCGCCGCCGGGGGCGTTGGCCGCCGTCGCCCGCCCGCCGTGGGCCTCGACGATCGAGGCGACGATCGAGAGGCCGAGGCCGGCGCCCGCCTTGCCGCGACCACGGCCGGCGTCGGCCCGCCAGAAGCGCTCGAAGATCACGTCGGTCGAATCGACCGGAAGGCCGGGCCCGTGGTCGCGGACGGTGACCGTGGCCGCGCCCTCCTGGGCGGACACGGTCACCTCGATCGGCGTCCCGGCCGGCGTGTGGACGACGGCGTTGCGCATCAGGTTGGCGATCACCTGGCGGAGCTGGTGGGGGTCGCCGAGCACGATCGCCGGCGCGTCGGCGTCGAGGGAGATCTCACGGTCGGCGGCGGTCGCCAGGGCGTCGGCCACCGCGTCGCGCGCGAGCACGCCGAGGTCGACGCGTCCGCGCCGCAGCTCGGGCATCTCGTCGAGCCGAGCCAGGGTCAGCAGATCCTCGACGAGGACCCCCATCCGGGCCGCCTCTCCCTCGATCCGGCGCATCGCCTTCTCGATGTCCTGCGGATCGGAGGCGGCGCCGATCCGGAACAGCTCGGCGTAGCCGCGGATCGAGGCCAGCGGCGTGCGCAGCTCGTGCGAGGCGTCGGCGAGGAAGCGGCGCAGGCGCTCGGCGCTCGCCTCGCGCTCGGCGAAGGCCTTCTCGATCTGGTGGAGCATCGCGTTGAGCGCCAGCCCGAGCCGGCCGACCTCGGTGCGCGGGGTGGTCTCGTCGACCCGGCGGGAGAGGTCGCCGGCGGCGATCGCGTCGGCGGTGGCGCCCATCCGGTCGAGCGGCCGCAGCCCGACGCGGATCATCCACCAGGCGAGGGCGATCAGGGCCAGGAGCACGCTTCCGGCGACGAGGCCCTCGATCGTCAGCAGGCTCTTGAGTGTCTGGTCGATCTCGCCGAGGGGGATGGCGATCAGCGTGATCCCGGGCTGGTCGCCGGTCTTCATCGCGATCACCCGGTAGCGCAGGCCTGAGCTCCCCTTCGAGCCGACGGTGATCGGCCGAGTGTGGCCGGGCGAGCTGGTCGGAATGTCCTCGGGCAGCGCCGGGGCGGCGAGGTCCGGCCCGTAGACGTAGGGCTTGCCGACGACGGCGCCACTCGCGTCGCGCCGCTCGGCGAACGTGCTCGGCGGGAGCGACGGGCGCGCCCCGCCGCGACCGCCGCGGCCGGTGTCGAAAGGCCCGCCGGGCCCGCTCGGACCCTGGGCCTGGGGGTCGGCGAGCGTTGCGGCGGCATTGTCGCCGAGGCTGTCGAGGTCGCGCGAAACGAGCGGGAGCGCGGTCTGGGCCTCCTGGTCGATTCGCTGGAGCAGGAACGAGCGCTGCTCGGTATAGGTGACTGCGCCGACGGTGATCAGGCCGATCGCGACCAGCCCGACGAGCCCGACCAGGAGCCGCGCCCGTAGCGACATGGCTAGACCCGAGGCACGCGGAGGGTGTAGCCCACGCCGCGCACGGTGTGAATCAGCGGGGGATCGTCGGCGTCGACCTTCTTGCGCAGGTAGCTGATGTAGGTCTCGAGCACCCGCGCGTCCCCGCCGAAGTCGTATTCCCAGACGTGGTCGAGGATCTGCGACCGCGTGAGCACGCGACGGCCGTTGATCATCATGTAGCGGAGCAGCCGGTACTCGGTCGCCGTGAGCTCGATCGGCCGACCGCCGCGGCTGACCTCGCGGGTGTCCTCGTCGAGCTCGAGATCCTCGAACACCAGGCGGTTGGAGTCCTCCTCGGCGAGGCCGGTCCGGCGGAGGATCGTGCGGATGCGGGCGATCAGCTCCTCGAGGCTGAACGGCTTGGTGACGTAATCGTCGCCGCCGATGGTCAACCCGCGGATCTTGTCCTCGGTCGCGTCGCGGGCGGTGAGGAAGATGATCGGGACGTCGACCCGCTTGGCCGAGAGCCGCTCGGCGACGTCGAAGCCCTCCATGTCGGGGAGCATGATGTCGAGCACGACGAGGTGCGGCCGGAAGTCGGCGACACCGGCGATCGCCTCGGCGCCGCTCGCGGCCGAGGCGACGGCGAAGCCCTCGTAGCGGAGCGCCATCGAGATCACGTCGACGATGTTGGGCTCGTCGTCGACGACGAGGACGCGGAGCGCGTTCGGATTGGATTCCCTCATGAGAGGCATTGTGCGCGGCTCGCCTGTGAATTGCCTGAGCGTCCCGCTCAGGTAACTCTCAGCCTTTCGTCAGACCCGTCTCAACTTGAGCCCGCATCCTCCCGGGCATGGACACGCCGGCGACCCCCCCCAGCCAGCGCCTGCCCGACCGGTGGGTCGGGGACCCGAGGCGGGCCGAGGCGCAGACGATCGTGGCCGACCGCCTGGCCGCCCGCCGCCGGCGCGTGCGTCGCATGCGGGGGACGATCGGCGCCGCCTCGGCGGCGACGTTCGCCGCGCTCTGGCTGCTCCTCTACGTCCAGCTCGCGTCCGGCCAGGATCCGGGGCTGAGGGCCGGCGCCGCCGCCGCGACCCGGGTCTCGACCGCCGCCGACGCGGCCGCGGCGGCGCAGGCGCTCCATACCAAGCGCCACCGGCTGGCGCTCGCCCACCGGGCGGCGCGGGCGCGGGCGGCGGCCCGCGAGGCCGCGGCGGCCCGTGCGGGCGCGGCGGCGGCGGCGGCGAGCGCCGCCCCGGCGAGCGCCGCTGCGGCCTTCTCCGGCTCGGGCGCGGTCGCCGCGACCACCGCCGGTGGGAGCACGGGCGCCACGACCACGACCACGGCCGCCGCCGGCCCGTCGACCGGGTCGGGCACCACGACCAGCAGCTCGACCGGCGCGAGCGCCTCGACCCCGGCCGCCGGCACCGTGGCCCCCGTGCCCCCCGTGGCGGCGGCGCCGGTCAGCGCCCCGGCGCCGGTGACCACCCGCCAGTCGTGACCGCCACCGGCGAGGCCGGCGACACCTTCGACTGCTTCGGGTCGACGTGCTCGGTGTTCGTCATCGGCCGCGGCGCGCGGGGGGAGCCGGCGGCGGCGGTTCGCTTCGCCCGCGAGCGCCTGCTCGACTGGCATGCCCGCTTCAGCCGCTTCGATCCGGCGAGCGAGCTGTCGCGGTTGAATGCCGATCCTCGTCACGAAGTCCCGGTGAGCCCGGAGATGGCCCGGCTCGCCGGGGCGGTGGTCTCCGCCGCGGAGCGGAGCGGCGGCCTGGTCGACGGGACCCTGCTCGGCGAGATCGAGGCGGCCGGCTACACGAGCGATCTCCCGACCTCGGTGTCCCTGGCCACCGCCCTCGCGAGCGCCCCCCGGCGCCGTCCGGCCGGTCCGAGCACGCGGTCGCGCTGGCGCGAGATCGGCGTCGACCCGGCGGAGGGGACGGTGATCCGGCCGCCGGGAGTGGGGCTCGACAGCGGCGGTCTGGCCAAGGGCATCTTCGCCGACCTCCTGGCCGAGGCGCTGGTGAGCCACGCCGGCTTCGCGATCGACTGCGCCGGCGACCTGCGCCTCGGCGGGGCCGCGGGCATCCCCCGTCGGGTCCTCGTCGCGAGCCCGTTCGACGAGCGCACGCTCCACGAGTTCACGCTGGCCGACGGTGCGGTGGCGACGAGCGGGATCGGCCGGCGCAGCTGGCTGGACGCCGGGGGCGCCCCCGCCCATCACCTGCTCGACCCGGCCTCGGGGCGCCCGGCCTTCACCGGCGTGGTCCAGGTCACGGCGCTGGCGCCGACCGGGCTCGAGGCGGAGATCCGCACCAAGGCCGCCATCCTCGCCGGTCCGCCCCGCGCGGCGGCGTGGCTGTGCCACGGCGGGGTGATCGTCCACGACGACGAACGGGTCGAGGTGGTCGCCCCCGTAGCCGTCTGATCGATCATCGCCGCCAGCCGGCGCGATCGTTAGAATCCCCGGCGGACGATCGCCGACGATCTCAAAGCGTCGGATCGGACAACCAGCGCACACGAGCTTGGGGCTTCCGATTTCCCGCAGCATCAACATCGACATCGTCAATCGCGAAGGCACCCTCTGGGTCGAGATCGACGGCGAGCTCGATGTCGCGACCTCGCCCGAGCTCGAGGCGCGGCTGCTGGAGGCGGAGGCGACCGACGCGCCGGCGATCGTGATCGACCTCGCGGGGGTGTCGTTCATCGACTCGACTGGGCTGCGAGCCCTGCTCGCCGCCAACGTCCGCGGCCAGGCCGACAGCAACCGCCTGAGGATCACCCAGGGCGGCCAGCAGGCGCGGCGCCTGTTCGAGGTCGCCGGCGTGCTCGACCGGCTTCCCTTCATCCCCGCCGCCGAGGCCCAGTCTCCCTAAAATTCGCCCCGGTCGGCGTCAAGCGCCGGGAAATGGGTAGGCCTCACCCGTGGAGTCGACCAGCCTGGTGAACCTTTCGCTCTGCTGCGACCCGAGCGCGCCCGGGCTGGCCCGCGACGCGTTGCGGCAGGTCGCGGCGATCGACGCGGTGCGCGACGATGCCGTGCTCGTGGCCAGCGAGCTGGTGACGAACGCGGTGCTCCATTCCGGGTGCGCGGCGGGCGAGACGATCGAGCTCGCCGCCGAGCTCCACCGCGGCCGCGTGCGCATCGCGGTTCACGACCCCGGTCGCTCGGACGGCGAGCCGCGCTCCGCGGAGGTGCCCCCGGCGCACGGGGGCGGCCTCGGGCTGCGCCTGGTCGAACGGGTCGCCCTGCGCTGGGGCGTCGAGCGACCCGACGGGCGCCTGGTCTGGGCCGAGCTGCCGGTCTAGGACGGGACGTCGCGGCCGGCCGCGATCGTGGCGGCGCGCAGTCGCGCGGCGAGCTCCTCGGTGAGCGCGCCCGGCTCGAGCCGCCAGGCCCAGTTGCCGTGCTCGCGGCCCGGGGTGTTCATCCGGGCCTGCGCCCCCAGGCCGAGCACGTCCTGGGCCGGGAGGATCGTCAGGTAGCCGGCGGAGCGGAGGGCGAGCTCGACCAGCGCCCAGTGGCCCTCCGTCGCGTCGATCCCCGAGGCCGCGAAGGCCCGCTCGGCGTTCCTGCGCTCGGTTGGCGACGCCTCCTCCCACCACTGGACGGTCGTCGGGTTGTCGTGGGTGCCGGTGTAGACGACGCGATCCCGCCGGCCGCCGGCGGCTCGCTGCGGGTTCATGAGGCCCTCGCTGAAGGCGAACTGGAGGACGACCATGCCCGGCAGCCGGAGCTCGTCGCGCAGCCTCTCGACCGGCTCGGTAATGATCCCGAGATCCTCGGCGATCAGCGGCAGCCGGATGCCCAGCGCTCTGCGCACGGCCTCGAAGAGCTCGCGGCCGGGAGCGCGGTGCCAGTTGCCGACGCGTGCCGTCCGGTTGCGCTCGGGGACCGCCCAGTAGGCGACGAACGCGCGAAAGTGATCGATCCGGCTGACGTCGACGAGCTCGAAGGTGCGCCGGAAGCGCTCGATCCACCAGCGGTAGCCGGTCGCCCGCATGGCCTCCCAGTCGTAGAGCGGATTGCCCCAGAGCTGACCGGTCGCGCTCCAGTCGTCGGGCGGCACCCCGGAGACGAGGCCGCGCTGGAAGAGCTCGGGCTGGGAGACATGGTCGGCGCCGCCCCGGGCCACGTAGATCGGGACGTCGCCGATCAGGCGGACGCCCCGCTCGGCGGCGTAGCCGCGCAGCGCGCCCCACTCCCGGTCGAAGCGGACCTGATCGGCGACGGCGTCCTCCCCGGCGAAGGCGGCCCAGCCGCCGATCCAGTAGGGGTGGGCGGCGACGAAGTCCTCGATCTCCCGTGACGAGACGGGGGCCTGCGGGTCGGCGAGCAGCCCCGCCCAGCCGGCGAAGGCCGAGGACGCCCGGTAGGGCGAGCCGCTCTCGTCGGGCGGCCCCAGGGGGAGGATCTGCCACCACGACTGCCCGGCCGCGACCAGCCAGTCGACGAACCGGTAGGCCTCCTCGCCGAGCCGCCCGCCGGGCAGCGATGTGGGGTGGAGGAGGACTCCGCTCTGGCGCCGGGCGGCCACGGGAGAGCGGAGCTACCCGGCGCGCGCGGCCGACAACCACCGCTTGGCCGCCGCTCGGCGACGCGCCGGTACGGCGACCGTGGGTCCGCCATGATTGACCGATGCTCGATCGCCTATCGGAGCCGGCCCGCCAGGCGCTCGAACGCGCCGCCGACGAGGCGCTGGCCCAGGGCGCCGAGCGGATCGGACCCGACCACGTCCTCCTCGGCCTGCTCGGCGACACCGACGGGCCGGCCGTGCGGGCCCTCGCCCGACTCGGCGTCGAGCCTCGGGCGATCCGGGCCGAGCTCCTGCGGATCGACGGCGGAGACCGGTCGGCCACGCCGCCGTCGTTCGCTGCCTGGCTCGGGGCCGCGCTGACCCAGGCCGCCGCCGAGGCCACCGCCGACGGCCGGTCGATCGAGGTGACGGACTTCCTTCTCGCGCTCACCCACGACCGCCAGAGCCCGGCGGGCTGGGTCCTCGCCGAGCTCGGCATCGACGGCGACCTGGTCCGGACGACGGCGGAGCACCTGCGACTGCTCGACCGCGAGATCGATCGGGTCGGCCGCGAGATGCACGACGCCGCGGAGGCGCAGCAGCTCGACCGGGCCGGCGAGCTGCGCGAGCAGCGCGGCCTGCTGATCGCCCAGCGCCAGCGCCAGCGCCCGGGCAAGGCGGACGGGACGGCCGAGGACCCCCCGGCTGCGTCCTGAGGGCGCGCGGGGGCGACGATCGGCCGGTGCAATATCCTGGGCGGGCAATGACTGATCCGACCCGCGAGCTCCTGGCCGATCTGCCCCTGGCCAACATGACCGAGCGCCCGGAGGGCATGCTCGCGATCCGTCGCGCCGACGTGCCCGACGAGGATCGTCCGACCGCCGACGCGTGGGTCGAGTCGCACGGCGGGCGTATCGTCAACGAGCCGCTGTTCAAGGTGCACAACGGCAAGAGCCCGGACGCCGCGGGGGGCGAGGAGTTCTACGTCCTCCCGCCCAGCGCCTTCACCGTCTAGCCCCGGGACTGGTCCCAGGAGAAGCCCCGCACGGCGAGGAGGACCCCGGCGACGGCCCAGACGGCCAGCACGGCGAGCGAGGACGCCGTGTTCGAGAGCGACCGGCCGGTGACCATCGCGCCGCTCAGGCCGTCGACCAGGTGCTTGAGCGGCAGGACCTGGGCGATGTCGCGCAGGAAGGCCGGCGCGTGCTTAGGGTCGAAGAACACGCCGGAGATGAAGATCACCGGGAGGAACACCGCGTTGACATAGGCCGGGGCCGAGTCGAAGTTCGGGATGACGTGGGAGAGGGCGACCCCGAGCGAGGCGAAGCAGACGACGCCGACGATGGTGAAGACCGCGAGCTCGAGGCCGTCGCGCGGCCAGCCGACGTTGAAGAACAGGCGCCCGGCGACGACGATGATCGCGATCTGGATCGCCGTGTTGGTCACGGCGTTGAGGGCGACCCCGCCGAGGTAGGCGCTCCCTGGGAGCGGCGTCCCGCGCATCCGCTTGAGCACCCCGGTCTCGCGGAGGAAGGTCATGTTCATGGCCAACGCCGAGAAGGTCGTCGACATGACGCTCATCCCGGCGATCCCGGGGACGATCACGTCGAGATCGCGCTGGTTGCCGTGGAGGATCGCGCCGAGCAGGCCGAGGAAGATCAGCGGGAGGAGGAAGTTGAAGAAGGCGGCGCTCGGGTTGCGCCAGAACATCCGGCGCTCGAGGCGGTACTGGCGCCAGAGCAGCCCGCCCGAGTCAGGCATCGGCGGTCAGCTCGAGGTAGACGTCCTCGAGGCTCGGCCGGGTGACCGACAGGTCGGCCAGCCGCTCCCCCCGGTCGAGTGCCGCGGAGGTCAGCCGGTGGAGCAGCATCGTCGGATCGTCGGTCTCCTCGGCGACCAGCCCGCGGCTGCCGTCGCGATAACTGACGCGATAGCGGGACGCTCCGTCGACGCCGAGCTCGCGGGGGGACCCGACGGCGAGGATCGCCCCGTCCTTGATGATCGCCACCCGGTCGGCGAGCTCCTGCGCCTCGTCGAGGTAGTGGGTGGTCAGGAGCACGGTCTTGCCGAGGTCCTTGAGCGACAGGATCGTCTCCCAGGCGGCGCGGCGGGCCGCCGGGTCGAAACCGGTGGTCGGCTCGTCGAGGAAGATCAGCTCGGGATCGCCGACGAGGGCCAGAGCGAAGTCGAGCCGGCGCAACTGGCCGCCCGAGAGCCGGCGAGTGCGCTCGTCCTGCTTCTCGCCGAGCCCGGAGAGCGCGATCACCTCGTCGACGTCGCGGGGATTCGGATAGAAGCGAGCCCAGTGGGTGAGCGCCTCACGGACGGTGATGTGCCGGTACATGCCGCAGCTCTGCAGGACGATGCCGACCCGTCGCCGTAGCTCGGGCGACTGCAGCCCGGGGTCGTGGCCGAGGACGCTCACCGTCCCGCCGCTGCGCTCGCGGTAGCCCTCGAGGATCTCGACGGTGGTCGTCTTGCCGGCGCCGTTCGGCCCGAGCAGGCCGAAGACCTCACCGCGGGCGACCGCGAAATCGATCCCCCGCACCGCCTCCAGCGTCCCGTAGGTCTTGCGAAGGTCGCAGACCTCGATCGCCGGGCTGTCTTCGGTCATCGACCGCATCATGCCAAGATCGTCTGGGCCGTCATGCCCTGCGCCTGCATTGATATCGGCTCGAACACGACGCGGCTGCTCGTGGCCGAGGACGGCGGCACGGCGGGCGGCGTGCGCGAGCTCGCGGCCGAGCGCGTGTTCACGGCGATCGGCGCCGGGGCGGCTCGGGACGGCGCTCTCCCGGCGGCGAAGATCGCCGAGGTCGTCGACGTCGTCGCCGCCCAGATGGCCTCGGCCCGGGGCCACGGGGCCGACCCCGTCCGCACGGTGGCCACCTCGGCGATCCGCCGGGCGCCGAACCGGGAGCTCCTCGTCGCCGCACTCGCCCGCATGGACATCGAGCTCGAGATCCTGAGCGGCCGGCAGGAGGCGCGCCTCGCCTTCGCCGGCGCGATCGCCGCGCTCGGGGCGAGGCCGGCCGGCTCGGTGGCCGTCGTCGACGTCGGCGGGGGATCGACCGAAGTCGTCGTCGGGCACGCCGGCGACCAAGCCCCGTGGTCGGTCTCGCTGCCCGTCGGGTCGAGCTCGCTGACGGGCGCGTGCGTGCGCCACGACCCGCCGAGCGCCGCCTGCCTCGACGCCCTCGCCGCGGCGGCGGGCGAGGCCTTCGCCGCGGTCTCCCCCCCGGCGGCGGCACTCGCCCTCGCCGTGGGCGGGTCGGCGACCTCGCTCCTGCTCCTGGCCGGCGGCGGCCCGCCGGGGGCGACGGCGACGCTCGACGAGCGGTCGCTGATCAGGGCGTTGGCCGCGCTCACGGCCGAGGGTGTCGCCGAGACAGCGCTCCGCCTGGGCCTCCATCCCGAGCGAGTCCGCGTGCTCCCGGCCGGCATCACGCTGCTGGCCCGAGCCAGCCGCGTCTTCGCCGCGCCGCTCGAGATCGCTCGGGGCGGCCTGCGCGAGGGGATCATCCTCGACCTTCTCGCCGCCGGCCCCGGCGGTCGCGCCTGACCGCCCCGCCCCGTCCCGCCCCGGCTTGCCCCGCGAGTCTTCAGGTAGTGGTTCGGTCGCCGATCCAGTAGCGAGGGCCCGGGCCGACTCCGGCGGCGCGGTCGCCCGGGTTCGACAATCGGCAGCGGTCGAGCGAGAGGCAGCCGCATCCGATGCATTCGGTCAGGCCGAGCTTGAGGCGCTCGAGCTCGGCGATCCGCTCGTCGATGCGCGCGGTCCACCGGCTCGAGAGGAGCGCCCAGTCGCCGCGCCCGGGGGCGCGGTTCGGCGGCAGCTGGGCGAGCTCGGCACCGATCTCCTCGAGGCTGAGGCCGACGCGCTGGGCGAAGACGATGAAGGCGATCCGGCGGAGGACCGACCGCTGGTATCGGCGGTGGCCGGAGCCGGCCCGCTCGGAGGCGATGAGCCCGCGGTCGTCGTAGAAGCGGAGAGCAGAGGCGGCGACGCCGCTGCGGCGGGCCACCTCGCCGATCGTGAGCGTCTCAGGCATGGTGCGCAGCAAATCACGCACGAACCTTGACTTCAAGTTAACTTGAGCTTGTAGGCTCAAAACCCAGACCCCGATCACCCGCCCCGAGGAGGCACCCATGCCGCAGCGACCCAGCGAGCAGATCACCGCGGAGGTCACTGCCTGGCCCGGCGTGGACGCCGGCCCCGGCCGCCGCGGCGAGTTCGCCTTCCGCGTCGGCCGGCGGGAGCTCGGACACCTGCACGGGGACCGGACGGCCCACTTCTCCTTCCCCAAGCCGGTCTGGCGCGGCCTGTTCGCGGCGGGCCGCATCGTCGAGCACCCGGTGTTCCCCGGTCGCGAGGGACCGGCGGCCCGGCCGATCCGCGACGCCGCCGACGTGGCCGACGTGATCGAGCTGATGCGGCTCAACTACGACCGCCTGAGCGCCGGCGCTCGGACCCAGGTGGGGGCCGGTTCCGGGGGCGGTGGAGCGTGAGCTCGTTCAGCGGCGCCGAGCTCGCTATCTCGCCGATGGTCGGGCGCTTGGGCCGCCTGGCCACGTCGAGGCCATCGATGGGCCGCGCGCACTGATCCGCATCCATCCGGAGCGGATCGTCTCCAGGGGAGTTCACGCGCGGTCGTCCGGCTCGGACGGTCGGGTGACCAGAGGCCGGCCGGCCTACCCGCCGCTCGACTCGAACGCCGGCTCCGGGCCGGCGGGGGGCGGCGCGCGGGCGGGCGCCGGTGGTGCGCGGCCTCCGCGTGCCCGATCTCCTCGCCATGGTCCTGGTCAGGTAGACAAGACGTCGCGCGGTCGCGAGCGCGCCGCGCGCGTCGGCGGCCCGGAGGCCGGCCCGATGCGAGCCTTGACCGGCCCGCGGAGCGACGCCGGGCGCCGTCGGCCCGGGTGGCCGATCCTGTCCAGGCGGAAACGGCCGATGAGCGCCGCGGCAGCGTCCCGCTACCAATGCACGCCCTTCATCACGTTGGCCAGGGCGACCTGCTCCATCGACGCGTGCTCGGTGGGGTCGCTCTGGCCCTTGGCCGCGGCGGAGTCGGGGAAGACCTTGTAGGCCATGTGGAGGATCTGGTCGACGGCCTTGGGCAGCAGGGCGTAGGAGACCTCGCCGAAGGTCCCGAGCTTGGTGTTGATCTGCTTGGGCTTCGAGCGCATCGCCTCGCAGATCATGCCCGCCGCCTCGTCAGGGGTGATCGCCGGGAAGGCGTCGTACATCTTCGTAGGCGCGATCATCGGCGTCCGCACCAGGGGCATGTGGATCGTCGTGAAGGTCACGCCGTCGCCGACGACCTCGCTCGAGACGACGCGGGTGAAGGCGTCGAGGGCGGCCTTGGAGGCCACGTAGGCGGAGAAGCGCGGCGGGTTGGTCTGCACGCCGATCGAAGAGACGTTGACGATGTGGCCCGAGCGCTGCTCCTGCATATGGGGGAGCACCGACATGATCAGCTTGATCGCCCCGAAGTAGTTGAGCTGCATCGTGCGCTCGTAGTCGTGGAAGCGGTCGTAGCCGAGGCGGACCGACCGGCGGATCGAGCGGCCGGCGTTGTTGACGAGGAAGTCGATGCGCGGGTGGTCGACCAGGGCGCGCTCGACGACGCCGGCGATCGCGTCCATGTCGGAGAGGTCGGCGTCGTAGACGTAGGCCGCGCCGCCCGCCGCCTCGATCTCCGCCTTGGTGTCCTCGAGCTTGGCCCGGGTGCGGGCGACCAGGAGCGGCATCCCCCCGGCGGCGGCCACCTTGAGCGCCGTCGCCCGACCGATCCCCGACGAGGCGCCGGTGATCAGGACGGTCCGCCCGTTCAGGGTCGCCCGCAGCGACCGGTCGCGGTAGAGCTCGGGGTCGAGGTGGCGCTCCCAGTAGTCCCAGAGCCGCTCGGCGTAGCTGGCCAGCGGCGGCACCTCGATTCCCGATCCGGCCAGCGCCCGCTGGGTGTCGCGGGTGTCGAACGGGCTCGAGAAGCCGACGTGGCCGATGACCTCGACCGGGATCCCGAAGTCCGCCAGGAGCTGGCTGCGGATCTCCTTGAGCTGCGGGAGCTTGAGCAGCATGGAGAGGACGCCCTTGGGCAGGGCGTCGGTCAGCCGCTTGTCGATTCGGATCGCCATCTGCGGGGCGTGGGCCGCCCGGGCGAACGTGTTGAGCACCTCGCCCGAGCGCTGTGACTTCGGGCTCGTCAGGTGGAACGTCTGGCCACCCGGGTCGGGGAGGTGGGCGATGTGGTCGAGCGCCCGAACGACGAAGTCGACGGGGACGATGTTCGTATGGCCGAGCTCGACGCCGATCAGTGGCATCCACTCGGGGAGCCAGTGGCGGAGCTTCTTGATCGCCTTGAAGAAGTAGTAGGGCCCATCGATCTTGTCCATCTCGCCGGTCTGCGAGTGGCCGACGACGAGGCTCGGGCGGTACACCCGCCAGGGCACATCGGACTGCTCGCGGACGATCCGCTCCGATTCGAACTTCGTCCGGTGATAGGCCGAGGGCAGCTCCTGCCCCTCGTCGAACATGTCCTCCCGGAAGAGGCCCTGGTGGAGGCCGGCGACGGCGATCGACGAGACGTGGTGAAGGCGCCCGGCCTCGAGCGCGCGGGCCAGGTCGACCGCGTGTCGGGTGCCGCCGACGTTGAGCGCCTCGTTGCGGGCCGCGTCGGCGGTCATGTCGTAGATCGCCGCGAGGTGGAAGAAGTGGTCGATCCGGCCGCGGAGGCGCTCGACCACGGCGTCGTCGATGCCGAGCCGCGGCTCGACCAGCTCGCCGATCACCGGATGCACGCGGCCGCTGCCGCCGAGCCGGGCGACCAGCTGCTCGAGCCGGGGGAGCGAGCTCTCCCGCACGAGAACGTGGATGTCGTCCTCGCGCTCGAGGAGCTGGGCGAGCAGGTGGCGGCCGATGAAGCCGGTCGCCCCGGTCACGAAATAGGCCATCCGCGTTCCTCCGTTTCGACTCCCTGGCGCTCCCAGAGCGCCCGAGCCTACCGCGCGCGCTGCCCGCCGGGCCCCGCAGGCCGGCGCCTACCAGCCGCCGCGCGGCTCCCCGCTCGACTCCTCGGCCTTGTGGGCGGCCTTGCGGGCTTCCTTGCGCTTGTCGAGCTTGGCCTGGGCGAGGCTCATGAAGAGGATGAACAGCGGGAAGGCGATGATCAGCAGAAAACCGGCGTTGGTGACGATCTTGTCGTCGGTCTCGCCGTAGAGGCCCTGGCCGCCGTCATGGGCCAAGGCCGCGGGCGCGAGGAGCGCCAGCGAGGTCAGGGCGGTGAGGCAAACGGCGAGGAGACTGCGCATCGCGCGCCGATCCTATAGGAAGGGGGGGTGCAATCCGTCCTGCGTGAGCGGCTCGATCCGGGGATAGAGGTGCTTCGCCTCAACCGACCCGAGCGGCGCAACGCGCTCGACTCGGCGACGCTCGAGTTCCTGGTGGGCGCGCTGCGCGAGCTGGCCGAGGATCCGACGGTGCGGGTCGTCATCCTCTCGAGCACGAGCATCCTCGCGCTCTGCGCCGGCATCGACGTCGGCGAGCCGCTCGACGAGGCGGGCGGGGTCAGGCGCATGGAGACCTTCGTCGCCCTCTACGCGGCGATCGAGGCCCTCCCGATGCCGCTGATCTGCGTGTGCCTCGGCCACTGCGTCGGCGGCGGCGCCGAGCTCGTCACCAGCGCCGACCTGCGGGTTGGGGCGACCAACCTCGGACTGCGCTTCGTCGGCGCCCGGCTCGGCGTGCCGATCGGCGTGGCCCGGCTGGTGCCGCTCGTCGGGCTCAGCCGGGCGAAGGAGCTCGTCTTCAGTGGGCACGTGATCCGCGTCGAGGAGGCCCGGAGCCTCGGCCTGCTGGCCCGGACCGCCGAGCCCGAGGACGCCGAGACGGTGGCGATCCGGCTCGCTCGCGAGGTGGCCGCCCACTCGAGTGAGAGCGTGCGCCGCTACAAGGCGATCTTCCGCGAGTTCGAGCGCAGCCAGGCCCGGGTCGAGCGGGAGAACGAGATCCTCCTCCACTTCCAGCGCCACGGCGACGGGCTGCCGTCCGGACCCGCGTCGGAGGAGTAGCGTGCGCGCGATGGTCCGCCGTCTGCGCCGCGCCGCCGCCGCCGCGTCCGTCGCCGCGTTCTGCGCGCTCGCCGCCCCCGTCCTCCCGTCGAGCGCCGCGGCGAAGTCGACGACCTGCAACGTCATGAGCCTCTACGAGAAGCCCGGCTATCCGTCGTACGTGACGTCGTTGGAGGTCCGGGGCGCGTCGTGCGCGACCGGGACCAGGCTGGTCAAGGCGTACTACCAGTGCCGCGTGAGGTCGGGCGGCCCGTTCTCGGGCCGCTGCCACTACAGCGTGCTCGGCTTCGGCTGCCACGAGCAGCGCCAGGGCATCTCGTTCCTCTACTACGCGACGGTGACCTGCCGGCACGGCCCGGCCACCGTGATCCACACCTACCAGCAGCAGAAATAGGCGCAACCCCCGGCGCTCCGGGGTGTTCCCCAGGCATGATGCGATTCCGACTGCCCGCCGTGCTCTGCGTCGTGACCCTGCTCGCCGGCGGGCTCGTCACGAGCGCCGGGGCGCGGACGTCGGCCCGCGCCGCCGCCGTGTGCGGCGACTCGTCGGTGACCAGCCTGGGCGAGGGCAACTACTTCACGGGGATCAAGATCACCGGGGCCGGCTGCAGGACCGCGCTCCGCGTCGCGGTCGGCTGGCAGGCCTGCCGTCTCAAGCACGGGCTGCGCGGCCAATGCCACGCGAAGGTCGACGGCTTCACCTGCCAGGAGCGCCGCCCGAAGGCGCTGGCCGACAAGATCAGCTTCGGCGGCGTGGTCTCCTGCCGGCGCGGGAGCAAGACCGTCGGGTACACCTATCAGCAGAACGTCCGCTAGAGCGCAACGCCGGGCCTTCCTCAGTGTTGGGGGTGGAGCAGGCGGGCTCTCGGCTCGCCAGAGACCTGTCGGCTGACAAGGAGGACCACCGATGCCCCGCCGAATTCTGATCCCCCTAGCGCTCTGCGCCCTGCTCGTCTCCGCGGCACTCGCCACGACGGGCGCGACCGCCGGGGCGAAACCGGTGGCCCGCGCCGCGGCCGGATGCGCCAACCAGTACTTCACCAGCCTGCGCGGCGGCTACACCTACTTGGTCGTCGCCCACGGCACCGGCTGCGGGACGGCCAGGAACGTCGAGCTCGCCTGGCAGAACTGCCGTCTCAAGCACGGCGTGCGCGGCACCTGCCACTCTAAAGCAGCCGGCTTCACCTGCCATGAGCAGCGGCACGTGGACAACGTCTCCGTCGTCGGCCTCGTGTCCTGCAAGCGCGGGTCCAAGCGCGTCAACTACAACTACACGCAGAACTTCCAGCACATCTAGGCACCGCCCCGGTCGCCGCCGGCCGAATCCGGTCGGCGGCGGTCAGGGGATCTTGAAGTCGCGCCGGACGGTACTCAGCACGGCGTCGGCCGCGAGGTTGGAGCCGGCGTCGTTGAGGTGGATGCCGTCGGGCTGGCGGACGATCGTCGCCTGGCCGCCGACGGTCAACGCGTCGCGATATACGAAGCCCGGCGTGAAGATCGGCACCGTATCGAGGATGCGCACCTGCGCGGCCCAGGGCTGGGCGGCGACCGTCACCGCGGCGTTGACGACCCGCGAGATCGCCTGGCGGGCGGCGTCGCGGGGGGCCGGGAGCGTCAGCCAGTAGACGTGGGCGGCCCCGGCCCGCCGGTAGACGTTCATCATCGACCGGGCGCGGTTCGCGTAGATCGCCGCCCACCGGCTATTGCAGCAGGCGACCTGGCCGCCGCCGGGGACGGGCATCGAGAAGCCGTCGTTGGCGCCGATGAACATGACCACCGCGTCGGGTTGGTAGCGGCGGACCTGGATCGCCGCCTCCTTGCCCCAGTCGAGGACGAAGGTCGTCGAGATGCCCGTGCCGATGTGGGCGTCGCGGACGACCTTGATCCCCTTGGGGCTCAGCCGCTGGGCGAGATCCTGGTCGAGCGGCTGTGTCATCGAGTCGCCGGTGACCAGCAGCGTGTGGAGCGGCCGCGGCGCCGGGGCGGGCTGGCCGAGGCTCGCCGGGTCGAAGGCGTCGGGCGTCACCGGGCTCACCGCGGCGCCACCGGCGGCCGTCCCGGTCGTCGAGGCGACGGCGGCGAAGCCGCCGCCCCCGGATCCGAGGTTCGTATCGGCCGACAGCCAGGCCGTCGCGCTGTGGGCGATCGACGCCAAAGGCAGCCGGTCGGCGAGCCAGCCGGCCGGGTCGCCGACGGCGAGGATCACCGCCCGGCTGACCCCCGGGTTCTGCTGCTGGCCGACGCGGCGTACCGAGGCGCCGGCGAAGAGCACGAGCAGGAGCATGGCCACGGCGACGGCGATGATCGCGTCGCGCGCGCTGAAGCGGCGCAGGCCCTCCTCGTCGAAGCGGCTCATCAGGCTGTCGTCGTCGGGCACTCTCGGATCTCCTTCAGAAGCGGAAGTAGATGAACGGTGGCACACCCTGGCTGGGCACGGTCGCGGCCACGAACAGCACGAGCAGGGCGAAGGCCGCGCCGAGGACGACCGGCCGCACGCGGCCGATCCGCGTCTCGAAGCCCAGCGGGCCGCGCGCGGGCAGCAGCTGGAGTCCGATCACGACGGCCACCGCCGCGAGCACCGGCGCCGTCCAGAGCGTCGGCGCGGTGAACACCGTGAGGCGCTTCAGGTAGGCGCCGGCCAGCCCGAGATCCTGGGAGCGGAAGAAGATCCAGCCGAGCACGACAAAGTTGAAGGTGAGGAACCAGCGCAGCCAGACCGGCGTGCGGATCCGCCCCTTCCACATGTGCTCGGCGACCAGGCCGCCGCCGTGGAGGGCGCCCCAGACGACGAAGGTCCAGGCGGCGCCGTGCCAGAGGCCGCCGAGGACCATGGTCAGCACGAGGTTGCGGTAGGTGAACAGCCGCCCGCCGCGGCTGCCGCCGAGCGGGATGTAGAGGAAGTCGCGCAGGAAGCGCGACAGGGTCATGTGCCAGCGCCGCCAGAAGTCGCGCAGCCCGGTGGCCCGGTAGGGGCTGCGGAAGTTCTGCGGGAAGACGAAGCCCATCAGCAGGGCGAGCCCGATCGCCATGTCGGTGTAGCCGGAAAAGTCGCAGTAGATCTGGGCGGCGTAGGCGTAGGCGGCGAGCAGCGCGTCGGGCGCGCCGAAGGCCTGGGGGACGGCGAACACGGGGTCGACGATCGACCGGGCGAGGAAGTCGGCGAGGACGACCTTCTTGACCAGGCCGAGCGCGATCAGCGCGAGCCCCGAGCTCACCGCGACGCGCGTCGGATCGCGGGGGGTGGCGAGCTGGGGGAGGAACTCCCGGGCGCGAACGATCGGCCCGGCGACGAGGTGGGGGAAGAAGCTCAGGTAGATCGCCGCGTCCAGCGTCGTCGCCGGCTCGATCAGGCGCCGCTTGACGTCGACGGTGTAGGAGATCGCCTGGAAGGTGAAGAAGCTGACCCCGACCGGAAGGGCGATCGTCAGGAGCGGCAGCGGGAGCCCGAGCCCGGCGCGGCTGAGCACGCGGTCGATGTCCTGGGTGAAGAAGCCGTAGTACTTGAAGACGCCGAGGGCGGCGAGGTCGCCGGCCACGGCCAGGGCGCAGAGGACGCTCCGCCGGCGGTCGTCGCCGGAGCGGTGGATGAGCTTGGCGGCGCCCTGGTTCCAGAGCGTGATGCCGGCGAGCAGGAGGCAGAAGCGCCAGTTGGCCGCCGCGTAGAAGACGTAGCTGGCCAGGAGGATGAACGGCTTCCACAGGCGCGGGCGGCCCATCAGGGCCCACGAGAGGGGCAGGACGACGGCGAAGAAGATCGCGAACTGCGCGGTGGGGAACAGCACGCCGGGCTCGCCCGCTCAGTGTGGGCAGATGGGGGTCACCGCGTGGGCCATCCTGTCACAGACAATCGACACGCGCCCCTCCTACCATGAGTCCCCCGTGGCCGTCGTCATCGCATCCAGTCTCGACAAGGACATCGCCGGGGCGCCGCTCCTGCGCGGGGTCTCGCTCAAGCTCGAGCGGCGCGAGCGCCTGACGATCGCCGGGCGCAACGGCAGCGGCAAGACGACGCTGCTGCGGATGCTGGCCGGCGAGGAGTCGATCGACGGGGGCGAGCTGTCGCTGAGCAAGCACGTGCGGGTGGCCCTCCACGACCAGCGCCCGCCGCGGACGAGCGAGGTGGCCCTGCGCGACTACGTGCTCTCCGGCTGCGCCCAGGAGCTGGCCCTCGAGCGGCGCCTGGCCGAACTCGAGCAGGCGATGGCCGGGGGGGCGACCGAGGCGGCCACGCTCGACCGCTACGCCCGTACCCAGGCCGAGCTCGAGGCGCGGGGCGGCTACCTGTGGCGCGACCGGGCGACATCGATGGCCCGGGGCCTGGGGTTCGGCGACGCCGAGCTCGACCGCCATCTCGACTCCTTCTCCGGCGGCCAGCTGACCCGGGCGTCGCTCGCCCGGGCGCTCGCCGCCAAGCCCGACCTCCTGCTCCTCGACGAGCCGACCAACCATCTCGACATCGAGTCGCTCGAGTGGCTCGAGCAGACCCTGATCGGCTTGGACGCCGCGGTGGCCCTCGTGGCCCACGACCGGTGGTTCTTGGAGACGGTGGGCACGGCAGTGCTCGAGCTGGAGGGTGGGAGGTCTCGCTTCTTTGCCGGTACCTGGCATGCGTGGCGCAAGGAGCAGGCAGCCCGCGATCTGGCTCTCGGGCGCGCCATCGAGCGCCAGCAGGCGGAGATCGCCCGCCTGGAGCGCTTCGTCGAGCGCTTCAGCGCGGGCACCCGGGCCCGCCAGGCGCAGGCCCGGGTCAAGAAGCTCGACAAGATCGAGCGGATCGAACGGGGTCCGACCGACGGGCAGTCGCTGTCGTTCGCCTTCAGCCCGCCGGAGCGCAGCGGGCGCGTCGTCTTCGAGCTCGAGCACGGCCGCATCGACATCGGCGACCCGCCGTTCACCCTGCTCGACGCGGCCGAGCTGTGGCTCGAGCGCGGCGAGCACGTCTCCCTGGTCGGGCCGAACGGCACCGGCAAGACGACCTTGATCGAGGCCCTGGCCGGCCGGCGGCCGCTCGGGGCCGGCAAGCTGCGGCGCGGGCACAACGTCCAGGTCGGCTATCTCTCCCAGCACACCGACGAGCTCGACGAGTCGGGCTCGGTGCTCGGGGCCGTGCAGTCGGCGACCGGCCTGACGCCGAACAAGGCGCGGGCGCTGCTCGGCCGCTTCCTGTTCTCCGGCGACCAGGCCGAAAAACCGGTCGGCGGCCTCTCGGGCGGCGAGCGCCGGCGCCTGGCCTTGGCCGTGCTCGTCAACTCGGGCGCCAACGTGCTGATCCTCGACGAGCCGACCAACCACCTCGACCTCGAGAGCCGCGAGGCGCTCGAGGACGCACTCGGGGCGTTCGCCGGGTCGCTGCTCCTCGTTTCCCACGACCGGGCCCTGCTCGACGCGGTGGGGACCCGGACGATCGCGGTGGAGGAGGGGACGCTGCATAGCTACGAGGGCGGCTGGGCCGAGTATCTGCGGGTGCGCGAGGAGCACAAGGCGGCCGGGACCGCGCCGCCCGCGCCGCCGTCGCGGCGGCGGATGAGCGCGTCGGAGGGGCGAGCGCCGCCGTCCGCGGTCAACGGCGCCGCCGCCGCCAACGGGAAGAAGCCCCCGGGCGGGGCGAAGGGCAAGCCGAAGGCGGCCCGTCCGGCGCCCGACCCGGACAAGATCCGGCTGCGCGAGCAGGCCAGGGCCGAGCGCGCGGTCGAGGCGGCCGAAGCGGCCATGCGCGCCCTCGAGGTGGAGCTCGCCGACCCCGCCGCGTGGGCCACCAAGTACGAGTCGGGCAAGTCGGAGGCCCGGCATACGGCGGCCCGCCGGGCGGTCGACGCCGCCTGGGCCGAGCTCGAGGCGCTGGTGGAGTAGCGGGCACGGCGGCCCGCCGTGGGGGTCGGCTCCGTCTGGGCGGAGCTCGAGGTGCTGGTCGAGTAGCGGCCACACGGCGGCCCGCCGTGGGGGTCGGGGCCGTCTGGGCGAGCTCGAGGTGCTGGTCGAGTAGCGGGCACGGCGGCCCGCCGTGGGGGTCGGCGCCGTCTGGGCGAGCTCGAGGTGCTGGTCGAGTAGCGAGCCGGCGTCTAAGCTGTGCCCGGCGTGAACGCGAACGTTCGCAACGTCGGAATCCTCCTCCTCGCCGCCCTGGCGATCGTCGTGCTGCCGGGCGCCGGGGCGGTCGCCGCGCTGCTCGCCGCCGTTCTCTCGGTCGTGTTCGCCGGCGCCGTCGGCTACTTCGGCGGGCGGACCTACCTCGAGCGGCGGATCGAGATCTACGGGCTCGAGGAGACCCATCGGGCGATCCTCTACGGGGCGATCGGCGTCCTCGTGGTGACCGTCGCCGCAGCCTCGCGCCTGACCTCCACCGGGCCCGGAGCGCTGGCCATGATCGTGCTCCTCGGCCTCTCCGGCTACGGGTTCTTCTTCGTCTTCCAGGCCTGGCGCCGCTGAGGCGCCGGCCCGGCTACCAGCGCTGGCGCCGCTGAGGCCCCGGCCCGGCTACCAGCGCTGGCGCCGCTGAGGCGCCGGCCCGGCCGGCTACCAGCGCGGGCGGGAGTAGGCGGCGCGGCGCCGGCGGCCGCGTGAGACGAGGACCATCAGGCCAACGATCAGGATCAGCAGGAAGACGAAGCCGAGCCCGTGGCTGCCGGCGAAGAGGAAGTGGAAAATCGCCGCGAAGGCCAGGGCCCGACCGATGCTCCGCAGGATGCCGCGCGAGCGGCCCCGGTTGGCGATCGTCCGGCGGCCGAGCAGCGACGGCCGCGGCCGCGAGGCGAAGCCCCCGCCGAAATGGAAGCCCCGCGCGAGCTGGAGGGAGACCGGGGCACGCGCCGGCGGCGCGGCCGCCGGCGAGACGGCGAGCGGGAGCGCCGCGCCGAGGGCGACGAGGAGGACCAGCCCGAGGCGCCGCCGGCTCATCGCCGGGTCCTTCGCCGGCCGAGGAGGCCGCCGAGCGGCAGCAGGAAGAACAACGGAAGGAACACGAGATGACCGCCGGAGGCGATGAACACGAGCAGCGCGATGATGAGACCGGCGAAGGCGAAGCGCATGGTTGCTCCCAAATTACGAAGGACATCCTGGCTACCCTCCCCCGGCGCGGCGAAACGCCGTTCGAGCTCCCCCGGGCGCCGCGTATCCTCGAATCATGTCCACGGTGACGCCGAACGCGCTCGACGAGCAGCGCCGCAACCTCCCCGACCAGCCGGGCGTCTACCTGCTGCGCAACGCCGCCGGCAAGGTGATCTACGTCGGCAAGGCGATCTCGGTGCGCAAGCGCGTCGCCTCCCACTTCTCCGGGCGGAGCTCCAACGGGTTCGGGCCGGGGACGATGATCGGCGAGGTCGCCTCGGTCGAATGCGTCATCGTCGGCAGTGAGGCCGAGGCCCTGCTCGCCGAGCAGAGCTTCATCAAGCAATACCGCCCGCGCTTCAACATCCGCCTGCGCGACGACAAGTCCTACCCGTTCATCGCGATCTCGATGGACGAGGAGTTCCCCCGCGTCTACTTCACGCGCGAGCGCCACCGGCGCGACCGCATCTACTTCGGCCCCTACTCGAGCGCCAAGCGGGTGCGCGGTACTCTCGGCTTGCTCTCGAAGGTATTCATGCTCCGCTCATGCACCGGACCCGAGCCCGGCCGGCGGTCGGGCTCGCCGTGCCTCGACTACCACATCAAGCGCTGCGAGGCGCCGTGCGTCGGCCACGTCTCGGCCGCGGAGTACCGCCGCGGCATCGACGGGGTGATCGACTTCCTCCGCGGCCGCTACAAGGACATCGCCCGGGAGCTCACCGAGCGGATGAACGCGGCGGCCGAGGCGCTCGAGTTCGAACAGGCGGCGATCGAGCGTAACCGCCTCCGCGCGGTCAACTCGCTGCTCGAGCGCCAGCGGGTGGCCAACGAGTCGGTCGGTACGCTCGACGCGGTCGCCGTCGCTCTCGTCGGCAGCGAGGCCAACGCCCAGGTCTTCCAGGTCCGCGACGGCGTCCTCTCCGACCGCCAGTCCTTCTACCTGACCAACGAGGCCGAGCGCCCGCTCGACGAAGTGCTCGAGGAGTTCCTCCTTCAGTACTACGAGAGCGGCGTGGCCATCCCCGCCCAGATCATGGTCCAGGTCCCGGTGCGCCCCGTGCTGGCCGAGGCGCTCGCCGTCCGGCGCGGCGCCCGGGTCGAGCTCCGGGCCCCCGAGCGCGGTGAGAAGCGCCGGATCCTCGAACTGGCCGAGCGCAACGCCGGGCTCGCCCTCGAGGAGGACAAGCTCGCCGCCCAGCACCGGCGGACCCGGCGCGCCGAGGCGCTCGACGGCCTCCAGCGGGCGCTCGGGCTCGACGCCGTGCCCCTGCGGATCGAGTGCTTCGACGTCTCGAACCTCCAGGGCACCCACACCGTGGCCTCGATGGTCGTTTTCGAGGCCGGCGTCGCGAAGAAGTCCGACTACCGCCGGTTCAAGATCCGCACCGTCACCGGCTCCGACGACTTCGCCTCGCTCGGCGAGATCCTCGAGCGCCGCTTCGCCCGCTGGGAGCGCCAGGTCGACATCTCGCCCCACGACCCCGAGTACGACGCCAGCTTCGCCGCGCTGCCCAGCCTCGTGGTCATCGACGGCGGCAAGGGCCAGCTCGGCGCCGGCATCGAGGCGCTGCGCGGGTTCCGCAACCGTGGGGTGACGGTGATCTCACTGGCCAAGCGCCTCGAGGAGGTCTTCCTCCCCGGGGTCTCCCGGCCGCTCGTGCTCGACCACGAGACGCCCGAGCTGCAGCTGCTCCAGCGGCTCCGCGACGAGGCTCACCGCTTCGCGATCACCCACCACCGGACCCGGCGCGACCGGGCGATGACCACCTCGGTGCTCGACGGTATGCCCGGGATCGGCCCGGCGCGCAAGCGTGCTCTGATCAACCACTTCGGCTCACCCGAGGCCGTCGTCGCCGCCAGCGCCGACCAGCTCCAGGCCGTCCCCGGCCTCCCGGCCAAGGTCGGCCGCGAGCTCCACACCCACCTCCACCGCGTCTGATCGCATCACCCGCGCTCGCGAGGCGACGCGCTCCTCGTCCGCCGCCTTTGCGCAAAGATGTCCCCGATGGCCGGCCGCGCGAGCGCGCAAGATCGCACCACCGAGCTCCACCTCCAGGACCTGATGGTGATCACCGGCCTTTCCGGCGCCGGCAAGTCGACGGCGATGAACGTCTTCGAGGACGGCGGCTACTTCTGCGTCGACAACCTTCCGCCCCGGATGATCGGCGCCCTCGTCGAGCTCTTCGTCCACGAGGGCTCGAAGGTCGAGCGGGCGGCGATCGTCTCCGACGTCCGCGGCGGCGACTACTTCGAGGCCCTCCAGGCCGTCATCGAGGACCTCGAGCACGTCCCGCTCCGCCACCGCGTCCTGTTCCTCGACGCCGACGAGCAGACGGTGATCAACCGCTACAAGGAGACCCGCCGCCGCCACCCACTCGCCCCCGAGGGCGGGATCGCCGAGGGCGTGGCCGCAGAGCGGGCGCTGCTCGAGCCGCTCAAGCGGCGCGCCGACCTCGTGATCGACACCACCGAACTCTCGGCGGCGATGCTCCGGCGCAAGATCGCCGACGCCTTCCTCTCGCCCCAGTCGACCGGCAAGCTCGCCGTGAACTTCTCGAGCTTCGGCTTCAAGCACGGGCCCTCCCGGGAGGCCGACCTCCTCTTCGACGTCCGCTTCCTGCCCAACCCCCACTACGAGCCGGACCTGCGGCCGCTGACCGGCCACGACGAGCGGATCGTCGAGTTCATCGGACGCGAGGGACAGCTCGCCGCCTTCTACGACTGCCTCGAGCCCCTGCTCGACTTCCTCCTGCCCCAGTACGTGGCCGAGGGGAAGTCCTACCTCGTCGTCGCCGTCGGCTGCACCGGCGGCCGCCACCGCTCGGTCGCCATCGCCGAGCACCTCGCCGACCGCTACCGCGACCGCGCCGACCTGATCGTCGCGGTTTCCCACCGCGACGTCGACAAGCGGCCGCCCTGATCGCGGCGCCATCCCCCCGACCGAGGAACGCCGCGCCGCTCGGGGCGCGACACGGTCTGCGCGCCGGATCGTGTCCCATAATGGTCGGGTGATCGACCATGCCGGCTTCGAGGTCACCGACATCGTCGCGTCGGCGGCCTTCTACGATGCCGTGTTCTTCGCACTCGGCGGCCGGCGCGTCCACAACGCCCCCCGGGCGATCGCCTACGGCACCGTCGGGCCCAGCCTGTGGATCGTCGTCCGCGGCCGGCCCGCCGCAGCCGGCTACGGGCACGTCGCCCTGCGCGCCTCCGGGCGCGCCGCCGTCGACGCCGCCCACGCCGCCGGGCTGGCCCACGGCGGCAGCGACGACGGCCCTCCCGGGCCGCGCCCGCGGTACGGCTCCCGCTACTACGCCGGCTACCTCCGCGACCCCGATGGCCTTCGGGTCGAGATAGTCAGCGGAAGTCGCTGAATTCCGGGCCGTTGATAGCCTTCGCCTCCGCCTGGCGCGAGGAGCGCCGGGCTTTGACGGTCAGCGACGAGAGGAAGAGGTATGGCGGTACGTGTGGGGATCAACGGCTTCGGCCGCATCGGCCGGAACGTGTACCGCGCCGCGCTCGCCAGCGGCGCCGACGTCGACTGGGTCGCCATCAACGACCTGACCGATTCGAAGACCCTCGCACACCTGCTCAAGTACGACTCGATCCTCGGCCGCTATCCGGGCACCGTCGAGGAGACCGAGACCGGCCTCCTCGTCGACGGTAAGGAGCTCCGCGTGTTCGCCGAGCGCGATCCAGCCGATCTCCCCTGGGGCGAGCTCGGGGTCGACGTGGTCATCGAGTCGACCGGCTTCTTCACCGAGCGCGACGACGCGGCCAAGCACCTGGCCGGCGGGGCCAAGAAGGTCCTGATCTCGGCGCCGGCCTCCGGCGAGGACATCACGGTGGCCCTGGGGGTCAACTTCGAGCAGTACGACAAGGACAAGCACGACATCATCTCCAACGCCTCGTGCACCACCAACTGCCTGGCCCCGATGGCCAAGGTCGTCCACGAGGCGGTCGGGATCAAGCATGGCCTGATGACGACGATCCACGCCTATACGGCCGACCAGAACCTCCAGGACATGCCGCACTCGGACCTCCGGCGGGCGCGGGCTGCGGCGATCAACCTCGTCCCGACCACGACGGGCGCGGCCAAGGCCGTCGGCCTCGTGCTTCCCGAGCTTAAGGGCCGCCTCGCCGGCTACGCCGTCCGCTCGCCCGTGCCGACCGGCTCGCTGGTCGACCTCACCTTCGTCGCCGAGCGCGAGACGACGGTCGAGGACCTGAACGCCGCCATGAGCGCCAAGGCCAACACCGGCGACCTCGAGGGGATCCTCGACTACACCGAGGACCCGGTCGTCTCCACCGACGTCGTCAAGAACCCCTTTTCCTCGGTGATCGACGGCGGGCTGACCGCGGTCATGGAGGGCACGCTGGTGAAGGTCGTCAGCTGGTACGACAACGAGTGGGGCTACTCGAACCGGGTCGTCGACGTCGTCCAGAAGCTCCTGTGAGGACGATCGAGGACCTCGACGTCGACGGTAAGCGGGTCCTCGTCAGGGTCGACTTCAACGTACCGCTCGAGGACGGTGCGATCACCGACGACACGCGCATCCGCGAGGCGCTGCCGACGATCGAGGAGCTCCGCCGCCGCGGTGCCCGGATCGTCCTCGTCGCCCACCTCGGGCGGCCCAAGGACCGCGATCCCGAGCTTTCGCTCGGCCCTGTCGCCGAGCGCCTGGCCGAGCTGCTCGGCGCCCCGGTCGAGCTCGCCCCCGGCGTCGTCGGCGACGACGTCGGAGCCCTTGTCGACGCCCTCGAGCCCGGCCGGATCGTGATGCTCGAGAACATCCGCTACGAGCCCGGCGAGACCGAGAACGACGAGGCGCTCGCCCGCGAGCTCGCCGCGCTGGCCGACGTCTACGTCAACGACGCCTTCGGCGCCGCCCACCGTGCCCACGCCTCCACCGAGGGCGTGACTCACTACGTCGCCGAGTCCGCGGCCGGGCAGCTCCTGGCCCGTGAGGTATCGGTGCTCGACGCGATCCTCGCCGACCCCGCCCGGCCGCTCGTCGCCGTGGTCGGCGGCGCCAAGGTGACCGACAAGCTCGGCGTGCTCGAGCGCTTCCTCGAACTGGCCGACGTGATCCTGATCGGCGGCGCCATGTGCTTCCCGTTCTTCAAGGCCCAGGGCCACGGCGTCGGCTCGTCGCTCTGCGAGGAGGACGGCGTCGATGCCGCCCGCCGCGCCCTGGCCGACGCCGAAGGGTCGAGCTGCGAGCTCCGCCTCCCGACCGATCTCGAGATCGCCGACCGTTTCGACGCCGGCGCCGAGCACCGCACGCTCGACGGCGTCGACGTCCCCGACGGCTGGATGGGCCTGGATATCGGTCCAGCCACCGCCGCGGGGTACGCCGACCAGATCGCCGCCGCCGGCACCGTGTTCTGGAACGGCCCGATGGGCGCCTTCGAGCTCGAGCCCTTCGCCGCCGGCACCCGTACGATCGCCGAGGCGATCGTCGCCAGCCCGGCCACCACCGTCGTCGGCGGCGGCGACTCCGCCGCCGCGCTGGCCAAGTTCGGCATGGAGGACGGGGTGACCCATCTTTCCACCGGCGGCGGGGCGACGCTCGAGATGATCGAGGGCAAGCCGATGCCCGCCCTCGTCCGGCTCGGCCACGCCGACCGCGCGGAGCGCGCGTCGTGAGCCGCACGCCGCTGATCGCCGGCAACTGGAAGATGAACAAGACGATCGCCGAGGCCGAGGCCTACATCCAGGGCCTACTGCCCCGGCTCTCGGGCGTCGAGGACGTCGACATCTCGATCTGCGTCCCCTTCACCGCCCTCGCCGCGATGGTCGACAGCGCGCGCGGCTCGCGCGTTGAGGTCTACGCCCAGAACATGCACCACGACGAATGCGGCGCCTTCACCGGCGAGGTCTCGGCTCCGATGCTGACCGAGCTCGACATCGACGGTGTAGTCCTCGGGCACTCCGAGCGGCGCCAGTACTTCGGCGAGACCGACCGCGCCCTCGCCCGCAAGGTCCCCGCCGCCCTGGCCGCCGGCCTCAAGCCGATCCTCTGCGTCGGCGAGACCGAGCAGGAGCGTGAGGACGGCGACACCGTCCGCAAGCTCCGCCACCAGGTTCGCGAGGGTCTCGACCGCGTGCCCCCCGACCGGCTCTCCGAGGTCGTCATCGCCTACGAGCCGATCTGGGCGATCGGCACCGGCCTCGTCGCGAGCGCCGAGCAGGTGCAGGAGGCCGTCGGCTTCGTGCGCGCCCTCGTCGGCGACCGCTCACGCGACGCGGCCGACCAGGTGCGCGTGCTCTACGGCGGCTCGGTCGACGCCTCGAACGCCGGCGACGTGCTCGCCCTCGACGACGTCGACGGCGCCCTCGTCGGCGGCGCCTCGCTCGATCCCGAGACGTTCGCCGCGATCGTCGCCGCCGCGCGATGACCGGGGTGCCGGGTCCGGGACCGGCGGAGCTGCCGGCGGACTCGACCTGCCTGATCGTACTCGACGGCTGGGGCCTGGCCGAGCCCGGGCCCGGCAACGCGGTGTCCCTGGCGCGCACGCCGGTCTTCGACGAGCTCTGGCGGACCTACCCGCACACCGAGCTCACCGCCTGCGGCCGCGCCGTCGGCCTGCCCGACGGCCAGGTCGGCAACTCCGAGGTCGGCCACCTCAACCTGGGGGCCGGGTCGGTCGTCCATCAGATCCGCACCGTCATCGACGACGCGGTCGCCGACGGCACGATCGCCGCCAACGACGTGCTCCGCGCCGCGTTCGCCGCCGCGCCCCGGATCCACCTGATCGGGCTCGTCTCCGACGGCGGCGTCCACGCCGCGCTCGGCCACCTGCGGGCGCTGATCGCCATGGCGGAGGGGCGCGAGGTGATCGTCCACGCCTTCACTGACGGCCGCGACGCCCCGCCCACCGCCGGCGCTGAGGAGCTCGCCGCGCTCGAGGCCGGCGGCGCCCGGATTGGCTCGGTCGTCGGCCGCTACTTCGCGATGGACCGCGACGGGCGCTGGGACCGGACGCAGCTCGCCTACGACCTGCTCGTCCACGGCCGCGCCCCCCATCACGCGGCGAGCGCGGCCGAGGCGGCCCGCGCCGCCTACGACCGCGGGGAGACCGACGAGTTCATCGCCCCAACCGTGGTCGGCGAGCCGGCTCCGATCGCGCCCGGCGACAGCGTCGTCTGCTTCAACTTCCGCCCCGACCGGATGCGGCAGCTGACTCGGGCGCTGGCCATGGAGGACGCCGGCTCGGTCGATCGCGGCGGCGCCGGCCCGATCGCCCGCTGCGCGACGCTCACCGAGTACGAGGAGGGCTGGCCCTTCCCCGTCGCCTACCACGCCGTCCGCCCGGCGCTGACCATCGCCGAGGTGATCGCCCGCGGCGGCGGCCGCCAGCTCCACGTCGCCGAGACCGAGAAGTATCCCCACGTGACCTACTTCTTCAACGGCGGCGACGAGCGCCCACCGGCGGGGGAGCGCCGGGAGCTCGTGCCCTCCCCCCGCGACGTCCCCACCTACGATCACAAGCCCGAGATGAGCGCCCTCGCGGTCACCGCCGCCTTCGTCGCCGCCTGGACCGAGGATCGCCCGCGCTTCGCGGTGATCAACTTCGCCAACGCCGACATGGTCGGCCACACCGGGGTGATCCCGGCGGCGGTGACGGCGGTGGAGACCGTCGACGCCTGCCTGGGCGAGGTCGTCGCCGCCGTCCACGTTGCCGGCGGCGTCTGCATCGTCACCGCCGACCACGGCAACGCCGACCACATGCTCGAGGACGACGGCAGCCCCAACACCGCCCACTCGACCAACCCGGTCCCGCTGATCGTGACCTCGCCCGCCGGCCGGTCGCTGCGCGACGGCGGGATCCTCGCCGATGTGGCCCCGACCGCGCTCGAGTTGATCGGCGTGGCCGTGCCCGCGCAGATGACCGGCCGCTCGCTGCTCGCGTGACCGCCTCCGCGCCGCCTTCTGAGCCGGTAGCCCGGCGCCTGTCGCGCGGTCTCTGCGGGGCGTTCTTCGTCGGCGCCGGCGTCCTCCACTTCGTCCGCCCAAAGATGTACGAGCAGATCGTCCCGCCCGGGTTCGGGGATCCCCGGACGATGGTCATGCTCAGCGGCGCCGCCGAGATCGCCGGCGGGCTCGGCCTGGCCCGCGAGGCCGGGAGACACCTCTCGCGCTGGTGGCTGGTCGCCCTCCTGATCGCCGTCTTCCCGGCCAACGTCTACATGGCCGTCGAGCCCGACCAGACCGGCGGCGCCAACTTTCCGACCTGGCTGCTCTGGGCGCGGCTGCCGCTCCAGGCGTGGGCGATCGGGTGGGTCTGGTCGGTGACCCGCCGTCCGGCCCGCGCCAGCGGCGTCGACCGGAGGTGATCTGTTGTATGTGCAATCATATTGGGGATGAATCAATCTCCCCAATCCTCCGGCGGCGCTGCTAGCGTGGACCTCGGATGAGCACGGTCACGCAGAGCAGCGATCCCCCCGCCGCCGGCACCAGCTCCTGCCTGAGCCGGCGCGAGCTCGGCGCCTGGCGAGGACTCCTCCGCGTCCACGCCCACCTGGTCAAGGCGCTCGACAACGAGCTCGAGCAGGCCCACGGGCTCCAGCTGACCTCCTACGAGGTGCTGCTCTATCTCGACGAGGCCGAGGACGGCCGGATGCGGATGTGCGACCTCGCGTCGTGCGTCCTGCTCAGCCGCAGCGGCCTGACCCGGCTGATCGACCGCCTCGAGCGCGAGGGTCTCGTCGCCCGCCACAGCTGTGAGCAGGACGCCCGCGGAGCCTACGCCCGCCTGACCGAGGCCGGCCACGCCAAGCTCGCCGCTGTGCGGCCGACCCACCTGGCCGGCGTGCGCCGGCACTTCCTCGTCCAGTTCGAGGACGCCGAGCTCGATCTCCTCGCCGCCTACTGGGAGCGGGTCTCCCCGGGAGCCGCGGCGCCGGGCGGCGGCTGCGGCGGCTGAGGTCGCCCCTCAGCGCCGGTGGGCGCGGAGGTGGTAGAGGGCGAAGAGGACGAGCAGGACGGCGCCGACGGCGATCCCGCCGTAGAGGCCCACCGAGGTGATCACGCTCTCGACCGCCTTGCCGCCGAAGTAGGCGGCCAGGCCGACTGACGTCGCCCAGGCGATGCCGCCGGCCGCGTTGAAGACGAGGAAGCTCCGCCAGCGCATCTCGCTCGCCCCGGCCAGCCACGCCGCCCACACCCGAAGGCCGGCTATCCAGCGACCGAAGAAAACGGCCTTCGCGCCGTGCTTGGCGAAGAACGGGTCGCCGATCTCGAGCACCCGCCGGCGCTGGCTCTCGAAGCGGCCGGGCTTCTCGAGCAGGGTGCGGCCGCCGCGCCGCCCGATCGCGAAGCCGATGTTGTCGCCGATGATCGCCGCCGTCGCGGCGATCACGATCACCAAGACGATCGACAGCTTGCCCTGGTTGGCCGCCAGCCCGGAGACGATGATCGCCGTCTCGCCCGGGACCGGGATGCCCATCGACTCGACGCCGACGAACAAGAAGAGAACCGGATAGCCGAGGTTCTGGGGGATCGAGATGATGGCGGCGAGCATGCGTTCCCGGGGGTGAGGCGGTGCGGCGCTCTAGGATCCCGCGGTGCCCGCACTGCGCATTATCGCGCGTGACCCGGCTTCCCAGGCGCGCGCCGGCACCCTGGCGACGGCGCACGGCTCGGTGCGGACCCCGGCCTTCGTCCCGCTGGCCACCAAGGCGAGCGTCCGCGGGCTCGCCGCCGGCGAGGTGGCCGCCCTCGGCTACGACCTGATCCTCGGCAACACCTTCCACCTCCATCTCAGCCCCGGCGAGCAGCTGATCGCCCGCCACGGGGACCTCCACGGCTTCATGGGCTGGGCCGGGCCGATCATCACCGACTCCGGGGGCTTCCAGGTGTTCTCGATGGGTCACGGCACGGTGGCCGACGAGATCAAGGGCCGGCGGCCGGCGGCGCGCTCTGGCGGGGGCGAGGCCGGCGAGGCCGGGGCGATTCTCGCCATCGAGGAAGCCGGCGTCCGCTTTCGCAGCTACCGCGACGGCGACGAGCGCTTCATCGGGCCCGAGACCTCGATGGCGATCCAGGCGGCCCTCGGCGCCGACATCGTCCTCGCCTTCGACGAATGCACGCCGTTCAACGTCGAGCGCGACTACACGGCCCGCTCGACCGAGCGCACCCACCGCTGGCTCGACCGCTGCCTCGACTGGCGCACCGAGCGGGGCCCGGACGGGTCGCTGTTCTACGGCATCACCCAGGGCGGCGTCCACGAGGAGCTCCGCCGCGCCTCGACCCAGGCGGTCGCCGCGCGTGCGTGCGACGGGGTGGCGATCGGCGGCTCGCTCGGGGCCGACAAGGCCCAGATGCACGAGGTCATCGGCTGGAGCACCGACGAGCTCGACCGGCACGCCCCCGCACGCCCCCGGCACCTCCTGGGGATCGGCGATGTCGACGATCTGATCCGCGGCGTCGAGCTCGGCATCGACACCTTCGACTGCGCCATGCCCACCCGGCTCGCACGCCACGGCGTGGCGCTCGTGGCCGAGCCTGACGAGCGCTGGCGCGTCGCCCTCGACCGGCCGCCCTGGCGCGAATCCGACGAGCCGCTGCTCGTCGGCTGCCCGTGTCCGGCCTGCTCGACCGGGCTCTCGCGCGCCTACCTCCACTACCTGGCCCGCAGCCGCGACCTGACCGGGGCCCGGCTCCTCACGCTCCACAACCTGACCTTCCTCGCCCGGCTGATGGGCGACCTGCGCGCCGCGGTGATCGACAAAACGCTCCCGGCGACCGCCGCCGCCCTGCGCGCCGGAGCGGCGCCCGGCGGCGCTCGCTAGCGGCTAGCCGGTGTTCGCGTCGATCAGCGACTTCAGGTCGGTGACGATCGTCGGGACATCGCGCTTGGCCACCGTGCTCAGGTGGACGGTTCCCTTCGAGCCGCTCGGGCTGCTCGAGAGCAGGAGGGCGGCGATCACCGCGGCGACGACGGCGATCGCCGCGATCACGGCGATCGTGCGGCCCATCCGGGCGGGGGGCGCAGGCGGCGGCTGGACCGCGCGGGCCGGCACCGACCGGGGCGGGCCGGGGCGCGGCTGCCGCGGCGGCGGGGCGATCGGCGCCGGGGTCGGCCTGACGATCCGCGTGGAGGACTCGTCGTCCGCCATCAGCGTGGTCGCCGACGTGGCGTCGGCGTCGGCGGCCGCGGCCGCCGCCGCCGCGGCCTCGGCGGGATGGGCGCCGCCCGGGGCGATCCCGTTGGCGCCGTTCTCCAGCGCGTGGGCCATCTCGAGCGCGGTGCGGTAGCGCTCGCCGGGCTCCAGGCGCAGGGCGATGCCGACGGCGTCGGCGAGCTCCGCCGTCACCCCGGCCACCAGCTCGTCGAGGCGCGGCGGGCGCTCCTGCTGCTGCTTGAGGGCGAGCTCGGTGAGCGACGCGCCCTCATAGGGGAGGCGCCCGGCGAGGAGCTGGTAGGTGACCACGCCGAGCGCATAGATGTCGGCCGGCGGGCCCGCCTCCTCGCCGCGGCCCTGCTCGGGCGCCAGGTAGGCGGCGGTGCCGAGGACCGATCCGGTCTGCGTGATACTGACCTGCTCGGTCGCCTTGGCGATGCCGAAGTCGGCCAGCTTGACCCGGCCGTCGTCGGCGTGGAGGAGGTTGCCCGGCTTGACGTCGCGGTGGACGACGCCCTTGCGGTGGGCATAGTCGAGGCCCTCGCAGCTGCCGAGGATGATCGCCAGCGTGTCCTCGACGCCGAGCCAGCCGCGCTCGCGGAGGATCTCCGCGCACGACTGACCCTCGATGTACTCCATGACGATGTAGTGCTGGCCGCTGCGCTGGTCGAGGCCGGAGTCGAAGACCTGGACGATGTTGGGGTGGATCAGGCGCGCGGCGGCCATCGCCTCGCGCTGGAAGCGCGAGACGAAGGTCGGGTCCTCGGCCAGGTGCTCGGCGAGCAGCTTGACGGCGACGTGGCGCTCGAGGCGCGTGTCGAAGGCGAGCTGGACGGTCGACATCCCGCCGGAGCCGAGGCGGCGCTCGAGCCGGTAGCGCCCGGCGATCTCGGGGAGGGTCAATTGCCACCGCCCGGGGAGCCACCGCTGTTGTCGGCTCCGAGGTTGACCTGGCCGCTCTGCCCGTTGGGCGCCGGGGTCCCGCCGCCGGGGGCGGTGGTCGGGGTCGTCGTGGGGCCGGTGTCGGTCTGAGTCGGGGTCGTGCCGGTCCCGGTCGGCGTCGTGTCGGTAGTGGTCGTGTTGGTGGTGGTCGTGTTCGTCGTCGTGGTCGGCGTGCTCGTCGTCGTGTTCGTGTTGGTGGTCGGGGTGGACGTCGTCGTGTTGGTGTTCGTATTCGTGGTAACGGTCGTCTGCGTCGTCTGCTGCTGGCACTCGATCGGCGCGCGGCTGCCGAGCGTGTTGACGCCGTCCGCGAGCGCCTTTCGCAGGTTCGGGTCGAGGGTCGCCGGGAGCGCCGCCAGGTCGTTGCGCGCCTGGGCGACCGCGTTCTTCACGTTCTGGCCGCAGCCGCCGCTGGTCACCGCCGACTGCACCGCGTCGAAGTCCGCCTTCAGCTGGTCGGCGTTGCTGCGCGTGAGCAGGGCCGAGCTCCCGCTGGTGCCGCAGGCGACGAGCAGGGCGGCGCCCACGCCGAGCGCGCCGGCCAGGCCCAACCGCACGCGCTGGCCCGGCGTGGAGGGAAGCGGCGTCACTGTCCGTACTCCAGGCGCTCGGCCAGCGAGTCGGGGAGGCGGGCAGCGCGGATCGCCGCGGCCGCGCCCTCGATGTCGTAATCGGTGCGGCGGAAGCTCGCCGTCCACGCCCGGGTGTCGAGCATCATCCAGGCCGCCCGCGGGTCGCCGTCGCGCGGCTGGCCGACGCTCCCCGGGTTGAGGATCCATTCGCCGCGGGAGATGTCGAGCTCGCTGTCGGCCCGGCGCGGCTCACCGGTCGCCGGCAGGCCCTCCGGTCGGTCGAAGGACAGCGCGACGTGGGAGTGGCCGACGAGGCAGACGCGATGATCCTGCTCGTCGAGGCAGAGCTCGGCGAGCAGCGCCGAGAGCACGTACTCCCAGATCGGGTCCCGCGGACTGGCGTGATAGAGGCCGATCCCGTCCTCGGCCCCCTGCGGGTGCAGCGAGGCGAGGAAGTCGAGGTTCTCGGTGGCCATCACCTCCTGCGTCCAGCGGGCGGCGAGCCCGGCGCCGCGGGAGAACTCGTCGAGGGGGATCTCGCCGATCACCGCGAGATCGTGGTTGCCGGCCAGGCAGACGTCGGTGTGGGACCGGGCGAGCTCGACGCAGGCGTCCGGATCGGCGCCGTAGCCGACGAGATCCCCGAGACACCAGATCTCCTGGGCGGCGTGGCCGGACACGTCGGCCAGCACCGCCTCGAAGGCCTGCCGGTTGCCGTGGATGTCGGAGAGAATCGCGACCTTCATCTAAGTCCCGGGACCCGGCGCAGGCACCCCGTCACGCAGTCTTGCACCGTTGTGGATCGGGCGTCACCGGAGCACGGGCTACGCTGAGGACGATGCGAGAACCTATGCACGGCGCCGGCTGGCTCGGCGCCCTCGGCGTCGCCGTGGCGTGCGCCGAGGCGGCGACCGCGGCCCTGCGACCGCGCCGCGGCCTGGTGGCCGGCGTGCCCGTCGCCGTCGAGGAGCACTTCACCGCCGACGAGCTCGCCCGGGCGCGCGGCTACGGGCATCCGCAGCTCGCGCTCACCGCCCTGGCGACGGCGATCCAGGCCGGGATGCTCGCCCGGCTCGCCCGCCGGCCGCCGGGCTTCCTGGCCCGCGCCGAGCAGCGCCCCGCGGCCGGCGCCGCGGTGACCGGGGCCGGCCTCTCGCTCGCGCTCACCGCCGCCGTCCTCCCCGTCGCGGCCTGGCAGCGCCGGCGCTCGCTCGCCGCCGGCCTGGCCACCCAATCCTGGCGAGGTTGGGCGGGCGACGTGGTCAAGTCGACGGCGATCGGCGCGGTCTTCGCCGGCGCCGGGGCGGGGCTCGCGGTCGCGCTGATGCGACGCGGAGGGGAGCGCTGGTGGCTGTCGGGCGCCGCCGCCGGGTCGGCGCTGGCCGCCGGGCTCACCTTCGCCGGGCCCGTCGTCCTCGACCCGTTGTTCAACCGCTTCACCCCACTGGCCGACGCCGGCACCCGGGAGGACGTGCTCGCCCTTGCGCGGGAGGCCGGGGTCCGCGTGGACAACGTCCTCGCCGTCGACGCCAGCCGCCGCACGAGCGCAGCCAACGCCTACGTCAACGGGCTCGGCTCGACCCGGCGCGTGGTCCTCTTCGACACTCTGCTCGAGAGCTTCAGCCGCGACGAGACCCGGCTCGTCGTCGCGCACGAGCTCGCCCACGTCCGCCATCGCGACCTGCCCCGCAGTCTCCTGCACCTCGCGCTGACCGCGCCCGCCGCGGCGCGCGCGGTCGATCGGCTGGCGCGCCGCCTCGCCGGCTCGGAGCAGATCACCACGGCTGGCCTGCCCGCCCTGACGCTCGCGCTCGGCGTCGTCGGGGCCGCCCTCCTGGCCCCGGCCAACCGCCTGTCGCGCGCGGTGGAGCGGCGGGCCGACAGCTTCGCGCTCGAGCTGACCGACGCCCCGTCGGCGTTCGCCTCCTTCGAGCGGCGCATCGTCCTGGCCAATTTGGTCGATCCCGACCCGCCGCGCTGGCTGACGGCCATCCTCGCCAGCCACCCGCCGGCGGTGGAGCGGATCGGCATCGCCCGGGCGTACGCTCAGCGGCACGGCGAATAGGGCGCGGAGAGACATCGCGCTCGGGGTGGGACACCCCGAGCGGGCTACTCGGAGTTCGACCCGCCGTACTCCGGCAGGTTCTTGATTCCCTCGCGGGCCTTCCAGCGGGAGTAGTTGTCCTCCATCGCGTCGATCAGCTCGCGCATGAAGCGCGGCGAGATGTTGACACGAGAGACGACGACGCCGGGAATCTCGCCGGCCTCGACCTCGTGGTCGACACGGGCGAAGGTGACGGTGAACTCGTAGTCGGAGTGGCTGACGTTGGCGAAGTTCGAGTAGACGCCGGCCATGATCTCGGGCGAGAGATGTATGTTGATGTGGCGCTCTTCGCCCTGGTTCTCCTCGGTCATCTGCCTCTAGTATCGCACCGTGCGGTGCTTCGTGGTTTCGGTCGGTCGACTGCGAGCGCCATATGCCGATGACGTCGCCCATTACACGCAGCTGCTCTCGCGATACGTCCGGCTCGAGTTGGTCGAGCTGCGCGACCCCGAGCGCGTCGCCGGGCGGCTCCCGCCCGGAGCCTTCACCTCGCTTCTCGCCGCCGACGGGCAGAGCTACCCGTCGCCGGCCTTCGCCCGCTTCATCGAGGAGCGGCGGGCCTCCGGGCGCGACCTCACGTTCGTCATCGGCGGCGCTCACGGCCTCGAGATCGCCCCGCCCGAGCACCTGCTCTCGCTCGGACCGATGACGCTGCCCCACCAGCTGGCCCGGGTCGTGCTGCTCGAGCAGATCTACCGGGCGCACAAGATCATCGCCGGCGAGCCGTACCACCACTGATGCGTCCGCGCGGAAAGCCCGCGGGTGGCTGAGAGCGGCGCCAAGCCGGGCTCCGGCTCGGTGCAGCCGTGGGGGCGCGACCGGGCGGAGCTCCTCGTCTTCGCCCGCCGGATGGCGCTGCTCGGCGTGGTCGTCGCCGCCGTCCTCGCCGCCGGGACGGTGGGCCTGTCCTTGTCGGAGCACGTCGACGTCTGGTTCGCCTTCCAGTGGGCCCTCGACACGGTCGCCACGGTCGGCTCGTTCGGCCGCCCGAACCACACCTCGGGGCAGATCGTCCGGGTCATGCTGATCATCTTCGGCGTCGGTACGCTCTTCTACGCGCTGGTGACCGTCACCGAGTTCTTCGTCGCCGGCCACGTCGGCGAGTTCCTCGAGGCGAGCCGGAGGCAGAAGATGATCGACTCCCTGAGCGACCACTACATCGTCTGCGGCTTCGGCCGGGTCGGCCGTCAGGTGGCCCGTGATCTCCGCGCGGCGCAGGCCCGCTACGTGGTCGTCGACGACAACCCGGCCAACTACGAGCTCGCCCGCGGCGTCGGGGTGCGCTTCATCGAGGGGGACGCGGCCGACGACGAGGTGCTCAGGCGCGCGGGGATCGAGCGGGCGCGGGCGATCATCGCCTGCGCCGACTCGGACGCCACCAACATCTTCATCACCCTGACCGCGCGCGAGATGCGCGGCGAGATAGCGATCATCGCCCGGGCGAGCGTCGAGGACTCCGAGAAGAAGCTCAAGCGGGCCGGGGCCGATCGGGTGATCTCGCCCTACAAGGCGAGCGGGAGCGAGATGGCGCGCCTCGCGCTCCACCCGCAGCTGGCCGGCGTGGTCGCCGTCGACACCGATTACCGCTTCGAGGAGATCGTCGTCTCCGAGGGCTGCGAGGGCGAGTCGCAGATGCTCGGCGACATCCGCGGCGGCTCGATCATCGTCGGCCTCAAGCGCAAGGACGGGACCTTCCAGCCGCAGCCGCCCGCCGAGACGGTCCTCGTCGCCGGCGACGCCCTGATGGCGCTGGGAACGCCGCGTACGCTCGAGCGGCTCGAGAAGCTGTTCCTGCCGGCCCGGCACCGCCGGTCCAGCGTCTCGTGACGCCGCTCGCCCAGCTCCACGACGCGGTGCGCAGCGCCGCGGCGGCGCTGGCCGGCGCCGAGGCC
The DNA here is from genome assembly GCA_963763785.1 of uncultured Solirubrobacterales bacterium. Classification (GTDB taxonomy): domain Bacteria; phylum Actinomycetota; class Thermoleophilia; order Solirubrobacterales; family Solirubrobacteraceae; genus Palsa-513. The sequence goes on along the minus strand of CAVXPW010000011.1, from coordinate 138,812 downwards.
GGCGTGGTCGCGGCGGCGAAGCTCGAGCGGCCGCCGAAGCCCCGGTTCGGCGACTACTCGACCAACGCGGCACTCCTCCTCGCACCGCGCCTCCACCGGCCGCCGCGGGAGGTCGCCGCCGCGCTCGGCGAGGAGCTCGTCCGCGGCTTGGGGGAGCGTCTCGACCGGGTCGAGGTCGCCGGCCCCGGGTTCCTCAACCTGTTCCTCGCCGACGCCTGGTTCGTGGAGGCGCTGGCCGCGGCGCTTACGGCCGGGGCCGGCTTCGGCGGTGGCGGGGCGGCGCAGCCGGAGCGCATTGACGTCGAGTTCGTCTCGACCAACCCGACCGGGCCGCTGACGGTGGCGCACGGCCGCCACGCCGCCTACGGCGACGCGCTGGCCCGGATCCTCGAGTTCCACGGGCACGCGGTGACGCGGGAGTTCTACATCAACGACTACGGAAGCCAGGTCCGCCGGCTCGGCGAGTCGGTCCGCGCCTGGGCGCTCGGCGAGCCGATCCCCGAGGACGGCTACCGGGGTGCCTACGTGGCGACGCTGGTGCCGCGCGAGCGGGCCGCCTCGCTCGACCTCGACACGCTCTGCGCCGAGGCGGTCGCCGCCTGCCTGGCGCTGGTGCGGGCGACGCTCGAGCGCTTCGAGGTGAGCTTTGACGTCTGGGCCTCTGAGCGCTCGCTCCACGAAGACGGGCTCGTCGCCGCCGCGCTCGAGCGGCTGGCCGCCCACGGCGATACATACACGAGCGACGGGGCGCTCTGGATGCGGACCACCGATCACGGCGACGACAAGGACCGGGTGCTCGAGCGCACCGACGGCGAGCACACCTACTTCACCTCGGACATCGCCTACCACCAGGACAAGCTCGCCCGCGGCTTCGAGCGGCTGATCGACGTGTGGGGCGCCGACCATCACGGCTACGTCCGCCGGATGCAGGCGGCGCTCGCGGCGCTGGGGACTCCGCCCGGGGCGCTCGACATTCTGATCCTCCAGTTCGTCCACCTGATCGATTCCGGCGGACGGTCGGCGATGTCCAAGCGCAGCGGCGACTTCGTCACGCTTGACGCGCTGCTGGACGAGATCGGGGTCGACGCGGCCCGCTACTTCCTCGTCCAGCGCTCGCACGACACGACGGTCGACATCGACCTCGAGCTGGCCGTCAAGCGGACCAACGAGAACCCGGTCTACTACATCCAGTACGCGCACGCCCGCATCGCCGGCGTGCTCGCCAAGGCCGGCACCGAGCGCGTCGAGGCGGCCCTGGCCTCGGTACGCCTGGCCGAGCCGCTCCATGCGTCCGAGCGGGCGCTGCTCAAGCGCCTGCTCTCCTTCGGCGCCGAGGTCGACGAGGCGGCCGAGCGGCGGGCCCCCCACCGGATCGCCGCCTTCGCGCTCGAGCTGGCCCAGGACTTCACCGCCTTCTACCGCGACTGCCGGGTGGTCGGCGCCGAGCCGGCCGGGACGGAGTCCTTCCGGATCGCCCTCTCGGTGGCCGCGCAGCGGACGATCGCCCGCTCGCTGGCCCTGCTCGGGGTCGGTGCCCCGGGCGAGATGTAGCTACTCGATGTAGAGCACGTTCTCGGGGATCACGTAGACGACCACCTGGTCGCCGTCGCCGTGGGCGTGCAGCCGGGCCAGCGCCCCGGCCTGCCGGGCCTCCTGGATGGCCGCCGCCGTCGCTTCGAGCGAGTCGTCGAGGGCGAGGCTGGTCCCGCCGGTGAAGTGGAGCCTGGTCAGGCAGTCCATGGGTGCGATCTTCGCAGAGGGCGTGCCGCCGGCGGCACGGCCGCGGTGGCGCCTGGGCGCTCACGGGCGCGGCCGCGGCGAACCGGCTTCCTGCCGGTGCGCCGCGACCGTAGCCCGCTGGCTTCTTGCCTCTCGGGTGGCTCCCCTGCCGTACAAGACCCAGACGGGCGAGGTGGCGCAAGGTTGCGGGGATTGGGGCAGATGCCTTTTCCCGGGGGCTCGACCGGGGTAAAGTCGCACCTAGGTGGAAGCGTCGACGATCCCCGCGGTTTTCTTCCGGTCGCGGACGCCGGTCCTGCCGGCACGCCTGCGGCATTGTTCGGACGACGAGTTGGTGGAGCGCTTTCGCGCCGGACGCGACGAGGCCTTCCGGGTGCTCCACGACCGCTACCGCGCTCGGCTGCTCGCCTACGTACGCCAGATGCTCGGGGCACGATCGAGCGAGGATTTCGAGGACGTGGTGCAGGACGTCTTCGAGCGGGCGGCGAAGACGTTGCGCACAGACGGTGCCCCCGACGGGCTGCGAGCCTGGCTCTACAGCGTGGCCCACAACCGCTGCATCGACGAGCTCCGCCGGCGCGTCCCGGCCTCGCCCGACGTGCTGGCGGCGTCCCGGTCGGCGGACGCCGAGACCGGCGCCGTCGCCGAGCGCCGGGCCGACGTCGAGCAGCTGTTTCGCGACCTGCGCCGCCTCCCCGAGCTCCAGCGCTCGGCACTGCTGATGCGGGAGCTCCAGGGGCTCTCCCACGCCGAGCTGGCCCAGGCGCTCGACGCGAGCGTGCCGGCGGTCAAGTCGCTGCTCGTCCGCGCCCGCGTCGGCCTGGTCGACGCCGACCAGGCCCGCAGCGCCCCGTGCACGCTGATCCGCGACGACCTCGCGGCCACCCACGACCGGCGCGTCAAGGCCAGCGCCCATGCCGCCCGCCACCTTCGCGAATGCGCGGCCTGCCGGTCCTACCGGGCGGAGCTCACCCGGACGAGCCGCCGGCTCGGCGCGCTCGTTCCCGGGCCGGCCCTCTTTCCGCTGGCCGAGCTCGGGCGGCTGCTCGGCGGCGCCGGGCTGCACGCCGAGGCGCCGGCCGCCGCCACGGGTGGCCTCGTCGGGTCGGGCGGCGCGGCGATCGCCGGGGCCGGCAAGCTCGTCGCGCTGATCGGCGCCGCCGGCGCCGTCACCACGGGGGCCGTCCTCGAGCGGACCGGCTCACTCCCGTGGTCGTCCCCGCCGGCGGCGCGCCAGACCGCGCCCGGCCGGGGCGGACCCGCGGGCCACGGATCGTCGGTCGCGGGTTCGCTCCGCCCGGCGCGGCTGCGGGGCCTCGCCGCCCCCTCGGGCCACGGCGGCGGGGCCGCGTCTCCGGGTTCCCCGGCGGCTCCGGCCACCCCGGCGTCCCCGGGCCGGCCGGCATCCCCCGGCGCCTCGGCGGCGCCCGGCACGCCGGCGATCGAAGCGGCCCCCGGCCCGGGCGGCTCGCCGCCCTCTCCCGGGACATCCGGATCACCGGGCGCCGGCGGGGCTGCGACGAGCGGCGGCTCGGCGGGCCGGTCGGCAGACGGCGGCGGCGCGCCGGCCGGGGCCGGGACGGCCCCGGGGACGCCGGCCGGCAGCGGCGCGCCGGCGGTCGCGCCGACGGCGGTCGTCCCGGGTCAGGCTCTCCCCGGCGGAGCTCCTCTGCCCGCCAACCCGGGTGGCCAGCTGGCCGGCGCGGGAGGCGTGGGGCCCTCGGGCGCTCTGCCGGACGCGGTGGGGACGGTCGCCGACCTGGCCGCGGCCGTCGGGGGCGCCGTACCGTCGACGGCGGCCGTGCCGCACCCGCCGCCGGTCAACCCGAGGCTCCCGGGCCTGCCTTAGCTTAGTCTAGTCTAGCTTGCTTTAGGTCAGGTTAGCTCAGCGCCCGTAGCGGGTGAGCTCCTCGTCGAGGCGGGCGGCGTCGCCGGCGCTGAGTTCGACGGCCGCCCCTGGGCCGTCCGGCCCGGTGCCGCGGCGCCGCCAGCGGGGCAGGGCGAAGGCGAGCAGGAGCGCCAGGGTGAGGATCAGCGCCACCGGGACGATGTACACCGCGAGGTTGAAGCCCCGCCGCTCGGGCAGGGCGAGCACCTGGGGCCCGAGCTGGGCCACGAGGGCCCGCTCGATCTGGGCCGTCGTCTCTCCGCGGGCGATCAACGTCCGGATGTAGGCGCGCTCGTGGTCGGCCTGGGGCGACTCGGCGATGCTCAGCGGGACGCCGCAGGTGACGCACATCACCCGTCCCTCGATGTCGGGGAGCGACGCCACCGGGGCGACGGCGCCGGCGGCCGGGGCCGCCAGGCAGAGGCCGAGCAGGGCGAGGCCGAGGGCCCGTAGACTCATCCGCGTTCGGCCTCGGTGATCGCCCGGGCGAGGAACGCCGGCTTGGTGATCTGGCCGCGGCTGATGGCGACCACGCGCGACTTGCGGTCGAGCACGAAGGTCTCGGGCAGCGCGTCGGTGCCGTAGGCGCTGGCCAGCCGGCCGGCGCTGTCGCGCAGGCTCGGATAGGTCAGCTTCTGGGTGCGGACGAAGGAGAGCGAGTCGGGCGTCAGATCCTTATAGGCGACGCCGAGGACGGTCCCGGCGCCCGACGCGGCGAGCTGCCGCTGGGTCTGCTCGAGCAGCGGCGCCTCGGCCGCGCAAGGATCGCACCAGGAGGCCCAGAAGTTCACCACCACGACCCGGCCGCGGTAGCTGGCCAGCGAGCGCGCGCCGGCCGCGCCGAGGATCGGCAGGGTGCGATCGGGGGCTGCCGGGCGTTGGCCCCGGTCGACAGCGTTGTCGAGCGAGCGGCTCGCGCCCTGGGTTCCGAGGCCGAAGACGAGCAGTGCGATGACGGCCGCTGCGACGGCCGCCGCCACCGCTGGGCCGAGGAATCGCTTCACCGGCCAAAGGGTAGACGGAATAGGATTGGCGCCAGCCGCGCGGGATTAGTTCATTGGTAGAACGCGAGCTTCCCAAGCTCGAGAGACGGGTTCGATTCCCGTATCCCGCTTCGCCGTAGCTCGCACTTCGGGGTGCTCGTCGACTTCGGTCACCCAACGTGAGCCCGTTCCGCGAGCAAGCCGGAGGCAGGCACCGGGTCGGCTTCGACCGCTTCCCAAACCGCCTCAGCCGCTGCCGAAAAAGGAGGATCGACCCGACGGCCGCGGCAGATGCGGCGTCGGAGTCGAACCTCGCCCGGCCGCCGGGAGCGAGGACGCCTGACCGCGTGGGCAAGGACAAAGCGGGGCTGCAGCACGTCAGCTCGCCTCGCCTCGCTCATAAGAATGCGTCATTCCCGAGCTCTGTCGGTGACCGGCGGCTATCGTGGTAACAATCGGGGCGAACCCGATCAGACGGAGGAGCCCATGACCGAGCAACAGGAACCGGCGGCTGCGCTCGCGCGCGACGAGGTCGAAGCGCGGATCGACACGCTCGAGGAGCAGCTCGCGGCCAACACCGAGGAACTGGCCGAGATCCGCCGCCAGCTCAAGGCCGAGAAGCTCAACCCGCTGGAATACGGCGAGGACAAGGATCCAAAGCAGCACGAGCCGATCGTGGCCGGCCGCAAGCCCGAGGACTTCGTCGACTCGAACCCGCAGCCGAAGGACTTCACCGAGCCGCCCCCCGACCCGGTGACGCCCAAGGCGGCCCGCTGAGCCGGCGTCCGCCTACCAGGCCTGATCGGCGCCGCAGTGCGGGCAGCGCACGGTGGTGTCGACCCGGGCGGCGAACTGGAAGCCGCAGGCGCAGGCATAGAGGGCCCGATCCACCGGGCCATCGCTTCTGCGCGTCCGCCATTCGAACGTGTCGGGGCCGACCGGCTCGTCGCGGTCCCGAGCGGGCCGGTTCGGCGGGCGCGGGTCATCGACGGGCGCCGCGTGCCCGCGCGCCTTGGCGCCGGGGTGGGGCGGGGTCAGCGAGCGAAGCCGGGCGCGCATGCTCATGTCCTTATAGGACGCCACGAATGGCAAAAGGTTTCGCCGGTCGCGCCTGAGAATCCTCCGGCGGGCCGCGGGGGCGGGAGGGACGCGGACATCTCTCTGAGATACTTCGGGCAGCAATGAGCCCGCCCCGCAAGCGCAAGATCCGGCTGGTGTCCGCCCTCAGCGCGGCCGTCGTCCTCGCCGGCGCGCTCGTCTACACGAGCTTCACCGCGGCCAGCCCGGCCGTGACGCCGAGCCAGCTGATCGCCATCGCCAAGCCCGGCCAGTCCTACCAGCTGACGGGGACCGTGGTCAACAATTCGATCCGGCGCGCTGGCGATGCGACGGACTTCACCGTGGCCGACCGGGCCGGCGCGGCCAAGGCCGTCGAGGTCAGCTACACCGGGGCGGTTCCGGACGCCTTCCGGGCCGGCCGCGAGGTCATCGTCCAGGTTCACGGGCAGGGGACCTCGTTCGTCGGCGAGAACGGCTCGCTGATCACCAAGTGCCCGTCCAAGTTCACCCCGGCCAAGACCGGCACCAAGCCGTACTAGTGGTGGCGCGCCCGCCGTCGTTCCGCTGATGGGCGCGCTGCTCGGGCGCGCAGCCCTCCTCCTCGCGCTCGGCGTCTGCGTCTACGGGATCGGCGCCGCGCTCTACGGCGCCCGAACCGGCCGCCGGGAATGGGTGGACTCGGGCCGGCGGTCGGTGTATGCGCTGGCCCTGATCCTGACCGTCTGCTTCGCGGTGCTCGAGATCGCGTTCCTGCGCTCTGACTTCACCTACGACACGGTCGCCGGGCACTCGAGCACCTCGACGCCGACGTTCTACAAGGCGGCGGCGATCTGGTCCTCGCAGGAGGGCTCGCTCCTGCTCTGGGTGTGGCTCCTCTCCCTGTGGTCGAGCGCGGCGATCTTCTTCACCCGCCACGCGCTTCGCGACGTCGTGCCCTACGCGACCGCGGTGCTGCTCGGCTTCGGCGCGTTCTTCACCGGCCTGCTCACGTTCCTGGCCACGCCCTTTGCGACGACGAGCCCGGGCCCGCTCGAGGGGGTCGGCCTGAACCCGCTGCTGCGCCACCCGAGCATGATGATCCACCCCCCGATGCTCTACTCGGGGTACACCCTGTTCACCATCCCCTTCGCCTTCGCCGTCGGCGCGCTGATCGTCCGGCGAGTCGACGCAGAATGGATCCGGGCGATCCGGCGCTTCGCCCTCGCCGCCTGGTTCTTCCTCGGCATCGGCGTGCTCCTCGGTGCCCGGTGGTCCTACGCCGAGCTCGGGTGGGGCGGCTACTGGGCCTGGGATCCGGTCGAGAACGCGTCGCTGATGCCGTGGGTGATCGGCACCGCATTCATCCACTCGATCATGATCCAGGAGAAGCGGGGGATGCTGAAGATCTGGAACGCCTCGCTCGTGCTCGCCACCGGGACGCTGGCCATCCTCGGGACGTTCCTCGTGCGCTCGGGCATCCTCCAGTCGATCCACGCGTTCGGCGCCTCGACCCTCGGCGTGCCGTTCGTGATCCTGATCGGGCTGCTCGTCGCCGGCTCCACCTACCTCGTCGTCAGCCGCCGGGAAGCGCTCCGCAGCGAGCGCCACCTCGACTCGCTGCTCTCCCGGGAAGCCATCTTCCTGCTCAACAACCTCGTGCTCGTCGGGCTCTGCTTCGTGATCTTCTGGGGCACCTTCTTCCCGCTGATCTCCGAGGCGGTGACCGGCCAGAAGGCCTCGGTCGGGCCGCCGTTCTTCTCCGCATACGCGGTGCCGCTGACGCTCGTGCTGGTGCTCCTCTCGGGGATCGGTCCGGTGATCGCCTGGCGCCGGGCGACGCCGGCCAACGCTCGGCGGAACTTCCGCGTCCCGGCGCTGTGCGCCCTCGCCGCGCTGGCCGCGCTGCTGGTCGCCACCCGCGCCGCCCACAAGCCTCTGGCCCTCGCCATGTTCGTATGCGCCGCCTTCGTCCTCGGCAGCGTCGGCCAGGAGTTCTACCGGGGGACCCGCGCCCGACGGGCGATGTCCCGCGAGTCCGTGCCCGGGGCCGCCGTTTCGCTCGTGCGCCGCAACCGCCGCCGCTACGGCGGCTACACCGTGCATCTGGGGATGGCCGTGCTGTTCGTCGGCGTCGCCGCCTCGTCGGCCTTCCAGAACTCGCGCGACGTCGTCCTCTCGCCTGGCCAGAGCGCCACCGTCGGCGGCTATCGCTACAGCTACGTGCGCCCGACCGCAGCCGTGGTCAACGACCCCAAGCGGACCGGCTCGGTGCTCGACCTCGGGGCCGAGCTCGCGGTCACCCAGGGCGGCCACCGCGTGGTCAAGCTCTATCCGAGCAAGGGCTACTACCCGGCTCCCGACCTCAGTCAGGGCCCGGTCGGGAGCCTGATCGGCAGCGGCGAGCCGACGAGCCACGTCGCGCTGAAAGCGGGCCTGCGCCGCGACATCTGGTCGGCCATCTCCCCGGACATCAACGCCCTCCAGCCGCTCATCGACCAAGGCAACAAGGTGGTGCCGGCCGCGCGTCCGGAGGTCGCCTTCGTCGTCCTCGAGGCGATCGCCCAGCACTACCGCAACGCGCCGCCGCCGGCGACGTTCCGCCTGATCGTCTCCCCGCTGGTCACCTGGATCTGGCTCGGTGGGATCCTCGTCTTCGCCGGGGCGCTGATCGCCATGTGGCCGGCACCCGGGCGGCGGGCTCGGGCGCGGCGGCTGGCTCGGCTCGGGCGCGATCGGCGGCCTCGGCCGGCCGCCCCCGAAGGGCCGCCGCACGAGGGCGAGGACCCGGGCGAGGCCGACGCCCCCGATCGCTCGCCCGGGGTTCCGGCGCCCACGGCGGTCTAGCTTGCTCGGCGCTGTCCTCGTGATCATCCTGCTCGCCGCCGTCGTCTGGCTGATCGGCGAGCCGCTGCGCGCGGCGGCGGCCGGCGGCGCGCCGGCGGTGGCCGACGACGGTCGGGCCGGCCTCGAGGCGGCCAAGGAGGCGAAATACCGGGAGATCCGCGACGCCGAGATGGATCAGCGGACTGGCAAGCTCTCGCCCGAGGACTACGGCAAGCTCGACCGGGCGCTCCGCGCCGAGGCGGTCGCCATCCTGCGCCGGCTCGACGAGCTCGAGCCCGAGCCGGCGAGTCCGCCGCCGCCGGGCGTGGCCAGCGTCTAAGCTTTCTGTTCGATGGACACGGTCTTCTCAATCCTCCAGATCATCATCTCGCTCGTCCTCGTCTTCCTCGTGCTGATGCACTCGGGCAAGGACGCCGGGCTCTCCGGTGCCTTCGGCGTCGGTTCGGGCGCCGGGCCGCTGGGCGGCGGATCGCTCGTCGAGCGGAACCTGAACCGCTGGACGATCGCCTTCGGCCTGCTCTTCGTGGCCAACACGATCCTCCTGCTCAAGCATCCGTGGCAGGCGGCGGCCGCCGTGGCCCCCAACAGCGGTACCGTCGGCACGCCCAAGCCGTAGCTCGGTCGCCGCGACGGCGCATCCCGGCGCGGGCGATCGGCTACCGTGGCCCGGCGAGAGCCGGCATGCCACCCACGGCCGACAGGAGGGCTTCCGATGAAGATGGTTGTCGCCTACATTCGCCACGAGGCGTTCGAGCCGATCCGGACCGAGCTGCTCGAGCTCGGCTTCCCCTCGCTGACGATCACCGAGGTCAAGGGCTCCGGCCGCCAGCAGGGGATCACCGAGACCTACCGGGGAGCGACGCTGACCCACTACCTGCGTCCGAAGGTCAAGCTCGAGTGCGTGGTCGCCGACGGCGACGTCGAGACGATCGTCGATACAGTGCTCAAGCACGCCCGCACGGGCGCCGTCGGCGACGGCAAGCTGTTCGTGCTACCGGTCGAGCAGGCCTACCGGATCCGCACCGGAGAGGTCGGCCAGGACACCCTCCAGGCGCACCCGGGCGCCGGGAACGCGCGCTAGCCGTTTCCTGCTAACGGACCGGTCCGAGCCTGCCGCGCAGGGCGAGCACCCGGTCGGCCGAGCGCTCGAGCTCGGGCCGATCGAGCAGCTTGGCCCGGATCGCCGCGGTCAAGGCCCGGCCGCCGCGGGCGCCATCGTCCAGGCTCTGAGCAAAGAGCAGGAGATCGACGCCGGCCTGCGTCGCGGTCAGCGCCCGCACGCCCGGCGGGCCGAGGCCGGCCGCGGCGGGCGTGTCGAGGTCGTCGCTGATCGCCACGCCGGTGAAGCCCGACCTCCGGCGAAGCTCACCGCTGGTGATCCGCCGCGAGAACAGGGCCGCCTGGCTATCGAGCGCCGGGTAGCGCGCGGTCGAGACCATGACGAGCCCGATACGGGCCCGGGCGAGCGCGGCGAACGGCGCCTCGTCGACGCCGCGCAGCTCCGCCGCCGGGGCGGGGATGTCGTTGATCTTGGCGTCCTCGTCGCCGCGGGCCAGGCCGAGGCCCGGATAGTGCTTGGCCGTGGCCTGGACGCGCGCACCCGCCAGTCCGGCGCTGAACGCCGTCGCCATCCGGGAGACCGTCGACGGGTCCGAGGAGTAGGAGCGACCGAGCCGGGCCATCACCGTTCCCGGGCGGGCGACGTCGACGACCGGGGCCAGGTCGACGTTGACCCCGACTCCGGCCAGGCTCCGTCCCGTGGCCAGCCCCTCGCTCCGGGCGAGCGCCGGGTCACCGATCCGGCCGAGCTCCGCCGGGGAGTGGGCGGGTGGTCCGGGAAGCCTTTTCACCAGACCTCCCTCCTGGTCGATCATGACCAAGAGCGGCGGATCGCCGATCGGGCGCGCGGCCTGGAGGCGGGCCGACAGGGCACGTACCTGCGGGCGGGTACGGACGTTGCGCGCGAAGAGGATGACCCCGGCGACGTCCCCGGCGGCGATCGAGCGCAGCAGACGGGCCGGGGCGGTCAGTCCGTCGAAGCCGACGATCATGTGGAGGCCGACGGTGCGGCGCAGCGGCCGGAGATCGGCGGCGCCCGAGGCGGGGACGAAGCTCGCCAGGACCACTAAGAGCACGGCGCCCGCGCGCGCCCGCCCGCGGCGGGCGGAGTGCGACCGTCGCACGGGCGGCTGGCGCGGCACGCCACACAACTACCGCATTCCGGCCCCCTGCGTCGTCAGTCGGAGATCGCGACGTGTCCGGGCTGTCGGGCCACGCGCTCGAGCCAACCGCCGATCGCCGGATAGTCGGCAAGATCGAACTCGCCCTCGCCGGCGACGTGCGTGTACGCGTAGAGGGCGATGTCGGCGATCGTGTAGCCGTCGCCGGCGAGGAAGTCCCGGCTCGCCAGGTGGCGCTCCATCGTGTCGAGCGCGGCATAGCCCGCCGCGCGCCGCGCGGCGATCGTCGCGGCCGGCGGCTTCTGCTCGGCGAACGCGACCCAGAAGCGCACGACGGCGATGTTCGGCTCGTGGAGGTTCTGCTCGAAGAACAGCCACTGGAGCACCTGGGCGCGGGCGTAGCGGTCGTCCGGGAGGTACGCCGTCCCCTCGGCCAGGTGGCAGAGGATCGCATCCGACTCGGCCAGCGGCCGCCCGTCGTCGAGGACGATGGTCGGCACGCGGAGCGCCGGGTTCAAGTCACCGAGGAGCTCGTCGCGGCCCGACCGGTCAACGACGTCGACCTCACGGCGCTCGTAGCCGCGGCCGAGCTGCGCGAGCAGGAGCCGAACCTTGTAGCAGTTCCCCGATACCGGCGAGTCGTAGAGCAGCATCGGCGCCGGCGGCCCGGTGCTATTGAGCGGCGAGAAGGTCGACGTCGAAGATCAACGCCGAGTTGGCCGGGATTCCCGGCCGCGGCGTCGAGCGGTAGGCGAGAGCGGCCGGAATGACCAGCTGCCGGCGGCCGCCGACGTTCATCCCGAGCAGCCCCTGGTCCCAGCCGGGGATGACGCTGCCGGTGCCAAGGGTGAAGGTGAACGGGCTGCCGTGATCCCACGAGGCATCGAACTGCTTGCCGGTCTTGTAGAGGACGCCGACATACTGCACGGTCAGCGATTGGCCGGCCTTGACCGGTGGTCCGGTGCCCTTGACGAGATCATGCACGACGAGCTTGGTCGGCGCCGGGCCACTGCCCTTGGCGACCGCCGGCTTCTTGGCCAGCGCCGGGTTGGGCGGGCTGGCCGGGGTGGCCGCGGTGGAGGCGGCCGGCGGTGCCGCGCTCTGGTCCGCGGTCGGCGCCGGCTGGATCGCGCTGTCGCCGGCCGACGAGCTCGAGGATCCGCATCCCGCGGCGACCAGCGCGAGGGCGGCGGCGGCGGGCAGGATCAGGCGGGGGGCGCGCATCGCCAGCAGGGTACCGGCAACGCCCCGGCCGCGCCGGCTCAGGCGTAGAAGACCTGGTCGAGGCTCCCGGCGTCGTCGGCCGGCTCGCGGCACGTCGGGCAATACCAGCGAGCCTCGAGGGGGGTCCCGCAGCTCGCGTGTCGGAGGGGCTCGCCGTCCGCGTGGCGGGCGCCCCAGTCGGCGAACAGGCGCAGGACGCCGGCGAGATCCTGTCCGGCGGCCGTGAGCTCGTAGAGGAAGCGGACCGGGCGGTCGCAATACGGGACGGCGAGCACGAGCCCGTCCTGCTCGAGCTGGCGCAGGCGCCGGCTGAGGATATTCGGGGCGATCCCGTCGATCGCCCCAGAGATCTCGCCGAAGCGACGGGGGCCGTCGAGCAAGGCGGCGACGATCGTCAGCTTCCAGCGATCGCCGACCCGGCCGAGCGCCTGCGCCAGCGCGGCCGGTTGGTCGGCCGGCGGGTGTTCATTCCCTGACGGGCTCATCCGCGGAGTCTAGGCGTACAGGCGCGTGGTAGAGTTGCGACTTGCAGGTAACAAGTTACAAGGTGGAACCGATGACGCTGTTGGCAGAGATCCAGTCGGCAATCGAGGCGACCGCCCGGACCCGCGGCCCGGCGGTGGTGGGAATCGACCGCCGCTCCGGCCGGGGCAGCGGGATCGTGGTCGGCGACGGCGAGGTGCTCACCCTGGCCAGCAACCTGCGCGACCCGGCCGGCGACGTCGGCATCGTCTTCCCCGGCGGCGACGGCGGCGGCGGCGACGAGGGCGGGGGCGGCGCCTCCGGGACGGTCGGCGGCATCGACGGCACGCTCGACCTCGCGCTCGTCCGAGTGGCTACCCGCGATGTCGAGCCGCTGCTCTGGTCGCCGGTCGCCGCCCGGATCGGCAAGCCGGTGATCGCCCTGGCCAACCCGGGCGGCCAGGGCCTGCGGGCGACGCTCGGGTTCGTCGCGGCGGCCGAACGCAGCTACCGCGGCCCCCGCGGGCGGGTCGTCGAGGGAGCGCTCGAGCACACCGCTCCGCTCGCCCGAGGCTCCGGAGGCGGCCCGCTGTTCGACCTCGAGGGCCGCGTGCTCGGCCTGAATGCCGTGCGCTCCCACGGGGGGCTGATCCTCACCCTGCCGGCCGCCGCCGTGGCCGAGCACACGGCGCTCCTGCGCCGATCCGAGCACGGCGCGACGCCTCAGCTCGGGGTGGCCATCGTCGCGCCCGCGGTCGCCCGCCGCCTACGGCGGGCCGTCGGGCTCCCCGATCGCGACGGCCTCCTCGTCCACGGCGTCGCCGATGGCTCGCCGGCCGAGCGCGCCGAGATCCGCGAAGGCGACCTGATCGTCGCCGCCGCCAACGCCCGAGTCGACAGCGTGGACGCGCTCTACGCGGCGCTCGACCGGGCCGCGCCCGACGGGACGATCGACCTGCGCATCGTCCGCGGCGTCGACGAGCACGATGTCGCCGTCGGCCTCGGCGGCTCCCGATGAGCAACCTGACGCTGGCGAGCGATGCCGAAGCGCTCGACGCCTACTCGACGGTCGTCGCGAGCGTCGCCGAGCGCCTCTCCCCGTCGGTGTCGAACCTCCGCCTCACCCGCCGGACGCGGAGCGGGGGCGAGGCCCCGGCCGGAGCGGGCAGCGCGGTGGTCCTGACTCCCGACGGCTTTCTCCTCACCTGCGCACACGTGGTCGCTCGGCCCGGCGCCCGCGGGCAGGCCTCGTTCGTCGACGGCCGCGAGCTCAACTTCAGCGTCGTCGGCACCGATCCGCTGTCCGATCTGGCGGTCGTCCGCGCCGACGGCTCCGATCTCGTCCCGGCCGTCCTCGGCGCGGCCGAGCGCCTGCGCGTCGGGCAGCTCGTCGTCGCCATCGGCAACCCGCACGGCTACGCCGGGTCGGTGACCGCCGGCGTCGTCTCCGCCCTCGGCCGGTCCCTGCCCGCCAGGTCGGGGGCCACCGTCCGCGTGATCGACGATGTCATCCAGACCGACGCCGCGCTCAACCCCGGCAACTCCGGCGGCGCTCTGGCCGACAGCCGCGGCCGGGTCGTCGGCATCAACACCGCCCTGGCCGGCATCGGCCTCGGCCTCGCGGTGCCGATCAACGCGGCGACCCGGGAGGTGATCGGTGCCCTGATGCGCGACGGCCGGGTCCGCCGCGCCTACCTCGGCATCGCCGGCGGCCCCCGCCCGCTGCCGCCGAACGCCCGCCGACAGCTCGGCGTGGTCGATTGCGTCGAGGTGGTCGAGGTCTCGGCCGAGAGTCCGGCCGACCGAGGCGGCCTCCACGGCGGCGACCTCATCTACGAGCTCGCCGGCCGGCCGGTCGCCGGGGTGAGCGATATCCAGCGCGCGCTCAACCACGACCTGATCGGCGAGGCCGTCGCGGTTGCCGTGTGGCGCGACGAGCGGGCCCTCACCCTGCGGGTCGTGCCTCGCGAGCTGAGCTGACGCGCGCGGCGAGCGCGCCTCCACGCCGCGGCCCGGCGAGAAGCTCCGCCTCGGCCTCCCGCGGCAAGGCGGCCGCGGTCCCCGGCTTGGGCCACGCGCCCGGAGGGCACGCCTCAGGGCACGTCGACGCGGTCCCGCTCGCCGATGCTCCGCTGGACCCGGGCCGGAACGCCGAAGGCCACCACGCCCGACGGAAGGTCGCGGGTCACGACCGACCCCGCCCCGACCACGGTGTCGTCGCCGATCGTCACGCCCGGGCAGACGATCACGCCGCCGCCGAGCCAAACGTTGTCGCCCAGCCTGATCGGCTCGCCGTACTCCCAGCCCTTGCGCCGGGCCACCGGGTCGATCGGGTGCGTGGCGGTGAGAAGCTGGACCCGGGTGGCGATCTGGCAGGCGGCGCCGATCGCGATCGGCGCGACGTCGAGCATCACGCAGTCGAAGTTGATGAACGTGCCCGCGCCGATCGTGAGCCTGTCGCCGTAGTCGCAGCGGAAGGTCGGCCGGATCATCACGCCGGCGCCCAGACCGCCGAGCAGGCCGGCGAGGAGCCGGTCGCGCTCGTCCTGGGCGTCCTCGTCGGTCGCGTTGTAGCGGCTGAGCACCTCCTGGGCGCGGGCGTAGTCGGCGGCGAGCGCCGCGTCGGCGATGTAGAGCTCGCCCCGCCGCATCCGGTCGCGCATCACGCTCATCCCCGCCATTGTCGCCGAGCGCGGCCTGCGCGGCGACTGTCGGCCGCGGCCGCGGCAGCGGCGGCGGCAGCGGCGGCGGCGGTCGGCGGCGGCGGCAGCGGCAGCGGCGGCGGCGGCAGCGGCAGCGGCAGCGGCAGCGCGGAGCGTCCTCAGCCGCGGGCCGGGGCGTAGATCAGGATCAGCGTGCCCGAGGCCAGCGTCCGGGACTCGATGAGCTCGAGCACGGCCGGCGCCGCGGCCTCCCCGAACAGCCGCTTCCCGGCCCCGAGGACGATCGGGTGAACCATCAGCCGGTACTCGTCGACCAGGTCGTGGGCGATCAGCGTCTGGACCAGGGTCCGGCTTCCCGCCACGAGGATGTCGCCGCCCTCCTGCTCCTTGAGCTCGACGACCGCTCCCGGGACGTCGCCGGAGATAACCGTCGAGTTGTTCCAGGTCGGCTCCTCGAGCGTGGTCGAGACGACGTACTTGGCCATCGAGTTCATCTTGTCGGCGAATCCCGCCTCGTCGGTCCTCCCCGGCCAGGCCGCGGCGAAGCCCTCGTAGGTGACGCGTCCGAGCAACATCGCGCCGGCCGCCATCGTCTCGTCGAGCTTGAACTTCATGCCCTCCGCGTCCGGGAACTTGAACGACCAGCCGCCGCGGTCGAGATCCTCGGCTCCGCCTGGATCCTCCATGACCCCGTCGAGGGTGACGAACTCGGTGACGATCAGCTTGCGCATGTCGGGTCTCCTTTCGAGGTGGTCGCCGGACGGTGGCTATATTCGTCAGACGTTCGGGGGCCCCGGAAATCGACACGAGCTTGTCATGTCGACGCGGGCTGCGCTCGGCCTCGCCAGGCCGACGGCCGGCGCGGGCGGCACAGGCCGGTGCCGGCGCGAGCCCAACAGGCGGGCGGCCGTGCGGGCCGCCGGAACTTCCCCGCGGGCGATTAGCCGGAAACGATTCAGGGCAGAAGGGCACCATGAACCGGGGGCGGGGAGAGACGGGGAACATGGTGGCGGCGCTCGGCGGCCTCCTCCTCCTCGTCAGCCTCTTCCTCGCCTGGTACAAGGTCGCCAACTTCACCGTCACCGCCTGGACCGCCTTCGAGGTCTGGGACCTCGTCCTCGCCGTGCTCGCGCTCGCGGTGATCGCCTCGGCGGCGACCGACATGGGCTGGTGGCGGGGGCCGACCCACTCCGTCGCCCTCGTCGGGCTCGGACTCGCCGCCCTTGTGATCGTCGCCTCGCAGCTGATCGATCCGCCCCCCTCGGTCCTCCACAGCGAGATCGGCGACGGCGGCTGGGTGGCACTGGTCGGATCCGGGCTGATGGCGGCCGGTGCGCTGATGGCCGAGTCGCGGGTGACGCTCTCCTTCAACGCCGGCGCCCCCGTCGGTCGGCGCACCGCTTGGCGCCGGCCGGCGCGCGGCCCCGCCGACGTGCCTGTCGCCGGCCCCCCGCCGGTCGCCGGCCCGTCGCCGGTTCCCGGCCGGGGCCCCCGCGCGGCGGCCGGCTACGAGGACGATCCCGGCTACGACGCCCCCCCGCCCCCGCGGCTCTGAACGATCCTCCCGGCGGGCCTCAGGCCAGCGCCCAGAAGCCGTCCCAGCCGACGTGCTGCTCGACGGCGACGCGGCCGAGCGCCTCGCGCGCGGGGTTGAAGTCGAGCCCGCAGATCATGGCGACCTCCTGGGTGGCCAGCG
Source organism: uncultured Solirubrobacterales bacterium (assembly GCA_963763785.1). Taxonomy (GTDB): domain Bacteria; phylum Actinomycetota; class Thermoleophilia; order Solirubrobacterales; family Solirubrobacteraceae; genus Palsa-513. The sequence continues at coordinate 122,094 of CAVXPW010000011.1, read as the reverse complement.
GGGTGGCGGCCCAGCGAAGCACCTCCTCGACGGAGGCCGGCGGGTCGCGGCGCTCGGCGTCGGGGACCAGGTTGGCGAGCACCACGTCGTAGACCGGCCCCGGCTGGAAGCCCGGGACGGCGACCGGCTCGCCCGACCCGCCGCCGCCTGCCGAGATCTCGTACGACGGGCAGGTGTAGCGCCGCCCGCCCGGCCAGTCGGCCAGCTTGTCGTCGAGGGCCAGGGCGGCGGCCCGGGGATCGCGCGCCGCGCGCATGTCCTCGGCCAGGGCGTCGGCCACCGCCGTCGACGCCGTCCACCGGTCGAGCTCGGCCGGGTCGATTCCGGCGTCGACCGCGGCGGCGGCGATCGTCTCCGGAGCGTCGAGCAGCTCGCCGGAGAAGTGGCGGACCCGAAGGCGGCGCAGGAGGCTCTGCTCGCGCTCGGGAGCGTTGAGGCGGGCGGCGACCACCGCGCGGCAGGCCGGAACGGTGGCCGCCATCCGCGGGCGCTCGGACGTGTCGATCGGCATGTGATGCTCGCTCGAGAGCTTGGCGAACGCCTTCGACTGGCGCTCCGGTGTGAAACCCTTGGCCTCGTAGTCGGCGGCGGTCTCGGCGAGCACGACCATCCGCGGGCGCCACTCGATCTGGTCACCGTAGATCCAGCGCAGACGCAGGCGCGACGGCTCGGCCGAAAAGGCGAACGGGCAGCCCGGGTCGGTGAACTCGGTGATCGTCACGGTGGGCATCGCTGCCTCGGATGCTAGTCGGCGGACGGCCCGGGATCCTCGGGCCCCACGGCGAGGCGGGGCATCAGCGGGCCTTCGAGGCCGGCACGGAGCCCGCGAGGCGCCGCCAGAACCTCGAGCATCAGGGCGGTGTCGGCGATCGGCACCCCGGTCAGGTGGTCCTCGCGGGCGGCGAAGTCGCCGACGATCTCCTCGAGAGCCGCCGCGTAGGCCGCGGCGTCCCCCTCGGCGAGCCCGGTGATGGCGGCGGCCGTCCGCTCGAAGGCCGGCGTCGCGCCCCGCATGTGGACCGCCCACTCCCCGGCCCGCCGATCGGCGCCGAGCACCAGGGCGGCGATCGCCTGGGCGTAGGACGCCGTCGGCGAGGTGGCCTGCGCCCCCTCCAGCGCCCGCTCGATGTAGGCCGCCTCCTCGGTGGCGTCCCCGGCGAGGATCGCCGCCTTAAGCATGCCCACCAGCCGCCCGAAGCTCGTCGGCGAGGCGCTCTCCCACGAGGCTCGGTAGGCGGCCGCGGCGCCGCGGAACGCCGCCTGGCTCGCCTCGCGGTCGCCGGCCAGGGCGGCGCGATGGGCGACCTCCTCGCGGGCGATCGCCGCCGCCATCAGCTCCCGGTGGGCCTCCACCTCCACGCCGCCCATGATCTCACGGCGCCGGGCCGAGCCGACCGCCCGATTATCCTCCCGGCGATGAGCGCGGGCACCGACCCGGTCCAGATCCGCCGCCTGTTCGAGTTGGGCCGGGCCCTGGTGCCGGAGCTCGATCAGCGGGCGGTGCTTTCGCAGATCCTCGAGGCGGCCCGTGAGATCACCGGGGCCCGCTACGCCGCGCTCGGCGAGCGCGCGCCGGCCGTGCGCGCCGCCGCGGCGGGCCGGCTCGGCTTTCTCGGGGTCGGCGTCGACCGCGCGGCCAACGAGGAGGCAGTCGGCGACCGCGACATCAGCGCGGCCGGGAGCGCGGTGGCGACGGTCGACGTCGCCGCGAGCGAGGGCCGCGAGATCGCGCGCCAGGTGAACGCGCTGCTCGGGCGGTCAGTCCCGACGAGCGGGCCGAGCATGTCCCAGGCGAAGGCGAGGCCGAGGAGACCGTAGGCCGGTGGTCGCCGCCGCGCGGCGGATGTCTGGCATGCGGCCCGCCAGGAGGGTTAGTGTGAGCTTCGAGCTGGCCCTGCGGCCGGCATCCTCGGCTCCCGGCCCGATATGTCCACCGACGGCGCGAGAGCGCGCGAGGCGGGGAGCGGGGGCCACTGGTTGCGACTGCGGGGCCGGTCCATTACTAGCACCCGGCACGGCTGACCTTCGCCCGCACGTCCACGCCCGCCGGCCGTCCGGCGCAATTAGGTGAGGATGTTCACCGCGCGCGAGACGACGAGCCCGATCGTGACCAGAGACACCAGCGACTGGGTCCCCATAATCGACTTGGCGATCGGCGTCAGCGGCATGGTGTCGGTCGGGCTGAACGCGGTGGCGTTGGTCAGGGAGACGTAGAGGTAGTCGATGAACTGGGGGCGCCAACCGACTGGCCCGATCGTGTCGTCGCTCATCTGGGGGAACAGGAAGTCTGGTGGCGCGTCGTGGCCGGCGGCGCGCTTGCCGGGTCCTCCCCGGTCGGTCTCCCAGTACCAGAGCCCGAAGATCAGGACGTTGGTCAGCCAGATCAGCGATCCGGAGACGATCAGCTCCTGGCCGTTCTTGACGCCGTGGTGGAGCAGCTCGTGAGTCAACAGCGCGAGCGAGACGACGTTCGCCGCGCTGACGAAGCCGGTCATGGCCAGGGCCAGGCCGCGGCGCAGCCGGTGCTCGTGCTCGAGCTGGCGCGGCGTGGACAGCGACATGCCCACCAGGAGCGCCGCCTCGAGCGCGGGGAGCAGCCAGATCGGACCGACGGTGAGGCGGTCAGCGAGCAATAGCTGGAGCCCGATCGCGGCCACGACGGCGGCCTGCGCCGGCCAGAACGGCTCCGGGCGGCCGGGAGGCGGGTAGCGGCGCCTCGACGCTTGCGCGCCACTCGCCTCGTCGACGTCTGCGGTCATCGGCGCAAGAGTAAGCAAAGCGTCGGCCGGCTCGCCAGCCATCAGGCTCGGTCAGCTGATCGGCCGGCCGCTCCCAGCGAGCTCCCTGACCGGGTTGAGCGCGACCAGCTGCGCGCCCGCCGATGCCGGCGGCGGCGGCGAAGCCGGCCCACCGAGCAACTCGGCCAGGCGGGCGAGCTGGTGCGAGAACACCTCGGCCGCATCGGCCGAGCCCGGGCCGTGCCCGTCCGGGCCGGCCAGATCCTCGAGGAACTTCGCCGCCCGGGCGAGGATCAGCGGCTCGAGGTGCCCCGGGTCGATCGGGACGATCGCGGCCACGGGCGAGCCATGCTTGGTCACCAGGGTCGGGTGGCCGCTGGCCACCACTCGGGAGACGATGCAGCTGACGTGCTGGGCCAGCTCGCGAATCCCGACGCTGGACATCTCCCGTGGCTCGTCGGAGGGCCCGGGGCCGGCGGACGGGATGGCCGCGACCGCAAAGGCGGTACGGTCGGCATCGAGGCGGTTCTGGCTCCTCATGCTGCTCCTTGACGGTGGGTGCGACGCTGGAGAATGAGCGCTTACGCGGCTCATGGCGCCCTAGGCAGCTTGGTGGCCTCGCCGCTCGCGGCGCTGCCGGCCGGTGACTGCAATCGTGGCGCCATCGGTCCCTCTTCCCCCGCCCTGCGGCGTTGGCGGCGACCGGCGCGCTGATGATCTCCCGGTCCCCGAGGGCTGGCCCGACACTCTAGCGTAAACCTAAATTGACGCCAAGCCCCGGGCGTGGTGGCGTGGGGGCGGCGACCCGGTCTCAGCGCCCGGGAGGATCACCGGTGCGACCCGGCTGGCGGTCGGAGGCCGCGTCCGGGTCACCCTGCTCGCGGAGCTCCTCCTCAGACGAGCTCGCGTCGCCCGGCGGCGCGTCGTCGGGGACCACCGACTCCGGCCCGTCCTCGGGCAGCTGGTCCGAGCGCTTCGGCCGTTCCTCGTCGGGGCTCATCGCCTCCTCCTCCTGTTCTTCGCCGTGCGCTCCCCGTGCCGGAGCCTGGCCGAACGCCTACCCGGCTTCGGGCCATCCGATGCGCCGGCCCGGCGGCGACTGCTCCATGGCCTCGACGGCTCAGAGCGGGGACCCGGCGGGCGACGGGGCCCGCTCGCCGGCCGCCACCGCGCAGGCCAGCCGGTTCTCGCCCGAGGGCAGCGGGCAGCTCCAGGCCGGGTCATAGGAGCACGACGGGTTGTAGGCGAAGTTGAAGTCGAGGATCAGGCGGTCGCCGGCCCCGCCGAGGTCGGCACTCTTGACCGTGTCGAGCAGGTAGCGCCCCCCACCGTAGGTACTCAGCCCGGAGGTGGCGTCGGTGAACGAGAGGAAGACGCCGCCGGCGTAGCCGTGGAGCCAATGGAGGTCGAGTGCCCGCGGCTCGCCGGCGAGCTCGAAGGCCGCCCGGCCGAAGCGGGTGAACAGGTAGCTGGCGCCGTCGCCCGCCGCCAGCTCGACCTCCGTCCCGTCGCCCGGGCCGACCGCGGCCGTCACCCGCGCCGCCGGGTCGTAGTCGAACAGGTCGAGTCCCCGAAAGCCCGGCCGGTCGGCCGCCGGCAGCGGCGAGGCCGCGTGGCCGGCGAACAGCTCGTCGCGGGTCGCCCGCCAATGCTCCCACCCGGCCCTCGGGTCGGCCGCCGCCCGCACCTCGCCGTAGAGCGCGGCGATCCGCCGGCGCCAGTCGAGCAGGACGAGCCGGTCGAGGCCCGCGTCCACTACGTCCGCGGCCGGGCCAGCACCTGGTAGACGTTGGTGAAGCCGACCTCGAAGCCGTGGCGCGCCGCCCGCAGGTAGAGCCGCCAGATGCGGGTCCGCTCCGCCCCGGCGAGCCGCTCGGCCTCCGCGAGGCCGGCGTCGAGGTTGTCGTGCCAGTGGCGCAGCGTCGTCGCGTAGTCGCGGCCGAAGCCTTCGACGTGGTGGGTCTCGAAGCCGGCCCGCTCGAGGGCGAGCTGGACCCGCGAGAGGGGGAGGGGCTCGCCGTCGGGGAACACGTAGCGGGTCGAGAAGATGTCCTCGAGCGGGTCGTCGGCCGGGCTCAGCACGGCGATCCCGTGGTTGAGCAGCGCCCCGTCCGGCTTGAGCATCGTGTGGAGCGCCTCGGCGTAGCGGTCGATCTGGTTGTCGCCGACGTGCTCGACCATGCCGATCGACGCGATCGCGTCGAACGGCTCGTCTTCCAGCTCGCGGTAGTCGGCCACCCGAATCTCGATCTGGTCCGACAGCCCTTCCCGGTCGACCCGCTTTCGGCCGAGCGCGGCCTGCTCGTCGGAGATCGTGATGCCGACCACTCTCACCCCGTACTCCCGGGCCGCGTGGACGGCGAAGCTGCCCCAGCCGCAGCCGACGTCGAGCACCCGGTCGCCCGGCTTCAGCCGGAGCTTGGTCGCCACGAGGTCGAGCTTGCACCGCTGCGCCTCCTCGAGCGTCTGCGCACCGCGCGAGAAGATCGCGCAGCTGTAGGTCATCGACCGGTCGAGGAACAGGGCGAAGAAGTCGTTGCCGACGTCGTAGTGGTAGCGGATCGCCGCCTTGTCGCGATCGACGGTATGGCGTTCGCCGTCGAGAATCAGCTCGAGCTCGGGCGTCTTCGGCATCGCCCAGGGCCGGCACGCGCTGACCGCCGCGGCCATCAGGCGCACCCGGTCGGCCTTGCTGATCGGTGGCGGATCCCACGTGTCGACGACGACGAAGGCCGCGTCGAGGTCGTCGACGGTCAGGGTCCCCTCGACATAGGCACGCCCGAGCCCGAGCTGGTCGGGCGAGCGCAGGAAGTGGGCGACCGCCGCCGGGCTGGTGGCGTGGAACTCGGGCGCGTCGGGCGTCGTCGCCGGCAGGGTGCTCCCGTCCCAGAGGCGCAGGTGGAACGGCCGGTCGGGAAGCGCCCGCGCGATGGCCGAGCGCAGGAAGGCGGTGCCGAGCTGCGGGATGCGCTGCCCTGTGCTGTTGGGAAGGCGTAGGTCCATGCCATGTATTTCTATCCGACGAGAGCCGCCCCGTGTGACGCCCGGGTGCGCCGGCTCACCTCCTCGCCGTCCGCGGCGCCGTGGTTGCCATCCCGCTGATCGGTCGTAAGCTCTCCTCTGGTGACCGTACCCGGCCCGACTCCCGCCCCGAGCGGGCGCCTGCGCGTCCGCCGGGAGGACCTGCATTGGCGGGCGATCGACGGGGAGGTCGTCATCCTGGACGCCCGGACCCAGCGCTACCTCGCGCTCAACCGCTCGGGCGGCGAGCTCTGGGCCCGGCTGGTCGACGGGGCCACCCGCGAGGAGCTGGTCGGCGTCCTCGTCGCCGCCTACGGGCTCGACGCGGCGCGGGCCGGCGGCGACGTCGACGCCCTGATTGCCGAGTTGGCGGCCCGGTCGCTCGTGGCCGGGAGCCCTGAGACGGCCGGGTGCTAGAGGGCCGAGCCGGGGTTGGCGCCGTCGGTCGACGTGGGGACGCTTCCGGCGGTCAGCTCGGCCACCGTCCCGAGATCGTCGAGCCGGGGCGCTTCGTAGGCGGATCGGGAGTCATCGGCGACCGGCTTCCGAGTTTCCCCGCCGAGGTCGACGTGGCTCACAGCCTGAGGATAGCCGCCGGCCCGGCGCAGGGCAATGGGCAACCGGTCGGGGTCTACGGCCTGCGGATCGAGGGCCTCCCGGCGGCCGGCCGGTGGATGCAGCCGGTCGACGCGGCGCCGCGCCTGCGCGTGGAGGTCGCCGGCGCGAGCTCGGCGCCGGCGCCGGCGTCGAAGGTCGACGACCACAGCGCCGACCTGCGGCTGCTCGGCGGCGGACGGCTGCGGATGCGCCGGGGCGACGGGCGGGCGAGCTTCACGTTCGCCCGCCGGCCCGACGACGCCGAGCTGCTCCATCCGTACCTCGCGCCCGCCGCCGCGCTCGCCCAGATCTGGGGGGGAGCCGAGGCGCTCCACGCCGGGGCGCTGGCCGCCCCGGCCGGGGCGGTTCTCCTGATCGGCGGCAAGCAGGCCGGGAAGTCCACGACGCTGGCCTGGCTCGCCGTCGAGCATGGCGTCGGGGTGGTCGCCGACGATCTGGCCGTGGTGTCCGGCGGCGCGGTCGTCCCCGGGCCGCGCTGTCTCGACCTGCGCCGCTCGGACGCCTTCGATCCCGCGGCGCTCTCCGGGTCGCGGTTGGTCCGGGGCGGCGAACGCGTCCGGGTTGCCGTGCCGCCGGTGGCCGCCGCGCTTCCCGTGGCCGGCATCGTGCTGCTCGCCTGGGGCGGCGCGCTCGGGCTGGCGGCCGTGCCGCCGCGGGCGCGCCTCGGGCCGCTGCTCGCCCAGCGGATGTTCACCACGCAGATCACGGCCGACCTCGCCGCCCTCCTCGACCTCGCCGCGCTCCCGATGCTGAGGCTGACCCGGCCGCCCGGGCGGGCCGGCCTGGCCGCCGGCGCCGCCGCGCTGGTGGGCTACTTCGCCGGCTGAGCGGCGAGCCAGGCCATCTGGAGGAGCGTGCTCGACCCGAACACCGGGCTCGTCGCCCGCCAGGCCTCCCGGAGCGGCCCCGGGTCGACGAGCTCCGGATCGAGCCCGCGCCCGTCCCAGTCGTCGGCGAAGGCGCGGGCCTCGCGTCGCCAGATCGCCGCCCCGAACTCGGCCTTCTTGCGCCGGCTGATCAGCGCCTCGGGAAGGAGGTCGGCGAACAGGGCCCGCATGGTCGTCGTCCGGTCGCCGTAGCCGGCCGGCCCACCCTGCCGGGCTACGGCCCCGAGGAAGCCGGGATCGAGGAACGGATGGGCCACGGCGACGTCCCGGCTCGCGCCGAGCAGGTCGAAGGTGTGGACGTCGAGGCGGAGGTAGCGGCGGCGGGCGTAGTGGCCGACCCGCTGATCCCACCGCCGCGGCTCGGCCGCCGCGTCGGCGCGCAGGCTGGCGACCAGCTCACCGCGGATCGGCGGCGGCAGCCAGGCGACGGCGTCGGGCAGCGGCGAGCGCATCAGCGGCCGGCGCAGCCGCTCGGGTCCGAAGGCCAGGGCGATCCGGAGGGCGTCCCGGGGGACCGGCCGGACCCGCCCGCGGAGGACGCTCTGGGCGCGCGACCAGCGCCAGTCGCCGAGCAGGCCGTCCCCGTCCAGGCCGGTCAGCAGCGTCCCGCCGGCGGCGCGCTCGAGGATCGGCACATGGAGGTAGGCGTTCGGCGGCCACAGGAGCCCGTGGCGGGTGAGTGTCCCGCGGGCCACCTCGCCGAGCAGGTCGAGCTCCTCCCCGACGGCGATCACCTCCCATTCGCGCAGGCGGAGGTGGTCGATGACGAGTTGCTGCCAGTAGGACTCGTCGGTCGACGCGATCCCCGTGAAGCGGAGGGTGACCGGGGTCGGGTCGGGCAGCCCCTCGCGGCGGGCCAGGTGGGTCGCCAGGGCGAGCACGGCTGAGGAGTCACGCCCGCCGGAGAAGCTGACGCAGCACGGCTGCCGGGCCAGCGCCCGCGCGATCGCCGCCGTCAGGTGGACCCGCGGGTCGGCGCTGCCGTCGGCGTCGGGCGGTCCGTAGGGGGGCTCGTCGGCGCCGAGGGCGAACCCGGTCGCCCGCTCGAGCCGGCGCAGTGGGAGCGCGCGCGCGCCGTCCGCCGGGCCCGGCTCGCCCGGGGGTGGGGGGGTACCGGGCCGCGCCGGCCGGCCCGCGGCCATCGTCACCCGCGGGTCGGCGGCCGGCGGCGGAGCTCGCTGAACGCGCTCGTGTCCTCCCGGTCGCCGGCCAGCCACGCGTGGGCGCGGAAGCCCGGGCCCGGGCGGGTGACGCCGACCACGAGGTCGCGCTCGTCGCCGCAACTCTGGAGCCAGGATTGGCGGATCAGGGCGCGCTCGAGGCACCGCGCGCGTCCGGCGCCGAGCGCGCGCCCGATGCCGCGCTCGCCGCCGGACCGGCACGCCGGCGGTCGCGGCAGCCGCACCGCTTCGAGTCCCCCGCCGGCGAGCTGCATCCGGCAGGCGCGCAGCGCCCGCGCCGCCCACCACGCCCGCCGGACCGCGTCGAGCGCCAGCCCCATGCGCCCGCTGGGCGGCGCCCCGCGCTCCTCCCGGGCGACCGCCCGCCAGGCGAGATAGCCGGCCGGGGCCCGGACCAGCAGCCGCACCGGGCGCAGGACGAACGCCACGGCCAGGCCGGCCGGCCCGCGCCGGGCCAGAGGGTCGGCGAGGCGCAGGTAACGCGGCGACGGGAAGACCATCCCGGCCAGCGTCCGCGCCCGGGCCCGGGGCGAGGAGAGCTTGGCCAGGCGCTCGAAGCCCGGCCACGTCTTCGGCCCCTGCTGGAGGTGGAGCCGCAGGCGCCTGCTGACCTCGGACGGGAGCTCGAGCCGGTCGGCCAGCTCGGCGCCGGCCGGGAGCATCCGCAGCCCGGCGGCGAATCCGTCCTCGGCCTCGAGCGACCGCGCCAGACGCGCGGCCGCCCGCCAGTCGTCGGAGGAGACGCGCTCCAGCGCCCGCTCGAGATCCGCGCGTGACCGGTCCGCCCGGTACCCGTGCTGGGCCGCGTGGAGGACGACGATCAGCGCGTGGGCCGCAGTTCCCGGGACCGCGATCGCCGCGCCGCCGAGCTCGAGCCTCCCGGAGCCTTCGGTGAGGGCTTGCCAGACCGCCGCGTGGTCCTGCTCGTGGAGGAGGAACGGGGCGCGGTGGAGGTCGATCGAGACCGCCGGGGGACCGTCGCGCGTCCAGAGAGCCGCATGACGCGAGGACTCTCCGTCACCGGCCAGCGCCGGCCGCTCGGCGAAGCCAGCCGCCGCGAGAACGCGCCCGGCCCGGTCGTAGCGGTCGGGCGCCACCAGCAGGTCGAGGTCGTCGAAGTCCCGCTCGGCCGGGTCGTCATAGAGCCAGCGGGCAATCGCCGGCCCCTTGAACAGCACCACGTCGATCCCGTCGCCGGCCAGCCTGTCGACGACCTCGATGAGCGCCGCCTCGACGGCCAGGGCGCGGGCCGCGGACTCGTAGTCGCGTCGCATGGGCCAAGTCTAGGCGGCCGCGCCCGCGCCGCCGGTGCCTCCGGGCAGGCGGGTGTCCTGGGGTTCGGCCGGCCGAACGACCGGCGGTCGTGTCAACCGCCGACACGACCGCCGCGCTACTTCTTCGGGTTGTGGGCCCCTTAGGAGGTGACAGGTTCGCGGGCCGGCTCGAGCGCCCGGTCGAGCACCTCGTCGACGGTCATCACCGGGTGGAAGTGCATCTGTGCGCGGACGTCGTCGGGGATCTCGTCGATGTCGCCGCGGTTGCGCTCGGGCATGATCACGTCGGTCAGCCCGGCCGCGTGGGCGGCCAGCACCTTCTGCTTGAGTCCGCCGATCGGCAGCACCCGGCCCTGGAGCGTGACCTCACCGGTCATCCCCACCGTGTGGCGGACCGGACGGCCGCTCAGGAGCGAGGCGAGCGCGGTGACCATGGTCACCCCGGCGCTCGGCCCGTCCTTCGGGATCGCTCCGGCCGGCACGTGGATGTGGAACTCCTGCTCGTCGAACGCGCTCTCGTCGATGCCCAGCCGCTCGCCATGGCCGCGGACGTAGGAGAGGGCGATTCGCGCCGACTCCTTCATCACGTCACCCAGCTGTCCGGTGAGCACGAGCCCGCCCTTGCCCTTCATCCGCGTCGCCTCGACGAACAGCACGTCGCCGCCGGTACCGGTCACGGCCAATCCCGTGGCCACGCCGGGGATCGCGGTGCGCACCGCCGACTCCTGGAACACCTTCTGGCGGCCGAGGGCGTCGCGGACGATGTCCACGTCGATCGCCACCGGTGTCTCCGTGGTCCCCGAGGCGATCCGGGTCGCGGTCTTGCGCAGCACCGTGCCCAGCTCGCGCTCGAGGTTGCGTACCCCGGCCTCCCGCGTGTACTCGCTGATGACCGTCCCGAGCACGGCGTCGGAGATCGTCGTCTCGTCCTCGAGCAGGCCGTTGCGATCGCGCTGGCGCGGCCAGAGGTAGGTACGGGCGATGTTGAGCTTCTCCTGGTTGGTGTACCCGTCGAAGCTGATGACCTCCATCCGGTCGAGCAGCGGCCCGGGGATCGTGTCGAGCTGGTTGGCCGTGGCGATGAAGATGACCTGGCTGAGGTCGAGCTCCACGTCCAGGTAGTGGTCGCGGAAGCTGTGGTTCTGGGCCGGGTCGAGCACTTCGAGCAGCGCGGCCGACGGGTCGCCCCGCCAGTCGGCGCCGACCTTGTCGACTTCGTCGAGCAGGATCACCGGGTTCATCGTCCCGGCGTCCCGCAGGGCCCGCACCAGCCGCCCGGGGAGGGCGCCGATGTAGGTCCGCCGGTGGCCGCGGATCTCCGCCTCGTCGCGCACGCCGCCGAGCGACATGCGGACGAACTCGCGACCCGTCGCCTTGGCGATCGACTCGCCGATCGACGTCTTGCCGGTCCCGGGGGGGCCGACCAGGGTGAGGATGGCGCCCGACCGACGGTCGGCCTCGATGCCGCGGTCCTGGCGCAGCTTGCGCACGGCCAGGTACTCGACGATCCGGTCCTTGACATCCTCGAGGCCGTAGTGGTCGCCGTCGAGGTGGGCGCGCGCCGCGACCGGGTCGAGGCGCTCCTCGGAGCGCTTGCTCCACGGCACCGAGATCAACCAGTCGAGGTAGCTGCGGATCATGCTCGCCTCGCCCGACTGCTCGCCCATCCGCTCGAGGCGCCCGAGCTCCTTGAGCGCCTGCTCGTTGGCGGCCTCCGGCATCGCCGCGGCCTCGATCTTCGCGCGGTACTCATCGGCGACCGAGCCGTCGTCGTCGCCGAGCTCCTTGCGGATCGACTCCAGCTGCTGGCGCAGGAAGTACTCCCGCTGCTGCTTCTGGGCTCCACCTTCCATGTCCTCGCGGATGCGCCTGCGCACCGAGAGCTCAGTCAGGCGGTCGCGCTGGAGCGCGATGGCCAGCTCGAGCCGTTCGGTGACGTCGACCTTCTGCAGGAGCTCGACCTTCTGGTCGTAGCTCAGGTCGGGCGAGTATCCGGCCGAGTCGGCCAGCGGGCCGGGCTCGACGATCGCCCGCAGGAAGGCGGCCACGCGGCCGTCGTCGCCGCGGAGCTCGAGGATCTCCTCGACTACGGCCCGGTACTCGCGCGAGAGCTCGCGCGTGCGGCCGTCGACCGGCACGGGATCCGGAATCTCCTCGACCTCGGCGCGCAGCTCGCCGTCGGGGTCGGACACGGCGGCCCCGATCAGCCCGCGGTGCAGGCCGGTGAGGGTCACGCCATGGGCCCCGACGGGCAGGCGGACGTGCTCGGAGACCTCGGCAACGATGCCGACATCGGCAAACCGGCCGTCGTGGCGCGGTACGAGAACGACCTTCTCATCGGATCCGACCTTGACGGTCAGCGTGATGCCCATGCCGGGGAAGACGACTGCGTCGTCAAGGGGGATCAGCCTCAAAGCACTCATTGGATCAACTCCATTCCTGGCCGGCCGCGGTCCTCTGCGGCCCGGCGCTCAAGCTCCTTACCAAACGTAAGGAACTATACTCGATGATCGTTGCGGGCGCAAGCATCTTCCCGGAGTCCTCCGGCTCGCCCGGCGACGCGGGCGTCGGCCGAGAGAGCGGATCGCGGCCTCCTCGCCGCGCTCGGCGCGCACCACGAGCTTCGACAGCTCGTCTCGGCTCTGCTGATGCTGACAGCCCCGTTCGTCGAGCCGATCTTATCCGTCGACCCGGCCCGGGCGTCTAGCATCGACGCGGATGGAAGACCGCGTCCGCGAGCCGCCGCCCGACCGCCGGCGGCGTCTCCTGATCCTCGGGATCTGCTGTATGAGCCTCCTAATCGTCGGGCTCGACACGACGATCGTCAACGTCGCGCTGCCGGCCATTCACCGCTCGTTCCATCCGTCGCTGGCCGGCCTCCAGTGGACGATCGACGCCTACACCCTCGTCCTGGCCAGCCTGCTGATGCTCGCCGGGTCGACCGCCGACCGGTTGGGCCGCCGGCGCGTGTTCCAGGTCGGACTCGTCGTCTTCGGACTCGGGTCGCTCGTCTGCGCCGCGGCGCCCAGCCTCCCACTGCTCGTCGCCGCCCGCGTCCTCCAGGCCGTCGGCGGGTCGATGCTCAACCCGGTGGCGATGTCGATCATTCGCAACGTCTTCGAGGATCCCCGCGAGCGAGCCCAGGCGATCGGCCTCTGGGGCGGCGTCGTCGGGATCAGCCTGGCGCTCGGACCGGTCGTCGGCGGGACGCTGGTCGACTCGGTCGGCTGGCGCGCCGTCTTCCTGGTCAACGTTCCGGTCGTCGTGGCCGCCGTCGTCCTGACGGCCAGGTTCGTACCCGAGTCGCGGGCGCCGCGGCCGCGGCGGATCGACCCGGTCGGCCAGGCGCTCGTGATTCTTCTTCTCGGCTCGCTGACCTCGGCGATCATCGAAGGCGGCCGCTACGGCTTTGGCGCGCCCGCGATCCTCGGTCTCGGCGGGCTTGCCCTCGTCTCGCTCGCCGGGCTGGTGGCCTATGAGCTCCGCCGCGACGAGCCGCTGATCGACCTGCGCTTCTTCGCCAGCGCACCGTTCTCCGGGGCCAGCGTGATCGCGATCTGCGCGTTCGCCTCGCTCGGCGGCTTCCTCTTCCTGAACACGCTCTACCTGCAGGAGGTCCGTGGTCTCTCGGCGCTTCACGCCGGCCTCTATACCTTGCCCGTTGCCGGTATGACCCTGATCTTCGGGCCCCTGTCCGGCCGGCTCGTCGGGCGCTTCGGCGCCCGCCCGTCGCTGCTCGTCGCCGGTTGCGCGCTGATTGCCTCGGCCGTGATGCTCACCGGCCTCGAAGCCGGCACGTCGCTCGGCTACCTGCTCGTCGCCTACTTCGTCTTCGGGCTCGGGTTCGGTCTCGTGAACCCGCCGATCACGAACACGGCCGTCTCGGGCATGCCCGGCTCGCAGGCCGGCGTCGCCGCCGCCGTGGCCTCAACCAGCCGCCAGGTCGGCGCGACCCTCGGCGTCGCCATCACCGGTGCCGTCGCCGGCGGCGGGGCTTCGAGCCTCGGTGCAGGGTTCGCCGCGGCCACCCGCCCGGCCTGGTGGACCATCGTCGGCCTCGGCTGCGGAGTGCTCGCCCTCAGTCTGGTCACGACGACCCGGTGGGCGAACCTGACGGCCGCGGCCACCGCCGAGCGCCTGGGCGAGGATCGGCGCGGCGCCGCTGTGCCCACGCCCGCCGGCTAGCTCCGGCGTTCGACGCGTCCCCGCAGACGACGCTCGCAACCGAGCAGGGCGGCCGGCACGAGCACCGGATACCCGACGGGTCGAGGCTGGTGACCCGGCGCCGTTGCGTAGGCTATGAGGCATGTGCGGGATCGCCGCCATCTACGGCGGCGCCGGCCCCGAGCCGGGCCGCCGGATGCTCGACCGCATCGACCACCGCGGTCCCGACGGCCGGGGCGAGATCGCCGTCGTGGACGCGTGGCTCGGACACGTGCGGCTGTCGATCGTCGACCTCGATGATGGCGACCAGCCCCTCAGCACGCCCGACGGCCTCCTCCACCTGGTCGGCAACGGCGAGATCTACAACCACGCGGATCTGCGCAAGGGCCTCGGCCCCGGGCGCTTCGCCACCGGGTCCGACAACGAGGGCGCGCTGCAGCTCGTCGCCCAGCACGGGCCCGGCGGCCTGCACAGGCTGCGCGGCATGTACGCCGTGGTCGTGGCCGGAGAGGACGGCTCGTTCGTCGCAGCGCGCGATCCGGTGGGGATCAAGCCGCTCTACTGGGCCCGCCGCGGCGCCGAGGTTCGCTTCGCCTCGGAGCTCGTCGCGTTCGACGACGACTGGCGCGGGGCGGTCGAGCTTTTCCCCCCCGGCCACTACTGGACGCCCGACGACGGCCTCGTCCGATTCGCCCGCGCGGTGCCCGCCAACCTCGAGCCGTCCTTCCGGCCGCCCTCACGACCCGACGAGGAGCCTCCCGAGGAGCTCGTCGGGCAGCTCCGCGACACGCTGATCCGGGCCGTCGAGCGGCGCATGATGGCCGACGTCCGGGTCGGAGTGTTCCTCTCCGGCGGACTCGACTCGTCGATCATCGCCGCGATTGCCGCGCGCAGCTGCGACTACGTCCTGCCGACGTTTGCCGTGGGGACCCACGGCAGCCCCGACCTCGAGGCGGCGCGCCTGGTCGCCGAGTTCCTCGGCACCGATCACCACGAGCGCGTATACACCGCGGAGGAGGCCCGCGGCGCCCTGCCGGCGGTAGTCCGCTCGATCGAGTCCTTCGATCCCTCGCTCGTGCGCTCGGCGGTCCCCAACTATTTCCTCTCGGAGCTCGCCGCGCGCGAGGTGAAGGTCGTCCTGACCGGGGAGGGAGCCGACGAGCTGTTCGGCGGCTATGAGTACGTCCGTGACCTCGGCTCCCAGGACGAACTCCACGACGAGTTGGTCCGCACAGTCGAGTCGCTGCACGGACTCAACCTTCAGCGCTGCGACCGGGTGACGATGGCCCACGGACTGGAGGCCCGGGTCCCGTTCCTCGACCTCGACATGATCGCCTTCTGCCTCGGCATTCCCGTCGCCTGGAAGACGTGTGACGCGCGACAGGAGAAGTTCATTCTCAGAACCGCGTTCGCCGGCTGGGTGCCCGACGAGATCCTCTGGCGTGACAAAGCGCAGTTCGGGGACGGTAGCGGTGCTGCCGCCGTGCTCGCGCTCGACGGCGAGTCCCAGGAGAACGCCTACCGGGAGATCTTCCGGGCGCACCTCGGGGGCATCGACCCGGCCCGCACGCTCACTCGCTTCGCGACCGCATGACGTGAGCCCATCACGCGTCGCCGCCCTCCTCGGCCAAGCGGTGCGCCTCGCGGGCCACGAGAGCCAGGCGCGCCTCACGTACCAGCGGTACCTCGTGGCGACGCCGTCGCACCGCCGCCAGGTCTATCTCGGCCGTGAGCAACGCCTCCGCGTGGTTGGGGGCCTGGCAAACCATCTGGCCCCAGGGATCCACGACGTGGGAACCGCCCCAGAACCGGAGGGCCGCCTCGTCCCCGACGCGGTTCACGAACACGACGAAGCACTGGAACATGCGGGCGTAGAAGACGGTGATGTCACGCCAGTAGGTTTCCGAGTCGTAGCGCTCGGGGAAGCGACTCTGGGCCGAGTTCGTCGGCACGTAGAGGACGCGCGCCCCGTCCTGGACGGCGAGGAACCCGATCTGCGGCTGCCAGGCGTCGTTGCAGATCAGCGTGGCCACGCGCCCGTGGCGCGTGTCGAACGCGCGCATCGACTGGCCTGGCGAGAAGTACTTGCGCTCCTCGAAGAGGTCGTAGGTCGGCAGGTAGAGCTTGCGGTGGCAGTGGCGGCGGCCGGCGGCGTCGTAGTAGCCGGCCGCGTTGTAGTTGTGGACGCCGAGTCCGTCCTCGTGAAACCCGATCAGGACGTCCGTGCCCGGAGCGACGCGGCCGAGCGCGAGCAGCCGCTCGTCGACGCCGGAGATCGACGTGTCCACGTTCACGAGGCCGAGCGAATAGCCGGTCAGGAACAGCTCGGGAAAAACGACGAGATCGGACCCCTCCGCTCCGGCGCGACCGATCAGCTCGGCGGCGCGCTCGAAGTTCGCATCGATGTCGCCCAACCTGCTTGACGTTTGCGCGAGCGTGATCCTCATCGGCCGGGGCCGGTCCGGCGCTCGCGCTGGAGGTCTGAGCCCATGGCCGCGCGCGAGCCTATCTCATGCCCCCCCGATAGGATGGGCGTCTCACGGTGGCCGGTCTCGAAAGGGGGCGTGCCCTCTGGCGGCGGTGCTCATGTCCAAGCTTGTGCTTGGCGGCTGCCAATCGGGGTAGGGCTCATACCGGCGGCGCAAACGAGCAGAGGAGTCACATGACCACTCTCAGCAACGTCGACTACGCTGTGCACTTCCCACCCGAGGATGCGCGGCGGGAGCTCGACCAGGACCAGGAGTGGTGCGAAGTCGAGTTGCACGGGGAGCGTCGTCGGATCCGCTTCCACGACTACGCGGCGATCTACGCGCTGCCCGGGCTCTACGAGAAGCTCTTCGTCGAGCGCCTCGACTGCGAGTCACCGCGGGTGGTCACCGAGCTCCTCGGAACCGAGCTCGGTGCCGCCCGGCTCACGCCGGCAGCGATGACGGCGCTCGACTTCGGCGCCGGAAACGGCCTCGTCGGACAGCGACTGGCGGATTTGGGGATCGGAGAGATCGTCGGCGTCGACCTCTTGGCGGAGGCCCGCGACGCCGCGCACCGTGACCGTCCGGGGGTCTACGACGACTACTTCGCGCTGGACCTCACCGAGCTTGAGCCAAGCCAGCGCGGCGACCTGATGCGCCGCGACTTCGACGTGATGACGTGCGTCGCCGCGCTCGGCTTCGGCGACGTGCCGCCGCTCGCCTTCGCCGAGGCGTTCAACCTCGTCGGCTCCCCCGGCTACATCGCCTTCAACATCCGCGACCGATTCTGCGACGCGGACGACGCCTCCGGCTTCGGCGCCTTCCTCCTGAGGATGTTCCGGGAGGGAATACTCGAGGAGCGCGCGCGCGAGCGCTACACGCATCGCGTCTCGGTCGCCGGAGAGCCGCTGGAGTACTTTGCGATCGTCGCCGAGAAGCATCGCGACGTGCCGCTCGGCTGGGCGACGGAACCCGAGGCCTGAGGCCCGCCGCGCGCACGGCCGACGGCGGGGCCGCGCTCAGGCGGCGCGCCGGGCCACGCTCGCGGCGTAGGCCGCCGGGAGGCGATCACCCAGGTGGGAGAGGTCGGCCCGCGCCGCCCGCACCGCCGCTCGGGCATCGATCCGCGCGACGGCGATCCCCGGGCGGTCCCCGGTGCTGGCCAGGACGAGGCCCTCGGGGTCGACGACCTTCGCCTGGCCGGGGAAGTACAACCGGCCGATCGGTCCCGAATGGTTGGCCGAAACCCAGACCACCTGGTTCTCGACCGCGCGCGCTTGGTCGAGGAGGTTGAAGTGGCGCACCTGTCGATCGTCGGGCGTTCGCCTCGCCGGGCGGGCCCGGCACACGGGCCAAGCCGACAAGCAGGCGACGATCTCGGCGCCGTCCAGCGCCAATGCCCGCGCGGCCTCGGGGAAGACCTTGTCGTAACAGATCAACATGCCGAGCCGGCCGACCGGCGTGTCGAACGCCGCGAACTCCTTCCCCGGCATGAAGACGCCGCGCTCACTCGGGGGAAGGTGCACCTTGCGGTGGTGGCCGAGGATGCCCTCGCCGCTCAAACAGACCGCGCTCGAGAAAGGTCCGGCGGGCGCCGCCTCCGTGTAGCCGATGCATGCGACTGCCGGGCCGGCCGCTCGCGAGAGCCGGGCGAAGACCTCCGCGTGCCGAGGCAGCGCCGGCGGAGCTACCGCGGCGAGCCGCGGATCTTCGGGCCGCCGCTCATAGATGTAGCCACCGAGCGCGGTCTCCGGCAAGACGATCAACGTCGCGCCGCGTGCCCGAGCCTGCCGGATCGTCTGCTCGATGCGCTCGACGCACGCGTCGATGTCCCGAACGAACGGGGCGGCCACCGCGGCCACCGCCGGTCCCCCCAGCGCCCGTCGTGGATGGCGCGGACTCCACACGAACGCAGTCTTCCAGCCCCCGCAGCCCCGTGGTGTGGACCGTGGGTCCACAATTCCGCCTCCCCGGCTGGACATGTGGCGTGCTCCGCCCCGCTGCGGCCCGACGGCCACACCGATGACGCGACGGCCCGCCGTCGTCCGGTCGGCGAGTATCGTCGCCTGCATGCTGGAGGCCGGCCGCCTCGACGACGACGCACTCGACTGGATCAAGCCGTCGGCGCGCCTGCGGACCCTCCGGCGCTACGAGGTCGCCGCGGCCACCCTGACGGCGGTGGCCGTGGCCGTCGTGGTCATCCTCCTCGTCGACGGCACGCTTCTCGCCGTGGTCGTCGTGGCCGGATTGGTCGTCGCCGGAGCGGTCCTCGACGTCTTCGCCGGGCGGCGGGTCCAAGCCTGGGGGTACGCCGAGCGGGCCGATGACCTGCTGGTGCGCAGGGGCGTGATGTTCCGGCGGATGTCGGTCATCCCCTACGGCCGCATGCAGTACGTCGAGGTCACCGCCGGCCCCTTCGAGCGGGCCTTCGGCCTGGCCACCGTGCAGATGCACACTGCCGCCGCCGCCAGCGACGCCCGGATTCCCGGGTTGGCCGCCGGCGAGGCGGGCCGTCTTCGCGACCAGCTCACCTCCCTCGGCGAGTCCCAGGCCGCCGGGCTGTGACCGAGCAAGTCGGTCCGCGGGCGCCGACCGCGGACCCGGCGCCGCCGGCGGCCGCGATGCCGGGTCTCGGCGGCGACTGGCAGCGGCTGCACCCACTGTCGCCGCTGATCAGGGCCGGCCGCGGCGGGGTGGCGATATTGGTGATCGTCGTCCTCCCCCTGCTCGGAAGCCGGCAGGGATCGAGGTTCGACGACCTCCAACACATCGCTATCCTCCTCGTCGCCCTGGCCCTCGGGGTGATCTCGTGGCTGGTCACCCGGTGGCGCGTCGAAGACGGGGTGCTGCGCGTCGAGAGCGGCCTGATCCGGCGGACGTCCGAGCGGTTTCCGCTCAGCCAGATCCAGGCGATCGACACCGTCCGGCCCGGGCTCGCCCGAGTCTTCGGCCTCGCCGAGCTCCGGATCCGGCTCGCCTCCGGCGACGGCAAGGCCGGCCGCCTGGCCTACCTGGCCAACTTCGAGGCCGAGAACCTGCGGGCCCGCCTGCTCGCGCTCAGCCACGGCCTCGACGAGGCGACCCCGGCGCCCCCCGAGCGGCCGCTGGTGGCCGTGCCGACCGGCCAACTGCTCGCCTCGGTGCTCCTGAGCGCACCCGGGCTCATCCTCGAAGCGGTGATCGTGGCGCTCGTCGTCCTCGCCACGCTCGCGCCCGGAGCCGCCGCCGCCGTCCTCAGCGGCGGGGCCGCTCCGCTGATCGGGCTGCTCGTCTTCGTCTTGCGCCGCTTCAACGGCGGCTACGGGCTGGTCGTGGCCGAGGCGCCCGACGGGCTGCGCCTGCGCTCGGGCCTCGTCGAGACCTCGGCCGAGACCATTCCCGACGGTCGGATCCAGGCGATCCGGATGATCGAGCCGCTCGCCTGGCGCCCCTTCGGCTGGTGCCGCCTGGAGGTCGACGTGGTCAGCCAGAAGTCGAGGGGGCGCCAGGACCGCAACCAGGCGAACGCCGCCCGCGCCCTGCTCCCCGTCGGAAGCCGCGAGCAGGCCGCGTTCCTGCTGGGCCGGGTGTTCCCGGATCTCCCCGACGAGCGCGTCGGGCCCCCGTCCCGGGCCCGCTGGAAATCGCCGCTTCGCTTCCGCTTGCTCTCCTGTGCGGTCAACGACGGCTACGCGGTCACGACCAGCGGCCGCATCCGGCGGGTCACCGACTGGGTGCCCCTGGCCAAAGTCCAGAGCGTCCGCCGTGTCGAGGGGCCGATCCAGCGCCGCCTGCGCCTCGGCAGCATCCATCTCGACACCGCCGGCCGGAGGGTCTTCGCCGTCCTGCGCGACCGCGACCGGACCGAGGCCACCCGGCTGATGGCCGATCTGCCCGACCGCTGCCGGGAGGCCAGGCGGCGCGAGGCGGCCGGCCGACCGCGCTGAGCCGTCGCGATCCGCGCGGAGTCGGCGAGCGGGCGGGGGCCGCGCGGCGCGGATCGGGTGCCACGGCGGGTGATGACCTTCCGGAGAGCGGCCCCGCCCTCGGGCGGGCGTCGCCCCAGAAGCCGCGTCGCCCGCCAGACGTGGGGCACGACGCCCGGCGGCGTTTGTACGATGGCCGGGCGCTGGTGATCCCGAGCGCACCGACACCCGCCGCTAAGGAGGACGCCGATGCAGAGGAGAGCGACAACGCCGACTCCCCCCGGGCGGGGCCGAAGCCTCCGCCTACCTGTGGCCGCGCTCGGTGCGGCCTGTGCTCTCGCCCTGGCGCCGGGCCCCGCCGGCGCGGCGTCGAGCGGGCCGAGCACGAGCTTCTCCGGCCGGATCGTCTCGGCGACCGGCCGCTTCGTCAACCTCCGCGGCGCCGTCCGGCTCGTGCTGCGCTCCAACGGCGCCGGCACGCGGACCCCCGGGCCGAGCCCGGCTCCCTACGGCTTCACCCTGGCGCTGAGCGCCCCCTCGTGCGCCGGCCACCACACCGCACCGCCGCACCGCTGCGTCTCCCTCAGGGGCAGCCTCAGCGGGACGGCCCTGGCCGCGCCCCGCAGCAGCCCGGATGTCGGGACGGGCTTCGCCCTCAGCGGGAGGGGCCATGTCGCCCCGCTCGGAGCGACGACGGCGGGCGGGACGACGGCCGGCCTCGGCTTCATCGCCCAGGGCCGCTTCGCGCTCACGCTGAGCTTGCGGACCACCGCCGGCTCGGTCACCATCAAGGCTCAGGGGCCGCTCGTCAAGGGGTTCTCCTCGCCATTCTGACGGGGCCGATTCCCCGAGCCCCGCTTCGCGCCCGTCGAGGACAACGTCTCAGAGAGAAAGGCCCCACGTGACGGATCAGCCCGAGCCGGGCGACATGTACGAGGACATCACCCGGGAGCTCCAGCGCCTGTTCCCGCCGGACCGGATGGAGCGGATCATCGAAGGCCTGGGGATCGCCGCCACCGAGGAGACCTACGAGTACCTCGGCGATCTGATCAGCGCGATCTTCACCCGCGGGATCGAGTTCGGCGCCGTCGAGGTCGCCGCCCAGCAGATCGAAGCCGGCGCCGAGGTCCAGCCGCAGATCGCGATCGCCCACGTCGAGCTGCCCTAGAAGATTCGTCCGTAGTGTGCGCGAGCGCACACAGCGCCGCGGCGCCGCGGCGTACGCTGCCCTGGGTTGGCGACGCGGATTTTCGATCCCCGTGAGGGGGGAGGCTTGATGTACCAGGGTTCCAGCAGGGTCCAGCGCGGTTTCGGGCCGCCCGCCGAGCCGCTCACGTCCGGACGGGAGTCCGCGCGCTTGCGGCGCCGGCTCGAGGCGCTGGCCGCCGTGCTCGCCGTCGCCGGGCTGTGCGCCTCGGCGCCGGCCGCCGAGGCGATCCTCGTCGCGCTGCCCAACGGCCAGGCCAAGAGCTTCCAGCCGCTGCGCACGGCCGCCCCGCCCGCGGCCCGGCCGTTCGACGCCTTCTTCTCGAACCTCGACTACAGCGGCGGACCGGTGATGCCCTCGAACGCCAACTACACCGTCTACTGGGCTCCGTCGGGCGCCCCAACCTATCCGTCCGACTACAAGGCCGGCGTCGACCAGTACCTGACCGATCTCGCCCACGACAGCGGCGGGACCACCAACGTCGACTCGGTGGCGACCCAGTACAACGACTCGGCCGGCCACTTCGCCAGCTACGCCTCGACCTTTGCCGGGCGCATCAACGACACCGACCCCTACCCGACTAGCGGCTGCCGCGGAGCGGCGATCTGCCTGACCGACGCGCAGATCCAGACCGAGCTCGGCAACTACATCAACGCGCACGGCCTCCCGCGCGATCTCAGCCACGAGTACTTCCTGCTCCTGCCGCCCGGCGTCGTGACCTGCTTCAACGCCAGCGGAAGCTTCGGCTGCTCGGTGGGGTCCTCGATCAACGTGGTGTACTGCGCCTACCACGGCAGCAGCACCGCCGCCGGCGCCGAGTTCATCTATTCGATGGACGGCTACGTGACCGGCAACTTCGGCTGCGACGACGGCAACCACCCGAACGGCACGACCTCCGACGGCGCGCTCCAGGGCGGCCTCAGCCACGAGCACGTCGAGTCGATCACCGATCCGGAGCCCAACAACGCCTGGACCGACTGGGGCACCCCGCAGGGCTACGAGATCGGCGACAAGTGCGGGAGCAACGTCGGCGTCATCGCCGGTCAGGCTCCCAACGGCGCCGACTACAACCAGGTGATCAACGGCCACCTCTACTGGTACCAGACCGAGTTCAGCAACCAGGGCAGCACCTGCCTCCAGTCGCTCGCCTTCAGGGGCGCCCGGCCGACCGCCACCTTCGCCGGCACGCCGACCACCGGTCGGACCGTCTCCTTCGACGCCACCGGCTCGAGCGCTCCCGGCGGGGTGTCGCACTACAACTGGCAGTTCAACGACGGGCCGGACATGAGCCAGACGCTGATCGAGACCACGACGCCCACCGTCACCCACACGTTCCCGGCCGACGGGCCCTACACCGTCGCGTTGACGGTCTACGCGGCCGACGGCACGAGCATCGGGGCGGCACGGAGAATCACCGTCGGCACGGTCGACGAGACGCCGACCGCCGCCTATACGCCGAGCACCTACGCCCCGGCCGTCGGGCAGACGGTCTCCTTCAACGGGACCGCATCGAGCGATCCCGACGGCACGATCACCGGCTACCGCTGGGTCTGGGGCGACGGGACGCCCGACGGGAGCGGCCCGGCGCCGACCCACGTGTTCACCACGCAGGGCGTCCGGAGCGTCGGCCTCTACGCGACCGACAGCAGCGGCCAGACGGCGGCGGTCGGGCACGGGATCACCGTCGGTGACGAGCCACCGGCGGCGGCCTACACGCCGAGCAGCTACAGGCCGCCGGCCGGGCAGACCGTCTCGTTCAACGCGAGCGCCTCGAGCGATCCCGACGGGTCGATCGTCTCCTACCGGTGGGTGTGGGGCGACGGCACGCCGGACGGCAGCGGGGTGAGCGCCGCGCACGTGTTCACCGCCGAGGGCATCCACAGCGTCGGCCTCTACGTGACCGACACCGACGGCAAGACCAACGCGGTCGGGCACGGCATCACCGTCGGCGACGAGCTGCCGTCGGTCGCCTACACGCCGAGCACCTACAAGCCGGTGGTCGGGCAGACGGTGACCTTTACCGGCACCGCCTCCGACCCCGACGGCTCGATCGCCTCCTACCGGTGGGTGTGGGGCGACGGAACGCCGGACGCGAGCGGGCCGACGGCGACGCACGCGTTCGCCACGGCGGGCGCGCGCAGCGTCGGCTTGTATGTGACCGACAGCGCCGGGCGCACGAACGCCGTCGGTCACGGGATCACCGTCTCGGCCGGCGGCTGATCCCCGAACCGAGATGACCGAAGCGGGTTTGCCCCCCCGTCGCTCCGCCGCCCGCAGTCGGGTCGCTCAGGTGAGGTCGGCCACGAGCGGCGCGTGGTCGGAGGGCTTGGTGCCCTTGCGGAAGTCGCGCTCGATGCCGCAGCGCTCGAGGCCGCCGGCGAGCTTCGCGCTGACCAGGAGGTAGTCGATCCGGAGCCCCATGCCCCGGTGGAAGTGGCCCTGGCGGTAGTCCCACCAGGTGAACTGCTGGGTGCCCGGGTGCAGGTGGCGGTAGGCGTCGACGAGGTCGCCGCCGCCGAGGATCGCCTCCAGGCGAGAGCGCTCCTCCGGCGTGACGTGGGTGCTGGCGGCGAACGCCGCCGGGTCGTAGACGTCGATGTCGGCGCGGGTCACGTTGAGGTCGCCGGCGATCACCGCGGTCGCGCCCGCGTCGCGCAGGGCGGCGGCGCGCGCCGCCATCGCCTCGAGGAAGGCGAGCTTCTCGGCAAACCATGGGCTCCCGACGGATCGGCCGTTGGGCACGTAGGCCGAGGCGACCCGCAGCTCGCCCACGTCGGCCTCGATGAAGCGCGCCTCCTCGGCGCGGAGCTCGCCGGGCAGTCCGGCCGCGGCGTCGCTCAGCGGCAGCTCCTCGCGGGCGAGGACCGCCACCCCGGCCCAGCGCCCGGCGCTGTGGTGGACGGCCCGGTAGCCGGCGGTGGCCAGCTCGTCGACCGGGAAGGCGTCGGGGTCGGACTTCGTCTCCTGGAGGCACACCACGTCCGGCCGGTGCTGGCCGAGGAACTCGAGCACCCGCGGCAGGCGGACGGCCAGCGAGTTGACGTTCCACGTCGCGATCCGCACCCGCATTGAGCACCTCCTCGAGGCGGCCGCCGGGGCCGCGATCGCCGGTCGCCGGTTTCCCCGGCCGGTGGGCAGGGTACCCGCCTGGCAGACCCAAAGGAGCCAAGGAGGCACGATGGTCGCAGGTAACGGGCAGGGCCCGGCCGGAAGCGGGCAGGCGGTGGGAGTGCTGTTGAAGCGGCTCTCCGATCAGACCCGCCGGCTCGCGCAGCAAGAGGTCGAGCTCGCCAAGATCGAGATCACGGGAAAGGCCAAGGCGGCCGGCGTCGCCGGCGGCCTGCTCGCCGCGGCCGGCTTGCTCGGGCTGCTGGCGCTCCTCACCCTGACGGCGACGATGGTGCTCGCCCTGGCCACGGCGCTCGACGCGTGGCTGGCGGCCCTGATCGTCGCGGGTGCCTATCTCCTGCTGGCGGCCGTCCTCGGCCTCGTCGGGCGCGCCCGGATGGCCAAGGCGACGCCGCTGGCCCCCACCCAAGCCATCGAGAGCGTTAAGGAGGACGTCGCATGGCTAAAGAGCCGAGCCAAGTCCGCGAGGAGATAGAGCGCACCCGCCGCGAGCTCGGCGATACGATCGTCGCGCTCGCCCAGGTCGACATCAAGGCGCAGGCCAAGCAGATGGCCGAGGCCCGCAAGGTGGTCGTCCAGGCCCGCGCCAAGGAGAAGGTCGCCGAGCTCAAGCCGGTCGTCCAGGCCCGGGCCAAGCAGAAGGTCGCCGAGCTCAAGCCGGTCGTCCAGGCCCGCGCCAAGGAGAAGGTCGCCGAGCTCAAGCCGGTGGCCCAGGCCCGGGCCAAGGAGAAGGCGGCCGAGCTCAAGCCCGTCCTCCAGGAACGCGCCAGGGAAAAGTTCGCCGAGCTCAAGCCGGTCGTCCTCGACCGGGCTCGGGAGAAGGTCGCCGAAATCCGGCCGAAGCTCATCGACGGCGCTAAGGCGAAGCTGTCGGAGCTCCGTCCGATCGTCCGCGAGCGGGCCAGGGCGAAGGTCTTCGAGCTTCGTCCGGTGGCCGTGGCCAAGGGCAGGCAGAGGCTGGTGGACACCGGGCGCTCGGCCGGCCAGGCCGCCCTCCAGCCGGTCCGCGGGGCGATCTCCACGGCCGGGGAGAAGCAGAAGCCGCTGGCCATCGGCGCCGGCGGCACCGTCGCCGGCGGGCTCGCGCTCACCGCCGCCGTAATGCGCCGGCGCCGGCGCCGCCGCCAGGCCCGCAAGCTCAAGCGTCTGCTGCGTCGGTAGCGCGCCGCGTCGCCCCGCTCGCGCCGGGTCAGGCGGTCGGCCCGCCGCCGGCGGGCGAGCCGGCGGCGCTCAGTTCGCTGAAGTGGCAGACGCTGCCGTCGGTCCGCACCAGCCAGGTCTCCCCGTCGCGGGCCGCCGCTCCGGCGGTCTCGATCCCGAGCGCGGCCGCCGCCAGGAGGTCGCCGGCGATCCGGTGGACGTCGCGGACGACCCCGATGTGGAAGAGCGACCGGATCTCGGTGGTGACGTCTCCGTCGCCGGCGCGGAGCACCACCCGCAGATCGGCGCGGACGGCGAGCGCGGCCACCGTGATCGCGATGTTCTCGCCGTCGTCGGAGGTGATCGCCGCCAGCGCCCGCGCCCGGTCGAGGCTCAGCTTGGAGAGCAGGCTGCGCTCGCCGCCCGGGCCGATCACCACCGGGATCCTGTGCTCGCGGGCCAGGGCGACCGCCGGGGCCGCGCGATCGCGCTCGACGGCGACGACGCGGATCCCCAGGCTGCGCAGCAGCAGGCACAGCCGCAGCCCCACCTGACCGAGGCCAACGACGACGACGTGATCGGAGCGGGGGAGGGCCCGCCGCCCGACGATGCCGGTCAGGCGCGGATCGAGCAGGCGGTTGACGATGCCGGCGGTGAGCACGGCGACGAAGCCGAGGGCGGCGAGCATCAGCGCCGCGGCGAACAGCTTGCTCCCCGGGCCCGCCCGGTCGACCGCCGGGTTGGACCCGACGGTGACCAGCGTCTTGGTCGCGTCGTAGAGGGCCTGGGCCGGATGCTCGTGGAGCGTCAGGCCGGTCACCACCGCGTCGAGGGCGAGGATGGCCAGGAAGCCGGCGAAGCCGGCGACGAGGAAGCGGGCGTTGACGTCGAACGGGCGCAGGACGCCGCGCACCTCGTGGAGCAGCCGAGCGACCCGGGGACGGTGGGGGATGTGCAGCGGCACGACCTCGATGCCGTCTCCCGCCTCGCGCACGCCGGCCAGGCCGCCCGGCAGCCGGGCCAGCGACTCGAGGCCCTCGGTGACGCAGGGCCCGGCCAGGGTCGTAGCCACCGCGTCGGCCATCGAGGTCACCTGACAGGTCGGCACCGCCCGGTGGAGCTGGTCGGCCACGGTGCGGTTGAAGACGGTGACGATCAGCCGCCGGCCCGGGCGGGCGTGCTCGACGACCAGGGCCATGCGCAGGACCTCGATGTCGTCGCGGGAGACGACCATCGTCACGTCGTAGTCGTCGATCAGCGCCATCGCGATCTGGCGGTCGTTCGGGCGGCGGAGCCGGCGCACGTCGGCCCCGGCGCGGTCCAGCGCGAGCTCGACGGCGCGGGGGAGCGCCCCGTCCCCGATCAGCAGCACCGATCGCGGCAACCTCTCGAGCGCCATCGCCGGGAGGTTAGCCTTAACCTTGCCCGATGAGCCGCCAACCAGGCACCCGGGCCGGCGGCGGCCTGCCCGCCGAGATGCTGGCCCTGCTCGAGGCGGTGGCCGCCGGGCATCTCGACCCGGCCGACGGGCTCGAGCGCCTCAGCCGGCTGCCCTTCGACGACCTCGGCTTCGCCCGCATCGACCTCCACCGCGAGCTCCGCCAGGGGGCGCCCGAGGCCGTGCTCGCCGAGGGCAAGCTGCCCGAGGAGGTCGAGGCGATCGTCCGGTCGCTGGTCGCCGGCGGCGCCGCCAGCGTGCTGGTCACGCGGGCCGACGCGGCCGCCCGCGACGCCGTCCGGCGCGCCGCCCCCGACGCCGTCGAGCACGTCCGGGCGCGCTGCGCCTGGGTGGCCCGGTCGACGCCGGCCCCCCGCGGCCGGGTGGCCATCGTCTCGGCGGGGACCTCGGACGGGCCGGCGGTCCACGAGGCGCGGGTGCGGGCCGAGCTGCTCGGCACCGTGGTCGACGTCCACGAGGACGCCGGCGTCGCCGGCCTCCATCGCCTCGCCCCGGCCCTCGAGGACCTCCGCCGCGCCGACTGCGTGATCGTCGCCGCCGGCCAGGACGCCGCCCTCCTCTCGGTCGTCGGGGGCCTGGTCGCCGCGCCGGTGATCGGCCTGCCGACGAGCGTCGGCTACGGCGCGGCCTTCGGCGGCCTGACCGCCCTGCTCTCGATGCTCGCCTCGTGCGCCGCCGGAGTCGCCGTGGTCAACATCGACGACGGCTTCGGGGCCGGCACGATCGCCGCGCGGATCGCCCGCTCGGCCGCCGGGGGCGAGCGGTGAGCCGGCTCGCCTACGTCGACGCGATCGCCGGGGTCGCCGGCGACATGCTGCTCGGCGCGCTGCTCGACGCCGGGGCCGATCCCGATCGCGTCCGCCGCGGCCTCGACGGCCTCGGCCTGCCGGGCCTCGAGCTGACGATCGCCGCCGAGCAGCGCCAGGGGATCGCCGCCTGCCGCGTGGTCGCCGTGGTGGCCCCGGGCGCCACCGCCTCCGACACCGCCTCCGCCTCCGCCGCCGCCGCCGCCGGGCAGCCGCGGCGGACATGGGCCGACGTGCGGACACTGCTCGACGCGGCGCACCTCGAGCCGCGGGCGCGCGAGCGCGCCCACGCCGTGTTCGCCGCCCTGGCCCGCGCCGAGGGCCGGGTCCACGGCGTGCCACCGGAGACGGTCCACTTCCACGAGGTCGGCGCGCTCGACGCGATCGGCGATGTCTGCGGGATCGCCCTGGCCCTCGAGGCGCTCGACGTCGACGAGCTCGCCTGCTCGTCGCTCCCGTTCGCCGGCGGCGGGTTCGTCGACGCGGCCCACGGGCGTCTGCCGCTGCCCGCGCCGGCCACCGTCGAGCTCCTGCGCGGCGCCCGGGTCCACGGCGTCGACGGCGGCCGCGAGCTCGTGACCCCGACCGGCGCCGCCGTCGTGGCCGCGCTCGCCGTCGAGTTCGGCCCGCTGCCGGCGATGCGCCTCGAGTCGGTCGGCTACGGCGCCGGCGCCCGGACCCTCGACGACCGCCCGAACGTCGTGCGCGTGCTGATCGGCCAGCGCAGCGCGGCCGCCACCGCCACCGCGGAGGCCGTGCTGATCGAGACCAACCTCGACGACCTCTCGCCCGAGCTCGTCCCCGACGCCGCCGAGCGGTGCTTCGCGGCCGGCGCGCTCGACGTCTGGGTCGTCCCGGCGCAGATGAAGAAGGGCCGCCCCGGTCTCGTCTTCTCGGCCCTCGCCCGCCCGGCCGACGAGGCGGCGGTGGCCGGGGCGGTGCTGCGCGAGACCAGCGCGCTCGGCGTGCGGATCTCGCCCGTGCGCCGCTGGGAGCTCGAGCGCCGCTCCACCACGGTCGAGGTCGCCGGCGAGATCGTCCGCGTCAAGCTCGGCTCGCTCGAGGGGCGGACCGTCAACGCGGCGCCCGAGCACGACGACTGCCTGGCCGTCGCGCGACTGACCGGGCGTCCGGTGAAAGCGGTCTGGGCGGCGGCGCTGGCCGCCTACCACCACCAGGCGGCCGAGCCGGCGACCGCTGCTCCGAGAGACCCGCAGTGACCGCGACCCCGCTCGACGCGCTCGCCGCGCGCCTCGAGCGGCGGATTGCCGCGCTCGAGTCCGTGGTCGTCGCCTTCTCCGGGGGCGTCGACTCGTCGCTGGTCGCCGCGCTGGCCGCCCGGGCGCTCGGCCCGCGGGCGGTGGCGGTCACGGCCGTCTCGGCCGCCCTGGCCACCGGCGAGCTCGACGGCGCCCGGGCGGTGGCCGCGGCGATCGGGATCGCCCACGAGACGATCACCACCGACGAGCTGGCGAGCCCCGACTACCGCCGCAACGACCGCTTCCGCTGCTTCCACTGCAAGAGCGAGCTATACGGCGAGCTGTCGACCCTCGCCGCCCGCCGCGGCGCCCGGGCCCTCCTCTCCGGGGCCAACGCCGACGACGCCGGCGATTGGCGTCCGGGGCTGCGGGCGGCGGCCGACCACGGCGTCGTCCACCCGCTGCTCGAGGCCGCGGTCGACAAGGCGACCGTGCGCGCCCTGGCCGAGCGCCTCGGCGTGCCGAGCGCCGACAAGCCGGCGAGCCCCTGCCTGGCTTCACGGATCCCCTACGGGGTCCCCGTCGACGCGGCCACGCTGGCCCGGGTCGACCGCGCCGAGCGCGCGGTCAAGGCGCTCGGCTACCGCGTGCTCCGCGTGCGCCACCACGGCGACCTCGGGCGGGTCGAGCTCGAGTCGGGGGATTTGGGAGCAGTTCTCGCGGCGCCCGACCGCCGGGCCGAGCTCGAGGCGGCGGTCCGCTCGGCCGGCTACGCCGCAGCGACGGTCGCCGATCGTCCGTTTCGCTCGGGGTCGCTGAACGACCGGCCCGTCGCCTGAGGTCGGCGGCTTGGGATGATGGAGCCGTGGCCACGGTGCAGACCGAGACCGGGACGGCCGCGCTCGACGCCGATCTCGGCGTCCTGCGCTCGCGGGCCGGCGAGTGGGCGGCGCTCGGCGTCGCCGAGAAGCGGCGGCTGGTCGGCGAGCTCCACGCGGCGGTCGGCCCCCTGGCCGCCGAATGGGTCCGCGTGGCCTGCGCGGCCAAGGGCCTCGACCGCGACTCGCCGCCGGCCGCCGAGGAGTGGATGTCGGGCCCGCTCGGCCACCTCTCCTACACAACGGCGCTCGGGCTGACGCTCGACGCACTCGCCGCCGGGCGCAGCCCGCTCGCCGGGCAGCGGATCGGGCGGGCCCCGGGCGGGCGCCTGTCGGTCCGGGTGCGCCTGCCCTTCGAGGCCTACGACCGGCTCCTCCTCAGCGGCTTCCGCGCCGAGGTCTGGCTCGAGCCCGGGCAGGAGCTCGAGCCGGCGACCGCCCGGGCCGGGCTGCGTACCCGCCATCCCGACAGCGGCGGGGTGGCGCTCGTGCTCGGGGCGGGCAACATCTCGGCGATCGCCCCGCTCGACGCGCTCTACAAGCTGTTCGCCGACGGGCGGGTCGTGATGCTCAAGCTCAACCCGGTCAACGACTACCTGCTCGGGGTGCTCGAGCAGGCCTACGCCGGATTCATCGCCGCCGGCTACCTGCGCATCGTCTGCGGCGGCACCGCCGTGGGCGCCTACCTGACCGAGCATCCGCAGATCGACGAGGTGCACATCACCGGCAGCCAGGCGACCCACGACGCGATCGTCTTCGGCGTCGGCCCCGACGGCGCCCGGCGCCGCGCCACCGCCACGCCGCGGCTGACCAAGCCGATCACCAGCGAGCTCGGCGGCGTCGCCCCGGCGATCGTCGTCCCCGGCGGCTGGTCGGAGGCCGACCTGCGCTTCCAGGCCGCCCACGTGGCGACCCAGCGCCTGCACAACGGCGGCTTCAACTGCAACGCCAGCCAGGTCGTGGTGCTGGCCGCGGGCTGGAAGCACAAGGACCGCTTCGTCGAGCTGCTGCGGGAGGCGATCGGCGACGCCCCGGCGCGTCCGGCCTACTACCCGGGGGCCGACGAGCGCCAGGAGCGGGCGCGGGCGGCGCATCCCGCGGCCGAGCGGCTCGACCGGCGCTCGCGGCGGACGCTCCTGAAGGTCGACAGCGCCGGGGCCGACGAGGCGTTCACGACCGAGTACTTCTCGGCCGTGCTGGCGGTGACCGAACTCCCCGAGAGCGACCCGGCCGCCTTTCTGGACGCGGCGGTCGCCTTCGCCAACGTGCGGCTCTACGGGACGCTGACCGCCAACGTGATCGCCTCGCCGGCGACGCTCCGCCGCCTCGGCGGCGGGTTCGAGGAGGCGCTCGCCGCGCTGCGTTACGGGACGATCGGCGTCAACTGCTGGAGCGGGGTCGGCTTTCTCACCCCGCGCGCATCCTGGGGCGCGTTTCCCGGCCATCCGCTCACCGACATCGAGAGCGGGACCGGCGTCGTCCACAACGCCCTGCTCCTAGCCGCGACCGAGCGGACGGTCGTCCGCGGCCCCTTCCGGCCGCTGCCGAGGTCGCTGGTCGGCGGCGAGCTCGCGCTGACCCCGAAGCCCCCGTGGTTCGTCGACAACCGCACGGCCCACCTCACGGCCCGGAGGCTGACCGCCTTCGCCTCGACCCCGCGACTGCGCGCGCTGCCGGCGATCTTCGCCGCGGCGCTCCGCGGCTGACCTCAGAGCCCGGGGAGCGGCTCGGGGGCGACCAGCAGCTCGGGGCCCTCGACGCGGTCCTTGTCGGTCTTGTTGACCGCCGGGTTGGCGGCTCGGGCGCTCATCCTCCCGCTCGGGAGGGGCCGGCACATCGAGTACGCCGCGGGGCCGTCGACCGCGGGATCGAGCCAGGCGAGCTCGCTCGCGCGGTCGGGGAGGATCACCGGCATGCGGTCGTGGAGGCGGCCGACGAGGTCGTTGGCCTCGCAGGTCAGGATGGTCACCGTGGCGACCTCCTCGCCGTCGAGCCGGCCCGGCGACCAGAGCCCGGCGAGGGCGAACGGCTCGCCGCCGTCGACGGTGAAGCGAAACGGCTGGCGCGGGAGCTTGCGGTCCTCGGAGCGCAGCCACTCGTAGAACCCGTCGGCCGGGAGCAGGGCCCGGCGGGCGGCGGTCGCGATCAGCCGGCGGTAGGCCGGCTTCTGGGCGGCGGTCTCGGCCCGGGCGTTGATCATCTTGTAGGCGGACCGCCCGTCCTGGGTCGACCAGGGCGGGATCAGGCCCCAGCGGAGGATCCGCGCCACCGGCGCTCCCGGGCCGTCGGGCTCGGTCGGGTCGGCGCCGCGGACGACGGCGAGGACCGGCTCGGTCGGGGCGACGTTGTAGCGGCGGGTCCCCTCGGCGCCGCCCAGCCGCAGGCCGAAGCGCAGCTCGAGGTCGTGGGGCTCGGCGGTGTTGGTATATCGGCCGCACATTCCTCGCACGGTAGCGCGCCCGGCGGCTGCGTCATTGATGCCAGCGATTGACAATTGGGGTGCAAGCTGATCCGCTGTGGGGCCGGCAGGGTAAGAAGTCTTGGGGCCCGCCCGACTATCATCGACGGCACAGGAGGAAGCAGGCGCAAATGGGTCGCAAGTGGATGCTCGCCGGAGCAGCAGCCGTAGCCGCGGTGGTGCTGCTGGCCGGTCTCTCTGCCTACCTCTATGACCAGAGCCGCAGCGACACGATTGCCCCCGGAGTCCGGGTGGCCGGGATCGACGTCGGCGGTCTGGGCAGCAGGGCCGCCTTCACCCGGGTGCGCGACCGGGTCGACACGCCGCTGCAGCAGCCGATCGTCGTCGACGCCGGGGGCCGGCGCTTCACGCTGTCGCCCCGGCGGGCCGGGGTCAGCATCGACACGCGCACGCTGATCGACGAGGCGGTGCGCGCCAGCCGCAGCGGCTCGTTCCTCTCGCGCACGGTGCGCAACCTGAGCGGCAGCCGACTGGCCCGGGACATCCCACTCGCCGTCTCCTACTCCCACGCCGCCGTGCGGTCGCTGATCGCCGCCGTCAGCCGGGCGACCAACCGGCCCGCCCGCGACGCGTCGATCCAGCCGAGCTCGTCCGGTCTGCAGCCGGTGGCGGCGCGGGCGGGGCTCGCGGTCAACGCGACGGTCCTCGCCGGGCGCATCGAGGGCGCCCTGGCCAACCCGCAGGCCAAGCGGGCGATCTCGGTGCCGACGCACACGGTCAGGCCGAAGGTCACCGAGGCCGACCTGTCGGCCAAGTTCCCGGCCTACATCGTCATCGACCGCAACTCCTTCCAGCTCAAGTTCTTCGACCACCTGCAGCTGTCGGCCACCTACCCGGTGGCGATCGGCATGCAGGGCCTCGAGACAACGGCCGGCCTCTACAGCATCCAGTGGAAGCAGACCAACCCGTCGTGGTACGTGCCCAACTCGCCGTGGGCCGGCAGCCTCGCCGGCCAGGTCATCCCGCCTGGTCCCCAGGATCCGATCAAGGCCCGGTGGATGGCCTTCAACGGGGGCGCCGGGATCCACGGCATCGACCCGAGCGAGTACTCCTCGATCGGGCATACCGCCTCGCACGGGTGCGTGCGGATGAGGATCCCCGACGTCATCGCCCTCTACGCGAGGACGCCCGTCGGAACGCCGGTCTTCGTCGCCTGAGCGGCGGGGCGACGCGGGGCGCCGCGTTCAGGCTAGGTTTGTCCCCAGCGCGGCGGCCTCGGGTCTGCCCGCGGTGCACGATGCGCGAACCGCTCTACGCCCAGCAGTCACGCTCGCTCATCTGGCGGCGGCGCGTCGTCGCGCTCGGCGCCTTTCTCGGGGCGATCGTCGCCATCGTGATCGTCGTCACCTCGACGCTCGGTGGCGGCGGGGGCAGCAGCGCCTCGAGCGGCTTCTCGCTCGCGACGCTCCGCGGGCACCCGGTGATGGTCGCCGCCGTCGGCCATCTCTCGACGCCGGTGCAGCAGGCGGCCGGTGCGCCGGAGGGCGCCGGCGGGATGCTCGTGCTCGGCGGACGCGACCAGTCGGGGGCCGCTCCGGCGACGATCCAGCGGCTCGACTCCGCCGGCACCGGGCGCGTCGCCGGCCGCCTCCCGTCGGGCCTGGTCGGCGCCGGGGCGGCCGAGCTCGCGAGCGCCGTCTATCTCTTCGGCGGCGGCTCGGCGCCGGTGAGCGACGGGATCCTCGCCGTGCCGGGGATCAGCGGTGGATCCATCCGCCAGGTCTCCCGGCTGCCGCGGGCGGCCGCCGACGCGGCCGTCACGGCGGTCGGCGGCACGGCGTTCGTGATCGGCGGCTTCGACGGCTCGCAGCAGCTCGACGGGGTGTTCGCCTGGCAGCCCGGCGGCGCGGTCCACCGAACCGCCCACCTCGCCGCCGGGCTGCGCTACGCGTCGGCGGCGAGCGTCGGCGACGTCGTGATCATCGCCGGGGGCGTGTCCGGCACGACGACGAGCCGGAGCATCCTCCGCTTCGATCCGGCCAGGCACCGGGTCACGCAGATCGGGCAGCTGCCGGTCGCGCTCGCCCACGCGGCGGCCGCCTCGCTCGGCGGCCTCGTATTCGTGATCGGCGGTCGCCGCGGCGGGCCGGGCACGGCGACCCGGGCGATCTACGCGATCGACCCGGCGACCGGGGCCGCCCGCTTCGCCGGCGCCCTGCCGGCGCCGCTGGCCGACGCGGCCGCCGCCCGGGTCGGGGACCGGATCCTCATCGCCGGGGGGAGCAACCGGGCCGGCAGGGTGCAGAGCGCCGTGCTCGCCCTCCAGCTCCCCTGACCGCCGGTCTAGCCCGACTGGTGGGCCTGCTGGGCGAAGGCGAGCAGGGCGAGGGCGGCAAAGTCGTCGGTCGGCTCGGAGGTGGTGAAGGAGGTGACGTCGTCGAGGTAGGCGAGGTTGGCCGAGTCGAAGCCGGCCCAGGGAGCGGTCCGGGTCGAAGGGCACGGCCGGTAGCCGTCGGGGGCGCCGCGGTTGCGCAGCGAGCTCGGAGCGTTCGGCCCGTCGACCGTCGCCCCGACCAGCAGCGGAGCCGGGCCGGTGAGCGATCCGCTCAGGTTGGCCACCTGGTGGGCGAGGCAGCGCGGGAAGGTCGACCCGGCGCCGACCACGAACGACGAGCCCCAGGCGTTCTCGCCGAGGACCCAGTCGAGCTGGGTGGAGGCGAGGCTCTCGTAGACCGGGCGCCCGACCATCAGGTCGTAGAGCCGCGCCTGGATCGCGTAGCCGAGCGCGTGGGGCACGGTGTCGAGGTTGGTCGACGGGTTGCTCAGGGCGAACGGGGTCGCCCGGCCGAGGCGGGCGGCGAGGGCGAGCTGGTCGGAGAAGTCCTGGAGGAGGGACGCCGGATCGGTGGCGACGTCGATGCGCCGGTCGTGTTTGACCAGCCGCACCCCGGCCGAGCTCTTCAGCGCGTTGAAGAGGTCGAAGTGGGCGATCGACGATACGTCGTAGAGATTGAGCGAGTCGTTGCCGTCGGCCTTGCTCGAGATGTAGGCGTTGGCGAAGCGGCCGGCGTCGTTGAGGTAGAGGTTGGTGTCGGTCCGCGGGGGATAGCCGTGGCCGAGGGCCCGCCCGCCGAGATAGAGCTCGACCGCCCCGAGCTCCATGTCGTCGCGCCACTCGGTCTCGCCGTAGTAGTCGGCCGGGCTCGTGCTGAGCACGGCCCCGCGCGGGTGGGTGTCGGCCAGGGCGAAGACGGTCTGGCCGTCGCGCAGGCACTGCTCGGCCCGGCGGGGATCGTCGTGGGCGAAGACCTGGGCGCAGAGGCCGAAGGCGGCGGCGACGCGGCCGGCGAGGTTCGGGCTGATCGGGCCGCCCGGCGCGTTGGCGGCGAACACCGGCCGGTAGCTGACGTAGTAGGTCGGGTCGCCGGGCCGGGGCGCCCGGCGGTCGTCGACCTGGGGCAGACGCCAGAGGTCGTGGTCGCCGAGCACCGAGGTGCCGTTGCCGTCGCCGACTCCGACCTGGTAGTAGAGCACCCGGCGGCGGGCGTCCCACATCTTCGAGAGCCAGTCGAGGCCGAAGCGGACCTCGGCGCGCAGGGCCGGGGAGGCGGAGTAGTCGCGCAGGGCGAGGAGTGCGAGGACGTCGGTGAAGCTGGCCGTCTCCACGAACTTGACGTAGTCGCCGGCGTCGAACCACCCGCCCGAGACGTCGAGGCTCACGCCGGTCGGGCGCGGCGGCGCGGTGAGGGTCAAGCCGCGGTAGGCCGGCGCGGCGTAGACCCGGGCCCGGCGGTCGAGCAGGTGCGACGGCTGGCGGTCGAGCGGACCGGGGATGACGTTCGGCCCGTCGCGCTGGGCGGTGAGGAAGGCGACGGCGTTGGCGGCCAGCCGGTCGTAGAGGGTCGGCGCCGGGCCGATGGCGAAGCTCGGCGACCGGGCGCCGGCGACCGCGAGGGCGAACCGGCCGGGAGCCCGGGCCTGGCTGAGGTCGAGTGGATAGACGTAGGGCCAGGCCGGGCTCCAGGGGCCCCGGGAGGCTCCGAGCCGGCCGCGGAGCCGCACGCGGGTCCCGGCGGCGTCGAGCAGGGTGAACGTCGGGTCGGCGAGCGGGCGGCGGGTCATCACGAGGGCCAGCTTCGGGCACGACGCGACATAGCCGACCTGGTTGACGCGGATCTCGATCGCCGCCGCCGGCGGGGCGGGGCCGCCGGCCGCGGGTGCCGGCGCGGCACCGGGGCTGGCGGCGCCGGCCGGACAGCGCACGAGCAGCGGACCCCGCGACGACCCGCCGAGCACGAGCGTGGCCGCGATGGCGGCGGCGGCCAGGACGGCGACGACGGCGATCGGGCGCCTCGGGCGGGTGGGTCGGTGGGTCAAATCGCGCCCGGCCGGGCCGCGGGCCCAGCCGACGAGCGGCTACGGGCGGGGAGCCCGCTGCTGCTCGTTCTGCTGATGCTCGCCCCGGATCTGGAAGTAGATGTAGACGACGATCCCGTTGACGAGCAGGCCCATCCCGCCGAACGTGGCGATCAGGCCGAAATCTGTGGATACGGCTTTACTGAAGGCGAGCAGGGCGGGCTCCATTGGCGGTGGATCGGGCGGCGTCGACAGCCGGACGTGGCAACCGCCAGATTATCGCTTCGCGTAGCCTTGAGGCGCCGCCGACCCTGGAGAGGTGCCGGAGCGGTTGAACGGGCGCGACTGGAAATCGCGTGACGGGGGAAACCTCGTCCGAGGGTTCGAATCCCTCCCTCTCCGCTCGGTGGAGCCAACCAGCACTGATGGCGCCTGCGCTCCCTCCCGTCGCCGTCGGCCGACGTACGAAGCGCCCCGGGGCGCTACCGCTAGCCTGCGTCCATGGATCGCGACGCACTGCGCGCCCTCCAGGCGCCGCTCAAGGAGCGCTACCGCGAGAGCCCGTCGGCCGCGCGCGTCACGCTCAGCGCCACCGGAACGCTCGACGACGACCTGGCCTGCAACGTTCAGACGGGGCGTGCGCTGGCGCGGGCCGGGCTCCATCCCGCCACCGGCGGCGACGGGAGCCTCCTGTGCTCGGGCGACATGCTGCTCGAGGCGCTCGTCGCCTGCGCCGGGGTTACGCTCCGCGCCGTGGCGACGGCGCTCGGGGTACGCGTCGATGGCGGGACGATCGTCGCCGACGGCGACCTCGACTTCCGCGGCACGCTCGGCGTCGACCGCACGGCGCCGGTCGGCTTCAGCGGGATCCGGCTCCGCTTCGAGCTGACCGCTCCCGACGCCGACGAGGAGCAGCTCGCCAGTCTGCTCAAGCTGACCGAGCGCTACTGCGTCGTGCTCCAGACCCTGCGCGCCGCGCCCACGGTGACGGCGGAGATCGCCGCGGGCTGACCTTCAGTCGAGGATCGTAAGGTCGCGGTCGCGCGGGGCGACCGGGTCGATCGGTGATCGGCTCCCCAGGCGGAGCGTCACCGTCTCGCCGGCCTCCTTGCCGATGGCTCAGCGAATCAATCGGCGTACATCAGCGATCCCGGGGTGGTCAGGGCCTCGCCCGTCTCGAGCAGGGTCTTCAGCCCGGAGAGGATCATCGGCCAGCCGCCATAGATCTCGTTGTTGGCGTTCTCGGGCAGCCGGTCGTGGGTCACCGTCAACCGGCACGAGTCGGCGACCGCCTCGATCTCCCAGGTCACCCGGGAGGTCCCTTCGCGCCTGACGTCGTCGCTCCACAGCGCCGTGAAGCTCTGGACGAGCCTGTGCGGCGGCTCGACCTCGAGGTTGCGGCCCTCGACGAGGGCGCCGGCGGCGTTCGGGTGAGTGCCCTGATAGTCGGACCCAGGGGTCCAGTCGGTCTCCACGCCGACGCCGAAGTTGTAGATCCGGCGCATCGTGCTGCTGGTGATCGCCTCCCAGAGCCGCTCCGGCGTCGTCTTGATGTAGATCTCGAATACCTTCTCCATGCGCTTCTCCTCCATCGCGTGTTTGAGGTCGCTCAGGCTGGTGACCCACGGTTCGGCGTACTTGCTGACCCACCGGTCGTGGACGACGCGGATCGGGACCGGGTTCAGGAAGTGGAGCTTCTCGCGGCCGCGGCGCCGGGTGACGATGAGTCCCGCCTCCTCGAGCAGGTTGAGGTGCTTCATCACCCCGAACCGTGTCATCGGCAACCGCCGCTCCAAGGCGCCGAGCGTCTGTCCGTCCTCGCGGAACAGCTCGTCGAGCAGCTCCCTCCGGGTCGGATCGGCGAGCGCCTTGAAGACCAGGTCCATGGCCCCACTATAGGTGACTAAATGGTCACCTGTCAAGCGGCGCCGGGCTGCCGGAGGACGGGCCGCGCCCAGAGCTGGAGGGAGCGACCTGCCGCGTTCTCACCCCTCGCCCCTACAGCCGGACGTACGTCTCGCCGGCCTCGACCCGGGCGAGGGGCCCGGTGGCGGGGGTGGCGAGCAGGGTGACGGCGGCGAACTCGGCGGCCAGCCCGTCGAAGAGATCGTGGCGCTTGAGCATCGCGTGCCTGCCGGCCTCGACGCTGATGTAGGCGACTCGCGCCCGCCGGCTCAGTGCGCTGGCCAGCGCCGCCGAGCGCTCCGGGCTGGCGACTCTGTCCCGGGTCCCGTGGACGATGAGGATCCGCTGGCCGGACAGTCCGTCGGGGACGTCGGTCGGGTAGACCCACGGGGCCAGGGCCACGGCGCTGCGGACCTCCGGGCGACCGGCGATCAGGAGCGCCGCCCGTCCGCCGAGCGAGTGTCCGACCACGCACGTCGCGAGTCGCTCGCCGTAGCGCTCGGCGATCTGGTCGAGGCCCCAGGCGGCGTCGCGCACCGGCGTGTGGTGCGTGTCCCATCCGCGGACGGAGTTGAGCAGCCGGAACACCGCCAGCCGGCCCCGCCCGACCCGGGCGATCCGCCGGGCGATCGGGACCATCCGCAGCACCGAGAGCTGCGTCGGGCTCACCATCATGTTGCCGCGCCGGCTCGCCCCGCCGTGGAGGACGAGCACCGCCCCGGCGGGGCGCTCGGGGACGACGACATCGATCAGCCTGGGCTTCAAGTCCATCCGGCCACGCTACCCGGCCCGCGACGAGACCATCCAGCCCGCGCGGGACCACGGCCTCGCGAGCCGAATCCGGGCAACGGATCCGCAACTGCCCAACCACGCCCGCCGGCGGCGAGTCGTGTTCGCGGGAGGAGCTTCTCATCCCGTGGCCACCAGGACAAAGGAGAACGCATGACCAGAGCCATCGCCGCTGTGCTCGCCGTCGGAGCCCTGCTCGGGCCGTCGGCCGCCCTCGCCGGCGCCGCGCCGGGCCTGATCGCCGGGCACCATCACGCGCGCAACGTCGCGCGCCAGCAGTGCACCGCCGAGCGCAGGGTGCTCGGCACCAAGGCGTTCCGCCTCAAGTACGGGGTGCCGAAGGCCTACACCAAGTGCGTCCGCTCGCACCTGCCGACCGATCGCGCCGCGGCGACCCGGTGCCGGGCCGAGCGCAAGCAGGTCGGCGCCAAGGCGTTCCGCCTCAAGTACGGCGGCCCGGCCCCGTTGAACCGCTGCATCAAGGAGCAGACGACCCCGTAGCGCCGAGCCCGACCGGGGCCCGGCGAGCGCCGGGCCCCGCGTCAGGAGCGCGTTAGCACCCGGAACGCCGTCGCCGTGGTCAGCCCGTAGACCAGGTGGGCGCTCGCGTCGTCGGCCAGGACCCGCGGCGGGTAGGTCCAGAGCGGCTCGTAGAGCCCGGGCGGCGTGAGCAGGGCGTAGCTGGCCAGCCAGGCCATCAGCCCCGTCCGCACGCCGCTCACCAGCCCGCTGCGGCCTGAGGATCCGGCGAGGATCCCGTGGACCACGCCCCACTGGGCCCCGGTCAGCAGGTGCATCGTGTCGTTGACCAGCCGCGCCGACTCCTGCGGCAGTTCCTTCTGGAGGTAGCCCTCGAGGATCCGCCGCCCGACCTGAGCCGGCGCCGGCGCCTGGTCGTAGCCCTCGAGGCCGGCCGAGGTCTCCCAGTCGACGAAGCCGTCCTCGCCGCCGCCGCGCCGGTAGCGGACCCACATCAGCAGATCCATGGCGAGCGTCCCCGCCGTCCCGGCGAGCACGCCGTTGACCACCGCTTCGACCGGCGTGACCTGTCCCGGTGCCATCGCTCCCCTTCGGTCGGATTGTGGCGCTGCCGGCGGAGGCTCCGCGGCCGCCGGCCCGCCGGCCGGGGCGATGCTATTAGACGCGCTGGGCGCGCGAGATGCGAAAGGCCGCGTCCTCGGTCGCGCGCTCGGGCTCGAGGCCGACGGCGAAGACGATGTGGCTGCGCGCCACGGCGATAAAGGAGTGGTGGGTGATCTCGCCGCCGCTCAGCGGCTCGATCGTCGCGTCGGTGAGCGGGATGAAGACCCGCTCGGAGGCGTTCAGCATATCGGACACGCGGCTGCGGTAGCCCTCCCGCGCGAGGGTCACCGTCCCGCGGATCGTGTGGTTCGGGGTCTCGAACATGACCTTCTCTTCACGTTGGTCCATACCCTCCTACTCGGCACGTCGGGCCGGCGACATTAGTCCCCGCGGCGAAAGGCGCTCTAGCTAGCGATGCCCGGGAGCGTCGCGGAGTACGGTCAGGGAGTAGGGCGGGAGGTCGACGGTACCCCCGGCGGCGATCACCGTCCGCGCCGGCGCGAGGTCGGGCCGGGCGTAGCCGGCCGGGCCACGGGCGTGCCAGGCGTACTGCGCCGGGCCGAAGGTGAAGCGCTCGAGGCTCCCGGCCATCCCCGTCTGGACCCGGACGGGCCGCACCGGGTCCTTGTTGAGGAGCAGCAGGGCGAGCCGGCCGTCAGGGCGGCGGACGGCGTAGGCGCCGAGCAGCCCCGGATCCCCGCCGTCGGCGAAGCGAGCCGTCGCGGCCAGCATCGCG
Organism: uncultured Solirubrobacterales bacterium; assembly: GCA_963763785.1. Lineage (GTDB taxonomy): Bacteria > Actinomycetota > Thermoleophilia > Solirubrobacterales > Solirubrobacteraceae > Palsa-513. The sequence goes on along the minus strand of CAVXPW010000011.1, from coordinate 80,732 downwards.
TGGATCCCGCTTCCCGGGGCCGCCCACACCCGGGTCAGGAGCCGCGCCGCCCAGTAGGCCGCCACCGGCTGACGGATTCGGTGGGCGTCGTCGCTCAGCAGCAGGGTCAGGTTCCCCCAGGCGGCGCAGGCGGCCGGCTCGGAGATCAGGGCGTCCGGCTCGTAGCCGTAGAGATAGGCCGCCGCGCCCCCGCCGGCGAGGAACCGGCCGACGACGTCGGCGTTCAGCAGCGCGCCCGGCAGGTCGACCTCGGCCCGCCCGGAGAAGGCCGAATAGCCGTACTCGGTGATGATCCGCGGGATCCCTGGCGGCAGCCCGTCGGCCAGCTGCGCCGCCACGACGGCGGCCAGCGTCCGGCTCGCCCGGGCGAGCTGGGGCCCCGGGTCGGCGCAGGTGTTGTCGAACGGATACCACTCGAACGAGAAGAAGGAGAGCTCGCCGAGGGCGCCGTGGCGGCGCAGGTAGTCGACGAACCGCCCGGTCCACGAGCGGTTGCCCTGGCGGTCGGGCCAGGCGAGCCAGTCGGGGACCGAGGTCTGGAACCCCGGACCGCCGAGCGGAAGTCCGGGGAAGGCTCGGTGGATCGCCCGGGCGAACTGGAGGTAGAGCGCCCCGTAGTCCTCGGGGCTGGCCAGCTGCCCGTCGGGCTCTTCGCCGAGCTCGACCCCGCGCACGGGGATGTGGAGCGCGCGCAGGTAGCGGAGCTCGGCCACCGCGTTGGCCGGCGTCCCGTAGAGGAGGCCGACGGGGACGAGCACCGGCAGACGGCTGGTCAGGCCGCTCCGCAGCACGGTCGTGAAGCTCGGCTGCTCGGCCTGGGGGTCGCGGTTGGCCGCCGCGTGCCAGGGGTCGGTCGAGGAGGCCATCGTGATCGTCTGGCTGCGGTCGGCCCGGTGGCGGATCAGGTCGGTCAAGCGGCCGGCCGCCGACAGGCGCCCGAGCCCGAGCTCGCGGATCGCGTAGCCGAGCCGGTCGCGGATGTCGCGCGAGCGCCGCGGGCCGGTGTGCGAGCTCGCCAGGAGCAGGACCCGGACGAAGCGCACCGCCCGCGGCGCCGTGTCGAGGCGGAGCGTCTGGACTCCGGCCCGGCCGCGGAAGGCTCCCCGCGGGAAGTCGGTCCAGTAGCCCGGTGGGTGGCCGGAGAGGGCGATCGCGCTCGGCCCGACCCAGTACTCGACGCGAAAGCGCGTCGCGTAGGGCGCCCCCCAGGCGACCCGGATGCCGTCGACCGGCTGGGCGTGGCCCAGATCGACCAGCGCCCACTGGGGCAGGCTCTCGTGGCTGAAGTGGGGGTCGAGGTAGGGATTGCTCTTCCAGAAGCCGGCCAGGCTCCCGTCGTCGAGCCGAGAATAGCCGTCGTCGTTGGCCTGGTCGACGGTGTCGCCCCGGCGCGGGAGCCGGTAGCCGTAGGAGGCGGCGAACGGCCGGGCCGCCCTCGTCGAGGAGGTCCAGTAGCCCTGCCGGCCGGCGCTGAAGCGGCCGGCCGGGTTCCAGTGCCAGTCCTGGACGGCCAGCTCGGTGCGCAGGCGATAGGTCAGCGGGCGCAGCCCGGCGCTTGCCATGGCCCGGATGTTGGCCGGCGTGTAGATCTGCGCCGTCTCGCCGGCTCCGTGCCCGTCGAGCCCGGCCCCGAGCGCTTCGTCGGGGCGGAAGTGGTTGACCACGACCGCCGGATCGATCGAGACCGTCGCCGCCCGCGGCGCGCCGCCGCCGCCCGCCGCCCCCGGCGCACCCGCCGCCCCCGGCGCACCCGCCGCGCCCGGCGCGTCCGCCGAACGCCCCGCCCCCGTCGCACGCGCCGTGCCCGGCGCCCCCGGCGCCCCCCGAGCTCCGCCGGCGGAGAGCGCTCCACCGGTCCCGAGCGCGGCGACGACGGCGAGCAGCAGGGCGACGCGCACCGGGCGGCGCTCGACGGGCTTGGACACCGACGTAAGTTAGGGCAGCCGGTGCCGAGCGCAGTGTTAGCGCCGGGTCAAGATCCTTCTAAGGGGCTGGGGCGGGCCGGAAGTCTGCCCGTTCTCTCCGTCAACATGGGAATCGCATGAGCCGCCGGCCGGTCGAGCCGCCTCCACGCGTCGTCAAGCCCGTCTCCGCCCTCGGACGGCGGCTCCTGCTCGGTCTCGTCCTCGGCATGCTCGTCCTGCTCCTCCTCGTCGAGGGCTTCACGACCAAGACGGTCGGGGCGAGCTCGACCCCGGTCGGCCACGGCGGAGTCTCGGCGCTCCAGGGCCTCCCGCCGATCCTCCGGTCCGGCCCCGGCGGGGGCCTCGTCGCCGCCCAGCCGAAGCCGGGCCGGCGGATCGCGCTGACCTTCGACGACGGACCCGGGGCCTACACGCCGCGGATCGTGCGAATCCTCCGGCGCGAGGGCGTCACCGCCACCTTCTTCCTCGTCGGCAGCCAGGTCGTCCGCCACCAGCGCCTGGTCGGCGAGCTCTACCGCGACGGGTTCGAGCTCGGCAACCACACCTTCACCCACGTCGACCCGGCGGCGCTCCCGGCCTGGCAGCGCCAGCTTCAGATATCGCTGACCGAGAGCGCGATCAGCGGGATCACCGGCGTGCGTCCGCGCCTGGTGCGCCCGCCGTACTCGTCGACGACGCGCGCGGTCACCCCGCAGCAGGCAGCCGCGTGGGCGTCGATCGCCCGGCACGGCTACGACATCGTCCTCGCCGACTACGACACCGAGGACTGGACCCGACCGGGGGCGCCGACGATCGTCGCCAACGTGATCAACCGCCTCCCGGCCGACGGCACGGGCGGGATCGTCCTGATGCACGACGCCGGCGGCGTCCGCTCGGACACGGTGACCGCCCTTCCGACCCTGATCGAGGCGCTGAAGGCCCGCCACTTCAGCTTCGTGCGCGCCTCCGATCTCGCCACCGACCTACCGCCCCGGGCGGCCATGGTCCCGGCCACCGGGGCCCAGCGGCTGCGGGGCGAGGCGTTCGACGCGATGCTCGCCGTCGCCGGGACGGTGACCGGCTTGCTGACCCTGACGGTGTTCGCGGTGACCGGGCTCGTCGCCGTGCGGATGGGCCTCGGGCTGATCCTCGCCCGGATCCACGTCGGCCGGATGAAGCGCCTGCCCCGGGATCTCGACTACGCGCCGGGCGTCTCGATCCTCGTCCCCGCCTACAACGAGGCGGTCGGAATCGAGCGGGCGGTCCGCTCGCTGGCCGGCTCGGACTACGCCGGCCGGCTCGAGCTGTTCGTGATCGACGACGGGTCGACCGACCGGACGGCGGAGATCGTCGAGCGGCTCGAGAGCCTGGGCGTGCGGCTGATCCGCCAGGCCAACGCCGGCAAGGCGGCGGCGCTCAACCGCGGCCTGGCGGCGAGCCGCCAGCCGATCGTCGTCACCGTCGACGGCGACACGATCTTCGAGCCGACCACCCTGACCCACCTCGTCCAGCGCTTCCGCGAGCCCGACGTCGGGGCGATCTCGGGCAACACCAAGGTCGGCAACCGCGGCGGCCTGATCGGTCGCTGGCAGCACATCGAGTACGTCATGGGCTTCAACCTCGACCGCCGGATGTACGAGGTCCTCGGCGCGACGCCGACCGTCCCCGGGGCGATCGGGGCCTTCCGGCGCAACGCCCTGGCCGACATCGGCGGGATCTCGGGGGCGACGCTGGCCGAGGACACCGACATCACCCTCGACATCGGCCGGGTCGGGTGGAGCGTGGTCTACGCCAACGACGCCCGCGCCTGGACCGAGGCGCCGTCGACGCTGCGCGGCCTCTACCGCCAGCGCCACCGCTGGGCCTACGGCACCTTCCAGTCGATCTGGAAGCACCGGTCGGCGATCTGGCGGCGCGGGGAGGGACGGATCGGCAGCCGGGCGATCCCCTACCTGCTGCTCTTCCAGGTCCTCCTCCCGCTCGCCGCGCCGCTGATCGACCTCTTCGCCGTCTATTCGATCCTCTTCCTCGATCCGTGGCCGATCATGGGCTTCTGGCTCGCCTTCAACGGCTTCCAGCTCCTGCTCGCCTGGTGCGCGTTCGGCTTCGACGGCGAATCGCGCCGGCCGCTGTGGGCCCTCCCGCTGCAGCAGTTCGTCCACCGGCAGCTGATGTACCTCGTCGTGCTCGACGCGGTCGTCTCCGCCCTGATGGGCTCCCGGCTCGGCTGGCACCGCGTCGAGCGGACGGGGGACGCCCAGGTGGCCGACCCGCCGACGCCGCAGCCCTCACGGCTTTCCCCTGGACATCTCCGCCGGAGCCCGGAGGGCGAAGGCCATAAGGAAGAGGTGGGACGCCGCGCCTAGCGGGTCACCTGGTAGTTCGCCGAGTAGGGCCGCGACGTGCCCGACCCGGTGGCGACCCCGGTCGCGGTGACGGTGACGAGCGCGCGCAGGCCGCGGAGGCGCTTGCCGAGCGCGCGCCGCATCAGCCTCAGCCCGGGGGCGGCGAGGTGGAGGTTGACCCGGGTGGCGACCCCGGCGCGGAGCGTCCGCGGCGAGGCGGTGAGGGCGGTCACCGCGCGACCGTGGGCCGGCGTCAGGCGGGCGCGGGCGAGGACGCGGCAGGGCCGATCGCAGCGGATCGTCAGGACCAGGCCGCGGCTGGCGAGCACGCCGGTGCGCCGCGACAGCGAGACGCTCAGCACGGGCGGGGGCGGCGGCGGCGCCGGGGGGGCGGCAAAGCCGACGTAGGGAGCGCAGGCTCCGGGCGGCGAGACGCCGCGGAAGCGCTCGAGGCGGTTGTTGGCCGAGTCGGCGACGATCACGTCGCCGCGGCAGTCGACGGTCAGGCCGGCCGGCGCGAGCAGCTCGCCCGAGGCCGCGCCCCGGGAGCCCCACTTGGCGAGGAAGGTCCCGGCGGCCGAGAACTTCTCGATCCGGTTGTTGGCGCGGTCGCTGACGTAGACGTCGCCGGCCGAGTCGACGGCGATCCCCGCCGGGCTGCGGAAGCGCCCGTCGCCGGTGCCGCGCCCGCCCCAGGCGCGGATGAACTGCCCGTCGGGGTCGAGCTCCTCGACGCGGTTGTTGCCGGTGTCGGCCACATAGATGTCGCCCTGCCCGTCGAGCGCGGCCGCCGCCGGCGCCCTGAGCTGGCCGTCGCCCGACCCGGCGGCGCCGAGCGCGCCGGCCGGCGACCCGTCGGCGGCGTAGCGGAGGATCCGGCTCTGGCCGGGGTCGGCCACCGTCATCCCGCCGGCCGCGTCGACGGCGAGGCTCGCCGGCGCGCCGCTGCCGAACTGGCCGATCGGCGCCCCGTAGCGGGTGAGGCGCTGGATGCGGTGGTTGCCGGCGTCGGCGACGAGCAGGGTCCCGCCCGGGTCGAAGGCCGCGGCCCTGGGGTCGGTGAACTGGCCGGGTCCGCTCCCCGGGCGGCCGATCGCCGCGACGAAGCCGCCGTTCGGATCGAGCGCCTCGATCCGGTTGTCGAGCGTGTCGGCCACGACCAGCGCCCCGCTCGGGTCGGCGGTGACCGCCTGGGGTCCGGTGAAGTTCCCGCCGGCGCGGCCGGAGGCGCCCCAGCCGCCCTTCGGCGTGCCGGTCGTGTCGAAGAGCTCGATGCGGTTGTTGGCGGTGTCGGTGACGTAGACGTCGCCGGCCGGGGTGGCAGCCAGGGCGCGCGGATAGCCGAGCTGGCCGGGCGCGCTGCCGAAGCTCCCCCAGCTCGTCAAGTAGCCGAGCTGGGCGTTGAGCTTGACCACGCGGTGGTTGTTGTTGTCGGCGACGTAGACGTTGCCGGCGGCGTCGAGCGCGACGTCGTAGGGGAAGGCGTACTGCCCGGGGCCGGCGCCCATCGCCCCGCTGGCGCCGATGAAGGTGCCGTCGGAGGCGAACAGGTCGATCCGGTGGTTGTCGTCGTCGGCGACGTAGACCCCCTGGGCGTCGGCGGCGATCCCCTTCGGGTTCTCGAGCTGACCCGGCCCGGTGCCGGCCGTGCCCCAGGTGAACGCGCCGGTCCCGTCGAGGCCGAAGCGCTGGATGCGGTGGTTGCCGGTGTCGGAGACGTAGACGTAGCCGCCGGCGACATCGATCCCCCCGCCGGCCCCGGCGGTCGCCCCGCCCCCGGCGCCGAAGTGGAACTGGCCGAGACCGGTGCCGGGCTTGCCCCAGCTCGAGATCAGGGCCCCGTTGGGGTCGAACTTCTCGATCCGGTTGTTGGTCGCGTCGACCGCGTAGACATTCCCGGCGACGTCGGTCGCCAGCCCGCCGACCCCGCCGATGTCGGTGGCGCCCGCGCCGGCCTGGCCCCACTCGCCCTCGAAGGCGCCGGCGGCGGAGAACTTCTGCACGGCGTGCGTCTGCTGGTCGCCGACGTAGACGTCGCCGGACGGGGCGACGGCGATCGCCTGCGGGTAGCGGAAGACGCCCTCGGCCCGCTGCCCGACCACCGCGACCCCGGCATAGGGGCAGGCCGCCGCGCCGGGGCAGGGGTCGGCCGACGCGGCGGATGCCGACCCGAGGAGGGCCGCGGCGATCAGGATGCTGATTCGGAGCACGCTCCGGCGGCCGGGGCGGGGGCGCCGGGCCGCGGCGGCGTGGCCGGTCGGCCGCGCCGGCTGTGGGGCGGGGGAGGCGTCGCCCGCGAGCCGGTGGCCGAGTCTGCGTCTGCTGATCGTCATGCCGCGCGGACCTCCGAGTCGGCGGGGCGTCTTACCCCGAGTCGGTGGAAACACCGGGCCGGCGCGGACGGAGCGCCCCCGCCTGGCGCTAGGGGGCCGAGAGCTCCTTGGTCCGCTCGGGCCGATCGAGCTCGACGGGGTCGTTGCGGCGGTCGCCGACGATGTAGAGGGGACGGCGCTTGACCTCGTCGTAGATGCGGCCGACGTACTCGCCGATCAGGCCGATGGCGATCAGCTGGATTCCGCCGAGCATGAGGATGGCGATCGTGATCGAGCCGAACCCGGGGAGGTAGGAGCCGAAGACGCGCAGGGCGATGACCACGGGGATGGCGAGGAAGGCGACTCCGGAGAAGAGGAAGCCGAGGTAGGTGGCCAGCTGGAGCGGGAGGTGGGAGAAGGAGGAGATCGCGTCGAGCGAGAAGCGGAGCATCTTGCGGAGCGGGTACTTCGTCTCGCCGGCGTAGCGGGCGTCGCGCTGGTAGCTGATCGCCGTCTGGGTGAAGCCGATCCAGACGGTCATCCCGCGGAGGAAGCGGCTGCGCTCGCCCATGGCGAGGAGGGCGTCGAGGGCGCGCCGGTCGAGCAGGCGGAAGTCGCCGGAGTTCGGCTCGAGGTCGACCTGGGCGAGCTTGTCGAAGAGCTTGTAGAACCAGGTGGCGGTGGCCAGCTTGAACCGGGTCTCGCCCTCGCGCTGGCTGCGGACGGCGTAGACGACGTCCGACCCCTGCTGCCAGAGGGCGACCATCTCGCTGATCAGCTCGGGCGGGTCCTGGAGGTCGGCGTCGAGCATTGCCACCGCCTCGCCGCGGGCGTGCTCGAGGCCGGCGGTGAGCGCGGCCTGATGGCCGAAGTTCCGCGAGAGGTGGATGACCCGCAGGCGGGGGTCGGCGTCGGCCAGGCGGTCGAGGATCGCCGGGGTGGCGTCCTTGCTGCCGTCGTTGACGATGATCAGCTCGTAGTCGTAGGCGGCCAGCGCGGCGGTCGCCCGCTCGTAGAAGACCTCGACGAGCTCCTCCTCGTCGAACACCGGCGCGCAGACGCTGAGCAGCTTCAGCGACCGGGGACGCTGGGGCGGGATGGGGGACTCGTGGCTCTCGTCGGGGGGCATCGATTCCTCGCTAGGTTCGCGCTCGGACGGCGACCCCTACGCCAGAGAGAGTAAACCGCGGACGGCGGACCGATCGGGACGGCCTTAACCCACCGTAACGAAAACGGACCGGGGCGAGCAGCGCCGTTATCCCGCCGTAACGAAACCGGCGCCCGTGCTTCATCCTGTGGCCGATGCCGACCCCCGCCCCGCCGCCGGCCGCCGGGCCGCCTCCCGTCGGATGGCCTCCGGTCGAGCCGCCTCCGAGCGGGTCGCCGCCGGCCGGGTCGACGATCATCGGCCAGCTCGCGCGGTACGGCGTCGTCGGGATCGCCAACAGCCTGATCGGGTTCGCGATCTACGTGATCGCCGTCGAGCTCGGCGTCCAGTACCTCCTGGCGTCGGCGCTGGCCTACGCGATCGGCTCGGTGAACGGCTACGTCCTCAACCGGCGGTGGACGTTCGACGCCGGGTCGGTCAGCCACGCGTCGTCGGCGACACGCTATGCCGCCGTCCAGCTCGTCGCCGTGGTCAGCAACCTCGGGCTCCTCTTCGCCCTGGTCCATCTGCTCGGGGTCGAGAAGGTCGTCGCCCAGGCGATCGTCGTGGTCGTCATCTTCCTGGCCACCTTTGTCGCCAATCGGATCTGGTCGTTCGCCCACCGGGGGGCGCCGGAGCTCGCTCGGCAGGCCGGCGGTCGATGACGAGCGCGGTGGCCGCGGCGGCCCGGTCCGAGCGCGACGAGGCGCAGGCGCCGGCGGGGCGGCGGCGGGGCTGGCTGGCCGCGGTCGTCCTCGTCACCCTGCTGGCCGCCGGCCTGCGCCTGGTCGGCCTGGCCCGGGTGCCCGAGAACCCGTTCTACGACGCGGCCGTCCGGTCGATGACCCAGTCGCTGCACAACTTCTTCTTCGGCGCCTTCGACCCGAGCGGGAGCGCGTCGATCGACAAGCCGCCCTTCGACCTCTGGCTCCAGGTGGCCGCGGTCAAGCTGCTCGGCTTCAACTCGACGGTGTTGAAGCTCCCGTCGGCGATCGCCGGGACGCTGGCTGTCCCGCTGCTCTACGACCTCGTCCGCCGGCTGGCCGGGCGGCCGGCGGCGCTGGCCAGCGCGCTGACCCTCGCCGTCCTGCCGGCGGCAGTGGTCACCGCCCGGAGCGACACGATGGACTCGCTGATGATGGCCCTGCTCGTGCTCGACGCCTGGCTGCTCCTGCGCTACGCCGAGCGGCGCCGGCTGCGCTGGCTGGTCATCGCCGCCCTGGTCCTGGGTCTCGACTTCAACGTCAAGCTGTTCGAGGCGCTCGTCCCGGTGCCGGCCTTCCTGGTCTTCGTGTGGATCTGCTGGCGGGGCGAGCCGGTGGGCGCCCGGCTGCTGCGGCTGGGCGTCGTCGCCGCGGCGTTCGGGGCGGTGGCGCTCAGCTGGCTGATCGCGGTCTCGCTCGTTCCCGCCGACCATCGGCCCTACCCGATCGGCTCGACCAACGGAAGCGTGTGGAACGCGGTGTTCGTCTACAACGGGTCCGACCGGGTCACCAAGACGCCCCACCCGTCGCCGTTCGACGCCACGACCGCCGCGGTGGGCGGCGGGGCCGGGACAGGGGCCGCGGCGGCGACCGGTAGGCAAGCGGTCTCGAGCGGCCATCGGACCGCAACGCCGCGTCACAAGGCGCGGCCGCCGAGCGCACCGGCGGGGGTGCTGCGCCTCTTCAAGCGCTCGCTCGTCGACTTCGGCGGGCTGATCGGCACCGTGCTGTTCGCGGCGCTCCTCTTCGGCGCGGCGGCCTTCGCCGTCTCGGCGCGGCGGCTGCTGCGCCGGCCGCCGGGCGCCGGGCGGCGGGAGGCGATCGCCCGGGCCGCCGTCCTCGCCCTCGGCGCCTGGCTGCTGAGCGGAGTCCTCCTCTTCTCGTTTGCCGGGCGCGTCCATCCGCGCTATCTCGAGGCGTTCACCCCGGCCGTGGCGGCCACCGTCGGGGTCTCGGTCTACGCGCTGGCCCGGCGGGTGCTGGATCCGTTCATCGCCTATCTGCTGATCGCCGGGCTCGGGCTGTGCCTGCTCGAGACGGCGGCGGTGACCGGGTTGGGGACGGTCGTGCGCCTGGGGCTGGGCCTCGGGGTGGTGGTGGCGGGGATCGCCGCCGGGCTCGTCGTGGTCGGCCGCCGGTCGGCCGCGGCGCGGGGGCGGTGGCCGAGCTGGGCGGGTCCGACGGTCGTGACCCTGGCCGTCGTCGTCTCGCTGCTGGGCTTCCCGCTCGCCCGCGACGTCCGCCTGATCCGCGACCACAGCGGCGTCCAAGCGGCCTCTCCCGAGCTCAAGGCGCCGCTCGTCGCCGCGCTCTCGGGCTACCTGGCCGGCCAGCGAGGCGGGGCGCGCTACGAGTTCGCGGCGAGCGCGCCGAGCCTCGCCTCGCCGCTGGTCGTCCGCGACGCTCGGCCGATCCTCCTGCTGACCACCGTCGACGCCCGGCCGCTGGTGACGCTCGCGCAGTTGCGCAGGCGGATCGCCGCCGGCGAGGTCTCCTACGTGTTGATGCGGGGGCGCTGCCCCCACCCGCCCTACCACCTGCTACCGGCCTGCTCGGCCGCGGTTCGCTGGGTGCAGGCGCACGGGACCGACGTCAGCGGGCAGATCGGGGCCAAGCCGGCGGCGACCGGGCTCCTCTTCCGGGTGACTCCGGCGGCGGCCGGCCCGTGAGGGCCGCGCCGGGCAGCCGGGCCGGCGGGGCGCGGCGGTTGTAGAGTGCCGGGCGCCGTCGGCGGGCAGGACGCTGACACGGGCGGAAGGGCGGCCGTAGTGGGACGACGTTGGGGCAGGGCGCGGTGGCCGGTGGCCGGACTGGTCGTGGCCGGGGCTGTCGCGTGGGCCGCGGCGGGCGGGGCGTCGCCGCCCCAGCGGGCGGCCGTGCCGGCGAGCGGCGCCCGGGCCGGCGCCGGGCCGGGTGTCACGGCGGCGCCCGGAGCCGGGGCGGGGCCGGGAGCCCGGGCGACGGCGCGCGCCGGGTTGGCCGGGGCCGGGACCGGCCGGGCGGCCCGCGGCGGATCTCGCGCCGGGGCGGCGGCCCGTGCGCGCGCGGTCAGGCCCCATCCGGGCCCACCCGCGGCGGCGGCCGCGCCGACGGCCACCGGCGCGGCGGCGGCCTCGGCGCCCGGGGCGGGGAGCCCCAACGACACCGCGTACTTGCAGAACTACCCGGCGAGTGTGGCCGCGGAGATCCGGTCGCAGTCGAGGTCGGCCACCGCGATCGGGTCGGCGGGTCGGGCGGGTCGTAGGGTCGGGCCCGGTCGTAGGGGCGGGCGGGTCGGGCCGTAGGGTCGGGCGGGTCGTCGATGTGGGGCCGCGCCGTTGGCCTCAGCCGAAGACGGCCATCAACGACAGGCCGCAGGGGATGCGGCGGCCGGAGCCGATCAGCCGGGCCTCGAGGTGGAGCGGTCGCTCGAGGAGGCGGTTGAGGCGCGGCGAGGTCCGCTCGAGATCCGAGACCGCGGCCGCCGGGTCGGCGGCGCTACCGCGGCTGCGCAGGCGCAGCAGCCCGCGGTGGGCGACGGCCGCCGGGAGAAGCAGGCCGTTGAAGTGCGTGGTGGACACCGTCGTCCAGCCGGCGTCGCCGGCGGCGGCCTCGAGCGTGCGGCGGGTGTAGCGGCGACGGTGGTGGTTGACCACGTCGTGCTCGCTCCAGAGCCACTGGTAGGCGGGGACGGTGACGACGAGGAAGCCTCCGGGACGGACGACGCGGCGCAGCTCGCGCAGCGCGAGGCGGTCGTCGTCGAGGTGCTCGATCACGTCGAAGCTCACCGCGAGGTCGAAGCGGTCGGCGTCGAAGGGCATCGACTCGAGGGTGGCCTGGACGACCTCGCCGACTCCGCGCGACCGCGCCTTGGCGACGCTTGCGTCGGCCAGCTCGAGCCCGGTGACGGTGCCGAAGCGGACGAGGTCGACCATGTTGCGCCCGCTGCCGCAGCCGGCGTCGAGGATCTCGAGGGGGCTCGGCAGTCCGAGGCTGCGGAGCTCCTCGTCGATCACCCGGCGGCGGCCGCGGTACCACCAGTGGTCGTCCTCGACCTCGTGGGTGCGGCGTTCGTAGACCTCGTCCATGCCCGCGGATACAAGCAGGCCGGGCGGCGTGATGGCGGACCGGTGGCGGCCGCGTCGCCTCGCCGCGCTAGCGGATCGTGCCCGAAGCCGTGCTGATCTCGCGGAGGGCGAGAGCGTGGGCGGCGGCGGCGTCGGCCCTGTTCACCGCTGCCGTCTGGATGACCCGGCGGCTGGTCTCGGGAACCCGGCGGGGGGTCTCGGAGGCCCGACGCCGGCGGGTCGTGGCGACACGCACAAGCGGGGCTGCCGGCTTGGCGGCGAGGACGGTGGCGGGGGCGGGGAGGCTGGGCAGCGTGGAGAAGCCGATCGACCCGGTGACGAGGGCGGCGAGCCACCCGGCGCTGAGCAGGGCCATCCCGCCGCCGGCCAGGCGCATGCGACGGCCGCGACGGCCGGTGTGGTCGAGGAAGACCTGCCGCTCGAGGCCGGTGGCCGTCCACACAGTCGGGGCGCCCCGCTCGGCGTCGATCGGGGTGCCCTGCTCGGCGTCGATCGGGGTGCCCTGCTCGGCGTCGATCGGGGTGCCCTGCTCGGCGTCGATCGGGGCGTCCTCGCGTGGCGAGCGGGCGGTGGCAGGAGCGAGGGGCGTGGGGCCCTGTTCGGCCCGGATCGGCGCGTCGTCGAGCGACACGCACACGCTCGAGAGCGCGACGATCGGGGAGTCGCCAACCGGCTCGAGTGCCCCCTGCACTCGCGCCGAGCCCAAGCCCGGACGGATCACTGGACGGGATCTTGGCTTACGCGAGGGCAGTTCCGACCGCGACTCAACGCTTCTTAGACGCTTCTTTACCCACTCCTAACACGCTTACGCTGTGTGATATTTGTCTCGGCGGTACATAGAATCGGGAGCGTGCTGGGGCCATCGAAGCCGTTTCCGCGCCTCGGCGATCGGGCGGTGATCGCCCATTTCGGCGGGCGGTCCGAGCCGGTGACGATCGTCGCCGTCGAGGAGGGCGGGCGGCGCCTCGTGGTCAGCGGCGCCGACGGCGCCCGGGCCGAGTTCACCCTCCGACGCGCGACGGCCGCCTTCGTCCAGGCGGGCGAGCAGCATGCGCCGCGGCTGCGCCTGCTCGGCGCCCCGGCCGGCCTCTAGTCGTCGCCGGCGCCGGGCGGACGGCGGCCGCGCTTGCGTTCGGCGGCCTGCCGCTTGACGTCCATGCGCCGCCGGCGCGAGGCCGCCGTCGGCCTGGTTGCCCGGCGCGGCCGAGGCACGGCGAGGGCGCGGGCGAGTCGCTCGGCCAGCCGGGCGAGGGCGAGGTCGCGGTTGCGCGCCTGACTGCGGCCGTCCTGGGCGACAGCGGTCACCAGGGGGCCGCAGCGCCCCATCACGCGCTGGCGCTGGGTCTCGTCGAGCACCTGTGAGGCGCGCACGTCGAAGCTCGCCTCGATGCGCGAGGCGGTGACGTTGGCATGCTGACCGCCGGGTCCCGAGGAGCGGCTGGCGCGGACGGTGATCTCCGACATCGGGATAGATAGATCGCGGTCGACCACCAGGCGATCGGTCATCGGGGCGGACGGCGGCCGGGTTGGGGGTCCTTCATGGCGCCCAGTCTGCCAGCGTGTGGCCGCGGGCCGGCGCCGGAACGTCTGAGTCCCTACGCTCGACGGCCATGTCCCGGATCGACCGGCCACGCGTCGAGCTGCGCTCGCCGACCGCGGGCGACCGCGAGACGTTCGCGGCGGCGATGCGGGCGAGCCGGGCACTCCACCGACCGTGGCTGACGCCCCCGAGCACGCCCGAGGCATTCGACGAGCTCCTGCTGCGGGCGCGGGCGGAGTCGTTTGAGCCGATGCTCGTGTGCCGTCGCGGCGACGGCGCGCTCGTCGGCTTCTTCAACATCAGCCAGATCATCCGCGGTCCGCTGCAGAGCGCCTTTCTCGGCTACGGCGCCGTAGCCGGCCACACCGGCCGAGGCTACATGTCCGATGGGCTGCGGCTGGTGCTCGCTCGGGCGTTCGGCGAACTGCGCCTGCATCGGCTCGAGGCGAACATCCAGCCGGGCAACACCGGCTCGATCGCGCTCGTGCGCCGGTGCGGGTTCGCCTACGAGGGATTCTCCCCGCGCTACCTGAAGGTCGGCGGCCGCTGGCGCGACCACGAGCGCTGGGCGATCCGGGCCGAGCAGGTTGAGCGCTCCCCCGGCCCGCGCGGGGAGTGACCCCCGGCACGGGTCCCGAGCCGTGCGATGATAGGCGGACTCCTGTCGTCCGAGGGAAGCCGATCAATGAAACTCGACAGCTCGTTCTCCGTCCGAGCGCCGATCGACGAGGTCTGGGCCGCGCTGCTCGATGTCGAGCGCGTCGCGCCGTGCCTTCCCGGCGCCCGGGTGATCGACCGCCACGGTGACGACGTCTACGAGGTGCAGTTCGACGTCGCCGTGGGCGAGCAATCGGCCTCCTACGAGGGGCGGCTGTCGATCCTCGAACGCGAGGCCGACGAGCGGCGCGCGGTGCTCAGCCTCACCGCCGAGGCCGACCGCCGGCGTCGGGCCGAGGCGCGCTTCGAGCTGACCGTCCTCCAGGACGGCGAGCTGACCGAGGGCCGGCTGGCGGGCGACCTGTGGCTCGGTGCTGAGGCGGCTGCCCTCGACGAGGAGGCGATCACGGGGCGGATCGAGAGACTGATCGACCGCTTCACCCGCAACCTCGCCGCCATGCTCGGCGGCGGACTGCCCACCGTCAACGGCGCCGATCCGGAGTCGTCGGTCGCCCGGATGCCGGCCGAGGTCGGCGAGGCTCCGCCGGGCAGCCGGCCGATCAAGGTCGCTCCGGCGGCGGCGGCTCGCGCTCAGTCCGCCGAGCCGGTCGCCGAGCCGCAACCGGAGTCCGCGGGCGCCGAGGAGCCGTTCGCCCCCGGGTCGGCCTACACCGGCCCGAGCGCGGGCGAGGGAAGCTGGGCCGGCGCCACGCGACAGGCCGGCGCGACGATCGACCGGCTGCGGAGCCCGCTCGGCGCCATGCTCGTCGTGCTGGTCGCGGCCGGAGCCCTTCTCGGCCGAAGGCGCAGCGCCCGACGGGCGCGGTCGGTCGCCGGCGAGTCGGCTGGGCCGCCCCCGTCGGAGTCAGCCGCCGAGCCGGCCGCCTAACGTGATCCTCGCCCACATCGCCGGCGTCCCGGTCGAGGAAACGCTCCTGAGCTTCGGCCCGGCCGTCGTCGCGGCGGTCTCGGTCGGGCTCGTCCATATCCGGTCCCTGCGCGATCGCGCCTCGAACACGCCAACCGAGGGTGAGGACGACCCGTCGGACCCGAGGCACCTGGACGGCGAGCCGCTCGACCGCACCCGGCTGGGGGCCCTGGCCCCCGGGGACCAGCGCGAGCCGGCGGCGCGCTGAGCGAGCCGCATGGACTTAGTTTAGCTAAGCTGGCTAGTCAATCTAGACTAAACTAGCTAAACTAGCGCCGCAATCCGAGTCGCGGCCGATTGGTGGTCCGGAGCGCTTGGAGCTCGCAGAGCGCCGGATCGAGTTCGACGCTATCGCGTTCTGAGAGCCCGAGCTGGCGGGCTTCGAGCCGGGTCTCGACGAGCTCGTCCTCCACGAGCTCGACCCGGCAGGCGGCCGCCGCGGGCCGCGCGCTGACCACCTCGACCAGCACCGTGCCCTCGAAGAGGAGCGCGGCGCCGTCGTCGACCCCGTAGCCGCCGGGGATCGTCCCGTTGCGGATGTGCTCTTGGAAGCTTGGCCGCCGCGGGGCGTCGGCGTCGTAATGGACGCAGTTGCTCCCGCCGAGGAATCCGAGCCCAACACTCGGGCGGGGCTTGCCGTGCGAGCGGGTGATCCCGGCCTCGAACCAGCACATCGACCCGGCACTGACGCCGCAGAGGAGGATTCCCGCGCGCCACGCCTCGCCGAGGATCCGGTCGAGGCCGTGGGCGCGCCAGATCGCAATCAGGTTGAGCAGGCTGCCCCCGCCGACGTAGATCGCGTCCTGCTCGAGCAGTTGTTGGCGCACGGCGACCGGGTGATCGCCGAGTCGGAAGAGCGAGAGGTGGGAGGTGCGGCAGCCGAGCAGGCGGAACGTCGCGTTGAAGCGGTTGATCTGCTCGTGGGGGTCGCCGCTGGCCGTCGGCAGCAGGCAGATCCGGGGATGCTCGGGACCGGCCAGCCGCGCGACGTAGGCGTCGAGGGCCCGGTCGTGGCTGCCCGCGCCGAAACCGCCGCCGCCGATTGCGACGATCCGCCGCGTCCTCGCTCCCGACATCACGGCCCGGCCGCCGACGCCAGGGCGGGAGCCGGCGGTGAGACCCGAGCCGGACCGGATTCGAGAGTCGAGCTCGGGACCGCGGCTACGGGCTGGGCCGCCGCGTCGCCGAGGTAGGTCGTCCGCAGCGCGGTCCGGACCACGCGGCCGCGGACAGCGCGCATGCGGTAGGCGCGGGCCTTGGGCCGCGAGCTCACCACCCGGGCGAGCTTCTCGCCGACGAAGTGGAGCGCGGCGCCGTCCTCTGCCGCGTAGCCCGGGCACAGGCCGTCGACCAAGAAGCTCCGGTAGGCGCGGTCGCGGTCGCGCTCGCCGTCGTAGTGGACGGTGTTGCTCCACGGCAGGAACCCGAGCCCGCTGACCCGAATCGGCTCACCGTGGAAGGCGGTGACCGCCTCGCGAAACCAGCAGAGCGACCCGGCGCTGACGCCGCACAGGACCACCCCGGCGCTCCACGCCTCGCGCAGGATCGCGTCGATCCCGTGGGCCCGCCAGACGCCGAGCAGACTGATCACGCTGCCGCCGCCGACGTAGATGAGGTCCTGGGAAAGGAGGTGCGTGCGCAGGTCGGGGGCGTTCGGCTCGCGCCGGAACAGCGAGACGTGCGACGGCTCACAGCGGCCGGCGTCGAAGGTGCGGTAGAAGCGAACGATGTAGTGGTCGGCGTCGCCGCTCGCCGAGGGCAGGAAGCACACCCGCGGGCGAGCCTTCCCAGACACCCCGAGGACGTAGTCGTCGAGCAGCGGGTTGCCGGCCTCCATGGAGAAGCCGCCGCCTCCGAAAGCGACGATCTGGGAGAGCGTGGCGGTCACAGGTCGAGCGTACGACGCCGGCGCCTCCGGATCATTGGCCCGGCGGCCGCACCGCTTGGACCGCCGGTACGTCACGCTTCGTCCCCGCTCAGCCCGGGGGATGGCCGATCCCGGTCGGATCGAGCGCGGTCGCCCCCGGGTCGAGCGTCGGCGGCGATGCGCCGGGCCGCCCGCAGGTCAGGGAGGCGACGGCGACGGCGAACTCGGTGGCCCCGACGACGAGCTCCGCCTCCCCGAGCGCGTCGCGCCCGAGGCCGCGCGAGCGCCACCAGGCGAGGAAGCCCCCGGTGAAGGCGTCGCCCGCCCCGATCGTGTCGACCACCCGCGCCGCGGGGGAGGGCACGGCGATCTCGCCCCAGGGCCCGATCGCCGTGGCGCCCTCCGCGCCGCACGTCAAGAGCGCGGCCGCCGGCCCGAGCTCGAGCAGGGCGCGGGCCGCCGCCACCGGCGGCCGGCCCGGGTCGAGCCAGGCGAGGTCCTCGACGCTGACCTTGACCAAGTGGCTGTGGCCGAGGATGCGGGCCAGCCGGGCACGGTAGGCGGCGGCGTCGTCGATCACGCCGGGCCGGCAGTTGGGGTCGACCACGATCAGGGTCCGGTCGGCGAGCTCGTCGACGACGGCCTCGAGCGCGCCGGCGATCGGCTCGAGCATCAGGCCGAGGCCGCCAACATGGACGGCCGACACCCCGGGCGGGAGCGCCGCGAGCGCGGCCCTCGCGGTCAGGCCGGGGACGGAGGTGCCGGCCTGGTAGAAGCGGAAGCTCGCCGCTCCGGCGACGTCGAGGTAGGCGAGCGCGAGCGTGGTCGGCTCGGCGGTGTGGACGACGCCGCCGAGGTCGACTCCGTCGGCGGCGAGCAGCCGCTCGAGCTCCTCGCCGAGTCCGTCGGTCGAGACCCGGCCGAGGAAGGCGACCGGCTGGCGCAGCCGCCCGATCGTCCGCGCCGTGTTGAACGGGCCGCCGCCCGGCCGGCCGCGGAGCTCCCCGCCCCCGGCGGCCACCAGGTCGTAGAGCGCCTCGCCGGCGACGAGGATCGGACCGCCCACTAGCAGCTCTCGACCGGAGGCGGCCAGAGCTCCTTGAGCGGCACCTCGTAGTAGACGCGCAGGCGACCGGAGCCGCCCTCGCGGTGCGAGAGGAGGCGACCCCGGCGGGCCTCGACCCAGCGGTCGACCTCCTCGCGCGCCGGCTCGGGCACCTCGTCGCGGCGGATCCCCTTGCAGTTCGCGTTCGCCAGCTCGTCGCCGCGGATCAGCCACTCGTCGCCGGTGATCCCGTCGAGCTCGGCGAGCAGGCGCCGGACCGCGTCCCCGGTCATGCTTCGCGCCGGGCGGCCGACAGGGCGGCGGGCGGATCGAGCTCCGGGGCGGCGCGGGCGAGCGCCACCGCACGGTCGGCCAGGTCGACCGCCTCGGCGGCGCTGATCTCCTCGTCGCCGAGGGCGAGGGCGAGGATCACCTGGCGCAGCAGCTCCGGATCCCGGGCGTCGGGCGGCGGCCCGGCGGGCGGGAGCCCGCGGAGCGCGGCGAGCAGCCGCGGCGCGTCGAGGCCGCCCTTGAGGGAGAGGCGACCGGGATATCGCGCCGGGATCCGCGCGGCGATGCGCCCGGTCCCCGGGTCGACGAGGCTGAGGTTGCTGCGCAGCCCCTCCCGTTCGAGGGCCAGCCGGTATCCCGAGAGGCGCAGATAGCCGAGCTGAGCGGCGAGCTGGGTCCACGCCGGAAGCTCCCGCTCGTCGCGCAGGCGCTGGTGGTGGAGGGCGAGCTGCGTGCCGGCGTCGGGGACCGCCGGATCAAGGTCGGCCGCGGCGAGCAGGAAGGCCTGGGCGCCGAGCCGCCCGACGCCGACGCCGCCGATCTCGGCGAGGAGCTGGTAGCCGGCGAGGCCGAGCGCCCCGACGATGCCGGGCGGCAGCGGATGGCTGGCGAGATGGCCGGGCGGCGGCAGCACGGCTATTCGAGCAGTCCGCCGATGAACCCGCCGATCCCGCCCGACGTGCTCGCGCTCTCGCCGGACGGTGGGTGGTAGTAGGCGCTCTGAAGCCCGACCCGGCCGGGGCCGCTGAAGCGGTTGAAGATCAGGTTGCCGCCACCGCCCATCAGCCCTGTCTTCAGCCCGTAGGCCTGCTGGGCCATCTGGACGGTGTGGTCGCGGTAGACCCAGCCGCCGGGCTCGATGTCGATCGTCTCGCCGGCATCGAGCAGCTTCTCGAAGACGTTGCCGTAGCCGTGTACCCAGACGACGCCCTCGTGGTCGCCGGCGAGGAAGTGGTCGACGAAGAAACCGCCGCCGTAGAGCACGTTGGCGAAGCCCTTGATGCGGCTGAAGTCGTACTGGACGTTGGCGGTCGCGGCGAGGAACTGGTGCTCGCGGACGACGACACCCTCCCCGGGAGGCAGGTGGAGCGCGACGATGTGCCCGGGCGCATCGCGGCTGAAGGCGATCTCGCCGGCCGACTGGGCCTCGCAGAGCAGCAGCGGGAGACCGCCGAAGACCCGTCGCTTGAGGCCTCGCTTGAGCGGGTGGAGCCCGATCTGCATGGTCGGGTACTTCCAGAGCAGGACGTGGTGCTCGAAGTAGATCGGGACCCGGCCGTCAAGCGCCATGTGGAGGACGGGCACGAGCTCGCCCTCGAGGCGGTAGTGCAGTCCCGGGGCCTCGCCCTCGCTGATCTGGGTCGGAAGAAGCTGAGGGGCGCTCGGCATAGGGCCTCCGTGGGTCGCGCGGCGGGATGAGCCCACCCGGCTCCCGCGGGCCGGCTCAAGGCCGTACGGTAGCGCTCGGGGCGGCCCCGGCCCGGCTGGACCCCCGCGGCGCTCAGGTGGCCGACTTGAGCAGACCGACCAGGTGGCCCTCGGGGTCGTTGAAGAGGCCGATCTCGTTCCATCATCTTTTCGGAGCCCAACATCCGGGTCCCGCCGAGCCTTTCGGCCTTGGCCAGGGCGGCTTCAACGTCGGGGACCTCGACGTAGAGCCGCCTGGCGTCCTTCCCGACGATCTCAAAATGCGTAACCGGCGCTCCCATGCTGCTGCTTCTTTCGTCTCCGCCGGACCGGTGCTGGTGGCCATCTCGTGCTGGTGCGACCGGCGCTCGGACAGAGGCTCATCGCGGGGCGCGGTGCGCGTCGCCGAGCGCCGCCTCGGCGGCGGCGAGCACGGTCTCGATGACCGCAATGCGAGCGTACGGCTTCGACTCGGCGGAGATCAGGTGCCATGGCGCCCCCGGCCGGTCGGTCTCGGCGAGCATCTCCTCGACGGCCACCTCGTAGTCGCGTCGGCGGGCGAGGTTGCGCCAGTCCTCGTCGGTCAGCTTCCAGCGCTTGAGCGGGTCGCGCTCGCGCTGGCGGAAGCGCTTGCGTTGTTCGGCTTCGGAGACGTGGAGCCAGAGCTTGACCAGGAGCATGCCCTCGGCGGCGAGCGCGCGCTCGAAGTCGACGATCTCGCCGTAGGCGCGGCGCCATTCGGGCTCGGTGGCGAGCTCCTCGACGCGCTCGACGAGGACGCGCCCGTACCACGTGCGGTCGTACACGGCCATCCCGCCCCAGCCCGGAAGCGGCGGGACGAATCGATGGAGGAAGTGGTGGCGGCGCTCGGTGTCGGACGGCGCCGCGAACTGGACGACGCGCACGTGGCGGGGATCGAGCGGGCTCGTCAGGCGGCGTATCGCCCCGCCCTTGCCGGACGCGTCCCAGCCCTCGAAGAGGACGCACAGCGGCGGGCCGAGCCGCCCGCCGCCGATCAGGCCGCCGAGCTCGAGCCGCACGCTGAGCATGCGCTTCTGGGCGACCTCGAGCCGGCCGGCGCCCTCTTCGGCGGAGAGCTTCAGGCCGAGGTCGACATCCTTGAGCGTGGGCATCGGCCTACTTCGCCTGGCGCCGCTCGTCGGGCCAGCGGCCGTGCGCGTCGTAGAACTCGCGGGCCTCGGCCTCGCGGTCGCGATCCTTGTCGCCGCTCGTCCCGAGCCGGAGTAGGAGGTTGAAGAGGACGACGCAGGCGCAGACGCCGCTCAGCCCGACGAGGGCGTCGACGCCGGTCTCGCCGGGGACGACGATCGCGATGATCACGCCGGCGAGGAGGATCGCCGCCGGCAGCCCGTACCGCGTGAGCCTGACCGCGAGCGAGGTCCGGGTCGCCGGCTGCGGCGGATGTGCTTCGTCTCTGGGGCGCCGGACGGGCATCGCCGCTCCTCGCGGGCTGGGGCTTCGATCGTATCGCCCGCGCGCGGCGGCCCCCCGCCGGCGCCGCGGTCGGCACCGCGACGCGTGTACGGTCCGGCGGTGAGCTCCACCTACCGGCGGCGCCTCCGCGTCGAGGGCCTGACCCTGACCGGGTGCGGCGCGCTCGGGTCGGTCGTCCTCCTCGCCCTCACCGACCAGGCCCGGCGCATGCCGCTGAGCACGGCCGGGCAACTCGCGTTCGTCGCCGTCCTGCTTGGCTGGCTCGGTCCGCGCGGCCTGCGCCGCTCGATAGCAGCCAGCCGGCCGCTGGCCGACGACGCGCCGGTGAGCGGCGAGCCGACGCCACTCTGGCAGGCACCGCTCGCGGTCGCCGGGCTGACCTTGATCGCCGGGAGGCTCGGCGGGTGGGACGCCGGGCTCCGCGTCACGCTGGGCTGCCTGCTCGTCGGCTTGGGGCAGGCGGTGCTGCTCGAGCGGCTCGTCGCCGGCGCCGAGCGGACGAGCGGACGCATCTTCCTGCGCGTCCCGGAATCGAGCTGGTTTCGCGGCACCCGGCTCGGCTACCGAGCCGCGGCCGTCCAGGCGAGCAGGCCGAGGCTGGCGGCGCACCCGCCGGCGACGAGCGCGTCGCCGAGCCGGCGCCGGCCGGTCGCCGCGACGACGAGGCCGCCGGCGCGCATCACGGTGGTGGCCCGTGCCGCCCTGATGAGCTCGCGATCGGGCGGCTCGGCCCGCCCGAAGTAGCGAAAGAGGGTGTAGGCGAGACCGCCGCCGAGGCGCAGGAGCTCGGCCCGGGCGGGCCCGTCGCCGATCCGTCCGGCGCGCCGGAGACCGCCGAGCGCGGCCGCGGTGAAACAGGCGTCGACGAGGCCCTCGAGGTCTCGCCCGGCTCGGGTCGGCTCGCCGCGACGGGCGGCTGGCCCGTCGAGCATGTCGGTGGCCGCGGCGACGGCGCAGACCAGCGGGCCCGGGGCGGCGAAAACCACCGGGACGAGCCACGCCCGCGCCAGGGTCAGCGCATCGGCCGGGCCGAGCGGCCGCGGCCGGCCGTCTTCGGTCTCGAACATCCCGAGGTGCCAGTCGAGCATCAGGGCCGTAACTCCCCACCACGCCAGCCCGACCGGCGCCGCCCGGCGGAAGGGCCCGAACCGCCCCGCGGCGAGGCCGAGCCAGAGGAGCGCGCCCGTGGTCATCCAGGCGCGGGCCTGGCCGACCAGCTCCTGACGCACCGCGCGGACCTCGCGCCGGCGGCGGAACGACGACCGGAGGAACGCGGCGACGGCGGGCGGGGAGAAACCGGCCGCGTGCAGTCCGCCCAGCTGGTCGCGGGTCCAGAGCTCCCCCGGGGTCGGCGGCGCGTCGGTCTGCCCGTCTCCCGGCACAGTCGGGAGTCTTGCGCATCGGATATGTTGCCGCGCGTGCTCATCGCCGTGACGGCGTTCTGGGTCGCGCTCGGCGCGGTCGTCTTCCTCGTCGCCCTCCGCGGCGGTCCGGCGGGCGTGCGCGCGACGCTCCACACCGAAGGCCGCATCGGAGCCCGGGTGCGCCTAGTCACCATCGTCGCCGTATTTGCCGCCGGGCTCGTCGTCCCCCTGCTCGTCAGCGTCTCCAACGGCGAGCACAAAGCGCGGACCGGCCCGGCCGGCCTGACCCTGAACGCCGGCGAGACCGCCGGGCGGACCCTGTTCGCGAGCAGGTGCGCGACCTGTCACGCCCTCCACGCCGCCCGCGCGGTCGGGCGCGTCGGCCCCAACCTCGACGTCCTGCGACCGCCGGCGGCGCTCGTCCTCGACGCGATCACCAACGGCCGGGCACGGGGCATGGGCCAGATGCCGGCCCTGCTCTTCCAGGGCGCCGACGCGAAGAACGTCGCCAATTTCGTCGCTGCCGTCGCCGGACGCTGAGCCGCCGAGACCGCGGCCTTCCTGGCTTCCGGCGGCGCCGGTGCGATCACCCGTTCCTTCGGCAACACGACCTGCGGCCGGCTGGCTGGTCGGCGGGGCGGCCTCTCCTCGCCGTCGTGGCCGCGCCCGGGCGTGGACTGGTCAGCGCCGCCAAGGAGGCCGGCGTCGGCGTTCCCCCGCAAATTCCTCCCAGTTGCCGCGCCTGCAAGGGGAATTGCAGGTGTTTCGCCGGTTCACCGGTTAGGATGCGAGCCGTTCCGCTGAATCCTCGTCACCGCGGCGAGGAGCGGGGGACCAGCCTGTTGGGGCGAATCGCCGTGCGCAGCGAGCGTCGGCGCGAGCCCGTTACCCCGCTCGGGGCGCCGGCAGCAACCCCGTACGCAACGAGAAGGAGACCGTGGATGTCGCAGGCCGAGGGGCGGGCATGGTGGGTGGAGGTCGAGCATCTCCGCGAGCCGCTCGAGCGCCGGCGCGCCGCCCACCAGCCCGAGCCATCCCGGCGCACCGTGCGGATTCGCGGGCAGGCGATCGCCGGCACCTCGGCCCGGCAGCTCCACGCGACCAACGAGCCGCCGCCACCGCGCCGGCTTGACCCGCTCCCGCGCGAGCGGCCGCGTCGCCGCGCCCCTGATCGACTCGGCTCGCGCCCCGATCGGATCGCCGCCTGGGCCGTCGTGTTCGGCCTGATGATGGCGGTCATCGCCGCCGCCACCGCCAAGGGGGCAACGCCGCCGCCCGCCGGCCTCCACGTGGGCGCCGGCCACGCTCTCCTGGCCGCGCCGGCCGGATCGCCGCGTCTCGCGATCCGCTCCGCCGCCTCGCGCTGAACCGCCGCCCGCGCGGCCTCGAGACGGATTGGGCCACTCGGTCGGGGGGTAGTCGGAGATTGGCGATCGATGCCGGCGACGGCAGCGCGGCTGGACGAAAGGCCGAGTTGCCGGGTCTTGCGGCCCCCGGGTGATCCAAGTATCCTTATCAATCGTAAGTGGATGGCAAAAGGTAAAGCAGCGACGGCGACCAAAGCGGGCTCTGATGAAAACGACGATGAGCAGGTTCCAGATACACGACGACCTAACCGCCCCCGACGGATCGGTGCCGGTGCTGCGTGGTGCCCTGGCCACCGGAGGCCAGCTGCCCAACTTCCTCGGCGTGCTCGCCGGATCGCCGGCCGCACTGCGCGGCTACGCCCGCTTCCGCTCCGAGCTGCGGCGCGGCAAGCTCACCCTGCCGACCCTCGAGCGGATCTCGCTCGCCGTGGCCGAGCACCACGGGTCCGACCCGGGGCTGGCCCTCCACAGCCGGACGGCGCGCTCGTCCGGGCTCGGCCTCGACGAGGTCGCCGCGGCTCGGGAGTTCGAGTCCGGCGAGCCCAAGCAGGCGGCGCTCCTGCGCTACCTCAAGGCGCTCGTCGCCGGCGAGGGCGGCCCGCCGATGTACCTCCACGAGGAGGCCCGCGAGGCCGGCTGGAGCGACGAGCAGCTGATCGAGGCGATCGCCTACCTGTCTATCGAGAGCTTCACCGCGATGATCAACGTGGCCGGCGAGGTGCCGATCGACGGATCGGCCGAGGAGTCAAGGACTCTGCGGGCCGCGTAGCATCACGTCCCGATGGCGTCTCACCAAGTAGGGCAAAGCCAGACCCCTCCGGGCTGCTGTCCCCGCTATCACGAAGCCGTCGAGCTGATCGGACGGCGGTGGACGGGGGCGATCCTGGCGATCCTCCTCCAGGCCGGAGCGCTCCGCTTCTCCGAGCTCGCGGCCGCGGTGCCCGAGCTGTCGGACCGGATGCTCTCCGACCGCCTCAAGGAGCTCGAGGCTCGCGGGCTGGTCGAGCGCACGGTCTACGCCGGACGGCCGGTGCGCGTCGAGTATAGCCTGACCCGGATGGGCTTCGCGCTCGGTCCGGCCGTCGGTGAGCTCCACGCCTGGGCTCAGCGCTGGCTCGCCGTCTGAACGCGCGCTCCGCTCGACTGGAGGGCCAGGCCGGGCCAACCGGGCGGCGGAAGATCACCGCGTCACGGCGGCGCATGTTCTAGGGTGAGCGCGATGGCGGACACTCCGATGACCACGGCCGACGTGCAGGCGATCGTCGACGAGCGCAACGTGCGTTTCATCCGCTTCTGGTTCACCGACATCCTCGGCCAGCTCAAGTCGTTCTCGATCAACGCCGAGGAGCTCGAGGACGCCTTCGAGGGCGGGATGGGCTTCGACGGATCCTCGATCACCGGCTTCAACGCGATCGAGGAGTCGGACATGATCGCCATGCCCGATCCGAGCACGTTCGCCGTCCTGCCCTGGCGGCCGGAGGAGCAGGGAGTCGGCCGCATGTTCTGCGACGTGCTCACCCCCGAGCGGACCGCCTACGAGGGCGATCCCCGCCACATCCTGCGCCGGGCGCTGAATCGGGCCCACGGGATGGGCTTCGACCTGTTCAACGTCGGTCCCGAGCTCGAGTACTTCCTCTTTCGCGACAACAAGGGAACCGAGGCCCTCGACCAGGGCGGCTACTTCGACCTGACCACGCTCGACGCCGGCTCGGACGTCCGGCGCGAGACGGTGCTCGCCCTCGAGCAGCTGGGCATCCATGTCGAGTACAGCCACCACGAGGTCGGCCCGTCGCAGCACGAGATCGACGTCCGCTTCGCCGGCGCGCTCAAAATGGCCGACGACTGCATGACCTACCGGATCACGGTCAAGGAATACGCGATGAAGTACGGCTGGCACGCGACCTTCATGCCCAAGCCCCTGTTCGGGGAGAACGGCTCCGGCATGCACACCCACCAGTCGCTGTTCGCCGACGGGCGCAACGCGTTCTACGACGCCGACGACCAGTACTTCCTCTCGGACGTGGGCAAGGCGTTCATCGCCGGACAGCTCCGCCACGCCCGGGAGATCTCGTCGATCTTCGCCCAGTGGGTCAACTCCTACAAGCGGCTGGTACCCGGCTTCGAGGCGCCGGTTTATGTCGCCTGGTCGCGGCGCAACCGCTCGGCGCTCGTCCGCGTGCCGCTCTATCACCCGGGCAAGGAGCAGGCGACGCGGATGGAGCTGCGCTGCCCCGACCCGGCCTGCAATCCCTATCTGACCTTCGCCGCCCTCCTCCAAGCCGGCCTCGAGGGCATCGAGAAGGGCTACGAGCTGCCGGAGCCGATGGAGAAGAACCTCTACCACCTCTCGCCCGACGATCGCCGGCGCCTGGGCATCGAGCAGCTCCCCGAGACCCTGGGCGAGGCGATCGAGCTCACCGCGGAGTCGGAGCTTGCGCTGCGCACACTCGGTGAGCACACGTTCAATCGCTACGTCGAGATCAAGCGCCAGGAGTGGGACGACTACCGCGTGCAGGTCACGCGCTGGGAGCTCGACCGCTACCTGCCGATTCTCTAACCGCCGTCGCCCGTCTCGGCGGGCTGCCATGACACAACCTCAGCTCCTACCGCCGGGTGACTGCGACGGACACGCGAGGCGCCTCGGACACCGCGTGATGGGATCGAGCTCGAAGCTGCGCTCGGCGGCCGTCGGCGCGTGCTCGAACGGCTGCGGGCGGCGGGCGCGGCCGAGGACGGCCGGGGGAAGACCGCGTGCGGGCCCGCGAGGCCGCGGTGGGCGGGAGGGTCTACGGCGAGGAGCGCGCCGCGCTCTACGGAACCGCGCCGATCGCCGTCGCCCCCGACGTCGGTGAGCTCCTCTATCTGCTCGCCTACGGCCGGCGCGCACGCACCATCGTCGAGTTCGGGGCCTCGCTCGGCGTGTCCACCATCTATCTGGCGAGTGCGATCAGCGACCACGGAGTGGGGTCGGTGATCACCACCGAGGTGCGCCCCGAGAAGGCCCGGCTGGCCAGGGCCAGCCTGACCGAGGCGGGCCTCGACGGCGTGGTCGAGCTCCGTGAGGGAGACGCGAGGGTGACGCTGAGGGATCTCGCCGGCGAGGTGGAGCTGCTGTTCCTCGACGGGTGGAATGACCTCTACCTGCCGATTCTCGGACGGGTGGAGCCGCGTCTCGCGCCCGGTGCCCTCGTCGCCGCCGACATGAGCCGCGACGATCCCCACCTGGACGCCTACCGCGACCACGTCGGCGATCCGGACAGTGGGTACCGCTCGATCGAGGTTCCCCTCGACGAGGGCGTAGTGCTCTCGGCGTGAACGGGTCGTCGGATATTTTCACACCCGACGGGTGGTTAGCTGCTAGGTTTCGCGAACGGGTGAGGCGCGCGCCGGATGCGAGCGCTCGGGGCGCGTGATCGGGGGGTCCAAGTGTCAACTCAGGGGTATCCGCAGCTCCAGCCGCCGGGCTCCGGCGGACACCTGCCGGTGGCAGCGCCGCCCCCGGGCTACTACGCGGTGCCCTACGCGCCGGCGCCCGGCGTGCCCCCGCTACCTCCCCGCGGACGCAGCGCCGGCTTTTGGGTCGGCGTCACCGCGGCGATCACGTTCGGGGTGGTGGGTGCGCTCCTGATCGGTTTCTTCATCGGCCGGGGAACCCGGCTGGCCAACGACTCGGTCCAGAGCAAGATCGTGCAGCAGGCGCAAGCCGACCAGATCGCGCAGCAGACCGCGCTCGACGCGCAGAAGACGAAGTTCCAGGGGGACGAGGCGGCGGCGATCGGGGCCGCCCGCACCAACGCCTACCGCCAGGGAACGACGGCCGGCTACAACAACGGCTACCGCGACGGACAGGCCCAGGGACAGCAGCAGGCGAACGCGGCCGCCAGCGCGAGTCAGGCGGCGCTCAGCGCCGCGAACACCAATTACCAGAACGCCCTGGCGACCTACGACGCCTGCCTGTACAACCCGGCCACGACCTTCTGCGGGCCGGCGCCCACGCCCCCGGGCGGCTGACCGAATGCCTGATCACGGCGCCGCGCTGGCCGGGATCGCCGCCAACCCTGATTGGGACGAGGGGGTCCTGGAAGCACTCTACGAAGCAGCGTTCAGTCAGCCGGGAGCCGAGATCATCGGCGTGCTGGTCGGCCTGCGCTCACAGACCGCGGCTCCGCCGCGGATCGCCGCGATGATCCCCGCCAGTACCGCCCGGTTCCCGCAGCGCGCCGCCCTGGACCACTCGGCCTGGGCGTACATCCACTCGACGATGGCCCGCTACTACGCCGGCCTCGACACCGTCGGATGGTGGGTCAGCCGTCCCGGTCCCGATACGCACCTCGACGAGCACGAGCTGGCCGCGGCCGGGAGCCTCTTCACCCGTCCGGGCCAGATCGGCTTCGTCTTCGACTCCCAGCATCGCAGCGCCGCGCTCTACGGATGGCACGACGGCCACTATCACCGACTCCACGAAGGCCCGATCCCGCGGAGACTGACCCGCGCCCGACCCACCGGCAGCCCGTGGCCGCTCGCCCTGAGCGCGGTCGGCATCGGCGTGGCGATGGGTGTGCTCGTGTGGTTTGCCGCCGGGCAACCTGGCTTGATGCTGGCGCGTGCCCCCCGACCCTTGACGCCGACTGACTGAGGAGCAAATGACCGAGACGCAAACCACACCTCAGAACAAGTACTGCCCCAATTGCGGCGACGCGATCAAGGAACCGGGTGCCTTCTGCGGCGCCTGCGGCTCGCCGATCGCCGCGGGTGCATCGGTCGCCGCCGACCAGCCGACCGCCGTCGCCGCCGCGGTTGCGACGCCGCCGTCCCCGCCCCGGCCGGCGGCGACTGCTCCGCCGCCCACGCCACGGCCGGGGACGACCGCTCCGCCGCCCCCGCCACCGGGGGCGGCCACCCCGCCGCCCAGCCCTCCGGCGCCGCCCGCTCAGCCGCCGCCCCCGCCCGCCGTGCCTCCCGCGCCAGGGCAGGCGCCGCCCACGCTCGGACCGCCTCCACCACCGCCGCCGGGGCGACGGCGTTGGGTGCCCTACGCGGTGGCCGGCGGCGCGGCGGTGCTCCTCGGCGGCCTGGTCATCGCCCTCCTCGTCGTCCTCGGCGGGTCGGCGGGCAGCAACGTGAAGGCAGCGTCGCCAACCCAGCGCGCCGTCCAGAAGCTGCTGGCGGCCGAGGGGACCACCTTTGTCTCCCCGGCGGCCCCCGGCCTCTACGCCTTCGTCCAGGCGAACCGGCTGCAGGCGCTGGTGCCGGCCGGTTGGCGGGCGACGGCCCAGAGCGGGACCGGTATCGGCCGGGCGCAGTTCACCGACCCCAAGCAGAGCAACAACACCCTGACGATCGTCGACCAGGCCGGGGCGGCCGGCGGTGACCGGACCCAGGCGAGCATCGCGCGCGGGGGCGCCGCGGCCAAGGGCTACATGGTGGCCTTCTTCGGACAGGTGCGATTCCCCGGTGGGCGCACGGCGTGGCGGCTGACCTACACGACGGGTGGTGTCACCAGCTCGATCTACTTCTTCCAGGCCTGCAACGGCAGCCGCACCGAAGTCGTCCACGTGTCGGCACCGAGCCAGTCGTTCGCCCAGCAGGCGACGGCCCTCGGCGTCGTGGCCGCGAGCGCTGAGCCGCTCTGCTGACATGTCCGGCGTCAGCCCGACCCGAGCATGACCACGAGCACGCAATGCGCGAGGTGCGGAGCCGCTCGCGCCGGGCCGGGCGCCCGCTTCTGCCGGGAGTGCGGCGCGACCCTCGAGCCGGACCGATCCGAGGCGCCAACCGCCGATCGACGCGCGCCGCGTTCGCCGCCGCCCGCCGGGCCGACACCGAGCCAGACTCAGCCGGTCGGCTCCGCTCCGGCCGCGCACACGAACGGGCAACCACCGCCCGCGCCCTATCCTCCGGCACCACCCGACCCGGCGTGGGCGCCGATTCCCGTGCAGATCGTGCAGCGCCGGGAGTCGTCCGGCCTGACCGTGGCCCTGGCGTTGGTCGTCGTGGTCATGCTCATCGCCGCCGGGTTCGCGGTGATCCTGCTCGTCTCGAGCAACGACTCGGCAAGCCGCGGAGGTGTCGTCACCACGCCTCAGGTGACCTCCCCGAACAGCGGCTAGGCGCCGACGCCGAGTGATCAGCCGGCGATCTCAGCTCAGCGGGCGCTCGCTGGCGATCCTCGTCGTGTGTGGCGCCCTCGTCGGCTTCACGGTGCCGACCGTCGGTTCCTCCATCGTCAGCCAATTCGGGAACGCCAGCCGACCCCACTTGGTGAAGCCGCCGCCCGTGCCGCGTGGTGCCTACGCCCCGGCGATCCCGGCCGTGACGTTCATCCCACCGCCGGTGCGGTCGGTCCCGTACCTGCGCAGGCCGGTCGCGACCGCGCGGGGGCAGCTCCAACCCGCGCTCGACGGCAAGGCGACCCTCCCGAAGGCGCGGCCCCGGCGCCAGAGGACCGCTTCGAGGCCCGCCGGCGCGACCACGAGGATCACGGGGGGCGCGCACGCCCCGTGAGTCCCACCGACCGATCGGGCGCCTCGGGGCGGCGGCGGCCTGCCTCGCCGTGCACCACCTCTGCTGCGTCGCTCGCTTTGCCCGGCCGCGCGGGGCGACCCCAGGATCCCGGCCCGCCCGAGCTGCCAGCTCCTGCCGCGACGACGTAGGACGCCAGCCGCAGCGGCGCCGGCTGGTGCGCCCGGTTGGGCGCGAGGCGAACCTCACCACTCAAGGACGTGCCCGCTCTCGAGGCCGTCCGCACCGGGCCGATCGGCCGCGCCGGACGAACGCCACGCCCCGGAGGGCTCGGGACGCCGGGCGGCCGGCGTCCATAAGATTGGTCGGTGAGGCCGACCGCTGCTCCCGGCACGATCAGGCGCTGGGGCGGCGTCCTGCTGACGGCCGGGGCGCTCGCCGCCTGCGGTGGCTCGTCGGGCCCGAGCCCGGGAACCTCCTCGGCTCCGCCGCTGCCCACCGGGGTCCCGCGGCCGGGAAGGATTCCGCCGCCGCTGGGCCCGACCGACATCTACGCGGCCGGACGCCCCGGGCGCCTCAGCCGCACCGTCCGTGCCGATCCGCCCCTGGTCTACGTCCCCAACAGCCGATCGAACACCGTCGATGTGATCTCGCAGCGGTCCTTCCGGGTGATCCGCCACTTCGCCGTCGGCGCCCTGCCCCAGCACGTCGTGCCGTCGTGGGACCTCCGCACGCTGTTCGTGACCAACGACCTCGGCAACAGCCTCACGCCGATCGACCCGCGGACCGCCCGTCCGGGTCGGGCGATCCCGGTCATCGATCCCTACAACCTCTACTTCACCCCGGACGGCCGCTTCGGCATCGTCGTAGCCGAGGCCCACCGCGAGCTCGACTTCCGGAGCGCCTCGACCATGCGGCTCCACCACGCCCTGCGGCTGCCGGGCTGCGCCGGCATCGACCACATGGACTACACGTTCGACGGTCGCTACGCGCTCGCCTCGTGCGAGTTCGCCGGCCGCGTCGTCGTCGTCGACCTCGCCCGCGAGCGGCTGACCACGACGATCGACCTGGCTCCGGGGTCGATGCCCCAGGACGTCAAGGTCTCGCCCGACGGGCGGACGTTCTACGTCGCCGACATGAGCCTCGGCGGCGTCTGGCTGATCGACGCCCGGCGGATGCGCAAGATCGCCTTCGTCCGCACGGGCAGCGGCGCCCACGGCCTCTATCCGAGTCGCGACTCCCGGATACTCTACGTCTCCAACCGCGGCGCCGGGTCGGTGAGCCGGATCTCGTTCAAGACCCGCCGTGTGGTCGGCACCTGGCGCCTCCCGGGCGGGGGCTCGCCCGACATGGGCGGGCTGTCGGCCGACGGCCGCGTCCTCTGGCTCTCGGGCCGCTACGACGGCGTCGTCTACGCGATCTCCACCCGGACGGGGCGGCTGCTCCACCGGATCAAGGTCGGCGACGGTCCCCACGGGCTTTGCGTCTGGCCGCAGCCGGGCCGCTACTCGATCGGGCATACGGGCATCCTCCGCTGATCGCGCGCCGGCCTTCGACGGGGCGGCGCGTGGGGCGGAGCGGGTGGGCGCGAGGCGGCGAGCGGGGCGGCCCCGGACGGTCGCGAGCGGGGCGCCGCGGTGGGCGGCCCGCGACGGGGCGCGGGGCATCTGATCGACCGTGGTGGCGGAGCGAGCCGTCGTTCGCCGGGTACTTCGACGCCGGCCCCGCCAGGCCGCTCAGGTCCGGATGCGTACCGGCGTGCCGAGCGGAAGAAGGTGGGCGAGGCGGGTGATCTCCGGGTTGCTCAGATGGATGCAGCCGTGGCTGACGTTCGAGCCGATCCCGCCCGGGTCATTCGTCCCGTGGAGGGCGATCTGGCCCGGGCCGCTACCGAAGCTCTGGAGCACGTTCGAGTAGGCGGAGAGGCCGAGCGCATAGGGGCCGTACGGCCCGCCGGGATCGGACAGGCGAAACTGCTGGATGATGTAGTAGAGGCCGGGCGGCGTTGGTGTGGCCACGGTCCCGACGCCGATCCTCCAGCGGTCGAGCAGGCGGCTGCCGCGCCAGAGGACGAGGCGGTGCCGCCGGATCTCGACATCGACGTGGTAGGCGACGTAGCCGATCGTCACCGCTCCGCGGTGGATCCACGCGGTGCTCTGGTTGGGGCGCACCGGGAGGCTGACCTCGAGCCAGCCGGGCTGGGCTTGCTTGACGAGCATGACGAGCGGGAACCTCGCGTCCGGGCTGCGCTGGGCGCGCTGCCCGAGGGCGGCGCCCGGCCGCCGATAGAGCTCGACGCGGCCGCGGATGGCCCGGGCGATGACGCTGAAGCCCGGGCGGGCGAGGCTGCTGTGGCCGGACGCCGGTGCGGCCGCCGGCAAAGTCGCCGGGGCGGGGCTCGGCGCCGGCAGCGGCGCCCGGCGGGCAGCGCCGCAGCCGACGGCGAGCGCCGCGAGCGTCGCGGCGGGTAGAGCGTGGCGTCTCACCTCGCCAGAGTAGTCAAGCCGGGGACCTCGGCGACCCGCTCGCGCCGGCGCCGCGTTGCGCGCCGCCCCTCGGGGTAGCCTGCGAGAATCGACCGAACGCGCCGCCGGCGTGCACCCGAGTCCCGAGACGAGCTCAGATCGATGTCGCCCGACACCGGCTTTCCGCTGGCCGACGCGCAGAACGACTTCCTCCGCGCGCGGCGGCGCCAGGCCCTGTCTCGCCTGGCCCAGCGGCTGCGGCGAACACCCGACGACGTCGGGGTCATCCTGCCCTTCGAGGAGGTGGTCGCGGCTCTGGGTCGGGTCGGAGAGCGCTCGCTCGGCCTGCAGAGCATCCCGCTCGAGAGCATCGTCGGCACCGTCGATCGGACGACCGACTTCGACCGTGAGTTCCGCCCGACGAACTCCCGCGTGCGGTCGCGATGGGAGTCGATCGCCCAAGCCCAGCGGCGCGGAGTCGCCCTGCCGCCGATCTCGGTCTACCGGATCGGCGGCCTCCATTTCGTCCGCGACGGCCACCACCGGGTCTCGGTCGCCCGCGCTCTCGGGCTGCCGGCGATCGACGCCTACGTCACGGAGGTGCTGACGCGGCTGCCGCCGTCCGAGGCGATGACGGTGAGCGATCTGCCCCTCAAGTCGCACGAGCGGGTCTTCCTCGAGCGGGTGCCGCTGACGCCGGAGCAGGCGCAGCGGATCCGGCTGACCGACCCCTGGTCCTACGCCCAACTGGCCGAGGGCGTCGAGGCCTGGGGCTTCCGCATGATGGCGGATCGTCGGAAGTTCATGGACCGTCGTGCGGTCGCTCGGGCCTGGTTCGACGACGAGTACCAGCCGGTCGTCGAGCTCCTGCGCGAGGCCGAGCTGCTCGGGGACGGGACCGAGACCGAGGCCTACATGCGCGTGGCCGGCGATCGCTACCGGCTGCTGCGCACCCACAGCTGGAGCGATGACGTGATCGCGCGGCTGCGCGCGTCACAGGGCTAGCGGCGATAAAGGCGGCGATCGTCGGGGCCGGTTTCGGCGGCATCGCCGCGGCGCTCGCCCGGGTCAGGGAGGGCATCGAGGACTTCGTCGTCCTCGACCGCTTCGACGGCGTCGGCGGAGTCTGGCGCCAGAACTCCTATCCGGGCGCGGCGTGCGACGTGCCGTCCTGCCTCTACTCGTTCTCCTTCGAGCAGCGCCGCGACTGGTCGCGGTCGTGCTCGCCGCAGGCGGAGATCGTCGACTACCTCGAGCGTCTCGTCGCCGACCACGGCATCGCCCGGTGCCTGCGGCTGGGTACCGAGGTCGTCCGCGCGGAGTTCGAGGACCGGACGCTGAGCTGGCGGCTGACCACCCACGGCGGCGAGGCCGTCGAGGCCGAGATCCTCGTGCTCGCCTGCGGGCAGCTGAACCGCCCGGCATGGCCGCGGATCGCCGGGCGCGACGGCTTCCTCGGGCGGAGCTTCCACTCCGCCGAGTGGGACCACTCCTATGACCTGCGGGGCAAGCGCGTGGCCGCGGTGGGGACCGGTGCCAGCGCGGTCCAGTTCGTGCCCGAGATCGCCCGCCAGGCCGCTCGCCTGCACGTCTTCCAGCGCTCGGCTCCGTGGATGCTCCCGCGCGCCAACCCGCCCTACCCGGCGCTCGCCCGGGCGGCGATCCGGCGCACACCGGGCCTCCAACGCCTGCGCCGGATCGGCACCCTCGCGGTCATGGAGGCGGGCATCGCGGCGCTGACCGAGGGGCGAGCGCTCAACTCGGCGCTCGCCGCCTCATCGCGAGCCTTCATGCGCGCCCAGTTGCGCGATCCCGACGTGCGCCGCAAGGCCTGGCCCGACTACCCGATCGGCTGCAAGCGGATCCTCTTCTCCTCCCGCTACCTCCCGGCGCTCCAGCGCCCGAACGTCGAGCTCGTCACCGAGACGATCGCGCGACTCGGCCCGCACGCCGTACACACCGGCGACGGGCGCGAGCGCGAGGTGGACTGTGTCATCTATGGCACCGGCTTCCGGGCGCAGGACTTCGTCGTCCCCCTGGCGGTGACGGGCTCGGCCGGGCGCCCGCTCGAGGAGGCCTGGGTTGCGGGGGCCGAGGCGCACCTCGGGCTGATGGTGGCCGGGTTCCCGAACATGTTCCTGCTCTATGGGCCCAACACGAACCTCGGTGTCGGCTCGATCATCTTCATGCTCGAGGCGCAGGTCGGTTTCCTGGTCGATGCGATGCGCCGCCTGGCAGCCGGCGGCAAGGCCGCGCTCGACGTGCGACCCGAGGCCCAGCGCGCGTCGGGCGAGGCGCTCCAGGCGCGCCTGCGCCAATCGGTGTGGACGGGCTGTCGCAACTGGTACGTCCGCGAGGACAACGGTCGGGTGACCAACAACTGGCCGGGATTGATGACCGAGTACGCTCGCGCGACGCGCCGCGTGGCGCCGGATGACTACCGCTGGTACTAGTCGGCGTGGCGGCGGACGGCGACCACCGAGAGGACGCCGACGGCGGCGATCTCGAGCGCCACCGCGACGATGATCGGCGAGCGCCAGGTCGCCTCCCGATAGCTGAACAGGCCGCTCGAGGCGTAGCGGGCGATCATGATCGAGATCAGCGAGCCGACCGAGAGGAGGATCCCGGAAACGGCGGGCACGAGGCGGAACGGCGAGGTCAGCATCAGACAGATCACCCCGGCACCAAAGCTGTTGAGCAGGAAGAGGACGCCGATGGTCGGAACATCCTTGATGAAGTCGAGGTACTGCTGGAGGTGGACCACGCCGACGCCGATGATGAGCAGGGCGCCGACCCAGCGGATCGCGCGGTCCATCATCCCACCGTCACAGTCGCCTGCATGAAGGGATGAAATGCGCAGTGGTAGCTGAACGTGCCGGCCTTGGCGAAGGTCACCGTCTTGCTCTGATGTTGCATAAGCGTCCCGGTGTCGAATGATGGACCCTGGTCGGCGGTTGCCGTGTGCGGCGCCGAGTCGAGGTTGTTCCAGGTCACGCTCCCGCCGACGTTGACGTGCACCGCTTTGGGCTTGAAGGCGAACGCCGCGATCGGCACCGAGGCGGCGGTGGTCGCGGCGCCGGCCGCGACGGACGGCGAGGCACCCCCGCGGCTTGTGCTGCCATCGAGCAGGCCCACCGCGGCGGCACCAGTGGCGAGGATCAGGATCAGGCCGGTCAGCGCGAGGATCTTGTTCATGTTGCTGTTGCGCCGGCAACCCCTCGCCCGGATCATCGGCCGGCGAGCCGGCGCCTCCGTAAAGGGCGCCGGCGGCCTCCTCGGCGGGCTCCCGGAGTCGCCTCCCGGAGGCCACCGGCTCAGCTGGTCAGCGCGGCACCGCTCCCGGCGTCGAAGAGGTGGAGCTTCCTCGCGTTGAACCAGAACTTGGCCTTGGCGCCCTGGCGGATGTTGCTCGTCGCGTCGACCCGCGCCACGACCTGGCCCGGCTCGCCGGGCACCTCCGCGCGGCCCGAGTCCTGCGCCAGCTCGGCCAGCTCGGCGGAGCCGAGCTGCTCGGCTTCCACGGCGAAGTAGGCGAAGCTCTCGGAGCCCATCGACTCGAGGACGTCGATCTCGGCGGTGAACGTCGTGCCCTCGGAGTGCCCGCGCTCGGCGGCCACCGCCGCGTCCTCGAAGTCCTCCGGACGGATGCCGACGATCACGTCCCGGGAATCGCCCGCCGGCGGCCGCTCGAGGGTGACCTTGCCGAGCGGCGTCGACAGCGACCTCCCCTCGAGCTTCCCGGGCAGGAAGTTCATCGCCGGGGACCCGATGAAGCCGGCCACGAACAGGTTGACCGGCGTGTTGTAGAGCTCACGCGGGGTACCGACCTGCTGGAGCACGCCGCTGCGCATCACCGCTACGCGGTCGCCCAGCGTCATCGCCTCGGTCTGGTCGTGGGTCACATAGACCGTGGTCGTGCCCAGCCGCTGCTGGATGCGCGAGACCTCGGTGCGCATCTGGACGCGCAGCTTCGCGTCGAGGTTCGACAGCGGCTCGTCCATCAGGAAGGCCTTGGGATCGCGGACGATCGCCCGGCCCATGGCCACCCGCTGACGCTGGCCGCCCGAGAGGTTGGCGGGCTTGCGGTCGAGGTGCTGGCTGAGGTCGAGGATGCGCGCGGCATCCTCCACCTTCTTGTTTATCTCCGCCTGGTCGACCTTGGCCAGCTTCAGCGCGAAGCCCATGTTCTCGCGCACGGTCATGTGCGGGTAGAGCGCGTAGCTCTGGAAGACCATGGCGATGTCGCGGTCCTTGGGCGCCTTCTGGTTGACCACCTCGCCGCCGATGCGCAGCTCGCCGCCGGAGATGTCCTCGAGCCCGGCGATCATCCGCAGGGCCGTCGACTTCCCACACCCCGATGGCCCCACGAGAATCATGAACTCCCCGTCGGCGATCGTCAGGTCCATGTCCTTGACGGCCTCGAAGCCGTCCGGGTAGCGCTTGGTCACGCCGTCGAGCACAATTTCGGCCACAGCTGTCTCCTTTATCCCTTCACGGCGCCGGCGGTCAGTCCGGCCACGATCCGGCGCTGGAAGATCAAGACCATGATGATGATGGGGACGGTAACCACCACGGCGGCCGCGGCGATCGATCCGGTCGGCTGCTGGAACTGCGAGGCGCCGGGGAAGGCGGACAGCGCGGCCGGGACCGTCCGCGCGTGGTTGGTCGAGGTGAGCGACACGGCGAAGACGAAGTCGTTCCAGCAGAAGAGGAAGACGAGGATCGCCGTCGTGAACACGCCGGGCGCCGCCAGCGGGGCGATGACCTTCCGGAAAGCCTGGAACGCGGTGGCCCCGTCCATCTGCGCCGCCTGCTCGAGCTCGCGCGGGATCTCGCGGAAGAAGGCCGAGAGGGTGTAGATGCTGAGCGGGAGGGCGAAGGTCATGTAGGGGATGATCAGTCCCTGCCAGGTGTCGAAGAGGTGCAGCGAGCGCCAGAGGTTGAACAGCGGTCCGACGATCGAGATCGGCGGGAACATCGCGATGCCCAGGGCGCCGGTGAGGATCGCCGTCTTGCCCGGGAAGTCGAGGCGGGAGATCGCGTACGCGGCCAGCGAGGCAAGGACGACGGCGATCAGCGTGGCGATGATCGCGATCCCGATCGAGTTGCGCAGGGCGTCGGTGAAGATTGTCTGGTTGAAGATCCCCTTGTAGTTCGCGAACGACCACTTGGTCGGGAGAAAGTTGCCGTCGGCCAGGGTGCTCGGATCCTTCAGCGAGAGCGAGATGATCCAGAGGACCGGAATGAGCGAGAAAGCGATGACCACGAGGATTCCGGCGCTCCAGAGCGTCCGCTCGCGCGGCGTGTATTTCATTTCGAGTCCCCCGATGCACTGACGCCGAGCCCCTTGATGAACAAACCAGCCAGGAGCGCGACGAGGACGAATACGAGCACCGAGACCGCCGAGCCGAGGCCGAGGTTCAGCCGGTTGAGCAGCTGGTTGTAGCCGAGGATGGAAACCGTCTCCGTCCCGTTCTGACCGGCGGTCTCGATGAAGACGGTGTCGAAGATCCGCGCGGCGTCGAGGGTGCGGAAGAGCAGGGCCACGAGGATCGCCGGCTTCATCAGCGGGAGCGTGATCCGGACGAAGCGCTGCCACGCGTTGGCCCCGTCGACCTTGGCCGCCTCGTGGAGCTCGTCGGGGACGAGGGCGAGGCCGGCGAGGAGGAGGAGCGCCATGAACGGCGTCGTCTTCCAGACCTCGGTGAGGATGATCACCAGATAGGAGGTGAACTGGCGGGTCAGCGGGTCGTAGCTGATCCCGAGCAGCCCCGGGACGAAGCCGGTGTTGGCCGACCAGGCGTACTTCCAGGCGAATGCGGCGACGACGGTGACGATGCCGTACGGGATCAGGGCGGCGGCCCGTACGGCTCCCCGGCCGAAGATCGCGCGGTGCATGACGAGGGCAAGCCCCATCCCGAGGACGAGCTCGAGGGCGACCGAGAAGACGGTGATGATCATCGTGTGGGCGACGTCGGCCCACCAGATCGGGGAGGAGAGGACGTGCCCGTAGTTGGCCAGGCCGATGAACTTGCTGGCCGCCGGGAAGCGCAGATCTGAGCGGTGCAGGGAGAGCCAGATCGCGTAGACGATCGGATAGACGGTCACCGCGAGCATCACGATCACCGCCGGCGCACAGAGCATCCACGCCAGGCGCCGCTCGCCGCGCACCCGGGCGGTCAGCCCCTTCGTGGGAGTGGCGGGGACCGGCGCGGCCGGGGCCGGAGCCGGAGTGGCGGGGACCGCGCTCATATCAGGTCACTCGAGCTGAGCGCCTTCTTCAGCTCGGATTCGAGGTCGGACACGACCGTGCTCGCGTTGATCGCGCTCGGCGGCGAGAGCGTCTTCTGGATAGCCAGTGAGACGTCGCTGTAGAGCGGCGTCTGCGGGCGGACGCTGGCCCCGGCCAGCTGCTGCTTGATCAGCTCGTGGAACGGATACGGCTTGGCCAGCGACGGGTCGTCGTAGAGGGCGGTCAGCGTCGGCGGCAGTCCGCCCTTGATCGCCCCGACCTTCTGGTGGGCGGCGTTGCGCAGGCAGGCCGCCGCCTGGAAGGCCTCGGCCGGGTGGGTGGAGTAGGCCGAGACGCCGAGGTTGAGCCCGCCGATCGACACCCGGCTCGGCATTCCGGCGGTGATCGCCGGGTAGCGGGCGTAGCCCATCTGGGCGGCGATCTTCGGCGCGTTCATCTGAGCGCTCGGGTAGACGAACGGGTAGTTGATCTCGAATGCGGCCACGCCCTTCTCGAACGCGAGCCGGTTGTCATCCTCCTGCTGGTTGGTCAGGGACGGATCGGCGGCCGCCGACGTCGCGAGCTTCTTCATCACGCTGGCCGCGACCGCGGCCGGTGTCCCGAGGGCGACCGTCGTCGGCCCGCTGAGGATCGTCCCGCCGGCCGAGTTGACCAGGGTGTTGAACCAGACCATCAGGCCCTCGTACTGCTTGCCCTGGATCTCGATGTAGTGCGGCTTGCCCTGCTTGGCCAGGGCGCTCGCCATGGCGATCATCTGATCCCAGGTCTGCGGCGGCGTCGGGACGAGATCCTTGCGATACCAGAGCAGCTGCGTGTTGCTGTTGTCGGGTGCCCCGTAGAGCTTCCCCTTGTAGGAGGCCGTCTGGATCGGGACGCCCAGGGTGCCGGCGGTGACCTCCTGGGCGGCGGCGCCGGTCCACGGTCGCAGCCAGCCGGCCTCGGCGAACTCGGGGGTCCAGACGACGTCCATGCCGATGATGTCGATCGAGGCGTCCTTGGCCGCGAGCCGGCGGACGAGCTGCTGGCGCTGGCTGTCGGCGTCCGACGGGAGCGTCTGGATCGAGACCGTGTAGCGGCCGCCCGAGGCGCGCGTGCAATCGGCCGCCGCCTGATCGAAGGCGCCCGAGTGCTCGGGGAAGACGTACCAGTTGATCGCCGCTCGCCCGGCCGCCGAGCTCGAGCTCCCGCAGCCGCTCAGCACTCCGGCGAACCCGAAGGCCCCGAGAACCAGCCACACCCCAACCAGCCTGCTGCGCACTGCTTTCCTCCCCACAAAGGAACCCGCCCTGATGGGGCTGCAATACCCGCTCCCGACCGGTGCAAACGCGCTATTGCCGGCGCGCGACCCAGCCGGTGTGGGGCGCGAGCGCCGAGGGGTCCGGGTTGCCGGGCCCGCTCGCCAGGAGGATCTCGCCGCGGGGTGGCGCCGGGGCCGGTGCGTCACCGAAGTTCAGCGCCACGAGCAGCTCGCCCCGCTGGTAGGCCAGCACCGACTCGGCGGTCCCGAGGAACCGCAGCTCGGGTCCGAGCTCGCGGCGGAGGGCGATCAGATCGCGGTAGAGCCACAGCATCGATCGTGGGTCGCGCTCCTGGTCTGAGACGTTGCGCTCCGTGGGGTCGGCGGGCGGCAGCCACGCGGTGCCCGCCGTGAACCCGCCGCTCGGGCTCGGCTCCCACTGCATCGGCGTCCGCGCTCCGTCGCGCCCGTTGCGGTCGAGCGGCGGATCCGGCCCCGGTCCGTCGGCCATGCCGAGCTCGTCGCCCTGGTAGACGAACGCCACGCCGGGCAGCGTGAGGAGGAGCATCGACGCGACGCGGACGTTCTCGGCACCGACCCGACTGGCCAGGCGCGGAAAGTCGTGGTTGGAGACCACCCAGCCGACCTTGCCGGTGGCCAGCGCCGCCGCGATCACCGCCCGCAGGCGCGCGGGCACCAGGGGGGCGTGGAGCAGCTCGAAGGAGAACGCGAGGTCCAGATGCTCGAGGTAGGGCCCGAGCTCCGCCGTCGGCAGATAGACCTCGCCGATCATCAGGTGGGGGCCGATCGCCTCGCGCAGCGCCGCGAGCGGCCGGCCTACATCCGGCTGGTTGGCCGAGTGGCGCCGATCGAGGCTGGCGAGCTCGGGGTGCAGCGGGAGCAGGAAGGGGCTTCGGGCCGGCGGGTCGTCGCGGAGGGCGGCGTCCTTGAGCAGCCGGTCGATCGCGTCGAGGCGAAAGCCGTCGACCCCCCGCGCCAGCCAGTGAGCCACCACGTCGCCGAACGCCTCGGCCACGGCCGGGTTGCGCCAGTCGAGGTCGGGCTGCTCGGGGAAGAACGAATGCAGGTACCAGCGTCCGCTAAGGGGGTCCCGCGACCAGGCGCGCCCCCCGAAGGCGCCGATCCAGTTGTTCGGCGGTCCGTCGTCAGCCCATAGATAGCGGTCGGGGTGCTCGCGGAACCACGGATGCTCGATCGACGTGTGGCAGG
Organism: uncultured Solirubrobacterales bacterium; assembly: GCA_963763785.1. Classification (GTDB taxonomy): domain Bacteria; phylum Actinomycetota; class Thermoleophilia; order Solirubrobacterales; family Solirubrobacteraceae; genus Palsa-513. The sequence continues at coordinate 39,405 of CAVXPW010000011.1, read as the reverse complement.
GGATCAGGTCCATGAGCAGCCGCAGGCCGCGCGCGTGCGCCGCCTCGACCAGCTCGTCGAAGTCGGCGAGCGTGCCGAGCGTCGGGTCGACCCCGGTGTAGTCGGCCACGTCGTAGCCGAAGTCGGCCTGCGGCGAGGGGTAGATGGGGGAGAGCCAGATGGCGTCGGCCCCGAGGCGGGCGATGTGCTCGAGCCGCAAGGTGATCCCCGGCAGATCGCCGACCCCGTCGCCGTCGGTGTCCTGAAAGGAGCGCGGGTAGATCTGGTAGATCACGGCGTTCTGCCACCACATCGGTAGCGGCAATCTAGCGGCGGACGCGAGCGACTCGGCCGGCGCTTGCCCGTCGGCGTCGCGCTAGCCTCGCGGGCATGGGCACCCAGACCCGGCGTGAGCTCCTCGGTGCCGGCGCCGCCTCGCTGCTGGCCCTGAGCGTCCCCGGCGCCGGACCGCTCGGGGCGCTCGCCGCCGCGCGCCCGACCCCCGAGGCCCTGGCTCGCCGGCTGCGGGGCTCGCTCGTCCTCCCCGGTCAGCCCGGCTACGCCCTTGCCAAGGCGCTCTACAACCCGCGCCTCGACATAGCTCCGCGGGCGATCGCCTTCTGCCAGACCTCGACCGACATCGCCCGGGTGATCGCCTTCGCCCGTGCCCGCCGCTGGCCGATCTCGGCGCGCAGCGGCCGCCACTCCTTCGCCGGCTACAGCAACACCGCAGGGATCGTCGCCGACGTCTCCCGAATGCGCCACGTGATCTACGACCCGGCGTCGTCCACGGTGCGGATCGGCGCCGGGGCGAACCTCCAGAGCGTCTACGAGGGCCTGGTGCTGCGCCACGGGGTTGCCGTGCCGGCGGGGACGTGCCCGACGGTGGGCATCGCCGGGCTCGCCCTCGGCGGCGGCTTCGGTCGGCTCGTACGCCACGCCGGGCTGCTGTGCGACAGCCTGGTGGCCGTCGAGATGGTGCTCGCCGACGGCCGCACGGTCCGCGCGAGCGCGACCCGCGAGCCGGATCTCTTCTGGGCCTGCCGCGGCGGCGGGGGCGGCAACTTCGGCGTGGCCAGCGAGTTCACCTTCCGCACCGCGCCGGTCGGGCCGGTCGCGACCTTCTCGCTCGGGTTCGCCTGGGCGGGCGCCGCCGCCGCGCTCGACGTCTGGCAGCGCACGCTGCCCCACGCTCCCGACACGCTGGCCGACGCGCGCTTCCGCGCGCTCAAGTCGCCCGGGCCGGGGGGCGCGCCGAAGCTCACGGCCACGGCGAGCGGCCAGTTCCTCGGCGGCGAGGCGGAGCTTCGCGGCATCCTCGCGCCGCTGCTCGCCCTCGGTCCGCAGCGCGCGACGATCAACACCGTTCCCTACGCCGCGGCGGCACTGCCCGACGGCTGCAAGAGCGCGGCTCCCGGCTCGGTCAGCTGCGCCGTCGCCCACCTCCCGAACTACCAGCGGTCGGACTTCGTCGGCGATCCGCTCCCGGCGACGGCGATCCGGACGCTGCTCGCGGAGATCGAGCGCTGGCCGGGAGGCGCCGGGGCCCAGGAGGGCGGCGTCCAGTTCGAGGCGCTCGGCGACTGCGCGGTGAACCGGGTGGCGGCGGACGCGACCGCGTTCGTCCATCGTGACTCGCTCTGCCACATCGTCTACCTCAACTTCTGGGGAGCCGGCGACCCGCCGGCCGTGGCCCGGGCCCACGTCGCCTGGGCGCGGGAGATCTACGCGGCGATGCGCCCCTACGTGTCGGGGTACGCCTACCAGAATTACATCGACAGCGGCCTCGCCGACTGGCGGCACGCCTACTACGGCGACAACTACCGCCGCCTCCAGGCAATCAAGGCGCGCTACGACCCGCACGCGGTCTTCCGCTTCGCCCAGGGCGTCGCCGCCGACTGAGGCGCCGGGCCCCGCGCCACGAGCGAAAATCGCCGCCTATCGCCGCCGAAAAGGCGTTAGATTCGCGCCTGATCCCTGGTCAGCCCGCCAGCTATCCCGCCCGAAGCGAAGGAGACACGATGAGCAGCAGCACCAAGCCGCGCCGCCGCGCCCTCGGACGCCTGATCCCGCGCCTGCTCGTGGGTGGGATCATGGCCGGCCACGGCGCCCAGAAGCAGTTCGGCGTCCTTGGCGGCCACGGCCTCGAGGGGACCGGCGCGCTCTTCGAGACGCTCGGCCTCAAGCCCGGCACCATGAACGCCCAGGTGGCGGCCGCCGGCGAGCTCGGCGGAGGAGCGCTCCTCGCCCTCGGCATCTTTCCCACCCTGGCCGGAATGCCTCTCATCGCGGCGATGATCGTGGCCATGCGTGCGGTGCACCTGAGGAATGGACTGTGGATCCAGGAGGGCGGGGCCGAGTACAACCTCGTGATGATCGCCGCAGTGATGGCGATCGTCGATGCCAACGGCGGCGACGCCGGCCCGTTCAAGGCGCTGTTGGCGCTCCTGGTCGGAGTGGCCGCCGGGACGGCCGTGATCGAGGCGGGCCAGCGGCAGTAGCACCCGGTCGCGGCGGCGGGCGGCGGCGGCTGCCCGCCGAGACCGGCCCAAGCCCGGGGCCCGTTCGACCGCGCGGTGGCGTACCCTGAGCCTCAGCGCTCGCGGCAAGGCGCGGCGCCAGGTGCCCGCAGAACCAGTCGGGAGGGTCAAATACATGACAAACCCACGACGGACGACCGCTGCCCTGCTCGCCGGGGCGATCGGCCTGGCTGGAAGTGCTTGCGGTGGAAGCTCGAAGAAGCCCGCCGCGACGACGACGGGGACCGGCGCCGCAACCTCGACGACGCCCACTTCGAACAAGAGCAAGCGGACGCCGCTCTCGCAGACGCCGGCCACGACGCAGAAGTTCAGCGGCAAGGGGCCCAAGGAGCTCGGGGTGGTGAGGATCCCGACCAACTCGACGCTCAAGTGGACCGACGACGGCATGCCGGCGACCAGGCTGTTCCAGATCATCCCGGCCAGCGTCAAGGTCCAGTCGCCGGTCAACTCGCGGGCGGGCAGCGGCTCGGCACCGATCAAGAAGGGCGCCTATCACGGCTTCCTGGTCAACGCCAACGGCAACGACAACTGGACCCTGACCATCGTTCCCGGGTAAGCGGCTCGGCGCACCTCAGCTGACGGGACGCCTTGACGGCACGCCGACGGGGCGGCGCTCAACCGGCTGGCGAGGACTCGGCTAGGCGATGCGGGTACGGCGCATGGCCACGAACGCGGCGCCGAGGCCGAAGATCGTGGCGAGCAGCGTGACCAGCAGCCCCACCAACGGAATCAGCGCGAGGATCCGGAGGATCACCATCCCGACGATGAAGGCGAGGATCACGCCCCCGGACTTGACGAAACGGCGGCCGAGCAGGAGTCCGCTGGACAGGTAGCCGATCGCGTAGATCGGCCCCAGGGCAAGGAGCAGCCCGATCCCGAGCGGAGTCCCGACCACGGTGACCAGGAGGATCACGGCGATGATCGGGAGGAAGATGAAGAGGAGGATGCCCGTGATGATCGCGCGGCCGCGTCCGGCCCGGGCGGCGCGCACCACGGCGTCGCCGGCCCGCGGGGCGAGCAGGAGGAGGAAGAGCCCGGCGAGGAGGTAGGAGATCGTCGTGATCACCCAGAAGCCGAGGGCGACCTCGAAGCCGGGCGTGCTGATCGAGCCGGTGCCGACCTTCTTGACCTTGCCTTGCACCACGGCCCCGGCCGCGAGCACCGGCCGGTTCTGCGCCCAGTTGACATCGCCGCCGACGTGGGCGCGGCGGCCGAGCGTCAGATGCCCGCCGATGACGTCGACGTTGCCGGTCACCGTCCCGCGGATCGTCACGTCGCCGGCGATGGCGACGAGGTCGCCGTGGACGTCGCCGCGGACGGTCACGTCGCCGTCGACGACGACGACGTCGCCGACCGCCTCTCCCTTGGCCACCAGCACGTCGCCGGAGATCACATACTTGTCCTGCGGGCCGCCGCTCGCGGCCAGGGCGGTTCCCGGCAGGAGGGCCATCACAACGAGGAGCCCTAGAAGGATGCGTCGCATCTGCGCGTCGAGCCTAACACGCCTGCCGGGCGGATGCAGCCTATTTCGGCAACGCCCGAGAGGGAGTGTGTGCGCCCGGACGATGGCGGGTATTCCCGCCCGGATGCTCCCCCTGCTGCGCCAGCTGACCGGAGACCGGCTCGGACGGGGAGCTGCCGTGCGCTCGAAGCGCACCGACGAGCTCGTCCCCCGCACGGCAAGCGCCGACCGGGTCGTCGCATCGGTCTGCCCATTCTGCGCGGTCGGGTGCGGCCAGTCGATCTATGTCAAGGACGAGCGGGTCGTCCACATCGAGGGCGATCCCGACTCGCCGATCTCCCGCGGGCGGCTCTGCCCGCGCGGGTCATCCTCGCTGTCTCTGGTCACCTCGCCGGCCCGGGAGACGCGGGTCCGCTACCGCCGGCCCCACGCTACCGACTGGGAGGACCTCGCGCTCGACGAGGCGATGGACATGATCGCCGACCGGGTCATCGAGACCCGGCGCCGCACGTGGCAGGACCGCGACGACGACGGGGCGCTGCTGGCCCGCACACTCGGATTCGCCCATCTGGGCGGGGCGACGCTCGACAACGAGGAGAACTATCTGATCAAGAAGTGCTTCTCGGCCCTCGGGGCGGTGGCGATCGAGAACCAGGCGCGGATATGACACTCCTCGACCGTCCCCGGTCTGGGGACGTCGTTCGGGCGCGGCGGCGCCACCAATTACCTCCAGGACCTTCAGAACGCCGATTGCATCCTCATCGAGGGGTCCAACATGGCCGAGTGCCACCCGGTCGGCTTCCAGTGGGTCGTCGAGGCCAAGGCGCGCGGAGCGAAGGTGATCCATGTCGATCCCCGCTTCAGCCGGACCAGCGCCCTGGCCGACCTCCACGTACCGCTGCGCACGGGAACCGACATCGCGTGGCTGGGCGGGCTGATCAACCACGTCCTGAGCGGCGGGCGCGAGTTTCGCGAGTACGTCACCCGCTACACCAACGCGTCGACGATCCTCGACGAGGAGTTCGTCGACGCCGACATCGACGGCCTCTTCTCCGGCTACGACCCGGCATCGCGCGAGTACGATGTGTCGAGTTGGCGCTACGCCGGAATGGAGCCGCCGGCGGCGGCCGGGGAGCCGAGCGAGCAGGCCAACGCCGAGCAGGCGCACGACGCCCACGGGGCCGCGCACGAGGGCGGCGAGCCGCCGGAGCAGGACGACACGCTCGAGCATCCGCGCTGCGTGTTCCAGGTACTAAAGCGCCACTTCAGCCGCTACACCCCGGAGGTGGTCGAGAGCGTCTGCGGTGTGCCCCAGGCCGTCTTCCGCGAGGTCGCCGAGGCGATTTGCGCCAATTCGGGGCGCGAGCGGACGACCGCGTTCGTATATTCGGTCGGCTGGACGCAGCGGACGACCGGGGTCCAGTACATCCGCGCCGCCTCGATCCTCCAGCTCCTGCTCGGCAACATCGGCCGACCCGGGGGCGGCATCCTCGCCCTGCGCGGGCACGCGTCGATCCAGGGATCGACCGACATCCCGACCCTCTACAACATCCTCCCGGGCTACCTTCCGATGCCCAAGGCCGACCCGGAGATGACGCTCGCCAAATACGTCGAACAGACCACGGCGCCCGGCGGCTTCTGGGGGCATTCGCGCGAGTACATCGTCTCGCTGCTCAAAGCGTGGTGGGGTGACGCGGCGACCGCCGCCAACGACTTCTGCTTCGACCACCTTCCGCGGATCAGCGGCGACCACTCGATCTACCCGACGATCATCGACATGCGCGACGGCAAGGTCGAGGGTTTCTTCGTCATGGGCGAGAACCCGGCCGTCGGGTCGGCCAACGCCAAGCTCCACCGCCTGGCCATGGCCAACCTCAAGTGGCTCGTCGTGCGCGATCTGCAGATGATCGAATCGGCGACGTTCTGGAAGGACGGGCCCGAGGTCGAGACCGGGGAGCTGACCCCCGAGGACGTCGGCACCGAGATCTTCTTCCTCCCGGCGGCCGCCCACACCGAGAAGGACGGGTCGTTCACCAACACCCAGCGGCTGCTCCAGTGGCACAACAAGGCGGTCGCGCCCCCCGGCGACTGTCGTTCGGAGCTCGGGTTCATGTTCCACCTCGGCCGGCGCATCCGCGAGAAGCTCGCCGGCTCGACCGACCCCTTCGACCGGGCGATCCTCGACCTGACCTGGGACTACCCCGTGCACGGCCCGACCGAGGAGCCCGAGGCCGAGGCCGTCCTGCGGGAGATCTCGGGCTTCGACTGGCCCGACGGCAAGGCCCTCTCCGGCTACACCGAGCTCGCCGGCGACGGCTCGACGGCCTGCGGCTGCTGGATCTACTCGGGCGTCTACGGCGGCGAGGAGAACAAGGCCAACCGGCGCCGGCCCCGAGGCGAGCAGGACATGGTCGCGGCCGAGTGGGCGTGGGCCTGGCCGCTCAACCGTCGGATCCTCTACAACCGCGCCTCGGCCGACCCCGAGGGGCGGCCGTGGTCGGAGCGCAAGGCACACGTCTGGTGGGACGCCGAGGCCGGCAGGTGGACCGGGAAGGACGTCCCTGACTTCGTCGCCGACATGAAGCCGTCATACCGGCCGCCGGCCGGCGCCGAGGCCGAGCACGCGCTGCGCGGCGACGAGCCGTTCGTCATGCAGGCCGACGGCCGCGGCTGGCTGTTTGCCCCCACCGGGTTGACCGACGGCCCGATGCCGGTCCACTACGAGCCGAAGGAGTCGCCGTTCGGGAACGCCATACACCGCCGCCGGGAGAACCCGACGACGGAGGAGTTCGTCCGCCCCGACAACCGCTACAACCCGGCCGGCGAGCAGCCGGGCGCTGACGTCTATCCGTACGCGATGTCGACCTACCGGATCGCCGAGCATCACACGGCGGGGGGGATGTCGCGGACCCTGCCCCACCTGGCCGAGCTCGCTCCCGAGCCGTTCGTCGAGGTCTCCCCGGCTCTGGCGGCCGAGCGCGGGCTCGAGCACAACGGCTGGGCGACGATCATCAGCACCCGCACGGCGATCGAGGCCCGTGTGATGGTCACCGAGCGGATCCCCGACCTCGTGGTCCAGGGCGTACGCATCCACCAGGTCGGCCTCCCCTACCACTGGGGCTGGCGGGGCATCGCCACCGGCGACTCGGCCAACGACCTCCTGCCGCTGGCGCTCGACTCGAACGTCCACATCTCTGAGTTCAAGTCCGCCACCTGCGACGTGCAGCCCGGCCGCCGGCCGCGTGGTCCCGCGCTGCTCACGCTCGTCGCCGAGTACCGCGCCCGCGCTGGGGTGGCTTGAACGGCTTCGAACCCTCGCTCCTCAACGGCGGCGGAGCGCGACGGGTCCGCCGGGCGCCCCGCCCCCGGGTCGGCGCCCGGAGCGCCGACCCGACGAGGCGCGGCGGGATGCCTCAGCGGGGCTGCGGGACGATCCGCATGTACGGGAGTGGCTGCTCCCAACCGTCCGGGTACTTCTCGCGGGCCTCCTCGTCGGAGACCGAGCCGACGATGATCACCTTGTCGCCCGGCGTCCACTGCGCCGGAGTGGCGACCTTCTCGTTGGCGGTCAGCTGCAGCGAGTCGATGACGCGCAGGACCTCGTCGAAGTTGCGGCCCGTCGTCATCGGGTAGATGAGGATGAGCTTGATCTTCTTGTCGGGCCCGATCACGAAGACGTTGCGGACCGTCTGGTTGTCGGCCGGCGTGCGCGAGGTCGGGTCGCCCTCGACGTCGCTGGCGAGCATCCCGTATGCCTTGGCGACCTTGAAGTCCCGGTCGCCGATCAGCGGATAGTTCGGAGCCGTCCCCTGCGAGCTCTCGATGTCCTTCGCCCAGCCCTCGTGGTTCTCGACCGGGTCGACCGACAGGCCGATGATCTTGACGCCGCGGCGGGCGAACTCCGGCTCGATGCTCGCCATGTAGCCGAGCTCGGTGGTGCAGACCGGCGTGAAGTTCCGTGGGTGGGAGAAGAGGACGCCCCACGAATCGCCGAGCCATTCGTGGAAGTGGATCGTGCCTTCGGTCGATTCGGCTTCGAAGTCCGGGGCGGTGTCGCCCAATTTCAGAGCCATGCAATTCCTCCTTCGATACGAGAGCTGTGCCCCTCGGCACAGAGGGCCTGTGCACAGACTATAGGCGTAGATCCGATCAGGTTTCGGGCTATTCGGTTGGCGGCCGGCAAGACGGCCGCCCCGGCGGGCGCGATCTCAGCCAAGGGCCGCGACGCGGGCCGCCCCGGCGGGCGCGATCTCAGCCAAGGGCCGCGACGCGGGCCGCCCGGCGGGCGCCATCTCAGCCCGGGTCCGCGACGCGGGCCGCCCGGCGGGCGCGATCTCAGCCCGGGTCCGCGACGCGGGCCGCCCGGCGGGCGCGATCTCAGCCCGGGTCCGCGCCGTGGGCCGCCCGGCGGGCGCGATCTCGGCCCGGGTCCGCGACGCGGGCCACGGCGCCCGAGATCTCAGCCCGGGGCCTGCCGGGCCCGCTCCCGCACCGCCGCCTGGGCCGCGGCCACGATCGCCACCGGGACGCGGAACGGCGAGCACGACACGTAGTCGATGCCGAGCCGCTCGAAGAAATCGATCGACGCCGGATCCCCGCCGTGCTCGCCGCACACCCCGAGCTTGAGGCTCGGCTTGCCCCGGCGACCCCGCCGGACGGCCGTGGCGATCAGCTCGCCGACCCCCGGCGTGTCGAGCGTCTCGAACGGCGAGCGATCGACGATCCTACGCGCCACGTAGGTGCTCAGGAACTTGCTCTCGACGTCGTCGCGCGAGAAGCCGAGCGTCGTCTGGGTGAGATCGTTGGTCCCGAAGGAGAAGAAATCCGCCTGCACGGCGATCCGCTCGGCGATCAGGCACGCCCGCGGGAGCTCGATCATCGTCCCGACCGCGTAGTCGCCGCCCCGGGTCATCCCATGCTCGTCGCCGACCCGCACGACGATCTCGCGCATCAGCTCGAGCTCCTTTTCGTAATTGACGAGGGGGACCATGATCTCCAGATGGGGGGCCTCGCCGGTCCGCTCGCGGACCGCCTTGGCCGCCTCCATGATCGCCTGGGCCTGCATCTCGTAGATCTCCGGGAAGAGCACGCCGAGCCGGCAGCCCCGCGTCCCCAGCATCGGGTTGACCTCCTCGAGGTAGACCACCCGGTCGAGCAGTCGCTCGAGCTCCTCGATCTCGGCCCCGGCCGCCCCCTTTCCAAGCGCGAGGTCGAGCTGGTGCTGGACCTCGAAGCGGTGGGGGAGGAACTCGTGGAGCGGCGGGTCGAGCAGCCGGATCGTCACCGGCAGCCCCTCCATCGCCTCGAAGAGGCCCTCGAAGTCCTGCCGCTGGAGCGGCTGGAGCTCGGCCAGAACCGCTCGGCGGGCCGCCTCGTCGGCGGCGAGGATCATCGCCCGCATCTTCGGCTGCCGGTCGGCGGCCATGAACATGTGCTCGGTCCGGCACAGTCCGATCCCCTCGGCGCCGAACTCGCGCGACCGGCGGGCGTCCTCCGGCGTGTCGGCGTTGGCCCGGACCCCGAGCCGGCGGAGCTGGTCGGCCCAGCCGAGGACGGTGACGAAGTGCTCGTTGAGTTCGGGCTCGATCAACGGGACGTCGTCGAGGGTGATCTCGCCGGTCGACCCGTCGATCGCGATCAGCTCGCCGCCGCCGATCGTCCGCTCGCCGACCCGTAGCTCGCCCCGCTCGAGGTCGATCTCGAGCGCCTGAGCGCCGCACACGCACGGCCGCCCCATGCCCCGGGCCACGAGCGCCGCGTGCGAGGCCTTGCCGCCCTCGCTGGTGAGGATCCCCCGGGCCGCGTGGAAGCCGGCGACGTCCTCGGCCTCGGTGTAGGGGCGCACGAGGATCACGGCGCGGCCCTCCTCGGCGGCGGCGACGGCCTCCGGCGCGCTGAACACGATCGCGCCCTTGGCCGCGCCCGGCGATGCCGGGATCCCCCGGGCCAGCACCTCGATCTCGTGGGCCGGGTCGAAGGTCGGGTGCAGGAGCGCGTCGAGCCGGGCCGCGTCGATCGTCGCGATCGCCGCCGCCCGGTCGAGGAGGCCCTCTTCGACAACGTCGACCGCGAAGCGCACCGCCGCCTGGGCCGGGCGCTTTGCGTTGCGGGTCTGGAGCATGTAGAGGTGCCCCTCCTCGATCGTGAACTCGACGTCCTGCATGTCGCCGTAATGGCCCTCGAGCGTACGCAGGATCTCTAGCAGCTCGCGATGGGCCTCCGGCATGACCTCGGCCAGCTCTGCGATGTCGCGGGTGTTGCGCACGCCCGAGACGACGTCCTCGCCCTGGGCGTTGGTCAGGAAGTCGCCCGACGGCTCGGGTGCCCCGGTCACCTCGTCGCGGCTGAAGGCGACGCCCGACCCCGAGGTCTCGCCCTTGTTGCCGAAGACCATCTGCTGGACGCTGACCGCCGTGCCCCAGTCGTCGGGGATGCCGTTGATGCGCCGGTAGGTCTGGGCCCGCTCGCCGACCCACGAGTCGAAGACGGCCCGGATCGCCTGCTCGAGCTGGCGGCTGGGATCCTGCGGGAACTCCTCGCCGGTGCGCTCGCGGAAGAGCGCCTTGAAGCGGTCGGTCAGCGTCTGCAGGGCGTCGACGTCGAGCTCGGTGTCCAGCGAGACGCCGCGCTCGCGCTTGAGCGCCGTGATCTCCCGTTCGATCGCGCTCCCCGACACCCCGCGCACGACGTTGGCGAACATCTGGACGAAGCGGCGGTAGGAGTCCCAGGCGAAGCGCTCGTTCCCGGTCGCCCGGGCCAGCCCCTTGACCGACTCGTCGCCCAGCCCGAGGTTGAGCACGGTGTCGAGCATGCCCGGCATCGACTCTCTCGCCCCCGAGCGCACCGAGACGAGCAGCGGATCCTCGGCGTCGCCCAGGCGCTTGCCGACACCCTCCTCGAGGCGGGCGAGCGCGGCGGCCACCTCCTCGTCCAGCCCGTCCGGCTCGGCCCGCTGCGCGGCCATGTAGGCGACGCACGCCTCTGTGGTGATCGTGAAGCCGCCCGGCACGCGCTCGGCGCCGAGGATGCGCGTCATCTCGGCGACGTTGGCACCCTTGCCGCCCAGCAGGTCGCGCATCTCGCGCGAGCCCTCGCTGAAGTCGTAGACGTACTTGGGCATGGCGCTCAGACCACGACGGCCGGCCCGGCGACCAGGCCGTCCTCGTGGAGCCTGGCGATCTCCTCGGCGCTGCGGCCGAGCACCCCGCTCAGCACCTCGTCGGTGTGCTCGCCCAGCAGCGGGGCCGGCCGGACCGGGACCCGTCGGACGCCGCCGAAGGCGACCGGCGAGCCCGGCATCAGGTAGGTGCCGATGCCCGGCTGCTCGACCGTCTCGAACATCGGGTTGGCCGGGGAGCAGCGGGGATCGTCGTCGACGAGCTGGCGGAACGTCTGGTAGGGGCCCCACGAGACCCCGTGGGCGTCGAAGATCTCGCCGATCTCGGCCAGCGTGCGCGCGTTGGTCCACGGCTTGAGCACCGACAGGATCATCTCCCGGGCGGCGAAGCGGTCGCCCTCCTTGGACAGGTCGACGCCGAGGATCTTCTCGATCATGGCCACCGCCTCCTCGAGATCGGTCGCCTTGACGAGGTTCTTCCACTGGCGCGCGGTCAGCGCGACGATCATCACCCGCCGGCCGTCCTTGGTCGGGAAGTCGCGGCCGAAGGCCCCGTAGAGGAAGTTGCCGTCCTTCGGCCGGTCGTGGTCGTTGATCTGGACCTCGGCGATCTTGCCCAGGTTGCCGACCATCGCGAAGGCGACGTCGGACAGGGCGATCTTGATCAGCTGGCCCTCGCCGGTCCGGCGCCGGTGGCGCTCGGCGGCGAGCAGGGCGGTCGTGGCCAGCGTCCCGGTGACCGCGTCCCAGGCGGGCAGCAGGTGGTTGAAGGGGACGCCGAGGTTGCGCGTCCCGGTCGCCATCGGGAAGCCGGTCGACGGGTTGACGGTGTAGTCGACCGCCGATGACCCGTCGGCGTTGCCGGTGATCACCACCATGATCAGGTCGGGGCGGCGCTCGGCGAGCTTGTCGTAGTCGAGCCAGCCGCTCGGCGGGAAGTTCGTCAGGAACAGACCCGCGTCCTCGCCCGGTGCGCAGATCAGCTCGGTGAGGAGCTCGCGACCGGCCGGCGAGCGCAGATCGGCGGCGAACGACCGCTTGCCCTTGTTGAGGCCGGCCCAGAACAGGCTCGTCCCGTCGGCGGTGATCGGCCAGCGCGTGTAGTCGAGGCCGCCGGTGAGCGGATCGAAGCGGATCACGTCGGCCCCCATCTGGGCCAGCGTCATCCCGCCGAGCGGGGCGGCCACGAACGCCGACCCCTCGATCACCCGCATGCCTTCGAGGATCCCCGTCATCTGCCCCTCCTTGAAATCGTCATGCCATCACCGCGAGCAGGCGCCAGTCGAGCACCGGCTGGCCACCGTCGAGACCCTCGCGCTCGGCCGAGACCAGAGCCCGCAGGTCGACCAGCCCGGCGCCCTGCGTGTGCTCGAGCGCGTGCTTGTCCTCGATCGTCAGCACCGTGCTCAGGCGGTCGCCCTCGAACACCGGCGCCGTGTGGTTGCACTCGCGCCAGGCCACAATCGTCACCACGCCGGGCAGCGCCCGCGTCAGCTGAGCGGCGGCGACCGAGATCGTGTGGCCGCCGTAGACCAGCCGCCGGCCGTGGGCGCCGGCCGCCGCGTCGACGTGGGTCTTGGCGACGTTGAGGGTCAGCCGGACGAGCTCGGGTGCCGCGGTCACGGTGTCGCGTCCCTCGATCTCGTAGACCTGGCCGACCTCGAGCGGGGCGAAGGCGCTGCCTCCGGTGCGCTCCCGGAGCGCGTCGTAGTTCCAGTCGCCGGGCACCGCGCCGGTCACGCGGTCCATATCGAGCTCGGCCGGGATGTCGTCGAAGCGGTCGGTGTGGCCAGTCTGGACGGCGGCGTCCCGGAGCGGGATCATCGGACAGCGCCAGAAGTCGAGGACCCGGTCGCCGGCCTGGTTCTCGGTGCGCATGCGCAGGGCGACGAGGCCGGTGGCCGAGCCGTCGGCCCGCGGGCGGTTCTGGCGGAGCCCGACGATCTCGGTCCGTGTCCGCAGGGTGTCGCCGACGAACACCGGGCGCAGCAGGACGAGCCCCCGGTAGAACAGGTTGCCCTTGACCCGCTGGGTCGGCTCGGTCGACTGGCCGATCGCCACGTCGCACACGAGGTTGGGATGGACGAGGGCCTCGGAACGGCGGGTCACCGCGGCCGAGAGCGGAGCGTCGAGGGGTAGGAGCATGCGATCCCCGACCAGCGCCTGATGGATGGCGGCGTGGCCCGAGGTGATGGTCAGGGCCGGAGCCTCGTAGATCTGCCCGACCTCGAAGTCCTCGAAGTAGGGACCGCCCACACGGATCGGCTCAGCTGAAGGCATCGCTAGGTCTCCTCTTCCCCACCGGCGGCCGGGCCAGCGGCGGGGCGCTCGCCGGCTCCGAGAGCGTATTAGAACTCGTCGCCGCGCGAGCGCGTCACGGCCGCACCGGCCGGTAGCCTCGAGCGACCGATGGCCGTTCGCGTAGTCGACGAGGGATGCGCGCCTACTACGATCGGTGCGCGCCCGGTACGACGACTGGTGGCTGGGCATCGGCCTGTTCGTCGACCCGCGAGTGGCCCGGCTGGTCGGAGGAGGTGGCGGCGCTGATCGACATGCTCGCCGCCCTCCCGCCGGCGCGCCTCCTCGATGTCGCCTGCGGAACCGGCTTCCTCACGCGCCACCTCCGCGGCGAGGTCGTCGCCCTCGACCAGAGCTCGCGGATGGTCGCCGTCGCCGTCGCCGCCGCCCGGATGCCCCGGGCCCGGGTGATCCGCGGCGATGCCGTCCCCCTGCCTTTCCCCGGCGGCGCCTTCGACCGCGTCCTCACCAGCCATTTCTACGGGCACCTGCTGCCCGACGAGCGGGCGGCGTTCCTCAACGAGGCGCGCCGCGTCGGACGCGAGCTCGTGATCGTCGACTCGGCGCGGCGCGACGAGGTCGGTGCCGAGGCCTGGCAGGTGCGGACGCCGGGCGACCGGTCCACCCATCGCGTCTACAAGCGCTTCTTCCACCCCGACGAGCTGGCGGCCGAGCTCGGCGGCGGGGTCGAGGTCCTCCACGCCGGCCGCTGGTTCGTCGCCGTCGCCTCGAGCGCCCGGCCGGTCAACCGCCGGCCAGCGAGCGCGGGGCCGGCTGGTGGCGCGGCGGCGGGTCGTCGAGCAGCAGGCGGGTCAGGGTGACCAGGCGGTAGCCGCGCCGCTTGAGCAGGAAGATGATCCGCGGCAGCGCCGCGACCGTCTCGGAGCGGTCCCCCCCGCCGTCGTGGAAGAGCATCACCGCGCCGGGGCGGGCGCCGCTCACCGCCGTGTAGATGATCTTCTTCACCCCGGGACGGGTGAAGTCCTTGCTGTCGACCGTCCACAGGACCATCAGCATGCGCTGGGCGCGCACGAGTGGCAGCGTGTCCGGTCCGAAGCCGCCGTAGGGCGGGCGGAAGAGGCGCGGGAATGGGGCGCCCCCGCGCGCGATGTCCTTCGCCCCCTGGCTGATCTCGGCCACCTGGGCCGCGGTCGAGAGGCGGTTGAGCAGGGGATGGGTCTCGGTGTGGTCGCCGATCGGCAGTCCGGCGGCGAGCACCCGGCGCTCGATCTGCGGGTACTCGCGGGCGGCCCGGCCGATCTCGAAGAACGTCGCCGGGACCCGAGCCTTGTGCAGGACGGCGAGCACGGCGGTCGTCGCCGGGCCCGGCCCGTCGTCGAAGGTCAGCGCGATCTCCTTGCGCCGGGGCGAGCCGGTCGAAAGGTAGCCGGTGTAGGCGAGGGCCGCGTCGACCGCTCGCGTCTGCGCGGCGGCGGAGCCCCCGGAACCCGGACCGGCCGGCGTCGCCCTGATGAACCCGGGGTTCGGCCGAACCGCCCCTGCGCTGCCCGTCCCGCCGTCCCCCGGCCCGGCGATCACGGCCCCCACCGCGGCCACGACGGCGAGCAGAACCATGCCGGCCCAGAGGCGGCGGCGGCGGAAGGCGTCCGGCGTCATCGCGACGGCGGGCCGACGGTCCCGCCCGCGGCGGCCGGGGAGCCGTCGCCGGGCGAGCTGTACTCGATGCGCAGGACCGGATCCGGCTCGCGCGGGCAGTCGATCAGTGCGTGGACCTCGGCCGGGAGCGTCAGGCCGACCCGGCTGGCCAGCGGCGGCGCCTCGGCGCCCGAGGTCCGCGCCAGCAGCCGCAGCCCGGCCGCCCGGCCCTCGAGCGAGAGCGTGACCCGCGCGTCGTGGCCGTAGTACTCGATCGCCTCGACCCGCGCGGTGAGGAGCCCCTGGCACTCGCCCTCGCCGCACAGGCAGACCTCCTCCGGGCGGATCAGGACCATCCCGCGCCCGTCGGCGCCGGCCGGCTGCGAGGTGGTCAGGCGCAGGACGCCGAGGTCGGTCTCGGCGTGGTTGCCGTTGAGGCGCGCCGGGAGGAGGTTGGCGTCGCCGAGGAAGCGGGCGATGCCCGCGTCGACCGGCGCGCGGTAGATGCGCTGCGGCGCCCCCGACTGGGCGATCCGCCCGCCGGCGAGGATCGCCACCTCGTCGGCCAGCGAGAGCGCCTCGTCCTGGTCGTGGGTGACCAGCACCGAGGTCGCACCGACGGCGGCCAGCGCCAGCTTGACGTCGGTCCGGGTCGTCGCCCGGAGCTCGGGATCGAGCGCGGCGAACGGCTCGTCGAGCAGGACGATCGCCGGATCGACAGCCAGCGCCCGCGCCAGCGCCACCCGCTGCTGCTGGCCGCCCGAGAGCTCGTGCGGCCGGCGGCGCTCGAGGCCGGCCAGGCCGACGAGCTCGAGCAGCTCGCCGATCCACGAGCTCGCCCGCCGCTGGCGGGGCAGGCCGAAGGCGACGTTGGCGGCCACGGTCAGGTGGGGGAAGAGGGCGCCCTCCTGGGGCACGTAGCCGACCCGCCGCTGCTCGGGTGGCGCGCGGCGGCCGCCGTCGTCGACCACGTTGCCGCACAGCTCGATTCGCCCGGCGTCGGCACCCTCGAAGCCGGCGAGGACCCGCAGCAGCGTTGTCTTGCCCGAGCCCGAGGCTCCGAGCACGGCGACGAACGACCCGGTCTCGACCTCGAGCGACAACCCGGCGAGGACCGGTGAGCTGCCGTAGGCCTTGTGGAGGCCCTCGACGACGATCGCGTTCATGCCGCGAGCGTATCGAGCCGGCGGATGAGCAGATAGGTGGCCGGGGCGCAGATGCCCACCATCAGCGCCGCGTAGGGCGCCGCCGCGCCGTAGGCCAGGCTCGTCTGGTAGGTCCAGAACTGGGTGGCCAGCGTCTCCGACCCTGTCGGGCGCAGGAGAAGCGTCGCTGTCAGCTCGGTCGCCGCCGAGAGGAAGACCAGCGCCGCCGCCGCGCCGAGCCCGGGCGCGATCAGCGGAAGCGTCACGCGGCGGAAGGCGCCGAGCGGCCGCTGGCCGAGCGTCCGGGCCACCTCCTCCAGGCGCGGCGGGACCTGGACGAGCGTGCCTCGGATGGCGATCAGCGCGAGCGGGAGGAAGAGGATCGCGTAGGCCACCACGAGCAGCGCCTGCGTCTGGTAGAGCGGGTGGACGAGCCGGATGCTGAAGGAGACGAGGGCCAGGGCGATGACGATCCCGGGGAGCGCCCGCGCCAGGTAGGCGCTCCGCTCGAGCGTCATCGACAGGCGCGATCGGTGGCGGACCGAGAGGACGGCGACCGGCAGGGCGATCAGCGCGGTGATCGCGGCCGCCGCCGCCGAGAGGCCGAACGTCGTCCCCGCGGCGCCGAGGATCGAGGCCGACGGGAGCGTCGTCGAGCCGCCGCGCGCCAGCCAGTACACGAGCGTCCCCACCGGGACGCCGACGGCGAGGACGACGAGCAGGCCGACGGCGCCGAGGGCCAGCGGCGTCGCCCGTCCGAGGTCGACGCGCCGCCGAGCCCGGGCGGACCCCGAGCCGACCCGGGCGTAGCGCCGGCGGCCGAGCAGGCCGAGCTCGGCGCCGAGGAAGACCACGCTGAGGACGACGACGACCAGCGAGAGAAGCGCGGCGCTCGCCCCGTCGAAGCCGAGCTGGTACTCGGCGAAGATCTCGGTGGCGAACGTCGGAAAGCGGAGCGTCGCGAAGGCGCCGTACTCGGCCAGCAGGTGGAGGGCGATGATCAGCACGCCGCCGAGGATCGCCACCCGCAGCTGGGGGAGGGTGACCCGCCAGAACGTGAGCCACGGGCCGAGCCCGAGGCTCCGGGAGGTCTCCTCGAGCGCCGGGTCGCTGCCGCGGAGCGCCGCCGCCGCCGGGAGGTAGACGAACGGGTAATAGGACAGCGTCGTCACCAGCACCGCCCCCCGGAAGCCCTGGAAGCGCACCGGGTCGAGCGACACCCAGCTGAAGCTGTTGACGAACTCGGGGACGCCGAGCGGGAGCACCAGGAGCATCGTCCACAGGCGCCTCCCGGGCAGGCTCGTCCGCTCGACGCACCAGGCCGCGGCCACGCCGAGGACGACACAGAGCGAGCTGACCACCGCCAGGAGGGTCAGCGTGTTGGAGAGCAGCGAAGCCACCCGCGGGCGGATGAGCAGGTCTACGGCCGCGCCCCAGCTGATCGTCCGGGCCTCGATGACCACGAAGATCAGGGGCAGGATCGCCAGCGCGGCCGTGCCGATGGCGGCTAGGACCAGCCCCCGCGGCGGGGCGGCCCGGCGCAGGCGAGGGGCCGGGAGGGTGCTCGCCGCCGAGCTCATCCGCCGCGCATCAGATCAGCCCGACCTGCTGGAGCAGCATCAGCGACGCCCGGCCGTCGCCGAGGTCGTCGATGCTGACGGCCGGCGGGCGCAGGGCGCCGAGCGGGCGCAGCGGCTTGGCGGTGACCACGCCGGAGCCGAGCGGGTACTCGTAGCTCTCGCTGCGAGCGATGATCTCCTGCGCCGGGGGGGAGGCGAGGTAGGCGAGGAAGCGCTGGGCGAGCGCCGCCCGGCGGCTCGACTTGAGCGCCGCCGCTCCCGACACGTCGACCAGCGCGCCGGGATCGCCCGGGGCGAAGTAGTGGAGCGCCGACTGGATGTGGCCGGCCCCGACCTCGTCGCGCAGCCGGTACCAGTAGTAGTGGTCGATGAGGCCGGCGGCGACCTCGCCCCGGTTGACCGCGTTGACCAGCGTCTCGTTGCTGTCGTAGACCTTGCCGTTGGCCTTCAGGCCCTGTAGCCAGCTCACCGCCGCCGCCCGGCCGCGGAGCCTGACGAGCGCCGCGATCAGCGGCTGGAAGTCGGTCTCGGTCGGAGCGAAGCCGACCTTCCCCTTCCAGGCCGGGCCGGCGAGGTCCTGGAGCCCGCCGGGCAGGGTGCCCGCTGCGAGCTTCGAGGTGTTGTAGACGAGCACGGCCGAGCGGGCCGAGACGCCGACCCAGTCGCCGCGCGGCGAGTCGTAGCGCGCCGGGACGCGGCCGAGGGTGGCCGGGGCAACCGGCGTGAGCAGGCCGCTGCGGCTGAGCACGGTCAGGGCCGGAGGGTTCTCGGCGAAGAAGACGTCGGCCGGCGAGTCGCCGCCCTCGCGGAGGATCTGGTTGGCCAGTGCGGCCTCGTCGCTCGAGCGCAGGTTGACCGCGATACCCGTGCGGGCGTGGAAGTCGTTGGCCAGCATCGTCGCCGTCTGTTGGTGCTGGCCGCTGTAGACGGTGATCGCGTTGGGGCCCGCGCCCGAGCCGCCGCCGCCGCAGCCGGCGAGCACGCTTGCCACGATGGCGGCCGTGGCGGCCGCTGGAATCCTGCGCCTGAAGTCCATGCCTCTCCCTCCCGAGCTGCGACCGGCCTCCCCGAGACCGGTAAGGGAACCCTAACTTAGGGAAACCTAACAGATGGCCGGCGGCGGTTTCGTCGGCGCTACAGCCCGCCGGAGAAGTCCCCGGGCTGGCTCGTCGGGAAGGAGCCGGCCCGCCCGTAGCCGACGATGATCGTGTCGTGGGCGCGCATCACGTAGCCCGGGCCGTCGGCTACGGCGCGTCCGTTGACGTAGACCTCGAGCCGGTTCGGCCCGTCGGCGCGATAGGCGCCGAGCTGCGTCTGGCTGAAGGCCACGCCCCAGACGTCGAAGAGCTGGCCGAGGGTGAAGGCGTAGGGCCGGGTCGACTCGATGTGGATGATCCCTGTCGCGTCGTGGGTGTGGAGCGGGGAGACGACGTTGCCCCGGTCGGGGAGGCCGATGTTCGCCGGGACGGTGATCGGCAGCCCGTCGACGTAGACGCGAAGCTGGGCGTGGACGTGGAAGCCGGTGTCGCTGAGGTCGGGGAGGCCGAGCGCGGCCATGCGCTGGGGGAGGTACCGGTATTCGGCCGGCCACGGCGCCGGGGTCGCCTGCAGGCCGGGCAGGGCGGCCTGCCCGGGCGGGGCGGCCGGGGTCGTCGCGGCGGTCGTCGCGTGGCGGCCGAGGCCGCCGCGGGCGAGCACGACGAGGAGGACGACGATGATGACGGCCGCCACCGAGCCGAAGCCGCGGGCCATGCCGCGCCACGCTCCGGCCTGGCCGGTCGGCGCGGTCCGGGGTCGCGGACCGGCGTCAGGCGCGGCTTTGGGGGCGGCTTTGGGGGTGGCTGGGGGGGCGGCTTTGGAAGTGGCTTTGGGGGTGGCGTCGGGGGCGGCGTCGGGCGCGCCTGAGGGGCCGGGCGGCGCCGAGTCGGGGGGCTGCGTGTCGGCTCGGTCGTCGCTCATCTGGTTCCTCGTCCGGGGCGCCGTCAGTCGTCGGGTCGGGCAGGCCGTGGCGCCCGGCGGGGCCGGGCCGATCATGCCAGGCGAGGGGCCTCCCGGTCGCTGCGGGCCGGGCGGTTGGCGGCGGCCGCGGGCGCTCGCTGCGCCGATCTTCACCGGGGGCGCGACTTTTCCGCCGGAAACGGGTTCAATGGTGACTGTGAAACGTCTACTCATCGCGCTCATCGCCGCCGCCACGCTCGCCGGCCTCGCCGGCGCCGCCGCCGCCGCCATCACCGAGATCGGCATGACGACCGACCCGAAGCTGCCGAGCTGTCCGGGCAGCCCGTGCCTCGCCGTCAGCCAGACCACCGGCTACCAGGCCAAGATCGGCACCGCGAAGTCGCCGTTCGGCGTGACCAAGGCCGGGCGGATCGTCGCCTGGTCGATCACCCAGGGCCAGCCGACGCCGGCCCAGATCAAGTTCTTTAACTCGATGGAGGGCGGCGTCGCCCAGGCCGCGATCGCCGTCCTGCGCCCCGGGCCGAAGCTGAGCTTCACGCTCGTTGCCCAGAGCCCGCCGATGCTGCTCGCGGGCTACTTCGGCAAGACGGTCCAGTTCCCGCTCGAAACCACGCTGGCGGTGAATCCCGGCGACGTGATCGCGCTGACCGTCCCCACCTGGACGCCGGCCCTCGCGCTCGGCTACGGCCACGACACCTCGTGGCGGGCGAGCCGGAGCCGGACCGCGTGCGCGAACACCGGCCTTCCGTCCGCGCAGACCAGCGTGGGCGGGACCGTGCAGTACTACTGCCTCTACGGGACCGCCCGCCTGACCTATTCGGCGACGCTGATCACCAATCCCGGGGCCGCCACCCCGACGCCGGCCCCGGCCAAGGGCGGCAAGACTCCCACGACCAAGCCCTGACCCCGGCCCAGCGGCGCCGGCGGACGCCCACCCGGCTAGTTGACCGGCCGGGCGCTCTCGGCTATGGCCAGCATCTGCTGGTTGGTGAGCAGGCTGTCGAGCGTGTTGTTGAGCCAGTAGACGGCGCGGGGCAGCCGCCAGGCGACGGTGCGGATGTGGGAGCCGTCGATGTAGACGTCATAGGTCCGCCCGGCGATCACCCGGCTCTGGTGGGCGCCGGCCAGGATCGGCGGCGTCGTCCAGTCGGTGCCTTCGACGCCGTAGTACTCGCCGGTCAGGCCGCGGGCGATCGAGATCACGTAGGCGTGGTGGAGGTTCCCGGTTTCGTCGGCGATCCGGTAGGCGCGCACGGAGTCGGGCTCGCCGCCGCTCTGGAGTCGCAGGCGGGGAACGTAGAGCTTGATCGGCAGCCCGACCGAGGAGACGTTGGCCAGGCCGATGTCGGTGGCCGGGGTCGGCGTCAGCCCGAGCCCGCTGATCAGACGGGCGTTGCTCGGTCGCTTGAGGTTGATCGCGGGTACGTGCACCTGGGTCGGCGGGGTGCCGTTGAGGAAGTCGGAGACGGTGGCGCGGATCTGGTGCGGGCTGGCGACCACATAGCTCCCGCCGTTGATGGTCACGTTCGTCGCGGCCGCGAACTTGACCTGGCGCACCGGGCGGCCGAGCGAGAAGGCCGCCAGCGTGAAAAGGTGGAGGATCTGCCCCGTGCCGTGGATGTCGGTCTGCACGGACGCGCGGAGGGCCTTCAGCAGCTTATCCTCGTGGTCGATCAGCCCGGAGACTCCGATCTGCTGCTTGGCCTGGCGCACGAAATCCTGCTGGCGGGCGACGCGGACGAAGTCGCTGTCGGTGTGGCGGTAGCGGGCGTAGTCGAGCGCAGTCTGGTCGCACAGGCGCTGATAGCCGGGTTGAATGTTGATGCTCGCGTAGTTGTCGAGCGAGTTCGGCGCACTGATGTGGAAATAGCGCCGGTCGACGAAGACGTAGACGCAGCCGATCGCGTCGACCACGCGGCGAAAGCCGCGGAAGTTGATGTCGATGATGTGCTGGATGCTGATTCCCGGCAGCGTCTGCTCGACCGTCCTGGCCGCCAGGGCGGCGCCGCCGATCGAGTAGGCGGCGTTGATCTTCTGCAGCGACCGGCCCTTGGGCCCGCCGTCGATCGTCGTGCGCAGGTCGCGCGGCACCGAGAGGACCGACGTCTGGTTCTTGGTCGGGTCCATGCGCACGAGCAGCAGGGTGTCGGAGTGGGCCGGCCCGATGCGATCGAGGAGGTTGGTCGAGAGCGGGCGGCGGTCGGTGCCGATCACGAGGATCGTCTCGGCCGCCCCGGCCTGGGCCGGCGTGATCACGCCGCCGCTCGGATGGAGAGTCGCCGGGCCGAGGAGGTCGGCGACGTGCTTGACCTCGAGGAGCACCGTAGAGGCCGTGGCGGCGGCCATGAGGACGACGATCACCACGCTGCCGAGGAGGAAGCGCTTCCACGGACCACGGGCTCTCTCAAGGGGCTCGAGCGGCATCGGGCGGCGCCAATCCTCTCAGAGCCGGCCGATGGGACGGCTGCCGAGCCCGGGCGAAGGCCCCGCCGGGGAGCGCGCCGGCCCGCTCAGTTCGTGCAGGTGGCGCGCGAGTACGTGATCGACGGCTTGCCGTGGACCAGCTTGATCGTGTCGGTCCACCGACAGCGCGAGCCGCTCGCGACCGGGAGGATCAGGACCTTGCACTTGAACGTGGTCCGGCTGATCGCGTGGCAGCCGCTGATCCGGACCTTGTCGCCCGGGCTGATCACCGCCGCCGCCTGCGCGTCCTTGCGCGCGTAGGCCGCCGCCGAGCTTTTGGTCAGCCGGGTCGCCGAGACGCTGAGCGCCGGCAGGGCGAGCGCCTGCGTCGAGAGGATGGTGGCGGTCGCCAGGGCCGCGAAGGTTCGTCTACGGAAGGTCATCGTGCCGGTCTCAGGGTGATTCTGGAGCAGCGTAGCAGCGCCGCGACGGGTCGGGAGCCGGTTCGGTGACGCCGTCGGATGGCGCCTCGAACATTCGTCGAGTTGCGTCGGGCACGGTCGATCGGTGTCGATACCACCGCATGCCCACACGAGCCAAAGCACGCCTGGTCGCCTCCGCCTCCGCCGCGCTCCTCTCCCTGGCGCCCGCCGCCGCGCCGGCGCTGGCCGCCTCCCACCACCACCACAAGGCCAAGCATCTGAGCAGGTCGGCCGCCAAGGCGGCCGCGCTCAAGTCGGCGACGCCGCTGATCCTCGATCCCGCCGACCAGGTCACCGTGACCGGCTGCGTGAAGTCGGGCGGCGCCTACACCTGCAGCCTCTCGCTGCACGCCGCCCAGAGCGCGTCGGTCTGCCATTGGAGCGTCGTCGTCAAGCTGACGAAGGGCTTGCCCGACGTGGTCAGCTACTCGCACGTCGACTGTGCCGGCTGAGCAAGCGCCCTGCGCCTGCGCCTGCGCCCGCGGGTGGTCAATCGACGGCGCGGCCGACGAAGCCGTGGACGCCGAGCGCGGTGAAGACGGCGACGGCGCCGACGCAACCCAGGGCGATCCACCCTGACCCGAGGTGGGGGATGCCGGTCAGCGAGGCGCGCATGCCCTCGCTGACGTAGGTCAGTGGGTTGACCAGCGTGATGTCCTGGAACCACTGGAGGCGTCCAAGGCTCGGCCACGGGTAGAACGCCGCGCCGGTGAAGATCAGCGGCGTCAGGACGATGGCGAAGGCGACGCTGATGCGGTTGGGCGGGACTGCCGTCCCGAGGACCAGGCCCATCGCTCCGCCGGCGAGCGCGCCGAGCAAGAGGACCCCGGTGAAGGAGACCCAGTCGGCGCCGGTCAGGTCGATCCCGCCGGGAAGGATCAGCTGGGCGAGCGGGAGGATGCACAGGGCGGAGACGATCCCGCGCAGCGACGCGATGACCATCTTCTGGATGGCGACGGCGGCGGTGGGCAGGGGGGCGAGGAGGCGGTCCTCGATCTCCTTGGTGAAGGAGAACTCGATGACCAGCGGGAGGGCGGTGTTCTGCAGCGCGGTCAGGACGAGCGTCAGCCCGAGCACCCCGGGCATCAGTTGGGAGCCGTAGGAGCGCCCGGCCGCTCCGATCTCGGGCAGGACGCGGCCGAAGACGAAGAGGAAGAAGATCGGCTGGAGCAGCGACTGGGCAAGGAAGCCGACCGGCTCGTGGCGGACCGTCACCCAGAGGTCGCGCTGGCAGAGGGCGAGAAAGGCGCGGGCCTGGACGCCGCGGAGGCCGATCATCGGAGGTCGCGCCCGGTGAGGTGGACGAAGACGTCCTCGAGGCTGCCCTCGAGCCGGCGCAGCTCGACGAGCGTCGGCCCACCGCCGTCCGCCGTCGGCCCACCGCCGTCGGCCGCGCGCAGCGCGGCGAGGGCCACCTCGGGCAGGCGGCCGTCCGCGCCGTAGAGCCGGACCTTCCACCGGCCGGCCGCCGACGGCGTCGAGTCGACGCTGTCGACCTCGGGGCGGCCGGCGAACACGGCCACCGGGTCGGCGGCCGCCTCGATCGTCAGCTCGAGGCCCTCGACCGACGGCAGCAGGCGCCGCAGGCCGCCGGGAGTATCGAGGGCGATCACCTGACCGTGGTCCATGATCGCGATCCGGTCGCAGAGGCGGTCGGCCTCGAGCATGTCGTGGGTGGTCAGGAGCAGCGTGGTCCCCCGTTCGCGGAGCTCGACGATCCGCTCCCAGAGGAATAGCCGCGACTGGGGGTCGAGGCCGGTGGTCGGCTCGTCGAGGACCAGGAGCTGCGGTTGGTGCATCAGCGCTCGGGCGATCATCAGCCGCTGGGCCATGCCCCCGGAGTAGCGGTTGACCTTCTCCGACTCGCGGCCGCCGAGCCCGAAGAAGTCGAGCAGCTCGAGCGCGCGAGCGCGTCGATCGCGCCGACCGCTGCCGAAGTAGGCGGCGTGGAACGTGAGGTTCTCGAGCGCGGTGAGGGAGCGGTCGAGGTTGCTGAGCTGAGGGACGACGGCGATCCGCAGCTTGACGGCCACCGGGTCCCGGGCGACGTCGATGCCGTCGACGAGGACGCGGCCGGCGGTGGGGCGAACGCGCGTGGTCATCGTGCCGATGGTCGTCGTCTTGCCGGCGCCGTTGGGACCGAGCAGGCCGAAGATCTCGCCGCGCAGGACGTGGAAGTCGACACCGGCGACCGCCTCCGGGCCGCCGCCGTCGTAGCGCTTGCGCAGGCCCTCGACGTGGATCATCTCCGCCGGCGGGCCGGGCTTCGGTTCGTCCGGGGCGCCGGTCATACCCGGGCGAAGACTAGCTTCCTCCCCGGGCGTCCCCGGAGGGCCGCGGCGGCTCGCCGCGGCCCCTCTGTCACCCTGCCGGATATGCGTCTGCGACTGCTGCACCTCGCCTACCGGGTCGCCGCCCCGCTGGGCCATGCCTGGTGGGCGTTCTGGGGGTCGCGCCACGACGGAGTGAAGTGCGTGATCAGCAACAATGGGGACGTCCTCCTCGTCCGCCACACCTACGGCGACCGGCGGCGCTGGGACTACCCAGGCGGCTTCGTCGGGCGCGGCGAGGAGCCGGTGGCCGCGGCGCGCCGGGAGATGGCGGAGGAGCTCGGTCTGGTCGTGGCCCCGGGCGGCCTGCGCCCGCTCGGCTCGATCGACCACAACCGGGCGCGGCGGCGGGGGACCGTCCACTACTTCGGGCTCGACCTCGACCACCGGATGCTCGCGCCCGATCCGGTCGAGCTGTCGGAGGCCGCGTGGTTTCGCCCTGGGGCGTTGCCCCGACGGCTCGGGGACTACGTCGGGCGCGCCTTGGGGTGGACCCGGACCCCGAACGCGTTAGCATCGGTGGCGACCAATCCGGGGAGTCCCGAGCGGGGCTGAGAGGGCGCACGGCGCCGACCCGTAGACCTGATCTGGATCATGCCAGCGAAGGAAGTGAGACATGCCGCGTGAACACCGCAGTTCATTCGCCGCCAGGAGTGAGTGCCGCACGCAGATGCACCTCGCCCGCCAAGGCCAGATCACCCCGGAGATGGCGCGGGTCGCCGAGCGCGAGTTCCTCGAGCCCGAGCTGGTGCGCGACGAGGTGGCGCGGGGGCGGATGATCATCCCGGCCAACGTCCACCACGACGCGCTCGATCCGATGGCGATCGGCCTGAAGGCGCGGGTCAAGATCAACTCCAACATCGGTAACTCGCCGACATCGTCATCGCTCGCCGAGGAGGTGGCCAAGCTCACGGTGTCCGAGAAGTGGGGCGCCGACACGGTCATGGACCTTTCGACCGGCAAGCGGATCGACGAGACCCGGGCGGCGATCATCGAGGCGGCGACGGTACCGATCGGGACCGTGCCGATCTACCAGGCGCTCGAGCGGGTCAAGCACATCGAGGATCTGACGGCCGAGCTCCTGCTCGAGAACATCGAGCACCAGGCGCGCCAGGGCGTCGACTACATGACGATCCACGCCGGGGTGCGGCTCGAGCACCTGCCGCTGTGCCAGCACCGGGTCACCGGGATCGTCTCCCGGGGCGGCGGCGTGCTCGCCCGGTGGATGGTCCACCACATGGCCGAGAACCCGCTGTACGAATGCTTCAACGAGATCCTCGAGATCTGCCGGCGCTACGACGTCTCCCTGTCGCTGGGCGACGGCCTGCGGCCCGGGTCGATCGCCGACGCGTCGGACGCGGCCCAGTTCGCCGAGCTCAAGACCCTGGGCGAGCTGACCGAGCGGGCGTGGGCGCGGGACGTCCAGGTGATGATCGAGGGGCCGGGCCACGTGCCGATCGACCAGCTCGAGATGAATGTGCGCAAGCAGCAGGAGCTCTGCCACGAGGCGCCGTTCTACACGCTCGGGCCGCTGGTCACCGACATCGCCCCGGGCTACGACCACATCACCTCGGCGATCGGGGCGGCGATCGTCGGCTGGCACGGGACGTCGATGCTCTGCTACGTGACGCCGAAGGAGCACCTCGGGCTGCCGAACGCCGAGGACGTCAAGCAGGGTCTGATCGCCTACCGGATCGCCGCCCACGCGGCCGACCTGGCGCGGGGCAACCGGCGGGCGGCGAAGTGGGACCGGGCGCTGTCGCAGGCGCGCTTCTCCTTCGACTGGAACCGGCAGTTCGAGCTGGCGCTGGACCCGGAGACCGCGCGGGCGATGCACGACGAGACGCTGGCCGACGACTACTTCAAGACGGCGGAGTTCTGCTCGATGTGCGGGCCGAAGTACTGCCCGATGCACAACTTCAAGGACATCGACTGGGACGCCGTACGCGACACGGTGGCCGAGCGCAAGCGGGAGCGGGCAGCCGTCTGATGAGGGCCGGGGAACGCTGAATGTCGGCCGTCGAGCGGCGGGCGCTGGTCTTCTTCGTCGTCTGCGTCGCGGTGTCGCTCGCGCTCGAGGTGATAGATGTCGGCGGGGTCCACTCGGTCGCGCTGCGGATCGCCGCGATGTTCAGCCTGGCGATCGGCATCGCCGTGCTGCTGATCAGGGCCAACCAGAAGCAGCGCGCCGACCGCGAGGGCTGAGCCGGCGGGGCCTCAGCGGCGGGGACGGGAGCCGAGCGCGAGCACGGCACCGAGGAGAGCCGAGCCGCCGGCCAGGGCGATCGTCCCCTTGCGGGCGTTGGGCGGGAGGTCGCCGGGCGGGGCGGTGAGGGTCGCGCCGACGTCGGAGAGGTCGCCGAGGGCGCAGAGGAGCAGCCAGCGGCGGGGGCTGCGCCGGGTGAGCCCGGCGACGAGGATGCCGGCGGCGAACACGGCGTCGCGGGCGGCGAGACCCCGCAGCGCGATCTGCGTTGCCGGCTGGGCGGCCGGGGCGGCACCGAGCCAGGGACCGGCGACCTGGCGCGGGGCGAAGACGAGACCGCCGCTGTAGGCGAGTCGGGCGACGGCGTAGAGTGGGGCGGCCCTCATCGGCGGGGACTCTACGCGGTCAGTCGGGAGCGTGGACGAGCTGGTGGCGGAGCCGGTCGCGGGCCTCGGCGAAGCGGATGACCTCGTAGACGATCAGGGCGGCGAGGACGCTCGCGAGGATGCCGAGCGTGGCCAGCGACGGAAGCTCGAGAGCGGCCGGGAGGAGGATGACGAGGACGCCGGAGGTGAAGAGGCGGTGCTTGTTGAGCGTGCCCATGTTGCGCAGGCGGAAGGCGACGTGGGCCAGCAGGTAGACCACGGTGCCGCCGAGCATCGCGACGGCCGGCACGAGCTCGAGGGGGTCCTCGACGTGGGCGAGGGTCTTCTTCATGCCGACGGCGACGAGGGCGATGCCGGCGACCATCGGGAAGTGGAGGTAGGAGTAGGAGTCGCGGGCCATCGAGTTGCGCTCGCGGCCGACGGCCGCCCGGGAGAGGCGGCGCTCGGCGGCGAGTGCGACGACGTCGAAGTAGAGCCACCAGAAGGCGGCGGCGACAGCGGTCCCGAGGACGGCGGCGAGGACGACGCCGGCGTCGATCCTGGTCTGGGCGCCGACGCCGATCGCGACGATCGACTCGCCGATCGCGATCAGCACGATCAGGCCGTGCCGCTCGGCGAAGTGGCCGGGCACGAGCTTCCAGCCCTCGACGCCGACGACGAGCGGGCCACCGGCGTCGAGCAGGACGGCGAGCGCCCAGATCGCCAGCCGCGGGCCGTCGCCGGCGAGGGCGGCGCCGAAGAGCAGGGCCACGCCGACCGTGGTGCTGCCGGCCAGGCCGGTCACCGACCGCCGCAGGGCGGGGTCGTCACGGCTGGCCAGGACGTAGAGGAGGATGTGGGCGGCGCGGACGACCGCGTAGGCGCCGGCGAAGAGAAGGGCCGAGGCGCCGAAGGCCCGCGGTACGCAGAGCGAGGAGACGAGCAGCGCGGCCATCGCGGCGAAGATCACCAGTCGGACGGCGCCCTCCTCGGGATCGACGACGCTGGTCAGCCAGGCGTAGCCGACCCAGCACCACCAGAGGACGGCGAGGGCGAGCAGACCCTTGGCCAGGCCGTCCCAGGTCGGGTCGGCCGCCATCAGGGCGGTGCACTGGGTCAGGGCGAGGACGAAGACGAGATCGAAGAAGAGCTCGAGAGGGGTGACTCGGGCGTCCTCGCGCATCACCGGATTGACCCGTGGCGTCCGCGTCGGGGAGGCGGCGGTCATCGCGTTCATCTTCCCAAGTGGCTGGGGTGGCTCGCCGGCGGGTGTTGCATTCAAGACATTCGCTTGTGTGCCGATCCTAAGCAGGATCACGGCGCGTCGGGTCGTGCCGGTGGAAAAGGGGCCTCTGGATGTCGACAGTCGACCGTGCGCGTGCTCTTGTACGGTCGGGCCGGCCGGACTCGAGGTGGCGGGGATGAGCGCCGAGGACTTCGTCAGCTGGGGCGCCGGCAGCGGCGGACTCCAGCCGGCCGTGACGGCGCCGGTTCTGGCGGTCCCGGTTCCGGCGGTCCCGGTCGGGGCGGCGCCGGTCGTCATCGGCGCTCCGGCGCCGGCCGCTACGTCCGCGCCGAGGGCCAAGCGCCAGGTGCGCTCGATCTTGCATGCCCGGGCCAACGCCGTCGTCTGGGACGGCCTGGTGCTCAGCGTGCCGCTCGTGCTGGTCGACGTGCTGATGGGGCAGCTCTTCCCGGGCCGCGGGTTCTTCTCGACGGCGCCGGGTTCCGCGAGCCTCGGTCTTCCGGGCACTCTGCTGATGATCGCGCTGTGGCTGAGCTACTACGCCATGAGCGAGGCGCGCACCGGCCAGACGTTCGGCAAGCGGCGGATGGGCCTGCGGGTTGTCTCGGTCGACGGCGGGCCCGCCGGGGTTCGGGCGATCGCCGCGCGAACGCTGCTGCGGCTCGTGGACGATCTCGGCCTGTACCTCGTCGGGCTCATGGTGATGATCTTGACCGGCCAGCGGCGGCGCCGGCTGGGCGATCTGGCCGGGCGGACGGTCGTCGTCCGCGTCGACGCGACCGCGGCGGCTCGCCCGGAGCCCGGTCTGCTCGCCTGGATCTACCCGGTGGTCTGGGTGGGGACGGTGCTGGTGGCTGCGTTCGGGTTCGGGCTGGGGGCGCAGGCGCAGGCGAACACGCAGGCGATCGGGCTGGTTCGGTCCTACGAGACCGCCCGGGAGAGCGGCAACGCGGGACTTGCCTGCTCGCTATTGGCGACCGACCAGCAGCGGGAGATGGTCGCTCGGGTGACCAACAACTACCGGGCTGCGCGGTCGGCCTCCTGCCCGGCCTACGTGCTGCAGAGCTCGCCGCACTCGTCCACCGTGGACCCGCGGCTTCCCGAGTTGCTCGCCGGGCCGGTCGTCACCCGGCCGACGGTGTCCGGTGGGGTCGACGTGATCTCGATGGCCAACCCCGAGGTCCACCTCTACGCGATCTCCGAGAGCGGCCGGACGGTCCTCGACGCGCGGGGGCTCGAGAAGCTGAGCTTCGTCCACGCCTGCTCGTCCGCCGGTCGGCCTACCGTGTCCTGCCTGTGCGTCTACGAATACCTGCGGGCTCAGCGGATCGATCTCTACGCCGGGCCGACGGCCAACCCGCCGGCCCGGGTGGTCGAGCGGGCGCTCGCCGCCGACTGGTCGCGCTGTCTGGCCAACCCGGCCGGGCGTCCCTTCTAGGCTAGACTAGACTAGACTAAGTTCGCTTCCCTCGGTGTGGCGAATCCGCCACGAGAGGTAGGCGGCGGTGGCGATCGGGGTGGCCACGACGACGACCAGGAGGGCGATCTGGAGCGCGGTGGTCGCCGATGATGGGCCGCCGGCGCAGTGGGTGACGAATGGGCCGCCGGGGCGGGCCTGGCGGGAGCCGCAGCTCTGGCCGCCACTGGCCGCGAACAGCCCGACGTAGACGGCACCGCCAAGCCCTCCGGGGATGAGCAGCGTGCCGATCAGCTTGTAGCGGGTCGCCCAGACGCGGGAGGACCAGAGCATGACGCCGATCAGCCAGCCGAGGATCGGGATGACGAGTCCGCCAAAGAGGAGAGGACAATCGTGATCCATTCGAAAGCCCCGCCGGCGGCCGGGGTGATCCCCAGGCGCTCGAGCTCCTCGGCGACGATCTGCCCTGGCTCTCCGAGCCGGTCGAGCGCGGTGCGGGTGGCTGTCTCGCTGGCGTCGACCGCAACCGCGTCGCGCAGGTGTTCCTGGATCTGGTCGAGGAGCTCGAGGCGCCGCGCCTTCGGGAGGTCGCGAGCCGCGCGGCGGAGCTCGGCGACGTACGCGGTCGTCAGGGCGGTGCTGCTGGCCGGCGGTGCGGTCATGTCCTGCTCCTCTCGGCCAGGATGCGGTCGACGGCTTCGCGGAACCGCTCAAGTGCGGCTGGAGTCGTCTCAACCCGCCCACCGGACCGCACCTCGCCCCGCTCCATCATCGCGACCTCGCAGAAATCGCGATGAATGTCCAACCCAACCGCCCGCACCGAGCACCTCCAAATCGATGACGACACAACACCGGGGAGAACCAGTGGGCAAACGACACCGACGGATACGCGCCCGAAGCGCAACCGGGCAAGTCGCAGGGGCCGCCATCGAAAAGCACGGGCGCAAAGCCCATCGAGAAATCGGCCTGCCCAACATGCGTTCTCCCAAGAGGCCCCTGTCCCAGTCGCCCGACCCTAAACCCGACCGACCAGACCAACAACCTCTCGAGCGACATTCTCATGCCCGAAAAGCGGAAAAGCCCCGCAATGCGGGGCCTTCCTGCCTTCCTTGAATGCGGATGAGAGGACTCGAACCTCCACGGACTTACATCCACCAAGGACCTGAACCATTCCTGCTCGGGTCGCCCGTCGGCGAGGACGATGATGTCGTGGACGTCGAGGCTGCGGAGCAGGTCGCCGTGGCCGCGGCCTGCCCAGGCGGCGAGCTTCGTGGCGAGGATCAGGGGCGGCGACGCGGCGCGAATCAGGGCGCCCGACGCCAGCTGCCGGTCTACGGCCGTCGCGAGGGCGAGCGGGTACCAGGGGTTCGAGAAGCCGAGGATCGCCTCGTCGGTCGGCATCATGTCGAGCGTGAGCCCAGATCCACCCTGGCGCCAGCGGCAGATGCCGCGGTCGCCGATCGTTTCGGTGAAGCCGCGCCGGCGCAGCCGGTCGCCGAGGCGGCAGTAGGCGGGCAGCCCGAGGACGTCGCAGATCGCGTCGACGTCGTCGGTGGTGCGGACGGGCGGCGCAGCGGGGTCCGAGAGCCAGAGGTGGATGCTCGCGCCGCCGCCGAAGACGAGTTCCGGGCCAGGTCGCCGAGCAGCGAGGCGGCGAGCTCGAGCAGGTCCGCACTCGAGCCGCTCGGGCGCTCGCGTCGAGGCGCCGCGCGAGAATCTGGCGCAGCGCGGATTCTGGACGGCGCGCAGGCGGAGGTCACGGGTGCGCAACGTGTCGATCACGGCCAGCAGCCCGGGCGAGCGTGAGTGGTTTGCGGTAATCACGACACGACCGTGCCGGAATCTGTGCGAGCCCTGGATCCCGTCAGCGTCCCGGCGGATCAGGCCCGGGCGGGGACAGCGCCGCTGAACGTCGCGCGCAGCTCGTCGGCGAGCGCCGCGACCGTTGTCCAGCCGTCGCTGGTGTCGGCGGCGGCGTCCTCGATCTGCTGGGCCAGGGCGCTCAAGCCGTGGGCGCCGACGATTCGCGAGGCGCCTTTGAGGCGGTGGGCGCGCCGCCGTGTCTCCTCGGTGTCGCGCGCGGCGATCGCCGTGTCGAGGCTCTCCAGATCGGTCCGCGTGGTGGCGATGAAGTCATCGAGCACCGCGGCGATGAGCGCGGAGTCACCGGCGGCCAGGTCCTCGAGGACGGCCGGATCGAAGATCCCGTTGGGCGACGACGCGGTGTGCGCGACGGCGCAGGGACGATCCGTCGACGCCTCCTGTGGCCAGGAGAGGTGCGGGAGCCACTGCCGCAGCTTGCCGGCCAGGAACGGGATCGTCGTTGGCTTAGCGGCGAAGTCGTCCATGCCCGCGGTGCGGCAGCGCTCGGGCTCGTCCTGCATCACGTTCGCCGAGAGCGCCACGATCGGGACGTGCGGGGTCCCAAACTCCCGTTCGTGCCTGCGGATCTCGGCGGCCAGTCCGTATCCGTCGAGCCGGGGCATGTGCAGGTCGGTGATGATGAGCCCGTAGCCGCCACCGAGGAAGAGCTCGAGCGCGTCTTGACCGTCGTCGCAGAAGTCGGCGTGGAAGCCGATCACGTCGAGCTGGTGCGCGAGCACCGTGCGGTTGACCGGATGGTCCTCGGCCACGAGCAGCAGGCTGCCTTCGTGCACTGCCTGCTCGCGCGTCGGCTTGAGTCGGGTGATCGGGTGCTTGCCATCGACCCCGGCGAACGCTTCGAGATCGGCCTGATCGCCGAGCGGCAGCGGGACGGTCAGACGCAACGTCGTCCCTTTGCCGACCTGGCTGGACATCGTCACCTGCCCGCCCATCAGCTCGGACAGGCGGCGGCAGATGGCCAGGCCGAGGCCGGTGCCGCCGAACCGCCGGGCGGTGTCGCCGGCAGCCTGGTTGTAGTCGGCGAAGAGCCGCTCCTGTTCCTCAACCGAGATCCCGATCCCGGTGTCGGTGACCGCCAGCTCGATCGTCTGCGTCTGGTCTCGCTCGTCGAGGATCCGGAGCGTCGTCTCGACGCCGCCGACCTGCGTGAACTTGACGGCGTTGGCGAGGAAGTTGCTGACGATCTGGCGGATGCGCAACGGGTCTCCGACGTACGCGGGCGCGATCTGCTCGTCGATGCTCGAGGTGAGGAGCAGACCCTTGGCCGAGGCCGGGAGGCGGAATCCGTCGACCGCGGCGCTCACGACCGCACGCAGGTCGAACGTCGCCGGCGCGAGCTCGAGCTTCTCAGCCTCGATCTTCGAGAAATCGAGGATGTCGCCGATGATCTGCAGCATCGTTTGCGCCGAGTTCTCGGCCGTTGCGACGAGCCGGTGCTGCTGATCGGTCAGGTCGGTCCGCGCGAGCACCTCGAGCATTCCGGTCACGCCGATCATCGGCGTGCGGATCTCGTGACTCATTCCCGCCAGGAACATCGACTTCGCGCGGCTGGCGTGCTCGGCCAGGGCACGAGCTGCGACGGCCTCCCGCTCGGCTGCCTTTCGCGCGGCGACGTCGGACTGGATCGCCACGCCCATATCGTTGAACGCGTCCGCGACGTGCCCGAACTCGCTGACGCCGCCGATCTGGGCGCGGTGGTCGTAGTCGCCGCCGGCGATGCGGCGGGTGGCGGCGATCAGCGCGTCAAGCGGCCGCAGCGCGTACCGCCGCAGCACCACGACTGCCACGAGCCCGAGCAACACGATCACGCCGAGGACGGCGATCTCCGCTGCGAACAGCGCGTCGTTGTGCGAACGCTCGCTATTGACCTCGCGGGTCGTACGCACGTTGACGAGACTGACGAAACGGGCAACCGCAGCCATGATCGTCCCCTTCTGCCTAAGGTAGGAGGTATCGACCAGCCGCGCATACGCGCGGGCGCGCTGACCTCGCTCGGCTTGGCGCATCACCGCGACCTCGGTCACGGCCAGCTGATTGGAGGCCGCCAGTGACGCCTGCAGAGCGGCAAACTCGTCCTCCCTGAAGTGTGCGGCACGCATCTCGGCCGTCAACGATTCGCGCGGGCCGCGGTTCGTCACAGTCTCGAGCCCCGCCAAGACTCGGTCCCAGTAGTAGTTGTCGTAATCGGATGGACGCGGCGCCGTGCCCGGCACGGATCGCGAGGATCCGGTCGTAGTAATCGCGAAATCGCGGATCGCCGGTTGAGACAAACAGCCTGACCATCTGCGTCAGGTCATCGGAGCTCTGGCGCATGCTGTCGGCAACGCGAACCGACTGTGTACGCACGTTCTCCGCCTGATTCGCGCGCTCGAGCCCGCGCAGCTGCAACGTCGCAAGCGTCAGCAGGACCGCGATCAGGACACCGAATGTTCCCAGGAGGATTGCGACGAGGCCGCGCAGCGCCAGCCTCACGCCGGGCTCCAACTGCTCGTCCAACCGACCAGGTCGGCTGCCGGCATCGCCTGCCCGATGAACGGGCCGTGCGCGTGGCTGGCGCCCACCGTCAGCAGACTCGTGAAGTCCGCCGCGGTCGCACACCCGCCTGCGACGGCCGTCACAGCTGCCGCGCGAGCGGCGTCCAGCGCCCGCTCCAGCGCGGCCGAGTCGCGTATCAGGCCGGGGTCCAGACGGACCGCCGTGAGCGGCAGTCTGTCGAGCTGCATATCGGTTGGACCGCCGCCGTACCCGTCGAGGCAGACGCCGAAGCCCTTCACACGCAGGCGTGCGAGCACCCCCAGGGCGGGCGAGCGTGCCCGACGCACTGCCTGCTCGCCGACGGCAAAGACGATCCGCTCCGCGGCGCTCGCGTTCGCGCGGACAACCTCGATCAACCGATCAGGCAGTGCTGCATCGGTGAGCGCGGCGTCGGGCACCGGAATCCAGCGTTTGACGTCCAGGTCGCTCAGCGCATCCACATCGGCGGCCTCGAGCGCGTGGACTGCGAGCCGGATCGCATCGGCGGGAGCGCTCGGCATGCAGGCCGGGACGCGTCGGCGACCGTCGGGGTCCCAGCTTGCGACCGCGCACGCAGCGCTCATGTGGCCGGTGCTGAGGTCAACGATCGGCTCGAACTCGAACCCGACCGCGCCGCGGTTCAGCGCGTCGGCGAGCTCATCGCAGCGACCCGCCTCGACCCCGGGTGCGCGCCGACGGTACCCGGCGAGCAGTTCGCCGAGCCGCTTGGCCGAGAGCGGCTTCTCGACTGCGCCGAGGACCTGCAAGCCATCGCCCTCGCTGACGGCCTGCACCGCGCGCAGAACGCTGCGATCCAACCCGCTGACGACGATCACCGCGCTGGCCAGCCCGCGCTGTGCCACGTGGTCGACGAACTCGACGCCGTCCATGCCCGGCATGTCGATGTCGCAGACGATGACGTCCGGCACGGCTGTGGCGGCGAGCTGCTCGAGTGCGGCGATGCCGTTCTCGGCTTCGACGACGGTCCCGACCCCAAGCCCGCGCAGCAGCGCCATCACCGTGCGCCGCTGGAAGTCGTGATCCTCGACGACGAGGACCGAGAGATCGCTGAAGGCCATCGGGGCGGCCGTCGTCGGGGCGGCGGCACGGCGCGACCCAGTCGACGTAAGCGCACGCTTGAGGATCGCCTCGGTGTCGGCCGACGGCGTCTGGCCCAGCTCGCGGGCCATGATCTCGCGGAGATGCTCGTAGGCACGCACGGCGCCGGCACGGTCGCCCGCATCCGCGAGCATGCCGATCCGCAGCTGGTGCGCGAACTCGCTGTAGGGCTCGGCGGTGACGAGGAGTTCGGCCGCGCGTGCCGCCCCACGCAGGTCGCCGCTGTCGGCATGCGCGTGCACCGCCGTCTCCAGCGCGGCGACGTGCGCAGCGCGCAGCTCATCACGAACGCTGTCGACCCAGCCACCCTCATGGTGCGGCAAGAACGGTAGGCCGGCAAGCCGGGCAGCCCGGCCGGCGTGCGCTGCCGCGTCGGTCGCGTCGCCGGCGGCCAGTGCAGCCTGCGCCTGCGCCTGCGCCTCGCGGACCTCGTCAACGTCGACCGTCACCCCCACCGGAAGGCGCAACCGGTACCCACCGCGCTCGGTCACGAGCACTTCGTTTGGATCCAGCCCGCCGAGCTCGAGGAAGCGCCGTACCTCGGTGGCGACGCTGCGCAGCGCGGCCGCCCAGCTGTCGGGAAGCCTCCCTGGCCAAAGCGCGTCGGCGAGCTCCTCGCGGCTGACGCTGCGCATATGCTCGACGGCGAGGTAGGCAAGCACAAGCTCAGAGCGGCGACCGCTCAACGCACCTGACGAGAGCCGCTGATCCCCGCGTTCGATCCCCACGCCCCCCAAAAGCGCGATTCGAGTCGCGGTCACTCGTCAGTCACCCTGTCTTCCGCGGCCGCGGCGAGCGCGTCGACTGCGGACATCAGCCCAACCCACCCGGTGAAGTCACGCTCTGCGCCATCGGGTCCCATCGCGACGCCGGCGGGCATCGAACCATCGAGCCGCAGCTCAATCTGGATCACGCCTGCCCGGTCGTCAGGCACGTCAGTGTGTACTCGATCCATCGCACCGGGACGATCTCGCAGATTCGGCCCGGGCGCATCTCGGCAAGCCCTAGACCGGCACCCTAGGGTTTCGGTTTACGGGGCGGCGAACTCGCGTTGCGCTTCGGCCGGCATCGGGAACCAGCGCATCCGCTCGTAGGAGTCAGGCAGGACGGGGTCTTCGATCGCGCCCGTGCGCGCAAGCTCAGCCGGAAGCGAGGCCACGAGCCGCTGGGCGTCGTCGAGCTGGCCGGCGAGCGCGCCCTCGGGCGCGAAGTCGTGCCGACTTCGGAACTCCATCGCGCCACTCGCGTAGGAGACGTCGTGCAGGCTGACCGGGGGCCGGCCGTGGGCGTCGCGGTGGTGCCACAGGCCCGTGAACGGGTCGAAGCGGTAGAGGGGGAGCAGCTTGTGGCCCGCACGGGCGACGAAGTGGACCGCGTCGATCACGTAGTCGACCACCGCCTCGCTCACGAAATAGTTGAAGTTCAGCCGGAACCATCCGAGCTTCGCTCCCTCGCGACCGAGCAGGACCTCGTGCAGCATCGCGTCGGCGGCCGCCTCGTCGATCCCGCTCAGCCGCTGTAGGTATGGCCCTGCGCAGAAGCAGCCTCCCCGCGCCTGGATCCCGAATAGGTCATTGAGCACCGACACCACGAAATGGGGATGCAGCATCCCGCGCGTGTGGCGAATCCCGAGCGACACGATCGACAGTCGCGGCAGCTCGGTGCTCCCGAGGATCTCGATCTCAGGGTTGCGGGACCATGACGCGATGGCGCGACGGACGGGCGCCTCCTCCCGCCGCCGGATCTCGTGAGCTCCAACTGCGCTCTTGAGCTGGAAGACGAGGCCGCAGCGGATCGACTCGACGATCGCCGGTGTGCCCGCCTCCTCGCGGTGCTCGGGCTCGCCGAGATAGCGCTGGGAGGAGGTGGTCACGAATGCGACGGTTCCGCCTCCCGGCACCGTCGGGACCCGAGCGTCGAGCAGCGCGCGTTTGGCGACGAGGACGCCGGGGGTTCCAGGACCGCCGATGAACTTGTGCGGCGAGAGGAACACGGCGTCCTTGTAGGCGAGATGCCCGTCACGGCCGGCCCCCTCGGGGTTCATCCGAATATCCAGGTACGGGCCGGCGGCGGCGTAGTCCCAGAACGACAGCGCCCCATGACGGTGCAGCTCGGTCGCGACCGCGTCGACATCGGTGATGACGCCGGTCACGTTCGACGCGGCGGAGAAGCTGCCGATCTTCAGCGGCCGCGCTGAGTGCGCCTCGAGCTCGGCGCGTAGGTGGTCCAGGTCAAGCCGCCCATCGGCGTCTTCGCGGATGACGCGGACGTCGGCGATCGACTCGCGCCACGCGAGCTCGTTCGAGTGGTGCTCGTAGGGGCCGACGAAGACGACCGGACGCTCGTCGTGCGGGATCGCGGCCGACAGCCGATAGCGGTCCTCGAGGCGCTCGGGGATGCGCAGGCCCAGCGCCCGGATGACCTTGTCGATCGCCGCCGTCGCGCCCGACCCGCAGAAGAGCACAACGTCCTCGTCGGAGCCGCCGACCGCCTCGTGCAGGATCCGCCGGGCGTCGTCGCGCAGGCGCATCGTCTGCCGCCCCGTGGCGGACGACTCGGTGTGGGTGTTCGCATACAGCGGTAGGACCTCACGCTGGATGAACTCCTCGATGAAGCTCAGCGACCGGCCGGAAGCGGTGTAGTCGGCGTAGACGATCCGCTTGGGACCGAACGGCCCTGGCAGAACGAGGTCGTCGCCGATCACAGAGCTTCGAACGAGTTCGACGAGGGCGTTGCTCCGGCCGGTGGACGGGTCGAGCACATCGGGCGCCTCGATCGCCGCGGCGCGACGGTTCGCGCCGCGTTGCGCAATCTGCCGCGCGCGTCCGCACGCAAGGCGTTGCTCCACCGCGACGAGGCTCGCGCAGACTGCGTCGAGGACGTCGAGGTGCACCGGCGAGCAGTCGTTGGCCAGCTCGTAGAACGTGTCTGCGTGCAGCTCGAGCACGGCGCTCTGACCGAGGGCGACGCATGTGGCGCTGCGCGCGCCCCGATCGATGAGCGCCAGCTCGCCGAGCACCCTGCCGGGGGCGAGCGTCGCGAGCCGGTGATGCAGCCCGGAGCAAACCGTCGCGACCTCGATGGCACCGGCGGCGACCACGAGCAGCGAGTCGGCGGGCTGGCCGGCGGCGAACACGGTCTCGCCATCTCGAAGCACCCGCTCTGACATTTGGTGGAGCAGCGGCTCGAGGTCCTCGTCGGCCATGTGCGCGAATAGGGCGCATCGTCGCAGCGCGGTGATGCGCGACGGGGCGGCCGGACGCCGCCGGGGCTGCGGGCGCCGGTTGGCCGCCGCCGCGCCGGCCGGCATCCCGTCGCCGAGGGCGCCGGTCGCTCTGCGCACGCGTGCACAGAGCTCGGCCGCGAGGCGCTGGAGCACGGCGTGTGCAACCGGCCGCCCGAGCTTCCGAAGGATGCGGAAGTAGCTTGCATCTAATTCGAATCCGGCCAGCGCGTCGAGCGCCACCGCGGTCCCGGGATGCTGCGCGCGACCCACGAGAGCGGCCTCCGCGAGCACCGACCGTGCGCCCAGCACGCCCATCGCGACTTCGGCACCGCCGCAGGTCGTGTGCAACGCAACCCTGCCTTCGGTCAGCAGGTAGAGCCGGTCGGCCGGTGCACCCTGCCGGAACAGGACCTCTCCCGCCGCCAGTTCGAACGGGCGCAGCAGCGCCTCGACCTCTGTGCGCTCGGACCCGTCGAGATCACCGAACAGGTAGCTCGCGGCGACCGCGTCGCCTACCGCGCCATCGCTCATGACGCC